>JAHCHY010000032.1 GCA_026129485.1 Cyclobacteriaceae bacterium
CCCCCTGTTCGAGCTGAAGATCAGGAAAAAAATAGATGAGGACGACTCGTTGTATGAGCAGCGACTGATTGCCCCGCTTATCTCGATCGACCTCATAGAAAATGCATTCAAACATGCCGACCTGCAAAGTACGGATTCGTTTATTTTCATTTTGTTTGAATTTAAAGAGGGCAATTTTGCATTAACGGTGTCTAATAAAATATCAGGTCAGGAACCGCTTAAGAAAGAGCATGCCGGGATAGGCGCTGAAACATTGGAGCAACGCCTGCAAATTGTTTATGGGAACAATTTTAAGCTCGACAGGTTTACAGAAGGAGATGTTTATATTGCTCACCTAAAGATTAACCTGCTTGAACACAAAGCTAAAGTGCTTGCTGCTGGATGATGAATTGCCGGGCCTCACGTATCTGAAGATGCTTTGTGAGCAAATACCGGGGCTCGAAATCGTAAAGACATTTAACAGTCCGGCCCTGCTGTTGGAAGAACAGCAGGAGTTGGAGTTTGATTTATGCATCCTGGATATTCAGATGCCCGAAGCCAATGGGTTAGAAATTGCAGCAGCATTGAAAGATAAGGCTGTAATTTTTGTTACCGCCTATAAAGAGTATGCAGCCGATGCTTTTGATCTGAATGCGGTTGATTATGTACGAAAGCCGGTTAGCCTGGAACGCCTTCGCGAAGCTGTTTCCAGGGTGCGGCAAAAGCAAAGCGCGGAGCTCTCCTTTATTCAGATCAATACAGATAAGGGTAAAGCGCGTATCCAGATCAACCAGCTTGTATACATCAAAGCGTCAGCTATTGATAGCCGCGATAAGGTGGCCTGTTTCGCAGACGGAACTTCTTTTGTATTAAAGAATATTTCATTCGAAAAACTGCTTGAGAAGCTTCCGGAAAAGGACTTTGTAAGGATTAATAAGAAAGAGGCAATCGCTGTAAAATCGGTTCAGCTTTTTTCGTCTGATGCCATAACCCTGAACGTGCCTTACCAGGACGAGCCGCTCAGCTTGATTTTAAGCGATACCTATCGCAAAGATTTCATTCGTAAGGTTAAGATCTGATTTTATTACATTTTTTTTCTGACTCATTTCATATTTCACATCACATAAGGCTGCTGACAGACGGGGCTCAGGATTTATTTTTTTCTTTACGTGCGGATTTCAGATTTAAAAAATGGGTAAATACAAAAACAGCATCTTCTACATGGCTACCATCGGTGGCTTTTCTGTTTTTATGTATTGGGTTATCCTGAAAGGGAAGTCGCTTGAACAGGGTAGAAATATTGTGTTGCCGGGTACCGGGGGTAGCCAGTGGTCGCAGTTTGTAAACGCATTGATTCATAACCTGGAGCACCCGCTTGCGCTGCTCCTGCTCCAGATCATCACGATCATCGTGGCAGCCCGTATTTTTGGCTGGATATGTAAAAGAATTGGTCAGCCAACAGTAATCGGGGAAATTATTGCCGGTATTGCACTTGGCCCTTCCTTGCTGGGTCTTTATTTCCCTGAGCTTTCAACGATTCTCTTTCCTGCTACGTCATTGGGTAACCTCCAATTCTTAAGCCAGATCGGGCTGATTCTCTTCATGTTTGTGATTGGCATGGAGCTGGATTTGAAAGTGCTGAAGAATAAAGCAAATGATGCCGTGGTAATCAGCCACGCCAGCATCATCATCCCGTTTGCCCTCGGCTTGGGTTTGGCCTATTTTATTTACCGGTCGTTTGCACCCGATGGCGTGCAGTTTATCTCTTTCGGATTGTTCCTGGGGATTGCCATGAGCATTACGGCATTCCCGGTGCTGGCTCGCATTGTGCAGGAACGGGCCATACATAAAACCAGGCTCGGCACAATTGTAATTACCTGCGCAGCGGCTGATGATATTACCGCCTGGTGCTTACTGGCTGCCGTAATTGCAATTGTTAAAGCAGGGTCATTTGTAAGCTCGCTTTACACCATTGCGCTTGCAGGCGCTTATGTATTTATGATGATTAAAGTAGTAAGGCCGTTTCTCATGCGCATTGGCGATCTGTACTCATCCCGGGAGAGCCTGGGTAAGCCTGTAGTAGCTATTTTTTTCCTAACGCTCATCATCTCTTCGTACCTGGCGGAGGTTATCGGTATTCATGCCTTGTTTGGTGCATTTATGGCAGGAGCTATTATGCCCGAAAATGCAAAATTCAGAAGCGTGTTTATTGAGAAGGTGGAAGATGTAGCCCTTGTGCTGTTGCTTCCGTTGTTCTTCGTCTTTACAGGATTGCGAACCCAGATCGGTTTACTGAACGATCCTTACCTCTGGAAGGTAACCGGTTTTATTATCCTGGTTGCCGTGGCTGGCAAGTTTGCAGGCAGCGCATTGGCGGCAAAATTTGTAGGCCAAAGCTGGAAAGACAGCTTAACCATTGGCGCATTGATGAATACCCGTGGGCTGATGGAGCTGGTTGTTTTAAACATTGGATACGATTTGGGAGTACTTACACCCGAAGTATTTGCCATGATGGTGCTGATGGCGCTGGTAACCACATTTATGACAGGCCCCGCACTGGATGTGATCAACTGGTTTTTCAAGCCTAAGAAAGAGGAAGTGCCGGCTGAAATCAGCATGACCAGCAAGTTCAGAATCCTGGTTTCGTTCGGAAATCCTGAACGCGGCAAATCCCTGCTTCGGCTGGCGAATGGGCTGGTGAAAAAGCTGAATGATAACGCAGCCATTACAACCATGCATTTGTCGCCAAGCAACGAGCTGCATCATTACAATGTAGTAGAATATGAAAAAGAAAGTTTTGCTCCCGTCATACAGGAATCGCAGGACTTAAATCAAAAAATCAACAGGTTATTCAAAGCCTCTAACAATATAGATGCAGATATAACAGAAGAAGCAAACAAAGGCGATTACGATTTGCTTTTAATCGGAGTAGGTCAATCTATTTTTGAAGGAAGCCTGTTAGGTAAGGTTCTCGGCTTCATTAACCCCGATAAAATTATTAACCAGGTTACCGGGAAAGAAAAATTGTATGAAGATTCGCATTTTGATGACAGAACTAAGCTTATCCTGGGCAGGAGTAAAGTTCCGGTCGGTGTTTTGATAGACAAGGGATTGACAACACTGAATAATGTATTCATCCCGGTATTTTCCAATGACGATGCTTTTCTCATACAATATGCGCAGAAATTAATTAACAACTCCGGATCGCAAATAACCATGCTGGATGTGGTGGGTGAGGTAAAAAATAATCCTGATCTTAAAGAAACGATACGGGCAATAGAGCAAACGGCTCCTAATCATATTCAGCTCCTTTCGGAAAAAGTAATTGATAAAGGCTATTTACGGCAGCAGAACCTGATGTTGATTAGCCTTTCAAGCTGGAAGAAACTGGTTGAAACAAAAAGTTTGTGGCTGGCGGATATACCCTCATCTTTGATTCTTACAGATTCTTAAGAGCTGGCTGCAAAGCTTCCAGTACCGGGCTGAAGTAGGTGGATTGTCGCTGGTGGTGGCTTTGGTAACGATCAGCTACCAGGCTTTAAAAACGGCATGGACACATCCGGCTGATACGCTGAAATACGAATAAATAAGTTGACAGTTAACAAAAAGCAATAGACAAAAGGTGAACCGTTGTCAACTGTTTTTTGTCAATTGTCAATTTTTCTAACTATTTCTTTTACAAAATTGTAACAAATGAAACGCCTGTGCGTATATTTGTTTTACAAAATATATAAAAATGGCTAAAGAATATCTTGGTGAATTTGAAGAACTCGTACTGACCATAGTTGGCATTTTAGGCGAGGAAGCTTACGGCAACGCGATTGTAGCAGAAATTAAAGAGCGTTTAGGCCGTGAGGTAAACCTGAGCGCGGTGCACGTTACGTTGTATCGCCTCGAAGATAAAGGCTTTTTAAAATCCAGAATGGGTGGGGCGACCAATGCCCGGGGCGGAAGAAGGAAACGGATTTTTACCATCACCAATGCCGGGCTGGCCATGCTGAAAGCGATGAAGGAAGCGCGGGTTGACCTGTGGAAGCTGATACCTCGTCTTAACTATGATTCAATACTTTATTGATTACTGTGATTAATGAAAGCGCAAATGTTACCAGTTTCCGGTAACTGGCGACCGGAAACCGGGAACCAGCTACACGCATGAAAGAGAACAGATTACCCTTCCGCTTCCTCAAATGGTTTTGCCCGCCCGAACTATACGAAAGCATTGAAGGTGATTTATTAGAGCAGCTTGAAAGCGATATAAAGGAATTCGGAGAGAAGAAAGCAAAGAGAAGGTTTGCCTGGCATGTTGTTAAATTTTTCAGGCCGGGAATTATTTTAAGAAACAGGTTTTCAATTCAACTAATCAATACCATGATGCTGAGAAATTATATCACCGTAGCCTATCGCTCGCTTTGGCGCAGCAAGGTTCATTCTTTTATTAATGTTGCAGGTCTGGGTTTGGGTATAGCCTGCTGTATTCTTATCGCGTTGTTTGTAAAGGATGAATGGACATTTGACAGGTTTCACACAAAGGCCGACCGTATTTACCGCGTGTGGGCGCATGAGGATTGGGGCGAAAACCAGGTATTCTTTTATACGACAACTCCTTTCCCGATGGGGCCTACGCTGAAAGAAAATTTTCCTGACGTTGAACACCAGGTACGCATCAACTCTGTCAGGCCACAGGTAAAAGTAGGCGATGACCAGTTTACGGAGCGGGTAACATTTGCCGGCCAGGATTTTTTTGAAGTTTTTGATTTTGCTGTAACGACAGGGGACAGCAAGCAGGCGTTGCGCAGCCAGGCCAACGTAGTGCTTGCTCAACGCATCGCAAAAAAATATTTTGGCGATGATGACCCGGTAGGAAAAACTATCTCCATTGCCCTGGGCGATACATTTGATGACTTTACCGTATCTGCTGTAACAGAAGACCCACCGGTTAATTCAAGCATCCGGTTTGATATTCTTATTTCCGATTTGAATTACCCGCGGGTGTATGCTGAACGCACACTCACTACGCAATGGTTTAACATCACGCCCGAAACGTATGTATTGCTGCGTGAAGGCGCTCATGCAAAAGAACTGGAAAGTAAATTCCCCGCGTTGTTTAAAACCCTGATAGGAGAGGAAGATTTTACGAAAGGCAAGTACACGGTTGGCTTGCAGCCGCTTACCTCCATTCATTTGGATACAAGTTTTCCGGCCGGTATTGCACCGGTAAGCGACCCCAGGTATTCTTACATACTGGCAACGGTGGCGTTGCTCATCCTGCTGGTGGCCTGTATCAATTTTATTACGCTGTCGGTAGGCCGTTCCATCAAACGGGCAAAGGAAGTGGGCATCCGTAAAGTGGTAGGAGCCGTGCGAAAGCAATTGATGACACAGTTTATCGGTGAAGCCATGCTGGTTACGCTGATGGCTTTGCTTATCGGGCTTGGACTGGCTGTGCTTAACCTTCCGTTGTTTAATGATCTTTCAGGCAAACAGTTGTCCTTTCCCCTCGATGGTTTTATGGCCGGTATGCTAATCGTGATGGTGTTTATTATCGGTATTTTTTCAGGCAGCTATCCTGCGTTTATTTTATCGGCTTTCAAACCGGTAGCCGTGTTAAAAGGTACGGGTAACCCGAAGACAGGAAAACAAACATTGCGGAAAATATTAGTGGGAACACAATTAGTGTTATCCGTTTCTTTGGTTTCCAGCACCCTGGTTATGCGAGATCAGCTCAGCTATCTGCAAAATAAAAACCTGGGATTCGACAAGGAACAGCTTGCAGTTGTTCAACTGAATGTTTCAAGAATACCGGGGCTAAGCCGTTTGTCTGAGCGTATCGTGGCGGGCTTTGAAAAGGTTACGCAATTTAAAAATGAGTTGTCGGGCATTCCGGGTATAACGGGCGTATGCGGTTCATCGCACGACTTTGCCAATGGAAATTGGGTGTTTATTGGTTACACGGATGACAATGGAACGTATCGTACCTTTTATTTCAATACAGTCGAGCCGGATTATTTTGACTTACTGAACATTGAGCTGGCTTCGGGGCGTGGTTTCGACAAGGATAATCCTTCGGATGCACGCAGGGGTTTGGTTATAAACGAAGCCTTTGCCAAAGAATTAGGCTGGGATAACCCGGTTGGCAAACGGATACCCGGAAAAAAATTCCCCGATCACGAAGTGATTGGCGTGGTGAAAGATTTCAACTATGAGTCGCTTTATACAAAAGTAAAACCGATGGCGTTGGTCATGGACCCAATGATTGTATTCGCAGGAACAGAAAATGTTGACATAGCCAACAGCCCCATTCCCAAGCTGCTCATTAAGCTGGAGCCGGGTAACATGGCGGTAACTATTGAGCAGGTAAAGCAGGTTTGGAAAAAGCTCACGGGAGGCGAAGAGTTTGCGTTTTCGTTTGTTGACGAGAGATTGGCCGCACAATATGCCAGCGACCAGAACCTCGGCAAAATTATCGGGATTGCTACACTATTGGCTATCCTCATCGGTAGCCTGGGTTTATACGGGCTTGCTTCGCTGGCCATGCAAAGCCGCACCAAAGAGATTGGCATACGCAAAGTGCTTGGCGCTACCGAGCGTTCCCTGCTGGTGTTGTTATCAAAAGAGTATGTGTACTTAGTTGCGGTTTCACTGTTGTTATCTGTACCGGTTACGTGGTATCTCATGATGCAATGGCTTCAGGCGTTTGAATACCGTGTTGCTATCGGGTGGCAGCACTTCGCTTTTGCAGGAGGGATTTCACTGCTTGTTGCGTTGATTACCATCAGCTATCAAACCATAAAAACCGCATGGGTACAGCCTGCCGATACGTTGAAGTATGAATAACTGTCTTAGACTATGATTGATATGATTTATTGATTGCTATGATTAATGAAAAGTATAAATATTCTGAGCTTACCGGAAAAATTATCGGTTGTGCTATGGAAGTGCATAAATTTTTGGGCAATGGCTTTCAAGAGATAATTTATCAGCGTGCATTGGAAATAGAGATGAGGAGTCAGGAGTTGAAGTTTGCGAGAGAATTTGAAATGCCAATTTTCTATAAAGGTGAAAATATAGGGACAAGACGAGTTGATTTCTTTGTGGAAGAAAAAATTATGGTGGAACTGAAAGCTGTCATTCAGCTTGAAGATGTCCACTTGGCTCAGGCAATTAATTACCTGGAAGCTTACAAAATGGAAATAGGATTGCTTATCAACTTTGGAAGCAGAAGTCTGCAATTTAAACGAGTGATGAAACCGGGAACAGTGATATCAGAAGATAACTCAAATGCTTAAAAATCATAGTCCATCAGAAAATCATTTGAATCATAGTTTAAGACTATTGAAATGGTTCTGCCCGCCCGGATTATACGAAGGCATAGAAGGTGATTTGCTGGAGCAATTTGAGAATGATAGAAAAGAATTCGGGGAGAAGAAAGCACGGAGAAGGTTTGCCTGGCATGTGGTTAAATTTTTCAGGCCGGGTATTTTTTTACGGAACAGGTTTTCAAATCAATTAATCAATACCGTTATGTGGGGAAATTATTTTAAAGTTGCCACGCGCAACATCGCCAAAAGAAAATTGTATTCATTTATTAATGCTATCGGTCTTAGTATTGGTATTGCTTTCAGTGTTTTGATATACCTGTATATTCAGGATGAAAAAAACTTTGACCGGTTTCATGTTAACAAAGACCGTATCTATCGTTTGGATAAGGCCAGTTATAACACACAGGCCGCGCAAAGAGGGGAATACCCGGTTAAAAGATCAGCGTATGTGCCACTTCCATTGGGTAATGCAGTAAAAGACGAAATCCCGGAAGTGCAATACCTTACGCGCTTTAACGGAGGAGAGCGAGGGATTTTCCGGTACGGTGAAAAAGTATTCAGCGAGGGAATCACGTTGGTGGATGCCGATTTCTTTCGCATGTTTTCTTTTCCGCTGATAGCCGGTTCGGCCGACCGCCTGTTCAGCGACAAGTATGAGGTTGTACTGACACCGGAAATTGCTCAAAAATATTTTGGACAAGAAGAGCCTGTCGGGAAAGTAATAACGCTTGATTTACAAGGCGAAAAGCAATTTACAGTTACAGGACTGATTGAAACACCACCCGCCAACTCAAGCCTTATCTTTAAAATTCTTGTGCCGATCCAAAGCCATCCGCGATACGAGCATAACCTGGATCAATGGGGCAGCTTTTCCTTCCCGACATTCATTCAGTTGTATCCCCAGGCAACTATTACCGACCTGAAAACTAAAGCTGACACCGTGATAAAAAAATACATGGGCGAGATGCTTGACCGCTGGCATAAAGAACAAAATGTCCCGGCCGGGTTCTCATTTTTTGAACCGGCCTATACCAACCTCGCAGATATTCACTTAAAGACAGAGGTGGGCTGGGATAAAGTAAGCGACCCGAAATATGCATGGATATTAGGAGGCATTGCTTTGCTCATTATCGTGATTGCATCTATCAACTATATTTCGCTTGCCCTCACTACTTCCGCCTCGCGCAAAATTGAAGTGGGCATACGCAAAGTAGTGGGTGCGCACCGCCAGCAGCTTGTGTGGCAATTCGGTCTGGAGTCGCTCATGTTAGCTGTTATCTCTATGTTTATTGGGTTGGGATTGGCCGTGTTTTTCCTTCCTGCATTTAATGAATTTACCGGTAAAGGAATTGCGCTCATTTCGCTTAGTATGGCACAGGTGGCAGGCGCATCGCTTGGTATTGCGTTAGTGGTTGGCCTGTTAGCCGGAAGTTATCCCGCGGTATTCCTTTCGGGATTTTTACCCGTAACCGTATTGAAGGGCGGCTTTACCTCGAAGATGAAAGCAGGCTTCACCAAGCCCTTAGTTGTATTCCAGTTTTTCCTGTCAGCTTCCATGATCATTTGTTCAATTATTATGTACCGGCAGATGGAATTTATTGCCACCAAAGATTTAGGTTTTGATAAGGAGCACGTGCTCGTTATCCCTACACAAACCGGCTGGAGCGAAGAAGCTGACAGGGTAGTGGAGCAGTTCAGAAATAAAATGAGTGCTGAGCCTTCAGTTGTTGACGTGGCGGGTACAAGCTCATCGTTTAGCAGAGGGCATTCAATTTATGGCTATAAAATTAAAGATGAAAACAAACGTGCTTATGTCTATCGGGTTGACCCGGAATATATCAGCCTGTTGTCGCTTACGCTGAAAGAAGGAAGGAATTTTGACAAACGAATAGCTTCTGATGGTAATGCCGTTATTATCAACGAATCGCTCGCTCGCGATATGGGTTGGGATAACCCGCTGGAAGAACACCTGAACTGGCGCGAAGATACCGTTGGGTTAGGGTCGCAGGTGATTGGTGTTCTTAGCGATTACCATTTTCTTTCGCTGAATAACGACATAGAACCAATGTTCCTTTCTATCGATAAAAAGAGCACGGGCTATCTTACCACCATGCTGGTAAAACTTTCGCCCGGTGATATTCCTCAAAAAATTGAAAAAGTAAAAAGCGCATGGGCCGAGCTTTATCCCGACAAGCCTTTTGATTACTCGTTCATGGATGAAGATGTAGCCAAACAATATAATTCGTATAAACGCTGGATGAGCATTACGGCCTTATCAACTGGCTTTGCCATTTTCATTGCCTGTTTGGGCTTATTTGGCCTGGCAGGCATCAATGCCGTAAACCGGACCAAAGAAATCGGCATCCGCAAAGTCATGGGCGCAGAGCTGTCGCACATTTTTGTACTGCTCAATAAACAGTTTGTGTTGCTGGCCGTTATTGCCTTTTTATTAGCTGCACCTTTATCATGGTATTTTATGAATAAATGGCTGGCGAGTTTCAAATATGTAATCACTGTTGGTTGGGAATTATTCGCAGTAAGCATGTTGGCGGGTATGAGCATTGCGTTGCTCACGGTGAGTTATCACGCCATTAAAGCGGCATGGATCAACCCGGCTGATACGTTGAAGTATGAATAATAAATGTTACCAGTTTCCGGTAACCAGTAACTGACAACCAGAAACAGACTACACGCATGAAAGAGAACAGATTGCCACTTCGCTTCCTTCGCTGGTTCTGCCCGCCCGCTTTATACGAAGGCATCGAAGGCGATTTGTTAGAGCAGTTTGAAAGCGATATAAAGGAATTCGGGGAGAAGAAAGCAAAGAGAAGGTTTGTCTGGAATGTTGTTAAATTTTTCAGACCCGGTATTTTTTTACGGAACAGGATTTCAACACACATAATCAATACTATTATGATTGGAAATTATTTTAAAGTAACGGTGCGCAACATTCAGAAGCGCAAGTTTTATTCATTCATCAATGCGTTCGGGCTGAGCATCGGCCTGGCGTTTTGTATGCTCATTGCCCTGTATATTCAGGATGAACGGGAGTTCGACCAGTTTCATGCAAACAAAGACCAGATTTACCGTATCGAAGAAAAGAGTTTTGATACCTGGCGGCATGATGCACCTGATCCTTACCGCAGGTCGGCATGGTTGCAGACGGGCCTCGGGCCGGTTATCAAAGAAGAGTTTCCGGAAGTGGAATATGTTACCCGTTACAACGGTGGCAACAGTGTCATCTTCCGGTTTGAGGATAAAGTTTTTACCGAGCGCGTAACTTATGTGGACAAGGATTTCTTTAACATGTTTTCTTTCCCGCTAATCAGGGGAAATGCCGATAAGTTGTTTCAGGATAAGCTTGAAGTAGTTATTACACCGGCCATAGCCACTAAATACTTTGGCGATGCCGACCCGATAGGCAAAACCATTGAGATTGATAATAACGGCAAGAAGGCATTTACTGTAACGGGTATCATCGAACCTCCGCCTGCCCAATCCAGTTTAACGTATGCGATTTTATTGCCACAGGAAAACCGCAATTACTACGAGCGCAACATGAAAAACTGGGGCAATTTTGGCACACCCACATTTGTGCAGTTGCGACAGGATGCCAGCCAGCAATCGTTTAAAGCCAACCTTGATAAAACCATAGAGAAATATATGGGCGAAATGCTGGAACGCTGGCGAAAGGAAGCGGCTGTACCTATTCCTCCCGATGCAAAAATGCTGGAGTATGAGTTTACGGTTTTACCTGAAATTCATCTCAAGAAAGAAATCAGTTGGGCGAAAGTCAGCGACCCGCAGTACTCAATTATACTGGGCGGCATTGCGTTGCTGATTATGCTCATTGCCTGCATTAATTACATTTCGCTTTCACTTACTACATCAGCTTCGCGCAGGATTGAAGTAGGCGTTCGTAAGGTAGCGGGCGCACAGCAAAGCCAGTTGGTTTACCAGTTCAGCTTCGAGTCGCTCATGCTGGCGGTTGTTTCGCTGGTTTTTGGATTTGGATTGGTGATTTTATTCTTACCGTATTTCAATGAATTCACCAATAAAAGCATCGGATTAAGTGGAGTCAAAATTTTGCAGTTGTTATCCATCGGCTTCGCGCTGATGATGGTTACCGGTTTGCTGGCTGGCAGTTACCCATCGTGGTTCCTGTCAAGGTTTAAACCCGCATCAGTACTGAAAGGTAGTTTTACCTCGCGCTTACAGGCGGGCTTTACCAAACCATTGGTGGTATTGCAATTCGCGCTGTCGGCTTTCCTGATTATAAGCTCGGTGATGATGTACAAACAGATGCGCTACATTACTACGAAAGACCTGGGTTACGATAAAGACCAGGTGCTGGTCATTCCTACACAAGCCGGGTGGGGCGAGGAGTCTAACCGGGTGGTTGAGCAGTTCAGAACCCGCACGCAATCCGAACCCGTGATTGTTTCGGTAGCCGGAACCAGCTTGTCATTCAACCAGGGGTACTCGCGTTACGGGTTTAAGATTGATGGCGAACAGAAATCTGTATATGTATATGCGGCCGATCCGTATTACATCTCTACGCTGGGCATCCAATTGCTGGAAGGACGAAGTTTCGATGCAAACATTCCGGCCGACAGCAATGCCGTGATCGTAAACGAGGCATTGGTGCGCGACATGAAATGGACTGATCCGTTAAATACGTACTACAACTGGCGTGAAGATACGGTTGGCATGGGAGCGCGTGTGATCGGTGTGGTGAAGGATTACCACTTTTTATCGCTTGAGCAAAAGTTTGAACCCATGGTCCTGTCGATGGGCAAAGACGACTACCTCACTACGCTGCTGGTGAAAGTAGCCGGTAATGAAGTGGCGGACGGCCTTGCGCGTGTAAAAACTATCTGGCAGGAGTTGTACCCCGATAAGCCGTTTGATTATACGTTCCTCGATGAAGATGTAGCCAAACAGTATAACTCGTACAAACGCTGGATGAGCATTATGGGACTGGCAACCGGTTTCGCAATCCTGATTTCCTGCTTAGGATTATTTGGACTGGCCGGCATCAATGCCGTGAACCGCACCAAAGAAATCGGCATCCGGAAAGTGATGGGCGCTGATTTGCGTGCCATTTTCTTTCTGCTGAACAAACAGTTTGTAGTATTGGCTGTGCTGGCATTCAGCCTGGCCGCACCTTTATCGTGGTGGTTTATCAGCAAGTGGTACATGAAAGACTTTTCATTCAAAGTGCCCATGAGCTGGGAACTGTTTGCTATCAGTATGGGAGCGGGATTACTGCTGGCATTGGCCACCGTTAGCTATCATGCTATTAAAGCGGCTATGCTAAACCCTGCTCAAACATTGAAATACGAGTAGTTCAATTGCAGAATGCTCATTTGTTTTTCTCATTTTTGGGATTATTGGGCAATTCATGATAAAGCACTTTACCGAGGGTGAAAGTTTTGAAGGAGTAGATTTTTCAAAGGATGTCCTGACACAAGGCGAGTACGATTCCTGTTCTTTTAAAAAATGCCGTTTGGCAGAAGTTGACCTGAGGTTAATAACATTCAGCGATTGTACTTTTGAAGAATGCGACCTCAGCATGGCAAAAATCAGGAATGCAGCATTTAAGACAGTCAGTTTTAAGGGTTGTAAAATGCTGGGCTTGCGCTTTGATGAGTGCGTTACCATGCTGCTCTCTTTTTCTTTTGAGAATTGTCAGTTGGATTTTTCTTCCTTCTTTAAGCTAAAGATGAAAAGCACGATATTCAAAAATTGTAATCTGCGTGAAGTGGAGTTTCGCGAGGCTGATCTTACCAACGCCCGGTTTGAGAATTGCGATTTGACCCGCGCACTTTTTGAGAATACTATCCTTCAGGGCGCAGACTTCAGAACGGCTTCTAATTTTTCAATCGATCCTGAATCAAATAAGATAAAGAAGGCCCGGTTTTTGGGCAGTGGTTTACCCGGACTCCTGGATAAGTATGACATTGTGATAGAATGAGCCGGTTTCAGGTTTGAACAAATAATAGTACCTTGGTTTATGTACCGGATTTTACCCATCCTCATTGTTGCAACCTGTATGAATCAACATCCTGAACTTATTTATGCCGATGGCAGCGCCAATCGCTATGAAATTTCCGCTAACCGGCTAAGCTACATTCCCGTAAAGCCGGAGGAAAGCTCCACCGGTATGTATAGCGGGGGTGAGCCTGCAACAATAAGCCTTACTCAGGCTGAGTATCTGAAATTGAAAGATTTGTTTGATCAGGCAATGGCGCAAACGGAAGAGCATATTACAGACCGTATTAAAACAAGCGGGCTGGTTGTGATTGGCGATAAACAAATAATCCTTAAACCCGGATCGCCTACTATGCTTCAGATAGAGGATACGTTAAAGAGCCTGTTGGGCAAATAACATCGGGATAATAAAAAAGCAACCTGTAAGGTTGCTTTGTGGGCCCAGCTGGGCACGATCCAGCGACCCCTTGATTATGAGTCAAGTGCTCTAACCAGCTGAGCTATGGGCCCTTAAAAACAGTACCTGCTACCGTTATAATTTGGGAGCGCAATTTTACATATTTGAGCGCTAATACGCAATGCATTGAACGCTGGAATTGAAAACATCATTTTCGACCTGGGCGGGGTTATATTAAACCTTGCTGTTGAAAATACGCATCGGGAGTTTGCCCGTTTAAGCGGGTTGCCATTAGATGAAATCAAGTCAAGGGTACACCATGGCCGCTTTTTTCATGATTATGAGCGCGGACTGATTTCAGATGCCGAATTCCGGGATCACCTGCGGCAATCGCTGCAATTGCAGGTAACCGATGACGGGCTGGACAAAGCCTGGAATGCCATGTTGCTGGATATTCCGGCAGAGCGGTTTACGCTGTTAGAAAAGCTAAAGCAAGACCACCGGGTATTTTTGCTTAGTAACACAAATGAAATTCATCGCCAGCGCTTTAATGGTATTGTGCAGCAAACCTCCGGTAAACCCAATATCGACTATTATTTTCATAAAGCTTATTTTTCGCATGAGCTGAAAATGAGCAAGCCGGATGTAAATATTTATAACCAGGTGCTTAGGCTCCAGAACCTTTCAGCCAGTGAAACGGTTTTCCTGGATGATAATGCTGATAATATCACGGGCGCTGCCCGTGCCGGCCTTCAAACCTTTCATGTTCAACACCCTGACCAGATTTTTGAATTTTTTGCATGAGTCCTAAGCTAAAAACAATTCTTGTTCATAGTTCCCTGTTCATTGTAACCTTCATAACTACCACGTTTGCCGGGGCGGAGTGGGTACACGGTAAGTCGGTTTTGTTTGGTGAATTTACCGGGCAGGATTTTGTGAGCGGATTGCCGTACTCCATAAGCTTTCTGGCAGTATTGACCGTGCATGAGTTCGGGCATTATTTTACAGCCATTTATTATCGTGTGCGTACTTCTTTGCCTTATTTTATTCCGCTACCACCTGTTCCACTTATGTTCGGCACGTTGGGCGCATTGATCCGCTTACGGGAACGTGTAAAATCATCGACCCAGAATTTTGATATCGGTATTGCAGGACCGCTTGCCGGCTTTGTGGCCGCATTGGTATTATTAGGGTATGGCTTTACGCACCTGCCGCCACCCGAATACATCTTCTCTATTCACCCGGAGTACGAACAGTTTGGATTAAACTATGGCCAGCATGTTTACCATACAGGCTTTTATGAAAAGGGCGGACTGATCCCGGTAACCGGAAAAAATTTGCTGTTTATCTTCTTTGAAAAATTTGTGGCAGATCCTGCGCGCGTGCCCAACATGTATGAGCTGATACATTACCCATACCTGTTTGCCGGGTTTCTTTCATTAGTGTTTACAGCCATTAACTTGCTTCCTATCGGCCAGCTGGATGGCGGCCATGTGCTGTACGGATTGGTTGGCTATACCTGGCACAAGCGTATTGCCTCGGTAATCTTTGTGGCGTTCTTATTCTATGCCGGTTTAGGGTACGTGCATCCTGCCGATGGCTGGGAAGTGCTTTGGTACAAGATCCCTTTGTTTGTGTTGTTTATCTATTTCACGCTCGAGGCTTTGCAGCTATCCAATCGCGACCGCTGGATGTACACGCTGATCATTTTTACAGTACAATACAGCCTTGTAACAATTTTCCCAACCATACAGGGTTATCCGGGCTGGCTGTTGTTTGCCTTGCTGATCGGAAGGTTTGTGAAGGTAGCTCACCCGCCTTCGGAAATAGAAGAGCCGCTTACAATCGGGAGAGTTATCCTGGGGATTATCGCCCTGCTGATTTTTATCCTGTGCTTTACTCCGCAACCTTTGGAGCTGATCTTTATAGAGCCGGTCAAAAATGCAGTTGCGCAGCCTGTTTACTGAATTACCGGACAATTATTTTTTGAGTAAGGAGCTGGTTGCCTTGCCGGGCCCGAAGCACATAAATGCCTGCGGCTGGTGTTACAAGGGCAATCCGGGTTTCATCAAATGAAGATTCAGCTTCAATAGCCACGGGTTTGCCGGTAATATCTAACAGTTGAATTTGCTGAAGGTTTGCGCGGGCATAAAACACACCGGTGCTGGGGTTGGGGTAGATGTGCAAGGTTTTATTTTCCGGAACACCGGTTACCGGATCACCACCATTGCCGTTCCCTTTTCCAAATACCGGGCGTATCATCAGGCTTCCGGCCAGGTTATCGGGTTCCCAGGTGCCGTTCAGGTTTACAAAAATTTTGTCATTCACAACGGTGTTCTTATCCAGCCCTACGGCAATAATGGCTGAGGTAAGCTGCCGCCAGCCAATGTGAAAGAAGCCGTTCACGGTTATAGGTTCGGGCAGTTTTACGCGCCAGAACTTGTTGAATGAATTACGCTGAATAGGAACAGTGCCCGCATATAAAATATCGGATATGTTGTCAGACAAGTTCTTCAGTACCTGGAGCTGGATATTCTGACTTGACTCATCGCCAAAGCGCGGAAAGTATATATCAACTGCAACAATTGTATCGGGCTGACCGGTAAGCATATCAAACCGGTAAGCTACCTGTGCACCGGCCTTATTCAGTCCTGCACCGTATTCGGCTTCGCCATCATCGTAAGCATAATAATTGGATAGGGCGAAGGTGGCGCTTGTGCTGTCGTTGGAACGGAATTTTACAGGATTAAAAACATCGGTATCATAATCCGCTTCCGGGATCGGCTTGGCGATATCATCACCCGAATCCAGGATGAATTTTAACCGGAAGAAGATCGAATCAGCGGAAGCATCAAGCGCTGAAGGATCCGGTAAAGTTTCCAGGTTTACGGCAGTATACGTGTTATACGAAATCGGGCTGATTACATCAGCGTCATTGTCTAAGGCAACATCAACCACATTGGGTGGCAGCTCATCTTTATATGTAGTTATTTTTACGGTTGAAGAATAGCTTACCGGTTGGCCCGATGGCGCCACCTGGTCGGTACGCAGGGTGGTAAGGGTTACGGCTGGCTGCGCCAGTATACCGGCCGGATCGTGAAAGAAATGTTTGATGGGTACAGCACGGTAGCTTTGAAAAATAGAAGTAAGCGGCTGCGATACGGTACGATCCGGGAATAACGGGAATACCGGGGCGATTTGTGATTTACCGTTATTGATGTAGATGTAATCGAGGTGCCAGGTATCGTATGGGCCGGAGAGCCGCGCAAAATTCTGAAAGCGGAACTGAAAGGCATCGTGAAAATAGGCGTTGTCGGTTATCGGGATGGTTACCCTTTTAAATTCATCCACAGCCAATGTCCCGTCATTTTCAATCGACCAGACCTGGGCCCATTGCCCTGCGCTGTTTTTAAAATGAAGGCTTAGGATATCACCGGCATCGGGCGCTTCGCCACGGCCCTTGTACTGGTAATAAAATGTAATGGCTACATTGGTGCGGTTGGCCGTTTCAACCTCATCCATCCGGATAGGGGCGGAAATCATTTTATCGGCAAAGCCTTTTGCCAATACATCGTTTACGCTATAGGGTCGCCCCAGGCTGTCCAGTCCATCAAACGTGGCTACGTTCAACGAGGGTGGATTAATCCCCAGGCCGGAATTGATCCACACAGAATTGCCATATTGCCACAGTGCCGGATCGGCAACGCCATTTCTATTGGTTGCAAAGTCATCCCAGAAAGGAAGGGATAATGGAGTTACATCTTCTGTGCGGGCGTTTGCTTTTTTTTGCCTGGCTGGCTCTTTAAGGATAGGCACAAGCTCAAGCTGTCCCCAGGCAGAGATTGTGGTGCAGATAAAAACAAAAAGTGCGGACAGCCTCACGATGCTTACATTAACTCATTGTCATCCTCTTCATCATCAGGTTCGGTATATCCTTTCGGCCCGATCCAGATATCCACCGGATCGCCCACCCGGACAGAATCGCCTGCGGCCGGATATTGTTTGAAAACGAAAATTTCCATCCCGGTAGTATCTACGCTTGCCGGGATTTGCACGCTGCCCAGGTGCAGGTTCCAGCCCATCAGCTTGAATTTGGCTGTTTCAAATAAATCGCCCACCAGGTTCCCGATCTTAAAATCGGCAGGGCCGTTGCCATCGCCAACAACCAGATCGATAACCGAACCTTTGGTAATACGTGTGCCGGGCAGAATCTTGTCGCCTTCGTGTTGCATTTCCAGCACCAGGTTGCGGAACGGACTGGGTTTGTAAAAAATGCGCCCGCGTTTTAACTCAAGACTTTTTAAAACTACTTCTGCATTTACCAGCGAACGCTCCACCAACTCCGGTAACGGGAGTGTGGGCGGCAATACCCGGTTAAGCGAAACATACACCACCCGGTTTTGCTTCACCAGCGATCCGGGCTGGGGGAATTGACGCAGCACAACCAATGGCGGGTATTCAGAGGAATAGGATGAATCGTTAACGCCATACCGTAATTCATGTTTGGTCAGAAACCGTTCCAGCTCATCAACGGAAATCCCGGTAAGGTCAGGAACCGTTATCGATTCGCCATGGTTAGTGGCGGAAGGCAGGTAAACGTAAAAGTAGATTACGGCTGAGAGCAGCAGCACACCCAACGGGATGGCGATTGAGAGTAACAATGCGCCTACTGTACCTCGCTTTAAATATTGCCTCAGTTTCATTTCTTAAAATTTTAAAGCGGATTGAAAATTCCGGTTTATCCGTTTTGATTTATGGTAGCGCGCCAATGCCAGGTCGGCAAGTTTTGTGATCAGGTCGGTAAAGGAAATGCCGCGTTCTTTCCACATCATGGGAAACATGCTGGAGTTGGTAAAGCCGGGTATGGTGTTGATTTCGTTTACATAAACTTTTCCATCGGGCGTAAGGAATAAATCCACACGCGCGAAATCTTCGCAGCCCAAAGCCTGGTATGCCTGGATTGAAACTTCACGAATTCGTTCGGTTATCGCGGTATCCAGCCTGGCGGGCACATCAATACTAACAGCATCGCCATCCACATATTTGGCATCGAAAGTATAGAACTCGTATTGCTTGCTGATGATGATTTCACCCGGCAGCGATGCCTGTGCCGGCTCATTACCCAGGATGGCACATTCAATTTCACGGCCGGCTATAAACTCTTCAAACAAAATACTGTCATCGTATTGATATGCTTCGTTTACAGCAGCTTCAAAATCAGGTCTGGATTTTACTTTCGAAACGCCCACCGAAGATCCGAGATTGGAAGCCTTTACCATAAAGGGTAAGCCCAATGCTTGCTCTATTTCTTCAAATGAATATTGTTTCGCATCGGAAAAACGGGAATGTAAAAAACGGTTGACAGGAAGCCCGGATTCTTTCAGCAAACGTTTAGCCACCAGCTTGCTCATGGACATAGCCGAACCGCTTACGCCTGTTCCGATCATGGGTATATCCAGGGCTTTTAATAAACCCTGTATGCTTCCGTCTTCGCCATCGGTGCCATGCAGCACCGGGAAAACGAGATCAACCGGCAAAGCTTTTCCCGATGCGGTAGTAAAGGCCGGTGTGTTTGGATTAAGCGCAACAGATAACGGCTCGCCCTGCTCAATTTCTTTGCTTACGCCTGCTGTCTTATACCATACTCCGCTTAGCGAAATCCCGACAGGAATGGGTTCGAAACGGTTTTTATCAATGTATTGGAAAATATTACGGGCCGAATTGATTGATACGCCATGCTCAACTGACCGGCCTCCGTATAAAATGGCTATTCGCGTTTTATTCATGCTAAATCAAAGCTCAAAGATGTTCAGCTTTGGCTGGATTTGCACCATGAAGGTATGCAAAATCGCACAAAATCCGGTGAAAAACTGCAAGGTTATCAACCCTCAAAAAGGTTGTCAACCTTTTACCGGTTGGTTAACCAAACCCTTGATGCACCCACCGCACTTCCGGCCTGTACCTGAACAATGTAAATGCCGGTGCCCTGCGCTACATTAACCTCGTAAGTTTGGTTAAGTACATCTGTAAGCTGGTTAGAGAGAACAAGCTGACCAACCGAATTGTAGATGCGAAGCAGGGCATCTGTTTTTTCTGCAAGGTTGAATGTTATAAACACCTGCGAGCCTGCGCCATATACCTGGTATGGATTTTCGATTCGAACCGGTGCTATATTATCGCTTACAAAAAACTCGATGTTATCAATAAACAGGTTGTTGCCGTTATCGGCAGTAGCCACAAAGGCAAGGCGAATCTGTTCATAACCGGTTAACGCATTCAGGGGGATGGATTCACGGGCCCAATCTCCGTCTTCAGCCGGTATCCAATTGGTTTGTGATGTTACGGTAGATAAATCTTTACCGGCCTGATCGTATAATTCAATCGGGTAGGATTGCCCACAATCCGTAGAAGCCAATATCCGCAATCTTTCATTACCATTACTTTGTGTGGCATAACTCACATCAAAGAAAACACTGGCTTTATCGGTACGGGAAAAATCAAGTACAGGTGTGGCCAACCAGGTTTCTTCACCGCGGTTAGGATTGCTGAAAGCCTGGTAGGCTAATGAATTCTTTTTATTGGTGGAGAGCGAACTCCACACATCAGCTTCTCCCTGGCTCACAATCGACCAATCCTCAAATCCTGAATCGAAGTTTTCGCGCAGGGGTATGGTTTGTTTCCGGGTGTTGATTACCCGGTTGATGGATACGGAGTTGTTATCCGGGTTGGAATCAAACAGGCCGTTGGGATTGCTAACGGTAAGCAAAAGTGTATTAAGCCCGGAAGCGAATGGCAATGCCGATAACGTGAAGGTTTGTTCATCTCCTTCTGCAAGGCCCGGGGTACTGGTAAAAGATTGCACGGCAAGCGCCTGTCCATTTAATACCGGCTGCACTTTAAATGAATTGATGGTATCTGACCCCATATTTTTAACCCGCACAACCGGTGCAGGCTGCTCCACGCAGGTAACTGGCCCGGGACTTTCTACAGTCAGCAGTGCGAGGTCGATAAAATCATCTACCGATATGGTTACATTGTCAAGATAAACGTTGTTGCCGTATGCGTTGGTTACTTCAAATGTGATTTGAATTTTATTCCCGACAAAATCATTTAAAGAGATGGTAGTGTCTCGCCATTGTGAAGCAGATGTAGGTACAAAAGATGAAAAAGTGGAAGGCGCAGTAGCCAGTTCGCTTCCCTGCAAGCTTAAAACTTCTGTAAATGTATTCGTGAAATCGCAGCCGGTTGAAACCAGCACACGCAGCCGTTCAGGATACGAAGCGCTGAACAAGGCATAGGCGCGATCAAACCGCAAGTAAGCGGAAGTAGCTGAGGTTAAATCCAGCACCGGGGTAATAAGCCGGTCAATGGCGCCTTCATTTTCATAGTTGTAACAATTTACATACATCGCATTGCCATTGGTGGATGTATTGCGGACAGCCCACTGTATTCCGCCATCGGGGTTATAGATGCTCCAGGCAGCGGGTAAGGTATTGAATACTTCCGATAGCGGTAATGCAGCGCTGGCCGGCACGCTTGCAGTGATTGAAAGATAGCTGTTCTCAGGCCGTTCGTCTGCCAGGCTGTTCACCAGCAATACTTCAAATTCATACTGCCTTGTGCCGGTGGTTTGCGTTACCGGGGTGAACTGAAGCGTAGCAGAAGCAAGGTTAGGAAGATTGAGCGCAAAATCTTTTGTTTCGGCTACGCTGCCATTCACCTTTAGCTGCACACGTGCCGATGTGGCTGTTGTCGTGCCGATATTCTGGACATCAACAGTGGGTATAAGCTCACCGCCACAAATAGTAGCTGTTGGCAATACAATTTGCTTTAGCGCAAGGTCTATAGCGACCGGTGGGGGATCAGTCGCCCCATTTGAATTTAAAAGACTGAACCTGCGCGGACTGTTTTCCAGCACCACGATCATGCGGGCTACTTGACCTTGGGTGAACACGTTCATACAGGCATCATTAGTATAGTCCATGTAGTTTTGAAACATTTTAGCTTGTGATGGAGTACAGTTATTAGCCGTGGGATGAGAAGGGCAACTGTTGGTACTATTGTTTTGTGTTGGGGTATCATCAACATAGTCTGTTGCGCAAGTGCCGTCACCCCAGATATGCCTTAAACCGAAAAAATGGCCCACTTCATGCGTGCACGTTCTGCCCCGGTTATACTTGGCGTCTAAGTTAAATACGCCCATTCCTTCAAAACTGGAACCAAATGCCGTATAATCTACCACTATGCCGTCCGTTAACCGGTTTTCTGATGAGCCCTCCAATCCCGGTAGGGATGAAACCGGAAATTGTGCATATCCAAGGTAGTTAGTGATATTAATAACCCACATGTTAAGATAATCCTCGGCTGGCCAATAGCTCAAAGACTTAAACACATTTTCCTCAAAACTTGTCCATTCAGCTTGGGTTCCCTGCACGCGGTTAATACCGTTT
>JAHCHY010000033.1 GCA_026129485.1 Cyclobacteriaceae bacterium
CTGATCGGGTCATCGTCATCCGGCACCGAAGCGGCATATTCAAAATAGCCACCGGAGCCTTCGTCCGGCCTGCCACGCATTACTCTTGTAACGGCCGATGTGGCGCCCTGCAAAGACCAGCCTAACCCCACCCAGCCTCCGCCACTATGTACTTTATTTCCGGCAGCATGATAGCTCAATACAATCGGGTGCTGCAATTTTTTACCTGCCACGGTATAGATCGGTATGCTGATGTCCGGCACGCCTGTATATAAGCTGTGATTAACCACAACACCCTCGGTAAACGCTGATACGTTGGGAGGCGGAGATATAACATTGTTCAGCACCGGGTTCTGCGCATTTATTGGTATGGAGTAGAAAAGAAATACTGCATACAGGATAGTTAAGCGATACTGTTTCATAATAGATTAGGGATACTGGGTTTTCACAAGCTGTTTTTGAAGCAGCTAAAGAACAAAGACCCGTGGAGATAGTCAACGGGTTTTTTCACGTATGAATTCCGGAGAATTTTTAGTATAGATCGAAAAATTAATCCTGGCCGAACCTACTCCACCTTCACACCCAGGTTTTTTCCCAGCAGGTTGAATTGCTCAACCCAGGCTTCATCTAAAGCCGGTTGGTTCTTTCGCTTATTCTCCATCGAGATCTCGAAATACAGGTTCTGGCTTTTGTGAAAGTTCGGATCCAGCTTGAATTTTTCAAGCAGGGGGAACATCCTGTTCAGGCGTTGCATGCGCTTTACATTTTCACGCTCGCTGCTGATGCGCTTCAGCTCTTTGAATATGCTCTCTCCTGCCAGGCGCGATAGCTTGCGCGGGTCTTCAATCGTTAAATTCCAGCGGGCCAGCTCAGCCACAATCCGTTCCATCTCCTTGATGTTGATTTTATCCGACTGGAATGTTTTGATCAGATCGGCATTGAGAATGTACTCAAATGTTGTTCTGTAGGTGTTGGGAATCGGGATATCGTTGTTGGCCAGCGCATTGATGAGCGGGTAATCGCGGTTATAGCTTTTGCGCAGCGAGCTTTCAAGCTCGGCCATGCTTTCCTGCGAGATCTTATCCAGCACCTTGCGCTTTTCATCCTGGAACAGGTGCCAGATCGTATACTTTTCCGGGCCGAAATACATTTGCATGAGCCCGATTATATCCCCCAGCCTTCCTTCTTCAAATGCTTTCACCATTCTGAACTGCATGCCGGCAAATTTATCGGGCTCCATATCCAGCGATATATTACCGATAATATTATGCTTGCCTAAGTAGATTACGGCAAAGGCGAATTTCTTTTCGGAGCGTGTTACAAGCGACTTTACTTTTGTAATACCCAGCACCAGCTTTTGCTCCCCTGCCTCTTTCTTGGCAAAGAACTCATTTGCGGTAATGTAGTTGAAAATAGTCAGCGACTCCGGCTCGTCTTCAAAGATGGAAGAAACCGCATAATGAATACCTACACGTTGCAGGTTGGTTCGGGAAGGCAGGACTGCCTTTTTGTAAACACTGCTCCCGTTTTCGTACTGCGCTACATTGCTGGGCGCATTCTCTAACCGTTGCATAAACTCTGTTTCCAGGTCAGCCTCGCCCACCTGGCTGGCTAACTGGATTACCCGGCAGGCATATTGCAATACCTGCACGGTTTCAATACCTGAAATCTCATCAAAGAACCAGCCGCAGCTGGTGTACATCAGCATGGCATGGCGTTGAATTTCCAGCAGGCGTAAAATACGGTTGGCCGAAGCATCGCTTAGCGCATGGTCTTTCAGAAACCGTTTTACATTTTCATCTGTGCGCCTGAGCACTACATTGATGTAATCATTCCTGGCGGCCGCAGGGTTGCGCAATACCTTCGCGCCTTCGCGCACAAATATTTCGTTTGCCTGGTCGCGCAGCCAATCCAGCGATTCGCGCAGGGGCTGGCGCCAAAGCTGGTGCCAACCCGGCTTGCCCGAGTTGCAGCCGCAGTTGCTGCGCCAGCGTTCCACCCCATGCACACAGCTCCACGAGCTGTTTTCTATGATCAACGCTTCATCCTGTGGCGGACAAAGCTCCAGAAACTGTGCATAGTTTGTAAGCTGCGCCCTGCCCCCCTTTTCAATATAATCCAGGCAATAGGCCAAAGCCATTTCACCGTGCTTGTGGTGGTGGCCGTATGTTTCGCCATCGGTAGCTACATGAACGAGCTGCGGTTCAGGATCGTTTTCGTCCAGCCCGCCTAACAGCCTGTCGGCAAAACCTTTACCATCATTCAGCAATCCGTTAAAAGCAATTCCCTGCGAAATATCGCCCTCGTAAAAAAACAATACGATACTTTTTCCGCTGGGAAGATTGCAGGTATATGCTTTTGTGGTATCGACTGTGCGGTCATTTACTTCTGTCCAACCCGGTGATCCTGCTTTGCGTACGGCTTTTGCCTGGCGCGGGGCCAGTATCGTAAACTTAATGTTGTGCTCTGCCAGCGCTTCAAGTGTTTCCGTGTCCACAGCGGTTTCGGCAAGCCACATACCTTCCGGCTTACGCTTAAAGCGATATTCAAAATCGCGAATGCCCCAGATGATCTGGGTTTCTTTATCAGCCCGGTTTGCTAACGGCATGATCATGTGATTATACACCTGCGCTACGGCCGAGCCATGTCCGCCAAAGTTCTGTGCACTAAGCTTATCGGCTTCCAGCACCGCGTTGTAGGTTTCGGGTGCATACGCCTCCATCCACGAAAGTAAAGTCGGCCCGAAGTTGAAGCTGATGCGCGCGTAATTGTTAACAATATTCTTGATTACGCTGCTTTCGTTCAGGATGCGCGATGTGGCATTGGGTTCATAGCACTCGGCTGTGATGCGCTCGTTCCAGTCGTGGTACGGATGAGCGGAATCCTGCAGCTCGATTACTTCCAGCCAGGCATTTTCACGTGGCGGCTGATAAAAATGACCGTGAATACAAACGTATTTATTTGACGCTTCCCCAGGCATTGCGCTAATTTAAAAAACAGGTAAAAAATAATTACTCCAGGTCAAACTCGGCTTCTTCTTTAACAAGCTTTAAAACAGTAGCGCCCAAGGGAGGTAGCGTAATGGACACCGAATAATCTTTATTATGGTATTTAACCGGTGAAGTATAGAGTAACGATTGATTTAACAAACCACTACCTCCATATTTCAGGTCGTCCGAATTAAAAATCTCTTTATAGGTTCCGCGCAACGGAACGCCAATGCGGTAATGCCCGCGCACTTCCGGGGTAAAATTACAAATTATCAAAACAGACTCGTGCTTGTTTTCTGTTTTACGCATATATACCAATACACTATTCTCGCGGTCGGAATAATCTACCCACTCAAAGCCGCGGTTATCGAACGGGAACTGGTAACAGGCCGGCTCGGATTTATAAAGATGGTTCAGGTCGCGGATCAGCGCCAGCACACCCTGGTGAGGCCCGTATTCCAGCAAATGCCAATCGAGGCTGCGATCGTGATTCCATTCGGCTGTTTGCCCGAACTCACCTCCCATAAACAGCAGCTTGCTGCCCGGATGCGTGAACATGTACGCATACATTAGCCGGAGGTTGGCAAACCTGCGCCACTCATCACCGGGCATACGGCCCATAAGCGAGCCTTTACCATGCACCACTTCATCATGCGAAAGCGGCAGCATGAAGTTTTCCGTAAAGGCATACACAATGCTGAATGTAATTTCGTCCTGGTGGTATTTGCGATATACCGGGTCAGTCTTAAAATAATGCAGCGTATCATGCATCCAGCCCATCATCCACTTCTGCCCGAATCCCAAGCCACCTAAGTAAGTCGGCTTGGATACACCCGGCCAGGCGGTACTTTCTTCGGCAATGGTAACCACATCCGGAAAGCTGCCGTACACTACTTCGTTAAACTCTTTCAGGAAGTTTATGGCTTCTATGTTTTCGTTTCCGCCATACTCATTGGGTATCCACTCGCCTTCCTTACGGGAATAATCGAGGTAAAGCATCGAAGCCACAGCATCCACGCGCAGGCCGTCTGCGTGAAATACCTCAAGCCAGAACAAGGCATTGCTGATCAGGAATGATCGCACTTCTGCCCTGCCGTAATTATAAATGTAGCTGCTCCAGTCGGGATGAAAGCCCTTGCGGGGATCGGCATGCTCGTACAGATGCGTGCCATCGAATTTATAAAGCCCGTGAGCATCGCCCGGGAAATGCGAAGGAACCCAATCGAGGATTACGCCTATCTCCGCTTCATGCAAGGCATCAACCAATTCCATAAAATGCTGCGGCTCGCCATACCGGCTGGTTGGGGCATAATAGCCGGTTAGCTGGTAGCCCCACGAGCCGAAGAACGGGTGCTCCATAACAGGCAGAAACTCTACATGGGTAAACCCATTCTCCTTTACATAGCTTACCAGCTCGCTGGCAAGCTCTTTATAGGAAAGTGAACGGTTTCCGTCCTCGGGTTTTCTGCGCCAGCTCCCGGCATGCACCTCGTAAACCGAATATGGTTTTGGCTTGCCCGCGCTTTTTTTCCGATCATTCAGCCACACGCTATCGCGCCAGCTGTAATGATGATCCCACACAACAGAGGCTGTGCGTGGCGCCACTTCTGCATAGAAGGCAAACGGATCAGCTTTTTCAAGATACTCGCCCGTATTGGAAAGAATGGCATACTTGTACGCTTCGCCTTTACCAATGCCCGGAAAAAATCCTTCCCATATACCGGACTCATCCCAGCGCGGTGAAAGCTTATGCTCGTTGCTGTTCCAGTGATTAAAGTTCCCGATAACCGAAACGCTGCGCGCATTCGGGGCCCAAACGGCAAAATAAACGCCCGGCTGTTTTTTGAAGGTGGCAAGATGTGCTCCTAATTTTTCATACAGCTTAAAGTGCTTACCGCTCCTGAACAAATGAATGTCGAAGTCGGTCAGCAGGCTGAACGAATCCAGCGCTTCGGTTTTGGTTTTAGAGGTAGATTTCTTTGCCATCAGCTTTTCTTTTTGCGTTCTTCCTTAGCTTGAAAATACCGGCTCATGTGGTAATCTATTCCCCGTAAAGGAATGTTTACCCAATCCGGCCGGCCGTTCAGCTCGTAACCCAATTCGTAAATCGCCTTTTCAAGCAGGTAAGTGCGGATCAGGATTTCATCCTCCTGTCGCAGTTCAGGCTTTGAGCCTATTCGCTCAAGATAGGCGCCCAGGTAGAACCGGCTTACATAATGCTGCCACTGCTCTGCCCATTGTTCCAGGAACTCAATATCCTTTTCACGATAATTTTCATTCAGCAAGATCTTACCGAATGCAGCGTAATGGAATGATCGCATCATGCCGGCCACATCCTTAAGCGGGTTTTTCTTTAACCTGCGTTCGCTGAAGCTAAAGCCGGGTTCTCCTTCAAAATCGATAATGATAAAATCCTTACCGGTGAAAAGCACCTGGCCCAGGTGATAGTCGCTATGTATCCTCGTTTTAATGGCACTTATCTTGGTCTGGTACACTTCGCTGAAACACTCCAGCACCCTATCTTCCATCGCCAGCACTTTGCGGGCAAGCTGCCGGGTGTCATCATTCAGCTTATCCAGCGATTGTTCCAATAGCTTAAACCGGTCGCGGGTTAATTTGCGAAGCGCGGAATATAATGAGCGTTGATAATTCGGGGTGAACAGCTCCGGAATAAATGCAGGGTTCGATTTATCTGAAGCCAGCGCCATGTGCATTTCGGCTGTACGTTGTCCTAACCGAACCACACGCTCATAAAATCCGCGCCCGATAAACTCCTGGATCAGTTCGGGCGCATCTTCAAACCGGATAACAGCCTTGTTAGCCAATTGGGGTAGCTTCTCCTTCTTGGCCTTGGCCATTACCCGTTCATAAAACCGCCCAACGGAGTCGATGGTCATGGTCCAGGAATCGCCCTGGTTCTCTACCTTCTCCTGCAGCAAGCCAAACACAATAACTTTACCATCGTTATCGCGGAACTCCACGCTGCCGGCATACTTGGGAGCATTTCGGAAAGATGTGTTTTCTGACAGGAACCGTACAATCTCCAGGTCCGGGTTAATCTCGGTTTCTATCTTACGATAGAATTTGAAGAAATACCTGTCATTATAGATGATAGCCGTATTGCTGGAATCAGCCTTCAGGATTTTGGATTCAACCTTTTCGGAATTAAGCTTGGCGAACACGCTGCTGTTAAACTCCAGTGTACCTTCATCTTCCTTCACCCGTGTTTTGCGATCCATGCTTACAAACAGGAAATCGCGGAAGCCCTTATGATAGCTGCTGTCTAAAATAAAACCGGCTTTTCCCTGTATATCCGCACGGCATATCACGCTCTGTGTTGTGTATTCAACCCTGTCAAACATGCTGTCGGACGGCATGAAGCACATCGGGAGAAAATACAGCTCGGGCAACCGCTGCACATAGTGCACTTCAATAATGGATAAGTAATGTGTTTCGCTGTCCACCTTTAGCGGAATCATTTTATTCACGCTTATTTTGGAGATAGCCCGCGCCTTACCGCCAAACCATCGGCACTTTTTCATAAAGGGCTGCAGCACTTTACGTTCCAGCACCCGTACATCGTTATAATCGCTGAAGTTGCGTTCCCACGACAGCTCGGATTTAAACAGGAACAGCTCGTTCGAATTATTGCTTTGCTCTTTCTTCTCGGATACATCGGCCTGGAACCAGAAATAACCATACGGCCCGATGGTGATCGGATAATCGCCATCGCCCACGCTCATAAACCTGTTCTGGCTGAAAACCTCGGTTATATCGCAGTCTTTAAACGATTTCAGATCAAGCGTGGTGGCCTGGCTGAATTGCGACAGGTTGGCCACTACAATAATGTTTTCTTTTTCGTAGGTGCGGGCAAAGCAAAGCACTTTGGAGTTGCTGCTTTCAATAAATTTCAAACTGCCTTTTCCAAACACACCCAAACGTTTACGCATAGCCAGCAGGTTGCGTATCCACCAAAGCAGCGAGGAAGGATTCTCTTCCTGCGTGGCCACGTTTATGGACTCGTGGCGATACATGGGATCTGTTATTACCGGCAGGAATAATTTCTGCGGGTTGGTAGCGGAAAACCCGGCATTGATATTCATGTTCCATTGCATGGGTGTACGCACGCCAAACCGGTCGCCTAAGTAAATGTTATCCCCCATGCCGATCTCATCACCATAGTATAAAACCGGGGTGCCGGGCAACGAGAAAAGAATGGAATACAGCAGCTCAATTTTTCTGCGATCATTGTTCAACAGCGGGGCTAACCGCCTGCGTATGCCTATGTTGTGCTTGGTGTTGGGGTCAGTGGCGTAAGCCTTGAACAGGTAATCCTTTTCTTCTTCGGTTACCATCTCCAGGCCAATCTCATCGTGGTTACGCAAGAACAAAGCCCACTGCGTATTGGGAGGTGTAGAAGGTGTCTGTTCCAGGATGTCAATGATCGGGTATGTATCTTCTGTTCGCAGGCCCAGGTACAGGCGCGGCATTAACGGGTAATGGAAGTTCATGTGGCATTCATCGCCCTGCCCGAAATACTGGGCTGCATCTTCCGGCCACATGTTTGCTTCCGCTAACAGCACCCGGTTATCATAGTGCTTATCAATATGTGCGCGAAGCCGTTTCAGAAAGGCATGTGTCTGGGGCAGGTTCTCACAACTGGTACCTTCTTCTTCAAACAGGAACGGAACATTCGCCAGCCGGAAGCCATCCACGCCCATCTTCAACCAGAAATCGGCTACCTTAATGATCTCCAACTGTACTTCAGGGTTTTCGTAATTCAGCTCGGGCTGATGGCGATAGAACCTGTGCCAGTAATACAGCTTGGCTTCATTATCCCACGACCAGTTAGAGGATTCTTCTTCCGTAAACATAATGCGCGCATCCCGGTAACGGTCTGCATTATCACTCCACACATAGTAATCTTTGTAACGCGAACCCGAACGGGCTTTGCGCGATTTTTGAAACCAGGGATGCTGATCGGACGTGTGGTTTAAAACCAGCTCTGTAATGACACGAATATTCCTGCGGTGTGCTTCTTTCAGAAAGAGCTTGAAATCGGCTAATGTGCCGTAGTCCGGGTGAATATCACAGTACTCGGTTATATCATATCCATCATCTTTTAAGGGCGATGGAAAGAAAGGCAACAGCCAGATGGTGTTGATGCCCAGGTCTTCGAGGTAATCCAGCTTCTGAATTAAACCCTGGAAATCACCAATGCCATCGGCATTGCTATCGTTAAATGCCCGTACGCTTAATTCATAGATAACGGCATCCTTAAACCATAATACATCCGCGCTTTTATTAGCCATGTTACATGTTTGACTCGTGGATCTCTAATTTAAATACGTGAAACGGCATTTTATTCGGATTGAGGTGAACATAATTCCACTCCTGTGTCCACGTATAATGTTCGTCTGTTACCAGGTCATACAATTTCACATTGATCTTATCCGATAATTTCAGCTTTGCCTTCGGTAATTGTACATATCCGTGTTGCGTATTATTCGGATCGAGGTTAGCCACTACAAGGATAATATTAGACAGGTCATCGGTAGCTTTGAGGTATGCGATAACCTGGCTGTTTTCGATCGGGCAAAACTGAAGATTCCAGGTGGATTGAAGTGCCGGGTTCGCCTGCCGGATTTTATTTAGCAAGCTCATAATATCCGTAAGCCTGTTGGTTCGCCTCCAGTCGTAGTGCCTGATTTCGTACTTTTCGGAATTGTAGTATTCTTCTTTTCCTTCTACCGGGTTATTCTCATAGAATTCATACGGAGGTCCGTACACACCGTAATTGGACGACAATGTAGCTGCTAAGGCATACCGGAGAATAAAAACATTTTCGCCCTGATGCTGCAGGTGATAAGGCAGGATATCCGGTGTATTGGGCCAGAAGTTTGGCCTGAAATAGTTCCTCGACTGCCCGAATACGAGGTCGTTCATGTAATCGGTCAGCTCCTGCTTGGACACCCGCCACGTAAAATAGGTATAGGATTGTGTGAAGCCCACCTTAGCCAGCGAAGCCATGATCTTCGGGCGGGTGAATGCTTCGGAAAGGAATATGATATCCGGGTGCACTTTTTGCACTTCTGCAATTACCCATTGCCAGAAAGGGATCGGTTTCGTGTGCGGATTGTCGATCCTGAAAATAGTAACGCCCTGCTCAATCCAGAAAAAGAATACCGATTTTAATTCTTCCCACAACCCTTTCCAATCGTCTGATTCAAAATTGAACGGATAAATGTCCTGGTATTTTTTGGGAGGATTCTCGGCATATTGAATCGAGCCATCCGGCCGCTGCTTAAACCAGTCGGGATGTTCTTTTACATACGGATGATCGGGCGCACATTGAAATGCAATATCCATCGCAATGTCTATCCCGAGCTTACGCGCCTCTCCTACCAGGCGCTTGAAGTCTTCCAGCGTGCCGAGCGCAGGTAAAATCGATTTATGCCCGCCTTCATCGCTGCCAATTGCCCAGGGCGAGCCGGGTTCTCCGGGTTGCGAGCTGACGCTATTGTTTTTTCCCTTGCGGTTAATCTTCCCGATCGGGTGAATGGGCGGAAAATACAGCACGTCAAAACCCATTGCCGCTATACGAGGCAACAGCCGCACGCAGTCGTTGAAGGTTCCATGCTTACCGGGTTCGAGCGCGGATGAACGCGGAAAAAATTCGTACCACGCGCTGAAGTTAGCTTTGCGGTGCTCTACCTGGACAACAAGCTCTTGCTCATAACGGGTTTCATTTTCGAGCAACGGGTTTTCGTGCACAATACGCGCAAAATCATCGCTTAATACAAAAGCAATAGCATTGTCTTTATTTTTGTCTTCCAGCCTGCGGGCTGTGCCCGACAATGCAGGGTTGTTTTTACCCAATTGCTTTAACAAGATTACACCTTCCGCCAGCTCAACCGTAACATCAACTTTGGCTAAAGCTTTTTTCCTGAAGCCATCATGCCAGGTCTCAAAATGATCGATCCAGGCCTGAACGGTGAAAACATAATTTCCCTTCTCCGGCACGTAAAATGAAGCGTGCCACTCGTCATTATAGGTTGGATGAAGCGCAACACTTTTCCAGTCTTTATCGTCCTGCTTTTTATACAGCACTTCACCGCGTATGTGATCGTGGCCATCGCCAAAAACAGCAGCCGTTACATCCACCCGCTCACCTGTGGTTCGCTTTGCCGGGTACAAGCCCCCGTCTACCCGGGGCTGCACATTCTCAATTATTACTCGTTTTTTTTCACTTGGCATTCGCGCAAAAATAGTTTTAGTCTGTTACTTCAGTATTACGGATGTGTAAGCGGGAATTGTCCAGCCGTCTTCGTTCTTCTTCACTTCGCTCTGCGATACAAAATCCACTTCATCAAAGTCCGCCAGCTCGCCTTCGACAGGAACGGTTATCGCTACATCAGAAATATTGTGCAGGATCAGCAGGCGTTTACTTTCGTGCTCGCGGATCAGGCTAACGATTTCTTTGATCTTTAAAGGGGATGATTGCAACGTACCATACGTTAAAACAGGGCTTGCATTGCGATAGCGTATAAGCTTCTTATAAAAATTAAACAACGAACCCGGATCAGCCTGTTGTTCTGCCAATGGTGTAACGGTTTGCAGATTACTGTAACGGGGCTCTTCCCAATGTGTCTGGGCCGGGTTCGGGGCAGCGCTCCACAGGAATGGCTCGCGAATAAACTCATCGGGCTTCATGCCCAGCATACCAATCTCTTCGCCATAATAGACATAAGGTGTTCCGGGCAACGTAAACAAAATAGCTGCGGCCACCCGAGCTTTTTGCTGATCGCCTGCCAGCTCGCTCAGTATCCTGTTCTGATCGTGGTTTTTCAGGAACGTTGCATCAATATAATCGCTGGTGGTTTGGAGATAGAAGTCGTTAATGGATTTGTATTTTTCAATCAGTTGAATGGTGTCTTGCCCGGCACGTACCGCTGCTGTAATGGCATAGCCCATATCGAAATTAAAAAGCGCAGGCAGGCCCTTGAGGTAGGGCGCTACTTCTTCTGCACCAGACCACACCTCGCCTACCAGGTACACATCGGGTTTTATCTTTTGCATTTCTTCCCGGAACCAGATCCAGAAAGCATGATTGTCCTCTGCCCGGTCTGTCGGGTAAATATGCTTGGCTGCATCTAAGCGGAAACCATCCACTTTCATCTCTTCCAGCCAGAATTTTCCAATGTCCACAAACTCCTGTCTTACCTTCGGATTATCGAAATTCATATCGGGCATACCGCCCCAGAAAAATCCGTAATAATGTTCGCTTAAGGTATCTCCGTTTACGGCATGCCACTGTGTGATATTATCCGAGTCGAGTGAAATTGTTTTTTTGGAAAGCTGATCGCGGATGGAATCTTTCTTCGCCCATACATAGTAGTCGCGATAAGGATTGGCTTTACCTTTTATAGCTTCCTGAAACCAGGGATGACCGGAACCGGAGTGATTCAAAATCAAATCGACTAATATCTGAATATCGCGTTTGTGTGCTTCTGCAACCAAATTCTTAAAATCTTCAACTGTTCCGTACTCCGCATCTACTCCTTTGTAATCGGCCACATCGTATTTGTGATAGGAAGGAGATGGCATAATGGGCATAAGCCAGATCCCGCCTACGCCAAGCTCTTTCAGGTAATCAAGCCTGGCGGTAAGCCCGTTAAAGTCGCCAATACCATCGCCATTGCTATCGGCAAATGAACGCACAAAGATCTCGTAGTTTACACCATGCGGCCATTTTGCAACTTTTTCGGGAGCTGACTGACAACCCCACAAAATCACGATCAGTAAAAGCACAACCAGTTTTCGCATTAGCTTTTGATTTTAAAAATGTACGATACATAAGCCGGCACGTCTACCTCAAACGCACCTTCCTTATCTAAGCCTATATCAACCCCGCTTCGCATAAGATCACGCCCCACATAATCCTGGTCGGGTTGCAGGTTAAAGGCTTGCTTCACTTCATCGCTCAACCTGATTTTTACCCGAAGGAACTTGTCGTTGAAGCCCGATACAATGACCAGGCGCTCATCGCCATGCACGCGCGCAAACACGTGTACCAGGTGCGGGATGTTTTCCTGTTGCTGATTGAAAACGGTTAAATCATAGTAGGCCCCTTGCACAATAGCCGGGTTGGTTGATGAAAACTTCAGGATATCAGCATAAAACTGCCGTAATGCTTTCTGATTATCATCCAGCTTTCCGCCATCAAACTTCCCATCGTTCATCCACTTCTGGTGTTCGGGTACGCCCCAGTAATCAAAAATGGTAGTGCGTCCGTCTTCGCCACCAAAACCTTCTGCGCCTGCGCCCGGCTCACCTACTTCCTGCCCGAAGTAAATCATAACGGGCCCTTTATCAATCGTGGCGCTGATCACCATAGCCGGAACAGCTTTCCAGGGGTCGCCCGCAAAATCGCGCGAAGCAATGCGTTGCTCATCGTGATTTTCTAAGAAGTGCAGCATGTGCGGATTAATGTCCGCCAGCCATTGCTGAATACCGGTAATGTAATTGGCGTTGCCATGCTGGTTGGTAAGATTGCGCAAGGTGTCGTACAACTGCACCTTGTCGTACAGCAAATCGAACTTACCCGTATGAATGTAGTTGCGGTATTCGGCCGGGTTATAGATCTCGGCAATGAAAATAATATGCGGGGCAACCGCCTTTACCTGCGGCACGGCCCACTGCCAGAATTCTACCGGAACCATTTCGGCCATATCGCAACGAAAACCATCCACACCTTTTTGCGCCCAGTACACCAAGATGTCTTTCATCTTTACCCATGTATCGGGTATGGGTTCAAAATGTTTTGTACGGTTGTTCTGAATATCGACACCATAGTTGAGCTTAACGGTTTCAAACCATTCATTCACTCCGGGTGCAGCGGTAAACTGATCGTTGCCGGTAACCTTTGCCGGAACTTCCATAAATTTTTTATCTTCCGAATCAGCTTGCTCCTGTGCCAATGGATTGTAGCGGGCCGGTGGCTGAAACGTTTGGCCCGGCAGGTAATAAAAATTGTTGGATTGCCTGAACGAAACGGATGTGTCATCTTCTTCACCCAGGTCTTTTACTCCGGCAGGTTTTGCATCGCTCTTGTATGCACGCGCCACATGGTTCGGAACAAAATCAATAATCACTTTCAGGCCGGCTGTGTGTGTACGTGTTACTAATGCTTCAAACTCAGCCACCCGGTTTTTTACATCTGCGGCCAGGTCGGGATTTACATCGTAATAATCTTTAATGGCATAGGGCGAACCTGCACGACCTTTAACCACATCGGCATCATCAACGGCAATTCCAAACTGCGAATAATCGGTAAGCAACGCATGTTCAATTATCCCGGTGTACCACACATGCGTAACACCCAGCTCTTTAATTGCCTGAAGCGCTGCTTCGTTGATATCGTTCAGCTTGCCTACGCCATTCTCCCGGATGGTTCCATAGGTTTTGTTGGTTGTAATCGTATTGCCGAAGAGGCGGATCATCACCTGGTAGATAACCGGTTTAATCGGTTGTTTTTCTGACATAGGTTCGGGAATTTTTTCCTTGGGCGCCTGGCAGGCCAGGAATCCCAAAAAGAATACCATAAAAAGCTTTTTCATACCGCATTAAAGGTAATCCAAATCGGCTACAAGGTGCCAAAATAATCAAGAAATTAGTGCCGGTTCGCTACAAAACCCGACTTTGTCATTATCATGCCGGCCTGTACAAAGGACTTCTTCGAAGAGTTTGCCGAAGGCTATTCACCATGGGGAAACAGTTTCGTCCGATTGCGATGGGAACCTGCGTCAGGTTATTTTTGAAATGTTACTTTTTTCTCCAGACCTGCCATGCCAGCACAACAAGGCTGATCACCAATCCTAAAAACTCGCGGGTTTCTTCTATGTAAGGATATTGCATCTTGGCAAGATCATCGAACAGCAGCGAGCGGTCAGGTGATTTAAACCAATCGATTGCACCCGGGAACAGAATAATCGCATAAATGAAATAACCTGCTGCATTAATCCATATCCAGTATGGGTTAGGTGTGCGAAATGCAGCCCATGCACAGATCATCACCATGTTTGCATAAATCAAAATCCACAGCACAGGGTCAGGATCATCGAACTGCACGGCAACAAACGAAACAAAAAGCAACGCTAAAATTATGTTAATGATTTTAGAGAGCATGCCGATCATTAGAAAATAGCGCCTGCAATCGTTGCTGTCATCATGGTGGCCAGCGAAGCGGCCAGCATTGCTTTTAAGCCCAGCTTGGATAAATCGCCCTGGCGCTGCGGGGCCATACCGCCAATGCCTCCGATCTGGATGGCAATAGAGCTAAAGTTTGCAAAGCCACACAAAGCGTAAGTAGCAATCCGTATCGATTTTTCACTAAGTGCACCGGATGCCTTCAGGTTGGCTAAATCAAGATAAGCTACAAACTCATTGATCACCATCTTTTGTCCTAACAAGCTGCCCACATACAACGATTCGTTCCAATCCACACCCATACAGAATGCAAACACCCGGAATACCTGGCCTAAAATATACTGAAGCGAGAAACCCGAGTATGTGCCATTGGTACTGTTAACCACAAATTCATTCAAGCCAGTATAGGCACCGATAAAATCGACCAGCACCCAATTTACCGCATAGATAATAGCAATGAACGCCAGCAACATTGCCCCGATGTTCAGCGCGAGCTTTAAGCCATCCGCAGCGCCAGATGCCATGGCATCCACCAGGTTTACGCCAATCTGGTCTTTATTTACTACCAGGCTCCGGTCAATCTTTTCAGGTTCTGCTTCGGGCATAAAAATTTTTGCCAGCACAATGGCAGCGGGCGCATTCATAATGGATGCGCTTAACAGGTAAGTGGCAAACTTTGCCTGCTCGGCAGGATCTCCTCCTCCCAGGAATGAAACATACGCACCTAATACACTGCCGGCAATAGTAGCCATACCGCCCACCATCAAGCAGTTAAGCTCTGATCTGGTCATGTTCCTGATAAAAGGCTTAACCAAAAGCGGGGCTTCTGTTTGTCCCATAAAAATATTGGCTGCTGCCGATAAGCTTTCAGCACCGGACAAACGCATGGTACGCGCCATGATCCAGGCGAAGCCATAGACAATCTTTTGAAGAACTCCGAGGTAGTAAAGACCGGCTGTTATTGCCGAAAAGAAAATTACGGTTGGCAACGCCTGAAAAGCAAAAAGAAAACCAAGGTTGTGCTTTACTCCGGGATTGCCGGCACTGTTCTTGGAGAGATCGCCATACAGAAATTCAGCGCCTTTGGCCGCAAAGCTGAGGAAGGTTACAAACTTTTCGCTTACGAATACGAAAGCTTTCTGCGCAAATTCGACCTTACCGATAATTAACCCGAAGACCAGTTGGATCGTGATACCGACTGCTACTAACCGCCAGTCTACCGCTTTCCGGTTTCCCGAAAGCAACCAGGCAACTGCCACAATCACCACAAGGCCTATAAGGGCGCGCAAATAATCCATGAAAGGTTAGGTTTAATTTCGTTTACCCAGCTCATCCCTGATTTTTGCTGCGCGCTCGTAATCTTCTTTTTCGATGGCATCTTTCAGCAAATCATTCAGCTTTTCGATGGAGTAATGCTTGTAATCGTCTCCGCCAGAGGCCTTCCGCGTTGTCTCTTTTTTAACTTTTGCCTTGGATTCGGGTTTTACCTCGGTACGTTCTTCATCATCGTCCTGGTCGGTAAGCACAATTCCAGCCTCGGCTAATATATTTTCGTAGGTAAAGATCGGTGAATCGAATCGCAGCCCGATGGCGATAGCATCAGACGGACGGGCGTCAATTTCAATTTTCTTCAACCCATCCGTACAAACAATCTTGGCAAAGAAAACGCCTTCTTTCAGATCGGAAATAAGAATCTCTTCGATGTGAAAGTGAAAATTGTTGGCGAACGATTTAAACAGATCGTGCGTCATAGGGCGGTTGGGTACAATCTTCTCTATTTCAATGGCGATGGCCTGCGCTTCGAACATTCCGATAATAATAGGCAGCCTGCGGTTTCCCTCTGTTTCGCCCAACACTAATGCGAACGATCCCGCTTGTGTCTGGCTGGATGAGAGTCCCAGTATTTCGAGCTTTATCTTCTTCAACGTAGCCACTAAAAAATTGAAATTATAAAAAAATATCTAATCCTCACCTGTAGAATTTAATTATGGGCATCTCTAAAAACTTTGTCATGTTGAGCGTGTTGAAACATAAATATCTAAAAATCAGCTCCAAATCGGCTTCGACAAGCCTGTCTGCCGAACAGGCAGGCTCAGCCCGGCATTCAAAAATGGTTTTTAGAGATGCCCTTATCACAAGGCTGCCTTGAGGGCTTCCGTTAATTTGGGCACTACATCGAATGCATCGCCTACAATTCCGTAATCAGCAGCTTTAAAGAAAGGCGCTTCCGGGTCTTTGTTAATCACTACAATGCATTTGGATGAATTTACTCCCGCCAAATGCTGAATAGCGCCTGAAATTCCAACTGCGATATAAAGCTGCGGTGCCACCTTCACACCGGTTTGTCCTACGTGCTCATGATGCGGACGCCAGCCTATATCCGATACCGGCTTGCTGCAACCTGTGGCTGCATGCAGCACTTTAGCCAGGTCTTCAAGGATACCCCAATGCTCGGGGCCTTTCATGCCGCGTCCACCGGAAACTACAATCTCGGCCTCCGGCAACAGCACATGGCCCGTTGCCTTTTCAGACGAAAGTATGGTAGTATTAAAATCGGCATCCGTAAGCGCAACCTCATACGGTGTTATGGTTGCAGCGCTTCCCGACTCTGTAACTTCTGCTGCATTTTTCTTAATGACCAAAACCTTTTTGGCATTTTTCAATTCCTGCCAGCAAAATGCTTTACCGGTATAAATGCTGCGCTTTACTTTAAAGCCGTTGCCGGTATCGGGCAGCTCCACTACGTTGGATGCAAAGCTGGCCCCGGATTTAATGGCAACCTTAGCCGCCACAGGAGTAGCCAATGACGAGTTGGCCAGCACCAGCACATCGGCATTTTCATCCGCGAAAGCTTTGGCAATAACAGTGGCATACGCCTGGATAACACCCTGCTCTAATTTAGGATTGGCCGCATGAAGCACTTTGGATGCACCGTACTTACCCAAGTCCTGCAGGCCTGCCGCATCGGCCGGGCCCAATACGATTGCTGTTACAGGGCCGCCTAACGCGCGTGCATAGCACAATGCCTCCTGCGATGATTTTTTTGCTTTTCCTTCTGATGTTTCTATGAATACCAATGCTGACATAACACTTTCTGATTTAAGGATTAAAGAACTTTCGCTTCGTTTTTCAATTTGCTTACCAGCTCGGCTACGGCATCGGCCGGTATCATTTTTACAGCGCCTTTGGGTGCGGGCAATTCAAACTTGCTTAATGCTACCGAAGCCGCTACCGTTACGGGCTCAGCTACTTTTAATGGTTTGGTCTTGGCCGACATAATGCCGCGCATGTTGGGTATCTTCCACTCGGCAATGGGCTCCTGGCAACCGGCTATTAAAGGTAAGCTGGCTTCCACCTGCTCCTTGCCGCCTTCTATCTCGCGGGTCATTTTTACTTTGGCGCCTTCAATATCCAGCTTCATTACGGGCGATACCGAAGGCAGGCCCAGCAGATCGCCTACCATAGCATGCACTACGCCACTATTGTAATCGATAGACTCGCGGCCCATCAAAATCAAGTCGAATCCTTTGGCATGTTCGGCAACCTGGCTGGCGACAAAAAATGAATCAACAGGCTCTGCGTTTACGCGGATGGCATCATCGGCCCCGATGGCCAATGCCTTGCGGATGGTAGGCTCTGTATCGGCCGTTCCCACATTCAGAACGGTAACGGTGGTGCCGGGATTAGCTTCTTTTAATTCAATAGCGCGGGCCAGCGCATAATCGTCATACGGGCCGATGATGAACTGCACCCCGGCAGCATCGAGCTTCGTGTTATTATCCGTAAAGTTAATTTTGGAGGTAGTATCCGGAACGTGCGAAATGCAAACCAGTATTTTCATATTGTCGGCTTATAAAATGAGAATCAAAGTTTTATGTATTAAGCTTAATTTTGGCCTCAAGATAAAGGATTAAATCTTAAAAAAAGCCGAAAAAACCGGCAAAAAACGGATGAATACTACCCGCATTCAGATGTTGGAAAAGTTTATGCAGAACGAGCCGGGCGATCCCTTCCCGGTGTATGCCCTCGCGCTTGAATATCAGCGCCTTGATAAGCCCAAAGCACGGCAATTATTTGAGCTGGTACTGGCAAAGCATCCGGATTACCTGCCAGCCTACTACATGGCGGGTAATTTCTTCCTGGGTCAGAACGAGGTTGATCGCGCTATTGAAGTTTTACAACGCGGACTTACGCTGGCGAAAGCTCAAAACAACCAGGCTACGGTTAGAGAGATCCAGGCGGTATTGGATAATATAGATTAAGCTCGGGTTACGGTTTGATGATTGCCTCCTTTCTATCCCCAATCCTAACCAGGTTATCACTATTCAAGATTAAATGCACGGCAATACTTTTGTTCGCTGCTGTATTTCTTCTTCTCGTCAATTTTAACTCAAAAAGATTACGCTTGTAATTGTCAGCAATATAAAAATAATAAGTATTGCAATAGCCAGGCTAAGAATCGTCCTTAAAATCCTGTTTACAAAACTAAATTGGTTAAACAATTCCAACAGTGTCCATATACCAATTAAATATCCGGCAAGGTCCGTAAAACGCGCTATAACTTTCAGGTTTTGAGAATTGCTGAACCAGAGAAATAATGGAAATGTAATTAGTCTGATGATCAGCTTTTGCCCAGCAATAAATGAATTGATTACCAAATGTTCAATAAAATTATAGCCAACTTTCCTGAAAGCAATATAAGTCCCTAAAGAAAAAATTGGTATTTGTATTAAAGTCAAAATTGAGTAGTGCTGTGAAATCCACTCGCTCATTTTTTCAAGTGTAGCCTTTGTCTGAATAAATTTCTCTCCGCTACCGCTTACCTGAAAATTATTTGATAACAGGTTGATATCAAAATAATGTGATAGAAAACCATAAATACCAGCCAACAAAATAACTAACGAAAGCGGTTTAAAATGTTTTATACGTTTTCCGTCAATAAACTCTTTAATAGAAAATCCAGGTCTTGTAAAAAGCTCCCTGGCTGTAAAAAGTATTCCTTTATCAAAATAAAATAAGCCGTGCTGAATGTCGCGCCACAAAAAGGGCAAATTAATTCTATGCGTATTTGCAGTCTGACCGCACTGGCTACAAAAGTTGCCGGTAATTTCTGATTTACAATTTTTACAGAAGTTACTCATTTGTTTCCTGATGAGTTTTGTGGTTCGTCCACATAGCTGCTAACGTGAGTGCATGTGCCGTAGCGGGGTTTAGGAGGACTTAGCGATGGAGCGAAGCGGAATGCTAAGGCCGACCTGCTGCGACCTGTCCCACGTGGGTGAACGAAATTAAAAAACTAAAACTACAATGCAACACCGAGCCCCCGCTATGGTCACATGCACAGTGTTGTGCGCAGTTCCTTCACATATTTAAATAATGCTTGGCCAATGCTAAAAATTCGTTTCGTTTTTGTACGGCTGAACTAAATAGTTTTCCATGTTCCTCGATATAGTCGTCCAGAACTGCCTTCTTCTCGTCCGCATTGTCCTTCGCTTGTTGTTCATAGAATTTAAAACTCAGGTCTCCTGGTTTTATTTTTTCTCCTCTCGATATGAATTGGTCGACAAGCACCTTCTCATAGGATAACACTCTTTTCAGTCGACTTACTCTGATGTCCACGAAGCCGTGAACCTTCAGTACTTCCATCAATGTCTCATGGCACGATTTGACTAGCGTTTCGCTTGGGACAAGAAGTTGCACCTTACTCAGAGAAACATTAACATTATTGTATGATTCTCTTATTTTAATAATCTTGTCTTTAAGCTCTTCATGATTGGTGTGATTGTACTCATGCACCGCTATTCGTAAACTGTCCCAAAGCCATATGTTTAAATGTGTTGAATAGTCAATGATTGATTGTTTTTGTTCATTGAAGATTACGTTCTTTTTGTTCGTCTCGATTGCCAGATTTGCTCTCAGCAGTTCAGTGTCCTGCTCGAATTTAGTTTTTACCTCTTCAACAATTGTCGTAAGCTCTTCTAAGTCCTCTTTGTCCGCAAGGTTTTCTCCTTTTTTGCTAAAATACTTTTTAAGGTGCAGGATGAATAGTCCACCTATAAGGTTAAGTCCGAGAACGATAATTAGTAAGATTGTCTCAGTCGTCATTTATCTTGTTCAGTTTTTCGGAATTGCGCACAACTCATTTATATATGCAACAAATCTTCACAAATACCCCACTTTTGGCTGGCTTTGTGTGGTTTTAATTTTCGAGGCGGAGCCTCCCGCCCCGGGATTGCGGCAAGGCAGGAACTCCGCCATTTTACTTTCAAATACAAGCTGCATCGGATAACCTCGCAGAAAGCTAAACCTGGAACACGATCTTCCCCGCCTTGTTGGGCAGCGTAATATCCGGGTAAGATTCAGCAATACGCGAGAACGGGCGGATTGAATCGATCAAGGGCCGTATCTGGTGCTTGCTCACAAAAGATAACATTTCGCTGAACTCATTATCGTTACCCATCGTAGAGCCTAACAGCGATAGTTGGTTCCAGAACATACGGTACAAATCCAGCTTGGCAGGCAAGCCGTTGGTGGCCCCGTAAAATACAATCCTGCCTTTGGGCTTAAGCACCTTAATAAAATTATTGACCTGGTCGCCACCGGCACTGTCAATAACCAGGTCGAACCCGCCCTTTGTTTTCCACAGATCGGTATAGGTGTTTTGCTTCTTGTAGTTGTACGCTCCTTTCGCGCCAAGCTTCAAGGCTTTTTCAATTTTTTCATCGCTGCCGGAAGTAACATACACGTTGGCGCCTGCCGCCTGCGCAAACAGGAAAGCAAACTGCGCCACCCCACCGCCAAAACCTGAGATCAATACATTTTGCCCGGCCTTTAGCTCACCCCGCCTGAACAAGGCCCGGAATGCTGTTAATCCGCCTAAAGGCAACGCAGCAGCTTGCAGGAAATCAAGGTGAAAAGGCTTATGATGCAGCCGGTCAACAGGCACGGAAACATACTCGGCAAAAGTGCCATCTACGGGCATACCGAGAATCGTGTATTTACCGGATTGCA
>JAHCHY010000034.1 GCA_026129485.1 Cyclobacteriaceae bacterium
GCTTCTTTGACGGGCTCTCGTCAGAAGCTTTTGCATTGGTGAACGTGGATGACAAGCGCGGCATGGTAATGTTGCAAAATACGAAAGCGCGCAAGCTCACGTACGGGTTAAAGAAAATGGCCGACTTCAAAGGAAAAATCATCACCAATTCAATTGAGGGATTGGAGCTGGAGATTGCTGAACGCAGCGTGTGGTTTAAGCTGATCGGTGATTTCAATGCATACAACTTGTTGGCCGTTTACGGAGCAGCTTCCTTATTGGGCGAGGATGCCGAAATGGTATTGATGAAGCTGTCTGCGCTTACAGGCGCTTCCGGCAGGTTTGAATTGGTAATGCCCGGCTCAAAATTCACCGCCATTGTAGATTATGCCCATACGCCCGATGCATTAAAGAATGTGCTTGAAACAATCGACCATTTCCGTTCCGGGAACGAACAGGTTATTTCGGTTGTGGGCTGTGGAGGCGATCGCGACAGGACAAAGCGTCCGCTTATGGCGGCTGTTGCCTGCAAGTATTCGAGCAAAGTGATTTTTACTTCTGATAATCCGCGTGGTGAGGACCCGATGGAGATTATTCGCGAGATGCAGAAAGGCGTAGGGCCTTCGGATGCAAAAAAAACTTTGATCATGGTAGACCGGGAAGAGGCCATCAAGACAGCTTGTATGATGGCAGGTGAAAAAGATATTGTGCTGGTTGCAGGGAAAGGTCATGAGAATTACCAGGAGATAAAAGGAGTGAAGCACCCATTTGATGATAAAGAGGTGTTAGCGCGAATGATAAAACTGTTCAGCAATTAATTTTTCAATGGAAGATGAATCAATTAGCCAATGAGAAATTATAACAACAACACAATAGTAAAGATGACTTTTCAATTTGCATTGGATATAACTGATTTTTCAGAAAAGCTCAGAGATCGAAAACGTTTTGTTTTTGCTGATCAGGTGCTTCGTTCCGGCTGTTCTATTGGGGCTAATGTGAAAGAATCGCAAGGTGCAGAAAGCAAGGCAGACTTCATTCATAAGATGAAAATTGCAACAAAAGAGGCAGAGGAATGTGAATACTGGCTTGAGCTATGTGAGTTTGCAAAAGACTACCCCAAGCCTGGTAAACTTTTACAAGATATTGAGAGCATTTTGAAAGTACTGAATAAAATCATTTCAACGTCAAAAAATAGTATTAAGAAATCCGTCAATTGAATAATTGACATATTGGCTAATTGAGTATGTTGTATTACCTGTTCGACTATATCGAAAAGCAGTTTGATTTTCCGGGAGCGGGATTGTTTCAATACATCTCTTTCCGGGCAGGTGCGGCTGCGGTATTGTCGTTAATCGTTACCATTTCTTTTGGTAACAGGCTGATTGATTTTTTGAGAAGAAAGCAGGTGGGTGAAAGCATTCGCGACCTGGGTCTTGAAGGCCAGTTGCAGAAGAAAGGAACACCTACTATGGGTGGTCTTATTATAATCGCAGCAATCCTGATCCCTACCCTGTTAATGGCTAAGCTGGATAATGTGTATGTTATCCTGCTTATCGCAACAACCATTTGGTTGGGATTGATCGGGTTTCTGGATGATTACATTAAGGTATTTAAAAAGAACAAGGAAGGCCTTGCCGGGCGGTTCAAGATTGTAGGCCAGGTAACGATTGGTTTAATTGTGGGGCTAACGCTTTACTTTAATGATAATGTAGTAGTGCGCGAGGTACGGCCGGCAACTACAGCCAGCCTGCAGGTGATACAGCCTGAGCCGGGGGTGCGGCTGGAGTACCGTGATGTGAAATCTACAACCACTACCGTTCCGTTTTTTAAGAATAACGAGTTTGACTACGGCAGCATCCTTCCATTCCTTGATAAGAATTATACGTGGATTGTATTTACACTTATTGTAATTCTCATCATCACGGCAGTTTCCAATGGAGCGAACATTACCGATGGCATTGACGGGCTTGCTGCCGGAACATCGGCTATTATTGGATTAACACTTGCCATCTTCGCTTACTTATCCGGTCGCGTGGATTTCAGCTCGTACCTGAACATCATGTACATTCCTAACCTTGGTGAGCTGGTAATTTTCTGTACCGCCTTTGTGGGTGCATGTCTTGGTTTTCTCTGGTATAATGCCTATCCCGCGCAGGTATTCATGGGCGATACGGGTAGCTTATCGTTGGGTGGAATTATAGCTGTGCTGGCGCTTGCGGTGCGTAAGGAGCTGATGATTCCGTTGTTGTGCGGAATTTTCTTGGTTGAAAATCTATCGGTAATTGTGCAGGTATCTTATTTCAAATACACGAAGAAAAAATATGGTGAAGGCCGCAGAATTTTACTCATGTCGCCCCTGCACCATCATTATCAAAAGAAAAATGTACACGAGGCTAAAATCGTAACCCGGTTTTGGATTGTGGGTATCCTGTTGGCTATTCTTTCACTTGCGATGTTAAAACTAAGATAATACTATTGACAAATTACAATGAACGATTTACGATTTTTTTGAAATGACCAAAGAAGAATTGATAGCGAGGAATAAGAAATTTATTATTGAAGTAATGACATTAGCAGAGTCCTTACCTCAGAATAGGATTTATGATTCGTTAGTCAGGCAAATTGTTCGTAGTTCAAGTTCAGTAGGAGCTAATTATCGTGCAGCCTGCCGTGCCAAATCGACAGCTGACTTTATTAATAAATTAAAGATTGTTGAAGAAGAGGTTGATGAAACATCTTTCTTTCTTGATTTGATGCACGACTTGGATAAGGGAAGTAATAAAGAGAAGATAAAAACAATACTGAAGGAATCGAATGAATTGGTTTCTATTTACTCGGCATCGGTCATAACCTCAAAGAGAAAGTTAGCGGAAGCGAAAAATCGTAATTCGAAAACTGAAAATCTAAAATGAGTTTACGAATTGTCATATTAGGTGCAGGCGAAAGCGGAACGGGAGCAGCGTTGCTCGCGAAAGAGAAGGGCTATGATGTGTTTGTTTCCGACCAGGGAATCATTAAAGACAAATACAAAAGCGAGCTTCAGCAAAATGGAATTGCATTTGAAGAAGCAGTACATTCATTAGAAAAGATACTTGCAGCAGACCTGATCATTAAAAGCCCCGGCATTTCAGATAAGGCGGAGATAATCAAGCAAGCCAAAACAAAGGGAATTGAAATTATTGATGAGCTGGAATTTGGTTTCCGCCACCTCACCGGTAAGGTAATTGCCATTACCGGAACCAATGGTAAAACAACCACTACCTTGCTTACCTATCACCTGATGCAGGCTGCCGGTTTTAGCGTGGCGTTGGCGGGTAATGTAGGCGAAAGCCTTGCCCGTAAAGTTGCTACAGGTTCGTACGATTGGTACATAATTGAGATCAGCAGCTTTCAGCTGGATGGCACGAAAACCTTCCACCCGGAAATAGGCATACTCACCAACATTACGCCCGATCATCTGGATCGGTACGAGTACAAAATGGAGAATTATATCAGCTCCAAATTTCAGCTGGTGCGTAATATGACTGAAAGGAATTTCTTCATTTATTATGCGGATGATGTTATAGCCGGCCAGGAGGTTAAGCAGCGTACGATCGCCCCGGTTAAGATCCCGGTATCATTAAAGGATGAAGCCTGCCAGGCTCATTATGATGGCGAGAAGATGGTATTTCAGTTTAATGACGATTCGTTTTCTGTACGCCAATCCGAAACAACATTGAAGGGCCCGCACAATTTGATTAATACAATGGCTGCTGTGTCTGCCGTATACCTGGCGGGTGCAAAGGTTGAATCCATCAGAGCAGGTCTTAAAACTTTCAAAAATGCGCCCCACCGGTTGGAGTCGGTGGCTACTATTAAAGGAGTTGAGTTTGTAAATGATTCAAAAGCCACCAATGTAGATTCAGTTGTGTATGCATTGGGTAGTTACACACAGCCTCTGATCTGGATTGCAGGAGGTATTGATAAAGGCAACGATTATAACATTATCAAAGCAGATGTTTCTAAGAAAGTTAAAACCTTGATCTGCTTAGGCAAGGATAATGAGAAGCTTAAAAATTTTTTTAGTGCAATAGTATCCGAGATAAAGGAAACACAAACAGTAAAAGAGCTGGTTCGACTGGCAATGGATTCTGCCAAACAGGGAGATGTGGTATTGCTTTCACCGGCATGCGCCAGCTTTGACCTGTTTAAGAACTATGAGGATAGGGGTGATCAATTCAGGGAGGCAGTGTTGGAACTGAAAAGGGAAGTGGAATGCTGAATTTAGAATACAGATTTTAGAATATAGTATGGAAAAAATAAAAACATGGGCTGACAAAAACCTGCAGGGCGACCGGGTGATCTGGGCTGTGGTGTTTGCGCTTTCGCTGATCAGCATTCTGGTGGTGTATAGTTCAATCGGAACGTTAGCTTATAAAAAGGCCAAGTCGCCTGAGCTATATCTTTTGAAGCACACGTTAATGGTGTTTTTGGGGCTGGCGGCTATGTGGTTTGCCCACAAAATTGATTACCGGTATTACTCCAGGTTATCGCGCCTGGCTTTATGGATCAGTGTTCCGCTTTTGATCTATACGTTTAATAATGGTGTAAGTATAAACGGTGCCAACCGCTGGATTTCCATTCCGGTATTTGGCTCATTCCAGCCATCTGATTTTGCCAGCCTTGCATTGATTATTAATCTCGCCAGCATGCTTTCCAAAAAGCAGCAGAATATTAATGACATCAAGGATTCATTGATTCCTATATTGATCTGGTGTGGTGTTATCTGTGGATTGATTGCATTAACAAACCTGTCCACCGCTATGCTGGTGTTTGCAACCTGCATGCTCATCATGTTTATCGGTCGTGTGCCTGTTCGTTATCTCGCCATGTTGGTGCTGATCGGGTTATTGTGCGGCTCTGCAGGTCTTTATTTTGGCCAGCGCCTTGAAACGGCAATTAATCGCGTGCGCGACTATTACGGTTATGTAGTAGAAGGAAAAGATTTACCCTTTCAGGCGCAGCATGGTATGATTGCTGTGGCTACCGGGGGATTGCTTGGAAAAGGCCCGGGTAATAGTGAACAAAGAAACATTCTGCCTCACCCGTACTCTGACTTTGTATATGCAATTGTAATTGAAGAGTATGGATGGATTGGCGGAATGGTAGTGCTTGTGCTTTATCTTATTCTTCTCCACCGGGGCATGAAGGCGGCTTATAATAGTGAACGGGCATTTGGGGGTTTGCTCTCTGCGGGTCTTGCGTTCGATCTGGTCTGCCAGGCTATGGTAAACATGGGTGTAGTAGTTGGCCTTGGGCCAATAACCGGTCAGCCCTTGCCATTAATCAGCATGGGTGGAACGGCAATGGTGTTCACCGGCCTTTCGGTTGGAATTATTCTGAGCGTAAGCAGAGGTGAGCAGGAGCAGAACTGGGGGCAGCAAAAAGCTGATGGCGAAGAAAGAGTAAAAGAAAAGAACCTGGATGCAAAAGCAGCATAATACTTGAATGCGAAACAACCATATCGTTTGATCATAACCGGTGGCGGAACAGGCGGACACATCTTTCCTGCATTGGCAATTGCCAATGAGTTCAAGAGCCGGTATGCCGATGCGGAAATTCTTTTTGTAGGCGCTGAAGGAAAGATGGAGATGACCCGTGTACCTGAGGCCGGGTATAAAATTGTGGGTTTGTGGATAAGCGGTTTGCAGCGCAGGTTAACGTGGTCTAACCTGGCGTTCCCATTTAAGCTTATCCACAGCTACTTTAAAGCGCGCAACATCATTAGGAGATTCAGGCCGCATGCAGTAATTGGTACCGGTGGTTTCGCCAGTGGTCCTATGCTGCTGGCATCAACCCGCAATAACATCCCATCGCTTATCCAGGAGCAAAACTCGTATGCCGGCCTTACCAACAAACAGGTTGGCGATAAAGTGCAACGTATTTGTGTGGCTTATAGTGGAATGGAAAAATATTTTCCCAAAGATAAAATTGTACTTACCGGCAACCCGGTTCGCAAGGATATAATCGGTCTGGAGAGTAAAAGGGAAATGGCGATCAACCAGTTTGGCTTTACAGATAAGGAGAAAACATTGTTGATCCTCGGTGGCAGCCTGGGTGCACGTACCATTAATGAAAGTGTGCTGCACGGTATCGATAAATTGATTGATGCACAGGTGCAGGTAATCTGGCAGACCGGCAAGGCCTATTACGAAAGTGTAAAAGCACAGGTGCAGAGTAAAGATTTGCGCAGAATTCGCATCTATGATTTTCTGAAGCAGATGGACCTGGCATACGCAGCTTCTGATGTAGTGATATCGCGTGCAGGCGCGTTGGCTATATCAGAATTATGTTTAGCCAAACGACCCGGCATCCTGGTGCCTTCGCCCAATGTGGCCGAAGACCATCAGGTTAAGAATGCACTTACACTTGTAAATGCCGGGGCTGCACGTATGATCAAAGATGCTGAAGCCAAAGCGCATCTCGTGGAAGAATCATTGAAGCTGCTTTATGACGAAGACCAGTGCGAAGCGCTGCGGCAACATATTGCAAAGCTCGGTAAGCCTAAGGCCACCGAAGAGATTGTAAATGAAATTGAAAAACTGATCGCTCAATAATTGTGAAGCTGGAACAATACGATAGCATCTATTTCCTGGGAATTGGCGGAATCGGCATGAGCGCACTGGCGCGCTGGTTCAGGCATAAGGGGCTGCGTGTGGCCGGTTACGATCGCACACCTACTCCGCTTACACACGAGCTGATTGAAGAAGGAATGGAAATTCACTTTGATGATAAAGCGGAGCTGATCCCGGGCTACATCAGCAAAGAAAAAACATTGGTGGTATTTACACCTGCTATTCCTAAAAATCATATTGAGCACAACTACCTGAAGGCGCAGGGCTATACGATCCTGAAACGTTCGGAGGTATTAGGGCTGCTTACCAAAAACTACAAAACAATTGCGGTAGCCGGTACACATGGTAAAACCACCACGTCATCGCTTATCGCGCATATATTGAAATCGGCCGGAAAAGATATGGTTGCTTTTTTAGGAGGCATTACCGCCAACTACGAATCTAACTTGGTCATGCACGGACAAGCAAATGCCAATACGGTTGTGGTGGCCGAAGCCGATGAGTTCGATCGTTCCTTCCTGCGCCTGTTTCCGCATACGGCTGTGGTAACATCGGCCGATGCTGATCACCTCGATATTTATGGCGATCACCTGCAGATGTTAAGTTCTTACAAGGATTTTATGAGCCAGGTGGTGCGTAAAGGAAACCTGATCTTACATGAGTCAATTGCTTTATTAGCCAATGAGATTCAACATGTAAATAAAGAAACCTATGGTATGAGCCGGGGACAGTTTTTTGCCGGCAACATTGTTCCGCTTGGGCGGGATGGATTTTTTGAGTTCAACCTCCTGGGATTGGACAGGAAGTTCGACAAGATAAAGCTCGGTGTCCCTGGTTTTCATAACATGGAAAATGCGATTGCCGCTATCCTGGTTGCGCAAAAATTTGGTGTGGACGATAAAACCATTCGCGAAGGGTTAGCTTCTTTCCGTGGCGTAAAACGCAGGTTTGAGTTTATCATTCGCAGGGATGATCTGGTTTACATTGATGACTATGCGCATCACCCCACCGAGATTGAAGCATTCCTTAAGTCGTTGAAGGAAATGTACAAAGGCAGGAAGATAACGGTAGTGTTCCAGCCGCATTTGTTTACACGCACGCGCGATTTTGCCGAAGGCTTTTCAAAAAGCTTAAGCCTGGCCGATGAAGTGCTGCTGATGGATGTTTACCCGGCAAGAGAGGAGCCCATTCCGGGTGTTACGTCAGATATGCTGTTTAAAGACATCACCAGCCCGGTTAAGATACGGTGCTCAAAAAGTGATGTGCTGCAAAAGCTGGATGGGCTGAATATTGAAGTATTGGCTACGATTGGGGCAGGAGATATAGACACATTTGTAAAGCCTGTAAAAGAGCTGTTAAGTAAGAAATAAGTATGAAATGGAAGTTGAACATACGGAGAGAAGTAAAAGTAACGGTTGCGTTGCTGATCATTTCATTTCTGATTGCATTCAGCGAACGCAAAATGGAAGGCATGGTGTGCAAGGATATTGTGATTGAGCTTGACAATGCACACGAAAACCATTTCCTCGATGAAGCTGATGTGCTGAAGCTGGTAGAAGGGAGCGGCCAGTCTATTAAGGGTACAAGTTTTAGTCGTATTGATTTGCGGGCGATTGAAAACAAGCTCAAACTGGATAAGCACATACGGGATGCTGACTTGTTTGGCGACCTGAAAGGTAATCTGGTGGTGAATGTGAAATTAAGAAGACCTATTGCACGTATTGTTCGGTCGGACGCACCGGATGCCTACATCGCAGAAGATGGTGTGGTCATGCAGGTATCGGATAAATATACCTCGCGCGTAGTGCTGGTAAGCGGTGCGTATGCAAAGCAGTTAATTGAGATGGGAGATTTGAACGAAAAGGAAGAAGGAAAAAATCTTATGAAGATGATTGAATTTATCAATGCGGATAAATTCTGGAGAGCCCAGGTAGCCCAATTAGATATCAACAGCGAGGGAAAGATTATAATTTTTCCGCAGGTTACAGGGCAATCAGTTGAATTTGGTAAAGCAGAGAACATGGAAGCCAAGTTTCGCAAGCTGATGATTTTTTATAAAGAAATACTTCCGACACGGGGCTGGACAAAATACGGGCGCGTAAACCTGGAGTATGAAGGACAAATAGTAGCAGAATAATTTTTTTAATCTATAAAAAACCAAACATCAACAACCACTAATAAAGATTAAAGTCATGGAAAACGAAAAAATAGTTGTAGGTCTGGATATAGGAACAACCAAGATCTGCGCCATCGTAGGCCGCAAGAATGAATTTGGCAAGCTCGAAGTGCTGGGCATGGGCAAGGCCGAATCGGAAGGCGTAATAAAAGGTATTGTTACCAATATTGATAAAACGGTGTTCGCCATCGAGAAGGCTATCAGGGAAGCCAGCGATATGTCGGGCATTGATATTGGCGTGGTAAACGTGGGTATTGCCGGCCAGCATATCCGCAGCTCCATTCACCACGGCAGCATTACGCGCTCATCTAAAGATGATGAAGTGAGCATTGAAGATGTAAATCGTTTAACGGAAGATATGTACCGCATTGTTATTCCGCCCGGCAGCGAGATCATTCACGTAATGCCGCAGGATTACATTGTGGATTACGAGGAAGGAATCAAAGACCCGGTGGGGATGAGTGGGGTGAAGCTGGAAGCCGACTTCCACATTATAACCGCGCAAACCAGCGCCATCAACAACATTAACAAATGTGTTCGCAGGGGCGGTTTGGAAATTGACGACCTGATCCTGGAGCCATTGGCCTCAAGCCTGGCCGTGTTAAGTGAAGAAGAAAAAGAAGCCGGTGTATGTTTGATTGATATTGGTGGCGGAACGACAGACATCGCAGTTTTTCACGATAACATTATTCGCCACACAGCGGTAATCCCTTTCGGTGGAAATATTCTTACAACGGATATTCAGCATGGATTGATGGTAATGGCCAAGCAAGCTGAGCAGTTGAAAACAAGATTTGGCAAAGCGATTGCAGAAGAAGCAAGCCCGAATGAGATTGTTTCTATTCCGGGTATCCGCAACAGGACAGCCAAGGAAATTTCGGTGAAGAATCTTTCCAGCATCATCCAGGCGCGTATGGAAGAGATCATCGAAATGGCGCACACGGAAATCATCAGCTCCGGGTATGAAAATCGTTTAGCCGGTGGTATTGTAATCACCGGTGGCGGCTCACAGCTCAGTTGCCTGAAGCAGTTGGTAGAATACATGACCGGTATGGATGCCCGTATCGGTTACCCGAACGAGCACCTGGGTAAGAGCAAGCTTGAGGTAGTGAAGAGCCCGATGTATGCTACGGCAGTGGGCCTGGTACTTTCCGGTTTCCGTTCATTGGATGAACGCGAGGAAAGGTATAAGGACAAAGCAAATCAGAAGCAACCGGTAAAGGCCAAGAAAGACAAATCGCCTTCTGATTTCTTTTCCAGCATTTTGAACAAGACCAAAGGTCTGCTGATCGATGATCTTGATGGAAAGAACGAATATTAATAATGACCAACCACTAAATCACAATAGTCATGTTTGAACCAGTAACAGGATACAAATTTGACCTCCCCAAGCACCACAAATCGATTATCAAAGTAATCGGTGTAGGTGGCGGAGGTAGCAACGCGGTTAACCACATGTACCGGCAGGGCATTAAAGATGTCGAGTTTGTGGTGGCTAATACCGATCTGCAGGCGCTTAGCAGCAGCCCGGTGCCCCATAAGCTTCAGCTTGGCGTTAACCTTACGGAAGGCTTGGGTTGCGGGGCCAATCCTGAAGTAGGACGTGCCGCTGCCATTGAAAGCAAAGAGCAGATTCGCGAAATGCTGGCCGGCACCAAGATGGTGTTTGTAACGGCAGGTATGGGTGGCGGAACCGGAACGGGTGCCGCCCCGGTAATCGCCAGGATCGCGAAAGACATGGACATCCTTACGGTAGGTATCGTTACCGTCCCGTTTTCATTCGAGGGCAAGAAGAAAATGGCACAGGCCGAATCAGGTATTGAAGCGTTTCGCTCCGGTTGCGATACGGTACTGGTAATTCTCAATGACAACCTGCGCGAGATTTACGGTAACCTACCCATTGGCCAGGCATTTGGCGAAGCAGATAACGTACTAACTACTGCAGCAAAAGGCATTGCGGAAATTATAACGCTGGCCGGTTATGTGAATGTTGATTTTCAGGATGTGCGCACGGTCATGCTAAATGCCGGTGCTGCGGTAATGGGATCGGCCGAAACCCGTGGCGATAACCGCGCCATGAAAGCGGCCGAGCAGGCATTGGCTTCGCCATTATTGGATAATAAAGATATCATGGGCGCCAAGAAGATCCTGCTTTCCATCATTTCAGGTGAAGAAGCCGAATTGCAAATGGATGAGCTGACTACCATTACCGAATATATCCAGGAGCAGGCCGGTGACGAGGCCGAAGTAATTTTTGGTCATGGTGTGGATAGCGCCCTGGGCGATCGCATCCGGGTAACGGTTATTGCTACCGGCTTCGCTTCAGAAGGCAAAATGAAGAAGAAAGAAGATAAGAAAGTACATGAGCTGGATAAATCACAGATCTCATTGTTTGGCGGCATAGATAATTCTGTGAACCAGCAAAACGCAGACCTGGAGCTGAAGTTTAAGGCCGGTAACGACAAGCCAATTCTGAAAGAAACTCCGGACGAAGAGCTGAAAGCTGAAAAGAAGCTCCCGGAAGCTCCTCAGGAAAGTACAGAAGAACGTTCTTATACATTTGAGCTATTCCGTAAGGAAGAACAGCCGGTAAGCGGGAATGATGAAGATGGCGAGGATAGCTTGTTCAGCGAAGAAGATGAGTTTGAAGTAGGAAAAGAAATTTCGGCTGACCAGGTGATTAACGAGGAGGGTATGATGGAAGTGCGCAAGACCAAAGAACGCTTAGAGCAGCAGGCGAAAGAGCGCAGGGAAAAGCTGAAGAGCAAAAAGCACGAGATGTCGAAAGAAGAGTTTAATGAAAAGTGGACGTTGCCGGCATACCTGCGCAGGGGGGTGAAGATGGACAATGTGCCGCATTCTTCCGAGTCGTTTATTTCGCGCTATAACTTAAACGATGATAACAATTTGTTGGGCAACAATAAATTTTTGCACGACAATGTGGATTAAGGTATTGACGAATTGCGATGTACGATTTACGATTTAATGAATAGATCAATCGTAAACCGCACTTCTGAAATTTTAAATCCCTAAAGACATGGCATATCCGGCACGACTGGTTTTTACTCCATTCGTAGTGGTTGTTGGTAGTAAATATTTTTTGCCGGTGCCGGAGTGCCTTATTTTTTAAGCTGAGTTTAACCCATTTTTTAAGCTCAAAAATCCCCCGACTGGTTCGGGGGATTTCGTTTTATAAGTGGTTGATAATCTGTTTTCTGATTTCTGTAAAACAGTATTGCATCATGGCTTCTGGCATAACTACCAAGCCAATGAAAGCGGGTTTGGCGTGAGGCTTGCAATGAACGAACCAAACGGTTATCAATTATGAAAACTATAAGCTTAATCTTCGTTGCGCTGGCGCTTGTATTTACCTCTTGCGAGATTACGGTAGTTGAACCCCGTTACGATGATCGCGATGCCATTGTAGGTTCGTACCGGGTGGAGGAGTACAGCCAGTCATACCGGGCATTTTCAAACTTTAAGATCTACATCCGCAAAAGTGGAGGGTATACCTCCGGTAAGGTAATGATTGAAAACTTTTACAATGCCGGGATTGATGTGGTTGCCCGCGTTTATGGAAATACGATCACCATTCCTTTGCAATATGTAAACGGTTATGAGATAGAAGGTGCTGCTACCATTTACGGAGATGAGATTTCATTTACCTATAGAGTACGCGATACGTACACGCGATCAAGCCCGGATTATTGCGAGGCCACTGCGTGGTAATTAATATAAAAAGGCCGTCTGAAAGACAGCCTTTACTTTTTTGAGAATCGAAATCTGAATTACCCCACTTGCGCCTGCAGCTTCTGCGAAAGCACAGACTTGGGTACTGCGCCCACTTGCTTGTCTACCACCTGGCCGTTTTTAAACACCAATAGAGTGGGAATGTTGCGAACGCCAAAGCGCGCGGTAACCTGCGGGTTTTCGTCCACATTCAGCTTGGCTACAACAGCCTTGCCTTCATAATCGCCCGCCAGCTCTTCCACCACAGGCCCGATCATTTTACAGGGCCCGCACCATTCGGCCCAAAAATCTACTAATACTGGCTTCTCAGAGCTAATTGCCTGATCAAAAGTTGAATCGGTGAGTTCTATCGTTTTACCCATGGTTTTATAAAGATTAAAGTGTTTTTGTCAATCTACTGGTTCCAACATAAAGGTAGGTGAAAATGTTCCAATTTCGGTTTTTTCCGTGCCGGCAGTTTTCTGGACAGTTTCAGTCAACCACCGCGTTTCCGATTTATCGGTAATAACACCAACTTCCGAAAGCCGCTTCAGCTCTTTTATGAATTCGTTGCTTACTTTAATGTGTTGCGACCGCGCCAGCAGCTCGGTTTGGATGCCTTCGGCTTCATCGCGTACAATCAGCTTCAGGTTCGAATTGCCCGAATTCTTTTTGCAAAGCCGTTCCAGGGTTTCAATAAACTTTTCGGAGATATCATCTACCGAACAACGCAGGGCGAGGCCCTGAACCCGTTTGCCGGCCAGCTCATTCAGTAAGTCGATGTTGCGGATCTTAAATTCCAGCTCCTGATCGCCCCAGCTTTTGCGCACCACATTTCCTTCAACAAAAAGAAATAAACCCGGCATCAGGTAAGCTTTGAATTTCATGTAATCATCGCTCCACAGCATAAACTCAAACTTGCCACTGTAGTCTTCCAGCGCCAGCTTGCCAAATGGCCGGCCGGTTTTGGTCATGCGGTGCTCTACACCCGAAACTATTCCGCCCACCTTACACTCTTTGCCTTCCAGGCTGTTCAGATCGGTAAGTGTAGTTAGTTGTGTGGTACAGAACGAATCCATCTCGAACCGGAAATTGTCTAACGGGTGGCCGGAGATATACACACCCACCACTTCTTTTTCAAAGTGCAGCTTTTCTATTTCGCTGAAGGGTTCTATCGGATCGATTTTGGGTGCCGGCATAGCTGTTCCGCTGGATTCGCCAAACAAGCTGGCTTGCGCGCTCTGTGCCTCCTGGTGCATTTTGCTGGCGTAACGAATTACTTTTTCGGTAAGCGAAAGATCACCTTCTCTGGCTGCCATGTATTGCCTGCGGTGATATTCGGGGAAGCAATCGAACGCACCGCTCAGGGCGAGGCATTCAAATGTTTTTTTGTTTACCGACCGGTTGGCAAGCCGCTGGGCGAAATCAAAAATATCCTTGTAGGGGCCGCGGGTTTCGCGCTCCTGGATAATAGCTTCCACGGCAGCTTCGCCTGCACCTTTAATCGCGCCAAGCCCGAAACGGATTTTGCCTTCCTTGTTTACTTCAAAGTTTACACCCGATTCGTTTACGTGCGGTCCCAATACTTCAATGCCTTGCTTGCGGCTGTCTTCAATAAAATACGTTACGTTATCTAAGTTGTTTTGCGAATGGGTGAGAATCGCGGCCATGTACTCGGCCGGGTAATTCGCTTTCAGATAAGCGGTATGATACGCAACAAGCGAGTAGCAGGTAGAGTGCGATTTGTTAAACGCATACTGCGCAAAAGCTTCCCAGTCTTTCCATATTTTTTCCGCTACTTCTTCCTTGTGCCCGTTGGTCTTACATCCCGCAATGAATTTGTCTTTCATTTTGTCGAGCACCTCTTTCTGCTTCTTGCCCATAGCCTTCCGCAGCACATCGGCATCGCCTTTCGAGAAGCTGGCCAGCTTCTGTGAAAGCAACATCACCTGCTCCTGGTACACTGTAATACCGTACGTGTCTTTCAGGTACTCTTCCATTTCGGGCAGGTCGTACTTGATCGGCTCGCGGCCATGCTTGCGCGCAATAAAGGCGGGAATATATTCCATCGGCCCCGGCCGGTATAGTGCGTTCATGGCAATCAGGTCTTCAAACTTATCGGGCTTAAGGCTGCGCAGGTAGCTTTGCATCCCGTCCGATTCGAACTGGAACGTACCGGTGGTATCGCCCCGCTGGTAAAGCTGGTAGGTTTTTACGTCATCAAGCGGAACAGCATCGATATCAATGTCAATACCTTTTGTTCTTTTAACATTGCGGATGGCTGTTTTAATAATAGAGAGTGTGGTTAATCCCAGGAAGTCCATCTTCAGCAACCCGGCACTTTCTACCACGCTGTTGTCGAACTGGGTTACCAGCATCTCCGAATCCTTCGCGGTAGATACCGGCACAAAACGGGTCAGCTCATCGGGTGTAATAATAACCCCGCAGGCATGTGTGCCGGTGTTGCGAAGCGAACCTTCCAGCACAATGGCCTGTTTCAATACCTGTGCCTTCAGGTCGCTTCCTTTCTTCAGGTCGCTTAGTTCCTTTACTTCTTCAAAGGCTTTTTCCAGCGATGTACCCGGTCTTTCAGGCACCATCTTGGCTAAGTTATTGGCTTCGGCTAACGGCAACTCCATTACCCGCGCACAATCGCGAATGGATGATTTGGCCGCCATCGTGCCATACGTAATGATCTGTGCTACCTGGGTATGACCGTATTTTTCAATTACATACTGCAGCACTTTATCGCGTCCTTCATCATCAAAGTCGATATCAATATCGGGAAGTGATACACGATCCGGGTTCAGGAAACGCTCGAACAGCAAATCGTATGCGATGGGATCTACGTTGGTAATACCAATGCAATAGGCCACAGCCGAACCGGCAGCGGAACCACGGCCGGGCCCCACGCTCACGCCTAATTCGCGTGCTTTGGAAGTGAAATCCTGTACGATCAAAAAGTAGCCGGGGTATCCGGTTTTCTTAATGGTTTCCAGCTCAAAATCTAACCGCTCTCTTATTTCGGTTGTTATTTCCGGGTATTTTCGTTTGGCGCCTTCGTAGGTAAGGTGGTGCAGGTAATCGTCTTCGGTTTTAAATTCTGCCGGAATCTGGAACTTGGGCAGCAGTACAGAGCGCTTCAGCTCGTATGTTTCAACTTTGTCAATAATCTCTTGTATAGTATCAAATGCCTGCGGTAAATCGCGGAAGAGTGTTTTCATCTCATCCTGCGATTTGAAATAAAAATTATTATTAGGCAACCCGTAACGCGTACCACGGCCTGAACCAATAGGGGTGGACTGAAATTCCCCTTCTTTTATACAAAGCAAAACATCGTGGGCATTGGACTCTTCCTTCTCCAGGTAAAAGCACTCATTGGCTGCGAAGTATTTTACATGATACTTCTTCGCAAACTTCAGCAAGGTCTCGTTCACGCGGTCTTCTTCACGTGTGTCGTGGCGGTTCAGCTCGATGTAAAAATCATCGCCAAATAATTTATGCCACCAAACAAATGCTTCTTCGGCTTGCTTTTCGCCCACGTTCAGGATCAGGTAAGGAATTTCGCTGCCCAGCCCCCCGGTGGTTGCCATCAGGCCTTCGCGGTATTGTGTTACCAGTTCCTTGTCTACACGCGGATAAATTCCGTATAGCCCTTCAACAAAGCCAAGCGAACTTAGTTTGGACAGGTTGTGATAGCCTGTTTTCGTTCGCGCCAGCAGTACCTGTGTGTAGCGTTTATCGGGATTGTCTTTGGTGAACTTTAGTTTCTTTCGCTCATCCGACAAGTATAATTCGCAGCCCACAATTGGTTTTATACCATGCTTCAGGGCTTCGCTTACAAACTTGAACGCCCCGTACATGTTACCAAAATCAGTAATGGAAACAGCAGGCATTTTGTGTGCTATGGCTTGCCCAACGATTTGATTTACATTGGGCACTGCCTGCAATACCGAATATTGCGAGTGCACATGCAAGTGGCAGAAGAGCTTGTCGGTAAGGTCGGCTTCATCGTACCCCTGGTAATCAACTCCCTTTACCCTTTGCCGCTTGCCCGAATTGCCGGCTTCCAGGTCGGGCTCTTCGTAAATAATCTTTTCAAGTGCCGTATCATCCAGCGGGCGTACAACCCTTTTCTGAAGCAGGCCGAAGAAGCAGCGTGCAGTTGCGGCAACATCGTAGCTTGCATCGTGCGCATCTTCAAAAGACTTACCGAAAAGTTTTTCATGCAGCTCGGAAAGCCGGGGCATTTTGAGCTTACCACCGGGGCCACCCGGCAGC
>JAHCHY010000035.1 GCA_026129485.1 Cyclobacteriaceae bacterium
CCCTTCTGTTAATCGGCTGTAAGCCAAATAGCAAAGAATACAAAGCCTGGTCGGCCTACAACGGCTCGGCCGAAGCTATTAAATATTCCACCCTTACGCAGATCGATACCGCCAATGTTTCGCAACTACAAGTGGCGTGGACATACCACACAGGCGATGCCGATACGTTAAACGGCTCGCAAATACAATGCAACCCGATTATAATTGACGGTGTGCTATATGGCGTTGGGCCCCAGATGAAATTGTTTGCGATTGATGCTTCCACCGGTAAAGAGAAATGGGTGTTTGATGCCAATGCGCAAACCGAGTTTGATCATCACCGCAAGTCATTTCATATTATGATCAACAGTCGCGGGGTAGCCTACTGGACAGATGGCAAAGCAGACCAACGCATTTTCTTTACTGCTGGCTCCCTTACCTATGCAGTAGATGCCGCTACCGGCAAAGCCATTCCATCGTTTGGCGATAATGGCTCAATTGATTTGCATAACGATCTTGGTCGCGATGTGAAAGACCTGTTTGTGGTGAGCACTTCCCCCGGAATCGTGTATAAAAATCTGCTGATTATGGGTACCCGTGTAAACGAAGCGCCACCCAGCGCACCGGGCCACATTCGTGCCTACGATATAATAACAGGCAAGCTGCAATGGATTTTTCACACCATTCCACAACCCGGTGAATTCGGTTATGAAACATGGGAAGACACAGCAGCCTGGAAACATATTGGCGGGGCCAATGTGTGGAGCGGATTTTCATTGGATGAAGAACGTGGAATATTGTTTGCGCCAACTGGATCGGCCGCATACGATTTTTACGGGGGCAAACGCAAGGGGTCAAATCTCTTTGCCAATTGTTTGCTGGCGCTGGATGCTAATACAGGCAAACGCCTCTGGCATTTTCAGCTTATGCATCACGACTTATGGGATAAAGATCTGCCCGCGCCACCTGCATTAGTTACCTTAAATCACAGGGGGAAGAAGATTGATGCCGTTGCCCAGACTACAAAAAACGGAATGGTGTATGTGTTTGAGCGTACAACCGGCAAACCGGTTTTTGACATTGAAGAGGTTCCGGTGGATACAGTAAGCGAGCTGGAAGGTGAAAAAGTATGGCCCACACAACCCATACCGGTAAAGCCGGCACCGTTCGCGCAACAAACACTCACACTGGATGACCTCAATCCGTACGTGCATGATAGTGTGCGCACGAGGTTGTATCGTGAAATGCTGAGCTACCGGTTCGGCAATATGTTTATTCCGCCCGGCAAAACCCCATCGCTTGTGTTTCCGGGTTATGATGGCGGTGGCGAATGGGGTGGCCCCGCATTCGACCCGGCCACCGGAATTTTATATGTAAACGCCAACGAAATGGCGTGGGTCATGAAGATGGTGGAAAACAAACCCACCGAAGTGAAGGCAGAAACCTGGTTAACAGCGGGCCAGCGATTATACACGCAACATTGTGCTTCCTGCCACGGTGCCGATCGCAAAGGAACCGGTAACAATCCTACGCTTATCAGTATCAAAGCAAAGTACAATACAACTGACTTTGCAGAACTGTTAATTACAGGCCGGAGAATGATGCCCGCTTTTCAGCAGCTGAAACCGGAAGAAGTACAGGCGCTTTCATCTTTTCTGCTGGAACAAAAAACGGAGCAGACCTATGCCTTCAAATCAGGTATAACTCTCATCGACAGTGTGAATCATGTCCCTTACCGGCTGAGCGGTTACACTAAATTCATTACACCCGAAGGATATCCTGCCATCAGCCCGCCCTGGGGAACATTGAATGCCATTAACCTGAACACGGGAGAATTGGAATGGAAAATTCCATTGGGTGAATACAAAGAGCTGAAAGAAAAAGGTATTCCGCCAACCGGAACGGAAAACTATGGCGGCCCGGTTGTTACGGCAGGCGGCCTTGTGTTTATAGCCGCTACACGCGATAACAGGTTTCGGGCTTTTCATAAAGCTACCGGCAAACTTTTATGGGAGTACACATTGCCTGCCTCCGGATTTGCCACACCTGCAGTTTACGAGCTGAATGGGAAACAATATGTAGTAATTGCCTGCGGAGGTGGTAAGCTCGGCACCAAGTCAGGCGATGCCTATGTGGCATTTGCGCTGCCGTAGCGGCAAAACATCCGGAAATTATTCAGGATTGTAATGTAAAAAGACCATCTTTGCCCCCTCATTAACTAAGTAAAAATACATGCAAATCACCAAGCACAAAGTAGCCGCAATTCACTATACCTTAACTGATAATGATGGCAAAGTATTAGACTCGAGCGCAGGCAAAGAGCCCTTGTATTACATACACGGCATCGGCAACCTGATTCCGGGAATGGAAGAAGGTCTTGAAGGAAAAGTGAAAGGCGATAAATTCAATATTAAAGTTGCCCCGGAAAAAGGTTATGGCATAAAGGAGAGCAGCTTAGTGCAGGAAGTACCACGCTCGGCATTTGGTACACAGGAAATAAAAGCGGGTATGCAGTTTCAAACCAATCGCGGACAGGTGGTAACCGTTACCAAAGTAGGTTTGGAAAATATTACCGTTGATGCTAATCATCCATTAGCCGGTGTTGAATTAAACTTTGCTGTTGAAGTGATCGAAATTCGTGAAGCCTCGGCCGATGAGATTTCGCATGGCCACGTACATGGCCCGGGCGGGCATCATCATTAACGGCACAGTACAAAAGGCTTTTGGTTGAATCGAAAAACCGATCGCAAAAGATAAAGGGTTGGCTTACGCCAACCCTTTTCTGTTAAGAAACATCTACCTGATTTAACCTAATCCACATCAGTGAAGATTACTCTCGCTGATTTAAGGTAGATCGTACTGCCGGGCGCCCCCCGGCCTACGGCAAACGTTTTACCGTCAGCATTGGCAGCACTCTCCAGTGTAATGGTGAGGCTTTTATCTCCATCATCAACACCATCCGCTACAGCGTGGATACCGAGATTCACAAAATCAAAATCGGTTGTGCCTGCTGGTGTTTGATTTCTCTTAATTACAATAGTACCACCGGCAGCAGTGGCTGTTCCTCCGGGCGTGGTAACCGTAAAGTCTGTGCCGAACGCTGCATTACCGCTAAATGAATAGGTAACCGTTACATCCGAAAGTGTTCCGGTGGCCACTTCAATCCTGAGGTTCTGAACAGCGGTTGATGTTTCCGCCACGGTTCGCTCAATCGGTGTTATCGTTCCTCCGGTATTGGCGAAGGCTACATAACCCGGCAGCTCAATCAGCTTTATCGTTTGATCTTCCAGGTCAAGATCGGTGCAGGAAGCAAACATCAATCCCGCACACCACAATATCAAAAATCTTTTCATTGTCATTCAGCTTTTAATTTTCAAACCACATCGGCACGTCTGTCAGCATATCATCCGGGGTTTTGGGATTAGCTGCGCGTTCTACCGGTGAATACAATAACCGTTTCAGCATGGTGGTAATGGTAGAGCCCGGTGAAGCTTCAATGGCCGGCACTTTGGTTCTGCGCACATGATTCCACGAAACAATCGGGCACCAGAACGTGGCCAGGTATTGCTGCTCGCCAATGGCCTTAAGCTGCTGCGCCTGCGTAAGCGGGTTAATATCCGGCAACCCGTTCACAAACGAAGTAATCTGGTCTGTGGTGAGTGTCTTTTGTGCGCCCGGAATAGTTTGTCCCCAGAACTGTAACGTTTCTGTTACGGCCTGGCGGTACAGGGCGTTTGCATCTCCTGCAAGAGCGCCTTTAGCTGCAAGCTCGGCCCGGTAAAAAGTTATCTCGGCAGGCAACAGCCAGATATCCGGCAGGTTGGCGCGAATCAGGTTATTGGAATAACGCGCCTCTTCATCCGTTGGAAAAACACCTATGTCTGATTCTTTATACCCTCCGGCCGTTCCATCCACACAATACAATTCCAGGCGCGGATCGTCTTGCAGCAGTTGCCGCATGACAGGCGAAGGCCCGAAATAATTGGTGGTTTCGTTGGAGCCTGTACCAAACGCGGTTACTATTTGCAACCATGCATTTTGATTTCCGGGATTGCCCGGGTATTGTAACATAGCGGCTCGTGTGTTGCTGGAAATATACGGTTCGCCTAAAGCCGCAGTAAGCTGTGCATCAACCGAGGTATCTTTATTTCGCAGCAACATCAGCACCCGGATTTTCAACGAGTTCGCTAAGGCGCGCCAGTTCGTCATGTTACCGCCATAAATCAAATCGCCCTGCGCTACATTAAAAGTACCGGTAGCGGGCAATGCATCAATCAGATCCATAGCATCGTCCAGCATGATAACAATACCGCGCAGCACATCTTCCTGCCTGTCATAGTCAGGCTGGGGAAACAACTCTGCCCTAAGCGCCTGCGAAAATGGTATATCACCGAATAACGAAGTAGCATCTAAAAACGCCAGGGCTTTAAGCGTTACCGCGATGGCAGCCACATTGTTATTGGAAATACCGGCCGCACGGGCATCCCTTTCTACCAATGAAAGATTTGGTAGCACCGTAACATATAGCATACCCCATTGGTTGCTGGATAAAAAACCACCGGCAGCGCCACCGCCACCCCGTGGTGAATTAAATGTAGCCGAAGCATGCTGATACACATCTACCATGCGTGTACCGATTTCCGTAACCGTCCGGTTGCTGTATTGAACAATTACAAAAGGCAGCACGGCATTCGGATCGGCCTTTGATGCGGTTAACGGGTTGCGGTTAATATCCAGTTGATCTGCGCACGACAACGGGATCATCATCGCTGCCGTGCATAAGAATATGATTAATAATCGTTTCATTTCTTTGTTGATTAATTGATCAGAATGTTAGCCGCACATTAAACCCGATGCTCCTGGTTGACGGAACGGCAGCCCGCTCCACACCAAAGCCATCCACTCCGGCACCGAACAAGTTTGCCTCCGGGTCGATATGCGGAACTTTTGCATATAGCAACGCAATGTTCCTTCCTTCCACGCCAACCTGGAGCTGTCTTATAAAACGGGTACCGAGGATGTGGCTGGGAACGGTGTATGAAAGCCCAAGCTCGCGCAGCTTGGCAAAGGATGCATCAAAAATAGTAGCATCAGCCGCGCCACTGGGCGCCAGGTTATTCCAGAAGGTTTGGGCGCTTCGTACCGGAATATCATTTTCGCGGAACGTACCATCTCCATTCGCTAATACACCATGCGTATCAATAAAAGTACCTTCGCGGTTAACAGCCGTTTCAGCCGTTGCTCCCGATGCCCATAGTGCCGCAACAGTTGCCGAGTGAATCAGGCCACCGCTGCGCCAGTCGATGGTAGTTGATAAGGTGAACCCTTTATAAGAGAATGCGTTAATGAACCCCATCGTAAAATCAGGCATTACACTTCCGCGCGTAGCCACCGGCCCGGACTGCCTCAACCCATTGGCTGGATTGATGATCGGGCGGCCGCTTACAGGATCGGATAAATACGTAGTGGTGAATAACTGGAACTCACGCCCCGGAACGGCTACCACCTGGATGTTATTGAACTCACTGGCAATCAGGATCCGTTCGGTACCCTGGGCAAGGCTCTTTACAGTAGATTCGTTGTGCGTAAAATTTACTATTGAATTCCATTTAAAGTTTTTGCCGTCAATCACTTTTGCATCCAGCGAAATTTCCACTCCCTCCTGCACCACTTCGCCTACGTTAATTGTTTGCGTGGCAAAGCCTGTAGATTGCGGGATAGGAATGGCCAGTATCTGATCTTTGTTGCTGGAGCTGAAATAAGACACATCCAGCGTTATCCGGCTATTCAGAAATTGTAACTCGGCACCAAACTCTATTGTTGTTTGTCTTTCGGGCTTAAGGTTTATTGGCGGAATACGGTTCTGTGCCACAAACCCTAACCTGCCATTGAATGGAAAGTTCTGATTGAGGCTGTACTGGCCGGTAGCCACGGCTGCCGGAATAAAATTAAAGTCAAGCTGATAAGGATTGGTATCGTTACCTACCTGCGCCACACTGGCCCGCAGCTTACCATAGTTCAATATCTTGCTCTTCATTCCCAATGCATCGGTAATTACCAGCGCTAAGCTTGCCGATGGATAGAAGTAAGACCGGTTATCAGCCGGAAGCGTGGAAGACCAGTCGTTTCTGCCGGTTACGGATAAAGTAGCCCAGTCCTTATAGCTCAGCGAAGCTTCGCCATACGCGCCAAACAAGGTTTGCTCGGCAAAGCCGCGCGTAGGCACATTCGACAGCGCATTGGAAGGGTTGAACAATTCCGGGATGCTGAGGTTTTGTGAAAACAATGTTTCTGCGCTAAAGCCGCGCTTGTTGTAATTAAAGCCGCCAAGCATTTTAAGATTGTAGTCGCTTCCAAACGTTTTAAAGTAAGTAGCAATCAAATCCACGTTAAGCTGCTTGCGATTGATTTTATCAATAGTAAAATCGCCCGTGGCGCGGCTGCGTGTTCCTACACGGTTTGTGATAAGCCTGTTGTCCTGATCAAAATCATAGCCAAGCCTTGCTGTAAAGCTCAGTTCCTGAATCGGGCTGTATATGGTTTCAAAGTTCCCGAGAAACCGTTCGTCTTCTCGCTCGTTCTTGTTTTCGTGCTGTAGCCAGAACGGGTTGTTGTCGAACGGGCTTGCAAAACCCAACTGGTTTCCGTTTTCATCTATCCAGGGTTTGAAGTTTTTGAAATTGGTAGATCGCACAAAACCATCCAGGTTGAATACATTCGGATCATTCGCTCCTGCCACACCCGTACCCTGCGATTGCGTGGAGATGTACTGAATTCCAAACCGGGTTCTGAGCTTATCGGAATGCTTCATGCCCGCATTAAAGCTGGTGGTTAACCGATCCAGCTCGGCATTGGGCAAAATGCCCACCTGGTTAAGCGAAGTAACACTTAACCGGTAATCGCCTTTCTCATTACCATCCGCGAAAGCAATGTTGTTGATCAGGGTGCGCCCCGTGCGATAGAAATCTTTATAGTTATCCTTGTATGCCTGCAAGGCTACACGGTTGCCGGTTCCCAGCTCCGTAACCTGCTGCCCGACAATGCGCGGCCCCCAGTTGTTAGCGGTGGCTGTAGAGTCGTACTTAAAGTTTGCTCCACCGGCATATTCGTTTTGATATTCGGGCACACGAAACAGGTTATCAAACCGTACCGATGAATTAACGGTGACCGTAGCACGGCCCTGCCCACGCTTTCCCTTTTTGGTGGTAACTACGATTACACCGGCCGCTGCACGTGAACCATACAACGCGGTAGCGGCCGCACCTTTCAATACGTTTATCGATTCCACATCATCGGGGTTAATTACCGCAGAGCCTCCTGCAAAATCGCGGTTACCGGTTATACGCGAAGTGGTATTGTCCTGCGCGTCATTAATCGGCACACCATCAACCACCCAAAGCGGGTTATTTCTGCCGCTTAACGAAGAAACACCCCGGATAATAATTTTGGTTGAGCCACCGAGGTTACCGGAGCTTTGCGTAATGGTAACACCTGTTACTTTACCTTGCAGGGCGTTCAGGATGTTGGCTTCACGCGAAACTGTTAAGTCTTCCGATTTTACACCTGAAAGGCCATAACCAAGCTCGCGCGACTGGCGCTCAACACCCAATGCAGTAACCACTACTTCGGAGAGCTGTGTTACATCGGGAACAAGGGAAGCATCTACCGTGGTTCTTTCACCTGCCGGAATCTCTAATGACCGGAAACCGATAAATGAAAATACGAGCGTGCCGCCCCCATCGGGAATCACCAACCGGTAGTTACCATTTGCATCGGTAACCGTACCCGAGGCTGTTCCTTTCAGCAGCACATTCACGCCCGGAAGCGTGGCCCCGTCTTCGGCTGATGTTACCCTTCCGTTTACGGTTCTTTCCTGCGCTTCAGCAAACAGAAAAGAACAGCAAAAAATCAACAGTAAAATTTTTCGCATAGATTAATGTTTGGTTTAACAATCGTGTTCGTTCAGATGTGAAATTAGAATTAGAATCGCTGCCAGGCTGACCCCAAACAGCTTACAGGTTATTTTGTAAACAGATAGAAGCAGGCTATCAATGAATGACGCTTTTCAGGCAACAAAAAGTTTTCGGGTCAGAAGCGTTTTAAAGTCAAATCAAACTGTACGATAGGCGTCTGACACTTTAAAAGTGTCTTGACGCCTTTCCGGTATTTTCGAGATATTTCTGTTACTGAATCTGCAGCGACTCAAAAATTATTTCGGCTGCGCGTTGACTGCCGGCAAGCGAAGGATGAAACCCATCAGGGCCATAGTAAGAAAAATCACCGGTAGCATCGAAGTGAGCTTTCCACACCTCTCCTACCGGGCAAAGAACAGAATTGGTTTCAGAGGCCGCCAAGGTATAGTTAGCTATCACCCCGGGGAATGTATGATAATTAACACGGGCCGGCCATACCATATAAAAGGCAAGCTTGGCCTGATGCTTATCGCACAACAATTTGATGCGTCCGCCATACTCCAGCAGCATCGCTTTTCCATCCGCTTGTGATGACGGCCCCTGCTGAACGATCACGTAATCGTACTTGCCACCTGCAATTAATTTTTGAAGCTCTCCGTCATTCCAGTGATCTTCCAACGCATAGTTGGGATAGGCAAGCATATCGGCTTGTATGCGAACATTATTTTTTACCCCGGCTTCCTTTACAAGCTGCGGCAGGTTGTTGGTGTAAGTAAGGCTATTGCCCACAAAAAGAATTCGTGTTCTGGCAGCATCGGGTTGCTGTGCGCACAATGCGCAACACATGCCTAACCAGAGCCATGAAAACCGCCTCATCCGCTACTTCAATGAATTCAACACGGACTTAAAGCTTATCCAGTAAATATTTCCTAACCCGTTTAACGGCTGATCTTTGATCTGGTCTATGGTCTTGTAATCCGCTCGGTCTGTGAATGCAGTCGGCAACTGGTGGCGCTCGCTTGTAAAGAACAGGCTCTTGCCATCCGGTGATACGAACGGACAATAATCAAGCTGCTTTGAATTTAACAGCTTCAGGTTTCTTGCCGGCTTCCAGCTCCCGTTTTGATCTTTCATGCTGATATATAAATCCCCTCCCCCGGTATCGTCCTTTCTGCCATAAGACGTAAAAATGATGTAATCCTCATCGGGTGAAACAAATGCATTGAATTCATAAAAGCGTGTATTCACTGCTGTGTCCAATGCTACCGGCTTCTGAAACTCATTTTGCTTAAAGTGCGAAACATAAATATCCTCACGGCCCGGCCCGCCTGCATACGCTGCCGTAAAATACAGGTTTCCGCTTTTGGCCACGGAAGGATAAAACTCATCTGCTTCGGTGTTCACAGGCTTGCCAAGATTTTGCGGCTGACCCCAGCTATTACCTGCACGTGTAACCTTCCAGATGTCAAAGTCTTTCAATGCATCTCCTTCCACCGGGCGGTTGGAAGCAAAGTACAACGTATTGCCATCGGGACTGAAAGCCGGCTCAAGATCGCTGTACTTTCCGGCAAACGGAGCCACTTCCGGTTTCGACCAGCCGTCTTTACCCTTCTTGCAAAACACGATGGTTTGAAAAGTCGATTTAGGCGTGGAGATGGTGAAGTAAATTTCTTTTCCATCGGGCGATAAAGCAAAATCACGCTCATTCATAGCAGTAGATAAAAATCCTTCTCCCAGCAGGGTTAAGCTGGCCGGGGGTGTATCCAGCAGGATTGACTGTTGCGAATCAGCTCTGCATGCAATCAGCACAAAAGCAAGAGCGACAGGAAGTAGTTTTCTCATAAACAATGTTCCATAATTAATATCTCAAATCAAGCCTGTTTAATCCGCATCAATAACACATCAGCTACATAAAGTCGCATTACATCAACATACCGATGCAAAGCAAGGTCAATTCATGTTTTTAGAAGCATCTCAAAATGTTAGCACGATGTCAGCCTGAGCCTTGTCGAAGGCTATTAATAATCTCAATTGGTGTCAATCGGCTTTCTTGCTAAACCCGCTCAGGCGCCTGCAAGTTGGAGCAACTACCGATCATTAACCATTCATAGTCAACGAAAACCGTAGTTTCGTCAACATAAATCCATAAGCTGTCAACAAAAGCATAGCGCTTATCCGTATATGGAATGTGCAGTCATTTGCTTTGAAATATTTAAGTCAGTTGCTTTACGGGTTTAAATGAAAAGAACCGGCACTCACATTCTCTTTTGGGCCGCCTATGTGATGTTCAAGACTTACCTGAACGTTTCGGCCGGCTCGGATATTTTCTTTACCGATCAACCGGTTGATTGGGGACAGATTTTCCTGCACATTAAAATTCAATTGCTGGTGCTGCTGGTAAAAATTCCCTTAGTCTATTTTGCGTTTTACACGTTAGACAAATTCGTGCAGCGCCAATGGAACCTGCTGCTGGTTACGGTAACCCTGCTTACCGCATTTTGCATAAGCTCAATTTGCCTTTCCGCCTTATACAACGGTTATGTGCTACCCGTGCTGTTGGATTATACGGGAGAGCTGAGCATTTTCGGAATGGCCAGCCTGATTTACTATTTCTTCACGCTTGCTTTTGTGGTGGGCATCGCCTGTTCCATCCGGCTGCTGAAACGACAGTATCAATCGAGGATACGCGAAGCGGAGCTTCAAAAAGAAAAAACACAGGCGGAGCTGAAATACCTGAAAGGCCAGATCAATCCGCACTTTCTCTTCAACACATTAAACAACATTTACGCGCTGGCGCGGAAAGGATCAGCGCAGACTTCAGACGCGGTTATGAAGCTCTCCAAGCTGATGCGGTTTATGTTATATGAAGCCGGCCATAGCACAATTTTATTAACCGATGAATTAAAGTTAATTCAGGATTATATCGAATTGGAGAAATTACGCTATGGCGACCGGCTTTCGGTTACGTATGCGGAAGAGGTGGATAATCCGCACCAGACTATTGCCCCGCTTATCCTGATCCATTTTGTAGAGAATGCATTCAAGCACGGGGCCAGCGAATCGCGGTTTGACTCTTTTATAATTATCAAAATTTCACTCCGCAATCATGTGCTAAATGCAACCATTATCAACTCAAAGGCAAGCGGTTCAATTTCCAAGCCCGAAAACCCGATAGGAATCGAAAACATTAAACGTCAGCTCGAGTTGGTTTACCCGGATCATACATTAGATCTGCAGAATGATTCAGACCGGTTTGCCGTTTCATTAACCATACCCCTGCCAGCACAATTATGATACGCTGTCTGATCATTGAAGATGAGCCGCTTGCCGCTGATATCCTGCGCGATTATATCGGCCAGGTTTCATTTCTGAAATTACAAGGCGTTTGTACGGATGCCGTTGGCGCGCTTGAGCTTCTCCATACCGAACCGGTTGACCTGCTTTTCCTCGACATTCACTTACCCGGGTTAAAGGGGCTTGACTTTCTGCGAACGCTTAAAAACCCGCCTGCCGTTATCCTCACAACAGCCTATCACGAATATGCGGTTGAAAGCTATGAACTAAACGTGGCGGATTACCTGCTAAAGCCCATCGAGTTTAAACGCTTTGTGGAAGCAATCAACAAAATAAAGCCAGGCACCGGCAACCCCCCGGAAACCATTACCATCCACAGCGAAAAGAAAACGGTAATCATTCCTACGCAGGAGATCGTGTATATCGAAAGTCAGAAAGAATATATTAAAATCCAGACCACACAATCTTCGCACATTACCAAGTATGCCCTTAGCAAAATGGAAGAGGAGCTGAACCCGGCCCGGTTTATCCGCATCCATCGCTCATTCATCATCTCGCTTGGAAAGATCAAAGCCTTTAACGGGCATGAAGTTGAGCTTACCGGGAAAACAATTCCTATTGGCGGCAACTACCGCGAGCAGGTAAGCAGCAGGCTGAAAAGCCTGTTTATGTAAGTCAGCGTATCAATACAATCTTACCACGCTCGCGGATAGCATGACCCGGTGCGCCAAGCTGAAGGTTGTAATAATAAACCCCGGGAGCCAGCAAACCACCGGAGGCATCCGTACCATTCCAAACCAGTTCATTGGTACCCACATGAAACTGCAACAGGCTTGACAGCCCGAAGTGTCGCAGACGAACACCCTGTGAAGAAAAAATCTCTAACTGAAATTCAGTCGGCAGCTCACCGGTTAGCACAAACTGAAAGGCAAACCGGCCCTGCGAGGGATTGGGATAAACACCTTTCCATTGTAACGATGAAGCGCTTTCTACACGGAACGAAACACGGTAAGGTGTGCTGCCGGCAAGATTACCCTTTGCATCCGCGCCCTGAACGGATAGCTCGTACAACCCATCTTCTAATACAGGACGGTATTCTATTCTGAACGGAGTAGTGGCCGTTGCCGGTTGCCACGTAACTTCAGGGCTGCTGAATGCAATTCGTTTAAACGTGCAGGATGGCGCATTACAATTATTGCCGAGCAATAAGGTAAACCCAAGCGTATCAGTCTTGAATAAAAATTTGTTTTCATCCTGAAGCTCGATCAGGATTACCGGGGTAGCTGAAACAAAGTCATCGTTACGAAGCTGCCGTCCGTCAAACCATACATTTAAGATGGGAGGTGTTTGGTCGTCTTTTACCCGCAGGTAATCCACCAGCGACATAAAGTTGTTTTCGTAATAAGCCTCCGGCACAATTTTATTGTTTACCGCAATGTTCAGGGTATTGTTACCTGATTTGCCTGTGGTGGGTGATGTAACTTCAAATGAAGTAGTTTCACCCGGCAGCGGTGCATGGATCTGAATAGTCTGCGTTTCGCGCTGTTGTGTCTGGCTGTTGATGATATCAACGGATACCGGCAACGAACCGGTGAATGACTTTTCTGAAATGTTGGTGAAGCCAAATGCCGCACTCCAGCCTTCGCCTTCCTGCAATTCTTTAAAGTCATCCGCATCCTGGTAAACCAATAGCCCTTCAGCCGGCACTTCATACAGCACCAGCCAGTGTTTCCACGGAGCAGGAGTCTGGTTGATCTCATCCTGCGTATAATACACCAATCGCAAATAAGGATAATCAGTTGCCGAAATTTCCGACAAATCATATTCGGATGTTACTGCATCGGCAGCCGGCACTTCCACACCGCTGTGCGTAACACCATAAACATCCACCGAGAATAAATCTCCTGCATCAACCAATGCAGCCGCACGCATAATCTTTTTCCAGCTCACAGCCGGGCCAATAAGCGTGGACTTCATAATCCCCGAAGTTTCCTTACCGGTGATGGTCCCACTGACGGAGATCAGCTGTTCTGTTACCGGTGAAAGCTGCGAGCGAACAATTTTAGCAGAGCCGGCCGGTGCGCCTTTCTTCCCAAAAATGACAAGGGGTTCTCCGGGCAAGTGCGAGTTTAAGTCGGCCATACTTATGCCTAACTGTGTTAAAGCAGCTTTGGCCTCGGCAGGCATTGCTGATAACGAAAAGTTATGAATACCAAACATCACAACCGAATCGCTTTCAGTCATGGCATTGACAAATGCCACAAGATCATCGTCATTGCCTGTATAGAATTCATTCGCCAGAAAACTGTTGATCACCTGCGGCTCGCGCCCGCAGGTGCGCGGGTCCTGGAAGTTGAACGGCAAGGCCGCATAAGGTATTGCCGTGGTTTTGTCAAATGCGACAAGGTTAAAGGAATGATCGCGGCAAGGCTGGCCCAGCGTGGCCGTATTATACTCCGCACCGTTTATTTTAAACGATGCATCGGTATAGGGCAACGGGCTTTCACTACCGAATGTAGTTACCGAAACCTGTGTTTTGATCTCTTCAAAAAGAAACGGTAAGCTTCCGGATGGCGCAATCATATTCAGAAATGAATTATCAATTACCTGTTGCGGCCTGATCTGTCCCCAGCCTTCTTCGCTATCCCGGACAAATGAAAAGCTGCTGGTAACCCATTCGTTGCTCTCACCCGCTTGCGGAGCTTTAAAGCGCGTGCGCCAGTAATATGCGGTAGAATCAGCCGGGGGTAAATTGATCAGCGTTTCGGCCAGCACCCGGCCGCTAACCGTTCTGCTGATCTTATACGAGCTGTCAAATGAACGAACCGAATCAATTTCAACTTCGTACTCCCGGCTTTCCGAACGCAGGTTGGTCGATTGCCATACTAATTTTACCTGCGGCTGTCCTACCAGGGCAAATGCTTTGGGGAAGAGGTTCAACGTGGTGCTGGTAGCAATAAAGCTTTCTAATTGAGCCTCATTGTTGTCTTCGTT
>JAHCHY010000036.1 GCA_026129485.1 Cyclobacteriaceae bacterium
CATTACGGGTATCGTGGGGCCTAACGGATGCGGTAAATCAAACGTGGTAGACTCCATTCGATGGGTATTGGGCGAGCAGAAAACCAGCGCCTTACGTTCTGAAAAAATGGAGAACGTTATCTTTAACGGTACCAGCCAGCGTTCAGCCCAGCAAATGGCCGAAGTATCGCTTACCATCAACAACACTAAGAATATACTTCCTACCGAATACTCGCAGGTAACCATTACCCGCAGGCTATACCGCTCCGGTGAAAGTGAGTACCTGCTGAACGGAGTAACCTGCCGTTTGAAAGACATCACCAACCTGTTCTTAGATACCGGGGTAGCGTCCAACAGCTACGCGATCATTGAGCTGGGCATGGTGGACGACATTCTGAATGACCGCGACAACTCGCGCAGGATGTTGTTTGAGGAAGCGGCCGGAATCTCCAAGTTCAAGAAACGCAAAAAGGAAACACTGAAGAAATTAGAAGATACGGATGCGGACCTGGAGCGTGTAGAAGACCTTTTGTTCGAGATTGAAAAGAACATGAAGAGCCTGGAGAAGCAGGCCCGCCAGACCGAGCAGTATTACAAGATCAAGGAAGACTACAAGGAGAAAAGCATTAACCTGGCCAAGGTAGTGGTGAACAAACAGAAGGATACCCTTACTACCGTTCAAAAACAAATTGAGCAGGAGAATGATCGTAAAACCAAGCTAACTGCAGAAGTTGCCGACAAGGAAGCCCTGATTGAAAAGGCCAAGGCCGAGCTGATCCTGAAAGAGAAGACTCTCTCCTCGCGCCAGAAAGCGATCAATGAGTTTGTTTCCCAAATCCGGCAGTACGAAAGCGAAAAGCAAATCAAGAACGAACGGCTTCGTTTTCTGAACGACCGGGTAAACAGCCTGAAGGAACAAATCGATCAGGATAAGAAAAGCAACGAGCGCGCACGCTTCAGCATCCAAAGCTTAGAAACCGAGCGCGATTCTGCCAACCTGGTTCTGCAGGAAATATCCGAAAAGGTAAATGCATTGAAAGCCGATTACGAAAACCAGAAGGCATCTACCTATACGCTGCAAGGCGAGGCTGATGCGTTACGGCAGGTATATCGCGCCCGGCAGGAGGAATCATTCCAGCTGAACAAATCGCTTGAGATTCGTGAAATCCAGGTTTTATCCTTCAAGCAGGAATTAGAGCGTACAACTTCCGATACCTCGCAGCAAAGCGCAAGCATTGCCGAGTTTGAAAAGAAGACTATTGTTCTGGGAGAAGAGATCCAGCAGAAGAATTCATACCTCGAAAAGTTAAAGCGCGAAGAAGAAGATGTGCATCAGCGCATTGCGTCATTGGAAAAAACCATTGACATGATTCGTGAAGAGATGACCGAGGCCGGCCGCAAGCTGGATGCCCGCCAGAACGAATACCAACTCACCAAGTCGCTGGTAGAGAACTTAGAAGGGTTCCCGGAAGCTATCAAGTTTTTGAAGAAGAATGTAGGCTGGACCAAAAACGCCCCGCTTCTTTCAGATATTCTTTCTACGAGCGAGGAGTATCGTGTAGCGATTGAAAATTACCTGGAGCCGTTCCTGAACTACTACATTGTAGAGCATGAAGCAGAGGCCTACGAAGCCATTAACATCCTGAGCGATGCCAGCAAGGGCAAGGCGAACTTCTTTATTCTCGACTCGTTCGAGAAGTTCTCCCCCGCTACTATCCAGATGTATCCGAATGCCTTCCCGGCTACGCAGATCATCGAGTTTGATCCCAAGTACAGCAAGCTGATGGCGTACATCTTAGACAAGGTGTATGTATATGAAGGCGATATTAAAAGCATGCCTGCCGATGAGAACACCTTTATTACCAAGAGCGGTAAAGTAACCAAACGCAGGTTCAGCGTATCGGGCGGTTCGGTCGGCTTATTTGAGGGTAAGAAAATCGGTCGCGCGAAGAACTTGGAGAAGCTTGACAAAGAGATCAGGGAGCTTACCAAAAAGGTAGAAGACATCCGCCACTCGCTGGTAGACCGCCAGCGCGAGCTGGAACGCCTGCGCAACAACACCCTGAAACAACAGATTGAAGAAGCGCAAAGCGCCATCAAGCTGGTGAACGATGAATACATTTCCGTACGCACCAAGCAGGAGCAGTTCTCCAGCATGCTCAGCAGTGCCGACCTGCGCAAGGAAGATATTATTGAAAAGATTGAAACCCTGAGTCGGGAACTGGCGGAGCTGAAGCCGAAAGCTGAACAAGCTCACCTTGAGCTGGCCCAGCAGGACGAAAAGCTGAAAGCCATTACAGCCGAGCTTAACATACAGAATGAATTGCTCAGCCAGAAATCATCTGCATTCAATGAGCAGAACATTTCGTTCCACCAGCAGGAGAACCGCGTGAAGAGTGTGGATCAGGAAATCCGCTTCAAGCAGGAATCGATGGAGCAAAGCAGCGTGCGTATTACCACCAACTCGGAAGAGCTGAAGAAGAACGAGGATGAGATTCGCACCATCATTGAAACAACACAAAGTAACGATGATGAGCTGATCGGCATGTATGCGGAAAAAGAAGAGATGGAAAAAGGGCTGGGTGAAGCCGAGAAAGAGTATTATGCAGGCCGTGGCGAGATTGACCAGTTTGAGAAAGACCTGCGTGAAGTGCAGCACCAGCGCCAGAATATTGACACGCTGCTGATGGAGCTGCAGAACCAGTTGAATGAAAGCAAGCTCCAGCTAAACTCGGTAAAGGAACGCCTTAATGTCGAGTTCAACATTGATCTGGACACGGTGTTGGCCAATGCCACCCCGGAAGAAGCGGAACAACTGGCGTTATTCGATGAAGAGAAACTACGCGCTGATGTTACCAAAATCCGCGAAAAGTTAGACAACATGGGGCCGATCAACCCGATGGCTATGGAGGCTTACACGGAGATCAAGCAGCGAAACGATTTTATTATTGCGCAGAAGGATGATTTGTTGAAAGCGAAGGAATCGTTGTTCAGCACGATTAATGAAATTGAAGGCGTGGCCAGCGAAACATTTATGCAAGCCTTCCAGCAAATTAAAGAGCATTTTATTAAAGTATTCCGCTCGCTGTTCAGCGAAGGCGATGATTGCGACCTGAAATTAGTTGACCCGGCCAAGCCGTTGGAATCTGATATTGATATTATTGCCAAACCCAAAGGCAAGCGCCCCTTAACCATTAACCAGCTATCGGGTGGGGAGAAGACGTTAACGGCCACTGCCCTGCTCTTCTCCATGTACCTGCTGAAGCCTGCACCGTTTTGTATTTTTGACGAAGTGGATGCTCCGTTAGACGATGCCAACATTGATAAGTTCAATAACATTATCCGCACCTTCAGCAAGGACTCGCAGTTTGTGATTGTTACGCACAACAAACGCACCATGACTACTACCGATGTGATTTACGGTATTACGATGGTAGAGAAAGGAATCTCGCGCGTGGTGCCGGTGGACCTGAGAGAACTGGCTTAAAATTTAAGTCCTGTTATATAAGCAGCATGCAGCCGGGCTATTACCCGGCTGTTTTGTTCGATACTACTCCAAATTTCATCGGGTAGAGAAAATCAGTTTGTAATGATATTTGTCCAGTTTGAATATCCCTTTAAAATCAAAATTCACAGTCATGTTAGGCTGCACCGATGCGATGGTTTTTATTCCTACAATGTCATTATCATCTATAAATTTCTCTATTCCGAAATTACCATTACGTTGGTAGTGCTTTAGCAAGTCCCCAAAATGCAGTCTCACCATTTCATCCAGTTGCTCAACACTGTGGTCGGTATCGCGCTCAAGCATCACAATGGTTAACTCACCAGCGAAATCGGTTAGGTTGCCTGCCGCTATACTTCGTAAATTATTCTCTTTCGTTACCGTAAAAGATCCGCCAAGCAATAACATGATTTCACCTGCTGAACTACCTGTATCATAGACCAGCATCACAATCTCGTCATTCTGACTGGAGAGCGGGCTCATATCTTCAGTAAGGTCAAGCGCACGAATTTCCAGAAAAACAGAGTCAACTTTTCCTGATGCTCCCTCTGCATTTACAGCATGTTGAATTACGGAAGCACTTTTGCATGACAGTAGCAGCACAAAAGCTAAAAACAGTACTAACTTATAATACATCCTCATGCACGTTCAATCAATACTGCCCGCTTCGTAACAAAACCAATGTGCAGGCCCGCCAGGCTTCCGCACCGGACGCCTCCACCAGCTTTTCAAAATCAGGATTTTCGGTACCCGGGTTAAAAATTACCCGTTTGGGCTTAAGGCTTAACAGGTATTCATAATGTTCGGGTTGATGCTTCGGGCCGATATAAAGCGTTATCGTGTCTACATCGTTAATCCTGGGTTTGGATTGAATCGGCAGTATCTCCTTTCCAAAAACAACACCGGACTTTATACCAACCGGTATAATTTCGTGATGGTACTCCGTTAGCATTTCGGCTGCTATGTAAGCATACCTGCCCGGGTTGGTGGTTGCTCCTACTATTACCGTCTTCTTACTCATACTTTCGCATACATTTTAATTACCGCCTCTGCACATCGTTCGCCATCCATAGCTGCCGATACAATTCCCCCGGCATAGCCGGCACCTTCTGCACAAGGAAACAATTTTTTCACCTGGATATGTTCCAGTGTTTCTCTATCGCGCGGAATGCGCACCGGGGAAGAAGTGCGGCTCTCCACCCCTACCACCTGCGCCTCGTTGGTAAAGTAACCTTTCATTTTCTCACCAAAGGCTTTAAACCCTTGCTTTAATCCTGAATAAATGAATTCCGGCAACACTTCTTTTAAATCTGTTGAAGCCAAACCTGGTTGATAGGACGTATCTAACAGGCTTGCCGAAATTTTTCCTTCTGTGAAATCAATTAACCGTTGTGCCGGTGCAACCTGTGTGCCTCCGGCAATCGCACAGGCTTTTTGCTCTACCGATGCCTGGAAATACATTCCGGCTAAAGCACCATACCGGCTAAATGTTCTGAAATCATTTTGCTCAACTGCCACTACGATGCCGGAGTTGGCATACTGCGAATCCCTGCGTGAGGGGCTCATGCCATTTACCACCACTTCGCCTGGTGAGGTAGCAGCCGGAACAATAAATCCGCCCGGACACATACAAAAGGAAAACACGCCCCGGTCTTTACCGTTTACGCTTGCCTGGTGGACAAGCGAATAAGATGAAGCCGGCAGGTAAAGACCACGATCGGTTTCACAATGATATTGGATCTTATCGATGAGATTTTGCTGATGCTCTACCCGCACACCCAATGCAAACGGTTTGGCTTCAATCAGAATCTTCTTCCGGTTCAATAGCTCGTAAATATCACGGGCGGAATGCCCCGTAGCCAGAATTACACTTTCGCCTTTAACCCGTTCGCCACTATGAAGCACAACACCCTGCACTTCACCATCCTGCAAAAGCAAATCAGTTACCTTGGTATTAAAGTGTACTTCGCCACCACAGGCAATAATCTTTTCGCGCAAAGCGGAAACCAGCTTAGGCAGCTTGTTTGTACCAATGTGCGGATGGGCATCAAACAATATATCTTGTGTTGCTCCATGCGCTACCATAATTTCGAGAATGCGATTGATGTCGCCCCGCTTTTTTGATCGTGTGTAGATCTTACCGTCTGAATAGGTTCCGGCTCCTCCCTCACCAAAACAATAATTGGATTCCGGGTTAACCGTGTGATGCTTATTGATAGCTGCGAGGTCGCGCCTGCGGGCCTGAACATCTTTACCGCGTTCCAGCACAATGGGTTTAACTCCGGCCTCGATCAATCGCAAAGCCGCAAACAAGCCTGCCGGGCCTGCACCAACTATCACAACCTGCAGGGCATGGGTTACATCCCGGTAAATGAAGTGGTTTTTAAAACGATCGGCTTCTTTTAAATCAACTACCTCAACCTGCACCCGCACTACAACATTTTTTCCTCGGGCGTCAATAGATCGCTTAACCGGTATAATTTTTAACTCGCCATCAGGCGAAAGCCCAAGTTTTTTATAGAGTATATCTGTAAAGACTGCTTCTTCAAAAGCTTCCCGGGGAGTAAGTTGTAGTTCTGCAATCTGACTCATGTAAATGGAAAGGTATTTTCCCTTTCAATGCCTCAAAGGTAGAATAAAACTTAAGACCAGCCCACGAACCTGCCTGACCGGAAGGTAGGGACACAAAGTAAATCCTGATGCCTAATCCCAATACCTAATTCCTAATGCCCAACAACTATCACCGCCTTCCGCCAAACGATAATGAGTAGCCGAACGAAATCCCTAACCGTAACGTATGCACAAACTTGTTTTGATTAACGGAATCAAAAATACTTTCAAAACGAGGCTCCACATCAAACCCGCGATACCCCAGGCCATAACCGGTAAACGCATCGATCGTAAACCCATCACCATTATTGCGTTGCATTAACCTAACCCCTAACAACACACCATATTCAGCGCGTTGTTCCGATGCGCTGGCCGTAAAGGTTGTGCCGGGCACAAGCGGAAAGTCCGTGTTGGCAAAATAACCGAGGTTTGTAAATCGTACCTCGTGTGCGAAGTACCACATACCCGTTTTCATGGGGTTATAGAATTTTTGCTTGATCGCAATGGCATACCCGCGATTAAACACCTGGTCTTTTGCTACATTCTGATCGGCCGTGTAGAAGGGATCCCGGATGGCGACAAATTCAAACTCGTGCCCCAGTCGCTCTTCGTTGTAAAACTCAACGGCCATAGGCAAGATGCCCACAAACGAAAGAGCCGGGTTACCCTGAACAATTACACCCCTGTATTCGGGAAAACGCGGATCAAAATAAGTAAAGCCCTTGCGCGATTCTTTCTTCTCTGCAGATGTAGCTTTTATTCCGCTCGCATTTACCAGGATATTATTCTCATAAACCGGCTTATAATACCCCGATAGCTTACCGTCCTCTTCATATAATTCCCACGTGCCTATCCGCAAATCATTTTCAATAGTTCCTTTTGTTTGCAGGGAGCCCGATGCATAATAACCCCTGTAAATTCCGGTGCCCTGCGCAAAATCGCACTCGCCTTCCAACCTGCCTTCTTCGGTATAATAACTCCACAATCCATGGCTTTTTCCGTCTTCAATCTTTCCTTTTACGCGCAACTTTCCGTTGGTGTAGTATTCCCGGTATTCACCGCTGCCCATCACATAGTTGATTTCGCTTTTCTTCTTTCCACCCGGGGCCAGCACATTCCAGTAACCATTCTTCTTGCCCCCTTTATATTCACCGCTCGCACTTAAAGCGCCATCTTCAAAGTAGTAGTTCCAGATTCCGACCGGCTCATCATTTTCATACATACCTTCGGATGATACTTTGCCTGATGCGTAATAATGTTTCCACAAACCGTTTCGTTTACCTTCTGCAAAATCGCCTTCGCTTTCAAGCGTGCCTGCTTCCGTAAAATATCTCCAATGCCCCACATGGCGTACACCGGCCTTTGGCCCTTCGGCCAGCACCTTGCCGGAATGGTAATATTCCGTATAGCGTCCATGATCTTCGGTGTATTCAATTTCGCCCCGCAGCGTGCCATCCTGAAAGTACGTTCTCCATAAGCCCGAGCGCATGTTGGCCGCATAGCTACCCGATTCTTTTAAATCACCGCTTTCGTAATAAATTTTCCATAACCCTTCACGCAGGCGATTGTTAATATTCCCTTCCATGCTTTTCTGCCCGTTTTCATAGAAATATTCCCACAAACCATAATTGGAATTCTGGCGAAGAATACCGCGCATTTTTATATTCCCGGTTTCATAAAAAAACTCCCACACACCGGAAGTTTCATTATTGACAAACTGGCCCTTTGATTCGATGTTACCGTTCAGGAAATAAGAAATATAACGGCCGTTCAGGATATTCTGAATGGTATCCTTAACCTGGTAAACTTCCTTGATGACTTTTTTTTCGGTATCGTGATAGGTGTAGCGTTTAAACTGGGCGAATGCCCCAAACGATGCAAGCGATAAGATCAAAGCTATTACACCCCGCATAATTACCTCACGTTTTGAACAGCAAACTATTCAAAGGTACTGAAAATCCTGATGGAGTTAGTTGCCGATTGCTTTTAATACACCGGCCTTCCCCCACTCTTCCGTTTCGCTGGCAGTCCACAGCTCCGGAAAAAATTGTATGCGCTGAAAACGTGGCGGCAAATACTTCTGCCAGTTGGTACCCCCGGTTGCTTTGATGTCTTCCGGGTCAAGCTTCAGGTAACGGGCGGCTGATTTTAAATGCGCCAACGGCCACAGCACATTCGCCAACTGATCTAACTGGCGTAAGCGTTTTTTTACTGGTTCAGACTCCGGGAAGAATTGCAGATAAATTTTACGAAGGTTTTTAGCCCGGTAGCGCATACCGGTTTCCTTAAACTTTTTCAGGTACTTCTCTTCAAACTGCTGAAGTGTTAACGTCTTCTTTCCTGATGCAAGCTCTGTGGCCCCGCTTCGCCAGTATAAATGCTCCACCTGTTGCTCCAGGTCGCTGTACTCCTGGAACGATTCGCGGTTATCCCGGCTAACCAGGTTAATCATATCAGTACAGCAGATTTCAATTACCCGGTATTGTGCTGATTGAAACCCTGATGCAGGCAACAAGGACATCCGGAATTTCAGAAACTGCTCCTTTTCCATACCATCTACCATCACCGTAAACGAATTTTCGAGCAACTCAAAATAGCGGTTGATCCGATCGAGGCGTTCGACAAAAAACGTTTCCTGCAGGTTTTCCTTTTCGGCAATCTGTTCAAGTTCCCACAAAACCAGGTTGAAATATAGCTCCGTAATCTGGTGATAAATGATAAACACTTTTTCATCCGGAAACTGGGTCTTGGGATTCTGCAAACTAAGCAAGGTATCCAGGTGGATGTAATCCCAGTAAGTCAGGTAGTCGGCATAGAGCAGGCCATCCAGGTACGAGGATAAGTCCTGCCCCATGGCTGCGTATTTTTGCTGAAGCTTTTGAAGCTGACCTGCCAGGTTGGGGTCTAACGAGGAATTATCCATAGAATTTTTGATACTTGTGTAAATTTGAAATCATTTCACAAGAATAACCAAAATATGGCTGCAAAAGCTACCGAAACCAAACGCAAGCCTGGCAAACAGGATGTTTACGAACAACCCGACTTTTATGCTATCGATGATCTTTTATCCGAAGAGCACAAGCTGGTTCGCAGCTCCATCCGGGATTTTGTAAAGCAAGAAATCTCGCCTTACATAGAGGACTGGGCACAACGCGCTCACTTCCCATACGAAATCGTAAAAAAGTTTGGAGAGATAGGCGCCTTTGGCCCCACTATTCCACAGGAATACGGTGGCGGGGGGTTGGATTATATTTCTTATGGTATCCTGATGCAGGAAATTGAGCGGGGCGATTCCGGTATGCGTTCCACTGCGTCCGTGCAGGGCTCTTTGGTGATGTACCCGATCTATAAATTCGGCAGCGAAGAGCAACGCAAAAAATATTTACCCAAATTGGCCAGTGGCGAGTGGTTAGGATGCTTTGGATTAACCGAACCTGATCATGGTTCAAACCCATCGGGCATGGTTACCAACTTTAAAGACATGGGCGATCATTACCTGCTGAATGGCGCCAAGATGTGGATCTCCAACTCACCCCGTGCAGACGTAGCTGTGGTGTGGGCCAAGAATGAGGCCGGCCGCATTCATGGTTTGATCGTGGAGCGCGGCATGCCGGGCTTTACCACTCCTGAAACACACGGTAAGTGGAGTCTTCGTGCAAGCGCAACCGGGGAACTGGTTTTTGATAATGTAAAGGTTCCGAAGGAAAATCTATTACCCGGCAAAAACGGATTGGGCGCTCCCATGATGTGCCTGGACTCGGCCCGTTACGGTATAGCGTGGGGCGCTATCGGTGCAGCTATGGATTGTTATGACTCAGCCCGCAGGTATGCGAAAGAACGCATTCAGTTTGGTAAGCCTATCGGATCGTTTCAGTTGATCCAGAAAAAGCTATCTGAAATGCTAACAGAAATTACCAAAGCACAGCTTCTGAACTGGCGTTTAGGCGTACTGATGAACGAAGGCAAAGCTACTACGGCTCAGATCTCGTTAGCGAAACGAAATAATGTGCAGACCGCTCTTGAAATAGCCCGCGAAGCCCGGCAGATACACGGTGGTATGGGCATTACCGGGGAGTACCCGATTATGCGCCACATGATGAACCTGGAATCGGTGGTAACGTACGAAGGTACACACGATATACACCTGCTGATTTTAGGAAATCACATTACGGGAATACCGGCTTTTAGTTAATGATATAACTATTCCTTTTCAATAAACCCGCTAACTGTAATACGCTGTACCGGGTTACGCGGATCGGTTGAGTAAATCGTAACAGACTTATTCTGCGTGCCTGCCCTACCCTCTGTAACAAGGGTCAGCTTCAACGTTGCGGTTTCGTTGGGTTGCAGGATTTCCTTATCCACCAAAGCCGACAGGCAGGTGCAGTTGGGTTGCAGTTCCCTGATCTGCAAAGGTTGTTTTCCCTTGTTCTGAATGGTTACGGTTAGCTCGGGTTTGGCGCCTGCCTTTACCCGCCCGAAATCCAATGCATAACCGGATGCCGCTAAAGCCGGAGCCTTCAGCATTTCTGTTGCTGTAAGTGTCGGAAAAAATTCTTCGATTGTAGCATAGACTGAAACAACCTTGATAGAATCAGGCTCATTCGTAACCAGCTCAACCCGGTCGGCCATAAAACCATACTTATTAAGCAAAGCGGCATCATACATAAGCTGAAGCGAAGCAATCTCATCGGGCTTCAGAACCTTAGGCGCCTCAATCTTTATATGATCCGGAGTTTTTACGTGCTTAATCTGCAATTCCTGTTTTCCCGCATTCTGAATTTTAAATTCGTGTGTAACAGCAGGCTTATTAACATAAACTTTACCGAGCGTAAATGAAGCGCTCTTCATGCGGAGATTACCCAACGCCACCTTCAGCTCATCACCACCCGATTTTTTATCTACCACGTTTCCTTTTATGGTGAGTATAACCGGGTTCTTGTCGGCATCGGAAGTAACTGTTAAGGTCTTGCTGAAATAACCCGGCTTACCTTTAGGGTCAAAGCTTACTTTGATAAAGCCCGTTCCACCGGCTGCAACAGGTTCTTTTGTCCAGCCGGGGGTAGTGCAACCACACGATGGATTAACCGAAAGAACCCGGATGGGTCGCGAACCCAGGTTAGTAAATGTAAACTCATAATCAACATTCCCGCCTGATTCCACCACTTCTCCGAAGTCATACGTTTTGGCTTTGAAGAATACCGGTTCTGCCAACTGGCCCCAGGCCGCCAGGGGAACAATCCATAACACAAACAATGCACTAAGTTTCATGTGTTAATTTTTTTAGTGGTCATCCCGCATTTGTAAAGCGTTAAATGGCCATTTCATACTGCAAAACTAACTGAAAGGATTAAATTTTGGTTTACTTCAAATAAATCAACGCTCCACAATCGCAATTTCATATTCTTGCATTTATTTGCACCCCGTTATGGCACGAATTCTTACAGGCATACAAAGCAGCGGCCGCCCGCATTTGGGCAACCTGCTTGGCGCGATTATCCCGGCAATTAAGCTCTCGCAGCAACCCGGCAACGAATCGTTTTTTTTTATTGCCGATTTGCACTCGCTTACAACCATTAAAGACGCAAAAACGCGCATAGCCAATGTACAGGCCGTGGCTTCAGCCTGGCTGGCTTTTGGTTTCGATGTGGATAAAAACCTGTTGTATCGCCAAAGCCATATTCCGGAAGTGTGCGAGCTGACCTGGTACCTCAACTGCTTTACACCCTACCCGATGCTGGCCAATGCGCATTCGTTTAAGGATAAGGCCGACAGGCTTGCCGATGTAAATGCGGGCTTGTTTACTTACCCGGTTTTAATGACGGCTGACATCATTTTATACGATGCTGATTTTGTGCCCGTAGGTAAAGATCAGCGCCAGCACCTGGAAATGGCTCGTGATATTGCCAGCACATTCAACAACGTGTATGGCGAAACCTTTGTATTGCCGGAACCACGTATTGAAGAATCTGTGATGACCATTCCGGGAACGGATGGCCAGAAGATGAGCAAATCCTATAACAACATTATTGACATCTTCCTGCCTGAAAAAGAGCTGAAAAAACAAATCCTGTCTATCGTAACCGACAGCACTCCGCTGGAAGAGCCCAAAAATCCGGATACCGATAATGTGTTCGCCATTTACAAGCTTATCGCGACAAGCGAACAAGCCGAAGCACTAAGGCAAAAATACCTGGCCGGCAATTTTGGGTACGGTCATGCCAAACAGGAATTACTGGCTTTAATCCTGGATAAATTTACCAACGAGCGCGAGGTATTTAACCATTACATGAGCAACCCCGCTGAACTGGATAAGAAATTAGAACAAAGTGAAGCCAAAGCCCGTACCATTGCCCGATCGGTATTGACAAAAGTGAGAGCCAAACTTGGATATTCGTAATAAAGCAAAGAGGTTGTCTCAAAAGTGTATTCCGCTGTCAGGTTGAGCTTGTCGAAACCGGTTTTCTGTGATGAAAAATCCTTCGACAAGCTCAGGCTGACAAATGAAACTGACTTTTGAGGCAGCCTCTTTTAAAATCCGGTCGGTTAACTGAATTATTTCGCTGTCCAGACAACCTGTTGCTGGCTGGCTCCTACATTTAGGATCACCCGCAATGGATTAGGCACAATTACAAGCTTGGTATCTTTTCCGGGAATAGAATCAACCTCTACAAATACACCCTCTTTGTTGGAAACTGTATATTCATTTTTATCACCTACTGTATAGGCTTTAGCCAGGTAGGCGATCGGGTAAAGCACATCGGTATCCGGGCAATATTTATCATGCACATCCTGCAAAATGTCTTCTAAAAACTCGCCATACTTAACCTGCAGCGCATCCTCCAGGTCATGCAATTCTTCCTCCAAATCATCATACTCGGGGTTGCTATAATCAATTTTAGCAAGTGCATTTCTGCGTTTTGCTATTTCCTGAATGGCTTTGTCCAGCTCTTTAACATCCATGCGGTTTCAAAAATTTTGTCAAGATTATGGAAACATGGCCTAAATTAAAACTTGCCGATTGATTAATTTTGAAGTAATCAATTTAAACAGGTATGAATCAGGATTTTCTACCCATCCTTGGCACAGACCACATTGAATTTTATGTTGGCAACGCCAAGCAAGCCTCCTTGTTTTATCAGCATTGCATGGGCTTTGAGCTGGTTGCCTATGCCGGGCCTGAAACCGGTGTACGCGACCGTGCATCGTATGTTTTAATGCAAGGTAA
>JAHCHY010000037.1 GCA_026129485.1 Cyclobacteriaceae bacterium
CATGGTGCTATCCGGTGGCGAGCGCAGAAGAACGGAGATTGCACGCGCGCTGGCAGTAGATCCCAGCTTTGTTTTGTTAGACGAGCCCTTTGCCGGGGTTGACCCGATTGCCGTGGAAGAAATTCAGGGTATTGTAGCGCGGCTTAAAAAGAAGAACATCGGTATTCTTATAACTGACCATAATGTTGACGAAACCCTTTCTATTACCGACCGCGCTTACCTGATGGTGGAAGGCAAGCTCTTTAAGGCAGGCACTGCCCAGGAACTGGCCGATGACCCGATGGTGCGCAAAGTTTACTTAGGCCAGAACTTCCAATTGCGCAGGGCGCAGGTTGCCGATTAATAAGGTTTTGGTAATCGGACAGCCTCCTCTATTTTTGATACAGCCTATGCAACTCCTGAACTCCATACTCACCTGGGTAATGAAGAAACGCATTCACCAGATTGAGCTTTTTAAAAAGTACCCGCACGATGTGCAGGACGAAGTCTTAAAAAAGCTTCTTAACACCGCGCGCTATACCGAGTTCGGTCAGAAATACGCGTTTGACGAACTGGTAGATTACGAAGATTACAGGCGCAGGGTTCCGGTTCACACCTATGAGCAACTGTTTCCTTACATTGACCGGCTGATGCGCGGAGAGCAAAATGTATTGTGGCCCTCGGAAGTAAAGTGGTTCGCCAAATCGAGCGGCACCACCAATGCCCGCAGCAAGTTTATTCCCGTAACCAACGAGGCGCTTGATGAATGTCATTTTAAAGGTGGCAAAGACATGCTCTCCATCTATGTCAACAATTTTCCCGACACCAAAATGTTTTCCGGAAAAGGGCTGGCAGTAGGTGGCAGCGCCCAAATCAATGAGTTCGATCCAACTGCCTCTTCTTCGTATGGCGATGTGTCGGCTGTAATTATGCAAAACCTTCCGCCCTGGGCGCAGTTTATCCGCACACCAAGCCTGGAAGTTGCCCTTATGCCAAACTGGGAAGAAAAGATTGAACGGCTTGCCCGCGAAACCGTGGAAGAAAACGTAACCAACATTGCCGGGGTGCCCACTTGGACGGTTTTATTACTGCAATACATCCTGGCTAAAGAGAATAAGAGCTCTATTCTGGAAGTATGGCCAAACCTGGAAGTTTTCTTTCATGGTGCCGTAGCATTTAAACCCTATCGCAATTTGTTCCGCTCTTTAATCCCGGGCGATAGTATGCGGTACTGGGAAACCTACAATGCCAGCGAAGGTTTTTTTGGAATACAGGACGAGCCGGACTCGGAAGACCTGTTGCTTATGCTGGACTATGGTGTGTTTTACGAGTTTATTCCCGTTGAAGAGTTAGACAAAGAATATCCCGAACCCATTTTGCTGGCCGATGTTGAGCTGGGTAAGAACTATGCCATGTTAATTACGACCAATGCCGGCCTGTGGCGATACAGCATTGGCGATACCGTTAAGTTTACCTGTACATCGCCCTATCGCATTCGTATCTCCGGTCGCACCAAGCATTTTATAAATGCATTTGGCGAAGAGGTGATTATTGAAAATGCCGAAACCGCCATTACAAAAGCTTGTGAGCAAACCGGTGCCGTTATCGACAACTTTACAGCCGCACCTATTTACATTGAAAAATCAAAACGGGGCGGGCACGAGTGGATCATTGAATTCAAGGTAAGGCCGCGCGACCTGACTGAGTTCAAAGCGGTGCTGGACGAAACTTTGCGCAAAGTGAATTCAGACTACGATGCCAAGCGCACTATGGATATTGCCCTGGTGGCCCCCACCGTTCACCCTGTAGCCGAAGGCACTTTCTACAACTGGATGAAAAAACGCGGTAAGCTGGGCGGGCAAAACAAAGTGCCACGATTAAGCAATTCGCGCGAGTATGTAGACGATATTCTTGCGATGGTTAATACCTGATACGCAAATCCCTTAAAGGTTGACAACCTTTGCCTGCCGTGAAAGAAAAGGTTGTCAACCTTACACTGCCTTTTCCACTCATCCCAAAGGATTTTGAGCCGGGAATCCTTTTGGCCATCTTCAAGCTATAATCCTGACTTTATGAAACTCTTAAAGGTATTTGTACTGGTTTTAGTTGTAATCTCCGGTTACAGCCAAGCCAAAAAACCGATTGTAGCGTCTGACCTGATGAAGCTGACCACCACCAGCCAGATTCAGATTTCGCCCGATGGCAGCAAGGCTGTGTTGGTGGTAAATCGTAAAGCGGTAAAGAACGAAAACGACTATTACTATACGCGTAATCTTTACCTGGTAGACCTGGTGAACAAAGTCGAACCCGTACAGTTAACCTTTGGCGATAAGAACGATCTTTCTCCGCAATGGAGCCCCGATGGTAAACAGATTCTTTTTGTTCGTGCAGATGGCGATAAATCACAGCTTTGGCTGTTGCCTCTTGGCGGAGGCGAAGCGCACGCTATTACAAAATCAGAATATGGGGCGGGCAATCCGCGCTGGTCGCCCGATGGAAAAAAGATTTTATACTCAGCCAGCATTCCTTTTTCAAAAACAGAAGGCAAAGCCCCCTGGCCTTACGAGCGCCCCGGCCGTACACAAAACGATGAGCCCAACTTCAAAAACATGAAGGCCGATGAGCGTAAAAAGATTGCAACCAGTCCCGATGGCTCGCTGGACGAAGTACGTGCCTGGCTGGCAAAAAACATGTTTGATAATAACCCGCGTGTGCTTACAAGACAAAACTTTCAGGGCGAGCTGAACCTGCAACCTGAAGAAAGCTTTACACACCTGTTTATTAAAATCATCAACAGTGAAGATAAAGACATTCAGCTTACATCCGGCTTTCAGAATTTCAACGGGGCCGGTTGGTCGCCCGATGGAAAGACCATTATTTGCCACTCGCACATCAACAAGACGCATCCCGATCGCGAACAAGACAATGATCTTTGGGTAATTGATGTAGCAACCAAAACCGCAAAAGAATTTTTTAGCTGGCCGGGCTATAGCATTTCAAATCCATCATTCTCGCCCGATGGTGCTTCTGTTTTATTTTCTGCTACTTCAATTGAAAACCGTCATGCCACACAAAGCCAGTTAGCGGTTGTTCCCTTTACAGGGGGTAAACCTGTTTTGCTCACCGCTTCGCTTGATCGTGATGCAGGCAACGGCACCTGGTCGGCCGATAGTAAAACCATTTACTTCTCTGCACAAACCGAAGGCGATATTCCGGTGTACAGCATTCCCGCCAGGGGAGGTGCGTTCACCAAGCTGATTGGGGGGAATGATGATGGTGTAAATGATTTTGACGTGCGTGCCAGCAAGATTGTTTATGCGCTCACCGAAACAAAAAAACCGTGGGAAGTGTATCTCTATACATTCAAAGACAAATCCACACGCCAGCTTACTGCGCTCAATGATGAGTGGATGAAAGACAAAGCTGTGAGCACACCCAAAGAGTATTGGCTCACAAGACCTGATGGCATCAAAGTACAGTATTGGGTAATGGAACCCATCGGAAAAAAAGAAGGTGTAAAGTACCCGGTAATTCTCAACATTCACGGTGGGCCTGCCGCTATGTGGGGGCCGGGTGGTTTTTCGATGTGGCACGAATACCAGTTAGAAGCCAGTTGGGGTTATGGCATTGTGTATTGCAACCCGCGCGGCAGTGGCGGCTATGGTGATGCGTTTAAGAAAGGGAACTTTAAAGACTGGGGTGCCGGCCCTGCCGGGGATATTCTGGCTTCATTAGATGACGCCATAAAGCAACACGCATGGATAGATAAAGACCAATTGTTTGTAGAGGGCGGAAGCTATGCCGGTTACATGGTAGCGTGGATCATCAGCCATGATAATCGCTTTAAAGCCGCGAATGCACAGCGCGGTGTTTACGAGCTTACCACGTTTATGGGCGAAGGTAATGCCTGGCGATTAGTACCCACCAACTTTGGCGGCTGGCCGTGGGAGAAAGAAACCAAAGCGTTGTTAGATTCGGAATCACCGCTCACGTATGTGGATAAGATCAACACGCCTTTGCTGATTATCCATGGCGACCAGGATTTGCGCACCGGGGTTATCCAATCGGAAATGTTGTATAAGAGCTTAAAAGTTTTGGGCAAGCCTGTAGAGTACATCCGTTACCCGCGCGAGGGCCACGAGCTTACGCGCAGTGGCAACCCCGGCAGGATGATGGATCACTTGCTTCGGGTGATTGAGTTCTTTGAAAGATATGCAAACCATCCGGAGCCTCCACCGGCTACGGTAAAGTAATGACATTCTTCAAAAGCACATTGGCAATTGTTTCGCTGAGTGCAGTTGTGTTCTGCTTTCTAACTCATGAGTTTGCACATTGGTTAATGGGCGAGCTCATGAGTTATGATATGGTGATGACATTAAACAAGTGTTATCCTAAAGCTTTGCAATGGAATTCAACGGAAGACTTCATGATTGTTAGTGCGATGGGGCCTGCTATTACACTCATAACATCCTTCTCGGCATACGTTCTTATCCGATTTAAAGGAAACATGCTTTGGTTTCCATTTTTATTCACGTGTTTTTATCTTGAATTGCTCTCGGGCATTATGAATTATCGCAATGTGAATGATCTTGGTTGGATCAGCAGGTATCTGAATATTGGGCTATTTACTCTTCCATTAATATTTATAATGATTCATTTTGGGTTCTTGTATAAAACCATTGTGCGCGAAAAATATACCCGGGCTTATGTATTACAGACACTGGCTTGGATACTTTTGTTTTCGTCTGTTTGGATTTTAGTCAATCAAAAGTTTAAGATTGTGCTTATTTCGTAAACATTAAATTTTTTAACCCTATTTCCATCAAGCACCCTAATCATCTTAATTTGACTGATAAATTATATGTTACTAACATGTACCCGATTTTAAAACTCTACCTGGTATGAAAATTGAAGTTAACACCGACCGCCACATTGAAGGCAGCGACAGACTAATTGCCTATTGTAAAGAAACCCTTGAGGCTGAGTTCGATCGTTTCAGCGATTACATTACCCGCATCGATGTGCATTTCAGCGATCAAAACGGTGCGAAAGGTGGCGATGATGATAAACGCTGTCTTATTGAAACAAAGCTGAAAGGCTTAAACCCGGTAACAGCCAGCAACCACGCGTCTAATCTTGACGATGCCTTAAGCAGTGCCATTGATAAAATGGCTTCGGTGCTGGATAGTACCTTATCCAAACTCCGCAAACATTAAAGCTTGTGTAGCATAAATGTGTGCTTTATGTGAGCTGCTGAAGGGGTCGCCTTTCTTATTCTACATAAAGCACCAACCCCTTTAAATATTCTCCTTCCGGGTGGTAAAGCGATACCGGGTGATCGGCCGGTTGCGAAAGATGATGCAGCACTTTTATTGGCCGGCCCGCCTGTATGCCTGCTGAAACCACCGTATCGTAAAACAACTGCCGGTCCACCACCTGCGAGCAGGAGAATGTAAAAATGATTCCACCGGGTTTAATCATCTTCATGGCTTCCGCATTTAGCCGTTGATAACCCTTTACCGCCTGGTGCCGCGCGTCTTTGTGCTTGGCAAATGCAGGCGGATCGAGAATGACCAGTTCATACACATCTTTTTTGTCTTTCAGGAAATCGAATGTATCGCTGGCCACGCACTCGTGCACATTGGGGTCGTACCCGTTCAGCGCCAGGTTTTTCCGTGTAAGCGCAACGGCTTTTTCAGATGCATCTACCGAATGAACAAGCTTTGCTTCGTTCTGCAAGGCGTAAACGGAGAATCCGCCTGTATAGCAAAATGTATTCAGCACGGTTTTACCTTTTGCCATTTCACCCAACAGCTTCCTGTTTTCGCGCTGATCTAAAAAGAAGCCCGTCTTCTGGCCTTCTTCCCAATCCACGTAAAACTTACTGCCATGCTCCAGCACCACATGCGGAACAGCAGCCATACCCAGCAGGTACTCGCTACCGGTTTTATCCAACAACGATTTATAGTAAACCGCGCCCACATTAAGCGATGCCTGAGTTAAAACGGCTTTAACGGCTTCGGCAATATGCATCCGGTCATGATGCATACCAGCCGAGTGCGCCTGAACAATGGCCACATCGTGATAGATATCTACGATCAGCCCCGGCAGGCCATCTCCTTCTCCGTGCACTAAGCGGCATGCGTTGGTGCTGTGCGAAAGCACGCCTGCTTCGAGCCGGACGGCTAAAGCTTTTTCAATTTTGCTATTATAGATTGCTGGCCCCGGTGCAGCATGGCCGGGCGTAATTACCCGCACGGTTATAGTACCTTTCTGGTAATGGCCGTAGCCCAGCGTTGTCTTGCGGGCATCTTGCACCTCCACCCAATCGCCATCCTGCAGCGAGTCGGTGTATGACTGAACGGCTCCTGAAAAAATCCACGGATGAAAACGCTTTACGGAATGATCGCGCCCCTGCTTTAATGTAACGGTTCCTTTTATGTTCACCTAATATAACGGTCTTGACAAAAAGCAAAGTTACTTAATATATTTAGCTGCAAATGGCCTCTCCCGGTGGTACGACCAGCAGGGAAACATGACGATTCAGTGCGAGTACAAGGACGGAACGCTTATAAAAAAGTGAAAAAATGTCAGGTTTTTATGAACCTAAACCAAACAGAAAGTCGTTTTAACACCACTGGCACTTCTTTTGATTTTGAGGAGGAACTGAGATGAACGGTTCGGAAAAAATTAACAAGATTTTACTTAAAACTTTTGGTCGTGGCAATTCATCATGCCGCGTGCCGGTAATTCATTTCTAAAACTAAAAACGGATACTAAAGTATGAAACGGTTTGGATCACTTTTGTTGGCTGCGGTGTTGGGAAGCGTGATAACTATCGTAGCCACCCAGCGCTTTTTGCAGCAGCACGCACAGGGAGTAAAAATTGAACATGTAAATGGCTTACCGGTAAGCCAGGTGGCATACACGGTAAATGAAAAAGGCGAAGCGGTGCCGCTTGATTTTACCGGCACAGCCGAAAAGGTTACACAGGCTGTGGTACACATTCGTTCCACACAGGAATCTCGCGCAAGCGGCAACAGCCAGGTGCCCGATGTATTCCGGCATTTCTTTTTCGATGGCCCGTTTGAAAACCAGATGCCAAGACAAAGCACCGGCTCGGGTGTAATCATCAATCGCGATGGTTACATTGTAACCAACAACCACGTGGTAGAAGGCTCTGAAGTGGTGCAGGTAACCTTATCTGACAACCGCGAACTAAAAGCCGAAGTGATCGGTACAGACCCTGATACTGATCTTGCCGTAATTAAAGTAACCGCCAAAGATCTGCCTTATCTTTCGTTTGTAAATTCTGACGAAACCAAAGTAGGCCAGTGGGTGCTGGCCGTAGGCAATCCGTTCAACCTAAACTCTACCGTAACGGCCGGTATCATCAGCGCCAAAGGTCGTAATATCAATATTATCAATTCCAACCGGTCAAATCGCAATACCGAACAAACTGTAAACACGGCTATCGAGTCTTTTATTCAAACCGATGCTGCCATTAACCCCGGTAACAGCGGTGGCGCCCTTGTTGATCTGAATGGCGGACTGGTGGGTATCAATACCGCTATTGCAAGCCCTACGGGTTCGTACTCGGGTTACGGATTTGCCGTTCCTTCCAACATTGTGAGCAAAATAACCGAAGACCTGATTGCCTACGGTACGGTACAGCGCGGTTGGTTAGGTATTGAGGTGGGCAGTGTTACCAACACGTTGGCCAAAGAAAATGACCTCGCTGTAAATGAAGGCGCTTATGTGGCCGGCTTTGGAAGGCTTGCCGATAAGAGCGCAGCAAAAGCTGCGGGTATCAAAGAAGGCGATGTTGTGGTTAAATTAGATAATACGCCCATCAAATCCAATACGGCTTTAATTGAGTACATTGGCCGTAAGCGTCCGGGCGATAAGGTAAACGTTACCGTAAACCGGAACGGAAAAGAAGTGGTAATTCCGGTTACGCTTAAAAATGGCGATGGCAACACCGCTACGGTTAAACGCGAAGAGAAGGCCGAGGCAGCTTCATTAGGTTTTGAATTGGAAGATGTGGATAGCAAAACCCTTAAGCGGCTGGATATTGCCAGTGGCGTAAAGGTAAAAGAGCCGGGTAACAGTAAATTAAAGCGCACCGGTATGCGTGCAGGCTTTATCATTACGCATGTAGATGATACCCCGGTAAGATCAGCTAAAGAAGTGAACGAAATTATAAAAAAGAAGAAGTCCGGGGACTTGATTACTTTCGCAGGTGTTTATGAAGATTATCCGCGTGAGTATATTTATGCGTTACGAATGTAAAACCAAACCTTTTGTGCATGAGAAAACTGTTTAAGAAAGGAGAGCGCGTCCGCAGCAAGATTGACGGTAAAGTAATGGAAGTGCTCAAGTATTTGAAGTCGAACCTGGTGGAAGTGCGGTGGTTCGATTTGCAGGCCAAGGAAGTAAGAACCCACAAAATCAAGGAAGACAAGCTTTCAAAGGCCGCCTGAAACTGATCATTCAACTTTTTAACGCCCCGGTTTAACAGCCGGGGTTTTTTATTTTTCCGGTTTTCTAAAAACTAACAAAGTGTAAGTTACAATTTGTTACATGTCTTTGGGGTATGGCTGAACCGTTCAACCCCTTTCCCATCTATGGATGGCTTCAGAAGAAATAAAATAAGGGCCTGTTAAAAATGTTATTCGGTTAGTGCTTCGGTGCTGGTTCCTGCATTATCTTAGCCAACTCCTCAATAAATTTCATAGCTCTTTTGCATATCTTCATAACACCTTCGGCTGTGCGTTTTTCCTGGAGGTCGGGGATACCGGTACTGATTATGCCTGCCAACGCTTCCTGCGCCTGCGGGGCCAACTCATTCCCGCGCAACACCTGCGATAACTGTCCGGTGCCCGTCAGGTAAATCAGCTCTTGCTTCCTGCTCAGTAAAAGAATTAATCCATAGTTATTTTGCAAAGCGGAAAGCCTCTGCTGCTCAGCAAAACGCGCTGAATAATCCCCCGGGTTAATATCAAGGGTATCGGTAGTAACAATGCCCACATAATTTCCAGTCGCTTTATAATATTGCTGCAACAGGCTGTCCATTTGTTTCCGTTCATCGGTAGTAAATAATTTTTCCCGGTCAAGCAGCAGCACCTTTTCCTGCGCTTTCAGCGAATGAGCTACAATAAAAACAACCAGCAGCGCTATTATTTTTTTCATAGTATAACGGGTATAACTTTTTAAAAAGACGTGCCAGGGTTTTTAAAACCCATCTTTAAACTATCCCTCCAACAAGTTACCGCTCTTCAAAATTAAATGCAACCCTTACCCGTTGCCTCTTCCCAGCGGAGTCTCCCGCCTCGGGGACTCCGCGTATATCCTATGTCAATCTTTGTTATTAGCTGCTCTGGTTAAATCCAGGTCTTCCAACAAGCCGGCAGGAAAAACTTGATATGCCCCGTGCTCACCGGTGAGATAAAACCGGGCAGAGCTATGAACGTACTCCACCGAGCTTGAAGCAAGGTTCCATTTGCCCCGGCACGGGTTATCATGCATGTAGCTTAACTTTTGATTGATGAACTGGCTACTGCGACATTCCTTCCAATCAAAGGATGACTGAAAAACCTCGTGTAGCTTGCCACGCTTGCTATCGCGACTGCTTACACCTTCAATAAGCTTGTTAAGCACAGCAACATCATCATTTTGCTCAAGTCGCTTTATGATTTCATAAGCCATAAATCGTTTACCATTGCCAACAATGGTGTTAATGGGTTTTTCTGTTTGTGTAAATCCAATCAATACATGCAGGTGATTAGGCATAATAACGTAGCCTGTTATGTAATGCCCTTGCTGCTTTAGGTAATCAAACCACTTGTACGCAGTGTCATAGCCATTTGCGAGTTCAAACAAGGACAACCATTCATAGCAGGTTATGGTAAGGAAATAGATACCTTCCGTTTCTGGGATTTGCTTCTTTGTGCTCACCCTCTAAGCTAACTAATTCAAGGATTCTTTAAAAACCCGGATTCTTAAATTTATTTTACAGTTCTTTCAATTACTATGGTGTCTTAAAACGCGGAGTGCCTTGCAGGACACTCCGCTTGGAAAGGAGGACACTCCGCTGGGAAAGGTGTATTCTCTCGCTGCCCCGTTAAATGCCTTCTAATCGGGAAGGAATTCACCGAATTTATTCCACACAACAAAGTAAGATTTTTCTGAGGAAGACTTATCGAAATAAGTAATAATCATTGTCCTGTTAAATAAAAAAAAGCTATCTTTTTTATATATAATACTGTCTTGTAATGCTTCAATTTTTAAAGAGTGAAAACCCATGCCCATATTTTCAACTACTATTTTCTTACCAAAATATACTCCCGAATCAACCTCTCCATCAAAAAGTGTTTCATCATCGATTTGAAGTCGGATTGAACTCATTGGAGCACTGGTTTCCGCAATGATATGGATTGTTAAATCACTTTTTCTTAAGACGAAAACAGTCATAAGCAATAAAGCAATAAAAACATAGAAGATAGCTGATTTCTTTTTCATCATTTCAATTTATCAAGTCGTAGACGAATTCCCACCTGATTGATATGATAACTCTTCCCATTTGTGTCAATCAGAGTAGTATTTGGAGATTTCTTTCCTGTGAATGGATTTCCCTAACTCGTGCGTTTCTTCTCCGTTCGCAAAAAGAACCTTCTAACCACAAAAAATATTAATATTAATACGCAAGGGTATATGAATGACAATGGAAACTCCAGATAATTATATATCCAATCAATTGACAATTTTCTACCCGCATAATCAAAAGCCAACATTAACAATATATACGATATTATTTCCGCAACCTGTTTTTTCATCGGCATATCAAATAGATTAACTATACCGATAATACTCATAAACAAAACAAGTAATGAGTTAAATATCGCTGATAACAGGGCTATATACAATATCAATACAAAATACGCTTCTCTACTTCCTATATTAAAGAGTCCGATTAGCACAGAATATAAAAGCAGGCTAATCAAGAAGAATATCAACAATTGGTTTATTCTTTTAAGCATATCAAAATCAGTTTTTCCTTTTATTAATAATTCCAATCCCCGGGTTATAACCTGGTGGGTCTATTTTTTTTATTCGATTAAGAGAAACTCCGGAATTGTATAGGATAGTAGTAGTTGATGAATTACAATTTCCAGCTTCTGAACAATTTCTCTCTGTTGTAACGGCTTTGTATTTAAAGCCTGCATTATTCTGATCTTTGGCGTTTTTACGAATATCTGAAATAAACTCGGTGTCTGTCTTTCCTTCAGGAGTTACTATCAACTCTTTTCCTTTTAGTTTAGACTCACTCCAATTCACGTCAGTGTTCCAATTACTATCACCCCATACGGTTTCAACTGATCTTTCTTCAACACCATCTTTATTTTTGGTTGTTTTTGCCTCTTTCTCCGTTCCCACTAAATTCCCATCATCACTTTCGTAAAAAGAGATATAATAAGTAGTGCCATCAGGATTATTTTCGTCCGGTTTCGCTACAATAAAAGTATGAACAGCGGCTCCACCGCCAGGCATATCTAATGCTCTGGAGAAAACCCAGACACTATCCCCATTGATATCCACATACTTCACAGGATTCCCTGCTGTGTACTGGTAGGGCGACATTGAGCTATATTTCTCACTGAACCTGTCTATCGTAGGGAAT
>JAHCHY010000038.1 GCA_026129485.1 Cyclobacteriaceae bacterium
AATTCCGGGGGCCACCTCCTTAATGAATCTGACCCCGGAGAACTTGCCTAATCCCTGAAGTGAATTTATGCAGGTATCAACCAGCTTATCAAAATCAATTTTTTCGCGCGATAGCCCCGTGTTATTTAGCCGGGTAAGATTGATCAAACCCCGGATGATCTGGTTCAACCGTTCCACCTGCTCATACTGCCTGTTCAGGTAGTCGATAGCTTTAGGATCATTTACTTCAATCTTAGCCAGGTGGGAGAGCCCAAGCAAGGAGGATATCGGGCCTTTCAGATCGTGTGATATGCGGTAGAAAAAACCATCGAGCTCTGCATTCTTGGCTTCAATGATCTCCGACTGCTTGCTGATCGTAACTAAGTTGGTTTGTAATTCGGTGTTGGCCCTGATCAATTCTTCGGTGCGTTCCTTTACACGTTTTTCGAGGATTTCATTGGCGCTTTGCTGAAGCTTAAGCGCCTGCAGCTGTATCTCCTCTTTTTCGTGTTTATACCTTCTGTACCGGTCGCCCAATGCGAAGGCGATAATGCTGGTTTCCATGGCAGCTCCAACCTCCACAAAGTGAGTGGTCCAGAAATTGAAATCAAAAACACCGCTGTTGCGCAAAGTTAAGAGCAGGCCGCCAACCAGGTAAATCGTCCACGCGGCTATGTAGTATGTTGCTATTGCGTTGCCCCTGATGCGACAGACAATACCGGTTGTAATAAACGTAATCGTACAAATCGAAATAAGGTTATTTCCGGCAGATGGCATTTCTTTTAAAGCCACCAGGAAAATGGCTATGAAAGACAATGGTATTAAGGTAAGAAGCGTATAGTACATGGCTCGTGTGTATTTGGGTACCTCCAAAAACCGAATAGTAAAAATGGTAAGCACACAAGCCAGCACACCCAATGAAAGGCGACCCGTGAAAAAATTAATATGAGGGTTTTCCGGCCACAAAAACCTGCTCCCGTAACCCGATGCTGACGCAAAGACCAGGAAAGTACACACGATAGTGCCCATGTAGAGCAGGTAATTAACCTGCCGCAGGCTGAGGTAAATAAAGAAGTTGTAGAAAAACATCACCAGCAGAATTCCAAAGAAAAACCCATACCAGATGTCATCAGTCCGCGTTTTTTGATGAAACACTTCCTTGTTCATAACATAAAGCGGAAATGTTTTGGGACTTAGCCCGGTAATGTGAATATATACTTCGCTGTTATGCAGCGAGTCGAACAAAAGCGGTAACGCATGATTGGTGTGTTGAATGACTCGCTCGCTTTGCGGAAGATAATAGCCGCTGCGGGTATGTTGCCAACCCGAATAGGTTCGCTGGTAGAAATCCACATACTCCAGAAAAGGAGCGGGGATTTCCAGGTACCACAAGGTGTTAGCCTTTAAGCTGGTTGTTCTTACTTTTAACCATATCGGTTTCTTCAGGTATCCGAAGGTTAGAAAGCCTTTACTTTTTTTGAACGGGATACCCTGAACGTCTTCAAACGTCAGGCGACCGGTTGAGTCAATCAGAACCTCAACGTCCTGGTCAATTCTGTAAACCCGGGTTGTGTCGGTTAATTCAACCTGCGAAAGGACTGCGCTGCTATTCAAGAGTAAACCAACCAACAAGCTAAAAAGGGCCAGGTAACTCTTCATGCATGCGGTTATTGAACAATAATCAGGAAATAATTTTTCTTGCCCTTTTGCGCAAGCAGGTACTTATTCTGCAGCAGATCAAATGCAGGTTTGGCTGTTGCATCTGCCAGCTTTACTTTGTTAATGCTCACACCACCTCCTTGGATCATCTTTCGGGCTTCTCCTTTGGATGGGAAGATTGCCGATTCTGTCAGCTCGGACAGCAGATCGGTAACCGTATTAACAGCCTGGTAGGCTGCTTTTGAAATGGTTACCTGGGGCACGCCCTCAAATACGGCCAGCAAAGTTTCTTCGTTCAGGCTCTTCAAGTCTTCCGTTACGGAGTTTCCAAAAAGAATGGAAGAAGCCTTTATCGCCTGCTCAAGATCGGCAGGCGAGTGTACCCTTGCCGTAACATCTTTAGCCAGCTCGGTTTGCAGCATTCGCAAGTGTGGCGCCCGGGCATGCTCAGCCGTAAGCGAATCAATCTCCGCCTTTTCCTTCAGCGTAAAAATCCTGATAAAGCTGGCAGCATCTTCATCGGAAGTATTGAGCCAGTACTGGTAGAATTTGTATGGCGATGTTTTAGCCGGATCGAGCCACACGTTACCTCCTTCGGTTTTCCCGAACTTGGTTCCGTCTGCTTTCTTAATGAGCTGCGTGGTAAGGGCATACGCTTCACCATTATCCTTTCTGCGGATCAGCTCGGTACCGGTAACGATATTGCCCCACTGATCGGAGCCACCCATTTGCAGCTTACAATTCTTGTTCTTGTATAACCAGTAGAAGTCGTAACCCTGAACAAGCTGGTAGCTGAACTCCGTAAACGAAAGCCCGGTTTCCAGCCGTTTCTGTACGGAGTCCTTGGCCATCATATAATTAATAGTAATGTGCTTACCTACATCGCGGATAAAATCCAGAAACCGGAACTCCTTAAACCAGTCGTAATTGTTCACCATTTCGGCAGCATTGGCGGCACCGGGGGAGAAATCCAGGAATTTTTCCAGTTGCTTTCTTACACAGGCCACGTTGTGATTGAGAGTACCTTCCGATAACAGGTTGCGCTCGGCAGACTTGCCCGAAGGATCTCCCACCATACCCGTTGCTCCGCCAACCAATACTACCGGCTTATGCCCGCACCGTTGAAACTGCAGCAGGGTCATGATCTGGACCAAATGACCAATATGTAAGGAGTCGGCAGTAGGGTCAAAGCCAATATATCCGGATGTAATGCCTTTCTTTAATTCATCCTCTGTGCCCGGCATAATATCGTGCAGCATACCACGCCACTTCAATTCCTCTACAAAATTCTTTTCCATTTTGAAAATCAGGCCCCAAATATAAGCCAGCGGTCATTATGAAAATAATCCGATTTAATTGATTTTTAAGTTTAACTGATTGATTATAAAATATTATAAATCATTGCTTTAATATATCGTATATGAAACTGCCGGATTTAAAAAGTTAATGAAATTGACAGGCAAGTCGTATCATTGAAGTTTAAACTTCAATTCAACCATGCAACAACCTGATTCCTTAAACCTGGTAGCTGAGTTTCACAGAACTTTCAAGCATCCTATCCTGACACAACCCACCATTCCGGATGAGAACCGGTGCAAATTAAGGGTGGCCTTGCTGGCCGAAGAATTAAAGGAGCTGGAAGTAGCCATCCTGGAGAAGGACATTGTAGGGATAGCAGATGCCTTCTGCGACCTTCAATATGTGCTTTCTGGTGCTATCCTCGAGTTCGGCTTAGGTGAGAAATTCAAGGCCCTTTTTGAAGAAGTACAGCGATCAAACATGAGTAAAGCGTGCAATTCTGAAGCTGAAGCAAAGGCAACAGTTGAACATTACCGGGCAAAAGACGGAACAGCATGTTATTACCGGCAGGCGGGCGACAAGTGGCTGGTGTACCGGGAATCTGACAATAAGACGATTAAATCGGTTGGTTACTCTCCGGCAAGCCTGGAGGGAATTGTGAACGGCTGATCACACAAAAAATTCTAATTGGAAAACGGCATCATGGCCGCGCACGGGCACCGGATGAATGGCTAATATGGTCATTTCATTGTAAGCTTTTATAAACTCCTGCCGGCTGATACGCAGCTTGGTTACACCCGGCCGTACCTTATGATACTGCATCCGGCCAGAGCGGTTAGCCGTGGCCGAATACATGTATTCATATTTAATGGGAATAGGAGAGGGGATGTACTTCATGCTCAACTAACTCATGCATAAGCAGTTACAAAATTGTTGTGTAATAGGCTGTTATGCACCATGTTATATTGGGCAAGCAACGAATAGGCCCATTGCGGCACGTAGTTGAAGCGATGCTCATACTCCTCAATCTTGTTGCATAGCTCACGCACATAATAGCGGATCTGATCCAGGTTACGACAGTCACCGGGTCGTTCAAAGTTTCTGTTGGTGAAATTCCTGAAGTCTGACTCCAGTTTTTTCTTTTCGAACTCGCTCATAGTATTGTGTATTATTACACAATAATAATATTACTTTTTACAAAATTACAATAATTTATGTGTAAAAATGCACAAATATACTTAAAGCCCTTAAAACAAGCTAAAAACAAGGATTTCAATCGCACTTGAAAACCCGAAACCAACCGGGTAACCGGGCCTGAATCCGGCAATTGGTATTGTTAAATCGCCACCGAAATCAAATTCGGAAGCTGGTTTTATCGTTACAGAATGTATTACCTTTAGAAAACTTAAATTGTATAAACCACTGTATGAGTCCTCAAGATGAACTTGCGTTTGCGGAAGGCTGGCATAACATCATGCTGGTAGCCGCCATTATTTTAGTTACAGCAGCCTTACTGGTATTCCTGGTCTATCAACTTAAGGCATCCTTAATCAAAACCTATAAGGATAAGCACGATTATATTAATACAAATGAAATCAAATGGTTAAAGTGGGTATTTGCGTTGATCGGGGTTGCAGCCGCCTGTGCCATTAACCTGTATGGCAAAGATGAAATTGGCGGCCCCGGGGTATCTTTTTTTGTCAGGCTTTTCTTTTCAATTGCCGGTGCCACACTCGTAATCTACATCGCATCGCTGGTATTGGAATACTATTATCCTACCCGGCTGCATAAAAAGCTGCGTAAGCTTCGCTATGCACCGCGTACCTCAACCCAGGGCAACAAGATGAAGCTGTTAAGTGAAGACGAAGAAGACGTGCACCTGAATGAGGGTATGCAGGCTGAAGAAAACATTTTCTCGATAGATTACGATGTATGGATCGATGAGAAGACCCAGGAGGTCAGAATTGAGAAATACCAGGGGCACCTGATATCGTTGCAATGCAATAACTGCGGCTTTTATACCATGCGTGTGCAGCGCGAAGAGATTGTTGAGCGTAATGAGGACGGTACACCCAAGGAATTGTTAAAGCATTACCAGTGCTCCTATTGTAAAAACATCAGGGCCACTCAATTTAGCATCAACCGGAAAGAATCGGAGGATTACAAGCATGTTAAGCCGAAATACCGCAAAAACTCCAAAAACATTGAGCTTATCAGGATTGACATTCACTCTACCCTGGGCGGTAAGAAGTCGTTCGAGTTTCAGTCGGTAGAAGAAGTGCAGAAATTCCTGAATGAATTCGATTTTGATAAAGTTGCCTGAAACCGGCATCCTGTTTGTTACCCTATCCGTTAATAACCAGAAATAAGATTGATCATGAGAAGAAGTGTTGTTGGATTTGGATTTTTTTCCGTACTGATTTTCGGGCAGGTATTTGCACAAGACACCCTGCAGCTAAAGCCCAAACCTGTATTTGGTAAAGAGGCACGGGTTATTTCGTACATACTGGATAATAACCATTACCGGAAAATCAAGCTGAACGACTCGTTGTCGGCTGCTATCCTGGTGCGTTATGTGAAGGAACTGGATAATAGTAAAACCTATTTCCTGGCTTCGGACATTAAATCATTTGATCGCTACAAGTATGCTATCGATGATTTAACCCGTAATGAAAATGTTACCCCGGCTTTCGAAATCTACAAGGTATTTAACAAGCGCTACAGCGAACGGATGAACTATGTTCTGACCACGCTTATAAACCAGGATTTTGATTATTCTGCCGATGAATATTACGACACGGATCGCGATAAGGCTAATTGGGCCGCCAGTAAGGAAGAACTGAACGACATCTGGAGAAAGATTATCAAAAGCCAGGCTTTAAGCCTGAAGCTTGCCGGTAAAAAGCCGGAAGAGATCAAGGAAACGCTAAAGACGCGATACGAGCGTTTTGCGAAAACATTCTCGCAGTTCAATGCCGAAGATGTGTTCAGCATTTACATGAATGCCATTACAGAAGCGTACGATCCGCATACCAATTACATGTCGCCTAAACAATCTGACCTGTTTAAACAACAGATGAGCTTGTCGCTGGAAGGCATCGGTGCCCAGCTTCAGTCCGAAAACGACTACGTAAAAGTTGTCAGGATTCTGCCTGGTGGCGATGCCGAAAGATCCGGCAAGGTGAATGTGAACGACCTGATCATTGGTGTTGCCCAGGGCAAGGAAGGTGAAATGGTTGATGTGGTGGGGTGGCGCCTGGATGATGTGGTTAAGCTGATAAAAGGTCCTAAGGGTACAGTTGTGCGGTTATCAATTTTGTCTGCCAAAACCGGTGGTGTAAATGGTTCGGCCCAGGAAGTAGTGCTGGTACGGGATAAGATTAAGCTTGAAGACCAGGCTGCCAAAAAGGAAGTGATCAACTACCAGCTTAACGGGCGCCAGGCCAAGCTGGGTGTTATTTCCCTGCCAAGCTTCTACATGGACTATGAGGCTTACCAGAAAGGCGACCGGAACTACAGAAGCACCACACGGGATGTGAAACGGCTAATCGGTGAGCTTAAGGCAGAAGGCGTTGAAGGTATTGTAATGGACTTGCGCAATAACGGAGGCGGTTCATTGCCCGAAGCAGTTGACCTTACCGGATTGTTCATTAAAGAAGGCCCGGTGGTCCAGGTTAAGAATTCAATAAACAAAATTGAAGTATTACCCGATGAAGATAAAGAAGTGTTTTATAGCGGGCCGCTTGTCGTATTAACCAACCGGTTCAGCGCATCAGCATCTGAAATTTTTGCCGGGGCAATTCAGGA
>JAHCHY010000039.1 GCA_026129485.1 Cyclobacteriaceae bacterium
GGGGCAATATATTTTTAAAGTCGTAGCTGAGCGTGTTGGTGTTTCTGATTCGGAATTCTTTCCGGTCGCGCAGAATTACAGCCGGATGGTTCTGGTTTTCGGCTGCCGGCCTGTTGCCTACAAAATAGGTGGTTAAGCCATAAAAACGGTTATCTAAGTAGTTGTATGTATCTAAGCCGCCATCAATTCTAAGCTGCAGGTTATCGATTATTTTCCATGAAAAGCTTCCGCCAATGTTAAAGTTTCTTCGCTCCTGATGCCGGTTGTTATCGTATGTGGCGGCAATCGGGTTCACCAGATCACCGGCAGTTTGTTCATCGGTGTCGTCAGCAGCCGTTGTGATGCCCGGAACAGGAATGGGGGCATAACCCACGCTGTGTTTCAGGCGGGAGTCTGCCGATGATATCTCGTTTTGTTCATTGGCCCCTCCACCGTTAATTTTTGTATTGGAATAGCGAAGCGTAAAGCCCAGGCTGATCTTATCATTTGGCTTGTTATTGAGCCTGACTGTAATGTTATCACGAACAAAGTCGGAACCTATCATGATCGCCTTCTCCTGGAAGCGGGCATAGTTCATGGAATAATTAAACTTGTCTGATCCACCGCGCACACTCAGGTCGTTGCTGACTACATTGCCTGTTCTGCCATAGATCTGCCGTTGCCAGTCATTGCCTTTCAGTCCGGTATAAAGATCAAGGTCATTGTAGGTGCCGAAAAAGTTTTCAAAAGATGAAAGATTATCGCGCAGCATGGCATATTCATACTGCCAGCTCACATAGTCTTCCGGGGAAAGCACATCCAGTGTTTTAGCAATCTTTTTTACACCCGCAAACATGTTATAGTTTACCGATACCTTGCCATCGGTTGTTCCGCCTTTAGTGGTGATCAGGACAACTCCGTTTGCACCGCGTGAACCATAAATTGCGGTTGATGAAGCATCCTTCAATACCGAAATGGATTCTATATCGGACGGGGAAATATCAGAAATACTGTTAACCGGGAATCCGTCTACAATATAAAGCGGGTTATTATCCTGCGAAATAGACGTGCCCCCGCGCACACGGATGTTTATTTCAGCATCGGGCGAACCTTCCGTGGATGATACCTGAACACCCGCCAAACGTCCCGTTAAGGATTCCGCCACTGTGGACACAGGCATTTTACGCAGATCGTTTCCACCTACCTGGACTACTGAACCCGCCAGGTCTGATTTCTTTACGGTTCCATAACCCACCACCACTACTTCTTCCAGCTCAGAAACATTCGATTCCAAAGTAATGGTAAGGGAAGTCTGGTTGCCGACTTCTATTTCCTTGGCTTTCATTCCGACAAAAGATATTACCAACGTGGCACCTTCTGATACATTGATGCTAAACTTACCGTCCGTATCCGTAACGGTTCCATTGCTGGTTCCTTTTTCCAGGATAGAAACACCCGGAAGCGCGAAGCCGCCTTCTTCCATTACCGTGCCGGTAATGGTCTTTCTCTGGGCGTGTGCTTCCGGCAACAGCAAGAACAGGCATGCCGCCATGAAGATTGCTGTAGCCCTGAAGCTTGTTCGTAAAGTCATTTTCATAAACAAATGGTTTCGAGGTTTATCATGTTGATTGTTTGGAGATATGTGTTATTGTAATGTGTCATGCGTTTAAGGTTGCGGGGCGTTCAATGCTATACCGGCATATAATAATGAGGCAAGCCCTTTGTAATCGTTTATCCTGCGCTCGGTGGTGATGTAGTATTCATAATCGCCTTTTGAGCCTTTGGGATTAAGGGTCCCGATTTTCACGGTTTGATCCAGGTATAGCTTACCTGCATCATCTGTCATCACGTATTGCTCAAGCAGCGATTGAAACGCTTTTTCGGCAATAGTCAAATATTGCTTATCTAACCAGCCTTTGTGCGCTCCCTGGGCAAACGTATAGATATACATAGCCGAGCACGAAGCTTCAATCCAGTTACCGGGTTCATTTCCCTTGTTCACCACCTGGTACCACAGGCCGCTTTGCCTGTCTTGTTGTGCAGCCACCGCAGCGCTTACCTGCTGCAACAGCCCGATCAATGTTTTTCTTTCCGGATGGTCAACCGGCACGTATTCCAGGCATTCCACCAAAGCCATCATATACCAGCCGATCGCACGGCCCCAGAACTCAGGCGATGTTCCCTTTTCAGGGTGCGCCCACACTTTATTTTTTGATTCGTCCCAGCCATGGTAGAGCAAACCGGTAGCCGGATCGGTTGTGTGCTGCGCTATCAGCTTGATTTGGTGAACCGCTTCATCCAGGAACTCCGGCTTATCAAATGCCTGCGCGTATTGCATGGAAAAAATATCGCCCATGTAAATGCCATCCAGCCACATCTGGTACGGATAGATTTCCTTATGCCAGTATCCGCCATCGCTGGTTTTGGGTTGATGCAATAAATGATCGGCCAGTTGATCGGCTGCAGCTCTATAGCGAGGATCTTTGGTTTCTTCGTAAAGAAAAATGAGCAACCTTCCCGGTAAAATGTCGTCCAGCTTATATTCAAGCGGCTTGTATTGTTTCGGATCAAGCTTGCCGTCTTCCAAAACAAAGCGATCAACCCAAAGCCTAACATAATCCTTGTATGCTTTCTTTCCGGTTCGCTTATATTCCTTCCACACCCCGGTTAGAAAAAATCCGTACTCATAATTCCAGCGGTTTGATGCATAAAGCGCAATGTCATAGGGATCGGGATAGAACTGACGGGTGCTTTCAATAATTGCTGCCGGCCAATCAGGCTTTTTATCCTGCTTCTTTAAAAAAGCGAGATATTTTATCTGCAATCGATTGTCGGTTTCGCCCGAAAAAGTTGTAAGCTTATATGCTGAAGATGATGCCTGAATGCGGTAAGAAAAGATTGGCTCGTTGGAGTCAAATGTTACATCCAGCACAATGTGATCCGGTTTGCCATCACCGTTCTGATCTGCAATTTGTACCGGAACAGGCTTACCAAAATTCAGATCCATTACCTCCACCCCATTCTTACCGGCCCCGGTTCTTTTTGCAACTTCATTCCAATCAAGCAATACCGTTACCTTCTCGTTTGCAGGGCGTTTGTCGTAATTGCGTTCAATGATAAAATGGACCGGTTGCTGCTCGGCCTTACAGCTGGCTAACATCAACAGGCTTATGCAAAAAATACTGACCTGGTATGTACGGATGCTTATCATACTATTTTTTGCCTTTTACATTAACTGTTACCGGGTTAGCCAACTCAATTGCTACCTGGTCCAGGTATTTGATAAAATCAGCTTCCGATTTGATTCCTTCTTTTTCGTGCACCCAAGCACCCAGAAAATAATAGTCTACTTCACCTGCGGCAGAAGGCTTCAGCTTTACTAAGTAACTGTATTGATCTTCGGTGTACTCAATTACAGATGCCGGGTTGAAAAACACGGCCAACCCCAATTCATCGGGTGGAGTATTAAGACTTTGCTTTCCATACGATGCCAGGTAGGCCCATTTGGTTTTATCTCCTTTATGAACAACCAGCGGAGCAGCTTTATCCTTCACTATGCCGGTGGCAATGTTATCGGGCTGATTGGATACCATAAGCAGCGTATGTGTTAAGCGCGAACCGGCATGAATAGATAATCTTGATTTTACATCATGTTTCCCGTTTCCGATCTTCCAGCCATAATAGCGGGTCAGAAAAGAAGAAAACACCGGTCCGTTTTCGGTTATGCGGCAATCCACGCTGTCGGTTTTTTCTATTCGCTCTGTGGCGCCATTATAAAACGAACCAACAGAACCTATGCCTATAGACTTGCCAACTTTCATAACATCCATGCCCCAGGGTTGCTGCTGATGGTAGGAATCAAAGCCGTCCTGACCTACCTGCTGCAAAATCATTTCATGCGTGGTTTTACCAAATACATCGGTAGCATTGCGCTGATCCAGGTACATGCGGTACCCTACCTTATCCGATTCCCAGCCGGGGCCTTCGTACCGGATGAACCAGGAATGATCTTTATGCTCAGGCGGAACACGCAGGTACTCTACGTTTTTGAACGTTCCGCCTATGTATTCCCGGTTTACAAATTCACCCCCCACCTTGTGCGACAACTCGGCCTGAGTACGTTTCTTATAAGCTGGCAATGCTTCTCCCGCTTTGTTGTAGCGTATCGTTAACAGTTTCTTCTCTTTTGCTGCAAGT
>JAHCHY010000004.1 GCA_026129485.1 Cyclobacteriaceae bacterium
AGGAAACTGGAGAGACAAAAACTTCTTTCCCTGATCAATATATCCGGGTTATCTGTTGGATTGGCTTGTTTTACCCTGCTCGTTTTGTATTCTTTAAACGAATTCCAGTTTGACCGCTTTCATGAAAATGCAGCCAATATTTATCGCGTATATCAGCAATCAGCCACGCTGGAAGGAAATGGCGTAAAGTACGATGTAAATCTTCCTGTGCCATTAGGCCCGGCACTAAGACAGGATTTTCCTGATGTACTGGAAGCAATACGTTTCATGGAAACAGGTGATGAGCGCTTCGTGCGGTTGAGCAGCGCAGACATACGCAGAGAAAAGTTGACGTACGCAGATCCCTCATTTTTCTCTGTATTCAGTTTCAAATTCATTCGTGGCAACGCAAAAACCGCCCTGCAAGACATCCGAAATATTGTTGTTACCGAGGAAAAGGCAAAAACATTGTTTGGACATATTGATGTTATTGGCAAAACAATAGAAATACAAATAGAAGATCGTTTTGAACTGTTTACAATTGCTGCTGTTACTGAAAACGTACCTTCCAACTCATCTATTGGATTTGGAGTATTGGGTAATCTGTCCTTTCTTGAGTCCACTAAAAAAGGAAGATCGGACGTGAATGATTGGGAAAGTTTTTCCCTACAAACATTCGTGCTGCTGCGTCCTAAAAGTTCCTTGGTAGACAATACAAAACTTCTTGCCGGTTTCAGGGAAAAATATTACGCTCAATATGACAAGAAGAAGAGTTACTCAAACCCAGATTCTAAACCCCAAACAACGTATGGCTTGCAATCCCTTACGGATATACACGTCAATTCCAAACTTCCGGGGGTAACGGTCGAAAGTGTTCCTTCGAGTAACATATTAACGGTTCTTGGCATAGCCGGTATTATACTGTTTATTGCTTGCATCAACTTCACCACATTAGCCATTGGAAGGATGGCAGGAAGGGCGAAGGAAGTAGGGGTTAGAAAATTCATTGGTGGCCAGCGAAGTCAATTGATGGGGCAATTTCTCTCGGAGTCTGTTTTACTTACCGTTATATCAGCAGTTTTAAGCGCACCAATTGTGTGGTACTTACTGCCGTATTTTAATCAGCTTTCAGGACGACACCTGGTCTTTACTTTCTCCCTGTACCCTCAGCTATTTTGGATTATCGCAATGATAGTTGTGCTGACGGGGTTTCTGGCAGGCAGCTATCCTGCTTTCATTTTATCGGGCTTCAATACACTTGACGTGCTCAGGCGAAAAATTCATTTGGGAGGATCCAATCTGTTCACAAAAATGCTGGTAACATTTCAATTTGCCGTATCTATTGGATTTATCATAGCGACCCTTGTCATTCTTCAGCAAATAGAATACATGGCCAGCAAGGATCCGGGTTTCAGAAAAGACAATATCATTGTAATTAATGCTTCAGAAACTGATAGCAGAAAAATATATCCAGTCTTTAAACAAGCGCTCTTAACAAATACAAACGTTGTTGGTTTGGCAGGCGCTGAATTCGGCTTGGGCAAAGGCGAGATTACGACTTTTACAAGTTTTATTGAACATGGTAAGGAAAGGCGTTTCTCTGAGTACTATATAGACCATGATTATATTAATGTATTGAAAATTCAGATGGTTGTGGGGAGAAACTTTGAACCCGATATAGCTCAGGACACCAGCGCATCCATCATTATTAACGAAGCAATGATGAATCATTTTGGATGGACGTTAGAGGATGTAATAGGCCAGAGAATAAAGAGCTATGGGGAAAACAAAATCCCTGTCGTAATCGGGGTAATAAAGAATTTCAATTTCAGGCCTCTGGACACTGAGGTAACACCACAGATGTTTCATTCGTTTGCCGGACATTCACCTAACCGCATTTTCGTGCGGGTCAGGCCGGGCAATCCGTCCTCAGCAATTTCGGAAATAGAAAAGGCATGGAAAAAACTCGTTCCTGATTATCCTCTGTATTATTCCTTTCTGGATGAAGGAATAGAGAATTTCTATACTTCAGAAAAACGATGGGGTAATCTTGCGGCCTGGGCCGGGGGGATTTCCATTTTCCTGGCATGCCTCGGGCTTTTTGGCCTTGCCGCACTGTCGTCAGCTAATCGCACGAAGGAAGTTTGCATTCGCAAAATCATGGGTGCATCAACAGCAGATTCTGTTCTATTGCTGACAAAAGATTTTTTAAAGCTGATACTCCTCGCACTGCTCCTTGCTTCCCCGGCTATGGGATTTATTATGAGCAAATGGCTGAGTAATTATGCCTACAGGATTGAAATGAGTTGGCAGGTTTTTGTCTTGACCGGAGCAGCAACAATATCCATCGGGTGGCTCACAGTCTGCATACATGCAATTAAAGGTGCAGTCGTGAACCCGGTGGATAGCTTGAGAAGCGAGTAGATCAGTTGACAGTAGGCAATTGACAATAAGCAAAGCACTTGTCAATTGCTTTTTTGTCAACTGTCAATTATTGAATTGAAAAAATGAAATCAGAAAAACCATATCCTCCCAAACCCGCCCTTCGCTTCCTCCGCTGGTTCTGCCGGGAAGATTACCTCGAAGAAATAGAAGGCGATCTGACGGAAGTTTTCAGGAAGGAATCAGAAAATTCTCCGAAGTGGGCAAAGTGGAAATTTGCCTGGAGCGTGATCCGGTATTTCAGGCCGGAGTTTATGAAGTCAATAAAAAATTATCAACCAAATGCTTTCGGTATGTATAAAAGCTATTTCAAAATCGGGTGGAGAAATCTTTTAAGGAATAAAGGATACTCGTTTATCAATATTGGCGGGCTTGCAACCGGTATGGCGGTGGCTACGCTCATTGGCTTGTGGGTATTTGATGAACTGTCTTACAATACCTACTTCAAAAACTATGACCGCATTGCCCAGGTAACAAAGGCAGTCCGCTTTGAAGGGCAGTATTATATGGGTCAGCAGTATTTGCCTTATCCGCTTATCGAAGAGCTGCAAAGCAGTTATGGTCATAATTTCAAGCATGTAGTGCCCATTTCAGGCCCAGGAGGTTTTGGCGCAGTATTATCCACGCCCGACAAAATGCTGACCAAAACCGGGATGTACATTGGCGAAGGAGCACCGGAGATGTTTACGTGGGAGATGGTATATGGAAATTGGTCAGGGCTGAACGACCTGCATGCCATCATGATCTCCGAGTCCGTTGCAAAGGCTTTCTTTGGCGATAGCGATCCGTTGGGGAAAGCGATGAAGATCAACAACAATACCGAAGTAACCGTTACCGGGGTTTTCAAAGACTTCCCGAAGAATACGGAATTCTACGGCATTCAGTTTTTCGAGCCGTGGAATTTTTATCTCGCAGATGCCACCTGGGTCAGGCAACAGAGATGGGAAAATAACTTTCTATGGATATACGTGGAGATAGCGCCTAACAAAACGATGGATGAAGCAGCAGCCAATATCAGGAAGGCCGAGATGAAAGTCATTCAGCAGCTCGATTATATGAAAAGTGTATGGCAGAACGACTATGACCTGTTGCTGCATCCTATGCGCGACTGGCGCCTGTACTCCAGCTTTAAGGACGGGAAGCTTCAAAACGGCCCTGTTCAATTGGTTTGGTTTATCGGGTCGATTGGCGTGTTTGTCCTGCTGCTTGCCTGCATCAACTTCATGAATTTGTCCACGGCACGCTCGGAGAAGAGAGCAAAAGAAGTGGGCATCCGGAAAACGATCGGTTCCATCCGTACCCAGTTGGTCGGTCAGTTCTTCAGCGAATCTTTTTTGGTAGTGCTGCTTTCATTTGCAGTGGCCGTTACATTGGTGTATGCCACATTGCCCTGGTTCAACCAGCTATCGGCAAAGGAGATAAATTTGCCCCTGAGCAATTCCTGGTTCTGGCTGAGCAGCATGTTTTTTATTTTGGTTACCGGGTTCCTGGCAGGAAGCTATCCCGCATTATACCTGTCATCGTTCAACCCCATAAGCGTATTGAAAGGCACATTTCGTGCGGGGCGATTGGCATCTCTTCCGCGAAGGGTTCTGGTGGTGATTCAATTTTCTGTTTCCGTCATGCTCATCGTATGCACCGGTGTGATTTACCAGCAGTTGCTGTTTGTCAAAGACCAGCCGGTGGGTTATACACGCGAGGGCCTGATTATGATGAGAAAGAGATCGAATGACTTCAATACAAAAGCGGAAACGCTTCGCACAGAGCTGAAAAAAACAGGTATGGTTTCGGAGGTCGCAGAATCAGGAGGGAATATAACCGGTACGTGGTCGCACAACGGGGGATATGAGTGGGAAGGAAAAGACCCCGACTTTGAAGCAAGCTTCGCTACGCTGAATGTTTCGCCTGAATTCGGCAAAACCGTTGGCTGGGAATTTATTGAAGGCCGGGATTTCTCACCGGATATTGCGAGCGATTCAGTCGGGATTATTTTGAACGAAGCAGCCGCAAAATACATGCAGTTGAAAGACCCGGTAGGAAAAACGATGCGCTGGAGCTGGGCTAACCATGTCTGGGGTAAGGATCCGGAATTTCACATTGTAGGGGTAATAAAAGATATGGTCATGAACTCACCCTTCGAGCCGGTAAAGCCTACCTTGTATTTCACGTATGGCTATGAGCGGGTGTTGCTTATGCGTATTACGCCCGGGGTAAGCGCAAGTGAAGCCTTGCCCAAAATTGAAAAGGCGTTTGCCGAAGTGATCCCCGACATCCCGTTCGATTATACATTTGTTGACGATGAGTTCGCGGCTAAATTCTCCAATGAAGAACGTGTAGGTCAACTGGCAGCTTTGTTTGCCGCGCTGGCGATCTTTATCAGTTGTCTCGGGTTGTCCGGCCTCGCCTCTTTTGTTGCCGAACAGCGCACGAAAGAGATCGGCATACGAAAGGTGTTGGGAGCTTCCGTAGTCAATTTATGGAGAACGCTTTCGCAGGAATTTGTTGTGCTGGTCATACTCTCCTGTGCAATCGCAATACCGCTTTCGTATTACTTACTATACCAGGCATTGAAAAATTATGAAATCAAAACAGGTATAGGCTGGTGGATTTTCGCCATGGCCATGGGCGGGGCATTGCTGATCACGCTGATAACGGTGAGCTTTCAGGCAGTGAAGGCAGCGATGGCAAACCCGGTGGACAGCCTGCGCTCGGAATAAGTTACCGGTTTCCAGTAACTAGTAACTGGAAACCGGTAACAATTAGAAAATGAATTTATGAAAGAAACTTCAACGCCACCCCAACTCCCCCTCCGCTTCCTCCGTTGGTTCTGCCGCGAGGATTACATCGAGGAGATAGAAGGAGATTTAACAGAGGTTTTCAGAAAGGAATCTGAAAGCTCTCTCAGATGGGCGAAGTGGAAATTTGTATGGAGCGTAATCCGGTATTTCAGGCCGGAGTTTATGAAGTCGTTAAAAAATTATCAACCTAATACTGTCGGTATGTATAAAAGTTATTTCAAAATCGGGTGGAGAAACCTGGCGAAGAACAAACTTTTCAGTTTGATCAACATCAGCGGAATGGCAATTAGCATAGCCTCATTCCTGCTTATCATGCTTTTTGTTTATGATGAACTTCAGTTTGATAAGCACGTGGAACACTATTCTCAAAAGTACAGGGTTTTCACCGAAGGACGGGCGGAAGATGGAAGCCTGAGAAAGCAATCTATGATACCCCCCATGATTGCGCCAACAGCAGCAGCCGAATTTCCTGAGATAGAATCGTACACCCGGTTCCTGAAATTTAATTTCCCAATCCTTTTTGGGGTCGGGGATAAGAAACTGACCGAACGCAAGGGTGGATACGCAGACGCAACCATCTTCGACATGTTTAGCCTGAAACTGTTGGAAGGAGATGCCCGGACGGCACTAAAAGAACCCAACACGATTGCCATTAGCCATACGCTCAAACAAAAATATTTTGGAGATAAGCCCGCGTTTGGTGAACAAATCGTAGTAGGCAGTCAGGCTAATAAAGTAACCGCAGTGTTCGAAGACTTCTCATCTCATTCCCATCTTCAACTGGATTACTTCCTGCCCATGGAAGAATTTATAAGAGGCCAGCCCCAGCGTATGCAACGCTGGACGTGGAGTCAGTTTCACACCTATATCAAATTAAAGGAAGGTACAGACATCGCGGCATTGGAAAAGAAAATGGGAGATATGGTTATCCGGAATACAGAGTCGGAGCAACGCCAGTTCTTACCGCGGCTTATGCCTGTTGAAAAAATCCATCTCCATGCCTACGACCACTTGTGGGATATTGCCGTTCGTGGGAATATACAGACCTTTTATATCCTCCTGGCGACTGCCCTGTTCATCATCATTATCGCTATCCTGAATTTTATAAATCTTTCCACCGCCCGTGCAGTGAACCGGGTGAAAGAAGTGGGCGTGCGTAAAGTAATCGGAGCATTCCGTACCCAACTCATCAGCCAATTCATTAGCGAATCGGTGATCATCGCTGTGATTGCATTGATATTGGGTGGAGCCCTGGCCAGCCTGACGCTTCCCCACCTGAATGTATTTACGGAAAAGAACATTCCATTAAATCTTTTCATGGATCCTTTCGTAGTGGTTTGCCTGGTTGGTTTTGCATTGCTCATGGGCGTGGCGGCTGGTGCATATCCGGCTTTTTATGTTTCGGGATATAATCCTGTACGGGTTTTATCCGGCAGGTCCTCCGGGCAATCAGGAAAAACGCTGTTAAGAAAGGGGCTTGTTGTCTTTCAATTCATGCTCTCCTTTTTCTTGATCATAGCGGCTACTGTTGTTTCTGATCAGCATACTTATATGCGCACGGCCAAGATGGGGTTTGATAAAGATAACCAGGTTATTGTTCAACTACGGGGGGATATGAGACGAACCTTAGAGGCTACCAAGCAATCATTCCTCGATCACCCTGGCATAATCAGCGGCTCTATGGGTTATGGCTTACCCGGTGAAGCTTTTGCAGGCGATGGCATCATCGACAAAGTAACTAATAAAGAAATGGGCATAAGCATGCTCACTGTCGATCACGATTATGTGAAGACCCTGGGGTTGGAGATTATTGCCGGCCGGGATTTTTCGAAGGAGTTCCCGGCCGATGAAAAAAATGCCTTTTTAGTGAGTGAGCGAGCCGCAGAAATGCTGGGTTACGATAAGCCTGAGGACGCCATCGGGCACGCAGTTGCCTGGAACCGGTGGGATGCACCCGACTCTTTAAAGGAAGGGAAAGTTATAGGCGTAGTGAAAGACATTCAACTTAACAGTATGCGCGAAACGATAAACCCGGTGATCTTACATGTATTTCCTTTCGCCTACAACACCCTCACCATGAAGGTTCACCCGGACAACGTTCCTTCTGTAATCACTCACCTGGAGAACACCTGGAAATCCTTTAACACCGAATGGCCTTTTGAGTACCGTTTCCTGGACGAAAACTTTGATCGTATGTACAAGTCGGAGGAGAAACTGGCAACGCTGTTCACCTTGTTTACCACGTTTACCATTTTTGTGGCCTGCCTGGGGTTATTCGGATTAGTGGTGTACAGCACATCGCAGAAGTATAAGGAAATAAGCATACGGAAAATATTGGGTGCAAGGGAAGTTAATATCGTGCTGCAACTTGGCAAGAGCTACATGTTGCTGATAGTCATTGCATTCATCGTAGCGATCCCCGTCAGCTATTATGCGGCTTATGAGTGGCTTCAAAAATTCGCGTTCCGGATTCCCATTACTCCTTTGCTTTTTATTAAGACCGGGTTGTTCATTATAATAATATCAATACTGACGGTAGGAATCCAGTCTTTGAAAGCGGCAAGAGCAAATCCTGTGGACGCACTTAAAGAGCAGTGAATAAAATCGTTGGCAACGGCAATTAACAGTTAATCACTTTTGAATTGCCGATTTGTCAACTCTAAAAAACAAAAGAGAGAATTGAAACCAGAAAAACCATACCCACCCCAACGAGCCCTTCAGTTTCTCCGCTGGTTCTGCCGCGAGGATTATATCGAGGAGATTGAAGGGGATTTAACAGAGGTTTTCAAAAAGGAATCTGAAAATTCTCCCAAGTGGGCGAAGTGGAAATTTGCCTGGAGTGTCGTCCGGTATTTCAGGCCGGAGTTTATGAAGTCGTTTAAAAATCACTATCAACTTAATGCATACGGTATGTATAAGAATTATTTCACAATTGCCTGGAGAACCTTCCTGCGGAGCAAAGGTTATTCCATGATCAACATATTGGGGCTTGCCATCGGCTTGTCCGCCTGCCTGCTCATCGCGCTTTATGTGCATCATGAGCTTAGCTATGACCGGTTCCACGAAAAGGCAAACCGGATTTACCGTGCTGACATAGAAATCAAGTTTAGTGATAATCACATAGATTTAGCAGTAGCCAATCCGCTCTTCGGGGAAACGGCCAAAACGGATTTTTCACAGGTTGAGCAAACAACGCGTTTACGGTGGTATGGCAGCTTCTTAGTTAAAAAAGGTGATGTTAACATTCGCGAGGGTAATATAGCCTGGGCCGATTCTACCTTGTTTGATGTATTTACGTTACCCATGATACACGGTAATCCAAAAACTGCGTTGACGGAGCCCAACACGATTGTTATTACGGAATCGGTGGCGAGAAAATATTTTGACAGTACGGATGTAGTGGGGCAGACTTTAACGATCAACAACACGAAGAGCAGAAAAATAACCGGGGTGATCAAAGATATTCCGTCAAACTCACATTTCCGGTTCACGAGCTTTGTTCCGATAATTGAAGACGAATATGCCAGCGAAGTTACCTGGGCGGGCAGTCAAAGCTGGAATACCTATTTGCTGCTAAGTCCCGGTGCAGATGCAGAAGCGCTTGTTCCCGAGCTCAATAAAATGCTTGATCGCCACCTGGAGCCTGAACTAAAGAATATCATTAATAAAACAGTGGATGAATTTAAAAGCGGGGGTGATTACTTTAAAGCAAGCCTGACTAAGCTTGAAGACATTCACCTGCGCTCCAACAAAATTGGCGAGCTGTACGGAGGCGGAAACCTGCAATACATCTACATATTTTCTGTGATAGCCTGCTTTATCCTCATGATCGCTGTTATCAATTTTATGAACCTCGCCACCGCACGGTCGGCCAGCCGAGCGCGTGAAGTAGGCGTGCGAAAAGTACTGGGTTCGCTGAGGAGCAACCTCATTCAGCAATTTATTACCGAATCATCCCTCACCTGCGTTATCGCCATGTTGCTGTCTGTCGCGATCACATTTTTAAGCCTTCCGCTTTTTAATGAGCTGACCGGCAAAGTTTTTGAATTTAATACCTTGCTATCCCCATCCGTGATCACCCTGCTGGCAGCGCTTACCATAGGTGTTGGCCTGCTGGCCGGCAGCTATCCTGCATTTTATTTATCGGCTTTTCAGCCTGTATCGGTTTTGAAAGGAAGCAAAACAGGCCATGTTAAAAAATCTTTCTTCCGCAATGCGTTGGTGGTGTTCCAGTTTTCCGCCTCGGTGCTGCTGATAGCCGGAACGTTGATCGTGTTCATGCAGATGCAATACATCCGCGAAAAAGACCTGGGGTATAACCGCGAGCAGATCCTGATCCTCAACAATACCGGTCAGCTTGGCAAGCGGATCGAACCAATCAAAAACAGCTTGTCGCAAACCAGCGGTGTGGAAAACCTGACCGTAACCGGATACCTCCCTGTAAATTATTACCGCAATAACAATACATTATTCACCACGCCATCATTGGATATAAAGAGTGCCATTAGTTTGCAGACGTGGACCATCGATGAAAATTATCTTCCAACGATGGATATGAAATTGATGGAGGGGCGCAATTTTGTGAAGGGAAAGACCGACAGCGCATCCATTATACTGAATGAATCCGCTGCAAAATTTCTCGGCCACGAGAACATCCTGGAGAGAAAGCTCTACCGGCTAATAGACGAAGAAACGAAGACCGTAACGGAATATCGCATTGTAGGTATTGTAAAAGATTTCAATTTCAGCTCGTTGAGAGAACAGGTTAAGCCGCTCGCGTTTTATTATGGTTCCGACCAGGGCGCTCTTACAATAAAGCTCAGCACCACGGACATTCCCGCATTACTGTCAACCATCGAGAACCAATGGAGATCAGTAGCGTCCGACCTGCCGTTTGAGTACAGCTTTATGGATGCTGACTTCGACAATTTATACAAAGGTGAACGTCAGATCGGAAAGCTGATCACCATTTTTGCTTCACTGTCCATTTTCATTTCATGTTTGGGCTTGTTTGGACTGGCCACTTATATAGCAGAACAGCGAACGAAGGAGGTTGGCATAAGAAAAGTATTGGGTGCTTCTGTATCGCGGATCACTGCCTTGCTATCGAAAGACTTTGTCAGGCTGGTATTGCTTGCCGTTGTTATGGCCACACCGCTTGCTTACTATTTTACGTATCAATGGCTGCAAGGCTTTGCTTACCGGATCGAGCTGCCGTGGTGGGTATTTATCCTGTCGGGAGTAATTGCGCTGATTATAGCCATAGCTACCGTTAGCTTTCAGGCCATTAAAGCTGCGATGGCGAACCCGGTAGATAGTTTGAGAAGTGAATGAGTTACCGGTTTCCAGTTGCCGGTAACCAGTAACTGGAAACCGGTAACGATTAGAAAATGAATCTATGAAAGAAACTTTAACGCCTCCCCAACACCTTCTCCGCTTCCTCCGTTGGTTTTGCCGGGAAGATTACATCGAAGAGATTGAAGGAGATCTGACAGAGGTTTTCAGGAAGGAATCTGAAAGTTCTCCGAAATGGGCGAAGTGGAAATTTACCTGGAGCGTAATAAAGTATTTCAGGCCGGAGTTTATGAAGTCGTTTAAAAATTATCAACCTAATGCTATCGGTATGTACAAGAGCTATTTTAAAATCGGGTGGCGGAGCCTCTTAAAGAACAAAGGGTACTCCTATATTAATGTTGCCGGGCTTACCGTGGGAATGGCAGTTACACTATTAATCGGCTTATGGGTGCTTGATGAGGTGTCTTTTAACCGGTATCATAAAAATTATGATCGTATTGCACAGGTATATCAGCACCAAACGGTTTTTAATGAACGAAAAACAAACCCGGCCGTTCCGGTTCCGCTCGCTAATGAATTGAAAAATGTTTATCGAAGCGATTTCAAACACGTAGTGCCAACGTGGTGGATAGGCAGTCATGTTTTATCTGTCGGAGATAAAAAGATTCCGCGCAACGGTGTGTTTATGGCAAAAGAAGGATTAGAGATGTTTTCGTTTGAAATGCTGCAAGGTTCATGGAAAAGTTTGGATGATCCGTCTTCGGTTATTTTATCCGAATCCACAGCGCAGATACTGTTTGGTGATCGTGACCCAGTCAATCAAATCCTGAAGGTTGATAATTTAATGGATGTGAAGGTAACGGGCGTTTTCAAAGAAATACCTTTCAATTCGAAATTTCACTCCCTCCAATTTATTTCCGGTTGGGACTTGTGGGTATCGGCTAACCCGTGGCTGAAGGATGACGAAAACAATTGGAACAGCGATGACATCAACTTCACAGACATCATCATATATGTGGAGATTGAGCCAACCACCACTTTCGAATCGGTTTCAAAAAAGATAGAGAAGATAAAGTTTAACAAACTGCCTCATGAACAAGCTATTCGCGAGAATCCACAAGTTTTTTTGCAACCTATGAGCCGTTGGCATTTACATTCACAATGGGAAAACGGACAGGGAGCAGGTGGAAGAATTCAATTTGTGTGGTTGTTTGGTATCATCGGGATATTCGTTCTTATTCTTGCGTGCATCAACTTTATGAACCTGAGCACGGCACAGTCTGAAATGCGTGCCAAAGAAGTGGGTGTGCGTAAAACCGTTGGTTCGGCACGCATTCAGTTAATCGGCCAGTTTTTTGTTGAAACATTTCTGGTGGTATTAGCAGCGTTTATTTTTTCGATTGTCTTGGCCGCTATCGCTTTGCCGGGGTTCAACCAACTTGCTGAAAAAGAAATGACCATGCCGTGGACGAATCCAACGTTTATTGCAGGTGCACTTGGTTTTATTTTGTTCAACACCATGTTAGCCGGAAGTTACCCCGCCTTGTTCCTTTCTTCGTTCCAGCCGGTTAAGGTTTTGAAAGGTACATTTCGCCTGGGAAAATTAGTTCATGCGCCACGTAAGGTGTTAGTAGTAGTTCAGTTTTCAGTGTCGGTAACGCTGATTATAGGCACCATTACCGTGTGGAAGCAAATTCAATATGCCAAAAACAGGCCGGTTGGATATACACGTGAAGGTCTTATTATGGTAAGAAAAAACTCGCCCGATTTTTTTGGGAAAATTCAACCGTTGAGAAATAAATTGAAGCAGGCCAATGCCATTGTGGAGTTGGCTCAGTCGTCAAGCCCGGTAACGGAAACCTGGTTTACGTTTAATAACTTCAACTGGCAGGGTAAAAACCCGGATGCAAAAATTGCTTTTACCTGCTCGGCAGTAACATATGATTATGGCACTACAATGGGATGGAACTTTGCGCAAGGCCGCGACTATTCGCGCGATTTTTCTACGGACTCTTCTGCTGTTATACTCAACCAAACAGCGGCACGGTTGATCGGGTGGAAAAACCCAATCGATGAAGAAGTTATCTGGAGTGGAATGAAATTCACAGTCATTGGTGTGGTACAAGATATGGTTGTGGATTCGCCCTATGAACCGGTGAGACCTGCCGTTTATTTCATACGGAATAATTTTATTCAAAATACGCTTGGTGCTGCTTGGATCAACATCCGGCTAAACCCGCAACTAAGCACGCACGAAGCAATTGAGCGCGTGGAAAGTGTTTTTAAATCGGTAATACCTGCCGTTCCTTTCGAATTCAAATTTGTTGACCAGGAATATGAGCGAAAATTCGCAAGTGAAGAGCGTGTAGGTAAACTGGCTTCATTGTTTGCACTGCTGGCTATTTTTATTTCATGTTTGGGTTTGTTTGGATTAACCTTGTATGTGGCAGAGCAACGCACAAAAGAAATTGCTATCCGTAAGATAATGGGAGCCTCTATTACTTCCCTATGGAAGATGTTATCGAAAGACTTTGTGGCGCTGGTTATTCTCTCGTTTGCTATTGCTGTGCCCGTGTCGTATTACTTTATGTTTGGTTGGCTTCAGAGCTATGAATATCGCACCGGGATGCCGTGGTATCTTTTTGCAATAGTAGGTATTGGCACGCTGGTAATCACTTTGCTTACGGTTAGTGTTCAAACGATTAAGGCTGCTTTAACGAATCCGGTGGACAGCCTACGTTCAGAATGAGCTACGGCTGTCAAAGATAGTTTGAGGTCGGAATAAATAGTAGCAGTACAGTTACCAGTTGCCTGTTACCGGTAACAGGCAACTGGTAACTATACTGCCTATTGCCTACTGGTTTAAGCCACATCACAAATCCCAACCCCTTGCTTTAATGACGCCAACTTATCGGCACGCTTAGGAATAAACTCCTGCCCTACAAAACCTGTAAAGCCGGTTTCTGCAATGGCGCGCATAATGGCCGGGTAGTTTAGCTCTTGTGTTTCATCTATCTCGTTGCGGCCCGGTACGCCACCGGTGTGGTAATGGCCAATGTAGTTTTTGTATTTGCGGATCGTGGCAATCACATCGCCCTCCATGATCTGCATGTGGTAGATGTCGTACAGCAATTTAAAATTGGGCGAGCCTAATTTTTCGGCCAGCTTAACACCCCACTCGGTATGATCGCACTGGTAGTCTTTATGATCCACTTTACTGTTGAGCAGTTCCATCTGCACGAGTATGTTATGCTGCTCCGCTACTTTCATTACGGGTTCCAATCCGCGTGCGCAGTTTTCAATTCCTTTTTCAGAACTCAGCCCATTGGCATTACCGCTAAAGCAGATCACGCTTTTCAGCCCGGCATGGGCCGCTTTGGGAATAGTGGCAGAATAATCTTTTAACAATTTTTCGTGCAGCGAAGGATCGTTAAAGCCCCGGTTCAGGGAAACATCGGTAGCATAGGCCATCGCACACGTCAACCCATATTTTTGCACCACGGCCCACTGGTCAGCGCCCAAAAGCTCAACCGACTTCAGCCCGATTTCTTTTGCCGCTTTGACAAGATCCTCTAACGGAATGGAGTTATAGCACCACTGGCATACCGAGTGGTTGATCTTTTGATTTAGCTCTGCCGGTAACAAAGTCATGGATTTTCCGATTTCGGGCAGGGCGACTATACCGGCTGCGCTGGCGGCAATAGTTTTAAGGGCTTGTTTGCGATTCATGATTTACTTCATTTTAAGAACCTATAAGGTTTTAAAACCTTATAGGTTTCTAAAGTTAAGGGAACGCATAGAATAAAAAAACCTTCGGCAAGAAGGTTTTACAGTGGTATTGTTAAGCCTGGTTTAAATCGCCTTCAATGCAGATTCATAATCCGGCTCTTCGCCAATTTGCGGAACAAGCTGGGTATATTTCACAATACCGTTCGGATCGATAACCACCACAGCCCGTGCAAACAATCCTGCAAAAGCGGTATCAGCCAGCTCTACACCGTAACTTTTGCCAAACCCACGACCACGAAAATCAGAAACTAAGTACACCTGGTCTGTTCCTTCCGCCCCGCAGAAACGTTTTTGGGCAAACGGTAAGTCTTTTGAAACACACAGGATTACGGTGTTGCTCACCGATGCAGCCAGCTTGTTAAACTCATGCACGGAAGCCGCACACACATGAGTATCTACACTGGGAAAAATATTAAGCACAATGTTTTTGCCTTTATAGTCAGCCAGCGTTACATCCTTCATGTCCGCTGAGGTGAAAACAAAATCGGGCGCGGATGAACCCGGGACGGGCAGGTTTCCAACGGTGTTTGCATCGTTAGGGCCAAGTTTGGTAAGTGCCATGAGTGAAATGGTTTAGGTGAAATTAATCAGGTGAACGGAACAGGATAAAGATTAGCGTAGCCGGTCCGAATCGCGTACTAATTTTTCATCCCTGCGAATAAAACGCACAGCCAGCCAGTTGCTGGCTACGCCTATAAACATAATCCATATTACAGGCGGAAGATGTGAGCCGCCACCATATTGCTTGGCTACCTGTGTGAAAAAATAAACAGCCGATGCCAATGACCCCGCCAGGATCAAAGAGTTAAGCGTACCCAGCTTGATCTGCGTTAGGCGATTATCGTACCGCCTGATTTCCATTACGGCAATAGTTGCTGCTGCCACCATTAAAATAGCCGTGATGGAATAAGGAAAATACAACGTGGCGCGTTGCCCGTTTTCAATAGTGGAAAAATGCAGTGGAAACAACTGCACTTCTTTTGTCCCTTCCATAACTTTCAGCAGGGGCAGAAAAAGACCGATTACCATACTGGCTACCACTAATCCGAGAAACACCGTTTGTATTCTTTGCCACATATAAAGGGTTGCGTTAACTTGCCTGCAAAACTACTTAAATAGCGCAAAGGCCGAATTAATTCTATGACAAAATCAGTTTATATGCTGGATATTTTGCGTACCCCTGTTGGAAAGTTCGGAGGAACGCTGGCGGCAGTGCGACCGGACGACCTCGCTGCCGGTGTAATTCAAAAGCTGGTTGAACGTAATCCACAGTTGGATATAAGCCGGATTGAAGATGTAGTATTTGGCGCAGCCAACCAGGCCGGTGAAGATAACCGCAATGTAGCGCGCATGGCTTTGCTGCTGGCCGGTTTGCCGAAAGAGATTGGCGGAGTAACGGTTAATCGTTTGTGCGCTTCGGGCCTGCAGGCGATTATGGATGCTTCGCGCGGAATAGCAAATGGCGATGGTGATTGTTACATAGCCGGTGGCGTGGAAAGCATGAGCCGCGCTCCATTTGTAATGGCTAAAGCGGAAGAGCCGTTTTCGCGCAAGGCCGAAATTTTTGATACTACTATCGGCTGGCGGTTTGTCAATTCAAAGCTTTCTAAGCTGTACCACCCGTATTCGATGGGCGAAACAGCCGAGAATGTAGCGGAGAAATGGAAGATCAAGCGCGAGGCCCAGGATAAGTTTGGCCTGGCATCGCAACAAAAATATTTTGCCGCGCATAAAGCCAACCGGTTTAAGGAAGAGCTTGTTTCTGTAACCGTTGCAAAAGGCAAAGAGCGTTTTGAGTTTACACAAGACGAATATCCGCGCGATACTTCGCTTGAAAAGCTGGCGCAGCTTAAGCCTGCATTTCGCGAAGGCGGAACGGTAACGGCCGGAAATTCATCGGGGATAAACGATGGCGCTGCGGCTGCCTTGCTGGTGAGCGAATCGTACTTAAAAACGTTAGCACAAAAGCCGTTGGCGCGTGTGGTATCAATGGCCATTGCAGGAGTTGATCCGGCTTACATGGGGGTTGGGCCGGTGCCTGCCGTAAAGAAAGCGTTACAACGTGCAGGCTTAAAAATTGCTGACATCGGGTTGTTTGAATTGAACGAAGCTTTTGCCGCACAGTCTATTGCCTGTATTCAGGAATTGAATATCAACCCGGAGCTGGTGAATGTAAACGGAGGCGCAATAGCCATTGGCCATCCGCTGGGATGCAGCGGAGTGCGCATCAGCGCAACGCTCATTCACGAAATGCAAAAGCGAAATGTAAAATACGGAGTAGCCACCATGTGTATTGGCGTAGGGCAGGGAACGGCTGTGGTTTATGAAAATTGTCAATTGTCAATTGTCAATTGACAATTTGTATGCGTTACTTCTTCGAAATATCCTACAACGGTACGCCTTACCACGGCTGGCAGAATCAGCCCAATGCGATTAGTGTGCAGCAGGTAGTGGAGGACTGCCTTACCAAAGTATTTCGTAAAAAGATTGAAGTTGTTGGCAGCGGCCGCACCGATACCGGTGTGCATTGCGTGCGCCAGTTTTTTCATGCCGATATGGATATGAAGCTGAACGAAAAAGAATGGTTGCCTAAGCTTAATTCCATTTTGCCGCGCTTTATTGCCATTCGATCTATCCGTGCGGTAAAGCCCGGAGCCAGTGCGCGTTATGATGCGAAAGAACGAACATATGCATATCATATTACCCGGGTTAAAAACCCGGTGCTGGTAGGGCGTGCGTATTATTTCTTTCGCCCGTTGGATATGGCTGCGATGGAACGCGCTACCGGGTTATTGTTAGGCGAACACGACTTTCAGTGTTTCAGTAAAACAAACACCGATGTAAATCATTTTATTTGCACCATTAAATCAGCCCGGTGGAATCAAAAAGGCGATATGCTCGTTTTTACGATTACGGCAAACCGTTTTTTGCGTGGCATGGTTCGGTCTGTAGTGGGTACATTACTAAATGTGGGTTCCGGTAAAACAACATTGAAGCAGTTTCAGGAGATATTAAAGAGTAAGGATCGCAAGCAGGCAGGCATGAACGTACCGGCCGATGCACTGTATTTAACAAACGTGAAGTACCCGGAGTCAATATTTTTATAACATTCTAACCCGGAAACCTGTAATGTTTATATTGAGATAGCAACAAAAACCTTACAGGTTTTACAGCAAGATGGAAAAAGAAAAAGTAAGCAGCGGTAATATCATCGACTGGAAAGTTGTTAAGCGTATCCTGGAGTTTATCCGGCCATACCGGGGCCAGTTCAGCTTCCTGATTGTGCTTACCGTTCTGTTGGGCGTGTTAACACCCGTGCGGCCGTTGCTTATTCAATACACGCTGGATAAGCACGTGGCTGCGGGCGAATACTGGAGTATGGTGTACGTCATGATCCTCATTCTCGGCCTGCTGGTACTACAGTCGGGAGTTCAGTATGTGCACACATATTTATCCGGTCGCATCGGGCAATACGTTATTCACGACATCCGCGTAAAGCTCTATAGCCACATCGTAAAGCTGCGGCTTAAGTTTTTTGATAAAACCCCGATTGGCCGGTTAGTTACCCGTACCATTTCAGATGTGGAAACCCTGGCCGATGTGTTCAGCGAAGGCCTGGCTGCCATGGCGGGCGACTTGCTCCAGATCATATTCATTTTAGGGTTTATGTTTTATATGGACTGGCGCCTGGCGCTGGTCAGCTTGTCCACTATCCCCCTCATGATTTTGTCCACCTATGTGTTCAAGGAAAAAATAAAGGTGGCATTTAATGATGTGCGCAATGCCGTATCCAATCTTAACTCGTTTGTGCAGGAGCACCTTACCGGTATGAGCATTGTGCAGATGTTTGGCAGCGAGAAAAAAGAATTTGGAAAATTTAAAGAGATCAACAAAGAACATCGCGATGCGCACCTGCGCTCGGTGCTGTATTATTCCATCTACTTTCCGGTGGCCGAAGTAATTGCCGCTATGGGCATCGGGTTGCTGGTTTGGTATGGCGCAAAATCGGCCATCAACTTTGAGCAAACCGGTATTACCATCGGTACACTCACGGCTTTCATTATGTTCATTCAAATGTTCTTTCGCCCCATTCGCATGATTGCCGACCGGTACAATACGTTGCAAATGGGTGTGGTCAGCTCATCGCGCATCATTAGCCTGCTGGACGATAACACCGATGTGGTAACCAACGGAACGCACAACCCCGATCACGTTACAGGTAGCGTAAGCTTCAACCACGTGTGGTTTGCTTACAACGAGCAGGATTATGTGCTGAAAGATGTTAACCTTGAAATTAAGCCGGGCGAAACCATAGCGCTGGTAGGCGCCACGGGTGCGGGCAAATCATCCATCATTAACCTGCTTAATCGTTTTTACGAAATCAACCGGGGTGAGATTAAAGTAGATGGTGTTGACATTAAAGATTATGATATAGCCGCGCTTCGCAAAAATATCGGGGTGGTGCTGCAGGATGTGTTTCTTTTTTCCGATTCTATTCGCAACAACATTACACTGGGGAACCCGGGTGTTACCGATGATATGATTCTGCATGCGGCCGACCTGGTGGGTGCGCGCAGGTTTATTGACCGGCTGCCGGGCGGCCTGGATTATAATGTGATGGAACGGGGCTCTACGTTGTCGGTAGGACAAAGACAGTTGCTATCGTTTATCCGGGCCATGGTGTACGATCCTAAAATATTAGTGCTGGATGAAGCTACTTCATCGGTAGATAGTGAAACGGAAGAAATGATACAGGAGGCGATATCGAAAATGATGACAGGCCGTACCTCTATAGTAATTGCACACCGGCTTTCCACTATTCAACGTGCCGATAAAATCCTCGTGCTGGAGAAAGGAGAAATCAGGGAAAGCGGCACGCATGAAGACTTGCTGGGTGCCGATGGCCTTTATGCCCAGCTTCACAAAATGCAGTACAAAGAGGTAGTTTAGCGTTCAACCCCCGAAATCTACCGCTTACCCTTTGGTGTCCGCAAAAGAGTTATATTTGCTCTAATGCGTTTAAAAAAAGCGACTTTCTTTTTGTTTTTAAGCTTACTCACCGGGGCAATTATGTGCCACGGGCAGGTACGGAAGAGTGTTAAAAGCGCCACGTTCCGGCAGCCCACCGTAAGCCGCAGCAAGGCGAAAATCGTGTGCCCTATTTTTGAAACCAGCCAGTACCCGTACCAGGGTATCGGTTTTAAAATGGGCGACCCGCTGGCGCTTACCTATAAATTTTATCCTAACAAAAACTGGGCTTTTGCTGCCGATGGCGGCAAGGCTGCGAGCGGGCTTTATAATAAATACTATCGCAATGCATTTGAAACGTATTTGCCCGATTCATTAAGCGATGTTCAGTCTATTTCCTATCTCTCGCATAAGGCCAACAGCGACTGGTTCCTCGAAGCCAAGTTCCTGTACCAGTGGGATGCCGGGAAAATTTCAAAAGGGCTGCAATTTTATGCCGGCCTGGGCTGGCAATGGCGCAGCACAAGGCTTACCTATGATTATTTGTATGAGGATACAGGCCCATCGCAGGAAAGCAACCTGCGTAAGTTTACCCGCGACCGGTTTACCTATGGCCCGGTAGGCGTGCTGGGTTTTGAATATTCCTATTTTTCATTGCCCATTTCGGCATTCATCGAAATCGAGTGGTTTACCGATGTGCTGCTCGACCCTGGCTATCAGCGTTTTCAGGGCGGTGTGGGATTACGCTACGTATTCTAACGGCAGATTTTACAGCTCCATTTTAGCGGGTATAACATTTGATGTTTTTACAGCGTTGTTTTTCAGCAACCCGGGTAAACTTAAACTCATGTAAAAAATCAAATCTGAAACTGTTATGAAGCGTTTAGGATTCCTCATTTTGTTGATTGTTTCCACAGCAACATTTGCGCAAAAGCAAGGTGTGGGCTTGCGGCTGGGCGACCCGATGAGTGTGAGCTATAAAAAGTATTTTGGCAAAACACACGCCATCGAGCTTGGTATTGGTTCCGTGCCGGCCAACTGGAATAATACCTATTACATTAATTCATTTGAAGAATATCCGCGGTACGATAATTACCGCTATCAGAATCACACGGTGCAAAGTACGTTATACCTGCAGGCGCGATACTTGTTTCACTATAATATTCCCGTAGAAAACATGGAAGGAAAATTAGAATGGTACTGGGGTGGCGGAGCCGTGCTAAAGGCTGCGAAGGTTCAGTACCGGTTTCAGAATCGTGAGGCGCCTTTTGCAGCCGGAAGAGATATAATAAATGATATAGACCTTGGCCCCGAAGGCATTATCGGGCTGGAATATACTTTTCAGGATGTGCCCATGACTGTTTTTGGTGAAACCAGCTTGTTCCTCGAAATAGCCGACAGGCCGGCCACTGTTCGCGGCTTTGGCGGGTTGGGTGTACGCTATAATTTCTTCAGGAGATAAGCGGAGTGTTGTTGCCTTAGCGGCTCTGCGACTTTGCGGTTTACAAAGACGTCAGGACACTTTGAAAGTGTCAGACGTCTTAATGCTACTCAGCCACCTCATCTACCAGCATTTGCTTTTCATACAACTCGCGGTAAGCGCCCGGTGCGGCAATCAGCTCGTCATGTGTGCCGGTTTCAACTATGCTGCCTTCGTCCAGCACGATTATTTTATTAGCCAGCTTGGCCGATGAAACCCGGTGCGAAATAATAATGCTCGTGCGGCCCTGCATGATTTTTTTCATGCTGTTGAGAATGGTGTTTTCGGTTTTGGTGTCCACAGCCGAAAGCGCGTCATCCAGCACCAAAATTTTTGGTTCGCGCACAATGGCCCGTGCAATGGAAACACGCTGCTTCTGCCCGCCCGAAAGGGTAATGCCACGCTCGCCCACACGTGTATGGAATCCTTGCGGAAATGCAATTATATTATGGTACACATCGGCATCTTTTGCGGCCTGGATAATTTTTTCCTCTGTGGCCTGCTCCAGGCCAAAACCAATGTTATGGTAAATCGTGTCGCTGAACAGGAAAACTTCCTGGGGTACAATGCCCGCCTGGCTGCGCAGGCTGTTCAGGTTGTAATCTTTGATCGGAATATCATCGATCCGCACTTCACCTTCGGTAACATCAAACAGCCGGCTGATCAGGTTGGCGATGGTGCTCTTGCCGGATCCTGTGGTTCCGATTATAGCAAGCGAATCGCCCGGCTGTATGCTGAATGAAATATCTTTCAGCGCCTGGATGCCCGTATCAGGATAAACAAACGATACGTGATCGAACGTTACCTTACCGGCAATTTCCCGAACGTCATTTTTAACAGAAATAATATCGGTGCAGCTCTTCAGAAATTCATTGATCCGTTTTTGTGAAGCCTCCGCCCGTTTTACCAAGCTGCTCGTCCAGCCTAACGAGGTTACCGGCCAGGTTAACAGGTTTACATAAATAATAAACTCGGCAATGTGGCCAAACGTAAGCGTACCGTTAATCACTTCCACGCTGCCGGCATATACGGTAAGCATCGTGCTTAACCCGATCAGTCCCATAATAAGCGGGAAAAACAAGGCCTGCACCCGCGTAAGCTTCAGCGATTGATTTTTATACTCCCCGCTTTCGTGGGCGAAATTCTGAACCGACTCATTTTCGCGGGTAAAGGATTTTAATACCCGTATTCCTGAGAAAGCTTCCTGTACAAAGGTGCTTAGCCGCGATTGGCTTTTTTGAATTTGCTCAGACCTGTATTCGATAATGTTATTGACATAGAAAATACTGATGGACAGCAGGGGCAGCGGAATTAATGCATACCAGGTTAGCTTGGGGCTGATGTGAAACATAACCGGGATAAGCATGACAAACAGCGTGATAAGCTGCATGCCGTACATAATAGACGGCCCGAGGTACATGCGCACGCGGCCCACGTCTTCGCTGATGCGGTTCATTAAATCGCCCGTACTGTTTTTGCGGTAAAAGCTTAGCGGCAGGGATTGATAGTGCTCAAAGATTTCATTTTTCAGATCGTACTCAACCAGGCGGCTCATCACAATTAAAGTCTGCCGTACAAAGTAGAGAAACACCCCGCGCAGCAAAGCCATAACTAAGATCAGCACGGCATAGAGTAAAATGCCGCGTGAAAAAATTTTGAAGAAGTCGCCCTGCAGGGCTGAGCGCTCGAAAGAACCGTACACCCGGATGTTATCCACCACCAGGTCGATAGAATGGCGAACCATCTGGGCCGGCACAATTTGAAATACGTTGCTGATAATCACGAACAGCAGCCCCAGGATCATGTGCCACTTGTACTTCAGCAGGTATTTGTTCAGGTACTTGAGTTCTTTCATCCTGGTGTAGGGCAAATTACTCTACAACGTTTTCTGCCCTTTATTGGTTTTACTTTTTTCGATCCGGCAAAAGTAGGTAATCTTTGGTTTCCCTGTTTAACGACTGTTATGTACTTTTGCGACCATCAAAACGTTCTTTCGTCATGCTTAACAGACGCACACTCCGCATTAAAATCATGCAAAGCCTTTTTGCTTTCGGGCAATGCAAGGAAGCCAATCACCTGCTGGCCCACGATTTAATAGACGAAAGATTTCAGCCCGATCTTAATTCCATGCAGCCGCAGGATAAAGAGCTGCTGCGTAAGCAGAAAAAAGTGGCTATGCAGCTTTTTGAAAAGAAATATAAAGGCAAAGAGACAGAAGAAAGCCCCGACCCCAGGATCAGCAGTGCCGTGGAAGATGCCCTGGAGCTGTTTAACAAGCAGGTAAAAAAAGACCAGTCGTTTCTTTCCAAAAACATTATAATCGAGATAGAGAAGCTTACGGGCTTGTATCATAGCGTGCTAAGCCTGCTTACCGAGTTTGCAGCCCTGGCAGCAGCCGAAAAAAAGGTAGATCATTCGCACTTTGCCAACCATCCGCTAATCACGGCCATCAGCAGTCATGCCGAGCTGACAGCCGCTTTGCTGAAGACCGGTAGCCTATGGCAAAAACATAAGGACAGTGTGCGCAGCTGGTTTAAAGAAGTAATCAAGGAGGATAACGATTACCAGGAATACATTGCCGGCCGGAAACCCACGCCTGACGATCAGAAGGCAATTATCAAACACCTCGTGCGCAAACGCATTTTGGGTGCCGGGCCGATTAACGATTTTTTTGAAGCCGAAGACATTCGCTGGGCTGAAGACCGCGAGATCATCAAAAGCTTAGTGGATAAAACCATTAAGTCGTTTAACGGGAGCGAGTTTACGCTGCAAAAGCTTTCGCTGGATTGGGAAGACGATAAGCTTTTTGTAAATAAACTATTTACCAATACCATTGAGCTGGACGAAAAATACAAGCAGCTGATTGCCCAAAATACGCGCAACTGGGAAGTAGACCGTCTGCCCCTGACAGATCGCATTATCCTGGAAATGGCGCTGGCCGAGATGGTGAGCTTTCCCAATATACCGGTTAAGGTTACCATTAATGAGTACATTGAGCTTACAAAAGAATACAGTACCCCCAAAAGCCGCCAGTTTATAAATGGTATTCTGGATGTAATGTCCAAATCCATGAAAGATTCCGGGGCCATTAAAAAGAGCGGGCGTGGCCTTATTGATAACAAGTAAGACGTTGAAAAAAGGCGCTTAAATTTTATCTTTACGGTTCCTAAAAACTGAATTATGGGTAAAAAAGGAAGTAATGCGTTAATGGCTTTTTTGGCCGGGGCGGCAGCAGGTGCAATCCTGGGTGTGCTGTATGCGCCCGATAAGGGTTCAAGCACCCGTGAGAAGCTCTCTTTCCAGTTAGATAAGTACAAAAAAATGCTGGAAGACTTCCTGGCCGACCTGGTGTCGGGTAAGGAAACACCCCTTACTACCGAGGCAAAATCGCAGGGTCAGAAAGTGGTTTCGGAAGCCAAGGACAAAGCCCAGCGCCTGCTGGATGATGTGGATGAGCTGCTAGAGCAGATTCGCGGAAACAAGAACAGTTAATGATATGTTAATCTGCCGGAAGGCCGATCTTTACCCGTTTTAACAACCTAATTTTGAAACCTGAACCGTAACTAAATTAAACAGTAATATGAAAATCACATTCAGAGTAATGACAGCGCTGGCCCTGGTGGTTGTGATGATGAGCTGCAACGACCGTGCTGCCGAGAAAAGAATTGCCGAGCTGGAAAGCCGGTTGGCCCAGATTGAAGGAAACAAAGGAGCGACTACGCCATCCGTTACCCCCGATGCAGCAACCGCTGCACCCGAAGAAAAACCTGAAGGCCCGCTTCCTGTAGCGCAGTTCGAAAAGATTGAGCATGACTTTGGTACCATTACCGAAGGACAGAAAGTTACTTATGTATATAAGGTGAAGAATACGGGAGAAGCTCCGCTTATTATTCAAAGCGCACAACCTTCTTGCGGATGTACAGTGCCCAAATGGTCGCAGGAGCCTATTCCGGTAGGTGGTACGGGAGAAGTTACAGCAGAGTTTGACAGCGGGGGCAAGCCCGGTATCAACAATAAAACCATTACCATAACAGCCAACACCTGGCCCAAGGTTACAACCCTTCGCTTTAAGGCAATGGTTACCCCCAAGCCTGACGGTGCCAACGGCCCTGTGAAATAATAAAACGATAACAGCATCAAGGAACGTCCCGGGCCGCTTGGTTTGGGATGTTTCTTTTAATGGGTAACTTAGCGGCCCAAAATTTAAGATATGATATACTCGATTTTAGCGCAGGCGCAACAACCGGGAGGCAGCGGACTAACCACGCAGCTTCTTTTTATGGGGGCCATTATTGCCGTGTTTTATTTCTTTATGATCAGGCCCCAGCAGAAAAAGGCAAAAGACCAGAAGAAGTTTACAGAAGAAATTAAGAAAGGCGATTACGTGGTAACCATTGGCGGGCTTCACGGCCGTATTGCCGAAATAGAAGACGATACGTTCATTATTGAAGTAGAGCGTGGCGGAAGGCTGAAGTTCTCCAAGTCAGCGGTTTCAATGGAATCATCTAAAGCGGCTGCAGGTAAAAAGACTGCCTGAGTTGCTGAAAAACATTAAACTCCGGTAAGAGTATGGGCGTGGTAAAGCTATTGGTCAATCTCTTTCAATTTAACCGGACAAACTGGAAGGCGGTATCGCTGTGCGTCCTGGCAGCGGCCGTCTTCTGGCTTTTTAATGCGTTCAATAAAAATTATGCTACCGAAATAAGATTCCCGCTCCAGGTAGCGTACAACGAAAGCCGGTTTATACCGATAAAAGATTTGCCGAATGAGCTGAAGCTGAATGTAAGCGGCAATGGTTGGGATTTATTCCGGAAGAGTATTGGAATAAGCTTGCAGGCACTAACACTTACTATTGAGCGTCCGCTTGAAGTGAAAAAAATACCGGGCAGCACGTTGGCTCCCCTGCTTGCTGCACAGCTCAATGGCTTAACGATTAATCATGTGGTAAGTGATACGCTCCGCGTTCAGTTCGATGAGCGCGATACCCACATGTTCAGGCTGGCGCCTGATCTTACCGAAGTCTGGTATCGGGAAGGGTTTGGGCGTATCAGCCCGGTGGTTGTGTTGCCTGACTCCGCCCGGCTAATCGGTCCGCGCAGTGTGCTTCATCGTATACCTGATGTAATCCGGGTAAAAGTACCCCGCCTTAGGCTGGATGAAAACTACAGGGGTGAAGTTCCGATTGTATTACCCGACTCATTGCAGTTGAATATTACGCCAACTCACGTTATAGTTTCGTTCGAGGTGGGCGCTATGGAAACCTTCTCGTTAAATATGCCGGTTGAAGTAATTAATCTTCCGAAGTCGGTCAGGATATTTTCGATAGATAGCGCACGGGTAGAGTTTCGCGTGGCCAGGACGCATCGCGAACGCATCGAGGCGGAGCTCAGGCAACGGCTTGCCCGAATTGATTTGAAAGACAAGCCAAGCGGCACACACCGCCTGCTGCCGGCAATAAACGGAGTGCCGGAAGGTGCAGAATTGGTAACCATAGATTCGGTGGAGGTAAGTTTTTAAATGGCGCATGAACAAGCCGCTGCAAATTGGAATTACCGGTGGTATCGGTTCAGGCAAAAGCCTGGTGTGTAAAATTTTCAATGCATTAGGTGTACCTACATACGATGCCGACAGCCGAGCGAAAATGGTAATGACCACTGACGGAATACTGGTCGATGCAATCAAAAAAGAATTCGGAGTTTTGTCGTACGATGAGAGGGGTGCTCTTAACAGAAAATACCTGGCTGATGCTGTTTTTAATCAAACCGAAAAGCTGAAACGATTAAATGAGCTGGTGCATCCGCGGGTGGCTTTGGATTATGAGCAGTGGGTGAGCAGGCATACAAATGTTAAATATGTGTTAAAAGAAGCAGCTCTCCTGTTCGAGTCAGGATCGTATAAGGTTTTGGATAGCGTAGTTGTAGTAACGGCACCGGAAACTATCCGGGTGCAGCGGGTGTTGAAACGGGATCCGCATCGAAGTCTTCAACAAATACAGGAAATAATCCGTAATCAAATGCAGGAATCTGAAAAAATAGAAAGAGCAGATTATGTAGTTGTAAATGATGAAAACGTATTGCTTGTGCCACAGGTGCTTTCGCTTCATAAACAATTCACGGTATAATTTTTACTTGTCCCCATTAATTTGAATATGAGTTTTTCGTTCAATCGTTTCCTGGTTCTGCTGGGTGTTATTTTCCTGGCGGTTGCATGCGATAAGAAAGCAACAACTTTGCCGGCAGCAAACCGCAATACGGGTCCGTTGGTTGTGGATGGATTCCTGGTAACGCCACAAAATGTAAGCGACAAGATTGAAGTTCCGGGCTCTTTGTTGCCAGCAGAGGAAACCCAGATCCGGACAGAAGTAAGTGGCCGGGTGATTAAGCTGAATATCCAGGAAGGCACTACAGTAAAAAAGGGAGAGCTCCTGGTAAAGTTATTTGACCAGGATTTGCAGGCCACACTTAAAAAGCTCCAGGTGCAATTGGAGATCGCGATCAAGAGTGAAGAGCGTTTGCGCGAATTGTTAGCCATTAATGGTATCAGCCAGCAGGAGTATGACCTCAGCCGCCTGGGCGTGGAAAACCTGAAGGCTGACATTGAGTCTACGGAAATAGCAATTTCAAAGACGGAGATTCGTGCACCTTACCAGGGCAGGGTGGGCTTGCGTAACATCAGCTTAGGATCGTATCTGTCCCCCACAGATATTGTAACCACCATTCGCCAGGTCGATCAGCTTAAGCTGGAATTCGCTATCCCGGAGAAGTATGCAAAAGAAGTGAAGGCGGGCAGCAAAATAACCTTTCGGGTTGATGGTGGAGGCCGCGATCACTCGGCTGCTGTAATCGCTACCGAAAGTGGCGTAGATCAGGCTACCCGTACCCTGCGCATTCGTGCGTTGGTCAGTTCAGGGCACCCGGAGCTTGTGCCGGGTGTGTTTGCAAAAGTTCAGCTCCAGTTAGGAAGCAGCTCAAGCGCGTTAATGATTCCTACCCAGGCAGTGTTACCGCAGATTCGCAATAAGCAGGTAATTCTTTTCCGGAAAGACAGCGCAAACTTTACAATAGTGGAAACAGGCATCCGCGATTCGGTGTATGTTCAGATATTAAATGGCCTAAAGCCGGGCGATACCGTTGTTACAACCGGCCTGATGGCTATTCGTCCGAATGCAAAAATCAAAATCGGGAAAGTAATTCGTTACCAATCTAAATAACCGACTCATGAATATTTCCGAGTTAAGTTTAAAAAGACCGGTACTGGCGTTCGTCATGAACATCATCCTGGTGCTGTTTGGTATAATCGGATTCCAGGCGCTGGGCGTGCGCGACTACCCGGCTATCGATCCGCCCATCATCAACGTAAGCACTTCGTATTCGGGCGCCAATGCCGATATCATTGAGTCGCAGATAACCGAACCACTGGAAAAGGCAGTGAATGGTATTGCCGGCATTAAAAACATTACTTCATCTTCCAGCGTAGGGCGCAGTAACATTAATATCGAGTTTAACCTCGAGGTTGACCTCGAAGCTGCGGCCAACGATGTGCGCGATAAAGTTTCGCAGGCTACCCGGCAATTACCCGATGACCTGCAAAGCCCTCCCACCGTTTCAAAAGCCGATGCCAACTCAGGGCCCATCATCAGCATGACGGTGCAGAGCAACTTACGTAACCCGCTTCAGCTTACCGAATATGCCAACAATGTGCTGGTTGAGCGCCTGCAAACCATACCCGGTGTAAGCGGTATCCAGATCTGGGGCGAAAAACGTTTTGCCATGCGCATCTGGATTGACCCGGCCAGGCTGAGCGCCTATAACTTAACCGCGCTGGATGTGCAGCAGGCGCTTAACCGCGAAAACGTTGAATTGCCTGCCGGAAAAATTGCGGGGAATGCCACCGAGCTGACCGTGCGCACATTCGGCAGGCTGTTTACAGAAGAAGAATTCAATAACGTGATCATCAAGTCTTCACCGGATAGCGACATTCGCCTGCGCGATATAGGTGAAGCGGTGTTAGGCCCGGAAAATGAAGAATCCATTTTGCGCGAAAGCAATATTGCTATGGTGGGTATGGCCATCGTTCCACTGCCGGGATCTAACTACGTTTCCATTTCCAACGAGTTTTACAAGCGCATGGCGCAAATCAAAAAAGAAGTTCCGGATGATATCCGGCTGGATATCGCTATGGATCAGACGGTGTTCATCAAGCGCTCTATCCTCGAAGTGGAAGAAACCCTGATCATTTCTTTTTGCCTGGTGGTGCTGATCATCTATTTGTTCTTCCGCGATATGCTCATTGCCCTGCGGCCGCTCATCGACATACCGGTTTCGTTGCTGGCAACCTTCTTTATCATGTACCTGTGCGGGTTCTCCATCAATGTGCTTACCATGCTGGGCATTGTGCTGGCTACGGGCCTGGTGGTGGATGATGGAATTGTGGTAACAGAAAACATTTATAAAAAATTAGAGAGCGGCATGAATAAATATCAGGCTGCGCTGGAAGGCTCCAAGGAAATTTTCTTTGCCGTTATCTCTACCTCCATCACACTGGCCATTGTGTTCCTGCCCATTCTATTTTTACAGGGATTTACAGGCCGTTTGTTTACGGAGTTTGGTGTAGTGGTAGCTGGCGCTGTATTGATCTCCTGTTTTGTGTCGCTTACCCTTACGCCTGTATTAAGTGTAAAGCTTACCCGCAGCAAGCATAAGCACTCGTGGTTTTATACGGTAACAGAACCCTTCTTTGAAAAAATGGAGAGCGGTTACGAAAAATTGCTGGGCAAATTTATGCGGGTGCGCTGGGCGGCTGTTGCTATTATCCTAACCTGCCTGGGTATAACCTATATCATTGGCGTAAACATTCAATCTGAGCTTGCCCCGCTTGAAGACAGGAATCAGTTTCGGCTGCAGCTCAGCGCTCCCGAGGGCACAGCCTTTGAGTACATGGACAACTATGTGCGCGAGATGGTTGATTTTGTAATTGATTCCGTCCCTGAGCACCGGACAGTGCTCTCGGTAACGGCACCGGGCTTTACCGGTAGCGGCTCTGTTAACACCGGGTTTGTTCGTATTACTTTGGTAGACCCGAACCAGCGTACACGTTCGCAGCAGGAGGTTGTGGATGCCGTAAGCCGCAGCCTGAGAAGCTTTCCGCAGGGCCGCGCCTTTGCCATCCAGGAACAAACTATATCGGTGGACAGGCGGGGCGGTCAGCCCGTGCAGTTTGTTATTCAGAATAACAACTTTGATAAGCTTAAAGAAGTGCTGCCCAAAATGCTTAACGCAGCCAATGAGCACCCGGTGCTGCAAACAGTAGATGTGGATCTGAAGTTTAACAAACCTGAGCTGCGTGTGCAGATCAATCGCCTGAAGGCGACACAACTGGGAGTAAGCGTTCAGGATATTTCACAAACCTTGCAACTGGCCTATAGTAACCTGCGTTTCGGATATTTTACCCGCGAAGGCAAACAATACCAGGTAATGGGGCAGGTTTCAAAACCGAATCGCGATGATCCGGCTGACCTGAAAAACCTGTATGTGCGTGCGCGTTCAGGCGAGCTGGTTTCGATCGATAACCTGGTTACGATAGAAGAGTCTACCACACCGCCTACCTTATATCGCTTTAACCGCTTTAAATCAGCTACTGTTTCTGCCGGCCTTGCACCGGGTAAAACCGTGGGCGATGGCATTAAAGCCATGGAACAAATTGCCGGTGAATTGCTGGACGATACGTTTACAACCTCGCTCTCCGGTGTATCGCGCGATTTTGCCGAGAGTTCCGGGAACACAGCCTTTGCCTTTGTGCTGGCGCTTGCGCTGATCTACTTAGTGCTGGCCGCCCAGTTTGAAAGTTTTATCGATCCGTTTACCATTATGCTTACCGTACCGCTTGCCATCTGCGGTGCTTTGATTTCGCTTTGGATTTTCGGACAAACCCTTAACATATTCTCGCAGATTGGTATGATTATGCTCATCGGGCTGGTAACCAAAAACGGTATTCTTATCGTGGAGTTTGCCAACAAGAAACGCGAAGAAGGATTATCAAGAATGGAAGCCGTGCAGGAAGCTTCGCGCCTGCGCCTGCGTCCTATCTTAATGACCAGCCTGGCTATGGCGCTTGGCTGTTTGCCGATTGCCCTGTCACTGGGGGCGGCTTCAACCAGTCGCAAGCCACTGGGTATTGTAATTGTGGGGGGGGTAATCTTTTCGCTCATTCTAACCTTGTTTGTTATCCCGGCTATGTACACGTATTTGTCGCGGCAACGCAGGCACAACCCGCTTGACGAACCGCTTACCGTGCCCTTGCAAAAACCAGAGCTTGCCTATGAAGCATAGTATTATTGCCGCTTTTGTGGCTTTTAGTTCAGTTACTTCAGCGTATTCTCAGAAAAAGGTTTTGTTGGATGAAGTGGTTGCGCTCGCATTAGAAAGCGGATATGACGTGCGTCTTTCCAAAAATGCATGGGAGGCAGCCACAACCGATAACGATTTTGCGGTGGGAGGATTTCTGCCCCAGCTAAATGGAGCGGCATCCACTACCTGGAACAATAACAATCAAAAGCTGGAGTTTCAGGATGCTTCGCGTAACAACAGCGGCAAGGCTGAATCGAACAACATTACTGCCGGGGTGCAATTAAACTGGTTGTTGTTCGATGGGGCACGCATGTTTGCTACCCGCGAACGCCTGGCCGAAATGGAGCGGCAGGGCGAAATCAATGTGAAGAACCAGATGGTAAACACGATTGCCCAGGTGATTACCAACTACTACAATATTATTCAGCAAAAGCAGCAGCTTAAGGCGCTTGAAGAATTAATGTTATTAAACGAAGAGCGGGTGCGCCTGGCCGACCGGAAGCTTTCGGTTGGGGCAGGCATTAAGCAAGAGCTATTGCAGGCCAAGCTGGATCTGAATGCGCAACGTACGCAATTCATCAACCAGCAAACGGCTATTGAACAGCTTAAAAACCAGCTTAATGTTTTGGTAGGCATGAAGCTGCCCGCCCTGTTTGAAGTATCGGATTCCATAGAGATCAACCTGCAGATCACCCGGGAGGAAATTGCCGGTAACATTGAAAGCAAAAACTTTCTGCTGCAATCCATCCGCCAGGATATGTCGGTGGCGCATTTGCAATACCGGGAACGCTTCGGGGAATATTTTCCTACGGTTTCTTTTGGGGCGGCATACAATTATTCCTTTACGGATAACCAGAAGCTGATTAACCCCTTTATGGCGCTTACCAACCGCAGCAGTGGTTACAATTATGGCTTTACAGTAGGTGTTCCTATTCTTAACAATTTTGTTACCCGCAGAAATGTGCAGCAGGCCCAGATAAATTTTAACAGGCAAAACCTGCTATACGATCAGCAACGTGCCGTAATCAATACCTCGGTGCATAACGCTTACGTGAATTACGACAATGCCCGCAAGGTTTTACTGATAGAGGAAGAGAACATTTTACTGGCGAAAGAAAACGCCATGATTGCCATGGAAAGCTTTAAGCGCGGTGTAAGCACCTTTATTGAGCAACGCACGGCCCAGCAAAGCCTGGAAGACGCCTATAACCGGTTGATTAACGCCCGCTATCTGGCCAAGGTAGCCGAAACCGAGTTGTTAAGACTGAGCGGTGATTTGCTGAAATAAGACTATTCAGCAGCAGTTTCGGTTTTGGCTTTAACCTCTTCTTCCCGCTTCATAACCCAGAAGTTGTTGTACCCTTCGCCCACTTGTATGGTCAGATAGCCTGTAGCCAGGAGCTCCAGCACAGAAAGGAAATTGAAGATTAACCCGATGCGGGTAGGGGCTGTTTCCAGCAGCTCTACAAACGATACGCGCTCCTTTACGGTTACTGCATTCAAAATCATTTCTTTCTGCCCTTCAATGGTAAACGGGTATTGAATTATCTGGTGAACAGGCTTGTTTTTTTCTTCTTCGGCCCGCTTCAGCACTTTTTCAAAAACGGTAAGCAGCTTGAAGAGGTCTACATCCTGTAGCTCGGCTTCTACATTAGTGCTTTCGGCCAGGGCCTTCAGCTCTTTTACCAGGTTGCCGCGCTTTTCTTTCATCAGCTCGGCTTCTTCCATCTTATGGAACTGGTCTACTACCGACTTATACTTCTTATATTCCAGCAGGTGCTTCACCAGCTCTTCGCGCGGATCAATTTCATTGCCCTGCTCGTCTAATTGCGGACGTGGCAATAGCATTTTGGATTTGATACGCATGAGCGTTGCCGCCACTAAGATAAACTCGCTGGCCACTTCCACGTTCAGGGTTTCGAGCCTGCGGATGTACTCGAGGAAATCGTTGGTGATTTTGGAGATCGGAATATCATTAATATCTAATTCATCGCGCTCGATAAAAAACAACAGCAGGTCGAACGGACCTTCAAACAAGGGTAAGCGAATTTCAAATTGCTCCTGCTCCATAGTCATGCTAAAAGAAAGACTGCAAAAATAGCCAGGTTTGGCTACTGGAAGGAATATTTATCCGCAAACTAACCACAAAGCCCCCACCGGCCTGTAATTCACTACATTTGCGATTTAAATGTTACTTTTAAAACCGATTTGAACAGTTACCCGGTATGGTTGTTTAAGATATAATCGTACCCAATCCGACACCCGATGCTGATTACGCCCGGTAAACTACTTACCCAGATTAACAGTCCGAAAGACCTGAAAAAGCTTGACCCGGTACAATTAGTGCAGGTCTGCGAAGAGCTGCGTCAGTTCATTATTGATAACGTTTCGGTTTACGGAGGTCATTTTGGCGCCAGCCTGGGGGTTGTTGAGCTTACCGTGGCGCTTCATTACGTGTTTAATACCCCTCACGATCAATTGGTGTGGGATGTGGGCCACCAGGCGTATGGTCATAAAATTTTAACCGGCCGGAGAGATTCATTTCATACCAACCGGGTTTACAAGGGCATTTCAGGGTTCCCGAAAAGGAAAGAGAGCGAGTACGATACTTTTGGTGTCGGCCATTCATCCACTTCAGTTTCGGCTGCGCTGGGTATGGCGGTGGCTTCCAAATACCAGGGGCTGGGCGAGAAGCAGCATATAGCTGTAATTGGTGATGGCGCCCTTACAGGCGGTATGGCCTTTGAGGCGCTGAATCATGCGGGGGTTTCAGACACCAACCTGCTGATCATCCTTAACGATAACTGCATGTCGATCGATCCCAATGTAGGCGCCCTTAAAGATTACCTGACTGATATAACCACATCGCGCACCTACAACCGGTTAAAGGATGACGTGTGGAAGATGCTTGGGAAGCTATCTACCTTCGGCAAAAACGCACAGGAAATTGTTTCTAAGGTTGAGAATGGCATCAAGAGCACGTTGCTCAGCCAGAGCAACCTGTTTGAGGCGCTTAACCTGCGGTATTTCGGGCCTGTGGACGGGCATGATGTAGATCACCTCGTAGCGATATTAAATGATCTGAAAGCCATAAAAGGCCCCAAAATCCTGCACTGTGTTACTGTGAAGGGTAAGGGGTATGGCCCTGCCGAAAAAGGTAATGCCACTACCTGGCATGCGCCCGGCACATTTGATAAGATCACGGGAGAGATCTATAAAAAAGTACATGAAATACCGCAGCCGCCAAAATACCAGGATGTGTTTGGCCACACGCTGGTAGAGCTGGCCCGCCAGAATGAAAAAATAGTAGGGATAACCCCGGCTATGCCATCCGGTTCCTCCCTGAACATTATGATGAAGGAAATGCCCGACCGGGCTTTTGATGTGGGCATTGCCGAGCAACATGCGGTTACATTTTCAGCCGGGCTGGCCACGCAGGGGCTTGTGCCGTTCTGTAATATCTACAGCTCGTTCATGCAGCGCGCATACGACCAGGTAATTCATGATGTGTGCATTCAGAACCTGCCGGTAAATTTCTGCCTTGATCGTGCCGGCTTTGCCGGTGCCGATGGCCCTACGCACCACGGTGCTTATGATGTTGCCTATTTCCGGTGTATACCCAATATGATTGTGGCAGCGCCCATGAACGAGCAGGAGCTGCGTAACCTGATGTTTACAGCACAATTGCCTCGTACCGAACAAGTATTTTCAATACGCTACCCCCGCGGGCAGGGTGTGATGCCCCACTGGCGTACGCCATTCCAGGAGATTGAAATTGGAAAAGGCCGGATGATCCGGGATGGTGAAGATGTGGCCATTCTCTCTTTTGGTCATATTGGTAATTATGTGGTTGAAGCTTGTGAAGTTTTGGGGAAAAATGGAATTCGTCCGGCTCATTTTGATCTACGGTTTGTCAAGCCGCTTGATGAGGAGCTGCTGCACGATGTGTTCAGCCGTTTTTCCAAAGTGATTACGATTGAAGATGGGTGCATCCAGGGAGGAGTTGGCAGTGCCGTGTTGGAGTTTATGGCAGACCACCAGTACCGCGCACAAGTAACAAGATTGGGCATTCCGGATCGTATTGTAGAGCATGGCGACCCATTAGAGCTCCACCGGGAATGCGGTATGGATGTAACCGGAATAATTGCTGCCGTTAAAAACTTTTTAGAAGTGCCGGTGAACCATCGTTAGGTTGTGCGGTGTGGGTTCAAAAACACGCTGAAAGTCAATATTTTATAGAAAAGGTTTGAGAGGCAATATTCTTTTTGCCTGAAATCGCTCAATTCAGCCCCCTTAGTTGGTTTCATAGCTTTTGAAAATTCGGCCAATCCATCTAAATTGTGCCTTATTGCATTTATATTTGAACCTTTGGAATAGTATAAGAGAAGTTTACCAATAGCAAAACAATAGAATAAACCCATAAACTCTTTACCACAATGCAAGATTCAGAATCCATTGTAAACCCTCACCAGTATGATGCATGGAACAACCTGGCGCTCAACCTGGCGTTAGGCTTTTGGGCTGTCGGCATCCTGATTATACTTGGCTATTTTATAAGGCTGACCGTACTCAGCGGCAGCAAGAACAAGTACGACTTTATTAACCGCCATGAGATCAAAACTTTGTGGGTTGCCACCATCGTGCTGGTTATCGGAGGATGCTTTTTTGTAAATGCCAATGTAGTAGAGCTTACCACGCTTTGGATTTTTGTGCGGGTGTTTACCACCATCATGATGGGTATTCTGGTAGCGGTGGTCATTCAGAACCTGCTTAAATTTTATTACCCTTTCTTTATTGAAAGACGCCTGAAAGTTTTACGCTACAAGCCCCGGATTTCTCCGAAAACCGGCAAGCCTATGAAGCTGCTGAGCGAAGAAGAAGAAGATGCCCACCTGGATGAGGGTATGATCGCAGAGGAAAACGTATACTCAGTTGACTACGATGTATGGCTGGATGAAGAAACCGGCTACAAGCAGATTGAAAAATATGCAGGCCACCTGCATGCCATCCAGTGCCCGGAGTGTAACTATCAAACCTTTAAAGTAAATCGTGAGGAAATAGTTAAGCAGCCTACAGCAACTGAAGAAGGCGAGATCATGAAACATTATGTATGCAGCTATTGCGGTTACAAAGCCCGCAAGACGGTTGTCCTTAAGGCCCAGGTAAAGCTGGAAGAATCTTCTTCTGCCGCTACGGCTTAATAAAAAGTATTCTGACTGATAATAAGCCCCGGTCTTTAACCGGGGTTTTTTATTTCAATGCCGGCAGCTTGATCTGATCGGAGTAGAATTTCATCCGGGAGTGTTGCGGATCCAGCAAGCTGATCTTGTCTATAGAAGCGTGCTTGTGGTTTACAAACACTTCGATATAATCCTTACCCAACAGGTAAAGGTTGATCTTGTGCTTGTAATAACGAATAGCCATAACAAATGCAGCATGTTCATACAGCACACGTACTTTCTTTTCCAGAGGAAGGTTCTTCAAGCTGCTCCAGCCAATCATGGATTAAACTTATTCAAAAAAATAAAAAAAGCATTGCCCCGGCCAGGTTTATAGCTGCGATTGAGCGTGATTACAGTGTCATCAAAAATGATTTTTGTATTTTAAAAGGCAGGCAGCTAAATTTGCAGTCCCCAATCGGAAACGATTGGGAAAACGGTGAATGTAGCTCAGTTGGTTAGAGCACCAGATTGTGATTCTGGGGGTCGCGGGTTCGAGCCCCGTCTTTCACCCCAAAAGGCCCTGTGTTCCGGGCCTTTTTTATTTCCGGTTAAAGAGCAGCCGTTCGCCAGCTTTTTGCGGATTGAATTTACCATCGGTATAAGCCAGGTTACCGGAAACCCAGGTGTGGGTTACAGAAGATTGAAACGTACTTCCTTCAAATGGCGACCAGCCGCATTTGGCAAAAATATTCTCCTTACTCACTGTCCAGGGTTTGTTGAGGTCAACCAATACCAGGTCGGCAAAGTAGCCCTCGCGGATAAATCCCCGCTCCTGAACCTGGAACAGGATAGCCGGGTTGTGGGCCATCTTCTGCACAATTTTTTCGAGGCCGATTTTTTTCCGGTGATAAAATTCCAGCATGGCCACTAAGCTGTGCTGAATCAGAGGCCCGCCCGAAGGGGCATTGAAATATGTGTTTTGCTTTTCTTCAATAGTATGTGGCGCATGGTCAGTGGCAATTACATCAATCCGGTCGTCCAGCACAGCATTGAAAATCTCCTGCTGATCGTGGCGGGTTTTAACAGCAGGGTTCCATTTGATACACATACCCAGCCTGTCATAATCAGCATCATTAAACCATAAATGATGTACGCAGGCTTCCGCAGTAATTTTCTTTTGCGCTAACGGAATGGTGTTATCAAACAGGTGTGTTTCTTTCGCTGTTGAAATATGCAGAATGTGCAGGCGTGTGCCGTGTTTCATGGCCAGGTCAATCGCAAAGGAAGATGATTTGTAGCAAGCCTCCTCGCTGCGAATAAGCGGATGATATTTTACGGGCATATCATCGCCATACTTAGCCTTGAAGTCGGCTGTGTTTTTCCGGATGGTGGGCTCGTCTTCGCAGTGCGTGGCAATAAGCGAAGGGAAGCGAGCGAAAAAGCTTTCCAGCACGGTCGGATTATCCACCAGCAGGTTGCCGGTTGATGATCCCATAAAAATTTTTAAGCCGCACACTTTCGTGATGTCGGTTTTCAAAACTTCTGCTATGTTATCGTTGGAAGCGCCAATAAAAAAAGAATAGTTGGCAAGCGAGCTGCGCGAAGCAACCTGGTATTTTTCTTCAAGCAGTTGTTGGGTAAACGCAGGCGGCACCGTATTGGGCATTTCCATAAAGCTGGTAACGCCTCCGGCCACAGCCGCGCGGGCTTCGGTTTGAATGGTGGCTTTGTGTGTAAGGCCCGGCTCACGAAAATGCACCTGGTCATCAATTGCTCCGGGCATTAATAGCTTTCCGTTGGCATCCACTACTGTAGCATGTTGGGTGGAAACAGAGCTGGCAATTTTTTCAATGCGTTGCCCTTTAATCAGCACATCACCTTCTGTGATCCTGCCCTCGTTTACAATTTTAGCATTCGTGATTACCGTAGAGTTCATTACCTTGTAAAGTTCTGTGTAAAGATACAGGTTAATGAGCAGCGCGGCCGACTGGACTGACTTTAAATTGAATAAGCAACTGCTGGATGCTGTTGCAGATGTAGGATTTCGTGCCCCAACCGGGATACAGCAAAAATGCATTCCGTTAATCTCAGGCGGTCAGCAGGTTATCGGCATTGCCCAAACCGGAACGGGAAAGACGGCAGCGTATTTATTGCCGGTATTATTAAAAATAAGATATGCGCAGGGTAACGATGCGCGTGCGCTTGTTCTCGTACCTACCAAAGAGCTGGTAATACAGGTAGCTGAACATGCCCGTGCTTTTGCTAAATACACCGATTTACGTGTGGTAGAAATTTACGGAGGCATAGGCCCGAAAACGCAAATTGAGAAAATACAAGCCGGGGTTGATTTGCTGATCGCTACACCGGGCCGCTTTATGGAAATATACCAGCGAAACGAGTTGCCGGTAAAGCAAATCAAAACATTGGTATTGGATGAGGCCGACCGCATGATGGATATGGGCTTTATGCCGCAACTGCGAAAGATCTTTGAAGTGATTCCGCAGAAGCGGCAGAACATTTTGTTCTCGGCTACGTTCCCGCAAAAAGTAGAAAGGCTGGCACAGGAGTTTCTCGATTTCCCCGTGCGCGTGGAGGTAACACCGCAGGCAACGGTTGCCGTAAAAATAGAGCAGGAGTTATACCACGTGCCGAATGCGCTGACTAAAATCAACTTTCTGGAATACCTGCTTACCCAAACAGATGAGCTTAGCCGCGTAATGATTTTTACGCGCACCAAAGAAGTGGCCGACAATGTGTTTCGATTCCTGGAACGGAAAAAGCTTGGCCCTGTGCGTGTGGTGCATTCCAATAAAGGGCAGAACAGCCGCATAAATGCGATGAATGAATTTAAGGAAGGTAAGCTGCGCATCCTGGTTTCCACCGATGTGGCCTCACGCGGTATTGATGTTACGAATGTTTCGCATGTAATTAATTTTGATGTGCCGATCGTCTATGAAGATTATGTGCATCGCACCGGAAGGACAGGCCGCGCCTTTCAGGAAGGCAAAGCCATTACATTGGTAACCGATGCGGAGAAATACCACATCGATAAAATTGAAAAGATCATCCGCGAAAAAATCCCGGTAAGGAAGCTACCCAAACAAATTGAAATAGCCGAAACGCCTTTTGAAGAAGCCCAGGCCATGGCCCACGAAATTGACAGGCAAAAACGCTATGAAGACCCCGAGTTTAAAGGTGCGTTTCATGAAAAGAAAGGCAATTTGAAAATGAAGTGATTTGAGAATTTGAAAATGAGTTGACCTCATGCCGGTTACTATTTGTAAATGACGAATTTCAGGTAAGACAGAATTAACTCGTAAATCACAACAAAAAAATGGCCCGGGTTCCCCGAGCCATTTTCAAATTAACTCATTGTATAGTGAAGCAAAAATTATAAAGTAAGCGCGTACATACAAAAAGTATGAAAGTAAATCGCGAAGGCGTGAAACTTTGCAGTGAGAGTAAGCTTCGGAGTTTTCGGCCTGTTCAAAAAATGCTAATGCCCTGCCGCTTTCGCAGGAACAATTGCAAAAAGAAATAAAGATGCCCGATTAACCCTGCTATTAACAGACTTTTTCCGGCTAATTTATTTGATTCTGTAACGAACAATATGGCTCCTGTTACAACCAACCCGATTGCAAACACAAGGCGGATGTACATGTAATATTTCATTAAAAATATTTTCATAGTTGTTATTATTTTAAGGTTGAGGTGCATAATCACCTGTTAGACAAGCCAAAGCAAACCCTGCCAGACATGAGGGCGACATTATTGAGCAAACAACAGCACATACCCAATCATCAGAGCATTCTTCTATGGCACAAAGCATACAATCTCCAAATGTAGAACTTGTGTTCGGGCATGTATCCTCTACTGATGATGTCTTTGATGAATTATTGTTCTTGATTTTGTTTCCAAATGACATGCCATTGTGGACTTTAAGCTTCCCTAATTTTCCTTCATCATTGACATAGAAATCATAATAAATTTTTCCGTTAGTTGCAGAAAGTGATAGGTGTTTGAATTTGCTCTTATTCTCAGACTTTGCTATTGCTGACAAAAATAAACCTTGATAAGTATAAAATACTAATGATTCATAATTTGCTTCAGTTATCAATTTGTAACTAATAATCTCAATGTCAGAATTTTTGAATTTTGTCAAAGTTATTGGTGCATCGTTAGCTATTCTTTTTTTGACATCATTTGACATGGAGAGCCACTCATCTGAACTATAAAGAGATTTTAATAGGATGTCGTTAGAACTCAATTCAATAACAAGAGATCGAGTATCATCAGCAGATTCTCCAATTGTGTGTTCTCTCGCAGGAGACAGTTCATTTTGATAACAACTGTTTAACGCTATAGACATAGTCACAAATACAGTTAATAAAAATACTTTTATTTTCATAGAGTTTTTAGGGTTTAATTGGAAATTATTAAGCCCCGGCCGGGAACCTTACTCAAAGGTGAATTTGTCCCTGTTTAGAAAAAAGAAAAATAGTTGCATATTTATTGCAAATTTATGCAAAACCCATGGAGAAGAAGCTACTAACCGAGGTGCGTATTAAAAAGGGATTTACCCAACAGCAAATGGCAGACCTCCTTCACATGGATGTATCGAGCTATAACCGCAAAGAAAAAGGAACCGTAAAAATACGGCCCGAAGAATGGGAGAGGATGGCCCGTGCGCTAAACGTGCCCGCAGAAGAAATTTTTGAAGCGGATGATGCCCACTCATTTATTTTTAAGGACAGCAGCACCGGCAACTACCTTGGCACTAACCAATATTTATAGCATACCCGAATATTTTTTAGATATGCAGCGCAAGTATATTGCAAAACTGGAGGCTGAAATTGAGGCGCTGAAGAAAAGGTAATTTTCAATTAACCAATTCTCAGTAATCAATTGATGTTGAATAAAAAAGCCAATGATATGCTCATTGGCTAATTGATTAATCGGCTAATTGAATTACTTACCCGTTCATCGAAATCAAAAACTCTTCATTATTACGGGTGCCTTTCATTCTGCTTTGCAGGAATTCCATCGCTTCAACCGAATTCATGTCGGCCATAAACTTGCGCAATATCCATACGCGTTGCAGCTCTTCTTCTTTCATCAGCAGGTCTTCGCGCCTGGTTCCGGAAGCCGGAACATCGATAGCCGGGTAAACCCTGCGGTTGGAAAGCTTGCGGTCTAATTGCAATTCCATGTTACCAGTGCCCTTAAATTCTTCGAAGATAACTTCGTCCATTTTAGATCCGGTATCAATCAAGGCAGTAGCAATGATGGTAAGCGAACCGCCATTTTCAATTTTACGGGCAGCGCCAAAGAAACGCTTGGGCTTATGCAGCGCATTGGCATCCACACCACCGGAAAGAATTTTACCCGATGACGGCACCACAGTATTATAAGCGCGGGCGAGGCGGGTGATGGAATCCAGCAGGATCACCACATCGTGGCCGCACTCCGTCATGCGTTTGGCTTTTTCCAGCACAATGCTGGCCACTTTTACGTGGCGTTCTGCCTGTTCATCGAATGTAGAAGCAATTACTTCGGCTTTTACGCTGCGTGCCATGTCGGTAACTTCTTCCGGGCGTTCATCGATCAGCAATACGATCAGGTAAACTTCCGGGTGATTCTCGGCAATGGCGTTGGCAATATTTTTCAGCAGCACGGTTTTACCTGTTTTAGGCTGCGCCACAATCATACCGCGCTGGCCTTTCCCGATAGGCGAGAACAAATCAAGAATGCGGGTGGAAAGATTATCGGGAGTAGTGCTGAGCTTTAGTTTTTGTTCGGGGAACAACGGGGTAAGGTACTCGAAAGCCACGCGGTCGCGGATTTCTTCGGTAGTCTTGCCGTTGATGCTATCCACCTTGATCAGGGCAAAATATTTTTCACCTTCTTTGGGCGGCCTGATCTGACCCTTTACCGTATCACCGGTTTTCAAACCAAACAGCTTGATCTGCGAAGGCGATACGTAAATATCATCCGGGCTGGCTAAGTAGTTATAATCGGATGAGCGCAGGAAGCCGTAACCATCCTGCATAATTTCCAATACACCTTCGTTGCTGACCACACCGTCAAAATCGCGGATCAGGTTTTCCTTGCGCGGGTGTTGCTGGTTTTGATTCGGGTTTTGATTTTGCTGCTGAAGAGGTTTTTCTTCGCGTGGCTCTTTGGGTGTTTCCGTTATGGGTTGTTCGGTGTTGTCTTCGAAGCGGGTAATGTTTTGATCAACCTCCAGGTTAATGCTTTGCAGCATTTCTTCGCTGGTCAGCTCTTTCTCCTCGTTTTTGGAAGCTTCCGGGGCTACGTTTTCGCGCCTGCGCGGACGCATTTTACGCTCGGGGTTTTCGGTGGTTTTGGCAGGAGCGGGGGTGGGCTCCCCGGTGATGGCTTGCTGATCGAGAATTTTGTAGATCAGGTCCTGTTTGGCCAGCTTCTTGGCGTTCTTCACGCCCATACCTTCAGCTATTTCCTTCAATTCAGAAAGCAGCCTGACGTTCAGGTCATCAATTGTGTACATGTGAGTTTAAAAAAGGATTAATTAATAAAACAAGATTTATACGGTTAGGTCATGTAAGACCACAGGTAAAACGCATTTAGAATCGATCGAAAAGAAAACAGTAAAAACGCTGGGTTATGTATATTCGGATGGCCCGATGGAGCCTGAATGACGATGCAAGTATAAGCCAAAATTGAATATTATCAAATCGGGTAAAATAATTATTGGCTAATTTTGGCCCCTCAATAACGGATTTTATGTTAACACTTCAAACGCTGCGCGAGCAAACACAGGTTGTATTGGACGGCTTGGCTAAGCGCCATTTCAAAGATGCGGAAATCCTGGTAACCCAGGTATTGGAAATAGATAAGCTTCGCAGGGAAACTCAAAACTCGTTAGATACGATTAAAGCAAACCTGAACACCGATTCAAAAAAGATTGGCGAACTGATGAAAGCGGGGAAAGCTGATGAAGCGGCTGCACTTCGTACTTCAGTCGCAGCCAGCAAGGATAAAGTAAAAGCGCTGGAGGATAGTCTTACCGGGTACGAAAAGAAGCAACAGGAAGTACTTTATAAAATCCCCAATGTGCCGGCTGCCAAAGTACCGGCCGGCAAAAGCGCTGAAGACAACATTACCGTGCATCAGCATGGCGCTATACCCACGCTGCATGCCGGTGCTTTACCGCACTGGGAGCTGATTAAGAAATACGACATCATTGACTTTGATCTCGGTGTAAAAATTTCCGGTGCGGGATTCCCGGTTTATAAAGGGAAAGGCGCCCGGTTGCAACGTGCGTTAATCAATTTCTTTTTGAACGAAGCGGATGCAGCAGGCTATAAAGAAATACAACCGCCCATTGTAGTAAACGAAGCGAGCGGCTATGGTACCGGTCAGCTTCCCGATAAGGAAGGGCAGATGTATTTTGTAAATGAAGATGGGTTATACCTGATTCCTACTGCCGAAGTTCCTATCACGAATTTATACCGCGATGTAATTCTTACGGAAGATGAGCTTCCGGTAAAGAATGCCGGCTATACGCCTTGCTTCCGCAGGGAAGCCGGGAGCTGGGGGGCCCACGTGCGCGGGCTTAACCGTCTGCACCAGTTCGATAAAGTGGAAGTTGTGCAGATCACCAAACCGGAAGATTCTTACAACACGTTAGACCAGATGTGCGCGCATGTGCAGGGCCTGCTCGAAAAATTAGAGTTACCCTACCGCAAGCTTTTGTTATGCGGTGGCGACATGGGCTTTAACTCCGCGCTTACTTATGATATGGAAGTATTTTCGGCTGCCCAGCAACGCTGGCTGGAGGTAAGCTCGGTCAGTAATTTTGAAACATTCCAGGCTAACCGGCTGAAGCTTCGCTACAAAAACAGGGAAGGTAAAACACAATTGCTGCACACACTGAACGGCAGCGCATTGGCGCTTCCGCGGATTGTGGCGGCTATATTGGAAAACAACCAGACACCGGATGGCATTAAAATCCCGAAAGTGCTGGTGCCGTATGCGGGGTTTGATGTGATAAGTTGATGGTTTCCGGTCGCGGGTAAGCGATCACACAAAAACCAGATCGAGATCAATTTCCAATTCGGGTAACGTAACCGGCCGGACTTTATCACCTTTAACAAATGGTTTGCGTGTGCCGGTGTATTCGCCATTCTTCAGCACATAAACCAGAAGAGTTTGTTCGGAAGGGTGGACTACCCAATACTCGCCCACGCCTGCTTTTTCATACACATCAAACTTCTGCCGTAAATCCCGGCCCGAAGTGTTTTTAGATAAGATTTCGATAATCCAGTCGGGCGCACCGAGGCACCCCTTTTCGTCAACCTTACCGGCATCGCAAATCACACAAAGGTCGGGCTGCACTACGGTGGTAATCTCCCTGTCTTTTTTCGATTTATTGGCTTCAGGCAAACGCACATCAAAAGGAGCTGCAAATACCTGGCATTTTTTGCCGAGCAGATAACTGGAAATCTGCCGGGATAATTCCATAGAAACCTTTTGATGTGCGCTGGTTGGCGCGGGCGACATTTTAAAGATTTTGCCGTCAATCAATTCAACCATTTCCTCCCAGCGCCAGGTAAGGTAATCGGCATAGGAGTACGTTCCGCTCAAATCAGGTTCGTTGACTTCCATATAATTTCAAAGTTAGTAAAAAACAAGTAGCTTGAAGTTTCTGTATTTTTACTTCATAAGTCCTGTGTGGCTTGTAACTGTGTTATTTCTGCTACTGCAAAAATCATCTATTAAAAATCACTTTTATGAAAATCAGATTCTTTATACCGTTAGCCGTTGGTCTGTTGGCAGGCTGTTCGCAAGCGCCCAAACCCGATACCATTTCGCAATACCCCGCATCTGCCAAAGTAGATACCGTAGATACATATTTTGGTGCGGAAGTGCCCGACCCGTATCGCTGGATGGAGAACGATACTACTAAAGCAGTGGGCGATTGGGTTACGGCACAGAACGAAGTAACCTTTTCGTACCTCAACAACATCAATTACCGCGAAGCGATACGCAAGCGACTGCTGGAGCTGAACGACTATGAAAAGCTAAGCGCCCCATTCCGGAGGGGTGAATACTACTATTTTTATAAAAACACCGGGTTGCAAAATCAGTCTGTGCTCTATCGCAAAAAGGGCGAACAGGGAGAGGCGGAAGTGTTCTTAGATCCCAATACATTTTCTAAAGACGGAACCACCACCATGCGCGGCTTGTCCTTTTCCAAAGACGGTTCGTTACTGGCTTTTCAGATTGCCAAAGGCGGAGCCGACCGGGCCGAAGCCGTGGTGATCAGAACTTCGGATAAGTCGTTGGTTGAAGATACTATTCGCAACATGAAGCAAAGCGGCATTTCATGGAAAGGAAATGACGGGTACTACATTAATCGCTTTGTGGAAGGACTGAAAAGCAACCTGGCCGCGAAGAATGAATACCAACAGTTGTATTACCATAAATTAGGAACCTCACCCGCTCAGGATAAGGTTGTTTTTGGGGACAAGCAAAAAAGGCGTTTTGTAGGCGGGTATCTGACAGAAGATGAACGTTTCCTGGTGATTACCGCATCGGAAAGCACTACGGGCAATGAATTGTTTGTGCAGGACTTAAGCACGCCTGATAGTAAAATCCTTCCTGTAAAAACAGGTTTTGAAAGCGACCAGTTTGTGATGGGTAATGATGGCTCAAAGCTAATTATTAATACAAACCTGAATGCTCCTAATTCCAAAGTGGTTTGGGTAGATGCCGCTAATCCTTCTTTTGAAAACTGGAAAGATTTAATTCCGGAAACGGAAAATTCACTAAACACATCAACCGGAGGAGGAAAAATTTTTGCACGCTACCTGGTGGATGTTAAAACACAGGTTAAGCAATATGACCTGAACGGAAAGCTGGAACGTGAGGTTGAGCTCCCCGGTATTGGTACTGCCGGAGGTTTTGGAGGCTGGAGTGATGACAAGGAATTGTACTATACGTTTACTTCGTTCACATACCCTCCCACAATCTTTAAATACAATATCTCCTCCGGAAAATCAGAAGAGTATAGGCGTCCGGATGTAAAATTCAACCCGGAAGATTACGAGACCAAGCAGGTGTTTTATACCAGTAAAGACGGTACGAAGATCCCCATGTTTATTGTGCATAAAAAAGGAATTGAGCTGAACGGAAAAAACCCTACCTGGCTATATGCTTACGGTGGGTTCAGCATCAGCCTTACGCCATCTTTCAGCACATCAAGAATTGTCTGGCTGGAGAACGGTGGAGTTTTTGCCCAGCCTAACCTACGCGGGGGTGGCGAATATGGTGAAGAGTGGCATTTGGCGGGCACCAAGATGAAAAAACAAAACGTGTTTGATGATTTTATTGCTGCCGGTGAATACCTGGTTAAAGAGAAGTACACATCAAGCGAATACCTGGCAATCAATGGCGGCTCTAATGGCGGGTTGTTGGTTGGCGCGGTAATGGCGCAACGCCCCGACCTGGCCAAAGTAGCCGTGCCACAGGTGGGCGTTATGGATATGCTGCGGTATCATAAATTTACCATTGGCGCGGCCTGGGCTACCGATTATGGTACATCGGAAGACTCGAAAGAAATGTTTGAATACCTGAAGGCTTACTCGCCAGTACATGCGCTGAAACCCGGAGTTAACTACCCGGCAACATTAGTAACCACGGCCGATCATGATGACCGGGTGGTGCCTGCGCATAGCTTCAAATTTGCGGCTACCTTGCAGGAAATGAATGCGGGAACGAACCCAATGCTTATTCGTATAGATGTGAATTCAGCGCACGGCTCATCAAACATTACCAAAGGCATTGATCTGGTTGCGGATTATTATTCTTTCGCCTGGTACAACATGGGCGTTGTACCACCGCTGGCTAAGAAAGACCTGTAGAAGTTTTAGAGTTTAAAGTGGAAAGTTGTAAGATTCAAAGCCTGGCTTTGAACTTTCCACTTTAAACTCTGTCATTTTCTGCTTTCAACTTTAAAGCAACCTTTTCTCCCACCACTTCCCTAAGCTCTTCCAAGCTGGCTTCTTTAATTTTCTTTACAGATTTAAAATGAGCCAATAGCTTGTCGGCTGTTTTTTTGCCGATGCCCGGTATTTGTTCAATCTCGGTAACGAAAGTATTCTTGCTTCGTTTTTGCCGGTGAAAGGTAATGGCAAACCGGTGCGCCTCATCGCGGATGCGCTGGATCAGTAACAATGCAGGTGATTTTTTGCTGATGAGCAACGGCAGGTTGTCTTCCGGGTAATAAATTTCTTCCAGTCTTTTGGCAATACCCACTATCGGAATCTTTCCATAAAGACCAAGCTCCTGCAAGGCTTCGCACGCGCTGCTAAGCTGCCCCTTGCCGCCATCTACAATAACCAGGTGCGGGTACTCGCCCTGCTCTTCCATAATGCGCTTGTAGCGCCTCGTTACAATTTCTTTCATGGAAGCAAAATCGTTGGGGCCAACAACGGTTTTGATGTTGAAATGACGATAGCCTTTTTTATCGGGTTTGCCATCTACAAAGCGCACCATCGAAGCTACCGGTGATGTGCCCTGGAAGTTGGAGTTATCGAAGCACTCAATAATACGCGGATATTGCAACAAGCGCAGGTTCTCCTGCATGATGTGCAGCACCTTATTCTTCCTGCCCTTCTGCTCTTCTTTGCTGATCTCTTTTTCGCGCTTCAGGTACAACGCATTTTTTAACGAGAGGTCAACTAATTTTTTTTTATCGCCAATCTGCGGCAGCACGTTTTCAAACCCGTCTGACTTAACCGTAAGCGGTACGTTGGTATAAACTTCCGGGTTATTGCTGCGGTACGTGGAACGCAAGTCCTGCACCACTATGCTCAGAATATCTTCATCGGTTTCTTCCAGCTTCTTTTTGACCTCTATGTTTTTAGAGAAGATAATGGAGCCTTCTTTGATCTGCATGTAATTGATGAAGGCATCAGTTTCGGTGCTGGTAATGGTGATTACATCAATGTCGGTAAGCTTGCGGTTTACCACCAGCGATCTGGTCTGGAATTTTTCAAGCAAGTCCAGCTTGTGCTTATAGACAGCAGCTTTTTCAAACTCAAGCGCTTCGGCTGCGCTTTTCATTCTATGAGCTAACTCATCCTCTACCACGCTCAAATCGCCTTTCAGAATATTGCGGGCCTGCGCCATGTCTTCTAAGTATTCCGGTTCGTTTTGCAAGCCTTCGCACGGGCCTTTACAATTACCAATATGAAACTCTAAGCACACTTTGAATCTTTTCTGCTCAATGTTTTCCTGCGAAAGCAGCAGGCTGCACGTGCGGATGGAATAAACCTGGCGCACCAGCTCCAGCACGCTTTTCATGGACACCACGCTGGAGTACGGCCCGAAATATTCGCCTTGTTTGGGAATGTATTTGCGTGTGTAGATGATGCGCGGAAAGCGTTCTTTTAAAATGCAGAGATAAGGAAAGGTTTTATCATCCTTTAACAGGATGTTGTACTTGGGCTGGTATTGCTTGATGAAATTGTTTTCCAGCAAGAGCGCATCAAACTCTGTGTTGGCCAGCGTAAATTCAATCTTGCGGATTTCCGAAACCAGCTTTTCGGTTTTGCGGTTGTATTGCGATTGCTTGTTGAAGTAGCTGGATACGCGCTTTTTCAGGCTTTTGGCCTTGCCTACATAAATCAGCTCACCGTCTTTATTGTAATAACGATAAATGCCCGGGGAATCAGGCAGCGCAGCAACCGTTTCTTTTACATCCGCAAACACGCTGCGAAGTTAAAATTTCTTTTCGGCTGAATAACTCACGGATGTTACGCAAACTAATAACGAGGTGTCAGGTTGAGCCTGTCGAAACCGATTTTCTGCACGGAAATGGTCTTCGACAAGCTCAGACCGACATCATTCCCGTGTTTGTATACATTTAGTGCTTGATATCCCAGGGCTGTTCAATATCCACATCGGTAGAATCATTCACCGCATGTTTGCTGCAATCCAACGTCATATCCAGACCAGAAGAAGGACGTTTAAACTGGCCTTTCACTATTCCCGATTGCGGATCGGCATAGAGCTTGCGCATAAAAATATCCCAGATGGGGCGTGCAGTTCTTCCGCCTTGTCCGAATGTCCAGGTAGGAAAATGAATAGCGCGCTCATCACCACCGGTCCAGGCTCCTGCAACCATATCATGCGTTACACCCACATACCAGCCATCCGAGGCATCGTTGGTGGTCCCGGTTTTGCCGCCCACTTCATTGTTCTGGCGAATATCGCGACTTAATCCCAATGACGACCCGCCTTCTTCTTCGGCACCACCGCGTAGCATGTAAACCATTTTATAGGCAGTCTGTTCATTGATGGCTTCACGGGTTTTAGGATTAAAAATTTCAATCACATTTCCATTTTTGTCTTCAATGCGGGTAATGTAAATCGGTTCGGTATAAATGCCGCTGTTTATAAATGTGGCATAAGCGCCTACCAGTTCATACAACGATACATCGCTGGTTCCTAAACACAACGAAGGCACAGGGTCCAGTTTGCTTTGAATACCTACCCGGTGTGCAAACTCTACTACATTTTCGGCTTTTAACTCCTGCATTACCTGTGCAGTAATGGAGTTGACAGATTGCGCCATGGCCTTGCGAATGGTCATGCTTTCACCCTGACCACGCGACCCATCAGCGTTTAACGGGTACCAGGGTGGTTGATTCGGGATATTGAATTGTGGCGCAATGTCCTTTTTAATCACACAGGGCGACCAGCCGTTTTCCATAGCCAGCCCGTACACAAAGGCTTTAAATGTTGAACCGGGCTGGCGTGTACCTTGCTTTACGTGATCGTACTTAAAGTACTTGTGATTAATGCCTCCTACCCAGGACTTGATGTGCCCGGTATAAGGATCAACCGCCATAAAGCCGGTTTGTAAAAAATGCTTATAGTAATTGAGCGAATCGAAGCTGCTGAACAGCGTATCGCGATCACCATCCCAGGTAAAAACGGTCATGCGTTTTTTCAGGTTCAGCATGATCTTGAGCGAATCTGAATTTTCGCCATACTTTTCTGCGTAAACCTTATAGGCATCGGTTTGGCGGATGCGTCTTTGTAAAAAATCTTTTATCTCTTTCCCGTCCTCATCTACCCACGGGTTACGGCTCCGCTTTTTCCATTCTTCATCGAATTGCTTTTGTAAAGGTTTCATGTGTTCGGCCACAGCCTCTTCGGCATACTTCTGCATGCGGGTGTCAATGGTGGTGTAGATTTTTAGGCCGGAATTATACAGGTCAATGCCCCGGTTTCGGCAATAGGCCAGCATGTAGTTGCCTAATACTGTACGGAAGTACGTAGCCAGGCCTTCATTCTGGTTTTGAAAACGGTACCTCAGTTCAATAGGTATCGCTTTAACAGAGTCGTACTGCTCCTGTGTGTTAATTTTGTACCCGTGCCGGTAGAGCTTATAGAGAATTTCATTTCGTTTTCGCAGAGAGATTTCCGGGTTGCGTTTGGGATCGAATAATGTAACGGCCTGCAACATGCCTACCAATACGGACGACTCCTGTATATTAAGGCTGTCGGGCCCTTTATCGAAATAGGTTTCGGATGCTACTTTAATACCAAATGTATTGCTGCTGAAAGTTGCCGTGTTCAGGTACATGGCAATAATTTCTTCTTTCGTAAAATTTTCCTCCAACTGGATGGAGATAATCCACTCTTTGGTTTTTTGAATGATACGCTTCGGGTACTTGCCCAGCCTGGCGAGGTGGCCATCTAAGCTTTTATCCGGGTTCATCGTATAAAGATTTTTGGCCAGCTGTTGTGTAATGGTACTGCCGCCACCCTGCGGGCTTAATGTAATAATTCCATAAACCACACGCAGATAAGCCGGAAAGTCCAGGCCGGAGTGTTCGTAAAAGCGATGGTCTTCCGAAATGATCAGCGTCTTAACAAGGTCTTCCGATAAATCGTTGAAATGAACCTGGCTTCGGTTTGCACCCCGGTAATACCGGCCCAGCGAAAGACCATCCGCAGAAATTACTTCCGATGAAAGATCATTTTCCGGATTTTCAACTTCCAGCGTGCTGGGCATACCGCCATACAAGCCGAACAGGTCGATCTTAACAGAATAGATGTACAGCGGGAAGCCGATTGCCACGCACAGGAAGGCAATCCAAATGTACCTGATTGCTTTGCCGATCCAGGGGTTCTGGATTTTTAGCAGGTTATTGATTTTGCTTTTGATAGTTGCGATCAAAGAAGGTGAGGTACTCATCCAGCGCTTTGGTTCGGTAAAAAATCTGAAAATTATCTTTCGTAATTACAAAGCTATAGAATTTATAATTCGAAAACGGCCTGCCGGGTGCAACCTGGGCAAGGAATTTGTCGAAATAACTTAACGCAGCCGCCTGGCTCGATAGATCACTTACCACGGTAATGGTTTTTTCATCGTTGAAAATAATGTTGGTAGTGGTTAGCTTCAAATCTTTGAACTGTGCAGCGTTAAATTTTTCAAGTGCGGATGAAACCGGGATGGTGATCTTATCGGCCGTGTTGTACACCACCACAAAGCTGTGTGTGCCTTCCAGCGACTTAATAAACTGAATGCCTTTGGCGCGTTCCAGCTTATTCAACAACGTTTTGGATGCCGCCAGTAATTCTTCGGCATAGGGTTTCAGCTCAGTATCCGTGTATTTTTTTATGAACTCGCCCAACTCAAACTGGTAGCGGGTAACATCTTCAGTTTTGCCGGTAATCAGCACCTGTAATAATTCCAACTGTGGTGTAAAAGCGGTTTCACCATCCTGCAGCGCCTGCCTTAGCTTATCCTGGGCTGCACGCAGGTTGTTACTTTGATAAAGGGCGTATGCATCTTTGTAAATCAGCTTTTGCTTTTCAGCGGCTACGCTGGTTTCGCGCAGGTAATCGGGGTTGATGAGCACACGCGTAAAGGTTGAGCGCGGGTGGTTGTTTTTCAGCTCGGTTGCATACACCTCTGCTTTGGTGGCATCGCTCTCTTTGGCAATCAGGTAAAGCTTGTAAAGTACCTCGGGTACATATTCAGATTGCGGGAAGCGCTCCAGCAGCTTCGTATAAGATTGCGAGGCATTATCTTTTTCGCTCAACTGAAAATAATACAAATCACCCAGCCTGAAGTAGCCTTCCTCAATCTGCGCAAGCGCTTTGGCTTTTTCTTCATCCGTTCTCGGAATCTGGCTGATCAGCTTTCCAGCTTCATCAACTTTCTGGATTTGGGCAGCAGGCTCCGGCTCTTCTTTTTCAGGCTGGCGTTGTCCACCGGCTATAACCTGCCCGGGTTCCTGTAAAACGGTAGTCTTGTTGGACCTGCGCCAGTTGTCTTCTAACGGAATAGCTCCCCAGACTCTTTGAAACTCGCTTTGGCCCAATGCTACTGCCGAAGGATTGCCAAAGTACCAGTCTGCGCCAGCGCCATTATCCTGGTTAAAGAACGAGCTGCTGCCTTGCGCGGCACCTGCACCCGGGTAGCTCCTGCGTTTTTTCTTTTTTGAAGCAGCCACAGGTTTTGCGCGCTCTGCCAAAACAGAGTCTATCTGCTTGCGCAGCAAAGCGGTGTCTATAGCAGCCATAGCCAGCAGGCTGTCATTCCAGGTAATGGCTTCCGTGTATTTGGCAAACTCGCCCAACACTTCCTGGCGCTTTTTAATAGCATCGTAATTTTCAAAGTCTTTGGGTAAGGTATTGATGGCGCTGTCGTAATACAATTTGGCAAGGCTGTACTTTTTTAATGAATCGAATTGCAATTGCCCGATGCGCAGGTAAGCGCTGCCCTGTATGCGTTTGTTGGTTCCGGCATGTGCGGCCAGCGAATAGCTTTCAATAGCCGGCTTCAGGTTGCCTTGCTTGCGGTCGAACTCGCCTAACTCGTAATAGATTTTATCTCTGAACTCGATGTTCTTGGTGTCGGTTAGCATTCGCTCAAACTGGGCGCGCAGTTGTTTAATATCGCGCTTGTTGTCTAAGCGGGCTACCTGGGCCAGATTTAAGCGTGCATAAAAATCAATTTCGTAGTCAGGATTGGTGGCAATACATTTACGGTAATAGTTATACGCTTCGGCATCAAACCCCAGCTTTTGATACACCTGCCCGATCAGGAAATAGATTCTTCCCTTTCGATCACTTTTTTCAAGCAGCGAATCGGCCAGCGCGAGGTTGCGTACCATGTAATCGTAATTGTTGCGCTCCTGGTAGTAATAGGCTTTCTCTAAGTAAAGATCTTTCGCGTTGTGCTTGCTCAGCTTTTCTTTCTCCAGGAAACGAAATGTTTCCTCTGCCCGGTCGTAATCCTGCTGCTCGGTAAATGTGCGCAGCAATTGCATCAGTGCACGGTGGCGTGTGCCTGCATCCGGGCTTTTGCCGTTTACATACTTGAATGTCTGAATGGCGTTCTGGAAATCGTACCCATATAAACGCGCCTTTCCTACCAGCACATAATTATCGTCAACCCATTTGCTGTTGGGGTGGCGCTGGATGGAGAGCGAAGCCATCTTGATGATCTCTTCGGTATCCTTTTCATAGGACTTCGCTAACGTGGAATCCAGCTTCGGGAACAAACGCAAAATCTGGTTGGGGTCATCATCAAGACTACGGGCAATCAGCTTCTCAACTTCGCGTGTTTTCTCACGTGCATAATAATAACCATTGTAATGGGCAGCGGTATTATGGAAGATGTTGGAAGTAATGGTATTCTGCTCAACCGAGCAGGCCGATACCAGCAACAACACAAAACAGGTCAGAAATAATCGCACCGGGAACAGTTTTGAACTACAAACGTAAAAAACAGATATCCAATATTATAATCGTAAGGAATATCTAATTTTGCCTAAAATTCAAATTTTGAAACCCAAAAAGACTATATCTGAGCGGCTCACCAACAAATACCTGATGGTGATTCGTAACGAAGAGAACCTGGCCGAAACATCCAACATAGGATTTACCTATGCCAAGGTGCTGGTTATTTCGGTTTCGCTTTTTGTGTTGCTTTTTGCATTCAGTCTGTTTTTGTCCAAGACTTTACTGGCCAAGTGGTTCGATCCCAAGCACGCCCAGATGGAAGCCAACAAGAAGTTGTATGAGCTTGCGCTTAAGGTGGATTCGCTTGCGGTTGAAGTGTACCAGAAGGACATGTTTATTCAGAACTTTCAGCGTGTGCTTAGTGGCGATACCGCCAGCGGGTTTACCGATCCGGCTGAAGCATTTAATGCGGAGAACCGACCGCTTTCGGCAGTGGGTAATATGAAGCTGGCGCCATCCGATTCTTTGTTTCGCAAGGAGTTTGAGAAGAACGAGTTTTCGCTGGTAACGCTGGCCAGCGGCAAGTATCGCGAGCTGCAGGAGATGTTTTTCTTTACTCCCATTACCGGGTTTGTGTCCGATCGCTACGACATCAAGAAAGGGCATTACGGTGTTGATGTGGTAGCCAAGACCAACGAGCCTGTAAAATGCGTGGCCGATGGTGTGGTGGTGCTGGCATCCTGGACGCAGGACTCCGGCCATGTGATAGCCGTGCAGCACCGGGGCAACTTAGTGTCGGTTTATAAGCACAATGCCGGATTATTGAAAAAAGTTGGTAGTTTTGTAAATGCCGGTGATATTATCGCTATAGTTGGCAACAGTGGCGAGATGACCGATGGCCCTCATTTGCATTTTGAAATGTGGTACAATGGCAACTCGATTAACCCGGAAGATTTTGTAACGTTTTAACCCACAAAGCCATGTTAACATCAAAAGAACAGAAACGCGCAGCAGACGAGATCAGCAACTCCAGCAATGTAATCGGTAAAGGCACTGTATTGGAGGGCAACATCGAAACGTATGGCAACATTCGCATAGAAGGCAAAGTGCTGGGCAGCATTAAATCGAAATCGAAGATTGCATTGGGTCATTCCAGTCATGTAGAAGGAAACATTATTGCCCAGAATGCGGATATTGAAGGCGAAGTAAAAGGTAAGCTGGAGATTTCAGAGCTGCTGGTATTAAAAGCCACCGCCAAAATTCACGGTGATATTCTTACCGGCAAGCTGGTGGTAGAGCCGGGTGCTGCGTTCAACGGAAGCTGTAAGATGGGCGCCATTATCAAAGACATTAAGATAGGTGAGAGCAACGGCATGCATGCCCTTCGCTCGGGAGCCGTAAACTGATTCATAACCTTTCAGCATAAGCCACATTTCTGCCAGCCGGATATGTGGCTTTTGTTTTATACCTGTGCGTGTGAAGAAGGAAGACAAACCGGTCAATTCATTTATTAAGTACAGCGGTCTCGGCTTGCAGATGCTGGTTACGATTGGTGTGGGCGCATGGCTGGGCCATAAGCTGGATCAGTACCTGGAACTAAGGTTTCCCGTCTTCCTGCTCACCTTTGTATTTCTGCTCTTTGGCGGAGTGATGTATCAATTGTATCGTTCGCTGAACAAAGACTGATGGTTCGTTATGCACTGGTCATGCTGGGGGTATTGGGCGTGCTGATGGGAACAACCCGGTTCGGGAGTGTTCAGGCCTGGTGGAGCCTGCCCCCCTTGTGGGTTCAGGTGCTGATTTTCCTTTTTTTAATCCACCTGATTATCGGGTTTAATCTGGTGCGCATCAGGAAAAAACAGCCGCAGATGTTTACGCAGTTCTATCTTTTGTCAATCGCCTTAAAAATGGTGGCGGGGCTGGCTTTCATTTTTTTCTTAGTGTGGGATAATCCCGCAGAAGCGGGGCCAACGGCCGCTTTGTTTATGGTAGCGTATGTCTTGTTTACGCTGGCGGAGGTGGTTTACCTGTTGCGCGCAAGCCCGGATAGGCACAACTTGTAGCCTAATCCAAAATTCAGGGCAAACCATTTTTTTCAGATGGTTTAATTAATACTTTTGCAGTCCAATTAAAAGCCTCTGTTTCTACTGCGATGAAAAAGCCGTTTTTTGCTAAAAAATCAGCGTTTTTTACCCTTATTCTTATCGTTTTTTCAGGCATTTTTTCATCCGTTTTAGCGTCTGACGAAACCGGCCACGAAGCCGAACCTTTTAATGCCAGCGAGGTAATTCTGCACCACGTAATGGACGACCACCAGTGGCATTTTGCCGACTGGTTCGTGCTGCCGCTTCCGGTAATCGTGTACTCTTCCGAAAAGGGACTGGATATTTTCTCTTCCGGCCGGTTTTATGACGAGCATCATAATACAATAGAATACAATGGCTATAAATTAGACCATAATCACATTTACTTGGCTGATTCCGGAAAGGCTGTTCTTGATCTTTCCATTACCAAGAACGTAGCCATGCTGTTTATTAATGCAGCATTGTTGTTGTTCGTTTTTCTCAGCGTGGCCAAAGGATTTAAAAAGAACCAGGGCAAAGCGCCTGCCGGTCTGCAATCATTTTTTGAACCCATTATTTTGTTTGTGCGCGATGAGATCGTGAAGCCTAACATCGGCCACCATTACGAGCGCTTCATGCCTTACATGCTTACGTTGTTTTTCTTTATCCTGTTCGGAAACCTGCTTGGCCTGCTGCCGGGTGCGGGCAACCTTACCGGTAACATAGCTGTAACCATGACGCTGGCGGTGCTTACTTTCCTGATCACGAACTTTAATGGTAATAAAAGCTATTGGGGGCACGTATTCTGGACACCGGGCGTACCGCACTGGTTACGTGTAGTGATTTTGCCTGTTGAAGTAGTGGGCTTGTTTACCAAGCCGTTTTCGCTGATGATCCGTTTGTTCGTAGCGATAACAGCGGGCCACATTGTGATTTTAGGTATAATCTGCCTGACATTCATTTTCAGCAGCGTAGCCGTTGGTATTGGGGCTTCGCTGATTTCCCTGTTTATCAATTTGATTGAATTGCTGGTGGCTGGAATTCAGGCTTATGTGTTTACTATGTTCTCTTCGCTATACATTGGCATGGCAGTGGAAGAGCATGATCATCATTAAAAGGAATTAAAGAAATCCCCCGGTGCTGAATCGTGGGTGTGTTTAACTTAAATAAATAAAACTATGTTAACTGTTCTTTTGGACATCTACCTGGCAGTAATGGGCGCTGGTATCGGTGCTGGTCTGGCTGCAATTGGCGCTGGAATTGGTATCGGTAAAATCGGTGGTTCTGCTATGGAAGGTATGGCTCGTCAGCCAGAAGCTTCCGGCAAAATCCAGAATGCGATGCTTATTATTGCGGCTCTGATCGAGGTGGCTGCGCTTTTCGCGTTGGTTATCGCGTTCATTGTAGCAACTAATTCAAAGGTGTAATGAAGAGTCGCCCCGGCAATGGGCCGGGGCAATCTTCTTTAAAAGAGCAACAAAACAGGACTTTAAAATCTTTCGATATATGGATTTACTCTTACCCGGTGAAGGTTTAATTATATGGCAGGCCGTAGTATTTCTGGGTTTGTTTTTTCTGCTGGCCCGGTTTGCGTGGAAACCTATTCTGAGCTCGCTGAAAGAGCGAGAGCAATCTATTCAGCAAGCATTGGATTCTGCCGAGCAGGCCAAGAAAGAAATGGCTAACCTGAAAGCCGATAATGAAAAGCTTTTACGCGAAGCCCGCGAAGAGCGTGATAAAATTCTGAAAGAAGCCCGCGAAGCAGCTAACCGCTTGCACGATCAGGCGCAGGCCGATGCCAAAAAAACATCTGATAAAATTATTGAAGATGCGAGGGCGGTTATCCAAACCGAAAAGAATGCCGCTTTGCGCGATGTAAAAGCGCAGGTAGCTGCCTTCTCGCTGGAAGTAGCTGAAAAGCTGATCAGGAAAAACCTCGCTGACGACAAGGCTCAGAAAGATTTGGCCGAAACCTATATCAAAGAACTTAAGCTGAACTGATCCGATGCCCCATTCACGCGTTGCCTCCCGATACGTAAAGTCGCTGCTTGACCTGGCCGTGCAGCAGGGAGCATTAGAGCCAGTGCATCAGGATATGCAGCTCTTTAATAATGTATGCCGCAATAGCCGCGAGTTTGTGCTCATGCTCAAGAGCCCGATTATCCGCCATGAGAAAAAGCGCGCTGTGCTGGAAACTTTATTCAAAGGCAAGGTGCACCCGCTTACTATGGGCATTATCGACATCCTGACGAAGAAAAACCGCGAGCCGCTTTTGCCGGCCATAGCCAGCGAGTTTCATGTAGCGTACAATGATTATAAAGGAATAGGCAAAGCTTCTATTGTATCTACACAACCGCTGGATGCCAGGCTGCGCAGTGAAATAGAATCATTAGTGAAACAGCTCAGCCACAAAAAAGAAGTAGAGCTGGAAGAACGGGTTGACAAAGACCTGATTGGCGGATTTATACTGAATGTAGGCGACCGCCAGATCGATGCTTCCGTAAAGAGCAAGCTCAAGGCATTGAAGCTGAAGTTCAGCGAAAATCCCTACGTAAAAGAATTTTGAATTTGAAATTTTGAATTAACAGAATATGGCAGAAATAAGACCCGAAGAAATCTCCGCAATACTTCGCGAGCAGCTTTCACAATCGCGCACCGCTACCGAACTACAGGAAGTAGGTACCGTACTTACTATTGGTGATGGCGTGGCCCGTATTTACGGGCTTACCAAAGCACAGGCGGGTGAGCTGGTTGAGTTTGAAAACGGACTTAAGGCGCTTGTACTTAACTTGGAAGAAGATAACGTAGGTGCCGTGTTGCTGGGCGATGGCAAAGGCATTAAGGAAGGCGCTACTGTTAAGCGCACCGGCCAGATCGCCTCTATCAAGGCGGGCGATGGCTTGCTGGGCCGCGTGGTAAATACGCTTGCTGAGCCGATCGATGGTAAAGGCCCGGTTGAAGGCCAGCTTTATGAAATGCCATTGGAGCGTAAAGCCCCCGGTGTGATCTTCCGCCAGCCGGTAAACGAACCATTACAAACCGGTATCAAGGCGATTGATGCGATGATCCCGATTGGTCGCGGTCAGCGCGAGCTGATCATTGGCGACCGCCAGACCGGCAAGACTGCCGTAGCGATCGATACCATCATCAACCAGAAAGAATTTTATGAAAAAGGCGAACCGGTTTACTGTATCTATGTAGCGGTTGGTCAAAAAGCTTCTACCGTAGCAGGTGTTGCCGCTACTTTAGAAAAAGCAGGCGCATTAAAGTATACGGTAATCGTTTCGGCTTCGGCTTCCGATCCGGCTCCGATGCAGTTCTTCGCCCCGTTTACCGGTGCAGCGATTGGCGAGTTCTTCCGTGATACCGGTCGCCCGGCATTGGTAATTTACGATGACTTGTCGAAGCAGGCTGTCGCTTACCGCGAAGTGTCTTTGCTGTTGCGCAGACCTCCCGGACGTGAGGCTTACCCGGGTGATGTGTTCTACCTGCACTCGCGTTTATTAGAACGTGCCGCCAAGATCATCAACAACGATGGCATTGCCGCTAACATGAACGACCTGCCTCCTTCCCTGAAAGGTGTAGTAAAAGGCGGTGGTTCATTAACCGCGCTTCCGATCATCGAAACCCAGGCCAATGACGTTTCGGCTTATATCCCGACTAACGTGATCTCCATTACCGATGGCCAGATTTTTTTGGAAACCAACCTGTTCAACTCCGGTATCCGCCCTGCGATCAACGTAGGTATTTCGGTATCGCGTGTGGGTGGTAATGCACAGATCAAATCCATGAAGAAAGTAGCGGGCACGTTAAAGCTGGATCAGGCGCAGTTCCGCGAACTGGAAGCATTTGCCAAGTTCGGTTCCGACCTCGATGCCGCTACCAAGCTTACCATTGAGCGCGGCCGCAGAAATACAGAAGTATTGAAGCAGCCTCAATATGCCCCGGTTCCGGTAGAGGAGCAGGTAGCGATGATCCTCGCTTCAACCCGTGGTTATATCGACCGGGTGCCTGTGCATAAGGTAAAAGATTTTGAAAAAGAGTTTATCGAGTTGTTGCGTGCCCAGAACAGGCAAACACTGGATAACTTCCGTGCCGGCAAGTTTGAAGATGCCGATGTGGATGTGATTAAGAAAGTAGCAACAGAATTAGCCTCGAAATACTAATTTGAAAATGTGTGAATTTGAAAATTTGAAGATGGAATTGATTTTCAAATTGACGAACCTGCCTGTCGGCAGACAGGTCTTCAAATTATCTAATTAAAGATATGGCGAGTTTAAAGGAAGTTAAAAGCAGGATAACCTCGGTAATCTCCACCCAGCAGATCACCAAAGCCATGAAAATGGTGGCGGCTGCCAAGTTGAGAAAATCCCAGGAGCGCATTACACAGATGCGTCCGTATGCGCAAAAGCTTACGGGGTTATTTCAAAACCTTTCGGCTGCCGGGCAAAGCGAGCAGGCCTGGTACAGTGTGCAACGCACGGAAGAGAAAATCCTGCTGGTGGTGATCAGCTCCGATCGCGGACTCTGCGGATCGTTTAACAGCACCGTTATAAAAGCCGCTACCAGGCTGGCCACGGAAAAGTACAGCGCTCAATCTGCTAAAGGGAATGTTACCATCCTGCCGCTTGGTAAAAAAGCATTTGAATATTTTGGAAAGCGATCGTTTAAAATGGATGCTGCCTACTGGAATATTTTTCAGGGGCTTTCATTTGATGGCGTGGCGCAGGTGGCTGAGTTTTTAATGGAAGAGTTTAAAGCCGGTCGCTACGATAAAATCGAGATCGTGTATAACGAATTTAAAAATGTGGCTACGCAGATTTTGCGTGCCGAACAGTTCTTACCGGTATTACCTGTCGCAAAAGAAAAAACCAAAGAGGCCGGGGTAGATTATATCTACATGCCGAACCAGGAAGAGATTGTTACCGGTCTTGTGCCCAAGGCGCTTAAGATACAGTTGTACAAAGCCGTGCTGGATTCCAACGCGGCTGAGAACGGTGCGCGTATGACAGCTATGGACAAGGCTACTGAAAATGCAGGCGAGCTGTTGAAAGATCTGAAGCTTTCATACAACCGTACCCGCCAGGCGGCTATTACCAAAGAGATACTGGAAATTGTGGCGGGTGCCGAAGCGCTTAAAGCTTCTTAACAGGAAAGAATTTCTACAATTAGGAAAAGCTCTCGGGAATACCCGGGAGCTTCTTTATTTTTAATAGGTGTTCTGTCGCATTTACCGGATTATTAACCTGCTGAACGTGGATGTAGCCATCGGGGCTATGATCTCCTCTCTTTATTTTGCCCGGCTGATGCAGGCCCCTGTGCGTGTTTATGGCGTTGCCGCACTTGGCCTGACGGTATGGATAATCTATACGGCAGACCGCTTGCTGGACGTGCGCCATCTTACAAAGCCCGCTTCCAGCGAACGACACCGGTTTCACCAGCTACATGCCGGACTTTTATGGGTATTGGTTTTGATTACCTCCGTAACCGTTTGTGTGCTGGTGATTTTTATCCGGCCAACCGTGCTGCTGGGCGGAATAATGCTTGCACCTGTTATTGCCTTGTATTTGTTGTTCCAAAAGAAGCTGCCTGTAAAAGAATTTATGGTTGCGTTGCTATACACCACCGGGGTTTTGCTTCCGGCCTGGCCCGGTAGCTGGCAACCGGTTTGGCAAGTTGCCGGGTTAATCGGCCAGTTTTTCCTGGTGGCGCTCACCAACATTTTTTTGTTTGCGTGGTTTGAAGCAGAGGCAGATACCCGGATGGGTCAATTATCAATTGTAACGAGAATCGGAAAGAAAAGAGTTTTTGCAGTAATAATGGTATTGCTGGCGCTGGGCGTTACTGCGACTGCAATTGCTATGGTTTTAAATTATTTAGCTGGCGCGATATTCTTAAGCATGTGGTTCGTGCTGGTGGCGCTGCTTCGGTTTAGCCGCTATTTCGAAAAGCATGAACGCTACCGGCTGTGGGGCGATGCTATTTTTTACTTACCTGTGCTGGGTTTGTTATGAGCTTGGAGAAATTGGTTTTATTTCCACGCAGGAACAAAGCACGGGTGATGGTTTTATCCGTTCGGTTGTGTTTCAGATAAGAACAATTTGAATCTTACGCTACTCTTACCTGTGGTAAGGTTATTGGTAAAAAGTACTTATCTTGTCGGTTTGGTGTTAGGAAAATGAACACAGAAAAGCGGACGCAGACTCTCAGCATGCAACAGATTATTGATAACCTTCCTGTGGTTGTCTTTGAATATACTGTTCAACGCGATGGCTCGCGGGATTTCACGTACCTCAGCGCATCGTGCGAAAAGATCCTGGGCATCAGCCGCGAAGTATTGCTGAGCGGCTCTTACCCGATGAAGGTATTTATTCACCGCGAGGATTGGCCTGATTTTGAACAGCAATTTGAACGAACCATTGCCGAAGGCAGCTCTTTTAAATGGGAAGGACGCATAGTTAATGCGCAATCCGATACCATCTGGATAGAAGTTTCGTGCGAACCGGTTAAGCTTCCGGATGGCCGCACCACCTGGAGTGGCGTAATCAATGATATAGGCGAGCGTAAAGAGCTGGAGAAGAAAAAGCGTGAAGCCGATATTCGCTACCGCGAGGCGGCAACCTTGTTTTCAGAGCTGTTCAATAACTCGCCCATTGCTATAGTATTGCTGGATAGCGAGGGGAATGTACAGCAGGTAAACCGGGGTTTTGAAATGCTGTTTGGCTACACCATTACAGAGCTGCACGGCAACAGCCTGAACCGGTTTATTGTGCCTCGTGAGCTGGAGTCCGAAGGCAACGATCTTAATTCGCTCATATCAGCCGAGCAGGTTGTTCGAATTGAAACCACACGCCTGCGCAGGGATGATGTGCCGGTATCGGTAATCATTTACGGAGTGCCTATTCATCTCGAAGACAAGACCATTGGAATTTTTGGCGTATATGTGGATATAACCGACCAGAAAAAAATTGAAGAGGAATTGAAGATCAGGAATTCTGAGCTTGACAATTTTGTCTATAAGGTGTCGCATGATTTACGGGCCCCGTTATCATCTGTATTGGGGCTGGTTAACCTGGCGCAATTGCCGGGTAATGACGATAACCCGGCAGAGTATTTAAAGATCATTGGAGAAAAAGTAGGTCAGCTCGACCATTTTATCGGTGATGTGCTAAGCCATTCAAAAAACCTGAAAATGGACGTGAAGACAGGTGAGATCGACTTTAATTCCATTATTCATAAAACGTTTCAGGATCTTAGCTATATGCGCGGTGCCGATCACGTGGATTTACATGTGGCGGTAACCGGGCCGGTATTTTTAAGCGACCCCTGGCGCATTGGCGAGATTTTCAGGAACCTGATTTCCAACGCGATCAAGTACCGCAACATCAATAGCGAGGCAAGTTGCGTGTCCATAAAAGTAGATGTAACCGAAGCGCGCGCGCAGATTGAGTTTAAAGACAACGGCATTGGTATAAGCCAGGAAAACCTGAATCGCATATTCGAAATGTTTTATCGTGCCAGCGAACAGTCCGAAGGCTCAGGGCTGGGCTTATATATTGTGAAGAATGCAGTGGAAAAGCTGGATGGCCAGCTAATCGTGAACAGTCAACCCGGCATAGGCACTACGTTTGAAATCATGTTGCCTAACAAGGCCAATCAACCTTTATATTGATTCATGCAGCTTAAAGAAGTAACGACTCCCCACGACAGGCGGGAATTTATTGAATTGCCTGTGCGGCTATACAGGAGCACTCCAAACTGGATCAGGCCCCTGGATGCAGATGTGGAAGGCGTTTTTGATAAGCAAAAAAACAAGACGTTTCAGCATGGCGAATGTGTGCGTTGGCTGCTGGTTGATGATGCAGGCAAAACAATTGGGCGGGTAGCGGCTTTTGTAAACGATAAAACCACTCATAAAGGAAATGATCAGCCCACAGGAGGTATAGGTTTTTTTGAGTGTATTGAAAATGAGCGTGCTGCTTTTATGTTGTTCGACCAGTGTAAAAGCTGGCTGCAGCAACGCGGCATGGAAGCTATGGATGGCCCGGTCAACTTTGGTAACCGCGACCGGTGGTGGGGGCTGTTGTTAGAAGGCTTCGATCGCCAGCCCAACTATCAATGCAATTATAACTTCCCGTACTACCGGGAATTTTTTGAAGCATACGGTTTCCAGGTTTACTTCTACCAGCTCACATTTGGCCGCCCGATTGAAGGGCCATTGGATGACCGTCTTTATGAGAAAGCGGCATTGGTAGAAAAAAATCCGGAATATAATTTCAGCTACCTCAAAAAATCGGAGTGGACCAGATTACCGGAGCTTATCCGGCAGGTGTATAACCGTGCCTGGGCGAAGCGTGGCGAAATACCGGAGCTAACAGAGGCACAGGCAAAGCACCTGGTAAAGCAGATGAAGCCCATCATGGACGAGAAGCTGCTTTGGTTTGGCTATTATAAAAATGAGCCGATCGCGTTTTTTCTTTCCTTGCCGGAGGTAAACCAGGTTTTTAAATATGTGAATGGAAAAATGAATGGGTTGGGTAAATTGAAGTTTGTGTGGCATACGCTGCTAAAGACCAACAAGAAAGCATTTGGTGTTTTGTTTGGGCTGGTGCCCGAACACCAGGGTAAAGGAGTTGACGGTGCTATCATAGAAAACTTCCGGAAGCTGGCGCACAAAGGCGGATTCGCGTATAGCGAATATGAAATGAACTGGATTGGCGACTTTAACCCGAAAATGATAAGGGTTGCAGAACAAATAAATGCAGACGTAGTAAAGAAGCATGCCACGTATCGCAAGCTGTTTGATGAAACCAAACCGTTTAAGCGGATGCCTGTTGTGAAATAATTATGCAAAACCAGGAAGAAACACCCTCATCTTTCTTTCTCAAGAACCTGCTGCGTGGGCTGGCCTGGTTTGCTGTAATTATTACGGCTTACATCCTGGTGCAAAGCGAGCTGGAAGTATATGAAGAGCAGATTAACAAGGTGGGAGGCAATTTGCCTTTGTTGCTGAGCATATTTACCGTTTCCGAAATTGTGTTTGGGATTTTGCCACCGGAAATATTCATGCTGATCTGGCAAACCAAAGGTGTTGTATCGGAGTATGTTACCAATCTTACCATACTCATCGTCATATCATACGGGGCAGGCGTTGCGGGTTATTTTTTGGGAAGGTATTTTTCCCGCGCCCGCGCTTTTAAAGGAATTTATGACAAGTACCTTAGGCCGCTGGAAGGCTCGCTCAAAAAGTATGGCGGTCTGCTGGTGGTGGTTGGTGCGGTTACACCTGTTCCATACTCAGCAACGTGCATGCTGGCGGGCTCCGTAAATTTTCCGCTTAAAACATTTCTGCTGCTGTGCATTACCCGTGTCATCCGCTTTGCCGTTTACGGCTGGATGGTGTGGACTTTCCCCAGTTGGTTTTAACGCATAGCCGGGAGTTGGCAGTAATAGTGCCCTGAACAATCTGGATTTTTGAAAAATTTAAAGACCGGGCAGATTAAAGATAATACAAGCTTCACGTGAAAAAGCAAGAACCGGAAATCTTTCAGTGGTCACAGTTGCTTTTCAAATGAGTAAACTACGCCAACATTCCAGACAAATTTATCACCACCTATAATATTGGTTTCAAGAGGCTGATTAATGATTGACGATAGTGATAGCGGAAATCCTTTTCGTTCAACAGCAAAAGTAGAAGTGAAATAAACTCCGTTACGATCGTCCTGACGCAAGTAGTAGAATTGTGGCGTGATTCTGAATTGAACAAAATCTGCGATATTGATATTTGACAACGATGCATTGAGCGTAAGAAAATCCAGCGCATTTGTTGTGCCAGGATCAAGACCATGCGAGTGCAAATAGTATATGCCTACAGTCAGATTTCTTGTTAGTTGATAACTTGGTGCAACCTCCCCGGCTACATATCGCTCCGTCATTATTCCATCCCTCATACTTCCATTAATCAGTATCGGCATCTCGCGAAAGTTGAGTCCGTACTGGCCGGCTGTGTTTAAACGAAATCTTTCTGTTTGAATCAGCTTATATCTCAGCCAAAAGATAAAATACCAGGGCTTTCCTTCTAAAGAAAAATTAAACTCCGGATCAAGGCTAAGCCTGTTCTTACCTGCCGAAAACTTAAACATTGCGGCTGGCTTGTTCAAGGAGAATGTAGGAACAAGATTAATCCCGTTATGGGTTACCAGAGCAGAACCAGCTAAGGTTAGAGCTTTTTTTGTGCTGTCAGGGGACTGAGCAAAACCCAGATTTAGAGCGCTTGAGATCACGAAAGACAACAACATTATCCTGATATTCATTTTTAAGTAAATTGGAATTTGAAATTTCTTGAATGGCGTAATAATCTTGTTTCCCGGTGTCGTCTGCCGGATTTATTTACCTCCAAACACGGGAAACATGCTGAACTCACCATAATCCTTGATTTGTTCGATATTCTTTAGAATCTCCATATCGCTTTCGGAAATCACAAAGTCAACTTCTGCATTCATTTTCATGTGCTTGGGGTTCGCAGTCTTAGGAAGTGGGAGTGTTCCGAGTTGCAAGCAGTAGCGAATACCTAATTGAGGCACGGAAACATCATATCTTTTTGCAACCGCGGCCACTTGCTGATTCTTCATTAATTCCCCGTGCCCCATTGGTGAGTAGGCTTCTACAAGAATCCCCTTCTCTTGGCTGTATTGAATCAGGCCTACAGGCGTGTTGCTGATGTGTGCGAGTATCTGGTTTACCATCGGCTTAACTGAACAAGAAGCAAGGATGTTATCAATGTCCGACTCTTTAAAATTTGAAATGCCAATGGCTCGAAGTTTTCCGGCTTTATAAGCTTCTTCAAGAGCTTTCCACGTTTCACGGTTTTCTTCAAAGTACTGATCGTTACCTTGAAATTTTCCCCATGGCTTCGGAGTGTGAATAAGCATCATATCAATGTAATCAAGAGCTAATTTTTTCAACGACTGATCAATCGATGCGATAGCAGCTTTATATGATTTTACATCGCCATCAAGTTTTGTGGTTACAAAAAGGCTTTCCCTTTTCACACCACAGGCACGGATTCCATTCCCAACGCCACTTTCATTTCCGTATCCCTGTGCTGAGTCAATATGCCGGTAGCCAATTTTTATGGCCCCTCTGATTGCCTCGGCAACATTGTCATCACTTATTTCCCAAGTCCCAAGACCCAACTTAGGAATCTGCACTCCATTGGAAAGAGTAAAGCTTTCTTGTAAAATCATAATTCTGATCTTTTTATTTACGACAATCTCGATTGTTCTTGCGTCAACCCGACATTGACTTTACGGGGAGAAGATCCCGTCATTTTCTTGAAGAAGTTGTTGAAGTATGTTGGGTATTCAAATCCAAGAGCATAAGCAATTTGAGATACCGACCAATCTGTGTATTGAAGCAAGGCTTTCGCTTCGGTAATAATGCGCTCTGCAATGTGTGTTGAAGTGGATTTTCCGGTAACTTGTTTTACAGACCGATTCAAATGGTTAACATGGACAGATAATTTATCCGCAAAACCCTGAGCTGTTTTTAACTCAAGGGGCTGGTCAGCATTCTCGATCGGAAACTGCCTTTCAAGTATCTCAAGAAAATCAACAGCAATCCTTGACGAGGCATCCTTGTGCTTCACAACCGTTTCGCTTGGTTGCATCTTTAAGGCTTCATGGATGATCAGATTGATATAGTTCCGGATCAAGTCGTTCCTAAATTGATACTGCGTATTTTGTTCAGCCAGCATACGCTCAAATAGCTGCTCAATAAATGGGCGCTTCTGCCCATCGACATTGAAAATTGGGTTGCCACCTATTTTAAATAACGGTGATTCCTGTAAACTTTCGCTTCGCTCACGACCCTTAAAGAAATTCTCAGAGAAAAGGAGCGTATAACCGGTCGCGTGACTAATATTCTCCCAGCTATATGGAATGAGTGGGTTTCCAAAAAAGAGTGTTGTTCCTTTAACCTCGAACGCCTTATCTGCATATTGAACGAAACAGTGAGCATTAACAAGACAGACTTTATAGAAGTCTTTTCTGTTATATGATCGCACGATATTCTTGTTGGTATCAATGGCATAAACCTTAAAGCCCTGAAGCTTCAATTCAGCATTGTAATCAAAGATATTCGATGCCTTCAAAATGTCGATAGCCATAATGTTGTGGTTGTGCCCTGGTTTTATGGTACAAAATTATCTCCGTACCCTTCCAGAGAAGATAAGATTTTCAATCAATAAGTTAAGATAATCAAACAATTTTGACCGTGCTTTTTCAGTCCCGATTGTTTGATTATTCTATTATTGATATAGAAATTTTATTTTCCCGGAAGCAGCCTGGTTTTTTGTGCAGTTACCTGCTCAATTTTTTCACGACTGAAATAAACGGTAAAATGCTTGTCCGTGGCCCAACCTTCAAACAGGTTCCTGTAAAACGGGCTGGCCGGATCTCCGCTCTGTCCAGGGGCATTGGTGAAAAGTGTTTTGTCCCAATCGGTAACATCGGCTACCATCCGGAACGTTGCGCCATGACTTTGATTATCGCCATTGCCGGTTACTCCCGGTGTTGAAGCAGAGCCACCGCGCGGCAGCGGGCCGCATTCCAACAGCTTACGGATGGAATCATTTACCGCATTGCTTAGAAGATGTTTGATCAATACATGATGATTGGCCGTTTGCCCGTATTGCCATTTGGAGTCATCATCGCCCAGCTTCTTTTTTAAAGCTTCAACCGCCTCCGTTAGCGAGGTTAACAAAAAACGATCGTGCCCACCCAATTCAGGCCGGTTGGCTTTAATCCAGAGAATTAATTTCTTTGACGAAACGGACTTCAGAACGGTTCGTGCTTTTTCCGGTACAAACAACGTGTGCGCTTTCTCTAACATTTTCTTTTCCCATGCGGCATATACTGTAGCCGCTATGGAATTTTGATTCATGGTGTAGTCCCAGTTCAGCAGGAGCTGCCGTGCTTTTTCCGTGTCGCCTGTTGCGGATAATTTTTGTAAAAGCGGCACTAATTTACGTGCGGGGTTGCTCAGGTAATCGAATTGAAGCTGCTGCATATCTTCAAATGAAACTTTGCTGCGTGCGGCCAGCACTTCGCTTACCCGGTTGGCGCGACTGCTGTCGGCCCATTCCCAACCTACTGCATAGCGATGGGGATAGTCAGCCGCCACGAGATTTTCATTGGCGGTAACCCAAAATCCTTTTTGCGGATTAGAGGTGTTGGGCAATTCTTTTACCGGGAGAAAACCTTCCCACTCAAAACGACCATCGCCCGAAACGGGCACTAAGCCATCCCAGCTCTTGCGAATGGGCGCAATGCCCACCGTTTGCCAACCGATGTTCCCTTTCTTGTCGGCCCATATCATATTTTCTCCCGGTATATGACTGTATGAGCACGCTTCACGAAATTCTTCCCACGTGGTGGCGCCATTCATACGCAGGCTCGCCAGGTAAGGCGCTCCACCGGGTTGCATCCACGCAGCACGCACGGCATAGGCTTTGTTTCGTTTGGCATCTGTAAAAGTAACAGGGCCGTGCCGCGTGTATTTGTGCTCAACGATAGCAGGGGCTGAATTTTTTACCCGGATAGTATCGTCAATCACTTTCATTTCTTCCCATGCATCGTTATACCAATACTGGTTTGGGTTTTGAGGGTTTATATCGTACACCATCAGGTCTTCTCCGTCTATGTTAAAGATGGTAAGTCCCCAGGCGCCAAAATCGTTATGTCCGATCGAAATACCCGGAATAGTAGGCTCACCCCCACCCACCACATTCCAGCCGGGTGCATTCAGGTGAACCATGTAGCGCAGCGAAGGAGCAGCCAGCGCGCGGTGCGGATCATTAGCCAGCATGGGCGATCCGGTTTCGGATTTTGCCCCGCTTACAATCCAGTTGTTGCTGCCTATTGAACGGAGTTCGGAGTCAGTCATTTCTGCGTAAGCTTCCGTATCAGCTTGCGCCAACTGCTTAAAGTAAGCCGGGTTTTCATTGGCAGCCATCGCCAGGTATTCCGGTTTGAATACAACGGGCTTGCGAAAGGCACTATACACTTCAAGAATGTCTTCGAAGAGTCCGTCCGTGTCTATTTTTTTATCGAGCGTTAACCGCGGAGCGCCCGGCTCGAATGTGCGCAGGTCTTTTACTTTGGCTTCGCCTAACAGGGCCACTGCCCGTGCCAGGTTAAGCTCTTCGGGCAGGTTGCCGAGCAAACCCTGGTGGCGCGAGATAACCAGGTCGGGTGTCCACGGTTGTGGCGTAATGCCAAGAAGCCGGAACTCGATGGGAAGTAAGGTTGAGTCTTTTTTTGTTTCGGCAATATAGGCGTTAATGCCTTCTGTAAAGGCAGTAATAATGGCTTCACCTCTTGGATGGTAGTGATTCAGTTCTTCGATCAGGTTGCCACGGAATTTAAAAAGCCGGGTTCCGATATCGCGCTTCAATTCGCTTTCGCCCAGGATCTCCGCTACCGTACCCGAAGCCTGCCTGCGCCAGAGCTCAAATTGAAAGAGCCGGTCTTTGGCGGCACAATAGCCCTGTGCAAAAAACAAGTCGTGTTCGTTTTGGGCATAGATGTGATTGATGCCGGTGGAGTCGCGCAGTACCTCTACAGGCTGCTGAAGACCTTTAATCAATAACGTAGTGGTTGCATCAGGGCGGCAGGCGACTGCGATAAGTGCAATGAGGCAAAGTTTTTTCATAGTGGAAATTACCAAAACCCGTTGTTAATTCTTTTCCGGAATTGATTAACGGAAGTTTTTGTTAAGAAGCGGCAATCCTGAGCACAGCCTCAATGAATCGATCCAGGTCTTTGGTAGTGGTGTACACGTGCGGTGTTATGCGTACGGCATTCAGCTTTTCCCACTTTACCGATGTAGTGTGTATCTGGAACTGGTTAAACAGTTTACCGGATATATCACCCGCCTCCATGCCATCGATGCTGAATGTACCGAGCGCACATGAGTATTCCGGCTTAAGCGAAATGTGAAGCCTGATGCGCGGGTGTTTAGCTATCGCCTCGCACCAGTACAGCTTCAGGTAATGCAGGCGTTCCTGCTTGCGTTTTGCGCCAATGGCCAAATGAAAATCAATCGCCTGCCCGATGGCTTGCTCCGGTGCGAATGAACGAGTACCCAGCGCTTCAAACTTGCGTATGTCTGCGCTCTGCGGTTTTTCTACAGAAAAGATGGGCCATGTTTTTTCAATCAGCTCTTTGCGCATGTGCAGCAGGCCGGTGCCGAACGGGGCGCACAGCCATTTGTGCAGGCTGGTGCCGAAGTAATCGCAACCGAAATCTGAAATTTTGTAATCAAGATGCGCGAAAGAGTGTGCGGCATCCACAATGGTGGTAATGCCGCGCTTGCGCGCTTCGGCACACAGTTTGGCTACCGGTGTAATCTGCCCGCTCCAGTTCATGATGTGGGTAAGGTGCCACACTTTGGTTTTGGGTGTGGTGGCTCCGATAAAAAGATTGATCAGTGTTTCGTCATTTTCAATGGGCAGGCCGGGTGTTATCCAGCTTATCTTAATGCCTTCGCGCAGCTCGCGTTGTTTCCAGGCGTGGATCATGTTGGGGTAATCGTAGCGTGTCATTACAATTTCATCGCCACGTTTAAGATCAGTGCCCCACGTAACCGTGCCCAGCGCTTCAGTAGTATTGCGGTTAACGGCAATGGTTTCAGCATCAACGCCTGCAAGGTCGGCCAGCTTTCGTCTAAGCGGTTCGCGCCCGGCATCTAATATGCGCCACATATAATACGATGGCGCTTCGTTGCTTAAGTGATAGTAACGGTCCACGGCATCCTGCACTACTTTAGGTTGCGGGCTTACGCCACCGTTGTTCAGGTTCATGATGTTGGGGCTTACGGTATAAGCCTGCGCCATGCGGGCCCACAGCTCTTCATCATTTGCAGCAACAACGGGCGAAAGTTTATTTAATGTAAAGAGGGCATCTGAAATATCTTCGGCCAAAGCCTGGCCGGCTATTGAGCTTAACGAAAGCGCACCGGTAGCGCCAAGCGCTTTCTGAAAGAATTTTCTGCGGGTGGACATAGGGTTGTGGGTTTAAGCAAGCTAAAAGATACAGCATGTTTGCTTACGGTGAGCAGATATTATTTGAGTGGAGCGCAAACGGTTCATGTGCGGATAGCCTGTTGAATCCCTTTGATGTTTAGGGTTTGGTGTGGTAATACAAATTGCAGGATTAATTCTCCCTGTTCTATTGTTAACCTTTCGGCCATAATGTCCTTTCAACCCATAAAAAACCGGGTTCAAACCTTTTATAGCTACCTTGTGTCTAAGCAAAAGAACTGAAAAGCAGGAGTATGAAATGGCCATGTAAATACTTTACACCAAACACACATGATTATTTTGGCTATTCCATGTGACCACTAAAGAAAATTATAAGCACATGAAAAATATCGTGGTATTGATGATTATCGTTCTGATTGGTATTGGGGCGGGATGTGAGGATCAGCAGATCAGGAAGCCGGGTGAGTGCATACCGGTTACGTATGTACGGGGTATTTGCGGGCAGGCCGTGCTGAAAATTCAAAGCTCAGATTACTATCACCTGGGTGAAAATGCCGATGGGGATGAGCATGTGTTCCTGGCTACGCTGGAGTGCTTTACCGATGCAGCGGCCTTAGAAGATAATTTGTTTTATGTAACGTTAAACCCGGCTGACTTTAACCACAACTGTGCGGTTTGTATGGCAGCCGTTATGTATTCAGGCAGTAAAAAATATAACGTGCGTGTGCAGGAGGGTTGTTCAGTTTCGGATTAATTTTTGTTGCTTAAGTCCATTGATGGAAAGATTGGTCGTTTGTGAAATATTTTTTCGATAGTTCCGCTTTATTGCCCTGATATTTTCACATTTCTATTCGCAGCTATTAATGTAATGTGGCTATGTTCAACCCGTAAGGTTTGCTTTTCTGTTCGCGAATCCTTACCTATGTATAGCCCCACTGTTTGAAAAAGGTCTTTTCCATATTATTCCTGCTGCTCTTCCTGTTTAACCTGGTGGGGTATTACGGTGTTTACCTGGGCTTGCGGGTAAGCGCAAAGCAGGAAATGCGATCACGCTTAGATGCAGAAGCCTACAATGAAGCAGAGACATTAACCATAAAGCTTCCGTTTGCACTTCCTTATCAGAATGACTGGGATGCCTACAAGCGCATTGATGGCGACTTTGAAAAAGACGGGATGTTTTACAGCCTGGTGAAGCATAAAGTTGAGCGCGATACACTGGTGATCGTGTATATCAGAAACCACCAGGAAACTTCCCTGTTCGAATCGTTTTCGCGTTTTGTGGAAGCTACTACCGATACGCCCATGTCCAAGAAAGCCGGTAAGTTGATGGAACATTTTACAAAAGATTACCTGGCGACTTTTAATGGACTTGAAACCAGCAGTACCGGGTGGATATTGGAAAATGCTTACATCCATCACCACACGGCTTCTTACGAATTTGTTCATACCGTTAAATCGCCTCCGCCCTGGAAGGCATAGTGATTACCCTGACATAAACTTGCATACACACCCCGGCTTGTGATAAGGTGCGTGGTATGCTGTTCATTCGAACTAATCATAAACAATTTTTAACGAATGGGTATGATGCTCCTGTACGGGCATCAGGCTCATGTAACCTGCCTATACTATGCCTTACATTGCTGTGGAAGCGCACCTGCCCGGTATTACCGGCTTGTTGGAATATCGAAAAGATTCGGCCGAGCCGATTCGTGATCTTACACAATTCCTGCTTCGTGGCCCCAACACCTTAACGGAAGGTGAGCGCGAGCTGATAGCTACCATTGTGTCGCACAATAATGAATGCCGGTTTTGCTCTGCCGCGCATACGGCTGCTACCGATTTGCTTTTTGGTGAAAGCAATACCGCAGCTTGTGTTAAAGCCGATATTGAAACCGCCCCGGTAAGCGAAAAAATGAAAGCGCTGCTGACCATCGCAAAGCAGGTGCAGCAAAGCGGTAAGGCTGTAACCACACAGGCGATAGAACGTGCACGGAATGCCGGTGCTACCGATGTTGAAATTCATGATACGGTTTTGATAGCGGCACTTTTTTGCCTGTACAACCGCTACGTAGACGGCCTTGCTACCGTAACGCCAGCCGATTCAGATTTCTACAAAGGACTTGCCGATCGCATTGTTCATCACGGTTATACCCGGTTGCCGCAGGGCTATGATCATTTAAAGAAATAATAACCTACTACCTCGCTAACATGAAAAAAATTGTACTTAGTATTTTAATGATTCTGACTATCGGGATACTGCATGCGCAGGAATCGAGAATCAGCGGAACCGTGAAGGATAAAGAAACCAGCGAGCCGCTGGCCGGAGCCAACATTATCATGAAAGGAAAGCTAACGGGTGCCGTTACAGATGCATCCGGAAACTTTCAATTGATAAGCAACACGCAGCCGCCTTTTGTTATTGTTATTTCCAGCGTTGGTTATGAACGTCAGGAAGTGGAAATAACCGAAGCCGGTCAGCACATTTCAATTACCCTGGCGGCAAAGGCTGAGCTGATGAACGAAATGGTTGTGTCCGCATCGCGTGTAGAAGAGTCGATACTGCAATCACCGGTCAGCATCGAAAAGATGGATGCCAAAATGGTGCGCGAAACACCTTCCATGAGCTTTTATGAAGGACTTCAGAACCTGAAAGGCGTTGAAATGGTTACCAGCGGCTTAACGTTTAGCCAGGTTAATACACGCGGATTTAACGGTACGGGCAACTCCCGTTTTTTGCAGTTGGTAGATGGCGTAGATAACCAAACGCCCGGTTTAAGTTTTGCAGTCGGAAATCTGTTTGGCTCGTCTAACCTCGACCTGGAAAGTGTAGAGCTGATACCGGGCGCGGCATCAGCCCTGTATGGCCCTGTGGCCTTTAATGGTGTTTTAATGATGCGCACCAAAGATCCGTTTATGTACCAGGGCTTAAGCGTGCAAACCAAGCTTGGCGTAAACCACATCAGCGAACAGTATGCAGACCCTACGCCCCTGTATGATGTATCGCTTCGCTATGCGAAAGCGTTTAACAATAAATTCGCATTCAAGCTTAATGTATCTTATTTCACCGGGCTCGACTGGCACGCCACTAACTATATGGATGTAGATCCCGGTACGCCCGAAGCACAACGGGGCGACAATAATCCCGCCCGCAATGCACTTAATATTTATGGCGATGATGAAGCCCGTACCCTGACCGGTATTGGCCGTGTGTCGCGCACCGGCTATGAAGAACGCCACCTGATGGATTATGATGTGTACAGCCTGAAGCTGAATGGCGCATTGCACTATCGCATTTCAGACAACATGGAGGCGATCTATCAATATAACTTCGGGAAAGGGACCGCAAGCTATACGGGCAGTAACCGGTTCTCCATTAATAATTTTACACTGCAGCAACACCGGCTCGAATTGAAAGGCAGCAATTACTTTATTCGCGGCTATGCTACATTGGAAGATTCGCACGACTCATACAATGGAAAGGGACTGGGCCAGCTGATCAATAAAACATGGGTACGCGATTTAAGCGGTACGGTAGTGCCCGAGGCGCAGGCAGACGATATGTGGTTTACGCGGTACGAAGAGGCGTTTAACGGAAACATTGGCGGAGTTACAGCCGGAAGCCATGCCAGCGCCCGTGCATTTGCAGATGAAGGCCGGTACTTGCCGGGTACGCCTGCATTTGAAGCTGAGAAAGCAAGGCTTATCGGCATACAGGGTGGATTGAATGGTGCCGGTATATTGAGTCAAAGCAATTTATATCATGTTGAAGGGCAATATGACTTTAGCGAACAGGTAAGGGTTTTAGATGTAGTGGCGGGCGGTAACCTGCGCAGGTTTGACATGTTTACCAACGGTACCTTGTTTGACGACAAGGGCGGGCGCATTGGTATTAATGAAGGTGGGGCATTTGTACAGGCAGGTAAAAAATTACTTGCTGATAAATTGAAGCTGGGAGCATCGATCCGCTACGATAAAAATCAAAATTTTGAAGGCCGGTTTACTCCTCGTGCTTCGGCTGTATATGAGGTTGCCAAAAATCATTTTGTGCGTACGTCATTTCAGACGGGCTTCCGAAACCCAACGCCAGGCGATCAATACATTAAGCTGAATGCGGGGCCTATTACAATTTTAGGCGGGGTGCCCAGCAACAGCGTGGGTATGAATGTGTATCAAAACTCATTTACATCAGCATCACTCGGCCCGTTCTTTGGTGCGTTTGGCCAGGCCGTTGCAGGGGGTATGTCTCCGCCTGATGCCGTGATGCAAGCCAAGGATTTACTGGTAAAATCAAATGTGCCGTACATCAAGCCTGAACGCATTCAAAGCTTTGAGATCGGCTACAAAAGCCTGATCGGTAATAAGTTGGTTATTGATGCAAATTATTACTTCAGCAGCTACACCGACTTTTTGCTGAACCAGGTAGTGATGCAGCCCGAAAGCCCGGTGTTAGGCGGTGACGGAACCATTAATCCGCAGGCAGCATTCGATCTGCTGAATGGTGATAGCCACTTGTACCAGCTTTACACGAATGCGAGCGACCGCGTTTCATCGCAGGGCGCTACGCTGGGCATCACATACCTGTTCCCTAAAAACTATACATTGGGTGTTAACGGTACGTGGGCTGCTTTTGATATCCGGGATGCAAACCCCAATAATATACCGGCATTCAATACACCTGCGTACCGGACTACCGTTACATTCGGAAACTCTGCTGTCAGCAAGAACATCGGCTTTAATATAGCGTGGCGTTGGCAGGATGCGTTTGATTGGACCAGCACATTTAACCAGATGCGGCCGGGCCGTATTGAAGCATACTCGGTGGTTGATGCGCAAGTGAGCTGCAAGCTGCCGAATCTTAAATCGGTTTTAAAGCTGGGAGCAAACAATGCATTCAACAACCAGGTTTACCAGGCGTTTGGTTCGCCATCTATCGGTGCAGTTTACTATATCTCGGTTACTTTCGATGAACTGTTTCGTTGATGAATCTGGCAGCTTATCCATCGGGTGAAAGAATCACGGCCTATCATGGCTTGTTGTTTACCACCTGCTTTTTGAGCAATGTACTGGCAGGCATGGCATCGACTTTAATGTCGGTGTACATGCCTGTTGTAGTTGCCGAATTGGTGGGCCATGTGGAGGGCAACGATCTAAACCAGGTAGGGGCCTCAATCAACGCGCTCTATTTTATAGGCTGGGCTATTGGCGGATTAACCTGGGGGTTAATTGGCGACCGGATAGGCAGGGCCAGGTCTTTAGCGCTTGCCGTTACGATGTACGGGTTGTTTACATTTCTGAAAAGCCTTGCCCCCACATGGGAGTGGTTGCTGGCGTTTCAGTTCTTTTGTGGTTTTGGCGTGGGTGGCGTGCTGGTGCTAAACACCACGCTGCTATCGGAAGTATGGCCGGAGAAAACACGGGCTGTATTTATCGGGATCCTGTCTATCGGGTTCCCGGTCGGGATTTTTTCATCAGGAGCTGTAAACTTCTTTGTTTCCGAATGGCGCGAAGGTTTTATGATGGGCGCCTTACCGGTTATGCTGGGCCTGGTTTCGTTCCGGGTGTTAAAGGAATCTGAACGCTGGAAAACAACCAGGCAGGTTGCGAAAGAACAGGTTAAGCTGGGTGAACATAAAACAGAACTGGTCCAGGGAGCTACTATTTTCGGTTCCATGTTAATTGGTCTATGGGCTATTTTTTCATGGCTGCCAACCTGGGTGCAGAGCCTGCTTGCAGGTTCAAACGGGCAGGATGAGCGTGGACTGAGCATGATGCTGTTAGGCGCTGGCGGACTTACCGGTGGGTTTCTTTCAGGTTGGGTTGCCAACACGCTGGGTACAAGGCGGGCTATGCTGCTATGCTTTTCAGGTTGTTTTTTGTTTTCGCTTTTACTGTTCAAGGGCAATCACACATTCACCACGCTTACGCTTGTTGAAACCGGGTTGCTGGCGCTTATGTTCGGAATAAGCCAGGGGCTGCTTTCCGTTTATATTCCCTTATTGTTTCCGGTAGCCATTCGGGCAACAGCCACCGGCTTCTGTTTTAATATCGGAAGATTCTTTACAGCGGCAGCCGTGTTTTTTGTGGGCGCGCTGGTTACTACGCTGGGCGGCTATGGCAATTCATTATTCGCCTTCTCTTTTATTTTTCTTGTAGGTTTCATCTTCATTATAATCTCTAAAAAGAAATAGTATGGCACATATCAAAGTACCTGAAGGAGTTCCCGGTATTCGCAGCTTAGTTATGTTCAGGCCGGAAACAGGCCGGTACCTGTATGAATTAGCCCAGGTTTTATTGCGAAATGAATCGCCATTAACCCCGGCCGAGCGCGAGCTGATTGCGACTCATGTTTCAAACCGCAATGAATGCATGTTTTGTATGAACAGCCATGCGGCCGCTGCCCGCGAATTGTTTGGCGATAAACGCGAGGTGGTGGATGGCGTGATTCACGATATCGGTTCTGCACCGCTTACGCCAAAAATGAAAGCGTTATTGATCATTGCGGGTAAAGTGCAGATCAATGGCCGCGAGGTAAAGCCCGAAGATATTGCCGAAGCGCGTAAGCACGGAGCAGCCGATCGGGATATTCACGATACGGTTTTGATCGCAGCTACATTTTCGATGTTCAATCGCTATGTAGATGGACTGGCAAGTTTAACGCCAACCGATCCTAAGGATTATGAAGCAATGGGCAAACGGATGAGCACGCTCGGCTATGTATTACCAAAAATATCTGACACATGTACAAAAAAATAATTGCTCTATTGGCTTGCTTACCTGTTATAGTATTGAGCAATACATGTTCAAAATACAACTGTCATGAAGATATGATTGCTTTACTCTGGCAGGCAAAAACGGCAGGAGAATCTCCTCATAACATATTTAGTGCAGTGGCAAAGCTGCCTTACATGGACTCGCTCCTGGCGGTGCCCCACAGCACACACGGCCAAATTGTATATTGTAAGTTTCTGAAAGCTCACATTCTCATGGAGCTGGGGCGCGAAGACGAAGCAATTGTATTGTACGAAGAAGTTGTTGGACAAACTAACACAGTACAATCGAACTTGATATTGCGCGACTTGGCAATTGCCTATCTGCGAAAGGGTGAACGTGAAAACTGCATTGCCGGGCATGAAGCAGAATCCTGCCTGATGCCAATAAAAGGATTGGGCATTCACCAAAACGAAGTTGGTTCTTCGCGGGCCATTGAACATTATCTGCACCTGTTAGCGCAAAACTCTGATGATCTGGAATCGCTTTGGCTGTTAAACATTGCCTATATGACCTTAGGTCAATACCCGGCAAAAGTTCCGAAAGAATACCTGCTGCCCGGTATGGAAGGTGATACCAGTGTCCGTATAGAAGCTTTTCAGGACATTGCGCCCGGTGTAGGTATTGCCGTAAACAATATGGCAGGAGGAACTATTGTTGAAGATTTTGATAACGATGGATACCTGGACCTGGTTACTTCCAGCATGGAGCTGGACGAACCCATGCACTACTTCAGGAATAATGGCGATGGCACTTTTACAGATTTGTCTCAAAAATCGAAACTTGCTCAAATTCATGGAGGATTGAATATGATGCAAGTAGATTACGACAATGACGGAGACAAGGACATTTTTGTTTTACGCGGTGCGTGGAAAGGAAAATACGGGAACGAGCCAAATTCATTACTCGAAAACCTCGGCAATGGAGAGTTTAAAGATGTAACTACCGTAAGCGGCTTGCTCTCTTTCCATCCTACACAAACAGCCACCTGGAACGATTTCAACAACGATGGCTGGCTGGATGTATTTATTGGAAACGAGGCTTCGCCTGTTTTTGGAGAAGTTGAGCACCCCTGCGAACTGTATATCAATAATGGAAACAGCACATTCAGAAACATTACGCGTGAAGCAAAGTGTAACTATTCCGGTTTTGTAAAAGGTGTTACTTCTGGCGATTACGATAACGATGGGTGGAAGGACATATTCATTTCAACCATGAGCGGCCAACGGCTGCTTTTGAAAAACGAAGGGCTGAATGGAAAGGAAATTTCATTTCGCGATGTGAGCGAGGAAGCCGGGTTAACCAAAGAAAAAGGAAATACCTTTCCTACCTGGTTTTGGGATTACAACAACGATGGCTGGCTTGATATTTTCGTATGCGACTATTCCTTTCAAAAATCATTGGGCCATTATGCTGCTGCGGAAAAGCTAAACCAGCCGGCCGGTATTCATGATAAGATGTTGCTGTACCGCAACAACAAAGATGGTACGTTTACGAATGTGGCCCGCGAAATCGGCCTCGATAAAGTTGTCTTTGCTATGGGAGCAAACTTTGGCGATATAGACAACGATGGCTTTCTCGACATGTATCTCGGTACGGGAAATCCGCAATATCAATCTCTTGTGCCCAATAAAATGTTTAAGAACTTGGGGGGCGAGAAATTTGCAGATGTTACTACTATGGCCGCAGTCGGACACCTGCAAAAAGGGCATGGTGTTGCATTTGCCGATATGGATCATGATGGCGACCAGGATATTTACATCGACATGGGAGGCGCATACCCGGGCGATGCATACCAGAGTGCATTCTTTTTAAATCCGGGACAAGGCAAGAATAACTGGATCAAGATTGAATTAAAAGGAACACAATCCAACCGGGATGCTATCGGCACACGGTTACAACTTTCCTTTAAGGAAAATGGCGTTACACGCAGGGTGTATCGCGATGTAAATTCTGGCGGAAGCTTTGGAGCCTCTCCGCTCCGAAGAGAAATCGGCATTGGCCAGGCAACCGTAATTGAGGATATCGAAATTCTATGGCATGGCAGTAATCGTATTCAGCGATTTAAAAATATTGAGCCTAATCAGTTTATCAGGATCACTGAAGGAAGTGAAGTAATCGAAAAGATACCCCTGAAAACCTTTCAATGGGTGATTAATGATCCACTGTGTTTCCCGTCTCCAACTTCTAAAATCAATCAGTAATGGCACACATAAAATTACCGGAAGGACTCCCGGGCATTCGTGGGCTGATGGCCTTCAGGCCGGAAACAGCAAAACCACTTAATGACCTGGCCGAGGTACTGCTTCGAAGCGAAAACTCGTTAACGCGTGGCGAACGTGAATTGATCGCCACCTATGTATCGGCATTAAACGATTGTTTCTTTTGTCAGAATGCGCATGGCGGCTTGGCACAACATTACCTGCAGTGCGACATGAATTACATAGACCAGGTAAAGCATAATTACGAATTGACAAACCTGGGCGCGAAGATGAAATCGCTGCTGGCTATTGCAGCTTCGGTACAAAAAGGAGGCAAGCATGTTACGCCCGATCAAATTGACAGGGCAAAAGCGTTGGGAGCAACCGACCGCGAAATCCACGATACGGTTTTGATTGCGGCTGCGTTCTGTATGTTCAATCGCTATGTGGATGGGCTTGGTACATGGGCGCCACAGGATCGCCAGTTTTATATAGACCGTGCACCCAGGCGCGCGGAAGAAGGGTACGCCAACTATAATCCGCAAAATTAGTATGCCACACATTGCCATCCCGGAAGGATTGCCCGGCATTCGCGGCCCGCTGTCGCTCAGGCCTGAAGTAGCAAAACCTTTAAGCGCTTTCATGGAGGTGCTGATGCGCGACAGCAATGCCCTGTCGCGCGGGGAGCGCGAACTGATAGCCGCCTATGTTTCTTACCTGAACAATTGTTTTTTCTGCGAGCATGCGCATGGTGGTGTAGCACAGTATTACCTGCAATGCGATATTGCCTTTATTAACCGGGTAAAGCAGGATTTTAATTCAACCGATCTACCGGGTAAGATAAAGGCGCTGCTGGCTATTGCTGCCAGCGTGCAAAAGGGCGGTAAGCATGTAACCACCGTACAAATTCAGGAAGCAAGATCAGCAGGAGCAACGGATATTGAAATTCACGATGTGGTTTTGATTGCGGCTGCGTTCTGCATGTTTAACAGATACACGGATGGACTAAACACATGGGCGCCAGCGGATATGGATTTTTATATTGAACGCGCACCGGCTATTGCAGCGAAAGGATATGCTTTGGATTAACAAATAAATTATTTAGAGATGAAAAAACTTTTCTACATCGGTATTATCGGCATTACGCTGTTTGAATTTTTCAAGGTGTATTTCATCATGCCTTTTCCGGGCAGCCAGGCTATTAATAGCCTCGACTTTGCGTATTTTCTGCATACCTACCGATGGTTTATTCGTATTGCTTTTCTGCTTATGCTGGCGGCAGGTGCACGCCATGCGTTTGCGGTAAAGCGCATGTGGGTTCCGGGGTTGTTTACAATTCTTGCGTTGGTGGTCGGGTATTACTTTAACTTTAAGATGACAGCCGACAGCATTTTTAAAGAACCGGGACAGCTTGTATTCAAATCGGCAACGGATAATATTTTGGGTGATAGCAGCGTGGTGGTAGGTGTTTCCATCAACGGGCAAACCAAAGCCTATCCTGTGCGGTATATTGTGTACCACCACCAGGTGCAGGATGAAGTGGGAGGCAAGCCGGTTTTGATTACATATTGCAGCGTGTGCCGGACCGGCCGCGTGTTTGAGCCGATGGTTAAAGGCAAGCCCGAAAAATTCCGGCTGGTAGGAATGGATCACTTCAATGCCATGTTTGAAGATGCCACTACCAAAAGCTGGTGGCGCCAGGTAAATGGCGAAGCGGTAACAGGATTGCTAAAGGGCGAAGTGTTGCCGGAAGTAGAATCATTTCAGTTAACGATAGCAAAGCTTTTTGAGCTGTATCCCGATGCACAGGTCATGCAACCCGACCTGGCAGCGCTTACCGGTTTGAAATATGATACGTTAGGTAAGTATGAATACGGTAAAGGCAAAAGTGCGTTAACCCGAACCGATAGTTTGTCGTGGCAGGAAAAATCGTGGGTGGTGGGGGTTGAAGTAGAAGGTGCGAGCAAAGCTTACGACTGGAACCTGTTGAAAGCGGAACGCGTCCTGCACGATAAGATCAGGAGCACGGCACTTGTTATTGCGCTTGCGGCTGATGAGCAGAGCTTTTCTGTATTTAAGCGGGCCGATACCGCACAGTTTACCTTGCGGAACGATACATTGTTTGTCGGTTCTTACGCTTACAATTTTTCAGGCCGGGCATTGAATGGTGGCGAATCGCTACTGCGGTTGAATGCTTACCAGGAGTTCTGGCACAGTTGGCGCACGTTCCATCCGGATACGGAGCGGTTTGGAGAGAAGTAGAATTTGATTTATTCAAAGAATGACACAGTTGCCATAGATTCACCAATCTGTGGCGGTGGTTTACTCACTTCACCCGCTCCAGCTTTCTCAACGCTGGCGCCCTCCATGCCGTAATGCCAACCACGCTTAGTGTCATCAGTCCGCCAAAAATTACGGATGGCACCACACCCAGCAGCTTCGCAGCAATGCCCGATTCCAGCATACCGATTTCGTTGGAAGAGCCGATGAACATGCTGTTCACGGCTGCCACTCTTCCTTTCATGTTTTCGGGTGTTAAGGTGTGAATAAGCGTGCTGCGTACAATCACGCTCACACAATCAAACATGCCGCTCATAATCAGCAACCCCATCGAAAGCCAGAACCATTTTGAAAGACTGAAGGCAATCATGGACAACCCGAAGCCGGCTACACATAGCAATAGTATTTTCCCGATTTTCTTTTTGATGGGATTACGGGTAATGTAAACAGCCATCAGCACCGCGCCAATTGCCGGGGCCGATCGTAAAAACCCTAAACCGGTTTTGCCGATATGTAAAATCTCATCGGCAAAGAAAGGTAGTAGCGCTACGGCCCCGCCAAACAGTACCGCAAACAAATCGAGCGAAATGGCGCTTAGTATAACCTGGTTGCTGAACACAAACTTTAACCCGGCTTTGATTTTCGTCCACGTGCCCTGCTCGGTAGTTACCGGTGGCAATGGCCTGTTGGGGATTGACAGGTAACAGGTCAAAGCGGCTAATACCAATAATGCATCTGCAGTATAAGCCGCTGTAATTCCAAAGAAACCATAGATCAACCCGCCAATCATAGGGCCGCCTACTGCAGCGGTCTCCCACAACGTGCTGTTCCAGGTAATGGCGTTTTGATACAACGAACGATCGACCAACTGCGGCATAAACGAAAAATTGGCGGGCGATAAAAATCCTCGCGCTATACCGCTCACAAAGATCACTACATAGATGGCGAAGGCGCTGTTGGAGATAATGAAAGTGCCCAGGTATGTAGTGAAATAGAGCAGGGCAGCAGAGCAAGAGGCCAATACGCTCACGCAGGTAACAATTATTTTTTTGCGTTCCACAACATCGGCCAGATGGCCGGCATACAACGATACGGTTATTGCCGGGATGGCTTCTGCAAGACCAATAAGCCCGAGCGATAAAGGATCTTTGGTAAGCTCGTAAATCTGCCAGCCCACAATTACACCCTGTATTTGCATGGCCAGCGTAATTAAAAACCGGGATGTTACAAACAGCCGGAAATCGCGGATGCGAATGGCTGCGTAGGGATCAGAGGGCCTCATTTATTAACGAGTGCATCATTCAGTGATAAAAAATATCGATTGACCGGGTAAAAAAGTAGGCAACAGCAGTAGGCAAAATACATATTCTCCTTCGCGCCTCAGCGGTTCAATTTAAAATTACACGAATGGCCTCAACGGCTTTTTGCTGCCGTTGCTCCCGTGGGCCACCGATCTCAACAAAGGGCACTGCGCTGTTGATTACTTCATTCCGAAACACCTGCCAGAAGTGCTCGCGCTTATCCGGGTGCTCGCGTTGCGGGTCATCTGCCCAGGGCACATCAATGTAGCAAAGCAGGTATAGATCGTAAGGACGGGTTTTAACCAGCCGCAGAATCTCTTCATCGCAACGGCCGTATTTGTATTCGCTCCAGATTTTTATGGTGATCAGGTTTGTATCGCAGATCATTACGCGGTTGGAATCGCGCAGCCATTCATCTTCCAGGCGTAGCTGGCCATGTGCAATTTTCAGCAGGTCAGGTTCCTGGTAAGGGCGCCCCAGCTTATCCAGGTACGCCCGTGCATATTCGGGTATCCAGCAGGTATTAAAATGAGAAGCCAGGAATTTTGAGAGCTCCGATTTCCCGGTGCACTCCGGCCCGGTTACACAAACCTTTTTAATAACCGGTAAATCGTGGGGAACGGCCGACATAAAGCGTTTACTTTTTCGCCAAAATAACCATTTAAATGCTAACCGAAGCCGAAACTGCCAGGGGTGTTTCGCCAATCGGGCTCATATAATTATCTTTCGGTAAACTTTGTAGTGTGTGAAGCGCAGAAAAGCAATTAAAAGCATTGGTTTAAGCATTACAGCCGGGTTATGGTTGCCATCTGCATTGTCATCCTGCAAAAAAGATGATCCCGGTCCGGAGGTTCCTTTTGATGGAACGGTCGCCATAATTGGCGGTGGCGCTGCCGGGCTATATACGGCCGATATTCTTTCCGCAAAAGGAATTAATGTAATTGTTTTTGAAGCCGGCAGCCAGTTGGGCGGTCGTGTGCGCTCGCTTCGCAACCAGCGCGAAATACTCGTGCAAACCTCGGCCGATTTTCCGGTAGAGCTGGGTGCCGAGATTGTGTACGGAACAAACTCGGCATGGGGTAATATTATCAAGAATTATACGTTTACGCGGATAGAGCTGAATACGCAGGCTACCGAACAGTTTATCCTGGAGAATCAGGCCAAGCCGGCTACCGAGTGGGGCGCTGATTCCGATTTCCAAATTGTGCAGAATTTTATGCAGGGGCTGCCCGGTTATTCCGGTGGCGATGTGTCGATGAGCGTGGCATCAGGCGTAAGTTCGCGTGCACAGGCGTTGCTGAATTCTTTGGCAGGTAATCGCTTTGGCTCCAGCAGCGACCGGGTAGGTGCAAAGGGTGTAGCAGAAGCCTTAAACTTAGTTGAGCACGATAACCTGGCATACATGATTAAAACCAACCCGCTGCAGGATATTGTTACCTCGCGCTTTAGCGGGGTGCTTGGTAAAGTGAAGCTGAATACGGCTATCAAAAGCATTGCCTATTCGGGCGATAAAATTGTTCTTACCGACCAGGATAGCAACCAGGTTGAAGTGGAAAAGGTTGTGGTTACTGTACCGCTGGGTGTTTTAAAAACCGGGGGCATTGCGTTCAGTCCGGGGTTGCCGGCTGCCAAGGTAACGGCTATGAATAAGATCGGGATGGATCATGCCCTGCGGCTAATCATTGACTTCAAGAAAAATTTCTGGGGTGAAGGCACCGGGTACCTGTGGGGTGGCACCGAAGGCCCTGCATATTTTAATACCGGTGTGGCGCGAAGCGAATTTTACCGTACGCTTTCCGTTACCGTGCATGGACCCAAGGCGCAACAGCTTTCAGCTATGGGCGATGGTATGCTGGATGCCGTGCTGGCCGAGCTGGATGCCATTTACAACGGGCAGGCGACTTTGTATGTTCGGAAAACACTAACCAATGATGCGGAAGGCAATATTATAGAAGGCGACCGGGTATGGTTTAAAGCCGATTGGGGTAAAGATGAATTTTTTAAAGGCGGCATTTCTTACCTGCCACCGGGTTCCAGCGTGCAGGATCGCATTGATTTCTCGGCACCGATCAACAACAAGGTATTTTTTGCGGGTGAAGCAACAGACAACAGGGGAGATGCCGGTACGGTAAACGGTGCGCTTAATTCAGCCGAGCGTGTAGCCGAAGAGGTGGTGCAGTCGATTATTGGTGCGTGAGGATGTTTGTGTCCTTGTATCTGTGTGTTGGGGGTAATTACTACATGAGATACTGACGACCAGTATGATAAAGAATGATCAAATAAAACTCACTGAAGAAATAGTTGAGACAGCTTATCGACTATTGATTAACAAACTCGCTAATGGAGGAATTCAAGCAAAAAATGAGAGTTCATTTCAGTTGGAGTTAGGTTATATCCTGAAAACACTTGGACAACTTTACGAGTTTAGAGTTGTGGACAAATTTCATCTTGAACTTGAGACTTACATTCAATTAAACGGACAAAGTATCAAAAGCAAATCTGAAAGAGCAAGAGTTGATTTATTAATTTACTACAAGGACGACAAAACAACAACAAAGGCAGCGATTGAATTAAAATTTTTCAAAAAGGAAAACCATCGAGAACCAAACAATAGATATGATGTGTTTAAGGACTTATCAAATATTGAACTCTACAAGGAAAATGGAATCGACATCTGTTACTTCATCTTATCGACAGACCATTCCCATTATGTCAATCAAGAAAACTATTCGGCTGACACAATGGACTTTGACTTTAGACACGGAAAAGAATATAAATCGGGGACAGTTTTGCAATACCGGACAGAGAAACCTTATGGACCAGAGTTAAAATTAAACAGGGACTATAAGTTCACGTGGGACAAAGTGAACGAGTTATATTTCTTAAAAATAAAAATGTGAAGGTGACCCGAACCATCGCCATTATCCGTGTCCACACAAATCACCCACGCTGTTTGCGGAAACGCAAAATCACAAACCTCGCCAGCTTAATTCTCACCCGGATTCAGATTCCTTAAACCGGCAGCCCAATACAACGTGGCTTTTTGCTTTTCAAATTCTGTCCGCAGCTTCAGCAGCTTGGATTGCGCCTGGATGAGCTTTTCCTGCTGCACATTTATTTTAAACAAATCACTTTCTCCGTTTTCAAGATTTAACAACTCGCCCTGCAATAACCGTTGGTAGTTGGCTGTCATGGCGTTTTGTTGCTGTAACAAGGTGTTGGTGTTTACCAATTGATTAAAAGTGGCCTGCACCTGGTTCAGGATTTCGCGCTCCGCCTGTGTGCGTTCGTAGGTTGTGTGCTGAATCTTCAATCGTGTTTGCGCAACCCTGGCGCGTTCTTTCCTGAGCAGGACAGGCATATAAAAATCCAGCCCGAATTTATAATTGTTTAAAAAGGTAAAGGTTGAGAATTCACCGGCAGGGCGTAAAGGCTGATTCAGAAAATTGTAATTGAAGTTAACACGCGGCTTTAAAAATTCAACGGCAAGCTTACGGTCAATTTCCAATTGGTCTAATTTAACCGAAAGCTTCTGCAGTTCCGGGTGATTTTCGGTTGCTGATTGAAGCAGTTGATCCAGCACAGCGGTGGAAAGTACTTCGGCCTCTCCAACAGGCTGGGGCGCCAAACGTTCCGTAACCTGTAAAGGATTGCCGGACGAATCCCACAAGTGGTTGGATAATTTTACAGAAGAGTTGACCAGGTCGAGGTAAGCTTCCTGCCGCTCTACCTGCCGTTGCTGTCGGGTAATATCAGCCTGTAAGGTATCCAATGCGCTGGCTTCGCCCATCTGCTCATTCAGCCTTACCCGCCTGAAAATTTCTTCGGCAATCTGCGCGTTGCGTGTATTCAGTTGGTAGTTGAAGTAGGCATAATACCATTGCCAGTAATCTTTGGCTGCTTCGAGTAAAACCTCGTTGATCAGCTTTACTTTCTCCGCTTCAGCCAAAGTAATTCCAAGCTGTGCCTGCTTAAGGGTTGCTCTTCGTTCATCCGTAAATAGTCCGCGGCCCAATGGTAGAGATAAGCCGGCAAACAGCTGGCGGTTGTAATCCTCATCCGGCAGCAGGCTTTCGGCATTCAAATAGGCACCGGTATTTCGTTCAATACCTATTTTGGGATCAACCGGAAACCAGGTGGGTACCGTAAACGATCCATACCATTTGTTATAGTATTCTTTGCTATCGTACTCTTTCAGGTTGCCTTGCAGCTCTACTTTCGGATCGAATGCGCCTTTGGCAAAACGAATATCCTGCCGGGCAACATCGCTGAGCAATTCCGCCTGCCGGATTAGCGGATGAAATTGCCACATGGAAGCGTAAAGGTTATCCAATGTAAATATGGCGACACTGTCAGGCACGGTAAGCGCATCCGTTAAAGCCTGTTGGGTATAACCCTTTAAAACGAAGAAGCAGACTACCGGAATAACAATGAAGCGTTTCATTTTTTACTGGCTGTTTGGGTTTCTTCCGCAGGAGCAGTCATATCCAAAGGTTCCTGGTACAGGCTTGGCGGGAAGCCATTGAGCTGTCGCCAGATTTCGTACCATACGGGCACATCATCTAACATTACCCAACCTTGGGTGCCCGACCCGTTACGAATCTGCTTGGGCCACGGCTCATCCTCTTTATCGGGTACAACCAGGATGCGAAACTCCCCGGGTTTTGAATTCACAAAGTCGATCACTTCCACCCTTCCGCCAAATGATCCGACCGATACGCTGGGCCAGCCGCTGAACTGCAAGGCCGGGAAACCATCAAACTCAATCCGCACTTTGCGGCCTTTGCTGATGAGGGGCACATCCATCGCTTTTACATACATCTCCACGGCCACATCGTTTGATTGTGGCATGATGGTACAAACCGGTTCGCCTTCTTTCAGTGTTTCGCCAATACCGGCACGTGCAGCTTTTACAACAAACCCGTTTTGGGGCGCCCGGATAAAATATTGCTGGCTGCGGATTTCCATGTTGGCCAGCTCGTTGCGCAGCTTGGCTAATTCAGCCTGTGTATCGAACTGCTCGGCTAATGTGTTGTTCAGGTCAGACTCTGCCTTGTTGATTTTATCTAAATACTCAGCCTGTACACGATCTATTTCAATCTGTGCATTTACAAAGTCAGCTTCAGCGCCCTGGTACTTATACTCCACATCCTGGAACCTGGTGAGCGGGATGTTGCCGGCTTCAAACAATTTTTTGTTTCGCTCGAATTGATTTTTGGCGTTGGCAAATTTTACCCGTTCAGCTTCGAGCTTGGCTTTGGACTGTTCTACTTTGGTGCGCATACCATCGCGCAAAGCGGCTATCTGTTTACGTAATGCCTTGGCTTTATCATCTTTCGATTGCAGGCTGCTTTCTTTGGAGGTGATCACTTCGCGTAAGCGAACCAGTAGCTGCGGGTCGAAGTACTTTTCTTTTACTTCACTTACCACTGCAATGGTATCGCCTTTGCTTACGTATTGGCCTTCACTTACTTTCCAGTTTTGAATTCTGCCGGCTATAACGGTTTCCACTGTTTGTGGCCGGTTGGCCGGGTTAAGCGCAGTAACTTTCCCGGTACCGCGAATGTTTTGCTGCCAGGGCAAAAACAACACGATCAGGAAAATCAACCCGATACCCATTAGCCATCGGGCCAGGATTTTTCCGGCTTTGGGTGTGTTTAGCGACCGCAGGGAATAAAGCCGGTCCTGCGACATCATTTTTTCTACTGAACGGCTTGATATCTTAAGCATAGGTTATGCGATTAAATCTTTCAACAGTTCTTTCTTCGTAAGCTCTTCCATGGTTCCTTCGTGCTGAATCTGACCTTCGTTCAATACGATTACACGATCGCACGCACTCATAATCAGCGGGTCTTTCGAAACAATGATGGTCGTCCACGAATGTTGTGGCCGGGTAATGGATTTCAATAGCTCCATCTTATCGGTTTTTGTAAGCGGAATGAAGAAATCATTCAACACCAGTAACTGTGGCCGCTTGGCCAGGCAGCGGGCCAGGATAAGCTTATGGATAACGGTTTTGGTCAGCCCTTTTCCTCCGCTGATGATGGGTGTATCCAACCCTTTTGGTAACGAATTGATCTTATCGCTCAATCCAACCTGTTCCAGCGCATGAATGGCATGATGCACGGTGGTGTGTATTCTGCCCAGCGTAATGTTTTCAAGAATGGTACCATCAAACAGATCTTCCTGCGATATGTTTTTGGCAACCTGGTCGCGCAGGTGGGTAAGGTCAATATCGCGCAGCGAGTACCCGTTAATGGTAACCGCGCCCTCATAATCGGTATACAAGCCGGTAAGCACATTCAGCAAGGTTGTTTTTCCGGAGTTGCCCTGCCCGGTTATACAAACTGTTTCCCCGGGTTTAATGTCAAGATCAATTCCCTTTAAGGCATAGTAGCCGGAAGCGCTGTAGCAATACTTCAAACCACGTGTGCGCACATGAAATCCCCCGGTTTGTGCGGTGGGAAAGTCAAGCCCCCCGGTTTTTTCAATGGGCAGGTCTGTAACCTGTGCCACCTTGTCTACAGCGGTAAGTAGATCATAGACCACATCCATGTACATGATGATTTTTTCAACTGCGTTCAGGATCAGGATGATGACGATTTCAGATGCCACGAACTGCCCGAGCGTAATCTGGCGGTCAACCACCAGCAGTGTTCCCATGATCAGCAACCCACCGGTGATCAATGCTTTGAAAATAACAATGAACGAAAACTGCGTTACCAGCACGCGGAAATGCACTTTCCGGTTTTTGAGGTAATTGTTTACGGTGTAATCGGTTTTGCGAATGGGCAGGTCGGTGCTGCCGGCCAGCTTGAACGAATGCAGGGCGCGCCCCAGCTCTTCCAGCCAGTGCGCCACCTTGTATTTGTATTTCGATTCTTCAATGCTGGAACTCAACCCACGCGGGCCGGTTAATGCAAAGATCAATCCCAGCATTAGCAGCAGCACCATACCAAAGAATACGAAGAAAGGGTGGTACAGCGAGATAAGGAGCAACCCGAACAGGATCTGGATTATTGCAGCGGACAGGTCAATCAGCAATTTTGGAAGACCTTTCTGAAGATTAACCACATCAAAAAAGCGATTGATTAGCTCCGGTGCATAATTGCGTTGCAGCGCTTCCATACGAATGCGGGGTATGCGAAAGGCAAACTCCAGCGATGCCTTGGTAAAAATTCTGCGTTGCAGGAATTCCACCAGGCTTATTTGCACTACCTGCAAGCCACCGCTTAGCAGCACGCCCAGGATAACCAGCGTAATCAATACATAAACCGAGCTGAAGAATACCCCGCCCGAGATCAGCTCAACCGTTGTCTGAATCCCTAACGGGATAACCAAACCGATTAACCCGATAATGATCGCGTAGAATAAAATGTAGAAGATCTCTTTTTTCTCGGTTCCGAGCAGTCGTAACAACCGCTTAACGGGCGAAGGGGGTTTACCGTCAGTGGATTCGAGGCTGATGGGGCTTTCGTAAGCAAACACAGCAAAGAACTCTACTTCATCCATTCCTTCAATATGGAGCGGAATGCTATCCAGCGATGAAAATTCTTCCGTGGTGTCTGCTGTGCTCTCAATATAAATAGCCGAAAACTTTTTTCGTTTTTCGGGCGAGAGCAATGCCGGAATGATATGATCGCGTTTTCGTATAAACGTGAGTACCGGGGCGGTCTGGTTGGTGAAAAACTCTTCGAATGCCAGCCGGTCTAACCGGTAAGGCATAAACAACATGCGCATTTTGTTCCCGGCCTCTACCAGGTCGCGCTTAAATTCGGTTAAATCTTCTTCGCTATAGGTGCGCTGATTGGCCTCCACGGCATGCAGATCTTCTGAAGCATAATCGTGCTTCAGCTTAAAAGCGACTTCGCGAAGGCACCGTACTATCTGATCGTTACTTAACATGGTTTATTCAGCTAATGGATTTGAATAGTAATGATTCCAGGAATCTTTCCAGTTCGCCATGACGGTCGGATGTTTTTGCCAGGTTGGTAAGAGATGGAAGATGCTCAGAAAAAAAGACCTGGTGCTTAGCTGTAAGAAGAATAGTGCTTACAAGCGCCTGCGGATAAGGATAGGCAGGATTGACTTCGCTTACCCACCCACCGATTTTTTTGCAGAGCAGCTTGAACCCGCCAAACAAGCCTTCTCTATTGTCGCTATCCACCTGCTTGGTTAAATAGGTTTTGTCCAGCTCGGCCACCACAATGCGATGCAGCGCTACCTCATCAATAAACTCAACGGTGTCGTCAAATTTTTTTTCAGTGGCTACCACGCGTATGCAGGCGCGCAACTTTTCAACAGGTGTTGGCAGGCTGCTGGTAAAAAGATCAATCCGGTATTCCAGCCACGTCCAGTACCAGCCTACTAAGTAAAGCAGGAGCCGGTGCTTGTTTTCAAAGTAACGGTAAACCGAAGCTTCGGTGGAGTCAATCTCCTCAGCCAGCTTTTTGAACGTGAACTGCTCAAAACCAAGGGTATCAATCAGCTTTACGCTGGCATTGATGATCTTTTGTCCAAGCTCTGTCTGCTGCGGGTCGCGCAGGTACAGGTGCGGATTAAGCTTGAAATAGAGGGTTGCCATTTTTGATAATAAAACTATCTTAAATAATAGTAATGCTATCTTAACTGATAGTGATCATGAAATGTTTCAGGCTTGACTGAAAAAATCTTCGGAACCGGTTTTTTGACCCGGAATTGGGATTTTTAGGGGAACAGACCGCTTTCGCGGATCAGGATAAAAAGCCCCATCGCCAGGGTAAGCCACCCAAATGCTTTTCGGAGGTGCACGGCTGGCCGCTTTCGCGCGATGGCATGGCCGGCCAGGATTCCCAGCACAGCCAGGGCGGTAATGGATAAAAGAAAAGGCCAGTCAATCGGGTAGGTCAGCACATCGCCCAGAAAACCCAGCAGCGAGTTAATGGCAATAATAAAGAGCGAAGTGCCCACCGCAATTTTAAAATTCAGCCCGGTCAGGAACATTAACGCTGGAATGATCAGGAATCCGCCTCCTGCTCCAACCAGCCCGGTTAAAAACCCGATCAGCGATCCTTCCACAATCACCAGGAAAGTGCGAAACCGTTTATGGTTTACCTGCGGTTCTTTCCGGTTTCGGATCATGGAAAAAGAAGCAAGCACCATCAGCACACCAAAGATTCCCAACAGCAAGGCGCGTTTGGTAAGCGTGAACGATTCTGTTTGCAGCACTACATCCGGTATAGCCGGAACGATCCATTTACGAGTGCTGAAGATGGCCACAATAGAAGGTATGCCAAACAGGATGCCGGTGCGCAGGTTAACCAGGTGCTCACGGTATTTCGGAATGGCGCCTACTAGGCTGGTAGCGCCCACAATAAATAAAGAGTAAGCCGAAGCAAGCACGGGCTCAATGCCAAACAGGTAAACTAAGATAGGTATAGAAAGAATGGAGCCTCCGCCACCCAACGCACCCAACACCATCCCTACCAAAACAGCGGCAAAATATCCAAGTATTTCCATCATAACAGGGCCGGTGCTACAGACGACTGTAATCCACGATAAACGAATCGGGGAATTTCTTTTTTAGTTCAGCCAGCAATTCTTCGGCTTTGGGGCGTGTGCTCAGCGGCCCCAGTATAAGGCTGTAATATTTTACGCCATTAATTACTTTAACCTGTACCATTACGTTTTTCTTGTACGAATTTTTCAGGTTGTCGGAAAGCCGCATCAGGTTAACCAGCTCCTGGTACGTGCCGATCTGAACGCCAAAGCCTTTTGGCAGCAGGCGGGTGATCTCGAAATCGTAGAATTCTTTTTCTTCCACCGTTACATGCTCAATGCTTACCGGGCCTTCGCCTTTGGCGCGGGTTTTTCCATCACCGGCATCAATCACTTCCATTTTTACTTCAGCCAGGCCTTTATTCACAAACCCTAATTTTTCGGCAGCCGACTTTGAAAGATCAATAATGCGTCCGTCCACATACGGGCCGCGATCGTTAATGACTACTTCTACTGTTTCGTTGTTGGCCAGGTTGGTTACTCTTACCTTGGTTCCGAACGGAAGGGTTTTATGTGCAGCGGTTAGCTTGGAGTGCTTATACTTTTCTCCGCTGGCTGTGGGACTGCCTTCAAATTTGTCGGCATAAAACGAAGCTTTTCCGGTTTGGACCTGCGCCAGCACAAGCCCGGTTGTGCAGATGGCAAAAAATAGCAAGACGAATTTTTTCATGCTTCAAAGGTAGCAAGGTTTGATTGATCCGGGGGTTAAAAAATCGGTTGAAGCCGATTAGCCATTTTGTTTTAAAACCCGTGTTGGTAATCGGGCTTTTTAAGTTAACTTTGCCCGGCAAATAACGAATCCTAATCTTATTTGCCATGGCCCTCGATTCTTCCAAATTCCTTTTTGAAGCCCTTACATACGATGATGTGCTGCTGGTTCCGGCTTACAGCGAGGTGCTTCCGCGCGAAGCCAATACGACCGGTTCGCTTACTAAAAAAATAAAGCTCAACATCCCGATTATTTCGGCTGCTATGGATACCGTTACCGAGGCTGAGTTGGCTATCGGCATTGCATTGGAGGGCGGCCTCGGGTTTATTCATAAGAACATGAGTATTGCCGAGCAGGCCGAGCAGGTGCGCAGGGTAAAGCGTTCGCAAAGCGGGTTGATCCTTGATCCGGTTACACTCCAGGTCAATTCAACCGTACGCGATGCTGAAAAAATTATGCGCGAGTTTAAAATCGGGGGTATTCCCGTAGTAGATGGAAACAATAAGCTGGTGGGTATTATCACCAACCGCGATCTCCGTTTTCAAAAAGATATGTCGCTGCCCATTGAGCAGATCATGACCAAAGAAAACCTGGTTACCGCTCCGGAAGGGATTACATTAGAAAAAGCTGAAGTGATTCTACAGAAATATAAAATTGAAAAGCTGCCCATCGTAAACAAGAAGGGAAAGCTTACCGGGCTTGTTACTTATAAAGACATTCTTAAGAAAAAGAACAAACCCAATGCCTGCCATGATGAGTTTGGGCGTTTGCGTGTGGGCGCTGCGGTTGGCGTTACTCCCGATTTGCCGGATCGCATCAGCGCATTAAAAGCTTCGGGTGTGGATGTAATTAGTATCGACACGGCACACGGCCATTCAAAAGGTGTGATTGATGCGGCTAAACGTGTACGCAGAAAATTTCCCGAGCTTGAGCTGGTGGTGGGTAACATTGCTACGGGCGAGGCAGCCAGGGCATTGGCTAAAACCGGTGCCAATGCTGTGAAGGTAGGAGTTGGCCCGGGTAGCATTTGTACTACGCGTATTGTTGCCGGTATAGGCTTGCCCCAGCTATCGGCCGTATATGAAGCAGCCAAAGCTCTGCGCGGAAGCGATGTGAAAGTAATTGCTGATGGCGGTATCCGTTTTTCGGGCGATGTGGTAAAAGCATTGGCGGCTGGTGCCGATAGCGTGATGATCGGGTCGTTGCTGGCCGGAACAGAAGAAGCCCCTGGCGAAATGATTATTTACGAAGGCCGTAAGTTCAAAACGTACCGCGGCATGGGTTCGCTCGAAGCGATGGATGACGGATCAAAAGACCGCTACTTCCAGGATGCAGAAGATGATATCAAGAAGCTTGTGCCGGAGGGTATTTCCGGTCGTGTTCCCTATAAAGGATCGGTAGCGGAAGTATTATACCAGTTGGTTGGCGGACTTAAAGCGGGTATGGGCTACTGCGGAGCCAAAAACCTGGAAAAGCTCAAGTCAGCTAAGTTTGTAAAAATCACATCGGCAGGTGTGCATGAAAGCCACCCGCACGATGTAACCATTACCCGTGAGGCGCCAAACTATAGCCGCAAGTAAAACACTTGCCCCGGTTTAAAGCCTATTCAGTAATATTGTAAAACTAACTTTGCCTGGCGTGCGTAAACACGCTGGTATTGCCGGAAACTATTGTATTGAAAACAAAAGCCATTATCCGACTTCTGTTCCTGGGCGCTATTATAGCCTGGCTGGTGCTGGTGTTTTCAGACATCACCGTATTATACAGTGAAATCCGTCAGCTTCCGCCCGGAGTACCGAAGTGGTTGCCCAGCCTGATGCTGAATGTTTTCATCATCTGTCTTTTTTACTATTACCGATACAGGATAGAGAAAGATGAGAGCCTGAGCTTTACCGACCTGCTGTGGAAAGTATTTGCTACCGGTTTAATTGCTACCGTGGTTTCGCTGGTATTCAGATTGGGTGAGTTTTTACTGGGCACAACCAAATTATCATCCGATCCTTTATTCAAGGATTTTATTTACCAGGTTAACCTCGCGTTGTTTCTCAGCTTCCTGCTTTCGGCATATGCCTCGTGGAAACGGCTTATCCAGTACCAGAAATCAAAGTGGCTTATCCGCATCTGGATGGTTTTTGAGCTGTGCCTGTTCCTCACATTGCTATACGACAGCTTTCAGGTTTCATTTTCTGCAACGGCTAACACGATAATCATTATCGTAATTGCATTGCTGGTAATTGTGCTGTCGGCCAATATGCGATGGGTAGCGTACCTTAACTTCAAGCAGAAGTGGACCAGCCTGCTGCTGCTGCTGCTTTCATTCTTTTACCTCGGCTATTTTTTATTCACGGTAAATTCGATCTCCGCGTTTATTCATGCAGCCGACCCTTCGTTCCAGGATTTCAGCAGCCATATTTTCAATGTTTGCCTGCTGTGCTTTGTAATGGTGTATAGTATTTTTTCTTTCCTGGTGATTTTATTCAACCTGCCCACCTCATCGGTATTTGAGCAAAAGCTGGAGGAGGTTGTAAACTTTCAGCGCATCAGTCAATCCATTCAAACCGAGCAAAACGAAGAAAGCGTTTACAATATTTTGCTGGAAAGCTCGGTAAGCGCAGTATTTGCCGATGCAGCCTGGCTGGAGATAGAGAGCGCCAGCAACGGAAACAAATTCTTTACCTATAAAATAACCGAGCAGGAATCGCAGCAAATCCGCAACCACCTGAAGCAAAATAATGTGAAGGGCGCCCTTGATCAAAGCAGCGATAAAACAAAAAACCTCTCCCGGCACCTGGCATCATTAAAAAGCTCGCGGTTCCGGTCGCTGATTGCTTTTCCGATTGTAGTAAAGGGCGAAACCATAGGAATGCTTGCGTTGCTGAAAGAATTACCCGATGGCTTCAATAAAGAGATGATGCGCATCGTATCTACATTTGCCAACCAGGCCGGTATTTCCATTGAGAACTTCCGGCTGATGGAACAGGCTTTCCAGACGGAGCGTTACAAGGAAGAGCTTAAAATTGCGAAGACGGTACAAAAGAGTTTGTTGCCTACCCGGCTGGAGAATGATCCGGATTTTGAAATTTCTGCTTTCGCACAATCAGCCGATGAAGTAGGTGGTGATTACTACGACACGCTGCGCATTAACGACCACCAGGTGGCCCTGATCATTGCTGACGTTTCCGGCAAGGGAACAACAGCGGCTTTTCACATGTCGCAGATGAAAGGAATTTTCCACAGCCTGGCACAACAGGAGCTGGAACCAAAAGAATTTATGGAGCGGGCCAACCGCGCGTTGGCATTCTGCCTGGAGCGCGGCTCTTTTATTTCAGCAACTTACTTTGTAGTAGACACACGCACAAAAATCATCCGCTATTCACGTGCCGGGCATTGCCCGGTGTTGTATTACAAAGCCAGTGAAAAGCATACGCAGTATCTGAAAGACAAAGGCACCGCTTTGGGTATGGTACGTACACGCGATTATTGCCGCCTGGTAGAGAACAACGAAGTGCAGTATGCCCCCGGAGATGTGATGGTTCTTTATACCGATGGGATTACCGAGGCGAAAAACGCCAAAAGCGAAGAGTTCGACTATCAACGGCTGGAGGCCGCGCTACAGGAAGTGGCGGAAAAAAGTTCCCAACAGATAGAAAAACATATTATTCAGCGATTGTACGAGTTTTCGGGCTCTACACTTATAAATGATGACTATACGTCTATGATTATAAAGTTCAGATAACGATAAGTAAACATAAAAAAAATAAAACCGTTAAAACGAGTAACCCATGGTTCACATTAAACGATTACAGGAAGATGGCGCAGATATTATCTCGGTAATTGGGGAAATAGACGCAAGCTCTTCCATTGAGTTAGATCTGGCCATTGCAAAAAGCGTAGGCGAGGGATTTAAAAAAATCCTGGTGGATTGCAGCGCGCTGGAATACATCTCTTCAGCAGGGCTGGGGGTTTTTATGTCGTATATCGAGGAGCTGAAGGATAAGAATATTCCGATGGTGTTGTTTGGAATGAAGGAGAAGGTATTGAATACGTTTAGCATTTTAGGACTGGCCGAGTTGCTGCACATTGTGCCAACTAAGCCGGAAGCAAAAAAACTGGCCGATGAGCTATCAGTATAACATAGGGTGTAGCCTCAGCAACCTGAAGGGTATTCGCGAGTTTGTACGAAGCTCGCTGAAAGACCAGCAGGTTCCGGAGATTGAGATGAGCGCAATTGTATTGGCGTTAGACGAAATGTGCTCTAACCTGATGATCCATGCGCATCATTGCAATCCCGATCATATGCTGGAGCTGCACATCGACATCCCGGCAACGGGTAAGCTTATCTTTGAAATTGTGGATGATGGCTCCCTGTTCAACATAAATGATTTTCACGAGCCGGAACTGGGCAACCTGGTGCATCAAAAACGAAAAGGCGGCCTGGGCATCAGGCTGGTAAAAGCTATTATGGATAGCGTGGAGTACCTGAAACGGGACGAAAAGAACGTTTGCCGCCTAATCAAGGTGATTAAGTAGCCCCCGGAAAACGTGCTTTTTGCACCATAAAAAATCCCTATTTTTACGGTCTTGTTCACTTTACAGGCACGTGTGTATGCGGGTATTTTGGGTCCTCACAATTATTCTTCTTTTTCCGGTTTCTTTACAGGCACAGCAAAAAAAATCAGCTAAGGCCAGCCCGTTGTTTACAGCCGCAGGTACGCCCGTAAGTACCGATGAGTTTAGCTATACCTATCGCAAAAACCATCAGAACAACCCGCAGGATTTTACTGAAGAAAAAGTAAACGAATACCTGCAGTTGTTTATCAATTTTAAGTTGAAAGTGGCGGAGGCCCATTCCCGCGGATTAGATACAACGGCCAAGTTTAACTCAGAATTTAAAACCTATCGCGAAGAGCTGAAAAAGCCTTACCGGGCCGAAGAAGATGCGCTGGAGAAGCTGGTTCAGCAAACCTATAAACGCCTTACAGAAGAAGTGCGTGCTGCACACATTCTTATTTCCGTAAATGCAGATGCCCCGCCTGCCGATACGCTTGCGGCCTTTCAAAAGGCGCAGGATATTCGTAAACGCATTGTGGCTGGCGAAGATTTCGAAAAGCTGGCCCGCGAACTGTCGCAAGACCCATCGGCAAAGCTGAATGGTGGCGACCTTGGATACTTTACGGCATTACAAATGGTTGGCCCGTTTGAAGAAGCTGCTTATGCCACACCTGTGGGCGGTTTATCGCCTGTGGTGCGCACCCGTTTCGGGTATCATATCATCCAGGTGAAAGACCGTAAGCCTGCGCGTGGCGAAGTGGAGGTATCGCATATTTTGTTGCGTGCCGGTGGCGATGACGGGGCGCTGCGCAGCAAGGTGTTTTCAGCCCATGATCAGCTGCGCGGTGGCCGCAGCTGGGATGAAGTGTGCAGGGAGTTCTCGGACGATAAAAATACCAGCGAGCAGGGCGGAAGATTGCGTGCATTTGGCGTGGGCGCATTGGCATCGGTACCGGAGTTTGAAGCCATGGCATTTTCGATGAAGCAACCGGGCGAAATTTCTGATCCGTTTCAATCCTCGTTAGGCTGGCACATCATCCGCCTGGAGCGGCAAATTCCATTGCCACCGCAAAAAGAAATGGAAGCTTCGCTCAGGCGCAGGTTGGGCCGGGATGAGCGCGTACAACAATCACAGCAAGCGCAGAAGTCGGCCCGCAGAAAGGCGTATCAATTTGCGGAGCAAAAAGAAACACTTGAAAAAGTATTGGCTAAGGCCGACAGCACGCTCACCAAAGCCGACTGGACTTATATCCCGGAAGCAAGCTTGGGTTCGCAACAACTTTTTTCGGTTGTCAATACTCCTTATACTGTAAAGCAGTTTGTGGCCTTCGCGAAAAAAAATCAGAAAGTAACGCGCCTGGCCCCACGCGCCTACGCACAGCAGTTATATGATGAATGGGCCGAAGAAAAAATTGAAGCTGCTGAGGAAGAAAGCCTGAAGCGGGAAAATCCTGACTTCAGAAACCTGCTTACAGAATATCGCGAAGGAATTCTCTTGTTTGAAATAATGGAGAGCGAAGTGTGGAACAAGGCTTCTGAAGATACGGTAGGCCAAAAGAAATATTACGAAGCCAACCGGAATAAGTACCAGGCTGGCGATCGCGTGGAAGCCCGCTACTTTGCCGCCACCGATAAAAAGATAATTACGGAAATAGTAAGTAAGATCAACCATGGAGATTCCCTTACCGGGGCCGATCTGAGAAGGTTTAAGTCCGTTCAGCATTTCAGGGTGTATGAAAAGAAAGACAGCAAGGTAATTGACCGGGTAAGCTGGGTTACAGGTTTGCACGAAGCTGAAGCAGATGGCCAGCATTATCTGGTTGAAATAAAAAGGCTGGTGCCTCCGGGTATAAAGTCGTTTAGTGAAGCCCGGGCACAGGTAATTGCCGACTACCAGGATGAGCTTGAAAAGCAATGGGTGGCTTCACTTCGGCAAAAGTACCCGGTTAAAGTCAATAAAAAGGGGCGGAAACACGTTGTAGCAGCATTAACCAAAAAATGAAAGCGGTACCCATTCTTATAGTTATAATCATGGCAAGCCTGGCCGGGTGCGATCTTATTCGCATGAAGAAAGAACAAAGTCAGGAAGCCGCGCGTAAAACGGTGGCGCGGGTACATAACGCTTACCTGTATCAGGATGAGCTTGCTGGCATCATCCCGGCAGGGGCAACGGCTGCCGATAGTGTGGCGCGCGTAACGGCCTACATCAACAGTTGGATTCGCAAACAATTGGTGATACACGAAGCCACCAAGAATATTGACATTAACGAGGCGGAAGTTGAGCGTAAGGTGCTGGATTATCGTTACAGCCTGATCGGCTACGAGTACCAGAACTATTACATTCAGAAAAACCTGGATGACAGCGTGAGCGACAAGGAGATCCAGGAATACTACAATTCGCGGCAGGACAATTTTATCCTGAAGCAAAACATTGTGCAGGGCACTTACATCAAAGTGCCCAAAGAAGCACCCCGTACCAAACGGATTAAAGATTTGATGTATTCCCGCAAGGAAAAGGATGTAGATGAGCTTCGGTCGTATTGTTTGAGCTTTTCAGCGGCCTATCATTTGGCTGATTCATCGTGGATTGAGTTTGACAAGCTGGTGGTAAACTCGCCCCTGGCGGAAATCCCCAACAAGGTGCAGTTTTTGCGCAGCTATAATTACTACGAAACATCCGACAATGAATTTTTGTATTTCCTGAAGATAGATGCCTACAAAATGTCTGACAATGTTTCTCCGCTTGAATTTGTGAAGCAGGACATCAAAAACATTATTTTAAATAAGAGAAAAGTTGAACTTGCACGTAAACTGGAAGAAGAAGTATATGAAAACGCAGCTAATCGCAACGATTTCGAGATATATAATCGCTAATGCCCTGGCCATAGCGATGTATGGTACTGCTCTGGCGCAGGACAATGGCTTCGTGGTGGATAAGATCATCGCCAAGGTAGACAACTACATTGTGCTGAAGAGTGAGCTGGAAATGGCTTACCAATCCTTCCTGGCGGAAGGCAACCCGCAATCGCAGGAAGCGAAGTGTGAATTATTCAACCGGCTGATCATCAACAAGCTGATGGTAGCCAAAGCAGAGATCGACTCGGTAATTGTAACAGATATTGAAGTAGATGGCAATACCGAGCAACGGATGGCTATGATCCTGCAAAACTCGGGTAACTCTCCTGAGCAGCTGGAGCGGGCGTATGGAAAAACACTCGATCAGATCAAGCTGGAATTACGCGAACAGATACGCGAGCAGCTGATCGCCCGCGAAATGACTTCGCGCATTACAAAAAACATAACCGTTACACCGGCTGAGATCAAAAGATTCTTCAACAAGATTCCATCCGATAGCTTGCCCTTCTACTCGTCTGATGTGGAAGTGGCGCAGATTGTACGCAATGCAAAAGTGAGCGAGGCACAAGAGCAGGAAGCCCGCGATAAGCTCCAGGATTTGCGCGAACGCCTGCTGAAGGGTGAAAACTTTACCGAGCTCGCTATGAAGCATTCGGAAGACCCCAGCGCCCAGTATAATGGTGGTGAGATGGGCTATGTAGGTCGCGGTGCCATGGTACCCGAGTTTGAGGCGCAGGCATTCAGGTTAAAGATCGGGGAAATATCGCAACCCTTCAAATCGCCTTTCGGCTTTCATATTATGCAGTTGCTCGATCGCAGGGGGAACGAATATAACTCGCGCCACATTTTAATTTCGGCTGTTCCATCCGAAGATGATATTCTGAAAGCTGAAAAATTCCTGGATAGTATTCGCATGAAGATCATTACCGATAAGCTGAAGTTTGAACAGATCGCCAAAGAGCTTTCGGATGATGCTGAAACGAAAGGGTTGGGTGGTTTTTTTACGGATGATGACGGCTCAACTCGTATCTCGATGCGTGATATCGATCCCGTGGTTTACATGAACATTGATACCATGAAGGTGGGCAATATATCCAAACCGCTGCGCTACCGTACGCTTGATAATAAAGAAGCTGTGCGCATCCTGTACTTTAAAGCCAAGCTGCCTCCCCATGTGGCCAACCTGAAGGACGACTGGAGCCGCATTCAATCGGCTGCATTGGCCGAGAAAAAAGATATTGCCTTAGACAAATGGTTTGGAAAAGCCCGGCAGGATGTGTTCATCAATATCGACCCGGGCTATAATTCGTGCCGCATATTGGAGCAGTAACCGTTGGTGTAGTTATCTCAACCCGGCTTTATAAAAACCGTATCTTGCTATAAACGATTAACATGGCGCACACTTTTTCCAACGATGTAGAAGCAGCCGATGCACTGAAGCAAGCGTATGCAAACCTGAAGGCAGAAATTGCAAAGGTTGTAGTGGGGCAGGATGATGTAGTCAGGCTGGTGCTAACCGGGATTTTCTGCCAGGGGCACTCCTTGCTGGTGGGTGTACCGGGGTTGGCCAAAACATTGCTGGTTCAAACCATTGCTACCTCGCTGGATCTTAACTTCAAGCGCATTCAGTTTACCCCTGATTTAATGCCTTCCGATATTGTGGGCGCTGAAACAATGGATAAGGAGCGGAACTTCCAGTTTGTAAAAGGCCCTATCTTCGCCAACATCATCCTGGCCGATGAAATAAACCGTACGCCTCCCAAAACACAAGCTGCCTTGCTCGAATCCATGCAGGAATATGCCGTTACCATTGCGGGTAAGCAGTATGAATTGCCGCGCCCGTTCTTTGTGCTGGCTACACAAAACCCGATTGAGCAGGAAGGAACCTATCCGTTACCGGAAGCCCAGCTCGATCGCTTTATGTTCAACATCTGGTTAGATTACCCCTCGTACCAGCAGGAAGTTGATATTGTAAAGAATACTACGGCCGATGAAATGCGGAAAGTGAATAAGGTACTTACGGCCGAAGAGATAGTGGCCTTTCAGCACTTAGTGCGCAGGGTTCCGGTGGCCGACAATGTAGTGGAATATGCTGTTAAATTAACACAGGCTACCCGGCCGGGCACGCCAGGCAATAAAGTGGCTAACGATTACTTAGAGTGGGGCGCGGGGCCGCGGGCTTCCCAGTATCTTGTTTTAGGAGCCAAGTGCAACGCGCTGATCAACGGAAAATATTCGCCTGATATTGAAGATGTGCAGGCTGTGGCAAGGCCGGTGTTGCGCCACCGTATTGTGCGCAACTTCAAGGCCGAAGCTGAAGGAATGAGCGTGGACAGCCTGATCGAAAAGCTGCTTTAAATCTACGAAGCGATCTCCAGCCTGAACCCGACACCATGATAGTTCACGATCTGCACACGCGGGTCGTCTTTCAGGTACTTGCGCAGCTTGGAGATAAACACATCCATGGAGCGGCCCAGGAAGTAATCATCATTTCCCCAAACGGCATTCAGGATTTCTTCGCGCTTTAAAACACGGTCTTTATTGCGGCAAAGGAGCTTTAATACTTCCGCTTCTTTTTGTGTGAGGGATTTCTCTCCGCTGCTGTGCGCTAAAGTAAAATTAGAGCAATCAAACTGAAAATCGCCCAGCGCAAAATTCTCCGGTTGTGGCGGTGTGCTTCTTTTCAGGAAAACCTCAATGCGCAGGCAAAGCTCTTCCATGCTGAAAGGCTTTACGATGTAATCATCTCCGCCTTTTTTAAAGCCTTCAATCTTATCTTCCTGCATGGATTTGGCCGTAACAAAAAGAATGGGCACGTGCTGGTCGGTATCGCGAATCTGTTGCGCCAGGGTAAAGCCGTCTTTTTTCGGCATCATTACATCCAGTATGCACAGGTCGAACTGTTTTTGACGAAACCGGGTTAGTCCTTCTTCGCCATCCTGGCAAAGTGTTACTTCGTAGCCTCGTTGCTCTAAGTTATCTTTTATTACAAAACCCAGGCTGGGATCATCCTCGGTTAAAAGAATTTTTGCCGGCATAGTATTTTAAACAAGAGGTAATACGATAGAAAAGCAGCTTCCGTTGCCTGGTTCGCTATTTACGGTAATTTTTCCTTTGTGCGCTTCAACAATAAGCTTTACATAGCTTAGCCCCAACCCAAAACCTTTTACATCGTGCAGGTTGCCGGTGGGTACACGGTAGAATCGGTAAAAAATTTTGCGCTGATCTTCCGGGTTAATACCGATGCCGTTATCCTGTACATCAATCTGAAGGCCTTCGTTTGTATTGTGGGTGCGCACCAGGATTTCGGGTATATTGCGATTGTACTTGATGGCATTATCCAACAGGTTAAAAAATACGTTGGTCAGGTGGAGCTTATCAACCGCAGCTTGCGAACGGTTGGCCCGTAAGTCTAACGTAATGCCTGCTTTTGAATTGATACTATTGGTTTTTGCAGCATCCCGGATCAGCTCATGCACATCGGCCTGTTCTTTCTTTAAGCCAATGTCTTCTTTTTCCAGCCGGGCCATTTGCAGCACACGCTCTACCTGTTGCTTCAGTCGCTGATTTTCATTTTCGATAATGGTGGCGTAGTTGAGCAAACGTGCCGGGGCATGAACAATGTTGGGATCTTTTAAAACGGCTGTGGATATGGCTATGGTGGACAGCGGAGTTTTAAATTCGTGTGTCATGTTGTTGATGAAATCTTTCTGAATTTCAGACAACCGTCTTTGCTTGAGGATAACCAGCAACGTGTACACAAAAAAGAAAATCACCACCAGCAGAACAACCGATGAAAATCCCCAGATGCCCATCTGGCTGATGAGGTTAGCTTCCACCAAAGGAAACCTTACCCCGAAATAATACCCATCGTTATGCCAGGTAGGTAACTCTGAAAAGCTGGCCGGCAAGACTTTTTTGGGCGAAACATAATTGCCACCGGCCATGCATTTGCTGGCACAATCGTAAGTGCCGTATTCAAAATCGGCCGTAACGTTGCGTTTTTCAAATTCGGTAACTAATAAAAATTCCAGCAGGTTATTGTCGATCGGGCCATTTACCAGCACAGTAAAGTAATTGGTGCTTACCTGGTTTACCGGGTTGTTGGCCGGGGAAGGGCTTTGGTTAATTTCCAGGATTTTATTAGCCACGTTGGTAAGCGAGGCAGTTACATCCTGGTTGAACTGGTTCTTCTTTAAATCGAAGGCTTTGCGGACCCAGTAAATCTGTGTGGCTGTAATGCCTGCAATGCTGATAGCCGCCAGGACGATTACAATTCGTAGGGTTAGTCTGCTCACCTTACAAAGGTATGCAGTATTTAACAGCCCGGCAGGCATTAACAAGTCCTTAACACTATTTAGGCACCTGTTAACACCGGGCCTGCTTTTTGTGCCCGAAGTTTGTATCGTTTGGAGAAACCAAGTAAGTTTAACCCTAAATTGAGGAACCATGAAAAATTTTATGTTTGTAGCGGCTCTTGTGTTCTGTGCGGCAGCGGCTTATGCCCAGCAGGTGCCACAGCCTACAACTTTAAACAAGAATGAGGTAAAAACCGATGTAGCCGTTTTTACCTGGGATAACACCACCCACGATTTCGGAAAAGTAAAACAAGGAACTCCTGTTACACACGAGTTTAAATTTACCAACACCGGTAAAGTACCGTTGGTAATTACCAATGTACAGGCTTCCTGCGGTTGCACCACCCCGGCCTGGACAAAAGATATGGTGATGCCGGGAGGGGAGGGTTTTATCAAGGCGACCTATAATGCGGCATCAGCCGGGGCTTTTAACAAAACCATTACGGTAACAGCCAATATCGAAACCGGGTTTGTGCAGCTTACGATTAAAGGAGAAGTACAGGCAACCGAGGTTGGTAAGTAATCTCTCCGGATATGAAATTGAAAAGGTCAGGCGATTGTCTGACCTTTTTTTGTTCAACGAAAGTAGTTTTTCTTCTTCGAAGTAATTTTGATTACACCCCATTTCCCTTCATCCCCGAAGGGTAGTAACTTCACAGCGTCTTTTATTACTTCTATTGATTGAATATCCGTTGGATCTACCGAAGAGAGGTCTTCAACCCGTTTTCCGTCCAATAGGTATAGCGGTTTAGCAGTAGAGCCCGCTTTAGTTGTTACTACGATTACGCCCGATTTCCCATCCTCGCCATACAGGTTAATGGCTTCCTGGCCTCTCAAAACTTTTATTTCCCTGATCTTTTCGGGGTTCAACTTTTGTAATGCGTTAGCCGAATCCGAGCGGAGGTATTTTATACCGTCCACCACAATTACAGGCTGAACGGTTACAGTTGATTTTTCTTCTTTTGTTGCCGGTTCTTGTGCAAAGCAGCAAGCGCCAATAAGGGCAAATGCTAACGTGAATCGTGTTTTCATAGCGATAAGATTACAACCAGGAGATGATCTTTAAAGATAAGCAATTTATTCCGCGTGATACGTATCGATAATATGCTGACTGATTACCCGGTAGACTTCAGCCATGCGTTCATCGTCATTCAGAAATTGTACATGATTGTCTAAGATTTCAAGATCGCCCCGTTTGGCCGGCCCGGTCTGCGCGTACTTGGGCCCGATCGCCAGGCTTTTTTGAAGCGTTTCGGTAATGAGTGGCTTGAGCCAGCTATAGTCTAACGAATTTTGCTGCATGATTTTCTGTGAGAGCATCAGCATGTGATTGGTAAAATTGGATGCAAATACAGCAGCCACATGCAAAGCCTTGCGTTCTTCTGAAGTAATCCTGTGAACCTGTTTGCTCAGGCCTTTTGCCAAAGCAAGGACAACCGCAGTTGCTTCACCCGTTAAGGTTTCAACAAAAAGCGGCACATTTGAAAAATCAGCTTTTCTTTCTTTGCTGAAGGTTTGCAACGCATACAAAACGCCTACATGCGGTGTCGCGGCATATTGCAATTCAGTAATGGGAACACTTCCTGACGTATGAATTAAAATAGCATCATCGGGCAGAATAATCTCGCGTGCTACCTGGGCAATAGCCTCATCGCGCACGGCCAGAATAAAGATGGATGAGTCGCTGGTGGAAAAATCAAGCGTAGCTTTTACTTCGGCCTGGTACAGCCGTTCGGTAAGGGCCCCGGCATGGTTGGGGTTTGGGCTGTACACTTCTTTCACTACAAAGCCGGCATTGTCCAATGCAGGCGCCAAATGCCAGGCCAAGTTACCCGAACCAATAAACGATAAGAAAATCTGGGCTGCCATGCGACTAAAATTAGGTAAATACCTGACATTAATCAGTTCAATGTGTAAAATCGCATACTACCTTTCGGCCATTAAAAGTCAGATTTTTTATGAATATCAATTATACCACTGCCGCAGAGGCTATAAAGCTTATCGAATCGGGCAACCGGGTATTTATGCACGGAAGCGCTGCTACTCCCCACGTGCTGCTGAAAGCGCTTGCTGAAAACTCAGCCCATCTAAGCCAGGTAGAATTAACAGCAGTCAGCACATTGGGGCAACTGGAAATCGCCAAACCCGAGTATAAAGACCGGTTTTACTTTAATTCACTGTTTGTGTCGGAGAACGTGCGTGCCAGCGTAAACAGCGAAAATGGCGATTACATTCCGATTTTTTTAAGCGAGATATCGCGGCTGTTTGACGGGGGATATATTGATATTGATGTGGCCCTTATCCACATTTCGCCACCCGACAAGCACGGGTATTGTTCGCTGGGCACTTCCGTGGATGTGGCCAAAGCAGCCGTAAAGCATGCTAAAAAAATTATAGCGCAGGTTAACCCCAACATGCCGCGCACGCATGGTGATGGCTTTATTCACATCAGCAAATTAGATGCGGTTGTGGAGGCGCATGATCCGCTGCCGCAGGTAAATTACGGAGCCCGTATTTCAGAATCAGACCGCATTATCGGTAAGAAAGTAGCGGAACTGGTGGAAGACCGCAGCACACTGCAAATGGGCATTGGCGCCATACCCGATGCCGTGCTGCAATCGCTGGATCATTGCAAAGACCTCGGTGTGCATACCGAAATGTTTTCCGATGGAGTAATTGACCTGGTGAAGAAAGGTGTAGTTACCAATGCCTATAAAAAGAAACATCGTGGCAAGGTAGTTACCGCTTTTGCGATTGGTACAGATAAGCTGTATAACCACGTGAATGATAACCCCGGCTTTGCTTTCCTGGAAGCAGATTATGTAAACGATACGCGGGTTATCCGCGCCAACCCGAAAGTGGTGGCCATTAACAGCGCTATTGAAATAGATTTAACCGGCCAGGTATGTGCCGATTCGATCGGTACCTACCAGTACTCCGGTGTGGGCGGACAAATGGATTTTATCCGGGGCGCATCGTTATCGGAAGGCGGCAAGCCGATCATTACGCTGGCATCGGCCACCAAAAAAGGCGAATCGAAAATTGTTCCGTTCCTGAAGCCGGGTGCAGGTGTGGTTTCTACGCGGGCACATGTGCATTATGTAGTTACCGAATATGGTATTGCCAATTTGTATGGGAAGAACCTGCACCAGCGGGCCATTGCGCTGATGAACATTGCCCACCCCAGCAACTGCGAAATGTTAGAGAAAGAAATTATTAAAAGGTTTGGAAGCCGGCAGTTTGCAGTGAGTTAGGGGCTAATGAAGGCTTTACATATTAAATTTAGTTAGGAAAGCTGATCAGTTGCAAAGCATCATTTTCCTTTGCCTTATAAATTCCAAAATAACCCGATGGCCCCTGTATGTAGTATTTAATTGAGTATTTTATACCCTTTTGTTCTTGGGAGATCTCAAATGAATCTATTTCACTTCTCATTATGCCCATTTCACTTTCACAAAACTTAAAATTATTTTCAGAGTTACCCTCAAGGTAAAAATATCGGTTTATCCCAGGTCCGTCCATGGCTTGAATCATAGCGGTACCAACAACAGCAGTTACAATTCCTGCCGGAGTAGCACGCATTGGAGCTATTGCTCCTTTATCATTGAAATAGCTCCCCCACGTTAGGATAATACGATTCTGTTTATCTCGTTCTACATATAGACCTGGAGTAGCGTCTGCCCTTATCATTTTGTATAAATTGTCCTTCAGTATTGCCTTCTCTTTTTGTTTTAAATAAACACTTTGCTCTTTCAGATCATCGGTTCGTGGAATAGTAAGTTGAGATACGGAGTTGCCCTTTAAATCAGACACTTTTAAGCCGAAGGAAGAACTTCTGCTAAAGATTCTATAAATTTTTCCTTCAAATAAAAAACTGGAGAAGTCCCCGTCTTTTGATTCTTCCAGAGATAGAATTTCGTTCTTATTATGTGATTTTTCTATTATACAGATAGTTGTTCTGGCAATAGATTTACTTTCATTCTGGTACGAAATAGTTGCTGTCCGATCGAACAGAATAACAATAGAATCCCCTTTGTTGTAAATCTTAATATCAGATGTTAGTCGAGAAATCGGTAAAACTGAAAGATCAGGTATAAAGGCGGCCTTATCTGGATTTACTTTTATCTGATCTTTCGGTATAGCGAATGATGATTCTTTGACTATTTCATTTTTATCAATAAGATAGAGAAATAGCATGCTGCTTTTATTATCATAGGTTAAAATATGAAGTTCCTTGTCTAAAAAAGAACCAATTATCTTACCGTTGATTTTTAGTTTAGATTCGTCAGATGTTGTTTTGACGGTTACCGAACTTGGAACTCCGGGCACGCCAGAATCAAGAAAATAGAAATAAATCCGAGACCCTTTTTTAATAGCAAAAGAAGCAAATTCAGCCTCTTTTATTGGCTTTATGTCAGTCGAGGTAATTTTGCCATCGGATGAAACCCAGTAAGTTTTGTACTTACTTCCGTTTGCATTTTCCTTGAAGCTAATTAATATGCTATCACCAAAAGTATAGTGAGCAAGGGAATTGATGGAATTGCTGATGGGGATTTCAGTAACGAGATTTTGGGATAGTGCGGAAACCTTGATCAGCAGCAGTAATATTGTTAAACGCATATTTATGGACGTCTAAAAAGAATGACAAGTTAAAGCAAAGACCACACTATAAACTTAATTACTGGGGCTGAGATTTCCTAAACGCTCTCCTTCACATGGTAGATAGAAGCAATTTTATCCACCACAAAATCAACCTCCTCAGGCTTGTTGTATTTGCTGAACGAAAACCGCACCGCCCCGCGTTTGGAGTTAGGATAGATAGCCCCTAATACATGCGAGCCTGTGCTGGCTCCGCTGGAGCACGCGCTACCGCCTGATGCTGATATGCCTTGCAAATCGAGATTGAACAGCAGCATTTCATTCTCCTCGTTTTCCGGAAGGCTGACATTGAGCACGGTGTATAGACTTTTCTCAAGATCAGCAGAGCTTCCATGAAAGCTTATGCCCGGCACGGATGCTTTCAGCTTATCGATCATTTGTTTTTTCAGAGAAGTAATGTATGCTTCATGTTCATCCATTTCGCGGTAGCAGATTTCAAGCGCTTTGGCTAACCCGATAATGCCATATACGTTTTCAGTGCCACCGCGCATGTTACGTTCCTGCGCACCACCGTGTATAAGCTGCTTTATTTTTTTGTCTTTATTAATGTACATAAAGCCCACGCCTTTCGGGCCATGAAACTTGTGCGCTGCGGCAGTGATGCCATGCACGTTCAGCTTCTTCATGTCGTGGCGATAGTGCCCCATAGTCTGTACAGTGTCCGAATGGAAATAGGCCCCGTATTGTTCGCACAGGCTGCCCACTGCCTCTATGTTCAGCAGGTTGCCTATTTCGTTGTTGGCATGCATCAGCGAAACCAATGCATGGGGATATGTTTTCAGCAGCTCTTCGAGGTGTTGCAAATCCACATGACCGTTTGCATCAAGGTTTACAAAATGAAGCTCAATTGCACCTTGCTTCTCCAAAGTTTCGAGCGTATGTGTAACGGCATGGTGCTCGATAGGAGTTGAGATGGCATGCTTGATACTGTATGTTTCAATCGCACACCGGATAATGGCGTTATCGGCTTCGGTGCCGCCCGAGGTAAAGATGATTTCACCGGGAGTGCAATTCAGCAGTTCGGCAATTTTTTTGCGTGCCGATTCAATGGCAGCTCGTACTTTTCGCCCGTGCGCATGGGTTGACGAAGGGTTACCGAAATCTTCCAGCATGAAGGGCTTCATGGCCTCAAATACCTCGGGATCGAGCGGGGTAGTGGCTGCATTATCTAAGTAAACTCGCATGGTAAATCGCTAAAAATTCTAACCCTGCAAAGGTAACTGATTTGGGTTATAAAAATGGCGTAAGGCGTCAAGACACTTTTGAACCTGCCTGCGGCAAGCAGGGTGTCAGACGCCTCCTTATTATTGAATAATTTCCTGAATATCTGTTATGATTCGTTGCGCTAATTGGGTTGCCTTCTTTTCGTCTTGCGATTCGGCATAAATGCGGATAATGGGTTCGGTATTGCTTTTGCGCAAATGCACCCACTCCTTTTCTTTCTCAAAATCGATTTTTACGCCATCCACGGTGTTGATGTTTTCGTGTGCGTATTTGGCTTTTACTTTATCCAGTACGTCATCCACATTGATTTGAGGAGTCAGCTCAATCTTGTTTTTGGAGATGAAATAAGCCGGGTAGCTTTTACGGAGCTCTGAAGCTTTCAGCTTTGATTTGGCCAGGTGGCTCAGGAACAACGCAATGCCCATCAGCGCATCGCGGCCGTAATGAAAATCGGGAACAATAATACCTCCGTTACCTTCTCCGCCAATTACGGCTTTTACGGCTTTCATTTTGTTTACCACGTTTACTTCGCCCACAGCGGCAGCATGGTATTGGCCTCCGGCAAGCTCGGTAACATCGCGCAAAGCACGTGTGGACGATAAGTTAGATACCGTGTTCCCTTTTTTCCTTTTCAGGATGTAATCGGCCACAACCACCAACGTATATTCTTCGCCAAACGGTTTGCCGTCTTCCTGTATAAGAGCCAGTCGGTCCACATCCGGATCGACTACTATACCGAGATGGCACTTTTCTTTTTTAACTACTGATGTGATTTTTTTCAGATGCTCAGGTAGCGGTTCGGGATTGTGTGCAAACTTGCCAGTGGGTTCGCAATACAAAGGCACAATCTTTTTTACGCCCAATGCTTTCAGCAGCAAAGGCACGGCAATACCACCGGTTGAATTAACGGCATCAACCGCAATTTTGAATTTTGAATTTTGAATAGCACGCTTATCAACCAGCTTGTGCCTGAGAATAAGGTTAATGTGCTTTTGAATGTAGGTGTTGTTTTGCGTGTAGCTTCCCAATTGGGTAACGGCTGCAAAATCGAAACTGTCTTTTTGCGCCAGCTCCAACACTTCCGCTCCGTCTTCACCGGAAATAAATTCGCCTTTTTCATTCAGCAGCTTAAGCGCATTCCACTGCACGGGGTTATGGCTGGCCGTAAGAATAATTCCGCCCCCTGCTTTTTCGATGGGTACAGCAATTTCTACTGTAGGAGTGGTAGATAATCCGAGGTCAACTACGTTAAGTCCCAACCCTTGCAAGGTTGCAGCTACTAATTGGCTCACCATTTCACCCGAAGGACGGGCATCGCGCCCGATTATAATTTTTTTTCCGCCACGGGCTTTTACCCAGGTACCGAAAGCAGCGGCAAATTTTACAACATCAACAGGAGTTAAGGCTTCACCGGGCTTGCCACCAATAGTACCCCGTATGCCTGAAATAGATTTGATTAAGGTCACGATAAAAAAATTTGTGCGAAGTTAATGCAATATGAGGCTTTGCAAAAGGTAAATAATTATTTACCTTTGTCTGTTCGATGACGATAACTTATATATACAGTGATGAGAAACGTAATTAGATTCAAAATCTTTTATGAAGCTCTAAATGAAATCATCAGAATTATTACGCATTCTTACTCAAGATGGGTGGTATGTAGTATCTCAAAGTGGCTCTCATGTTAAAATGAGACACTCCTCAAAATCAGGAGTTATAATCTTTCCAAGTCATGGTAGCAATGAGGTGGGAAAAGGTTTAGAAAGGAAGTTGCTGAAGCAAGCAGGTATTAAAAAATGAAAACTTTACTTAAAAAAAAGGTTAAAGTAACAGTGGAAAAAACAGATACAGGGTTTTCTGCTTTTGCAGTAGATTATCCTGTATTTACTACCGGTAAAACATTTTCTGAGTTATCAGAAAATATAGTAGAAGCGCTTAATCTTTATTTTGAAGATGATGGCCAGAAGGTCAATTCGAAAAATATTCACTTTGAGATAGATTTGCGTCAATTCTTTCAACATTATCGTGTGATTAATGCAAAATTCTTGGCGGAACGAATTGGAATGAATGCGACTTTGTTATCGCAATACGTTCAAGGAAGAAAAAAGCCATCAGTGGCTCAAACAGAAAAGATACTTTCAGGAATTAATCAAATCGGAAAAGAACTTTCTGAACTTAGTTTGGTAACTAAAGACTAAGCTTTCTTTCTTATCTCCGGCATATCCGCAATAGCCTGCGCTTTTTCTTTTTCCGGATCGCCACAAGGATCGCCCTCGCCAATTACTTTGCCGCAATAGCCGCAGGTAATGCCCTCTTTAGCCAGGTAAGGGCTTTGTGTAGCGCATGTGCCCCGAAACTCGCCATCTTTTACAAACAGCAACCGGACTGACATCAGGATGAAGAACAGTGCGATAATCCCCAGCGTTAACAGAAACACAGCCATGTTGCAATTTTTGCGTTTTGATTTGCGATTTTTGTAGTTGCAAAAATACAACAGTTAACCCGCATTGTTAAGTTTCCCGATCATGAAAAAAACTCCACTTTCTGCCCCTGATTTAAACCGCGAGGCCAAATTACAGGCATTCGACCGCCTGCTTACGGTTATGAACGAGCTGCGTGAAAACTGCCCGTGGGATAAGAAGCAGACATTAGAATCGCTCCGGCATTTAACGATTGAAGAAACCTATGAATTATCGGACGCTATTCTGGAAGGTGATCTGAACGAAGTAAAAAAAGAGCTGGGCGATTTAATGCTGCACAATGTGTTTTACGCGCGGATAGCTTCCGAACAAGGTGTATTTGACATAGCCGATGTGTTAAACGCCATTTGCGATAAGCTGGTAGAGCGGCATCCGCACATTTATGGCGATGTGATTGCTAATGATGAAAAGACCGTAAAAGAAAACTGGGAAAAGATAAAGCTGAAAACAGGCAACAAATCTGTGTTGGAAGGAGTGCCCAAATCATTGCCGGCATTAGTAAAAGCTATTCGCATACAAGATAAAGCACGGGGTGTTGGTTTTGATTGGGAACGAAAAGAACAGGTGTGGGAAAAGGTAGAAGAAGAGATGCAGGAGTTTAAGAAGGAGTTCAATGCAGAATCTGGCGAAACCATCAACAAAGAAAAGGCAATGGCCGAGTTTGGCGACCTGCTATTTTCGCTGGTGAACTATGCACGCTTTATTAACATCGACCCGGAAGAGGCGCTGGAACGCACCAATAAAAAATTTATTAAGCGATTTCAATATCTCGAAACGGAATCGGCCAGGGATGGAAAGAAGATGGGAGAGATGACACTTGCCGAAATGGATGCATACTGGAACCGCGCCAAAACAATTTAAGCCGAATCTTTCGTGCGCTTACTGCGTAGCCAAACCATAATGGGGGGTATGGCTGTAATCACAATCATCAGGATTACAATAATTTCAAGATAGTCTATTGTTTGGGGGAATGCCCGCCCCAGGAAGTGACCCGCCAATACAAGCGATGTTATCCAAACAGTAGTGCCGAGAATATTGTATCCCAAAAATTTGTTGAAGTCAATCCGGACTACACCAGCCAGTATGGTAACAAACGTGCGAATGATGGGTAGGAATTTTCCAATAATGAAAGCGAACATGCCATGTTGTTTATAAAACTCTTCCGTCATGTCCATGTATTTCTTTTTTAAGAAAAAATTATCTCCTTTTGGCAGAAGATGTCGTGCCCACCTGCCGGAGTAATAACCGGTTATCGATCCGGTTAACGAAGCCGCAATCAACACCGGGATTACCAGAAAAACACTGTGCGGCAGGTAGTCGCTGCCGGATAACAAACCTGCTGTAAACAGCAGGGAATCGCCCGGCAGGAAGAAGCAGAAAAACACTCCGCTTTCAGCAAAAAGAATAACAGCGAGAAGCAATAGTCCGCCATACCGGATCAGGTTTTCCGGGTTCAGAAACTCCAAAAGCACAAGATTGTGATCGCCCATATTTACTGTTGCGGCTCATTTAAAAATTTCAACACCTGGTCAACTCCATTTTTATTTTCAGAAAGAATCATCAGCACATCCTTGTCTTGTATTTGTGTTGATCCGCTGGGCGTAAGAAACTTGTTGTCGCGCTTTATCATTGCGATGACGGCATTCTTGGGAAACTTGAGATCGACTATCCGTTTGCCAATTACGGGCGAATCGGGTGTGATAAGCTTTTCGAAATACTCCGACTTGACTTCATCCTGCAGCAAACTTTCCGTTGGCGTTTTGGGTTTCACTTTTTCAGGCAGGGCCACATGCAGCCACTTGGCTACTATCGGTAAGGAAGTTCCCTGGATGATTACAGAAGTAAGCGAAATGAAAAAGACAATATTAAAGATCATTTGAGCCTGCTCTACCCCGGCCAGCAGCGGGTACGTTGCAAATACAATAGGTACTGCGCCCCGTAATCCTACCCACGAAATGTACCAGCGGCTTCGGTTTTGCATTTTAAAGAAAGCAAGACTTAAAAACACACTCACAGGTCTTGCCACCACAATCATGAATAAAGAGATCAGCAGCCCAACTCCAATAACCGGAACCATCTGGCTGGGGAATACCAACAACCCTAAGGTAAGGAATAACCCGATCTGCATCAGCCAGGCAAGTCCGTCAAAAAATTTTACAATAGTTTTCTTATGGATAAGATCCTGGTTTCCGAGGTAAACAGCGGAGATATAAACCGCCAGGAACCCGTTACCCTTAATGAAGTCTGTTGCCGAGAATGCGAAATACATGAGCGCGATAACCAATACCGGGTACAACCCTACAAAATCAAGCTTGATATTGTTGATGATAAATTTACCCAATCGCCCGAACAGGTAACCGGCAATGCCGCCAATGATCATCTGCATAAAAAACACCGGCACCACGCTTAGGAAACCGGCATTCGGGTTTACGACCAGGCTGGTAAAGGCGATGGTGAGGACATACGCCATCGGGTCGTTACTGCCGCTTTCCAGCTCAAGCGTGGGGCGCAGGTTGTGCTTTAGCGCCAGGCTTTTGGAACGCAGAATAGAAAACACGGCTGCTGCATCGGTAGACGAAACGATTGATCCCAGTAACAGCGATTCATAAAGGGTAAAATCGGTAACGGCATGAACAAAAAAGCCGACACAGCCAGCGGTAATCAAAACACCCAACGTGGAAAGTGATACGCCTTGCCATAAGATGGGCTTAACGGATTGCCAGTTTGTATCCAACCCGCCAGAAAAGAGGATGAAGTTTAGCGCCACCACGCCAATGAACTGTGCTGTCTGGGGGTCATCGAAGTTGATTCCGCCAACACCTTCAGAACCGGCCAGCATGCCGGTAGCCAGAAAGAATATGAGCGTGGGCACTCCAAACTTATAAGAAGTTTTTCCAGCCAGTATGGAGATAAACAGCAGGATAGAACCAATCAGTAGAATATTTTCAGCGGTTAAATTCATTTCTTGATTTTTTTAAGTGATGGTGCTCATGATTAACGGAAGTTTAGGTTTCAGATCAGAACCAGCCGACCATTCCTATAGTTACTGTGTTTTGAAAATGCGTATTGGGTAAATAAGGTTCATGCTCGTTACCGGATTCTTCCAGGTCGCCCCGATAGAACCAGTTCAGCGGGCTGCGATCATGCCGGTATTCTAACCGGAGCAATAAATGTTTGGGCACTATGGGTATGGAGAGCGTTGAGGTGTATCCGTACAGGCCTCCTGTATTATTTTGATCCAGGCTTCGCAAATAAACAGATGATGACCCGGACGCAGCCTTTTCAAGCAGGTGCTCGTACCGGAAAGCTAACCGTACATCGTTATCGAATTTCCAGCTTGCGTAAAATACGTTGATGGCCCACCAGTTTGTGCCGAAGTTCGTGTTTTCAAAACCGGGTGCGAACTGCGTCATAAACGTGAAATTTTTGGTTACCTCCCAACGCATGTTATAATCGAACAGGTGCCTCCAGCCTTGGCCTTCAGGTGCCCCCAGGTCGCGTTCAGGCCCGGCCATATATAAAGCGCTGATATGAAACCCGGGATTGGGTGTCCACAAATAAGTAAAGGCCCATGTTTTACCTTTATTATTATCGGTGATTTTGTTTTGCCCGTTTTTCAGAAACACACCGAAATGATTGCTGCTGTTACGGCTATATAAAAAACGAATGCCGCTGTGATAGTCGGGCACGTTTATAAATGAATTGCTGCGCGACCAGTGCCAGTTTTCCCTGTAATCTTTGGGCAACATAAATTCAGACTCCATGCTTTCGCGCCAGGTCTGATGATTCGGCAATCCTTCAATACCAATAGGTGTTGCCATTACACCGGCTTGTATGGTAAGCCCGGGCACACGTTTAACATGCCAGCCGATAAGGGCCTCCTGGATGAACTGCCAGGAGAAACGATCCATTTGCGGAACCTGGTAACTGGGCACGGTGGCTGCTTCCTGTTCGTAAAACTGGCTGGGGTTTGCGCCCACGTTTAAGGCGACCCGCGCAATAAAATTATCATAACGGGCATCGGTTGACATTACAAAGTTTCCAATGGTGAGGGAGTTGTGAATAAAATCGAAACCTCTCAGTGCCGTAATGTTGTTTTCCGGCCGGTTAAAATTGTAAGAATAGAATGTTTCAATGTATCCCCCGGGAACAACCTGTAGTTTTCCTTTCTCCTGGTGATCTGCATTTTTTTCGTGGCGCATATCTTTTTGTGTTTCGTGCACAAGGGTATCGGACAATATAACCTGGGCTTGCAATAACGGGCAAACCGATACTGCAATAACAAATGTTATCAGTTTCACTTTTTCGGTAATAATTTGGTTTTTGATTGATTTAAAAGCGTGCAGCCATCAGCAGCTTGAATACGATGAGCTACGGAAACTACACACTCCTGGTTAACAGGATTCTAATTCAATCGGAGATTACCAGAAAGAATGAAACGGAAAAATGATTTCTACAGGAGAAAACCTGATTACAAGGTTTCTGCAAAGTTGAAAATAACGCGTCAGGTTTTTGCCGGAAACCTGGAGGGCATCTTCCTGTAAGAATAAATATTTGAATGGATTTTTTTCCGGTACCGATACGCTACCGGAAGTTTTTATAATGTTTTGAGAGCTTGACGGCTGAAATGTGTGAAGTGAAAAGTCAGCTTCCGTTGCGGAATAGACGAGCTCGCAGCTAACCGCAGAATTGTTATCATTAATACCCTGCAAGGCAGGATGCCAGCAGGCCACCGTGCAGTAGAGCACGATGCATACGGTTGAAACTACTTTTTTGTAGAGCGACTTGTTCACGTTCTAAATATACGCATATCGGATCGTTTAAAAAATCCCGCTATGCTTCCGGATAACTATTTCTGAATAATTCCAGAGTCCATCTCAAAATATTTAGCATGATGTCAGCCTGAGCCTGTCGAAGGCTATTGCACACAGAAAAACAGGTTTCGTCCCAATAGCCATCGGAACAACCTGACAGATAATGTTATTTTTGAGATGGCTTCTGATAAGGCCGATCAGTTATCGTTCCAATCAAACTCTTCTTCCGTAAGCTCCAGCTCTTTTTTCTTTTTCTGGCCCTTGAGCTTAAAGGCATCCTTCAGTTCCTGAACTTCTTTCTTTAAATCGCTGGCAATTTTTTTCTTCACGGCTTCTTTATCCAGGCTTACCTCGTACACATCGGTTGTGCCGGTAATCTTCAGAAAAATCTTTGCCTGGCCGCTGCCATCTTCTTCAATGGCTCCAAATGCCTCGTCAGGATCGATCTTCTTTTTATTGCGAAGCGGTGCAACCACGCGGTAATTGATGCGCTGATCGAATGTATGCGTACCGCTTAACTGGATGGTGGTTACATTGCTTTTGATCTCCATCTGGGGCAGGTAGATGGTTTGCTTTTCAATATGAATGTCGTTTTTCAGATCGGCAAAACGCAGCTTGCTCAATCCTTCATCGTCTAAGTATTTGTTTAGCTTTTTCATGGGCTCAAAGTTGTTAAGCTCACCATTTTTAATTGTTACACTGATGTCGGCTACCAGGGTTGGCGCTACCAGGTTTAATTTTTCATTCAGGGTCATCTCCAGGTCTACATCGGCATAAGCCTGACCTCTCAGGTGCTTATCCACAATAAAATTCTGGTAAAAATTTTCGAACACATAGAACACACTATCCACATGAATGCCGCTTAGCTTCAGCGAGCTGATTACGTCAATGGCTTTGTTGTTCTTGGCATCCACAATCCCGTTCAGGGTAAGATTGCCGCCCATGGTTTTCATGGTAATGTTACGCGAAACGGCTACCTGGTTTTTTACTAACAAATCGCCTTTTACAGCTTTCGACTTAAAACGTTTGTATTTCATCCTGCCGATGTCGCAATTGAAATTAAGCTGCAGGTTGGGTGATATATTAAAGTGGTACTCTTGCGATTCTTCCTGCCCGAAACCAATGGCAAACAACTGGTCGAGGTCCAGGTAGCTGGATTTCAGGTCCGTTTCAATCCCGATAGGTTGGTTTTCGAACAACAAAAACGTAATGATGTTTTTGAAAAACCCGTTGAGCTGAAAGTCGCTGTTCTCGAAATAGCCACGCACATTGCTTAGCGCAAGATCATTGTTGTTGAACTGAAGCGTTCCGTTTATATCCTTAAAACGGATATTTTGTTTTCCGTAGCTGAAGTTTACCTGGTTTAAAGTTATGGCTCCGTTTGTTTTTACTTTTTGCGTGGTGGCTTTCCGCTTGAGTAACGAAGTCTGACCTTCAAACATAATATCGGCCTGGAGTAAACCGCTTAATTCATTTACTTCAGGAATGGGGTAGAAGTTGTTTATGGAGGCTGCATCAAGCTCGCCTTTAAAATCGAACGTGATGTAGGGATCGTTAAATTTACTGATGCTGAGGTTCCCGCTAAAACTTCTTCCATTAAGTTCGCCCTGCATGTTTTTTAAAAACAATTTAGCATCGGCAAAGTTGGTTACCGAAGCACTGGCGAATGAACCATTCAGCGTTAAGTGTGTAAGCCGGCTTTTATAATCGGGATGATATACGGTAGCATCGGTGCACCCGAAGGCTGCCGAAATAAACGGACTTTTCTTTTCGCTGATTTCTCCTTTTAGTGTAAGATTAAAAAACACATCGCCATCGCTGCGGTATTGTCTCAGTTTTTGGCTGGCATTGTCTGGCAACAACGATAACAGCGTTTGAATGTTGGTGTTTTTGCCTTCGGTTTTCAGGTCGATCAGGTTTTTATCTTTAAACAGGTACTTGCCTTCAATGGCAAATTCAGAATGCCCGATTTTCAGAACGGAAGAATTGAAGATTACTTCCTTTTTATCATCATCATAGTTTACCTGGGCATTTACATCAAATGTTTTGTTGGCCAGAAAAATGGTATTGCCAATACCGATTTGCTCGGTCTTTACATCGCCCTGTGCCAGTATGTTGTATAGCGCACCGTTTACGATTACTGAGGCTTTTAGTTTTTCGCTATTGAATACATGGTGCTGATTAGCCTGCTGGTCGGTATAACTCACCACCGTGCGGCCAAGTTTAACATTCCGTAAGTCGAATTGTACCGCACCGTTTCCAGATTCACTGGCACCGGTTTCTTTTAGAATAACATAGTTGGCTTTGCCGGTTGTATTAATGCGCAGGTTGGTTTCGCTTCCGGTTAGAGATAATCCACGGATTGAATATTTACCTTTCCACAATTCGATAGGGTTAAGGTTGAAAGCAAGTTGCTGGGCGGTGAGCAGCGGATAAACCCCGGGGTGGCTGTCTTCCACATACACATCAGTAAGTACAATGGCCAGGTTGGGGAAGTCGGCAAAAACCGAAACATCAATCTTGCCGATTTTTACAGGAGTGTTCAGGTGCTTGTTGGCTTCGTTTACAAACTGGCGTATGATCTTATCTTTAAAGAGAAAGACAGAGATAACCACACTGGCAAAAATTATGGCCAGCACAACTGCTGTGTAAATCAGGATTTTCTTTAGCCGTTTCAAAAGTTTAAAAAATGGTTAGGCAAAAATACGAACAACCATCATACCAACGTGTGAGTTGTTTATTTTGATAGGTTAATGCATCTTTATTTTTGATGGCAAAACCAAACTCACTTCAGGAATTTGTAGCTTATTGTCAAAAACATATAGAAGGGGAATGTCGCCAACAAAGAAGCGAATAATATTGTCGCGCTGGCTCCCAGCTGGCCGAAAGATAAATTTATTACCAATAATTATGTTCAAGTTTGAAGGCTAACTCAAAATAATCCAAATTTCTTTTTGGTGCGCAGAGGTATGGTTCTCGCTTCTTTTACCGTTCTCTTTACCAATATTAAATCGTCAGAGCTTAATTGACCAATTAAACAACTGGTGTCATTTTGCAGTACTGCAAGCAAATCCTCATACTCCTTTTCATAAATTTTGCTGCAATCCAGAAATGAATCGTGATCCAGATAATCCCGACTTTGTTTTTCCAGTTTGAGGTGAAGGTTCTTTAGTTCAGGAGTTGGAAAAAGATTCGGATTGATTGCGGAGTTGATGTATAAAGTACCAATAGCGAGTTTATCAACCGAAATACCCAGTATTACAAATCGTTTTATTTTAGGTGGTGTAGTGTCTGTTACAAAAGTTTTGATAACCGAACCAATTCTGATGTTAATTTCAGCAAACTTTTTTCTGAATTCCCCCGGAAAAGCATCACCTAACGGAGGCATGTAACGGCCTTTGGTTTTCGAGTACCTCTTTTATGTAGTGTAGCATTTGGTCGTTAGCGCCCCCGGTTTGGGCAATATCAAAAATTGACATGGTGTCATTTTGATCCGCCTTTTTCCATGCATCATCATGCGATTTATCCGTAAGAGAGCCGTATGAGAGCCCCTTGTTTTCCTGAATGGATTCGTTTAAGCATTCCAATTCTGTTTCAGATAGTAACTCAAGATCAAATTCACCAACTGGTTGAATGAAGTATTTGTCTTTTACCTCAATTAATTTTTTTTCGAATTGGGTATCGACCTCAAAAGCAAGTTCATTACGCAAAGCCTGTAGGATATCATAAATTTTTGAGGGTACGGGGCCATTCTTCATGGCAACAAATACATCACTTAAAATAGATGATCCGTATTTCGCCAGGTGCTTCTGTTCAGCGAAATATAAAATCTTAAACACCTTATGAAAATCGGCTTTCTCTAATTTTCTGGAAATGTAGAGAACCGTGTTAAGGGCCTTTTCACGGTCGAAAGTCATACCTGATAAATTTTATTAGTCCGTTAGAACAACGCCAACTTGAATAAGTTCCTATAAAGCTAATCAAAAAAAGCCACCTTTTGAGAGTGGCTTTTCAGTGGGAGCTGAGGGGTTCGAACCCCCGACCCTCTGCTTGTAAGGCAGATGCTCTGAACCAGCTGAGCTAAGCTCCCATTTTTAAGGACTGCAAAGGTAAAAGAGAATTCTATTTGTGCAAAAAATTATTTCCAATAATCATATTGCATATACCGGGCCGTTTCGCAGGCTACTTCCTGCCCCTGAAGTTTTGCTACCACGTAAAAAGCCATATCAATTCCGGCCGATACCCCAGCCGAGAGAATAATTTTTCCATTATCCACATACCGTTCATCGGCAAGCACTTTAGTAGTGGGTGAAATTTCCTTTAACGCATCAACTGCCATAAAATGCGTGGTAGCCATCAAACCATTCAACAATCCGGTTTTAGCCAGCATAAGTGCCCCGGTACATACAGAAAGTGTTAGCTTACTTCGGGCATGTTGTTGTTTAATCCACTCCAGCATTACCGGATTGTCCATTTCCCTGCGCGAACCAAGCGGCCTGCCATCCGCATAATAACCGCCACCACCGGGCACCAGAAAAATATCAGCAGCCGGAGCATTGGAAAACAAATAAGCAGGTTTAATCACCAGGTTATTGCGCGCAACAATGATTTCCGTTTCAGCCACGGTAAAAACTTCGTAAGGTTCGCCCAGGTTTCGTTTTCCGGTAACGGAAAAGACCTCAAACAGCCCGGCAAAATCCAGTACCTCAACTTCGTTAAACAGAACAATGGCTATTTTTTTCATAAATGAAAGGAAACTAAACTTTTTTAAACTAAACTACATTAGTATAAAAAAGTTAACTGTAACTAAACCATATTATGAATTATAGACTTTTAGGCCAGTCTGGCCTGCGCGTATCAGAATTAAGCCTGGGTACCATGGGTTTCGGCACCGAATGGAAGTGGGGCTGCGATAAAGAGCTGAGCAGGCAGATCTTTGATGCTTATGCCAATGCAGGCGGCAACTTTATCGATACCGCCAATCGTTATACCGAAGGCACCTCCGAAAAATTTGTGGGCGATTTTATCGCTAAAGACCGCGATCATTTTGTGGTGGCTACCAAATATTCGCTGCGCGATCGCCCGGGCGATCTGAATTTTGCCGGTAACCATCGCAAAAATTTAATGCGCAGCGTAAAAGAAAGCTTGTGGAGGCTTAACACAGATTACATTGATTTGCTTTGGGTACATGCGTGGGATAGCTGGACACCCACCGAAGAAATTATGAAAGGACTGGAAGACCTGGTCAGCAGGGGCATGGTGCACTACATCGGCATAAGCGATACCCCGGCATGGGTAGTAAGTCAGGCCAACACGCTGGCACAGCTGCGCGGATGGAACCAGTTTGTAGGCTTGCAGATTGAATACAGCCTGATACAACGCACGGTTGAGGCCGAGCTTTTGCCGATGGCCAAAGCATTTGGCATGACAGTAACACCGTGGGCTCCATTGGGTGGTGGTGTGCTTACCGGAAAATACCTGAAAGGGGATAAGGGCCGGTTGCCGGAATCGAGTATTCGTTTGGGCGAACGGGCTGTGAGCATCGCAAAGAAAGTTGTTGAAGTGGCTGAACAATTGGGTGTAACACCCGGGCAGTTAGCGATTAACTGGACACGCCAGCACAAAGGCCAATCGGTGATTCCGATTATTGGCGCAACCAGGGTAAGCCAACTGGAAGACGTGCTGGGTTGTTTAACGTTCGAGATTCCGGCCGATGCGATGAAGCAGCTCAACGAGGTTTCACAGGTTGAGCTTCCGTTCCCCAATCGTTTTTTGAATGAGCCCGGTGTATTGGATGTGCTGTATGGCGGAGTAAAGAACCAGATGAAAGACAACCGGTATGCTTAACTTGCAGGTGTTTCGTTTGTTGAAAATCAAAAACCGGTATGTTATGAAAAAGCTGCTGTTTATTCCTGTTATGGTTTTAACCGTGTTCGCGTATGCGCAAACCCCGCCCGATAGCTTATATATCGTAACGTATACTACAGGCTCTGCGTGGGATGCATCCAGGCAACCCCACGAGCAAACGTGGTTCAAGGAACATTCGGCTAACTTATCAAAGTTGAGAAAAGATGGAATAATTAAAGCCGGTGCACGTTATGCTGACAAAGGAATTATTGTGGTTACAGCTAAAACACTGGCATTTGCCAAAGAGATAATTTTTGCAGACGCGGCTGTCGTGAACAAGCTTTTTGTAGCGGATGTGCAAAAGCTGAATATTTTTTACGAGGGTTGTCTTGAGCGACCCAAATGATGATTACTTTATAACTGATATTACGCAAAATTGTTCGGGGATGATGTCGGTCTGAGCCTGCCTGTTCGGCAGACAGGCTTGTCGAAGACTATTTCTGTACAGAAAATCGGTTTCGACAGGCTCAACCTGACACCTTGTTATTAGTTTTACCTAACATCAGTTTAATAAGTATGGAAAAGGAGATAAGCGTAAATGGCAACCCGGTCAGTTATTTCGAAGAAGGTTTGCCCGAAGCATTGCCCGTCATTTTTATTCATGGCTTCCCTTTCAGCAAGTCTATGTGGATGCGGCAGCTTGATGCCTTAAAAAATAAATACCGGCCAATAGCCTATGATGTTCGCGGCCACGGAAAATCAGGAGCAGGCAAGACCGATTTCAGCATCAGTTTGTTTGCCGATGATCTGCTTGCATTTATGGATGTGTTGAAAATTGAGAAAGCAGTTGTATGCGGACTTTCCATGGGCGGGTACATTGCGTTGAACGCGATTCAAAAACAACCCGATCGTTTTGCCGGCCTGATTTTAGCCGATACGCAATGCGGGGCCGATACACCGGAAGGCAGAGAGAAGCGCATGAAGACCATTGCCTTTATACGAAAAAACGGGTTGGATGTATATGCGGAAGAGTCGTTGAAGAATCTTTTCGCGCCAGCATCTTTTCAATCGCGCCAGGAGGAAGTAAAATTTATTCGCAAAACTATTCTGGGCACACCGGATGAAGCAATCTGCCGGACGCTCCAGGCATTGGCCGATCGTGAAGAATCCTGTTCCTGTCTGGCTAAAATCAAAGCCCCGGTTTGCGTGGTGGTAGGAAGCGAGGATAAGATTACACCTATACAGGCGGCACAAAAAATGGCGGATGCCATTCCGGGTGCAAAGCTGGTGATAATTGAAAAAGCGGGGCACCTTACCAATCTTGAAATGCCTGGAGCGTTTAACGACCAGGTGTTGAAATTTTTGGATGACGTACGCCAGAACCAGCTCAAAAAATAACGTCTACTAATAAGGCGATGGACTCACACTGGTCAGTTGCCCGCAAATCTCCGGCCCGATCACTTGCCCGGCCCCGGTTACGATGGCTACTTTGTTTTTGAAGCGCATTTGATTAGTGTGAATCGCGCGAAACTTCACTTCCCGATCCGCCATTCAGAAAATCGAGGTCGGCACCTTCGCTTGCCTGCTGCACATGTTGCTGATATAACATTACATACCCGCGATCATACTTTTTATGAACCGGTTTCCAACTGCGCTTGCGTTGCTCCAGTTCATCGGCCGGCACCTCAAGGGTAAGGGTTCGTTTGCTCACATCAAGATGAATAACATCTCCTGTTTTTACTACGGCAAAGTTTGCACCCAATGCTGCCTCAGGTGAAGCGTGTAAAATCACCGTGCCGAACCCCGTGCCGCTCATGCGTCCATCGGAAATGCGAACCATATCGGTAACACCTTTAGCCAGTAGCTTTTTGGGTAAAGCCATGTTGCCCACTTCGGGCATACCCGGGTAGCCGATGGGCCCTACATTTTTCAAAACCAGGATACTCGTTTCATCTACCTCAAGGTCGGGCTGGTCAATTCGATTCTTGTAATCATCAATATCTTCAAACACCAATGCTTTGCCGGAGTGTTTCAGCAGGTGTGCGCTGGCTGCAGAAGGTTTTATAACCGCTCCATGTTCACAAAGATTTCCTTTTAAGATAGCCACCCCCGATAGCGGGTTGAATGGCTTTTCGGCTGAAGAAATTACATCGCGGTTATAACATTCTGCTGTCATGTAATTCTCGCGCATGGATTTTCCGTTCACTGTTAACGCATCGCCATGCAGAAATGAATCCAGCTCTTTTAATACAGCAGGTAAGCCACCGGCATAATACAGGTCTTCCATAAAATATTTGCCGGATGGTTGCAAATTGGCAATCAACGGAACGTTGGCCGAGAGCTTATCAAAATCATCCAGCTTTAAATCAACCCCGATACGTTTGGCAATGGCCAGCAGGTGAATGATAAAGTTGGTCGAGCCGCCAATAGCGGCATTGGCGATGATAGCATTCTCGAATGCCTGGCGGGTAAGAATATCGGACAGGCACAGGTTCTCTTTCACCATTTCCACTATGCGAATGCCTGAAAGCTGCGCCAATACTTTTCGTCTTGAATCGGCTGCTGGAATAGCCGCGTTGCCGGGAAGCGAAAGCCCTAACGATTCCACCATGCACGCCATAGTGGAGGCTGTGCCCATCACGGCACAATGCCCGCGGCTGCGGCACATACACGCTTCGGCAACCGTTAGTTGTTCCTCGCTCATTTCACCGCTGCGCACGGCATCGTTAAAGCGCCACACATCGCTGGTACTAATGTCGCGGCCCTGGTATTTGCCGGTAAGCATCGGGCCACCGGAAACAACCAGCGCGGGAATGTTTACGCTGCACGCGCCCATGACCAATGAGGGCGTGGTTTTATCGCAACCGCACAGCAACACCACACCATCCATCGGGTTGGCGCGAATGGATTCTTCCACGTCCATGCTGGCGAGGTTACGATACAACATGGCGGTTGGTTTAATCAGTGTTTCGCCCAATGACATAACCGGGAATTCAACCGGAAAGCCACCGGCTTCGGAGATGCCACGCTTAACGGATTCAGCCAGCTCGCGAAAGTGTGCATTGCAGGGCGTGAATTCTGACCAGGTGTTGCAGATGCCGATTACCGGCTTGCCGCGAAATTCATAATCGGGTATCCCCTGGTTTTTCATCCAGGCACGATAAATGAACCCGTCTTTCCCGGTTTTACCAAACCAGCCCTGGCTGCGAAGTTTGTCTTTCATGTTGTATGCAGTGTGTGATTGTGAGTTTAAGTCTGTGTTACAAGATAGTATTCTTATAGGCTTCCATCATCTTGTGGTAGCTTTGTTTTTGTGCTAATGCGTTTACAACGGCAACCAATCGTCTGGTTTTGGTTTGCGGTGATTTGGCGCTTTCAATCCACGTGCTGTAGAAATGCTGCATGTACGGAGTAAGGGTTTTGAAAAACCCCGAAGCCTCCGGATCTTCCTCCAGGCATTGCAGCAAATCGCGCGACAGCCTGGGTTTGCGCTCATCTATTTTCATTGCGACAGCAACTTTATCGCCCGCTTTTTTGCCGGTGCCTTTGCGCATGGCTGCATTGAAGGGAAGGAAAAAATCGCCATTGCCTAAAGACAAAAGTGAAGTCTTTTCAAAAGCAAGATCATCTAATGTGCCCCTGACACGAAAAGACTTCTTACCGGATTTTAGTTTTTTGGCATGTGAGGCAGCCACGATCAGGTAAGTCCACCCACCGGGCTTGTTTTGCTTCTGAAGCTTGGCAGTAAACCGAATCACAAGCCAATTTAAATGGTTTTCATTAATTCAGCGCGGTATTCAGTAAGAATGCGGGCTTTGGATAGAAAGCCGAGATATTGTTTGTCTTTTATTACCGGGAGGTTCCACTGCCGGGTTTCATCAAATTTTTTCAGGATAACCGGGATGCTGTCGTTGAAATCCACAGCATGCGCTTCTGTCATCAGGTCGTTTACAAAAGTGGTATCATACAGCTTGTCGTTGAATATAATTTCGCGCACATGATCAAGATGAACCACACCGGCCAGCTCACCCCCGCGGGTTACTACCGGGAAAGTATTGCGCCTGGAAACAGAGATCACGCGCACCAGCAAACGCAGGCTGTCATCGGGCCTTACAGCCGAAAAATTATGTTCCAGCAGATCCTGCAGGTTAAGCTTGCTCAACAGAAGCTGATCGCGGTTATCGGCCGTAATGTTCAGCAGCTTAGAAAGCTTTTTCCCTTCCATCGAAAGGGGTTCGAAATGGCGGGCTATGGTAAGACTAAGTGCCGCCACGATCATTAAAGGAATAATCAGGTCGTAGCCACCGGTTATCTCCGCTATCAGGAATATCGCGCAAAGCGGGGCATAAAACACGCCCCCCAAGATACCCGCCATGGCTACCAGGGTAAAATTGGTTTCGGGTATTTGAGCAATGCCGCTCAGGTTAACCAATCGCGCGAATGCAAACCCGAGGTAAGCGCCTACAAAAAGGGAGGGGCCAAAGTTACCGCCATTGCCCCCGCTGCCCAATGTTAAGCCTACCGCCAGCACTTTAATGAATACCAGCGCCCCAACAAAGATCAGGATGGTAAAATCATTTTGCAGGTACCGGTAAATAATGCTTCCGTTTGCCACCTCAAGGGGCTTCAGGTTGGCCAGCATTTTTATGCTCTCATAACCTTCGCCAAACAACGATGGAAAGAATAAAAGCAGGGCGGATAAGGCTAAGCCACCGATTAAAATACGGGAGCGATAATTTTTCCGGGCAGCGAAAAATTTTTCCGTTCGCTCTAACGTTCGTGCATAAAACAACGACACCAGCCCGGCCAGCACACCAAGAATAATATAGAAATGAATGTTGTGGTAGTTGAACGGCTGTTGCAGCGAGAATGAAAGAATGATGCTTTCCGATAAAATGATTTTGGAGAGCAGCGCCCCCGTGGCGGCAGCAATGATGATCGGGATAAAAGCGCCAACCGTTACATCGGTTAACAAAACCTCGATGGCAAACAGCACACCGGCAACGGGCGCATTAAATGCGGCTGCAATACCCGCTGCTGCGCCACATGCCAGCAATATGGTGCGATCTTTATAGGGAAGATGAAAGTAGTTGCCGTAATTTGACCCGATAGCGGAACCGGTACTTACCATAGGCGACTCCAACCCAACCGAACCGCCAAAGCCAACCGTGAGCGCACTGGTTATAATATGTGAATAGGTTTGGCTTACCGGTAACCGGGCCGATTTGCGTGCAATGGCATAGCCGATTTCAGCGCTGCCTTTTTTGAATTTTCCGTTTAAGCCGAATTTGATGTAGATAACCGTAAGTGTAATGCCGATGGCCGGAAAAAGTGCGAACAGGTAAAACTGCTCGTAGGTTGTGGCATAGTGGTTGACCCAAACACCAATGGTATGCACAAAAAATTTAAGTACAATAGCAGCCAGTGCCGAGAGGATTCCCACCAGCACGCAAGAGAGCATGAAAAACTGGCGGGGTGATAGCCGGTTGCGTGCAAAAAAGAACACTTGTTTTAGTGCACGAAGCAGTACTTTATCAGCCTGGGCGCTTTGCATGACGCAAAATAACCACACCGTGTGAGAATCTCCTGATTTTAAAATTTGATTTATGGTTCAGGTATATTTATGCGTAATGTTGTATCAACAATAATTGAACTTGAAATAATGTCATTAGAATCTGAGATACAACAAACCCGTTTTCAGAGTGAGCACCAGAAAGCGGCTATCAATATTTTACTTACCGGAAGCTGGCTGTATAATAAGAATGCAAGTTTCCTGAAGCAGTTCGATCTTACGCCCGAACAGTTTAATGTGCTTCGCATTTTGCGGGGCAGTCATCCCAGGCCCATGATGCTGCTGGACATAACGGAGCGGATGATAGATAAAAACAGCAATTGTACCCGACTGGTAGAAAAGCTGCGGCAGAAGGGTTGGGTGAAGCGCGAAATCTGTGAAGCCAACCGAAGGCAGGTAGATATTTCCATCACCGATAAAGGTATTGCTGTGCTTAAAAAAGTGGATGCGCGAAAGCCTGAATGGATGGATGATATGGAGCAGCTTTCCAAAGCTGAAGCAAAGGAACTTAACCGGTTGCTGGATAAGCTACGCATCTGAATTTTTGTTAAGGGCATGCATAAGCGCTTAGATCCAGGTTAAACCTTTAGTTCCACCATTATAATTTTTAGCACTACCGTATTTATACATATTAAAAAATTCAGTCCGGAGGTATCATTTTTGGGATTGACAGGTAAATTTTAGCCCACTACACTGCAAAAATTATAATTAATTGTGTCAATAAGGCTTAAAATTAAGCCTCCGAAATCGTATTCGTTAAAAAATACCTGACAATAGGGTAAATATTTAACCACAACCTGCAATATTTCGGAAAACAACCTAAACCTGATCCTGTTTGGAGCATCACCCGGTAAAAGGGTGATGTTTCATGCGGGGGTTCAAAGAGTTTGATTCATGTAAATAACCTACCTATGTCAAAATCGAAACTTGAGTACATCTGGCTTGACGGTTACACACCCACCCAAAGCCTGCGCAGTAAAACCAAAATTGTAAAGAACTTTGACGGCTCCTTAGAAAGTTGCCCCGTGTGGTCGTTCGATGGCAGCTCGACCGAACAGGCGCCCGGAGGATCGAGCGACTGCCTGTTAGAGCCCGTAGCCATATTTCCCGATCCGGCACGCAAGGATGCTTTCCTTGTGATGTGCGAAGTATTAAGTCCCGATGGCACCCCACACCCTACAAACGGACGCGCTACTATTGAAGATGACGACCGTGACTTCTGGTTTGGCTTTGAGCAGGAGTATTTCCTGTGGGACCCGGGCACTAACAAGCCGCTGGGCTTTCCTGAAAACGGGTACCCCGCGCCACAAGGCCCCTACTATTGCTCCGTTGGAGCAAAGAATGCATTTGGCCGCGCTATTGTGGAAGAGCACCTGGATTATTGTCTTGCAGCAGGCATTAATGTAGAAGGCATTAATGCCGAAGTGGCACCCGGCCAATGGGAGTTCCAGATTTTTGCCAAAGGCGCCAAAGAAGCTGGCGACCAGGTTTGGATTGCCCGCTACCTGCTGGAACGCACTGCCGAAAAATATGGCGTGGCGATTAACTGGCACTGCAAGCCATTGGGTGTAACTGACTGGAATGGCTCCGGTATGCATGCCAATTTTTCTAATGGATTATTGCGCGAGTGTGGTTCACAGGAAGTATATGAGCAAGTGTGCAGCGCATTTGCACCGGTGGTAAAAGAACACATTGCCGTATATGGTGCCGATAATCACCTGCGCTTAACCGGCAAGCACGAAACACAAAGCATCGATAAATTTTCGTATGGTATTTCCGATAGGGGCGCGTCCATTCGCATTCCGATAGCCACCGTTGAAAACGGCTGGAAAGGCTGGCTGGAAGATCGCAGGCCCAACTCGGCCGCTGACCCGTACAAGGTTGCAGCCCGCATTATCACCACGGTGAAATCGGCAGAGCAATTTGAACCTGTATTGGTTGGCATGAACGGCAACGGAAAAGGGAGGTAGACTTTTCCGTGTGTGAAGTGAAAAGGGAGGGGCGCAAGCTTCTCCTTTTTTTGTGAAATCGAATACAGCGTTTACCGAAACAGATTTTTCAATTTCCACCACAATCCACGCGGGCTGTAACGCTTTACAGATATAGCGCCACCCACCACTATTTCTCCCAGCAGGGCGTTTACATCATAGGTCATCATAATCTTCATATGGGTATCTTGGTTGGGGGAAATAGCAAGCTCAACAGTTTTAAGCCCGATAAATGAAACAACAAGCGTTTCATTTTCGGAGGGATGGTTAATCGTTAACTCAAACCTGCCGGCTGCATCGGTAACGGTTCCTTCGGATGTTCCTTTTCTTACTACATTAACTCCGGGCAATCCGAGTGAGTCCACATCATCCATTACAATACCTTTAACGGTAATAGAGGCAAGAGCTTTGACTTTGAACCCCCCCTTTTTTTGTTCATCTACCTGTTCCTGATGAACGGGATCAGGTGTTGTTTGCGCTTCGGCAGGTTCATGGATCAGCAGCATAAGAAAGGCAACGATCGCAGCCCAGGCTGATCGTGCTTTTGCCGGAGTTTCGGTTCGATATGTTTTTAGTTGATGCTGTGCAAACCTGCCGCAGGTTGAACCTTTGCCTGCTTTAAAATATTGTTTGATCTCGGCATCCGTCCACGTGGTGAAGTCAATCACTTCTTTCCGGCAGGTTCCGCAAAACTTTCCTTTTTGAGTAGGTGTAAAGGCATTCCAGTTTTCGTGGCAGGGCGTGGGTACGGTTAAAACAAACGATTTTTTCATGGGTTAGGGGTTTACCCGGTAGATGCAGCAACGGCTCTGTTTCCATAAATCGTTTTCCTAAATTTCAGATTCTTAAGAACGTATAAATGGAAATTCGCTACCGGCTAATTACACTTTCACTTATTCTGGCAAACCTGATTGTATTTGTTATTTGCCGGTACTCAATCGGCACATTTAACGATCCTGTGTGGACACAAGGCTTGTTGTTTAGCGGAGCCGAGTTTGCTCCCTTAACCCTGGATAAAGAATGGTACAGGATTTTTACCCACATGTTTTTACATGGCAACCTTCTGCACCTGGCCTTTAATATGTATGCCCTGTTTGCAGCCGGAAGTGAAGTGGAACGAATTACCGGACCGGTGAAGTTTTTATGGATTTGTTTTTTGTGCGGAATAACCGCAAGCCTGGCAAGCCTGTATTTCAATTTGTTTACAATTGGAGTGGGTGCATCGGGCGCTATTTTCGGTTTGTTTGGTTTTTCGCTGGTGGTGCAGATTGCGGAGAGCAGAAAAGAAGACCGGCCGATAGCTCCGCTGATTACGAACTTTATAATCTTTTTAGGCGTAAATCTTTTGTATGCCAAAATGCTGAATGCCGATAATGCTGCTCACATGGGCGGACTGGCAGGAGGTTTATTGTTGGGAGCGGCTTCTTTATTAAACAAATCCTATCAACAGATAAAAGCCGAGTACTTGCTGCTGGTATTGTCGATAGCCGGGTTTATGATGCTGCCGCGCTACCAGGTTGCTTATTTTAATTTTTTTCAAAGCGTATTGGCAGTTGAGGACTCTGCACGACTTCTTTTTCAAAAGAAAAGCCTGACTGACGAAGATTATCTCAGGAACTTTAAAAAGTATGATTTATACTGGGATAGCACCCGAACTTTGTTAGATGCTCAAACCTATTTACCGGAAGCCTTGCACCAGGACACCTTTCGGTTGCGCAGGTATATTGACCTGAGAAAAGAGGAGAATAATTTTCGCATACAGTTGCTGGAGAAGGAAACTTACCGGTATATGGATAGTATAGAGTGGAGCCAGCAACAAATGCAACCCTATCTTCAGTTAGACTATGTACTTACCCAACTGCAATCCATTCGTGCGCCAGAAGAAGATACGGTATCAAAACCCAGAGTGCATCCGGTTAAGGTTTGGTATAACGAAGAGTGGGAAGAAATACCCGGCCCGCCCGCAGCTTTTTACAGGTTAGGGCAACAGGATTCTTTGGGCAGATGGCAAGGCCCGGTACGTGATTATTACAACTCGGGCGAAGTTCAGATGAAAGGTGCTTACACAGACGGGCGAAGGGATGGTGTGTTTCTCTATTACTCTGATCACAGCACATACGAATCGGCCGGTCGTTACAACAAAGAAATACCGGTTGGTAAATGGGAAAGATTTCATCGCAACGGAAAACTGAATAGTGAAGAATATTTTGAGCCGGAATATTTTATGAAGAATATGTGGGACTCTGTCGGAACTCCTCTGGTGCAAAATGGTGAAGGCATGGTTAAGTTATACTACGGGAATGGCGCTTTGTCTGAGCAGGGAGAATACCGAAACGGAAAGAAAGAAGGCCGGTGGATGGGGTATCATGCCAATGGACAAACATACTTTGAAGAATATTTTAATAACGGTCAGTTAGTGCAGGGCAGAAGCCGCACCTTAAACGGACAACAGTTTGTGTATGATGGAAGCAGCCTGTTCCCGATACCTGAGGCAGGCTACCCACACCTCAACCAATATCTGAAAGAAAAAGTGAAGCAACTAAATGTTGCGCAACATGGGCAAGTAAAGGTTTGGTTTCGGGTTACCCTTAACCGGGTGCTCACCGATTTTCAGATCGATAAAAGTCTTGCGCCCGAACTGGATTCATTAGTTATAGAATGGTTACGGACAGGCCCGCAATGGTTACCCGCCCGCGACCACGGACACCAGATGCGTAGCGGGTGGAGTACAGTTACGGTTGAGTTTTAGATTTTTGATCACTCACTCCGCAACGAATTAGCCGGGTTTGCCCGCGCTGCTTTCAATGCCTGTGTGCTTACAATCAGCAAGGCAAACGTTAATGCAATTAATCCCGTAAGCGGGAATATCCACCACGCTACCGTTGTGCGGATGGTGTAACGCTCCAAGTAATTGGTCAGAAACCACCACGCCAATGGCGATGAGAACACGAATGCTATAATCACCAGCAACGAAAAATCTTTTGACATTAACCCAACCAAACTGGGTACTGATGCTCCCATTACTTTACGAATGCCGATCTCTTTGGTGCGCTGTTCGGCCGTAAAGGCAGCCAATCCGAACAAGCCAAGACCCGTAATAACAATGGTAAGCGTGGCAAACAAGCTGGCTAACGTGCTGGTAAGGTTAATGGTGGTAAATTTTTTCTGAAACTCCTGGTCGGCAAAACGGTATTCAAACGGATAGGCCGGTGCGTATTTTTCAAATACATTTTTTACAGCATTGATAGAAGCTTGTAAATCGTTTGTCTTTTTAAGCCGAATGCTTACGGCATTGATCCATTCCGGTTCCAGTATGGCAAACATGGGCTTTACCGGTTGGAAAGGCGAACCCATCAATACATTATCTACTACACCAATCAGCTTGCGTTTGCCGCCCCAAAGGTCAAGCTCGGTGCCAATCGGATCTTCAAGATTCATTAAATCCAGCGCGGCTTTGTTTATCACGATGGCTGCGGTATCGCTTTTAAAATCTTCGCTGAAATCGCGGCCTTCCAGGATTTTGATGCCCATAGTTTTAACATAATCATATTCGGTGGCAATGGTGGTAAAGATTACACGCAGGTCTTCGGGCTTGCCGGGCCAGCCTAAAAAGTTATTCGAGTTAATATCGGTAATCTGGCTGTTGGATTTGGTAACCGCTTCCACCACCCCGGTGTTCAACAGCTCCAGCTTAATGGTGCGGTAATTTTTGGCAACTTCGTTGGTATAGTGCACGGCCATCAGGTTTTCCTGGTCGTAACCTAATTGCCGGCCTTTTACTAATTGTATCTGCTGGTAAATTACAATGGTGCCGATGATTAGTAAAATGGAAAATCCGAATTGCAGTATTACCAGGATCTTACGCGGCAAGCTGGTGCCTTTGCCTACGGTGGGTTTCCCTTTTAAAACCCGTGCCGGCTGAAAAGAGGACAGATACAATGCCGGGTAGCTTCCGGATACAATCCCGACCAATAAAATCATACTTAATGAAGCGATCCAGAATTGTGAAGAAGCATAATCGATGAAAAGCTTTTTATCCACCAGGTTATTGTAATAAGGCAACAGTAACTGCGCGGCTAATATGGCAATCGCGAAAGCGATAAAAGCAATAAAAGTGGATTCGCCAATAAACTGAAGAATCAGTTCCCTGCGTTTGGAACCCACACTTTTGCGCACACCTACTTCGCGGGCCCTGCGCTCGCTGCGGGCGGTAGCTAAGTTCATAAAGTTGATGCAGGCAATAACGATGATAAAAATGGCGATGATGGTAAACATCTGCACATAGTCGTTCATGCCCCCGGTTTCCACCCCGTTATCAAAATTGCTGAACAGACGCCAGCGCAGCATCGGGTATAGAAAATACTCAGGCTTGGTATCGGTTTCGCCATGCTCCTGCAGCATCATGCGCACGCTGTTCTCCACATCGGCATGGCTGGCCGGGTCATTCAGCTCGGCAAATACCTGGAAGGAGTAGTTGCCCCAGTTGGTCATGTTTCTGCGTACCCAGTCGTTGTTCTGTTCGCGAAATTTCCACGGCATTAAAAAGTCAAACTGAAAAGTGGAGTTGCCGGGTATATCTTTCAGGATGCCCGTTACTTTCAGATCGTATTCATTATCCAGCCGGATTACCTGGTTGATGGGGTCTTCATCGCCAAACAGCGATTTTGCGGTTGATTCGGTAATCACAATAGAGGGCGGTTCGTCTAATACCTGCATGGCATTACCAGTGGCAAGCGGGAACTCAAACATTTCGAGAAACTCTTCGCTTACCCAGTAGCCGCGTTTGATCAGCCGGTTTTCACCTACGGTAATCAGGTGATCGCCACCCCAATCGGTAACGGCCATGCGGGCAATATTGCTGTTGGCGGTTTTAAAAGCTTCGTAGGTGGGCAGCGGTACACTTGTCCACGAGCTGATCTTGCCATCAAACTGGGCGCGTACCCAAACCTGGTAAAGCCTGTCGGCCTTTGGAATAAACTTGTTGAAGCCGGTTTCATCGGCCACCCACAGCAGGATAAGAATGCTGCACGTGATGCCTAAGGCCAGGCCCGCGATGTTGATAAATGAATAAAACCCGTTTTTAAACAGGTTGCGCACCATTACGACAAAGTAATTCCTGAACATAGCTGCATGAGGTTAGAACTGTAATACCTGTGTTTGTGAAAAAGGTATCAGCTCAACGCAGGATTTTTTTCTATAGATCGTATCCCGTAGCAATTAGTTGCAGGCGTTTGCAAAAATGCTTTGAACGGCAACAAAAGTGTTCAGCGCTGAACAAGGAAGTGAACAAAAACGAACAGTTATTTATCGGGCATTACCAATGCCAGGATGATATAAAGCAGCAGGCCCGTACCGAAAAAGAGAAAGGCCACGATAAAAACAATGCGCATTACGGTAGGATCGAGGTCAAAATAGTCGGCCAGGCCACTGCAAACCCCGAATAATTTTTTGTCGCCTTTAACTAATCGCTTTGCCATAAGATTGATTCTTTTGATCGAAGATACAGAATCAGCATGAAAAATCATGCCGGCCTTACAAATACCGGAGCCACCGGTAAGCGTGCGATTGCTTGTATTGACCGTACCATTTACATACCGGGTACAAGGCCAGCACAATGCAGATCCACGCTGCGTACGTCCAACCGAGCGAGTATCCGGTGCCGGGAGCAATGCCCCCAAACGATTTTGAGAAGTGAAAATCAATTTCGGATAATGGAGTTCCGGTTTTGACTATAAATGCGGTGAGCGCTGCAACATGTATCAACAGAAAATGTAGCAGGAAGTAGAATAGCGGCACCTGTCCGTATATCATAAAAAAGGAAAGCTTTCCGGGTTTGATTTGCTCCAGCCGGGCTAACAGAAATAAGATTGGCCCCAGCGTCATCAATGAGAATAATAATGATACCGGGTATTTGGTGGTGTTGATAAAGCTGAGAAACGTAAATAACAAATCAGGTTGCGCCTGCCACGGTGCAGGGTCGCCATAAAAGTTTATAAAACGAAGTATGATAAATAAAATAATGGCTGCGGCACCGCTTCGTGTTAGCCAGCGCATGCGTGTGGCGGCATCGTAATCGGTATAAAGCCTGCCGGCACAATAGCCCAACAGCATAATGCCCAGCCACGGAATAACCGGGTAAGAAGTAATAAAGACCACAGATGGTGTTACCGGCAGAACCCCGGTCTTCACCAGCATAATCCACGGAGCGTAAAAAAACCGGGTCGGTTCAACCGGTATCAGCGCAAGCGCATCATGTAAAAACACAATCAGCAACCCGGTTACCAGGTTCCATTTTAAAGGGAGGTAGATCATACCCGCCAGGAAGATCATGCACCAGCCGATTACCCACAGCACGGTAAGAAAAGTAACATCGTAATAAAAATTGAAAAAGAAGAATGCACGCAGCACCGCTATCTCCAGGAAAATGAGCCACAGGCCGCGCGTAAGCAGGAAGCGCGAAAGTTCTTTTTTGGTTTTGGCGCTTCCGGTTAACCAGGCTGAAGTACCGGCCAGGAATACGAAGCCGGGTGCACAGAAGTGGGTTATCCACCGGGTGAAGAAAAGCGCGGGTGTGGTTTTGTCTAATGCAGTGGGATCGTAAAGCAAGGCATCGGCATGAAAAAAATCGCGGTATGGTCAAGCGCCATAATTACCATTATAATGCCCCGGAGCAAATCGATTGAGCTTACCCGGTTGGGTTTTGTGAGAGAGGTTTGCATGGGCGATTTTAGTTTGGCAATATGTAAAATCCGTATGGTGGCCAAATTACCATCTGAACGTAAGGAGTATTATTTTAGCTGTAAATCTGGACCTATGCAGAAAATTACAACCATGTTATTGATCACAAGCCTTGGTCTTTTGTCGGCCTGTATTCTTCCGAATGATAAAAAAGAAGCCAAGCAGGCTGGAGGCTCAAAGACACGGGACAGCATTCGCGTGGAAACGGCAAAGCATCCCAATGGTAAGCTTAAGTCAGAAGTGCCGTATGCCGGTAAGCAGAAGCACGGTTTAGCCAAAACCTATGATAAGGAAGGAAATATTATGCTTGAATTGCCTTATGTGTGGGGTAAGCGCGAAGGACAATCCAAACGATACTATGAAGGAGGAAAGCAGGTTTTCCAGACTACCGAGTACAAGGATGATCTTATTCATGGCATGCAGGTGAAGTACCGCGAAAATGGCGACCTGATGTCGGAATCCAGGTTTGAAAAGAATTTTGATTGTGTGGGTGTAAAGGAATATTATACCGACAAAACACTTAAGAAGGAGTATTCCAAGCTGATTGTTACACCGGTTGACAGGCTACAGAGCCAGGGTGTTTACACTTTAATGCTTTCTATGTCTGAGAAAGTGAGGCGTGTTAAGTATTACACCGGTAAGCTTACTCCATCCGGCTGCCTGCATGAAGATTTGTATTCCGTATTGCTGGATGAACAGAATAAAACCGGCAAGCTAACGTATAACATTCCCCCGGGAGCATTCCTGATGGAGGAGCTTACTATTATTGCCGCTGTTGAAACAATTCATGGTAACACTTACGTAGTGCAGCGAACACATAACCTGGCCATTCAAAACTAACTGCCGCCCAGCATTTGCCTGCGCATTTTCAGTTGAAGATCATCGGGCACAATTTCCAAGCCTTTGTTCAGGTATTGCTTTGCTTTGGTTTTTTGTCCTTTTCTAAAGTAATAGACACATGCTTCTGAATAGGCCTGGCCTACCACCTGTGGACTTACGATCGTAATGTTCCGGTTGGAGTAAAAGTCCTCAAAAATCTTCTGGTATTTTTCGCCACGCTTTTCATCGCCTTTCTGGAAGCTTTCTCCAAACTCGGCTGCATAAATCATGGCCAGCATGGAATTAAAATTGGCATTTTCTTCCAATGCCTGGAACCGGTTTTTATAATGCTCCAGCGAATCCAGCACTACGCTGTTTTTTCTTTCGTTTCGAAAAGACTGGGCCAGGCAGGAAACAAACACACCGCCCAGGTCAACATTATTAGGTTGAATTTCCATGGCCCTGGCGAAGAAGGGTTTGGCACGAATGTAATTCCCCTGGTTATAAAACACACGCCCGTTTTCGTAGTAGTAAACAAAGCTCACCTCATCCAGCGTTTCTTTATCCTTTATACTTTGCGTAATGGCTTCAAAGCATCTTTTGTACAGAAGCTTATCGTTGTTTTTAAGTAATACCGTTTGAGTAAGATTATAGAATTCACCTTTTATCATGTCAGTGGTTACACCTTTTTCCCTTAGCCGGGAAACGCGACCGATAAGCGTGGCCCGCTGTAACGGATCGAGATTGGGAGATTCCAGCTTGGCAGCTGAGAAATGCAGCAAAAGGTACTCTGAGCGCACATTGGGGTAATAGAGGTAACCCTTTTTTATTTGTTCGTAAGCCCCGGCAATATCGTTATGATCCTGTTTGAACAAGCCATCATTCAGGTAATGGATCCCTACCAGTTGAGCCAGACTGATGTCCTCACTTCCGAAATAGTATTTGTTAAACAGTTCATCAATAGTTGAGTTGGCAACTTCTGAATTGCCGATAATTTTTTGATTTTTCAGATTGGTAACAAAACTGTTTTTGTAAGTGTTATCAAACGTAAGGAAACCAAATATGGGGGTTGTGGTTTCGATCATGATGTTCTCTGCATTGGGATAGGCCACCAGGTAAACATGACTGGGCTTTTCTTTAATGGCATAAGGAATATTTAACTTTTCAAAGAACATGGCATACAAAGCTGTAGCGGTTACACAGTTGTAATTGCCGGTGCGACTGATTTCATAAAAACGGTTCTCGGTTTCGTATTTCGATAGAAAACGGTTATGCACCAACTGGTAGATATATTTTACCTTTTTGTCGTTCTTCTTTTTATAGGCATCAGAGCTTGCTATTTCTTTTACAGTGGCATTGAAACGCTCTTCAAAATTCCTGGCATCCTGTGCGGCCGTAGGAGAGTTGGCGAAGAATAGCTCCGTATAATTGATGTTCTTCTTTCTAAAATAATTTTCAAAGGCAGTGGTTTCGTATGGCGAGGCAAACACCAGCTCATTCCAATAAACCAAAGAATCGGTTTGCGCATAAATCTGCCCCAAACCAGGGGCGAACAGGAGGGTTAATAGCAGGCTTTTCATTTTTTAAAACTCAACACTTAAAATTAAGTAATTGGTGAATACAAGTCTATGAGTTACCGTTGTTATTATAGGGTTTTTAGGTGTACTTTTAGCCTCTCGAAAAAAGAAATATGAGTTATAGGATTGTTACCTGGGTTGTTGGGTTAGGTGTGTTTGGTCTTTTATTTTCGTGCTCGTCCGACAAAGAAAAAGCACAAACGTCCGAAGCAGACACGCTCCGGATAAACTATGCTATCCGCAGCCTGTGGCCGCACGATCCGGAAGCTTTTACACAAGGGTTACTGATCCACAATGGCGAATTATATGAAAGCACAGGCCAGCATGGCACTTCATGGATTGGTGTGGTGGACATCAATACCGGTAAGGTGGATAAGAAAGTAGTGCTGGACAAACAATATTTTGGCGAAGGCATTGCCATTCTTAACAATAAAGTGTTTCAGCTTACCTGGCAAAACAAGGTGGGTTTTGTGTACGATCTGAAAACATTTAAGAAGATAAAAGAATTTAAGTTTGATTCGTTTGCCAAAGAAGGCTGGGGCTTAACCCACGACCATGTAAACCTGATTATGAGCGATGGCACCGACAAATTGCATTACCTCGATACGGTTACATTGGAGGTAGTGAAGTCGGTAAAGGTTACAGACGAGAGCGGCCCGGTTAAAAACCTGAATGAGTTGGAATACATCGAAGGCTATGTGTTTGCCAATGTGTGGCAAACCAACCTGATTTTGAAAATTGATCCGAACAGCGGTAAAGTGGTGGGGCGTATCGATCTTTCCAAATTAGCCAGCGATGCCCGTAAGGCAAGCCCGCAGGTGGACGTACTGAACGGCATTGCCTGGCATCCGGAAACGAAATCGATTTTGGTAACCGGAAAGAACTGGCCCAACATTTATATTTTAAAACTGGAAGAATCTCAAAAGCAATAAGTCTGTACGATTTGGAAACCTTGTTAGCTTGATTGAGCCGCCTGTCAACAATCGGAAGTTAAAAATTGGTTAACCTGAAACCCGGGCAGGTTTGTTCAGTTAAAGCAATTAAAATCAATCGCTATGAAAAATCTACTAATCATTTTTTTGTTGATCGGTCAGGTCGTTTTGGCGCAAAATGACGAAGCGCTTGTAAAAGAAGTGGTGAATTCCGCTTATGTATCGGGCATTCACAATGGCGGAAGCATCGATGATATCCGGAAGGGTTTTCATCCCACCTTCCAGATGTTGCGGTTAATGGATAATGAAGTGAAGCCTTTGGGTATTGAGGAGTGGATTACAGCCATTGAGAAAAACCGGGCACAGGGAAATACGGCACCTGCCGTGCGTACCGAAGGCAGGTTTACCAGCGTAACAGTATCCGGTACTGCGGCTAATGTAGTGCTCGAATTGTACCGGGGCGATAAAAAGATCTTTACCGATAACCTGCTGCTATACAAGTTCAGTGAAGGCTGGCGCATTGTAAGCAAGACTTTTTACCGGCATCCGTAAATGCCGGTAAAAGGCCGCATCATGCCTGCTTCATTGCTGTTTTTTCGATTTCGTTTTTTGAACCTCCTTTTTCGCAGCCTTTACTTTTTTCCTGCCTTCGTTTGTCAGGGCAAATGAGCGTGTCATTTTTTTAATGAAGGCTACCCTGCGGAAGCGGAGCGCGCTCCAGTCTTCATCAATCGCTACCTGTCGCACAGGCTCAAACCCTAATTTACCCAGCTCATCCCAACCGGAATCGCGATTAAATTCGCACGTATATTTTTTGGACGATCCCTTCGGGTATGCCAGCCACAGCAACCCGTCATCTGCCAACCGGCTGCCGGCTTTCTTCGATAAGGAGCTCACTTCATTTTGTTTGGTAACGAAGGCCAGGAAAAATTCAATCGGCTCCGAACCGCTTAACGAATCCGAAACGGCTACCGTTTTTCGGATTGCATCCATTTCAGCCTGAAAGGATTGCGGAGCCTGGATGATATGAATTACGGGTTGATCTTTGAGGTTCAGTTTTTTGAATAAGGGAGTCATGGCAATTTTTTTGATGTATAAAGCTACGGCTTGAACCTGAATACTACGGTATGCAGGTAGATTTTCCACAGATATAGGTAATTTGTGGCTTGATGGAAACACCGGACTTTAAAAAATTCGCCAGCCGGTTCTTGAACACCACGGCAAGCCATGTTTTTTTAACAGGCAAAGCAGGCACGGGCAAAACTACTTTTCTGAAAAGCCTGGCGGAGCACACGCATAAAAATTTTATTGTAGTAGCGCCTACGGGTATTGCAGCGCTTAATGCAGGCGGTGTTACCATACACTCGCAGTTTTTAATTCCACCGGCAACTTACATACCCGACCGTTACCTGCCCGAAAACCTGGGTGAAGGCGGCCGGTATATCAACTCGCAAACGCTGGCGCGCAAGCATCCGCTCAACAGCGCACGCAAGCAGGTTTTGCGTGCAATCGATTTGCTGGTGATTGATGAAGTAAGCATGCTGCGGGCCGATTTGCTGGATGCGATCGACTACCGCATGAAAGCCGCACGCGGAAATTTTTCGCAAAGCTTTGGCGGTGTGCAGGTATTGTTTATCGGTGATTTGTTTCAGTTGCCCCCGGTAATTAAAAACGAAGAGCAGGAATTGTTAAGCCGCTATTATACATCGCCCTGGTTTTACGAGGCGCTGGCCTTACGCGATAATCAACCCGTGTATATCGAGCTGGATAAAATCTACCGGCAGCACGATGAAGCATTTATTCGTATTTTGAACAACCTGCGAAACAGCACCGTTACCGAAGCGGACATCAGTACGCTGAATGAGCATTATCAAACCCATGATCAGGTTGATCAGCTAAAGGAAGTAATCACGCTTACTACCCATAACTACAAAGCCGAGCAGTTAAACCGGCAGGCCTTAAATAACCTGCCTTCTGAAGCGCATTTTTTTGATGCCTCCCTCGAAGGAGAATTCCCGGAGAGCATGTACCCGGTGCAACTTCAACTGGAGCTGAAAGAAGGCGCGCAGATCATGTTTGTGCGAAACGACACCAGCCTCGAAAAGAAATATTTTAACGGCAAGCTGGCTACCATTACCCGCATAGAAGATGATGAAGTGTGGGTGCAAATGGCCGGCACGCACGAGCCGTACCAGCTAAGCCGCGAGCGATGGGAGAACAAAAAGTATTCGGTGGATAAAGACAGCCACGTGCTGAATGAAGATGTGATTGGCTCGTTTGAGCAATACCCGGTAAAATTAGCGTGGGCGATAACGGTGCATAAAAGCCAGGGCTTAACATTCGATAAAGCGGTGATTGATGTGGCTGCGGCTTTTGCCGATGGGCAGGTGTATGTGGCGCTGTCGCGGTTGCGTTCATTGGATGGGTTGATTTTACGTTCAAGAATTAACCCCGATGCGGTGCGAACGGATAGTCACGTAAAATCGTTTACCCACCAGGCCCATCAACCGGATACGTTGCACCAGGTTATTGAAGAGCAGCAGCGGCAATACATTGCACAACTGCTTGCGCAGACTTTTTCGTTTGATGGTTTGCTGAAAGAGATCAACTACATTGAAAAGAACAAGGAGCCTGAACGGTTGGAAGACCCGACCATGAAGCCGGTGCTGGCACAGCTTGCAGATGCGTTCACCCACGAAAAAAGCAATACGGAGAAATTCAGGCACCAGCTTCAGCAGCTTATCGTGCAGCAGGCCCACGACCAGTTGCTGGAACGGATTGAGAAGGGTAGTGCTTACTACAGCAAGCTGGTGTGGGATCAGCTCAAGCTATTGCTTAACCACATGGAAGCAATAAAGCAGCAGAAACGGGTAAAAACGTATCTTGCCCAGCTTCAGGAAATCGATCAGTTGCTTTCGCGAAAGCAAGCTGAATTGTATCAGGCGCATTTGATCGTATCGCAGATTATCAACGGGGCAGAGCAGTTTGATTTACGCGCAATACGTCAGGCATGGGAAGCAGAACGCTTGCGGATAATAAAAGAAATCAACCCGCTTCCTCCCGAAAAGAAAACACCATCCAAAAAACGAAAGAAAAACCCGGATGATAAAAGTACCTATGATGTTACACTGGAGATGTTTAAGAATGGTTTAAGGCCTGGGGAAATTGCCAAAGAACGCGGGCTGGTGGTTGGCACCATTGAAGGGCACTTAGCCAAAGCAGTTGAACAAGCCCGGCTGGATATTCTTGAGTTTATGCCGAAAGAGGAAGTAGATGAAATTGCGGTAGCGGTAAAAGAATTTCCGGGGGCTTTTACCTCAAAAGAACTATACGATAAGTTGAATGGAAAATATGCGTATGGCAAGCTCAGGGCGGTTATGGCGCATGTAAAAGCACAAGCAAAGGCGCAGGATTGAAAGGCGTAGAATGTTCTTGTTCTTAGCGGAGTCTTCGCTTACGTATTTTGTTTCAGTGCAGGTTGTCTAAGTAGCTTCCGGTTTTAAATCGCGGAGTCCGAAGCGAGACTCCGCTTGGAAACGGGAATTACTACTGTTCAATTTAGCACAAATGTTCAATAGAAATCCGTTACCGCCATTTCACAAAATCCTTGTTGGTGGCTGCCCTTGTCGTTTATATGGCTAATTCTACTTCACTGTCGTTATTTACAATTTTTAAAAAACTTGTCAAGTCGGGATTTGTCTTTATGCAATGTTCGGCTGCAAAGAAACTGCCATTCATTGATTGTGTATGTTTTTTGAAATAATCCAACATTGTTGGATCGTTGTCGACTAAGATTGAGTTTCTGTTTTCTTCAATGCAAATTCTGCCTGTTGTTCCGGAACCTGCAAAAAAGTCAAGAACCAAAGAACCCGGATATGATAATCCTTTCACAAATCTGCGAATGAGTTCAAGAGGTTTTTGTGTAGGATGTCCGACACGCTCAACGGAATTCCCGTTTAGTCGTCCAATTTCCCAAACGTTAGTAGGATTTTTTCCTTTTTCAATGCTTTCAGGCAATAGGCGTTTGTCTTTCAACGCTACTTTTTTGCTTTCTTCATCATAAGGAACACGAACGGAATCCAAATCAAAATAATAGTCTTTTGTTTTGGAAAGCCAAATTGCTTCTTCGTGTCTGTTTGCAAAAAAGCGGTGAGCACTCATTCCGTTTTTGTAATACCAAATTACAAGATTGGTAAAACGCAAATCTGTATGATGTCTTGTGTAGTGCATAATTTCCAACAAGTCGCCTTTCTTCAAATCTTGGTATTGAAAACCGCCAAAGATTACGCAATTTCCTGTGTCCGTAAGGATACGATAAATTTCGTCTAACCATTGTTTTGCCCAGTCAAGATAATTTTCAAATGTGTCCCAATGAGCTAAATCAATGTTGTATGGGGGGTCAATTAAAATTAACTGCACTGAATTATCAGGTATTTTTTTCAAAAGCTCAACCGCATCTTGCGTAAACAAGGCGTGATAAGTTTTTACAGGCATTTTTGTTTCAATGTGACTACTGTGTGCAACACCGTTCTTTTTTAGCATATTCATTGCGATATGCCCTGAATTGAAGTGTGATTTATTTGCCATATTACTCGTTATTTTTAGTTTGACTGTCTTGTTGTTTTTAGATATTCTACTTTGGTTTCAGCAACTCTCAAAATTTTGCTGTCAGCTTCTTCTTCCAAAATTTGATATGCAATTTTGTCTGATAACATTTCGTTAATCAGTTCATTGCTATCAACCTTAAAAATGTCTGCTATTTTGCTTATTAACTCCTTAGACGGATGTCTTTCGTTACGCTCGTATTTGGCAAGTAACGAAGTGTCAATGTCTAATAATGCAGCAACCTTTCGTTGAGGCAACTCTTGGTCCTCACGAAGTCTTCTAATTCTTTCCCCAAAAGTGGACAATTTTCTTTTGGACATATTTTACTATGGTCAATTATTGTCCTAATTTAGAAATTATTTCTGAAATAAAAACGGGAAAGAAGGGCTATTAACAAAAATCAGTCCAAAAGCCCTATAATCCGTAATGAAGTTTTGGAGACTTCCATCATAATAGGCAACATTTCATCAATAGTCCATTCAGTTGCTTTGGTGAAAATTGAAACAGCTTGTAACATAACGGTCTGTCCATTAATTTCTATAAAGATGTTTTCGCAACTGTTTTGGTTGATTGGCAAACTGTAATTCGCTGCGGTCAATCTGTCAATTCTGTTTAACGAACCAGCATCGTGTTTTAGAACCACTTCGTTTCCGTCAGGACGTATAACCGTTGTCGGTTCTGTGAGAAAATTAGAACCTTGTAAAAATAGAATGTAAGGAAAATGCTTTTCATCAATCATTACATTTCTGATTTCATTGATGTTTTTATGTGAGCGTTCAATAGCGTTCCCAGCAACCATAAGGTCTTGGTCTTTGTTCTTACCAACCAAAATTCCTTTGCCGAGATTTTCTATGTCCTTTCCTTGATGTTTGGCTTCACACACTAAAACAATTCGCCAATTATCGTCTTTGTCTTTTACTTCAATAATGCCTCCGTCTGGTTTTATTCTTGCATTTTCTACGAAGATTGTTACGCCTAAACGGGCATCAACTTTATTCAACTTCTCATTTATTTCTTTTTTGCCAAGGTTGTCTCTGAAACGGAACTCCAACTTTGGAAACTCATTTGTCAAAGTTTCAAAAGCGGCTTTTGAAAAATCATTTACCGAAATGTCGTGTTTTTTTGCACTGTCTCCGAAAATTCCTTTCGGTCCTTCACTTTCTATATGTTGTTTGCTCAAGCGGTTTGTTTGTTTTTTGCTCATTAGTTCCTGTCTCTCTTATTCGTAATTGCGGACAAAGTTACATTTTTTCATTTTTGTTCGTCCATTTAATGTTTGCACTGTCGATGATAGGGTTGCCGCCAACTCCCAAATATACGCACTCCTCTGCTTCTACAATCCTGACTTTCAGTGAATGAATAAAAATGCCCGAAATGCGCAACTGTTTTAAATGCTATCCAACGGGATTTTGATTTTTTTTCAAGTCCTTTTTTCCTGCTTCGGTATAAAGCAAATGGTTTTTATGTTGTTGTGCCCTAAAGCTACTTCTTCCTCCTCGTCAATATCGGTTGAATCAGCTTCGCTACCAAACCCGTCCAGCCCGTTTGGTGGCTGGCACCGAGGCCGCGACCGGTATCACCATCAAAGTATTCGTAAAAGAGTAAGTTGTCTTTAAAATCGGGGTTGGACTGAAACAATTCCTGCTCGCCATACATGGGCCGCCTGCCTTCGGCATTGGTTTTAAACATCGCGATAAGCCGTTGCGAAAGCTCGCTGGCAATTTCGCGCAGCGTAAGCATGTTGCCCGAGCCGGTAGGGTGCTCTACTTTAAAATCATCGCCATAATAATGATGAAAGCGTTGCAGCGATTCAATGATGAGGTAATTAACCGGGAACCACACCGGCCCGCGCCAGTTGCTGTTGCCGCCAAACAAATACGAATCGCTTTCGCCAGGCTGGTAGCGCACCGAAAACTGGCTGCCGTTGGCATGCAGCACATAAGGGTTATCCAGGTGATGCCGCGAAAGCGCGCGCACACCGTAAGGCGATAGAAATTCTTTTTCATCCAACATGCGCTTGAGCAGCCGCTTCATGCGATGGCCGCGCAGCAACGAAAGCAGGTGGCGTTGATTTTTACCACGCTCGCCCCAGCGCGAGATCAGGTTGGCCAGGTCGGGCCGGTTTTGTAAAAACCAGTCGAGGCGGGCGGTAAACTCCGGCATCTTCTGAAAAATTTCTTCGTCCAGCACTTCCACGGCAAACAACGGAATAAGCCCAACCATGGAGCGCACCTTTAGCTGAATGCGATCATTCGATGGCAGGTGTAATACATCGTAAAAAAATTCATCTTCTTCATCCCACAGGTTAATGCCTTCCTTGCTTACGTTGGCCATCGCACCCGCGATGTAGAGAAAGTGCTCAAAGAACTTGGTGGCTAAGCTCTGGTAAGTTGGATTCTCTTTGGCCAGCTCCAGCGACATGCGCAGCAGGTTAAGGGTGTACATGGCCATCCAGCTTGTACCGTCCGATTGCTCGATGTGGCCACCGGTGGGCAGGTGCGTGCTGCTGCGGTCGAACACACCAATGTTATCCATACCCAGGAAGCCGCCCTGAAAAATGTTATTGCCGCTCTGGTCTTTCTTGTTTACCCACCACGTAAAGTTGAGCAGCAGCTTGTGAAAAATTTCTTCGAGGAATTTCAGATCAGCTTTGCCGTCCTGCAGCCTGCGATCGATCTTGAATACGCGCCAGGCAGCCCACGCATGCACAGGCGGATTCACATCGCCAAAGGCCCACTCGTATGCCGGCAGTTGTCCGTTGGGATGCATATACCACTCTTTGGTAAGCAGCAGCAACTGGTTCTTGGCAAACTCCGGGTCGATCATGGCTAAGGGTATGGCATGAAAGGCCAGATCCCACGCGGCATACCACGGGTACTCCCATTTATCGGGCATGGAAATAATATCGGCATTGTGAAGATGATCCCACTCGTGGTTTCGGCCGCGTCTGCGTTCATACGGTGGCGGTGGCTGGTGCGGATCGCCCCGCAGCCATACATCCAGATCATAATAATAAAACTGCTTGCTCCAGAGCATACCGGCCAATGCCTGGCGTTGAATCAATTTTTCTTCTTCGGATGTAATATCCTTTTGCAGATCGGCATAATATGCATCGGCTTCGGCTTTGGCTTTTTTTAATGCCTGGTCAAAATGGTGAAAAGGTTTCTGATGGAAGCGTGAAGCGAGGCGCAGGCGCACAGCTTTCGATTCGCCCGGTTTTAGCGTAAGATCAATGCGGTAAGCGGCCTTGGTGCCTTTGTTGATTTTATTGACGGATGCCGGGTAATTGAAGATGATGTAATCGTTGATACCATCTTTAAACGTACCTGGCTGAAAGTGCTGGTGTAAGCGCCATGTGTTGGTTTCATTTTCGCAGAAGAGCGGTTCGTGCGCACCTTCGCAGCAAAAGTAATACGAGCCTAACTGCTTGTGGCTCGCCTTCATAATGCCTTTATCGTCTAAGTAAATTTCCGGCCGGGTATCGTCATATCCCCAGGCCCACGTGTTGCGAAACCACAGTGTAGGCAAAACTTCAATGGCAGCCGTTTCCGGCCCGCGATTGGTAACGGTAACCTGCATCAGGATGTCGCATACATCCGCCTTGGCATATTCTACGGCTACATCAAAGTAGCGGTTATCGGCAAAAATGTTGGTGTCCGTTAATTCAAACTCACGATCGTGCTTGCCCCTGCGTTTACTTTCTTCCGCTAATTGGGCATAAGGATATTCCTGCTGCGGGTACTTGTACAACATGCGCATGTACGAGTGCGAGGGTGTGGAGTCGAGGTAATAATAAATTTCTTTTACGTCTTCACCATGATTGCCTTCGGGATTGGTCAGCCCGAAAAACCGTTCTTTCAGGATCGGGTCTTTTTTATTCCAGAGCGCCAGCGCCAGGCAGAGAAATTGTTTTTCGTCCGAAATCCCGGCAATGCCCTCTTCGCCCCAGCGATAGGCTTTGCTGCGGGCCATGTCGTGTGTAATGTAATTCCAGGCATCGCCATTGGGGCTGTAATCTTCGCGCACCGTTCCCCATTGCCGTTCGGTAAGGTAGGGGCCCCATTGCCGCCAGTTTTTTACCTTGTCGCGATCTTCAATCAATCTTTGTTTCTCGGCCGTCATAGGGTTTCCAAGTTAACAAAAACAGGTTATTGAATTAGTGCATTTTGAGATGTTGTATTACATGATTAAAAAGTTAAAGTTAGCATTATGGCCGGGAGGTCTGCGCTTTCCAGGCGCCTTGATGCCTTTCTGTTAACGTAAATACCCGGCTGCTGCTTTCAGCTCTTCTTCCAGAATAGTATGAGGCCGACCGGGGTAAACGAGCAGTTCAACTTTTGCGTTCATTTTTTCCAATTGTTGCTTCGATTGCTCGCTTCGCATCAATGGCACATGCGGATCGTTACTGCCGTTGCTCATGAATATCGGTGTGCCGGAAAAATCTCCCGGATAACGGGACGGCTCCAACTGATCGCCAATCAGGCCACCGGTTAGTGCGATTACACCGCCCCACTTTTGTGCGTTACGTGCTGCAAACTCTAACGTAAGGCAGGCGCCTTGCGAAAATCCAAGTATAAAAATATTAGATGGCGCTATACCGGCTTGCTGAATGTGATCGCTCAGCTCTTTCACACGATCAAGCGCGCTGCCCAGCCACGGTTCGTTTTGCGATATGGGTGCCAGAAAGCTTAACGGATACCAGGTATGGTTGGTAGCCTGCGGGGCCACAATGTAGAAACCCTCAAGTGGCAAGTAAGAAGCAAGCGATATAATATCTTCTGCCGAACCACCGCGACCGTGTAACATAATTAAAGCCTTCTTTGCGTGGGTAAGAGGCGTACCTGATTCTATAACCTGTTTACTATGCATACGTGTGTTTTTTTTTACCGCTAAGTCGCGGAGGCGCAAGGAAAAATTACTTTGCGCCCTGGCGCCTTTGCGGTCGAAAGAGATTTAGTTAAACTTATCCGGTTTCAATTCAATGGGCTGTAAACCCGATTCAATCTTATCGCGCATGGATTCATACCAGGCCGGCAGCTTCAAGGCTTCGCCCAATTTGGAAGGATGCTCATCTATTGCAAAGCCGGGCGGATTGGTAGCTACTTCAAACAACACGCCTCCGGGTTCGCGGAAGTAAATGCTGTGAAAGTATTGACGATCCAATACTTCAGTAACGTGAACACCTTTGCTCAATAATTTTTCGCGCATTTCTAATTGCGAGGTATCATTGGCAGTAGCAAAAGCGAGGTGGTGAATAGTTCCGCTTCCGCCCAAACCGCGTGCTGCTTCCGGTGTATTCAATACATCAATAAAATCTCCGGGCACACCGCTGGCTGAAAAGCGTTTACGATTCCCCTTTTCTGCAACCAGCTTATGATCCATGCTTTCTAACAAAAGACTGGCGGTGCGATCGGAGCTGTCTTCTGATAGCACCGCACCATGAAATCCCTTTACGGAATGTTCCAGGGGTATCTGTCCGTAGGTAAAGCCGGCACGCAAATCGGTTTTATTAAACACCAGCTCCAGATCCAGCCCGTGTGTATCCTGTAAGCCGATATACATTTCATCATCAAAGCGTTGGTGCGGACCGGAGAATGTAATGTTGAATTTTTTCAGCCGGGCTAACCAGTAGTCTAAGCTTTCGGCAGGTACGGAAAACGAAGTAACCGTCATCTGGCCTTTGCCGTGGCGGCCTTTGGCCATCCCCGCAAAGGGAAAGAACGTCATAATGGTGCCGGGACTCCCGGTTTCGTTACCATAATATAAATGGTACACATCAGGCGCATCGAAGTTTACGGTTTTCTTCACCATCCGCAGCCCTAAAATGCCGGTGTAGAAGTCGAGGTTTTTCTGGGCATCGTCCGCCAGTGCGGTTACGTGGTGGATGCCGGTAATCAGTTGAGGTTTCATAATGATCAGTTTTTCAGTTTGTTAACCGGGCTTTCGCAGGCTTGTGTGTGGTTCGCGGCAGCCTTTCAAAGATATGGAACGAAAAATCGGCATAAATAGTTGTATAGACAATTATTGTTATAACTTTGTTTAGCAATAACCGTTAATGATACCAAAACAAGATGTTGACTGATTCGTTTGTCGAATCCGGGAATTACCGGTAAGCCGATAATCTTGCGCGTTTTACATGACTAAATAAAACAAAGTCTTAGGAGGACTTTAACAAACCATGAAAACCAGGACCGTTTCCCGATTACTGTATGCCCATAAAATGGACATGGGCGGAATACCCATTCGCCAGCCGTTGCCTACGCAACAGGTGCAGCAGGTTGATCCCTTTTTATTATTGCATCATGCCAATATAAAGGCGCCCGCTACGGTCGATCCGGATGATGCCGGGGTAGGGCCGCATCCGCACCGGGGTTTCTCGCCCGTTACATTTATCTTTCAGGGTGGTGTGCACCATCGCGACAGCAGAGGCAATAACAGTACCATTTATGCCGGTGGGGCACAATGGATGAATGCCGGAATGGGGGTTATCCACAGCGAGCGCCCTCCGCACGATATACACGAGATAGGCGGCCGGCAGGAAATTATCCAGCTTTGGATAAACACACCGGCAAAGCACAAAATGGATCAGCCTTCCTATTTCCCGGTAACGGCCGAAGATGCTCCGGCTGTTAAAAGTGAAGATGGATTGGTAACCGTAAATGTTTTTTCGGGCGAAGTGTTGGGAGCGAAAGGCCCGGTACCGGCACAGGTGGAAGTTAATTCGGCAACCCTTGTATTGCAGAAAGGCGGAACCATAAGCATTCCGTTACCGGGACATCACAATGCGTTACTTTACCTGTTGGATGGCAAGCTGAATGTGGATGGCTTTGGTATGGTGGAAGGGCTGCACTTAGTACATTTTAAGAATGATGGCGAAGGTATTGTGTTAACAGCGCTGGAAGATACCCGCGCTTTATTGCTGAGCGGCAAGCCGCTTGACGAAGAAGTAGTATCGTACGGGCCGTTTGTGATGAATACTCAAACACAGATTATGGAAGCCATGCGCGATTACCAGGTGGGCAAGATGGGTGTGCTGATCGAAGAGTGAGTTAATCAAGGCGTCTGACCCCGAATGTTCGGGGTCTTGACGTCTTACAGGTTCGGTATCAGACGCCTCGAATCAATTTAAAATTCCGGGACTTTTGCAGAAACTGTTTGAAGTGAATGCGTGTTATTGGGATGTCATCTGAAATTTGGTGTTTAGGATCACTTTCTTTTTAAACTTTTGAAAAGCTTATGCAAGTACAACCCGGAATTTTGAAATCAACCGAAATAGAGCACGCACTTCTTCCCGAGCTGGAGAAGCGCAGAAGCAAACGTGCATTTTCAGGTAAACCGGTTTCGGAAGAAACCATCCGTTCTCTCTTTGAAGCAGCGCGCTGGGCGCCCAGCAGCATGAATGCACAACCCTGGGTGTATGTGTATGCCACAAAAGATCAGCCCGAATTATATAAGCTGATACTGGACTCCTTAAATGAAAGCAACAAAATATGGGCGCAACATGCACCTTTGCTAATAGCGAGCCTAGCCCGCAAAAATCATATCGGCAATGGCGCAACTAACGGAGCTGCCCGTTACGATGTAGGCGCGGCCAATGCATTGTTATCGGTGCAGGCTACACAAGCCGGGCTGATCGTTCACCAGATGGGCGGCTATAATAAGCTCACGCTGATTGAAAACCTGAATGTACCGGGTTCGCTCGAACCAGTTGTGGTAATAGCAGTTGGATATGCCGGTGATCCGGATAACCTGGGCGAAAATCTGAAAGCGCGCGAACTGGCTCCGCGTGAGCGATACACACAGGAATTTTTTGTTCACACCAAAGCCTTTTAAAATGGTAACCGCAATAATCGGAAAGGAACATTATCGTACGGAGCTAATCGCTTCCGGTAAAACCATTATTGCCGATGAGCCCGAAGACCTGGGTGGAACCGACAGCGGCCCCGCACCGGGTGAATTGTTGTTAATGTCATTGGCTTCTTGCACGGCCATCACCATTCGCATGTATGCGGACAGAAGGCAAATTCCTTTGGATGGCGTACGGGTAGAAGTTTCGATGGAGAAGAATGATTTTAAAACCATGCTGAAGCGCGATTTGTATTTTACCGGCAACCTGGATGCGGAACAACGCACTAAACTTTTAGAGATAGCCGAAAAATGCCCGATACATAAAACATTGAACACTCCTATTCAGATTGAAACAGCTATTGCGTAAGCTTTTTGATAATTGTGAGCTTACGTGTATCTTAAAGGGTATATCATAAATACAAAATGAAAATAGGAATTATAGGTTCGGGGGGAATAGGTCAGGCGTTTGCCAGGCAAGTATTAAAAGCAGGTTATGAAGTTGTTATCAGCAACAGTCGCGGAGCGGATTCGCTGGCCGATGTGGTAAAGCAACTGGGTGGTAAAGCAAAGGCTGGTTCAGTAGGAGAAGCGGCTGCTGCCGATGTTATTTTTCTTGCCGTTCAATGGATACACTTGCCAACCATTGCGAAGCAGTTTTCAAACTGGGCCGGTAAAATTGTAATTGATCCTATCAACCCGGTTGTTCCTCCCGATTATAAAATTGCAGCGTTAGGCGGACGAGCCTCCAGCGAAATTGTGCAGGAGATGCTGGCCGGTGCAAAGCTGGTAAAAGCATTCAACACTTACACACCCCAGTTGCTGGGCGCATCGCCCGAAGAGGCAGGAGGCAGGCGCGTGATTTTTTATTGCGGTGATGATGCAGAAGCCAAAGCAGTTGTAAAATCGATTATCGATAAAATCGGTTTTGCCGGAGTGGATACCGGTGCGTTAAAAGAAGGCGCTTACCTGCAGCAATATCCAGGCGGGCCGTTGCCCGGACTTAACCTGATCAAGCTATGAAATGGCCATGCAATCCCGCACATGCGGGATAACCCTAATCAAAAATTATAAACACATGAAGGACATCACCAAAAAATATACAAACGGAGAAGTAACCATTGTATGGAAGCCCGGGCAATGCATTCACTCTACTATTTGCTTTAAAGGATTGGGCCAGGTGTTTGATCCAAGACGAAGGCCGTGGGTAGTGCCCGAAGCCGCCTCCACACAGCAGATTGTAGATCAGATCAAAAAATGCCCTTCCGGTGCGTTGAGCTATTACATGAATAATGAGGCCGAAGAGAAAACAGTTAGCGTTCAGGCCGAAACCATTGTTGAAACATCACCCAATGGCCCCTTGCTGGTATATGGAAATGTAACGGTAAAAGATGCATCGGGCAATCTTACCAGGAAGAATAACGTAACAGCTTTTTGCCGCTGTGGCGGATCAGGCAATAAACCGTTTTGTGATGGCAACCATAAGAAAATTGGCTTTGAGGGGTAACATTCCGGGGCCTGACACCGGTATAACTTTTTTCAACCGGAACCATAGCTGTAGCCTGCGGATACATTAATTTGCATCCTTAATTTTTTACACCATGAGAAAGAGAAGTGTGTTGATCGTGTTGATTTCGTTGGTGGTTACGGCACTCCAGGCCCAATCGCTTTACAATGAGGATGCATTAATGGCCAACCTGAAATTTCTTTCATCCGATTCGTTGCAGGGTCGCAAAACCGGGACTCCTGAAAATGCCGTTGCCCGTGCATTTGTGCAGAAGCAGTTTAAACAATTGGGTTTGTTACCCTTTGATACGGGTTATGATTTCCCTTTTGAATTTGACAGTCGCACCGGTGAAAAAATAAAAGGCGTTAATGTGGCGGGCTGGATAAAGGGAAAAAAAGATTCCTATATCGTGATCTCGGCTCATTACGATCATGTTGGCGTTCGTAACGATAAAATTTATAACGGGGCAGATGATAATGCTTCCGGCACCAGTGCGCTTTTTGCGATAGCGGAATACTTCAGCAAGCATAAGCCGGAGCACAATATTATTATAGTAGCTTTTGATGCCGAAGAAATGGGCTTGCGGGGAGCAAGTGCATTTGTGGCCAACCCGCCTGTTGCCGTTGAAAAAATTCTGGTTAACCTTAACATGGATATGGTAGCCCGTGCCGATAAAGGCGAGCTGGTAGCCTGCGGAACATTTTATTATCCGCAGCTAAAGCCTTACCTCGAAGGCATCTCCTCCGAAAAGGTAAAGCTGGTGTTTGGCCATGATGATCCTGAAAAGTATAAAGGGCAGGACAACTGGACATTTTCTTCCGATCATGGGCCGTTTCATCGTGTTAAAATTCCGTTTGTTTATTTTGGCGTGGAAGACCACAAAGACTATCATCAACCTACCGATGATTTTGAGCTGGTGAATCCCGATATCTACAAGGAATGTGTGCGGCTGATCATCCAGGCAGCCTCCCGCATAGATAAAGGATTGAAGTGAAGAACCGTTATTAGTTAATCGTTAATTGTGCTGAAGAGCAGGTAACAGTTTCGGGGCTTCTGTCCGTGCGGGACTTAGAAGCACAAACGTTCAATTATGCACTTCACCTGCATTGCAGTAAGCCCATGTTACCAGCATGTGTTTCTTTCTGCCGGTTGCTACTTTACTATTTCGTAGCACAGCTCCACCATTCCGTTTTTGTATGCTGTTGTGTCTTTTAGATGTAATGCTTGTTCTTGTCCTATGTGATCAAAAAACAGCAACCCATCCCCCAAAATAATTGGCAGAATGCTCACTCGTATTTCGCTTGCTAATTTTAGTCGGATAAAGTCTTTGGTAAGCATAGAACCACCCACTACCCACACATTTTTATAATTTGGTTTCAGCCGTTCATTTATAAGCTTGTTCAGGTCGCCCGAATAGAATTCAATGTTTTGTCTGTCAGTTGGCAGGCTTCGGTTGGTTAATACTATTGTCGGCTTGTCCCCATAAGCCCAACCATAAGATTTTGAAAGCTCAAAAGCGAGTTCGTAAGTCCGTGAACCCATTACATAGCAATCTATTGTTTTAAGAAACTCTTCGGAATCCTGCCCTGTAACTCCTTTATCATAGTTGTCTGATGTGTCAAACCATGAAACGCTATTGTCTTTTTTGGCAATAAATCCGTCAAGACTTGAAACCATATGTACCGTTACGCTAAATTCGCCTGTTGTCATTTCTTAGTATGATTGTTGAATCGTTACCGGCTCTGTTAAACGTTGCCAGTCCGTGATAACCGACTGACGCCTGATCAACTAATCCAACGGAACATTAACATGGCGTTCGGCATGGTAGCTGGAACGCACCAGCGGGCCGGACTCTACATATTTCAGCCCGCGTTTTAAGCCTTCTTCTTTATACATCGCAAATGTATCGGGGTGTATAAACTCGGCAACTTCTAAATGCATTTTGGTGGGCTGCAGGTATTGCCCGAGGGTAAGAATCATCAAGCCATTTTCGGCAAGATCATCCATCGCTTTAAAAACTTCTTCTTTGGTTTCGCCCACGCCCAGCATAATGCCCGACTTGGTGCGTTTGCCGGCTTCGCGAATGCGCTTGATTTGTTCCAGGCTGCGTTCGTACCTGGCTTGCGGGCGCACCATTCGATATAAGCGCCCTACTGTTTCCATGTTGTGCGATACCACTTCCTGCCCGCCTTCAATCATGTGGTAAAGGGCATCCCAGTTTCCTTTTGTATCGGGAATCAGCGTTTCGATAGTGGTTTCCGGGCTAAGCGCTTTGGTTTGTACTACGGTTTGATACCATATTTCTGCACCGCGGTCTTTTAATTCATCGCGGTTTACGGAAGTAATTACCGCGTGCTTCACACCCATTTTTTTAATGGCCTCGGCTACACGTTTAGGCTCTTCAATATCATATTCGGTTGGTCTGCCGGTAGCCACCGCGCAGAATGTACAACTGCGTGTGCATACATTACCCAATATCATAAATGTAGCTGTACCTGCGCCCCAGCATTCGCCCATATTGGGGCAATTGCCGCTCTCGCAGATGGTGTGCAGCTTATTCTCGTCTACCAGCCTGCGCACCTTGGCATACTCCGGCCCAACCGGCAGCTTTACACGCAGCCATTCGGGTTTTCTTTTCTTTGCTTCGGGCGATATAACGGGTAGCTCTATCATTGTTAGTTGTTTGCTGCTGGTTGTTGGTCTTGAAACAGGAACAATCAACCGACAACTTTCAACAAAAATTACTTTCCAATAAGTTCCTGGTACTGATCTGCTGTAAGCAAGGCATCGGCCTGGGCAGCATCGGCAATTTCAACCTTCACCATCCAGCCATCACCATACGGATCGCTGTTTACCCTTTCAGGATTGCCTTCCAATGCTTTATTAAACTCCAGCACTTTGCCGCTTAATGGCATAAAAAGATCAGAAACTGTTTTTACAGCTTCCACCGTGCCAAACACATCGTGCTGATTCAGGCTTTGGCCAACTGATGAAATATCTACATACACAATATCACCCAGCTCGCCCTGGGCAAAATCAGTAATGCCTACGGTTGCGGTGTTGCCTTCAATCTTAATCCATTCGTGGTCTTTGGTGTACTTCAGGTTTGCAGGAATGCTCATTTGTTGTTCGATTTTATAAGTTCAAAATTAAGACAATTGTCAATTGTCAATTGCCCAATTGCCAATTATTTATTGTGCTAAATTGAATATAATCTTAAACCCGGCCCGGGTGGTGCTGCGCCTGAACGAGTTGGTTACTAAGGGCTCGTTCACGCTGCGTTCCATGTAGGCCTGTACCCGCAGCTTCTGGTTTACCAGGTAGCTGACATTAGGCCGTAACTGAAAGTTGATATTACCATTGGTTACCGTGTTTACCTCGGCAATTTTGCGTTGTATAGTGCGGTTGTTGGTTACGCTCATATCCATTTGCATAACCACATCATTTTTAAGGGTTATTACCTTGCCCTCGCTCTTAAACGGTAACCGCATATTGTTTTTGGTATAGCCAAGGCTGATCGACCAGTCTTTACTGTTAAGCTCGGTAACCTGTGCGTTTGAAATGTTAAGCGCCAGGTCGCGTTTGGTTTTATACTCAAACTTAAAATTCAGCTTCTTTTTGGTACGCACGTTAACGCCAACTAAGGGCGAAAACTGTTCGCTGATCATCACCTGGCTGATGACGTACACCGGGATCAGCTCGCCATTGGCGTTGGTTTTGCTCGCAAACAAGCCGTTGTTATAATTTTCAATCGGGTTATTCAGGCTTACATTGTCATACTCCAGCGAGTTGGAATAATTGACCACCGAGTAAGATGATACGTATGCATGGTTGATGGTAATGGATTGAAAAATATCTTTCAGGTTACCCAGCTTGCCCAGGCCGGTGTAATCAATACGCCAGCTTGGAATAGGTATTTTAGGAAATGGCGAAAGGTTTGCGGTTTCGGCCGATTTGCCCGTGTAAGCCGCCAGGAATGCCGGGATGAGTACGTCCTGCGACCGGCTTTCATACGAATTACCGGTTATGGCCGTAAAACGGTTTTGCATAACGGCAATGTTTTCCTCAAACTGCTTAAACACGGTAGAGTTCAGACTCTCGTTGTTTTTAAATGCCGTGTTGATCGTATTGATGGAAATTTTATAAGAGCCAATCCGGCTGGGGCTTAGCGATTGGTAAGCTGTGCCGGTTGAATCCAGCCTGAATATTTCCTGGAATGCAGTAGTGGAATTTTTCTTCACATCAAGCTTAATGCGCAACTCGGTTGAAGGCTCAACAGCCGCGCTTAACCCCAGGTCTTTCATCTGGTTTTGGGTAAACGGTGTGGTTAGCTTCTGGCTTCGTGTAAGCCAGCCGTTTTCTCCCGCCTTAACCTGGAAGCCTGATTCCTGCTGGCCCAGCACAAAACCCCAGCCGGGCGCTCCCCAACCTTTGTCCAATCCAAACAGGTAAGGATCGGGCGTAAAGCCCGGCAGCAATGTTCCTTGCGTTACCGTATAAGTACCGGTTATGTTTCGCACCGACATCAGCATGCGCAACACACCTTTTATAGCCTTCAGGTCAGGCGGGCGTTTTACAGTATCCGGCTGATTGGGTTTGCTTTGAGGCGTAGCAGAAGGGCGCGTGGGCATTGGTCTTGGCGGAGTATTTACGTTTTTCAGGAACCCGATCTTGTTATACAGCTTTACAAAATCAACCCGGCCGCTCAGCGCCTGGTCTTGTGTGTTCTGAATAATGTTTCCCAACCGTAAGCTATCCACCTTTTCAAGCGGGCCGGCCTGCCAGTTATAGCCCACATTATAGCGGTACTCGGCATTAAGCCAGTTGGTGAGCGGAAGCTTCTCTAATGGCAGCGTATAATTTGCGGTAATGTTCTGATCGAAGTTTTTCATGCGCCCGAATTTTTTCAGGTTGTCAATCACTACCTGGATCGAATCGCGGTTATCCAGGTCGCCATCGGGTTCGTCTATAATGGCGTTTACCCGCGAGGCATAATCCAGCGAAAGCGATTTGGTTAAGCTCCAGCGTACATTGTAAAAGCGATTGAATACGAAAAACTTCTGGAAGTTGGGGATAGAGCTTTCGGCATCGCTGCTTGCATTGCGATAAACCATCTTGTTGAATGAGCGATCCAGCTCGCCCCGTACCGAAATGTTGCTCGGCATCGGGTTGAAGTTGAAATCTTTTATCAGTTGCAGAAAAGGTGATTTGAGCGCCTTTACATCTTTAAAGGGCTCAAAGCCTTTGAACCGGGGTGAGTATTGCCACACCACAGCGCCCCGGTAATTGCGCATGGTATTTTCCTGCAGGTTGAAGTTGGTTTGTGTGGCTTCGCTGAATGCATACGTGAATGAAAAATTTTCAATGTCGTAAATGTGCGGCACAGCCTCTTTATTGGTTTTCACCTTCCGCACGTTGGTAAAATTCAAGCTTCGCCTTACACTCCGGTCCTGGATTATTTTCAGATACTCCTCTCGTTCGGCATCGGAGTTAAAAGATTGTAATGCAGCCTGTATGCGTAAGTCCGGGTTGGCCGGATCGTACTTCGGGTTGATGACGGTGCTTTCGTAGCTGATGAACATCGGGATCTTCAGGCCTGTCCATTGCGGTAGCAGCTTATCAATATTCAGGTTTGCCGAAACATCATAGCGGGTGGTTTCGCCACGGGCGCGTTCTGAAATTTTGGATTGCACACCCCCATAACCAAAGCTGATATGGCGTAACGATCCGCTCACAGTACCCAGGTCGGCCAGCTTGGTGTTAAGCATTACATTAGCAGCCCAGCCCGCGGTACGGTCGAAATCCGTCAGGCGCATTTCATTGGCCCACAAGCACACATCAAAAGTTTTGGCATCATCCGAGCGCGGGTTGCGAATACCGATCATCATGGTGCGCACCTGGCTTAAATCGGGCCGGCCCAGGATGCGGATACCGTGTTTGCCGGCAGATTCCGGCCCTGCCTGCGGGTATAGAATGCCGAGGTTAAATCCTTCGCGGTCGCGCCTCGCTTTTAATGCATACAGCTCATTCAAATCGAGATCAATCTGGTTTTGTTCCGGCCATACTTCTTCCAAGGAGCGTACGTTGGGCGGTGTTATTTTAAGCGGCAGCTCTATTTCATAATAGTTTTCATCAAAGTCGGTACCGAGGCGCAGGAAGGCCACCAGCTCGTTATCCTGGATGGGCTTGCCGAGGTTGGTGTTGTGCGCACTGATGAACATTTTAATGCGACCATAGTTGAAGAAGTCCATCGAAACGTTTTTGTAGATAGCGCGCGCATCGCCATCGGGCAATTCGGTTACGCACATTTGTACCGATTGCTCATTGAGCCTGCGTTGCACAGCCGAAGTATTATCGCGGTCGCGCCTTAACGGTTCGATGTAGCCGGGCTTTACATCATTAGGACTACCGTTCTCTTCAATGTTTACAACCGACACGGAAAAGTTATCGAGGTTGGGTTCAATCGGTTCACCAAAACGCGATTCCTCCAGGTTGGCCGTATACCTTCTCCAGCGGTTACCTACCGCCCTGAATTTTGCCATGCGCAATACAACCGGTTCGCTGAAGTCGGTAAGTATCATACGAATGTAACGAATGGACTTAAACCCTTCCATGTTCCCGACCATTTCATCAAACTGCCTTACCGGTATGCGGAACAAATACCAGGTGGCATCGGGATTTTTTTCTGAGGTTACAGCATCTACTACATACTTGCTTCCTACCTGCAATGTATTTGGCCTTAAATCCATGCTGTACGAGTAATACTCTTCCAGGTCACTCAATGTATTATCCTGGTTCAGGTCTTCATTATCGGGTATGGTTGTTCCGGAAATGGCAAAGGCTTCGTTACCGGTAAGAATGGGTGTGTTGCCTTCCTGGTTGTTGAAGTTTTTATAGCGTTCCAGGATTTTGGCATCGCGGTCGTCATGATCGCTGCCTAAAAAATATTTGAAATCATCAGCCGATGGATCCTGCTGGGCTATGGCGCGCGCGGCTGGGTTTAGCAGGTTAAGAAAATTACTCTGAAACTTAATTGCTTCCTGGGCAGAGCCGATGCCATCAAGGCCAACATCCTGGTTCGGTCTGCCGGCAGGATCGTTATCAAAAGCATTGTTCAGGTATTGCTTGTTGGTAACAAAGCCCCAGTTGTTCTCGGTTACGTTTATAGGCGAAAGATCCCCGTTTGCCGGCAGGCCGTTTTCAAACGCATGCTTACCATCCCGGATTACATCCTCGGAAATGCTTCCTAAATGAAAAATTAATTTACCCCCGGTTGTATTCGGCTTGGGCAGGTTAACGCCATCATCAATCTCGCCCCTCGAATTGTTTATAAATGGATTCAGCAGCCAGAATTCCACATACTCTACGTTAGCTTTGTCGAAATCTACTTCAGTGCGGATAGCGGTAGTTATGCCGGCCCAGTTGTTGCGGGCATTGGCGCTTAACCGCCCGTTGTTATCTAATTGCGGATTATAATTGTATGGCCCGCGTTCTTGCGGATAATAGGCCATATCAAAAATCTGCTCAAAGAAATTACCTACATAAGGATCAAAAAACGGGAATATCTCCTGTGGGGGAATTGCTCTTACATAATGATTAGCCAGGTAATCTTCCGTGATATTGGACGGCTTAAATCTGCCGCCAGCACGATAAAACAAATTATCCACCTGGTACCAGGCTAATTTGGCCCTTCTGTAACCGGCCCGCAGATCATCCGATGCACCGAACGAGTCATCAAACTCGCGCGGTACCGATGCCAGCTTCCATGCCTGCGGGCTGAGCAAGCTGTAAGGTGTGGCTGTATTCTCAAAATCATCAATAAACGATGTGCCATCGCCATCTACAATGTTGGATGTACCCGGAAGAAGTTGGGCGAACTCGGCATTGAGCGTTACCGTAGATTGTTCTTTGGTTTGTAAAAACGGAAGCGCATCTACCATTTTGGTTAAGATGCGGGAGTTCTTGCGCATGTTAAAGTCCAGCCCGTATTGCAGGTTGCGGGCAGGCTCGGTGCCAATCAGGTTACGCGATACCAGCGGGCGCTCATTGTAGTACAGCAACGTGGAGCCGATGTTGATGTCATCGCTGAGCTTATAATCCAGGCGTGTACCCAGCAACGATCGCGTTTGGAAAGCGAACGGATCCTGCTGTTCGTAGTTGATGTCAATATCCTTACCGGAAGTAAGAATACCCTCATTCAGAATGGTAACTTTTCCGAAAGTATAATCCACCGTGTAATCAAGACCTTCCTGCAAAGGCATACCCCCGGCATACACTTTTACCGAGCCGGGCGAAATGTTAAATCCCTGGATGATGATTTCTTTACCCGAACCTGCCTTGAAAGAGCCTACTAAGTAAAATTTGTTTTTGGTGGTTACCAGCTCTGCTTCGGCTTTGGTGGTGCGGTAAAGCGTGTCGTACACATACTTTCGGGTTAGCTGATCGCGCAGCGCGAGATTAGTTTCGCGGGCAAACAGGTCGCGCAGGGCTTTATCAAAAGGTTCCAGATAGGGCATAATGATCATACCGGTTTCGGAGTTAACCGTGATTTTCTCTACATAATCAAAGTTACCATCGGGCTGCGGGTCGTTGTACGGATTAAGACGGTCTAACCCGAATACGCGGATAAGCTGTTGGGTGCGGGCGTAATCGCCTTCCTGCAATTGCGGGTTATCAATACCGGTGCGGTCATCGCGGTAGATTACCCGAAGCTGAAAGCCTTCACGTGTAAGCTGGCTTACGTTCAGGTTGTAAATGTTTTTCATCATCAGGTTCCAGGTAGGAAGAATTCTGCCCTGTGGATCCTTGATGGCAATTTTACGCGGACGAAGCAGCTTCAGGTAAGCTACCTGGTCTTCGGGCTTGTTGCCGTAATCTTCAGAAAGCTCACCTACCTTGTAAGCCCGGCCATTATAGGTGTATTCAAATGCTACGGCAAGTGCTTCATCGTTTTGCAGCTTGCGTTGCAGCGTAATGTAGCCCAGCTCTTTGTGAAAGGTGTACTCGGTGGGCGCCAGCTTGCGGGCTGATGTAATTTTTTCAAAGTCGGTGCCATTCACTAACCCCAGACTTTCCAGCGCCTGGTTGATTCCGTCTGAGTTTGCAGGTATGCCCCCAAGCAGATTAAAAAGATTGTTGGCATTATTCGTTGTAGGGGCTCTTGGCGGAACGTTGGAAGTAATTACACCCGTGCGGTAGATTTTATCGGACTCACCCATGTCCATCAACCCTACCACGTTGCGCAATGTTTGTGTGTCGTTCTGTCGATTCAGCAGATACACTTCCACACGGGTAATGTTTACCCCCGATGTAATCTGCGGAAGCGTGCTTAACCAGCTTTCAAAATTATCGCGGAAGAACTGGCCTAAGAAGAAGTGCCGGTTCTCGTCATAATTCGATCCTACAATTTCAAAGGGGCGGCCCTGCGAAGCGCCATTGGTGCTTCCGTTTACTTTTATGCTCGATTGTTTGCCGCGTTGTGTGGTCGCTAATGAGGTTACATACAATTTCCCGAACTGCATTTGGGCCTTTACACCAAACAGGTTTTGCGAGCCGGTAATCAAACTGTTGTTAAGCGGCAGGCTTACATTACCAATCTCTAATTTTTTCAGGATGTCTTCCTTAAAGCCGGTGTACTCCACCTTCATGTTGTTCTGGAAGTCGAACGAGTTGTTGTTATCGAAATTGGTAGTAACGGCCAGCTTTTCCCCAACCTTACCCTGCACGCTCAGGTTTATCTGCTGATCGAACTCAAAGCCACCGTTGCGCTGCTGCCGGATGGGAATAGACGGGTTTTCAATTTTCTGAAACTGCGCCCCGAAATCGAGGTTTACAAAACCCCGCGGAATCAGCTCCACATAGCTGCCGCCAAAAATCCGGTCCAGCACGGGGCTTACGTAAATTTTAGGAATAAGCCCCCGGCCGCTTACCGCGCTTTCGCCATCCAGCGCCCTGCTCCGGGTTTGCCAGTAATTACGCTTTAGGATTTTATCCTGCTCCCGGTCAAACTCATCAAACGAAATGGATGAAGGCGATCTGAAGTTAAGCGTACCTATGCGTTCGTAGATGTTGTAGTTACGGCCGGTATCAATCTGCAGATCGAGCCCCAGGTTTTTGGAATCCTGCAGGAACAGCGGTGAAAAGCTGCGGTAGTACGTAAACGGGTCGCCCCGCCTGTCGCGCAGGCGAAAAACGGGCTTGTACGGGCTGGTGATTTTATACCGCGAAGTATCCGTGCGCACAGTATCGCGCTGCTGCCCCATTGCCAATGGGGAGAGGCCAATGCAAAGGCCCAGGAGGAGCAGGATCTTCCGGTTAGTTACAGTCAATCGTGGTTCAGGCGTTTTTGAGTGCTTGCTTTACGAGCTCTTCTAAACTTATTGTGTTTCCCGACTTCTTCAGGATTGCATCAACACTTTTCTCAGCCGCAGCTTTGGCAATACCAAGCGTAATCAAGGCAGTTAACGCCTCGTGGCGCATGGTATTGTGTACCGGGCCCGGTTTTCCGGTTTCGTCAACCGGGTCTTTGCGGAGCTTGTCCTTCAGCTCCAGCACCAGCCGCTGGGCGGTTTTCCCGCCAATTCCCTTTACGGATTGCAGGGTGGCGGCATCTTCGCGTACAATGGCCGCTTTTAAATCGGCTGGCGACAGGTATGACAGTACCATTAATGCGGTATTGGGCCCTACTCCGTTTACCGATACCAGGTGCTGAAACATCTGTTTTTCGGCTTCGCTGGCAAAACCGAACAAAATGTGGGCATCTTCGCGCACATGCAGGTAGGTGAGCAGCGTAAGGTCTTCCCGGTCTTTTATCTCTGAGAAAGTGTTTAGCGAAATGCTCACCTGGTAGCCTAAGCCGTTTACCTCCAACAGCACAAATGTAGGCTCCTTATGTACGAGCTTTCCTTTTAAATAGGCGATCATGAAAAGCTTAAAAAAATAGAATGCAGTTTACGAGTATTTATGCAGGTAAACAAGACTGGGATATCCAACTAATCCCGCCTTACTCTATCTTTGTCCGAAATCCGATTCACCATGATTTTTTCACCTACGCGAAACCTGGCCATCGATCTTGGCAATAACAATACCCTGCTTAGCGACCAGCATACCATTTTGCTTAGCGAGCCTTCGGTAATGGTAATGAATGAGATTAACCATAAGGTGGAGGCTATTGGCGAAAAAGCCTATGAGATGTTTGAAAAGACACATGAAAACCTGCGGCCGGTAAAGCCGCTTAGGGGGGGCGTAATTTCCGATGGCGAGTCGGCCAAGAAGATGATGAAGGAGATGGTGCATAAAATTGGCAAGCCATCTTTTTTTACCGGGGGATTCAATTACCTGATTTCAGGAGTGCCATTTGATACCACACCGGTTGAGAAACGTGCTTTGCGCGATACGCTGGAACAGTTTACGGCACAGCACACGCACCTGGTGCACGAACCCCTGGCTGCCGCGCTGGGTATGGGACTAAACATTCAGGAGCCCGAAGGTAAGCTGGTGGTTGATATAGGTGGCGGCATTACCGAGGTAGTGGTTATATCCCTTTCGGGGATTGCTGCGTTTCAATCCATCCGGGTTGCAGGCGATGCCATGGACGAAGAAATCCAGGACTACTTCAGAAGGGTATATAACCTGGCTATTGGTTTGAAAACGGCAGAGGCAATAAAGAAAAAAATCGGATGTGTGTTTGAGCCGGTTGCATCAGCCGATGAAACACTGCTGGTAAAAGGTAAAGACCTGATTGAAGGCGTGCCGGTAAGCAAAGTGATCAGCCAGGTTGAATTGAGCCGTGTGCTGGAGCGACCCTTCAAACAGATTGAAGAATGCATTCATCAATCGCTGGAAATATGCCCGCCCGAGCTGGCCGGTGATATTTATAAAAGCGGTATTCACGTATCCGGTGGCAATTCGGTGTTAAAAGGTTTACCCGAACGCTTTGCCAAAATCTTCAAGCTGCCGGTGCATGTGGATCCCAAGGCTTTGTATTCGGTTAGCAACGGTGTGCGCGCCATTCTGTCATCCCCTGCAAAGTATAAGGCTATCCTGATGTGAGTTGCTGAAAGTGCAAACCACATAGGAACATAGCGCACATAGGTTATTCTTTGGTTATGTATGTGGTTAAAAGTAAAGAAGGATTATGGATAGCTTTCCTGTAGAAAGCTACAACCGGTCGTTCTGATCGTGCAGTTGCGCATCCACCACGGCAATGGCCGCCATGTTAATAATATCGCGGATGGAGCTGCCTAATTGCAGAATGTGTACAGGCTTTTTCATGCCCAGCAGAATAGGCCCGATGGCCTCGGCACCTCCAATTTCCATCAGCAGCTTGTAAGCGATGTTACCGGCAGCGAGGTTAGGAAAGATAAGCGTGTTGGCGCCTTCTTTTGCCAATGCGCTGAACGGAAAAGTCTGGCGCTGAATATCCGTATCGAATGCCACGTTGGCTTGTATATCACCATCTACAACCAGGTCCGGGAATTTTTGCTTGGCTATGCGCACCGCTTCGCGCGCTTTTTCCGGTATCGGGCCTTTGCTGGAACCGAAGTTGGAGTATGATAGCATGGCCACACGCGGCTCAATATCAAAGAACTTATCACCACGTGCAGCCAGCCCGATAATCTCAACAAGATCATTTGCATTCGGGTCAACATTTACCGTACAGTCGGCAAAGAAGAACGTGCCTTTCTTATTCATCAGAATGTACATGCCGGCTACGCGGTTCACGCCTTCGGCCATGCCAATAATCTGCAGCGAAGGCAAAATAGTTTTGGGGTAATCTTTCGTTAAGCCGGATACCAGGGCATCAGCTTCGCCAAACTCTACCATCATGGCTCCAAAGGCGTTGCGATCGCGCATGGCGCGTTCGGCATCTTTGTATGCAATGCCTTTTCGTTGCCGCTTCAGGTGATAAGCGCGTGCAAATTTTTCAGTACGCTCTTTCTCTTCGCGCGGGTCAATAATTTTACATTCACTAAGATCAAGACCATGTTCTTTTATTAAGCGTTCAATCTCTTCCCGGCTGCCCAGCAAAACGGGGTGTGCTATTTTCTCATCCTGCAAAACCTGTGCGGCCTTCAGAATTTTGGGATGATCGGCTTCCGCAAAAACAATGCACTTGGGTTTTTGCTTGGCGCGTTCAATAATACGTGCAGTAAGCTTTTGGTCAATACCCACGCGCTTCAGCAAATCCTGGTGGTACTGGCCCCAATCGGTAATGGGGTTGCGGGCAATGCCGGAATCCATAGCCGCTTTTGCCACTGCGGGCGATACGGTAGTGATCAGGCGCGGATCGAGGGGCTTGGGGATAAGATAATCGGGACCAAACTCGATGCGGTCAATGCCATAGGCTTGAAATACAATGTCAGGCACAGGCTCTTTAGCAAGAGTAGCCAGCGCGTGGACAGCAGCCAGCTTCATGGCTTCATTAATTTCGGTTGCGCGTACATCCAGTGCGCCACGGAAAATGTAAGGGAAACCTAATACATTGTTTACCTGGTTAGGATGATCGGAACGCCCGGTGCCCATAATCACATCAGGCCGGGTTTTCATGGCCAGGTTGTAATCGATCTCCGGGTTTGGATTGGCGAGGGCAAACACGATCGGGTCTTTGGCCATGTTCAGCACATCCTGTGGCGTAATGGCATCGGCAACGGAAAGTCCAACGAAAACATCGCAGCCTTTCATGGCTTCCTGGAGGGTGTTCACTTTCCGCGAAGTAACAAAGGCAGCTTTGGTGGCATCCAGGTTGGTGCGCGAGGTGTTGATTACACCTTTGCTATCGCACATGATCAGGTTTTCTTTTTTCAGGCCAAGCGCGAGATAAAGCCGGGAGCAGGAAACAGCAGCAGCACCGGCCCCATTTACAACTAATACAATGTTTTCAATTTTTTTACCCACAATTTCCAGCGCATTGATCAACGCTGCGCTGGAAATAATAGCAGTACCGTGCTGATCATCGTGCATGATGGGAATGTTCATCTTTTCGCGCAGCTCGGCTTCAATCTTAAAGCATTCGGGCGCCTTAATGTCTTCGAGGTTTACTCCGCCAAAGGTGGGCTCAAGCGCTTTTACAATTTTTATAAACTCCCCGGGGTCTTCTTCGTCAATTTCAATATCAAAGCTGTCTATGCCGGCATACTTTTTAAACAACACGGCTTTTCCTTCCATTACGGGTTTGGAAGCTTCGGGGCCAATGTTGCCCAGACCCAGCACAGCAGTGCCGTTTGAGATAACAGCTACCAGGTTTCCTTTAGAAGTGTATTTATAAACATCATCCTTATTGGCGGCAATTTCCTTGCAGGGTTCGGCTACGCCTGGCGAGTAGGCTAATGCCAGGTCAAGCTGTGTGCTGAGCATTTTGGTTGGCACTACTTCAACTTTACCGGGCTGCCCCTGTGTATGATAGTTCAGGGCGTCTTGTTTGCGGATTTTGATCGACATACAATTGGGTTAAGGGCTTGAATAAGCAATTTACAATCTAACCAACAGGAATGAAGTACCTGCCGGCATAAATTATTGTTACAGCCGCTCAGGGTTGTGCAGGTGTAATTTCGTTACTGGTTTTAAATGTATAAAGAATGGTCTCCAGCTCGCGTATAAGCTCGCGTTGGTCTTTGCCGGGAGAGAAGATGAACCCTTCTATATAATAGAGCACTCCCTGGGGTTCATCTACCAATGCAAATGATATAAATGGACCGCCCATAGTAAGGTTGTTGGTTTTCCATAACCCCTTCATTTCAACCGCAAACTTATTATTGAAGTTGATCTCGCGTGTAAGCACGGGCTTGTACGGCACAGTGGTTTCTGTTACAAGATAAGTGTCGGGCCGGTCGGGATCTTCAAACAGGTATTTTTTGCAAACCGCATCGCGAAAAGCGATCAGGCTGTCTTTCCGGAACTGCGCCTGCGAAGTGTACTTTTTCCGGGCAATAAAAATATCCTTGTCGTTATACGGGTTTATTTGCCTGACCCAGAAAAAATCAGGTTCCTGCTGCACAAGCTGGTACCCGAACGGAATTTTAAGCTCACAATTAAACTCCTTCGTCAACATAGGAGCAATTCCTTTCGGCTGCGCGGCTTTGAATAAGGATGCTGTTAACCGTTCGCGTTCACGCAGGTTAAAATACTCCACCAGCCTTGAACGGTTTGCCCGGATATGTTTCAGCAGCTCGGCCTCAGTTTGTCCGAACAGAAACAATACTTCCTGATTTTTTGCAAATACATCGCGGGCATTCTGGCTAAACAAGCTTGGATCGGCTTTGATTTTTTCGAGCGACTCAGGTGTAAAGGTTGCCCGTATCTGTCTTGCACCGGTTGTCGCCTGATCTAATGTTACAGCAAAAATCAGGTTCCTGCGTTGCTTCAATACGAAGTTGAGCTTACGGGGGTCTATCCAGCGCATGTGGAAGATCGCTTCCTTCCGCGGCAGGCCTTCCATTTCGGCACTGAAGATGGAATCGAGGGTTTTTCCTAATGGACCTTTCCATTGCAAAGAATCCATGATCAAAAAAATATCGCCTGTAAGGCCCGAAGCTGGCGGCAGGTTTTTACTTCCTGGTTCGGTGCAGGCAACAATGGCAGCTATAAAAAATATAAAAATGAAATACTTCATGTACACGTTACGTATTCTGTAGTAATCCCCTCCGCTTAAAATCGTCACAGTCAACAACACTCATCAGCCCACAATAAGCTTTTGCCCGGGCTTCAGGTCATTGCTTTTCAGATTGTTCAGAGCTTTGATTTTTTCAACGGTAAGCCCGGGTACCTTGCGCGAAATATCCCAAAGGGTGTCTCCGGGCTGCACGGTATAGGTTTTGGTATCGGGTGAAAGTAAAACCGGCTCGGTATTTTTAGCTTGTGCCACACGCTGTGCAGGTGCATACACGTATAATTTCTGGCCTGCATAAATTTTGGTGGAAGACAGGTTGTTCCATTCTTTCAGGTCGTTTACACTTACTTTGAAGCGCAATGCAATACCGCCCAGCACATCGCCCGATGCAACGGTATAAACGGTAGGCGTTCCGTTTGCCGGTGTAGCGGCATACATCATTACAGCCGATTCTTTTTTGCCCACTCGCATAGCTGAGTCCAGGATAGCTACCCGGTTGGAGTCCAGATTTGCTTTGGCAAATACCGGGATCTTTACGTGATATGTTTTTCCGTTACCGGGGATAATGTTATGACGAACAGCCGGATTTAATTTCTGTAAGTCTTCCAGGCAGGTGCCGGTAAGCTTGGCCAGCGTACCCAAATGCAAATGATGATTTACCGTAAGCGTGTCGTATGGCGGAAATTCTTCACGCACGGTTTCCAGCAGGTTATGCTCTTCGGCATAGCTCATGGCATAAATAATGGCAATAAACTGGGGCACATAAGCGCGTGTTTCGCGGGGCAGGTGCGGATAAACTTCCCAGAAAGATTTTTTGTAACCCGACCTTCTTACCGCTTTTCGAACTGTGCCTGGGCCTGAATTATAGGCAGCGAGGGCAAGTTCCCAATCACCAAAAATGGTGTAAAGCTGGGCGAGATACCGGCAGGCCGCTTCGGTAGATTTTTCAGGATCCATCCGGTCATCGATATACCAATCGGTCTGCAATCCGAAGTAGCGACCTGTGCCGGACATAAACTGCCAGAGTCCTACTGCGCGCGCGCGCGAAATGGCTCGCGGATTAAGGCCGGATTCGATGATAGACAGGTATTTTAATTCATCGGGAAGATTGTGTTGTGCCAGGTATTTCTCGAACAACGGAAAGTACAGATCTTTTTTGCGCTGCATGGCCCGCGTGTAATCGCGGTTACGTACCGTGAAGTAATCAATAAAGCCGTGCACGGTAGTATTGTAGCTGAGCGGAATCTGGTTCTGGATGCGCACTAAGCGGTTGCTTAATAATTCGGGCGTATCTTCTCCCGGAATAAATTCAACCTCGGCCGGTAATGCGGGTATCAGCTCAATCGTATCAACTTCGCCAATAATAGTAAGGGTATCCATTGCCGGTAAAGACAACGTATCGGGCAAAGGTTCCTGTGCCCACGAAGCGAAAGCGGTCGAGCTAAAAAATAAAAAAGCAATTACTTTCATCATTACAATGGTTTTAAAACCGGTATAATTACGCTAAGTTCCGAATTACCTTTGAGAACTGAAAGAGGCCGGCTTCATCAAAGTCGTTTGCCGTAACCTGTAGCCCGATGGGTAACCCCCGGCTATCAAAACCACAAGGCACTGAAATAGCCGGAACACCCGCTACATTAGCATGAACGGAAAATAAATCGGCCAAGTACATTTCTACCGGGTTATTGGTGTGTTCGCTTATTTTAAATGCCGTAGTGGGTGTGGTGGGCGATATAATAAAGTCATACCGGGCTAATGCCTGTTTGGTTTGCTCGCGGATCAATCGCCTCACTTTTTGTGCTTTGGTATAATAGGCATCGTAATAGCTTGCGCTGAGCACAAATGTGCCGAGTAAAATTCTGCGCTGCACTTCTTTACCAAAACCTTCGGCTCTTGTTTTTTTATACATCGATTGAAGATCGCGGGTATTCGCGCTGCGATAACCATAGCGCACACCATCGTATCGCGAAAGATTAGAGCTTGCCTCGGCTGTTGCTAATATATAATAAGTGGGTAATATATATTCGCTCAATGCAAAGTCAATACCTTCCACCGTGTGCCCGCCTGCCTTTAGCTGATCGATTTTTATTTTTAATGCTTCCTTGATTTCAGCTTGTACCGCATCTGCGTGCAGGGCATCTTCCAGGTAGGCGATCCTGAATTTTTTTGATGTGTCCTGCAAGGCGTCTTCAAAGTGAGGAACGGCTTTGCGCGAAACCGTGCTGTCAAACTCATCGGGCCCGGCAATTACTTCCAGCACCCGGGCCATGGTTTCCAATGTTTTTGAAAAAACTCCGATACAATCAAAAGACGATCCGTATGCAACCAGCCCGTGCCGCGAGATGCGGGAGTAGGTAGGCTTTAGCCCGTAAATACCACAGAAGGCAGCAGGCTGCCGAACGGAACCCCCGGTATCGGAACCCAGCGATACATCGCACATATCAGCCATAACCGCAACAGCCGAACCGCCCGATGAACCGCCCGGAACGCGGGTATTATCGATGTCGTTCAGAACTGGCCCGAAAGCCGAGCTCTCGTTTGAAGAGCCCATCGCAAACTCATCGCAGTTTTGTCTCCCGATAATGATAGCATCTTCGTTGAGCAGACGCTCCACAGCCGTGGCGGTGTACTTTGAAATAAAACCGTCCAGAATTTTACTGCTGGCCTGAAGGGGATGATTTTCGTAGGCGAGCACATCTTTAATGCCTACTACAAGGCCGGCCAGCTTGCCAGCCGTGCCCTGCTTAATCTTTTCATCAACCAGGCGGGCGCGGTCAAGCGCTTCGTTGCTGAACACACTCAAAAATGCATTGAGATGTTTTTTGGATTCAATGTTTTGCAGAAAGCAGGTAACCCGTTCCGTGCAGGACTGGGTACCGTTGTAGAGATAAGGATGTAAGTCTGCTAAGGTTGAAGGTGTGCTCAATGCTTACTTTTCGTCAATCTTCGGTATCTCTTTACCGGCATCGTCAACTTCTTTCTTCACGTCCTTAACGGCATCTTTGAATTCGCGGAAACCTTTACCCAGGCCTTTTGCAAACTCAGGAATTTTTTTGGCACCAAAGAAAATCAGTACGAACAAACCGATTACAACCCACTCGCCCATACCGGGCATCCCGATCAAAAGAATAGCGCTCATAATGAAATGTTAAGAGTGTAAAGATAGATAATTATGAATAAATGAATAGCCACAGGACTTTTTGTTGGGGCTGGTGAGGTACGAAAAACCCTGATTTTTGCCGTTTAAACTAATTTCGTAGCCATTCCTGCGGATTGAGGGCATCGAAGTTTTTCCGGATCTGGAAACGCAGCTCAGAAATGCCATCACCATTCACATGCACTTTGCCTAACTCCTGGCTGGTTGATACCGCCTGGCCTTGCTTAACCACAATATCTTTTACCCCGGTGTACACGGTAAAGAAGCTGCCGTGCTTAATGATAATGGTATTGCCAAACCCCATGGTTGCCGCTATTTTGCTTACCTCGCCATTAAAAACAGCTTTCACTACTTCGTTTTGCTTGGTTTGAATGTTTACACCATCATTCTGAATTACGATCCCTTTTAACACCGGGTGATCTTGCCTGCCAAACCCCTGAGCTACAAAACCGGAAACAGGCCAGGGAAATTTGCTTTTGTTATCCTCAAAAGAGGCTGAGAGTGCAATAGCCGCCTCAGATGCTTCGCGGCTTGTTTTGTTTCGTTCCCGTTCGCGTGCTTCCCGTGCTGCTTTTTCCATTTCTTCCTTAATGATTTTTGCGATCAGGTCATCCAGCTCGGCAACAGCCTTGCGCGTGGTTTCCAGGTCTTTTCGCAGTTGCTTTTCCTGCTTTTCGAGATTACGAACCAAAGTTCGTTGTTTTTGCTTCAGGTTGGTTAGCTGCTGGTTTTGTTTCAGCTCTTCGTTAAGCAGGGCGGTTTTTTCACTCCGCTTTACCTGTGTTACCCGCACCTGTTCTTTTAAAATATCCTGAACCTTTTCGATGGCTGCCGCCTGATCCTGCCTGGCTTTACCGTATTGCTCCATGTACTTCAGGCGCATCATCATCTGGTCGAATGATTGTGCTGAAAACAGGAAAGTAAGCTTATCTACTTTTCCGCTTGCCTTTTGTGCAGCGAACAGCATAGCTGCATATTCTTCCTTAAGCTTTTTAAGATCGCGCTCCAGCGCATCGATGATCTGGTTGTTCTCGCTGATGTCGTAATCCAGTAAAGATACCTCGCCCTGTATGGATTTGATTAATGATTCCTGCTGCAGAATGCGTTGATTGAGAGCATTAAGCTCACCAAGCGAGTTTTTCTTTTGCTCCCCGGTTTCTTCCAGGATCCGCTCCGTTTCTTTTATCTTCTCTAAGTTTTTTTGCTTTTCGCGCTGAAGCTGGGTTTTTGATTTTTGCGCGTGAACAGTGAAGCTCAGTATAAAAAATAAAGCAAACGCAAAAAGCTTACCTGCGGTCATATCGCTTGGGGATATTGAACGGGAACTTCAATTCCTTATCACCAATTTCAATTTTACTATATTCGAAAGTAATGGTGTTATTGATCAGGCCGGCAGCCGTTTTATAAAACACGCTCACCACACCGTTATAGGCCAGATTTTTTTCGCCCAATGGCTGGAAGTTGGCATACTCCAGCATAAGCTTATTGTTAGTATTTGATTCAACCAGCTCTACCTTTTCAATTTTTCGGATTATGGGGTTTATAAGGTTTTTTATAGAAACTGAATTTTCATGCTGCATCAGCAAATCAAAATCGCCTTCGCGGCTTATTTCATCGGAGGGTTCCTTGGCGCGAATCATATTGCCCAGCATGGCTGCTTCCAATACGCTGTAGTTAATTTCGAAATTGAAGCGTGCCGATAATTCCTTGTAGTCGAATACAAAATATTCCTTATCCACATTACTCACCACCGTAATGGAATCTTTGTTGATGAGCGCTTTGCCGCCCTGTACACCCACCACTGAGAATGTCATCCAGATCACGCTGTCCTTCCGGATACGGATGTTGGCTTTTACTTCGCGTTCCTTCTTATCATCCCGAAATACCATACGGGCCTTGCCCACCATATAGCCAAAGTCAATTTCTTCAACGTCCAGCATTTTGGGAGCTACGGGCAACGAAAGTGCAGGTACTGCCTTGCGTTGACATGCCTGCAAAAACAAGAGCGTTGCCAGGCCGGAAAATATAAGGAAACTGCGCATCAATTACGAAAGTTAAAGCCGATCAAAGGTATTTAATTTAGCCTTCGGTTGGTAATTTTTTTATCCAGGCGGGTATGGTCGGCACTGGTCTCGCGGGCCTTTTGCCATTGTTTCACTGCATTGTCAACTTCGCCAAGCTTAAAGAGTATATCCCCGTAATGCTCCCAATGTGTTGCTGAAACGGGCGCGCCTTGTACTACCTTTTCCATAACCTTACGGGCATCCTTGTATTTCTCTTGCGCAAACAAGACCCACGCATACGTATCCAGGTAAGAAGCGTTGTTGGGAAAAGCCTTTACGAGTTGTGAAGCCATCTTTTCCGCTTTATCCAGGTTTTCCTTGCGCAAGGCCAGGTAATAGCTGTAATTATTGAGCACGATATCGTTGTTAGGATTATAGGCCAGAGCTTCTTCAAAGGCTTTGTCTGATTTGGCATATTCTTTTGCTCCGTTGTAGCAATCGCCCAGCATGGTGTTCAGGTCGCTTACAAAAGCGGGGTTTGAGGCTGAGAGTTTTTTTGCCTGTTCAAATGAATACGCTGCCTCGCGGTATTGCTTTTTCTTCAATAATCCGAACCCATTGAAGTAATAGATCATGCTTTGATTGGGGAACAGCTCAAGCGCTTTTTCAGCATGATCGATCAGGCTGTCTAATTGGTTGGCTTGCGACTCGAGGTAAAGCAGGTTTTGCCAGGCTTCGTAGTTGCCGGTTCCGTTCAGAACGGCCAGCCTGTATTGGGCCATTGCTTCATCGCTGCGATCCAGCGCCATGTATAAATCGCCACTCACAATGTGGACATTGGCATCGTGCGGATAATCCTTTTCCAGCTTTTCAACCAATCCCAGTACAAATTTTTCGTGCACAGGACTAAGCGTTGAGCCTTTCTGCGTAAGCGCAGCGCTGTAGGTGCTAACCATTAGCAGCTTGCTATCTAAGCTTACCTGCGCATCGTCCATTACCTGCATGACGTATTGTTGTGATTTTTCCTCCTGGCCATTATCGCGGTAAAGGCCGGCCAGCAGCATTTTAACCGAGCCGGATGCTTCATTCTCCTGTAGGAATTTTTCGAGCACGGGAATAGCTTTGGCGCGGTTCCCGGTTTGAGCCAGCAGCTCGGCATAACCCATGATAAACCGGGCTTCTTCCGGGTAGGCGTTAGCCAGCTTTTCACCTTCGGCAAGCGCTTCCGATATTTTGTTTTTATCCAGGTAAATACGTTGCTTTTGCAGCGATGAAATTTCGTTTACGCCTAAAGCGTTTTCGGCCCGGTTATAGGTTTTTAAAGCATCATCTTCGCGCCTGGCATAAATGTATAGTGCAGCTAACTCAAACAGATACTCTTCAGTGCCCTTTACCTCCTTCATCATGTTTTCAAGGGCGGCAGTGGCTTTATCAAAATTGTTCAGGCTGGCATATATGTTTGAGGCCAGCAGGTAGAAGTACTTGTTTTTCTTTTCCAGCCGCAAGGCATTTTCGATGCTGATGGCTGCCTGTTGCTGGTCTTCATCTTTCACGCCCTTCGCCCAGACTTCCGCTATCTTGTAGTGTATCGTTGCATTTTCGGGTGTAAGCTCGGCCGCTTTCTGAAAGTATAGAAGGGCTTTGGAGTAATCTTCCAGCACAAAGAATTTTTCTCCTTCGGTAAACGTAAACTCAGCTTCGCGCTGCCGGGCTGCTTCTGATTTTGTATCGTTGGCGGGCCTTCGTTTTTGGGCAACAGCCGACTGATGCACTAACACCAGGCAGCACAACCATAAGCAATATCGGGAAGCTGATTTCAAAAATTAAAGTTTATATACGTGTATAATCCCCGGCATCCACGTCAACGGCAGCGCCTTCAAAGCTAACGAAATTACCCAACAGGCTATTTTTCATCACTACTCCGTTTAATATGCAATTCTTTTGCACGATCGAATTACTGATCCGGGAGTCGCTGATCTTGGTTTCCTGCCCCACCGAAACATACGGCCCGATAACCGTGTTCTCAATAATCACACCATCGGCAATAAATACCGGGGGCAGCACCACGCTATTCTTCAGAACAGCTTTGTCGGAAACTAATTTTTGATCTTTGATAATCTCCAGGTAACGCTGGTTGGTTTGCACCATGTTTTCTTTGTTCCCGCAGTCTAACCATTCCTGCACCTGGCCGGGTACAAACCGGGCGCCCTTTTTCTTCATGTTTTCAAGCGCAGAAGTAAACTGGTACTCGCCCTTTTCTTTAATGTCGTTATCCAGCAGGTATTGCATTTCGGTGCGTAGCTTTTCGCCATGCTTAAAGAAATAAATACCGATAATGGCCAGATCAGATACAAATGTGGCGGGCTTTTCGATCAGCTCGGTTATTTCACCCTGGTCATTCAGCTTTACTACACCAAACTGCGATGGGTTTTCAACCTGCTGCACCCAGATGGTTCCGTCTTTGTTGGTATCCAGCTTAAAATCAGCACGAAACAATGTGTCGGCAAAAGCCACAATAACTTTTCCTTCAAATAATTCTTGGGCAAAGAGCAAAGCGTGCGATATACCCAGCGCTTGCTCCTGGTAATAGATTTTACCTTCAGCACCTACTGCCCGGGCTACGGCTTTCAGATCTTCTTCCACCTGCTTACCAAAGGTGGGGTGTACGATAAACCCGATGTAGCTTATTTTTTCCGGACACACACGTGCAATATCTTCCACCAACCGGTGTACAATAGGTTTGCCGGCAATGGGAAGTAAAGGCTTGGCGGTAGTAAGTGTATGCGGACGCAGGCGCTTGCCTAATCCGGCCATCGGTATAATAATGTTCATAATAATGTGTGAGTGGTAAAGCTACTAAAATTCCGGGTGGGAGGGCCGGGTAAGATTCTTCTTTTCAATCCAATAGATCAAGGCTATAAATGCCATGATGATAGCTGCATGAAAACCGGTTGCAAGCCACTGGCTTTCGAATTGTACGTTGCTGAGCAGCCGGATCAGGGCCCCGGTAAAAACAATGTAGCCTACATCGCGCGTAACCCAATAGGGAATGGGGTAGTGCTTCTGGCCCAAGCCGAAACAGATTACAGCCATAGTTGCATAACAGGCTAATGCAGCCATGGCGCTACCCATAAAACCGGCAACGGGAATCAGAAAATAATTTCCGGCAACCGTTACGGCTACACCAATCAATGTGATAATTGTTCCGTAGTGTGTTTTGTCGGTGAGCTTGAACCAAACGCTGATATTATAATATACACCCAGAAATAAATAGGCCAGCAACAAGACGGGCACAATGGGCAAGCCCAGCCAGAAATTTTCTCCGATAATGTATTTCAGAATATCCAGGTTAATGCTGATGCTCAGCCACACTACACAACAAGCTATAATGAAGAAGTGATTAACCAGCGCAAACAGCTTGGTTGAATTTTTGTCTTGCGCATTGGAAAAGAAGAACGGCTCTGCCGCATAGCGAAATGCCTGAATGCCCAGGTTCATGAACACAGCAAACTTGTAGCAAGCTCCAAAAATACCACCGGCTTCTTTTTGGGAAACACCCCGGTAAAAATTTTCAGGCAGCCACCAGTCCAGCATGCTGCGCGAAAACATTTCATTGATCATGCCGGCAACACCGGTTATCATTACCGGGTAGGCGTAGCGAAACATTTGTGGGGAAAGGGTTTTGTCCCAGGCCGGCCTCCAGCTTAAAAGTGTTTTAATAAAGAAGACAATAAATAATGCATTAGCCATTAATGTTGCCAGGAACACATAGCCGACACCTATAGCAGGATCGTAATTGAGTTTGAGGAAGTAATAATTAAGACCCAGTACAATTATTACGTTCAGGATTTTGGCTGCTGCAAACCGGAATGCTTTTTTCTGTAAGCGTAATTGTGCAAAGGGAATAGCAACTATGGCATCGATAAGCATGGTAAATACAAGCCAGGTAATAAAGTTTGAATGACTGGCCTGCAGGGCTGATGCAATGGGTGATGCAGTTAGTAGCAGCACAAGCGACAGAGAGCCGCTGATGATAATAACACTGGTTTGGGCGAGGTTAAAAATTCGTTTGGGGTCTGCCTCGGGTTTGGTGGCAAACCGGAAGTAGGCGGTTTCCATCCCAAACATATAAATGATATTAATCACGGCCACGTACGCATAGAGCTTGGTTATTTCACCATACTCAGCTTCGCTGAACATGTTAATGGTATGCAGGGGTACCTGCAGGAAATTAATCATGCGGGGTACAATGCTGCCCAATCCGTAAAGGACGGTTTCACCGGCAAGTTGCTTGAGTTTACTCACGTAATGGTTAATTAACCGGGGTTAAGTGTAGTGATTACGGCTTTTAAAAAACTTTATTTCGGGCAATTTACACGCAGTTTGGGCTATTTTAAAAAATGCGGGTTTATTGTTGATCTCATTTTTTTATATTTGGTATATGCCCCGGTTAATTTCTATACGTTCGGGAACAAAGAAAGCACTGCTGACTTTTAGCCTGGTGGGGCTAAGCATGTGTGGTTTTGCACAGGCTGTTTTTAATAATACAGGCAGTTGGGAAGATGACACCAGGTGGTTAGGCAATAATATTGGTGATGATATATCAGAAGATGTTCAGATCATAGCTTCCCGTGTTGCCCTGATTAATAATGGGTCGGATTATACCATTGGTAATTTAACTTTTGGAAACAGCTCTGGTTTAACAATCAATAGTGCAGGTGCTCTGAACGTAGGGGCTGATGGCACACCTAAAAATGTTACGGCAGGAAATTTTACCGCCATAACGGTTACAGGTACCCTGATTATATGGGGAGATTTGGTAGTGCTTAACAGCTTGTCGCTGAATGTAAGCGGTACGCTTATCATAAAAGGCAATATCCAGATGGCTAATACTGCTTCTATTTCAGTTACAGGAAACGTGGACGTGGAAGGCGATTTTACAGGTGGTGATAATACTAACGTTACGATATCAAGCGGTGGTCATATTAATGTAGATGGATCTGTAGATGTAGGAGAAGACAGTAACCTGACCGGCCCTCCGGGCAGCTTTACAGCAGGCAATTGCAGCCAGGGAACGGGAAGCAATTTTTGTAACGGGGGAGTGTTACCGGTGGATTTACTCTTTTTCAGGGCAGTGGCGCGTGTTGATCGGGTTGATCTGGTTTGGGCAACGGCATCGGAATTAAACGCAGATTACTTTGAAGTAGAAAAATCGGATGATGGACTTACCTACAGTTTACTTGCCCGCGAAAGTGCAATGGGTAATTCAACCGAACGGATTGACTATCAGGTAACAGATGAAAAGCCCCGGCCGGGTAAAACCTACTACCGGTTAAGGCAGGCCGACATAGACGGCAAAGTAGTTACGTTTGATGTCGTGCTGGTGGATTTTAACGGGCTTCTCAACGCCTCGGTATATCCCAACCCCGCTCGTAATGGTACTGATCTCACCATCGAATTGAATTTTAAGCCAAAGCATCCTGTAGAAATTGTACTGCTGGATTTATCCGGTCATCAATTAGAGCGATTGATGACCACAAAGGAACTTGTAAAGCTGCCTCTTCAATTGGATGCCGGTATGTACCTGGTTCGGGTAACGTCCCCTGAGTACAAAGGAATGAATAAATTTTTAGTGAGCCAGTAACTCCGGGTGTTTCGCTAAATTCTCCAGGATATCCACTGTCATTTCCTCCAATCCGAACTGATGTTGCCATCCCCAATCCTGCCTTGCTGGAGAATCGTCAATCGACTTGGGCCAGGAGTCTGCAATGGCTTGCCGGAAGTCCGGCTTATAGGTTATTTCAAATTCAGAAATGTGCTTTTTAATAGTGGATGCAATTTGTGCAGGGCAAAAGCTCATGGCGCCAATATTATAGCTCGAACGGATTTTTACCTTTTCGGCAGGCGCTTCCATCAGGTCTAACGTGGCTTTCACCGCATCATCCATATACATCATGGGCAGGTAGGTATCGGCCGAAAGAAAGCACTCATACTTTTTTTCTTTGATGGCTTTAAAATAAATGTCAACCGCATAGTCGGTAGTGCCGCCACCGGGAGGAGTTTTGTAACCGATCAAACCCGGATAACGCAGGCTGCGCACATCCACACCATACCTTCGGAAGTAATACTCACACCATAGTTCACCCGCCAGCTTGGTTATACCATATACCGTGGTGGGGTCCATAATGGTATCCTGTGGTGTATTTTGCTTTGGTGTAGTTGGCCCGAATGCTGCAATAGAGCTGGGCCAATATACTTTATGAAGCTTTAATTCATGGGCGGCTTCCAAAACGAAGAGCAGGCTTTCCATGTTCAGCTTCCAGGCCCAGCGCGGATCCTTTTCGCCTGTTGCGGATAGCAGTGCGGCTAAGTGGTAAACCTGGGTAATATCATGCCTGCGCAGGAGCTCAAACAGCTTATCGCGTTGAAGCACATCAAATTTTTCGTACGGGCCTTCTTTTAGAATGCCTTGTGCATCTTTAATGTCTGATGCGATCACATTTTCCTGGCCATAGATTTTCCACAACCCCTGTGTCAGCTCCGATCCTAATTGCCCACCGGCACCAATCAGCAATACTTTTGTTTTTTTCATGCGAAAAATATCGGTGCGAAGATATAAAAAGTCCACAGACGTAGCCTGCGGACTTTAACTATGAAAATGCAATTAATTATTTCTTCGTTTTTACAATTGGTAGGCGAATGCTGCTGGGGTATTGCGAAGAGTGATGTATTTTATTGTGCGCAACTTTTGCTTCCGATTCATCATAGTTTTTTCCCCCGGTATTTAAATTGCGATCGAAGCGCGGGAAGTTGCTGCTCGACACCTCAATGCGAATGCGATGACCTTTTTCGAAATAGTTGCTGGTGCTCATGGGGGTTAATTCTACTTTGTACACTTTGCCCGCCTCCATAAATACTTCCTTGTCGTAGCCTTCGCGGTAACGCACACGCTGAATGGTTTCATCTAAATTATAGGCTTTGCCATCCGGGTACACATCAATCAGCTTAATCGTAACATCGGTATCTTTTACATCGGATGACAGGTATAAAGTTGATTCAATGAATCCGCTTACTTCCACACCCTCAGCCAAAGGCTCGGTTGTGTATACCAGGATATCCTCGCGCTTTTCCATCTCCTGCTGATCGAACGCTCCGCCCTGTACGGCATTACCGGTACAGCACACATTACCGCCATGTGATATTACCGGGTTTAATGGATCGTAGGTGAACGAATCAGGATTATCCTTGGACGGTTTTTTGGTTACCAGCTTTCCGTTACCATTTAAGGTGTTAGCCTGGCCTTTGCTATCTAAGTAATAAGGCGTCATTACCGTACTGGCAGGAGGCCACACCTCAGAAGTTTGCCATTTGTTGGAGCCCATTGTATAATAACGCACGCGGGGCATTTGCTTTAACGGCTCGCCTTTCAGCCAGTGATCAAACCAGCCGGTAATCAATTCATCATAATTCAAACGGGCATCGCCTACGCTTCTTTGGCCTACAACCGTGTTTTCGGTAGCGCGTGTATAAGCGCAGTGCAGGGTGGGTGCAATAACTAAGTATTGGCTATCGCGAACTTTCGGGTCTTTGGCATTTTTTCTTACATGATTAAACAACTCAATGTTAGGACTTGAAGAAACATCATACCATGATACGAACCAGAAGCTGGGAGTGTTGAAGGGCATGTTATCGTGATACAATCCGCCTTCGTACCAGGCTTTATCATGGGGTGTACGCCTGATCATTTTTTCATAAGTTCCCACCGGCCATCTAATGCTTTAATAATATCCTGGACAGGCAAATGACTTAATCCTTCTTTCCAATCTACCTTAGGATAGCGCGGAGCCATATCATAAAACTTCTGTATACGCTGCAGATCTTCCTGGCTTACATTGGGCGGAAGATTGGGTTTGGCAATATCGTGTTGTGTGCCGTAAAGCCAGGCCGTAAAAAGCATTTGCCCGGCACCACCGCGGTACCAGTTGCCTTGTTCGTAATATTTGCCCACGCGACCTACACCGGCACCATAACCCTGCGGTACCATAGCAGCCAAAGCCGGATGCTCCAGCGAAGCTACGGCCATTTGCCACTCTGCTGTGGAAGAACAACCCAGCAAACCGATTTTACCATTGCTCCACAGTTGTTTGGACATCCACTCGAAGGCATCGTAACCATCGGTAAGCGGTGTACCCAGGATATCCCATTCACCTTCGCTGAAGAACCGGCCCCGTTCATTCTGCACCACGTATGCATACCCCTTGTTAACCATCTCTAATGCAGTTTGCAATGTGCGGGTTACCAGCTCGCCATCGCGGTAGCTGTTAAAATTGTATGGCGTACGCGAGAAAATAACCGGATACCTGCCATTGCCTTTGGGGCGATAGATGTCAGTAGAAAGCCGGATGCCATCCCGCATGGGCATCATTACTTTCTGATCGACCACCGCAACTTTTTTGAGCTGCTCCAGCACATTTTCTTTTTCCTGGGCATAGCCTGCCACGCATAGCAGCATGACTATACAAAGTAATTTTATTTTCATAGGCAGATTTTAGTATGATATGGCAGAAAAATAGAGATCATTAAATGATCTGGCAGACATAAGTTTATGGCCGGTAAATCGAAGGGTTGAGAAACTGTAGGTGCTTTTTAATAGTTTTGTAACATGAATTTTGAGGAATATTTGATCGGTAAAAGAATTGACGAAGTGGCTTTTCGGGCGGCCGAACCTGTTTTATGGAAGGAGTGGAACAATCTTTTTGACCAGGTGAGCCCAACCAGCTTTACCGCACAAAAGCTCTACCTGATTAACCCCATCCGAAGAAAGTATCCGTTAAAAGTCGCTGAAGCGGAAACAGCCCCTAAACCTGCTGTGGCCGCTAAACCTGTAATGAAACCCAAACCGAAAATAAGCTAAACCATGTATAAAAGACTTCAACCTGTATTGCAGAAAGAGCTTGATTCTATTCGCGAAGCCGGACTTTTCAAAAGAGAAAGGATAATTGTTACTCCGCAGGGAGCAGATATAAAAACCAGTGATGGGAAAGAAGTTATAAATTTTTGTGCCAACAATTATCTCGGCCTTTCATCGCACCCGCGTGTGATAGCCGCTGCCAAAAAAGCGATTGATACGCATGGCTTCGGTATGTCGTCAGTCCGGTTTATTTGCGGTACGCAGGATATTCACAAAGAGCTGGAAAAAAAGATTTCTGAATTTTTGGGTACGGAAGATACAATACTTTATGCGGCTGCTTTCGATGCCAACGGTGGTGTGTTTGAGCCTTTGCTGGGTGAGAAAGATGCGATCATTTCCGATGAGCTGAATCATGCTTCCATTATTGATGGTGTGCGCCTATGCAAAGCCATGCGGTATCGCTATAAGCATAATGATATGGCCGACCTGAAACTGCAATTAGAGGAAGCCCGCAAGGCAGGAGCCAACCAGGTTATTATTGTTACCGATGGCGCATTTTCAATGGATGGCACTATTGCGCAGCTTGACAAGATCTGCGACCTGGCGGATGAATATGAGGCATTGGTGATGACAGATGAATGTCATTCATCCGGCTTTATCGGTAAAACCGGTCGTGGTGTACCGGAATATTGTAATGTGATCGGTCGCGTGGATATTATTACCGGTACGTTGGGGAAGGCATTAGGCGGTGCATCGGGTGGATTCACTTCCGGCCGTAAGGAAATTATTGAAATGCTGCGCCAGCGTTCGCGCCCCTATTTGTTCTCCAATACACTGGCACCCTCTATTGTGGGAGCTTCCATTGAAGTATTTAATATGCTATCGGAAACAACGGCCTTGCGCGATAAGCTGGAGCAAAGCACGAAATACTTCCGTGAAAAAATGACGGCAGCCGGTTTTGATATTAAGCCGGGTGTGCACCCTATTGTGCCGATTATGCTGTACGAAGCGCCATTGGCGCAAAAATTTGCAGAACGATTATTAGAAAAAGGAATTTACGTGATCGGGTTTTTCTTTCCTGTTGTGGCCAAAGGAAAGGCACGCATACGCGTACAGATTTCGGCTGCGCACGAGCAGCATCATCTGGATAAGGCGATACAGGCGTTTACGGAAGTGGGAAAAGAGTTGGGGGTGTTGAAGTAAGATGAAATCGCTTATCGGGAAGCTTCAAAAGAGGCACACTTTTACTACGAGTTAGCAGCCCGCCTGTCCGATAAAGAGTTTTACCGGGAGATGCTAAGCAATTATCTCAAAAGAACCGGCCGGTAATTACCTCACCTTCTTCGGGATCAGGTCAGAGTCAGCAGAAAAAATCCCAAACAGGGCTTGTGTATTTCCTGTGGCTAAAAAATAGATTTTGTTTTTCTTTCCCTTCAGTTTAAGGCTGTACATGTTCAGGAACGGAATGAGCTTGATGTTCTTTACATCAGACCAATCGTAGCTTTTTACCTTGTGCGGATTGATAACCGCAATTTTCTTTTTGCTGAGCGCCACCCGTTTAATGTTTTTAGATACCAGCAGGTGCAACGATAAAAAAATCAGCGCAAGCGTAAAGAGGGCAAAGGATACAAACCGGGCTTTAGGGGAATCTCCAAACTGAAGGAGCATAAGTGCGGAGGCCAGTCCCTGAAGCGCACTAAGCGCCAGGAAAAAATACCGGGCCAGGTAAAATTTAACCGGGGTTGCTTCTTTCATTAAACATATTTGTTGGTTTATGAAGTACGAAGTTAGAAAATTCTATGCAATAGTTTACATTTTAAGCCTTCCCGGGAAATCCACAGCATTTAACCACATAGAAACATAGTCCACATAGCTTGTCCTGAATGCCTTTCAAAAAGTTGATTGCCTATGTGCCCTATGTTTCTATGTGGTTAAAGTAGAATCAGCAACAAGCTATTTCTCTTTTTCAATCACCACCGGAAAATCCTGTCCCCGCGAGAAGGTGTAGGGATACTGCGGTTTGCCTTTCAGCTTTTGGGTCATCTCCGGCACCTGGTCATCGAGGTAAGACTTCAGCTCGTAAATTGTAACCTTACCGTCTTTGGGCACGCCATCGGCATCGCCCTGCAAGGCTTTGATCAATAAATACGTAAATAATCCGTGCCCCAGCTCGTCAAATTCGGTTGCGAACTGTTCGCTGCCGGCCGATGCCATTACATGTATGCCTGCGCTGCGCGAGAGCTGGGCGATAGCTTTTTCTTCGGCTGCGCCACGTGTGGCTAACAGCTCAACCGACCCGCCTGATTGGCAGGCATCCATCACAATCAGTTGCTTAAGCGCTTTTATATTTTTCAGTTTGTCCTGTAACACGCTTGCTTCAATAGCTTCCTTTTGAAGCGAACCCAGGTCATACAAACGACTGCTTTCAGTGGGAATAAAAAAGAACAGGTTGTCTACCATGCTGCCGTGGCCGGCATAATAAAATATAAACACATCTTCCTGGTGAATTTTGCCGGCAAGCTCATCAAGCTTTTTCAGAATGTTGGTGCGCGATGCTTCTTCATCGTACAATGTGTGCAGCTCTAAGTTTTTGAACAAGCTCCCTTTCTCATCCAGCACTTTACCAAACGATTCCGCATCGGGCCGGGCATAGTTCAATACCAGCTTTGGATTTTTGTACTGATTGATACCTACGGACAGGATATAGCAAACGCTGCTTTTGCCACCGTGGTCGGCCACAATTTCTACCGACTGCGGGTCGGATTCAATTTTTTCTTTGTTGACGGCAGATGCTGTTATGGTGTTGGTTCCGTTGACCAAGGTAAGCGCATGCCGGTAGGTTGTGCTTTCGCCCTTGCGAACGGGCAGCGCAAGATTTGATTTTTCGATGGGAACACTTTTCCCGTTATGGAACAATTTCAGGGTTTCAATCGTGCTGCCAGTGTGGGTAAGCTTTACCAGCACTTCGGTTTGGGTAGCGTCATTTCCCGGAAGGGTGGCAATTCTTACACCGGGCGGAGGCGCACTGTTAAGCTTACCTTGTATGCTTTTTAAGTTATCGTTTCCACGACTCTGGAAAATTTTAGGTAACAGGTCTGGCCTGTAAAATTCGTTGAAGAACTGATCTGCACCGTAGGTATTCAATCCATTCACAAAGTGAATATACTGGCGTGCGCCTTCGGTTCCGTTAAAGTATCCCTCCGGATTCTTTACCATCCACTCTTTATCACCAAAATGAATATGCTCAAAAAATTCTTTGCCGGTAGTCAAATCCCAGAACTTGGTAACACCATCCAGGCTATGGCTGATCAGCATTTTTTCATCGGGTGTAAGGATCAATGATGTGATTTCCGCCACATGACTTTCGTAGGTCTTCAGCACTTTGTCCGTGTTTACATCCCAATACCTAATTATGCGATCCGCCCCAGCGCTGTATATTCCGGTTTCCGTATGATTAAAGAGTGCAACATGCACAGCGCCCTGGTGCCCGGATAATTTTTTTTCAGCCAGGCCGGTAGCAATATCCCATAGCCTGATGGAACCATCCCAGCTTGCCGAGAGCAATCGCTTGCCGTCTTTGGATGACGCCAGCGATGCCACTACATCGGTATGTCCCTCAAAGGTGCGTACTGTTTTTTTGGAATCGACCTCGCGCATTTGCAGCTTGTCGGTATTATCGCCCAGGGTAGCAGTGAACACGTATAAGTCGTTTTTGCTGAACATGGAAACATAAGCCGATCCCTCTTTCAGCTCAAAGTAATGAAGACGTTTGCCGGTACGGGCATCGTGTATTTTCAACGTGCCATCCCAACTGCTGCTGATGATCTGTGTTTCATCGCTGTTGAAATGAACATCGAATACGGGTTGCTGGTACGACTTAATGGAAAGAATCGTATCGCCCTTCTCCACATTCCATAACATGAGCGAGCCATCTCCGCCACCGGTAAGCAGCTTTTTACCATCAGCAGAATATTGATAGCACAAGGCTGTTTTTTGGTGGCCGGTAAATTCCATTTTGGTTTTACCGGTAGCGATGTCCCAGCTTTTAAGCTTGTTGCCGAATTTGCCCTTTAAAAGTGTTTTACCATCGCGGCTCAGCAAAAGGTTATTCCGGTAGCGTACATAACGGGCAATGTAAGAGTCCCAGTAAGAGTTGGGGTTGTAGGTTAAGCCGCCTTTATCGCGTTGGTTCAGAAAGCCGGTTAGCTCACCTTTCTTTTTGCCTGAGATTGCATCATAGATCAGCACCACATTATTGTCGCAGGCAACCAGTATTTCCCTGCCCGACAGTTTGAATTTTGCCTGTGTAATTTCACCGGCCGGTTGCGGATTGATGGTGAGCAGCGAATCTCCTTTTTCCGAATAAAGGGTAACTACTTTTCCGGTGCTGGTTAAAATCTTTTTGCCGTCTGCGCTTATATCTGCTGAAGTTATATCTTCAACGTGCTTACTGAAGATGGTAATGGGTTGGGCTTGCGCGAGATCATATTTGATTACTTCCTTTCGTGTGGCTTTAATTATGAAGCGGCTGTCAGGAGTAAAAGCCTGGTCGACCGTGCAGCCGCCACAAAACCCGAAGGCATTTGGTTTAATGGTGTTGGTCTTAGACCAGTCTTTGGTGCTATATAAATCTACTGTGGCATCGGTGCCTACGGCCAGCCACCGGCCATCGCCACTGAGCGATACATTTTCTGCACCCCGGTTTCCCTGCGCTACCATCCACGATTTGATTTTCTTTCCGCTGGGAAATTCCCACACATGCACCATCTGGCCGAGGGAAACAAAATAGTGTCCTTGCGGATCGAAGGCCACATCGTTAATGCGCTCTTGCCCGGAGCCATAATTTTTATTGTACCATTCGGTATCGTCAAGCGCAATAGACAAAACCTGCTTGCCGGTTTTTACTTCCCATATTTTTAAGGTGCGATCGTTTCCCCCGGTAAGCAGGTGTTTACCATCGCGGCTAAAGTCTAAGCTGATTACCGATGCCTGGTGCCCCAGGAAGCTGCGCACTTCGCGGCCTGAGCTTAACTCCCACAGCTTGGCCGATTTATCACGGCTGGCAGTTGCTACATAATTACTATCCGGGCTTATGGCAACGGCCACCACGGCAAGCTCATGTCCTTTTTGAATAATGGTTTCGATCGACTGGCCTGATGCAAGCGTAGCCGATGCCAGAAGAAAAAAGATAATCCGGCTCATGGTATAAAAAATTAGTGTGCTTTAATTTCCTGCTCAACCGGTTCAGTTTCATCCGGAATTTCTTCCCAGTTTTTGGGCTCTTCGTTGTGCAGGTATTCCAGAATTTTTTGTTCCGCCTGCTTCAGCTTCAGGCCCCGAAGGTATTTACCGTTGCGGGCTAAGATAAGACGGCCGGTTTCTTCCGAGATGGCCAACACCAATGTGTCTGTAATTTCGCTCATGCCCATGGCCGAGCGATGGCGCAATCCGAAAGTTGAGGGCAGGTGGTCGTTTTCGCTAACGGGCAACACACAACGGGCAGCTTTAATACGGCCTTTGTAAATGATAATAGCGCCATCGTGCAGCGGACTGTTTTTATTGAAAATGGAAAGCAGAAGCTTCTTGCTCACTTTTGCGTCAAGCGGATCGCCCGTTTCGGTATAAAACTTAAGCTCGATATCGCGTGAAAAAACAATCAGCGCCCCGGTTCGGGTTGCTTTAAGTGTTTTAGCCGCTTCGATTAACTCGTGCACATCAAAATCATCATGATGTTCGTTGCGCCAGTTTGCCAGGCTTTTAAAGATACTATCGCGGTTAAGATCAGTGCTGCGGCCTATCAGGAGAAGAAACTTTCTGATCTCGGGCTGAAACAGGATAATCATGGCCAGCACACCAACGCCCATAAACTGACCGAGTATGGTTGTGAGCAGCTCCATCTGTGCGGCCCGTACAATCAGGTAAACGAGGTACAGGGCCAGTATCCCCAAAAAGATTTTTACGGCAATACTACCCCTGATAAGTTTATAAATCTGGTAAAGCAGGATCGCCACCAGGCCAATATCCACCAGGTCAACCCACGTAACTTCCAGAAACCCGATTTTAAAGGCGAAGATCATACCGTACAAAGGTAATAAAACGGTCTTTGTGTTTCAGTATAGCTGCGAAGTAAGGGATACAGCTTCGCGGGCAGCTTTTACATCGTGCACCCTAAGGATTGATATGCCTTTTGTTAATGCAATGGTGTTTAGCACCGAAGTGCCATTCAGGGCGTGTTCAGGTGTGGTTTGCAGGGTACGCCAGATCATAGACTTCCGCGAAAGCCCCACCAGAACGGGCTTCTCCAGAATACGCAATTGTTCAAGCTGACCGAGCAGCCTGAAGTTTTGTGCGGCTGTTTTGGCAAACCCGAAGCCGGGATCAATAATTACATCTTTAACACCTTCTTGCTTTAGCCTTTCCAGCCGCGCATGGAAGTAATCAATCAATTCCCGCATCAGATCTTCATAATGCGTTAATTGATTCATGGTTTGCGGAGTGCCCCGCATGTGCATCAGAACATAAGGAACCTGGCAGCGTGCCACGGCAGCAAACATATCGGGGTCGGCCTCGCCACCGGTTATGTCATTAATCATAGCTGCACCGGCATAAACTGCGGCTTGTGCTACCGAGCTTCTGAATGTGTCGATGGAAAGAATGGCATCAGGAAAGCTTTTTCGGACAGCTTCTATAGCCGGAACCACGCGTTTTAATTCTTCTGATTCCGGAATATCGGCTGCACCGGGACGCGAGGAGTAACCCCCGATATCCAATATATCAGCTCCTTCCTGCAGCATGGCTCCTGCTTTTGCAATTACATCTGAGAGTTCAGCCCGGCTGTCGGGATAAAAACTGTCAGGTGTGATGTTGAGTATGCCCATCACCTTAGGTGTGGAAAGATCCAGCAGCCTGCCATTTACATGCAGTGTTTTGTTGGCTGAAAATATTTTATTTTGCACCATCATGAATGAAAAAACCGCCCACGAATATAAAGAGGTGATTGCCACATGCAAAGAACTATTCGCCCGCAAAACACACGATTATGGTACTGCCTGGCGGGTATTGCGTTTGTCTTCGATTACCGACCAGGTTTTTATAAAGGCACAACGCATTCGCAGCATCCAGGAAAAAGGCACACAAAAAGTGGACGATCCGATCAGGGATGAGTTTATTGGGATTATTAATTATTGTGTGATTGCCATGATCCAGATCCGGTTGGCGGATTCTGATAAGATTGAGATGAGCTTTGAGGAGCTGGAACCCCTGTACGATCAGGCTGTAACCGAAACATTCGAGCTGCTTCAGAATAAAAATCATGATTATGATGAGGCCTGGCGTGAGATGCGCATAAGCTCCATGACCGACATAATTCTTATGAAATTGTTAAGAGTGAAACAAATTGAAGATAACCGGGGTAAAACTTTGGTTAGTGAAGGAGTAAAAGCTAACTATCAGGACATGATTAATTATGCTGTGTTTTGCATGATTAAACTGTCCACGGTTAACAGTTAACGGTTCAGATAGGTATGTTCAAAAAAATTACAGATCAATTCTCGCGGTTCTTTGTTGGCGGCCTGTTGATATTCTCAGGACTGATCAAGCTGAATGACCCGGTTGGTACCCAGATAAAAATGGAGGAGTATTTCGAGGTGTTTGCCGAAGACTTCGGATCGTTTTTTCATCACTTTATTCCGTGGGCGCTGGAATTTGGTATGATCATGATTATCCTGGAACTGGCGCTTGGCGTAGCTATCCTGATTTTCTGGCGCATGAATCTGGCAGCGTGGCTGTTGTTGCTAATGATGACCTTTTTTACGTTCCTCACATTTTATTCCGCATACTTTAATAAAGTTACCGATTGCGGTTGCTTTGGCGATGCCATCAAGCTTACCCCGTGGGAGTCGTTTACCAAAGATGTTATCCTGATGGTATTTGTGCTGCACTTGTTCTGGCATCGGAAAAAATATAAGCCTGTTTTAGGAGCCGTATCCGGAAATATGGTTGTGCTGGTTACTGTGGTAATAAGCTTTGTATTGGGTGTTTATGCCATCCGGCATTTGCCCTTTATAGATTTTCGCGCCTATAAAATCGGGAATAACATTCCGCAGCAAATGATACCGCCCGAACAGCCTGTCATCGAATACCTTTTTGAAAAGGATGGTAAGCAAGTACGTGATACAAAATTTCTTTTGGATACGGACGGGTATAAATATGTTTCCTCGCGCGTGCTGAATGAAGACAAGATCAAACCAAAAATTACCGATTATTCCATCAACAGCCCGGAAGGAGAAGACCTTACGCAGTATACGTTTGAAGGCAACCGGTTACTTATCGTTATGTTTGATGTGAAAAAAGCTTCTGTAAAAAATATTGCAGATATACGTGAGCTAACCCGGCAGCTGGAAGGAAAAGTAGATTGTTTTATCCTCACCTCTTCCGGCTCGGAAGCGATGGAGGCCTTCCGGCATGAGCACCAGTTGGCTGTACCTTATTATTATGCAGACGCTACCGTGCTGAAAACCATCATTCGCTCCAACCCGGGTATTGCCTTGTGGAAGAATGGTACTGTGCTGGGTAACTGGCATCATAATGATACGCCTTCTGCCGGCACTGTGCTGAACTTGCTAAAATGAAAATTTACCTGATCGGTTTGCCGGGCTGTGGTAAGTCAACCTTAGGAAGGCAGTTAGCCAGAGAACTTAGCGTTGCGTTTATCGACCTGGACCAGGAAATAGAAAAGCTGGTTGGCCTTTCCGTGCGCGAGATTTTCAAACAATATGGCGAGAGCTTTTTTCGCAAGCAGGAATCGGAAACGCTGCGAACAATCAGCGAAGCATATACTGAATTTGTTATGGCTACCGGTGGCGGAGCCCCCGTGTTTCATGATAACATGAAGCTTATGAATGCAGCAGGCAAAACTGTTTTTCTGGATGTGCCCACACGCGAGATCACCAATCGTATTTTGCAATCCAATAAAAATAAAGAAGAACGTCCGTTGCTGGCATCGCTGGCGCCTGATGAGCTGAAAGATAAAATTGAATTCCTTCGCTCGCAGCGGATCTCATTTTACCGTGAGGCCCAAATCACGCTTACGGAAGTGGTGGGGTTACCTGATTTGATAAATGCAATCCGGGATTAAAACGGGAATCCCAGCGTAACTATTCCAAAGCTGGTTTTGTTATCCATCGTTACCAGAGGACTATCTGAGTTAACCCGGTAAGGTCTGTAGGTATTTGCGCCCTGGCTGAATATCATGGCAAAATCAACATAAAACTTCTGGGCGCGATACCCTACACCGCCCGATACCGAGGTGATGGCCCGGCTGCTGTTGTTTTGTTCTGTCTTAAACGGATCCGGCATATAAGAGCCACCGGCACGGAATCTTAGTTTGTCTAACCGAAACTCGCCACCCAACCGGATATTGGCCGTAGTTTGATAGGCCAACTTAATGCTTTCATTATCGCCATTAAATGAAATACCGCTTAACCCCGATGAATAGCGTGCCCCGGAATAGTTCACGATGTCCACATCGGCAGAAACAAATCCGTACTTGTTCAGAAATACGGCAACACCGGCACTAAGCTTACCCGGGGTACGCAGTGAGTACTCTGAAATCATTTCATCGGTTTGTTCCCATACACTATTTAAAATCGTGCTTCCATCGCCATAATAGTCGAAGTTGTTCCAGTTAGTGGCCATGTAGGCAGAGTACACATCTGTAATGCTGTATAGGGTTGGTGTTGTATAAGAAACGCCTAATTGAACCATGTCTAACGGCCGTCCAATAATACCCAGCGTGGCATTTATGCCTGAACCGCGAATAGTCAGTTCTTCTTCCAGCAAAATAGTGTTGAGGGGTTCGCCTTCAAATGATTCGCGGTAGGTTTTTTTAGAGCTAAAACGTAAGGTAGTCAGCCCGATGCCGGCACCTAAAAAAACCTTGTCAGACAGGTTAGCTCCGTAGGATAAATTCCATTGCCCTTGATTGCCCCGATATTGAACGGTTTCGGATTGATCGGGGAATCCTAAAACAACAGAAGTATATTCTCCCGGGTTTGACACTTCTTCAATAAGATAATTCTGATAACCCAACCAGGTAACGGAGTTATACAAGGCCCCGTTGTTGTTGAATTCAGAAACAGGAAACCCATCCGCGTCTTCTATAAAATAATCGATGATCGAATTGTTGGGGTTATGTCCATTATAGCTGAATACCTGGTTAAAATTATTAATGCGGTTATAGCTAACAGCAAACGTACCGCTTAAAAAGCCACTTCTTCCATCTTGTTCAGTTTGAAATACCAGGCTAAAGCCGGGGATATGCAGGTTGGTTTTTGAATCGGGTGTGGTATTGCCGAGGTACTTGCTATCTATTGTTGATCCGTAAAAGCCCGGTGATAAGGTAAACTCAGAACGGTTAAACATGCCTAACCCGGCCGGGTTGGAAAGTGCAGAGCTGTAATCGCCCCCCAGGCTGGTTTGCGCGCCACCCATACCCAGTATGCGGGCGCTTCCTGCCGGTTTTGTACGGCTAAACAATAATGCAGTTTCTGTAAAGCTTTGCGCCTGCACCAGCCAGGGTAAAAGCATGACAATACCACTGAGCACTTTGCCCTTCCATTTCATAACCACACAAATTTGGTTTTAAACGATGCGACTTAGTTACGTCCTCTCGAACCACTGCTTGACGATGAGCCACCAGAACTTCTGCTGCCGCCACCGGAAACCCCTCCGGTGCTGCCTGAACTTCTGCTACCGGTTGAGAAGCTGCTTCCAGAACTTCTTGAAGAGCTTCCGCTGTTATCAAACCAGCTGTCTGAGCGGCTTGAGCTTCTGCTGTTATCAAAAGTTGAAGAAGTTCTTGAATTGCTTCCTGAGCTGGAATTGTTCCATACCGTTCTGGATGAAGTATTTTCCGGGTTGTTTCTCCAGCCGCGTTGGTAATAGCTTTCGGAAGAACCGGTAGCTACACGACCGTTACTGGTATTGCGCGATGGATTTTGAGTAGAGGTTGCTACGGCACGTCCTGTTGAGCCGGTATTGTTATAGTTCGCATCGGAAGATCGTGAGTTTCTTTTACCGTAAACTGCACGGCTTTCGCCTCCGCCAACTATAATTATAGGCCTGTTATACCATGAGTTCCAACCCCAGTTGTTCCAGCCAAAGGAATTCCACCCCCAGGGGCTGAATGCATTGTAGCCATAAGGATCCATTGCCCATGAGTTCCAACCCATGCCTCCCATGCCCATATTCCAGTATGGTGAATAACCCCAGGAATTCCAGTTGTTAAAGCCCCATCCTAACGACATGCCAAGGCCTGGTCTGAAGAAACTATTGTAACCGTAAGGATCCCAACCCCAGGGAGAATTCATCATCCAGGGGTTGTAGCCGCCCACTATATAAGGATTCATACCCCCCATCATGTACGGGTTGTTCATGCCATAATAATTCCAGTTGGCCCGGTTGTTATAAATATTCTGGTTAACCCCCGTAGGCACATAATCAGAAGTGAAGTAACTCACCTGTTGCTGCTGAACAGAATTGTTAACAGATTGAGAAATATATTCCGGGTTAACGTTGCGTGCGGAATAACTATCCGTAGGGTTGATCGGGGTTTTAACCTCCGACTGACGATATGATAACTCGGATAATGGTTTTGAGGCAGCCACCTGAGCCCTGTCGCTGGCCCTGAAATACATATCATCATATTCTGCCTGCGCGCTTGCCGCAAACACTGCCGATACCATAAGCAGGCCTGTAAGTGTGATTCTGGATTTCATAGCTTTTAAATTTTAGTTCACAACTTTATTAACGTAACCAACCCCTTCGGGGATATGTTTTAATAACAAGTTTAACGCTTAAATCGTGCAAATTCCAGTGGTTTTATACTGGTAGTTATGCCATTTTTTATGGTTAATTTTTCAAGCCTTCGCCACAACCAGCCAAACCTCATCTATATTTGCCGAATTATTCAAATTTACGAAAAAAATTAGGTTTATCCGAATGGGAAAAGAGATAACAAGCAGAAGTGAAGATTACGCGCAATGGTATATTGACCTGGTAAAAAAAGCCGACCTGGCCGAAAATTCTGATGTACGGGGTTGCATGGTGATAAAACCCTATGGCTACAGCATCTGGGAAAAGATGCAACAGGCGCTGGACAAGATGTTCAAGGATACCGGGCACACCAATGCGTACTTCCCGCTGTTTGTACCCAAAAGTATGTTCGAGGCTGAAGAAAAGAATGCCGAAGGGTTTGCGAAAGAGTGCGCTATCGTTACCCACTATCGTCTTAAAAACGACCCTCAAAACAAGGGTAAGCTGATGGTTGATCCGGAGGCTAAACTGGAGGAAGAGCTGGTGGTACGCCCGACCAGCGAGGCCATTATCTGGAGCACGTATAAAAAGTGGATTCAGTCTTACCGCGATTTGCCCTTGCTGATAAACCAATGGGCCAACGTGGTGCGCTGGGAAATGCGCACGCGGCTGTTTTTGCGCACGGCTGAGTTCCTGTGGCAGGAAGGACACACTGCACATGCCACCGCAAAAGAAGCAGTAGAAGAAACGGAGCGCATGCTGGATGTATATGCTGAATTTGCCGAAACATTTATGGCCATGCCGGTTATTAAAGGCAGGAAGTCTGAAGGCGAGCGTTTTCCCGGGGCGGTGGACACGTATTGCATTGAAGCCATGATGCAGGATGGCAAGGCATTGCAGGCAGGAACTTCGCACTTCCTGGGCCAGAACTTTGCTGATGCTTTTGATGTGCAGTTCACCAGCAAAGAAGGTAAGCTTGAAAAAGTATGGGGTACCTCGTGGGGTGTAAGCACACGCTTAATGGGTGCACTTATTATGGCCCATTCTGACGATGACGGACTGGTGCTGCCTCCTAAGCTGGCCCCGATTCATGTGGTGATTGTTCCGATCTTTAAAACAGCCGAAGAGCTGGATCGCATTTCAGAACAGGCCAACAAGATTGCTGATGCGTTACGCAAGCTGAGTTATTCCGTAAAGTTCGATAATCGCGACACACATAAGCCGGGTTTTAAGTTTGCCGAATATGAATTAAAAGGCGTGCCGGTGCGCATTGCCATTGGCCCGCGCGACCTTGAAAACAAAACGGTAGAAATGGCCCGCAGGGATACCAAAGAAAAGCAGGTAATGAGCCTGGATAGTGTGGCTATTGCCATTCCTGCATTGCTGGACGATATCCAGGCGAATATTTACAAAAAGGCGCTTGACTTCAGAACTTCCATGATCACCCAGGTGGATTCATACATCGACTTCAAAAAAGTGCTGGACGAAAAAGGTGGCTTTGTATCCGCACATTGGGATGGCACGCCCGAAACCGAAACAGCCATAAAAGAAGAGACCAAGGCCACTATTCGTTGTATTCCGCTGGATGCCAAGGAAGAAGCCGGGGTTTGTGTGTACTCCGGCAAACCATCTTCAAAAAGAGTACTTTTTGCGCGGGCTTACTAAGAGCAAACCCGTAAATTTTAACTACTTTTATAATCCTTGAGAAATTAAATAGCTGAGAAGTGATTGAATGGGTAACCGTAATTAGCCTGATCTTGTTCGGCCTTGCGCTGGTAGTGGCCGAGATCATCTTTGTGCCCGGCACAACGGTTGTGGGGATTATCGGATTTATTTTTCTGATAGCCGGAGTAGGCTTTGCGTTCAAATACTTTGGTAGTGAAACAGGATGGGTGATGGTTGGCGTAACGGCTGTAATATCCGGTCTTGTGTTTTACTTTTCATTCAAGTCGAATGTGTGGGGAAGGTTTTCGCTTAAGTCCTCAATTGACAGTAAAGTGAATGAAGGCAATCTCAGTTCACTGGTGATCGGGCAGGAAGGAAAAGCCACATCGGCATTACGCCCTGTTGGGAAAGCCCAGTTGGGCGGCAAGGAATACGAGGTAAAAACTTCGGGCGACTACCTGGATAGCGGTAGCGCTGTGCGTATTACTAAAATCAATTCAAATCAAATAATCGTAGAACCTATAAACTAAATCTATGGAAGGCTTAGCATTTATTTTTATTGTCTTTATCTGCATTGTAGGGTTTTTCATGTTCCTCTACTTTGTGCCGGTAGGGTTGTGGATTACCGCCATCTTTGCCGGGGTTAAAGTAACCATTGGCTCCCTTATCGGGATGCGGATTCGTAAAGTGCCACCCGGGGTAATTGTAAACTCATTGATTACCGCGAACAAGGCCGGGTTAAAAGTTACTACCAACGAGTTGGAAACCCACTACCTGGCAGGAGGTAATGTGCCGAACGTAATCCGCGCGTTGATCTCAGCCGAAAAAGCGAACATCAATCTGGATTTCAAGCAAGCTACTGCTATTGACCTTGCCGGCCGCGATGTGTTTGAAGCCGTGCAGATTTCGGTAAACCCGAAAGTAATCACCACACCTAAGGTTGCGGCTGTGGCTGCCGATGGTATTCAATTGATTGCCATAGCGCGTGTAACGGTACGTGCCAGCATTCAGCAATTAGTGGGTGGTGCCGGTGAAGACACCATCCTGGCCCGCGTGGGGGAAGGCATCGTAACCTCAATCGGTTCGGCACAATCGCACAAAGAAGTATTGGCCAATCCCGATAAAATTTCGAAGTTAGTGCTTTCGCGCGGACTGGATGCCGGTACTGCGTTTGAAATTCTTTCCATTGATATTGCTGATGTAGATGTAGGCGCCAACATTGGCGCTAAGCTGCAAACCGACCAGGCTGCTGCCGATTTGAAAGTAGCAGAAGCGCGTGCGGAAGAAAGAAGAGCTATGGCTGTGGCCTTAGAGCAGGAGATGATCGCGAAAGCACAGGAAGCAAAAGCAAACGTAATTCAGGCGGAAGCGGAAATTCCAAAAGCTATTGCGGAAGCCTTCCTGAAGGGTAATCTGGGTGTGATGGATTATTACAAAATGCAGAACATACAGGCCGATACCGATATGCGTCAGTCTATTTCAGGTTCGGGTAAACCAAAATCTGAATAGCTGAGATAAATCGTAATGAACAGGCTACCCTGAAACCAGGATAGCCTGTTTTTTTTGGATTTATGGGTTTGTGTACCAGGCCGAGTATCTTGACTCACTGTTTTACAATGCGGCACCCAAATACACGGCCTGCTGTTTTGCCGGGATGCGCCTGAACCCGCACCACTACTTTCGATTTTCCTTTTATCAATGCTGGTTCAATCGGATATTCTACATCATAAAACCTACCGGTAGTTCCGCCTGTAAGTTCTTGTGTAGCGATGGTGGTTTCGTCAATCAGCAGGTCGAATGCCCGGTTTTTATCATCACCAAGGTAAGAGCACAATAAATTGTTAGGTACGGATGGATCAACCTTCACATCGAACTCAAAATAACCACCCGACCGAACTTCGCGACCCATCCGGCCCAATGCATCGCTTACATACGATCTTTCGGTTGCTTTTAAATTGTGATCGCGCTCCGGCTGCATTTCGCCAATGCGTACCAGGTCAATGGTCCGGTTTTCAATTTCCTGTATGCGCTTTTTCTCGGCTTCATATTCTGCCTGGCGGTTGGCCCAATCGGAAGGGGTAAAGAAATCCCAGTACACATTATAGTACTGATCGTAAGTTTTATAAAACGGGATAAGCTTAACATCGGCAGGCTTTGCTGCATGATTAGTTTCAAACACGAGAGGCTCAGCACCGGGCTTCACCCAGTTTTTTACCTGCCTGTCATCGGTAAGAAAAACAGTAGTGCCGTAAACCGGGTCGGGCATGGTGGTGCCCAACTGTCCGGCCAATACTACAGGGCCGTATAATAATGCAATGCGGTCAGGATTATCGGGCATACTTTCTGAATAAACTGACATGGAAAAAGTAATTTGTACCTGGTCGCCTTTCTTCCATTTACGATTTACCGAAACAAAACCGGAATCATCTTTTTGAGGCTTGAAGGCTTTTCCATTCACAGTAATGTTTATTTCATCTGACCATCTGGGCTGACGAATCTTTAATACAAAGGCTGTTGGTTTTGCAGCCTGAACGGAAAAGTTTACAACGTTACTTTCGGGGAAAGCAGTTGTTTGTTGAACAGTAATACCTTTGCTTTTCCAGCTCAGCACAGAAGGAATAAACAGGTTTACCAACAAGCTTCCGTCTTTGCCTTCATAATAAATCCCCTCTGCATATTTGGAATGATTTTCTATGCCGCTGCCCACGCAACAGGTAAAGGTGTTGAAAGGATCGCTGAATGATTTTTTAGTGCCCATGCGTAAAGGCACAAAGTAGCACATCATACCGGTCTGCGGGTTTTGAGAAGCAAGGATGTGGTTATACAAAGCGCGTTCGTAATAATCGCCTATTGAAGATGTCGGTGTCCACGAAAACAGGTAACGGGTTAGCTTCAGCATGTTATAGGTGTTGCATGTTTCGCAGGTGTTGTCGCTCAGGCGGTCGTTCAGCTTATTCGGTGGGCCGCAATACTCGTAGTTGCTGTTGCCGCCAATTACATAGGTGTGATGGCTGATCATCGTTTCCCAGAAAAAAGAAGCAATAGTTTTATCGCTTGCTGCTGAGGTAACGGAATGCCTGCGCGCACACCCGATTGCTTTGGGCACATTGGTGTTGGAGTGCTTGCCCGGCATAGGATCAATTTTCTTAGCCAGCTCACCCAGCACAAAATGATCGTGGAATTTATAGGACAGGTCAAGGTATTTTTTGTTTGCGGTCAACTCATACAGGTGAACCAGTATGTCATTCATTCCACCATACTCGCACCTGCGCATTTGCTCCAATTGCTCATCGTTAAGATTTTTCAGAATGTCATCTGCCCAATCGGCCATGCCGGTTGCAAGCGTTAAGGCTTTGGTGTTATCGCAAAACAGGTAAGCATCGGTTAAGCCAGCCATTACTTTATGCACGGTGTACCAGGGCGCCCAGCCTCCGTTCATATCAAAACCGGATGTTTTGATAATGCCGTGCTGTAGTTTCCAGAAGATAGAGTCCTCGTTCGGAATGGCACCTACATAGCCCGACTTGCGGGCAGCCTGGCAAAGGGCCAACTCGTCAATCACATAATCTGCTTTTTCCCTGAATTGTACGTTGCCGGTGGAGGCATACATCATGGCGCAGGCCGACAGATAATGACCTAATGTGTGCCCTGAAAGTCCTTCGCTCTCCCAGCCGCCATATACTTCAGCTTTAGGTGTAAGGCCCGCATTGGTGTAGAAGCGATGTAATAAACGATCGGGCTCAAGCGTAAGCAGATAGGCAGCGTCTTTATCCATTGCATTTTTAAAAGGGCTGCCATCTGACAGCTTTACATCGCGCAGGTTAAAGGCATAAGCCTGCACATCTGCCGAAGGCTGAACTTTTATTTTGATATTATTTTTTTCAGGCAGGTAGGATTGTGTCATCCCCAGCCCAGGCATTAAAATGAGCAGGACAAGCAACCATAATTTTTTCATAATAACAGAAGTTTATGTGCGCTGTTCAGGCCAGTGAATTTATTGATAATTAATTTTAATGTCTTTTACTTTTAATGGCAGCCATACCTGCATGGGATTTTGGCCGCGGTTACACCAGGCATAATAGGGAATTGCCGTTATGGTTTTTTCTTCTGTCTTGACAGACTGACCATTCTCAGCTATCTGAATGGTATTGGCCTGAAACTGAATCGTGGTAACTCCGCCCAAAAGATCTTTCTGAAAAGAAGCTTTAAAGGATGGATTATCAGGTATGAAAAAATTCCAGGCCTGCCCGTTGTTGTCAGCGCCTTCCACGCAATAAACAAGCGGCCCGCGCTGTAAGGCTACACGTTCAGTATTTTGTTTTATTTCGGGGCGAGCTTTTATTTTCCGAACCTCCATCGGTAAGGTCAACTCTACCACATCACCTTTTTTCCATTCACGATTTAATACGGCATAGCCTTGTTGCATGGTATAGACGGCCGGCCTGCCATTTACCGAGATACTAAATGTTGGTGTTACCGGATCATCAAAAGCATAAAGTCCACCCGGCACCACTTCGTTTTGTGCCCAACCCGGAATGCGCAGGTGTGCAGCAAATTTCACTTTCGATTTTGGCGAGAACGTCAACTTTACATTCCCATCCCACGGATAGTTAGTTTCCAGCGTAATGGGCACTTCGGTTTTACCGAACTTCAGTGTAGTAGCATTTCCGATAAAGAGATTAACGTACAGGTCTGTTCCTGATGCGCCATAGATGTAATCGCCCACGGAGGCTACCAGCCGGGCAATGTTGGCCGGGCAGCAGGCAGTACCAAACCATTCTCTCCTGTAATGCTGACCTTTGGAGGCAAGCGGGTTTCCGTAAAAGAAACGGTCGCCACTGATCGACAAGCCATCGCGTGCACCGTTGTATAAGCTTCGCTCCAACACATCAATAAACTTGCTGTCGCCAGTTAATAAATTCATGCGTTGGTTCCAGAACACCATGCCTACCGAGGCGCATGTTTCACAATAGGCTTGCTCGTTGGGCAAGTCATAATCAATGCTAAAGCCTTCATTGCTTCCGGATGAGCCGATACCCCCGGTAATATACATGTTGCGGTGCACCACGTCTTCCCAAACGGTATTCATCGCTTTCATGTAACCTTCATCGCCTGTTAAAGCGGCAACATCGGCTGCACCGGTGTACATATACATGGCTCGCACGGCATGCCCGGTTATTTCTTTTTGCTCACGCACAGGAACCACATCCTGCGCATAGGCCGTATCGCGCCAGTCAGTCCAGGTGTAGCCTTTAGCATATTTATGTCCGCGTTCTTCCAGCAACCAGTGTGAAAGCAGCAGGTATTTTTTGTTATGGGTAACGTGATACAATTTTATTAAAGCCAGCTCCAGCTCCTGGTGGCCGGTTACCCAATGTTTTTTACCCGGGCCGAACAGCGAATCAAAATGATCGGCAAACCGGATGGCTACATCCAGCAGCTTGCGTTTACCGGTTGCATTATAATACGCTACCGCTGCTTCAATCAAGTGGCCTCCGTTGTAATCTTCATGCATGCTCATATCGCTCCAGCGCTGATCAAGCTTCCCCAGCGCATACCAGGTGCCGATATACCCGTCTTCTAATTGCGCAGCAGCTATTTTATCAATCCATTCATCAGCCTTTTTTTCCAGTTCGGGGTTAGGGCGGTTTTTTAATGAATACGCAATAGCTTCCAAAGCTTTATACACATCCGAATCATCGTAAAAAATACCCTCGTGCTTTTCGTTTTTGTTACGGGCTACTTTTTCAAAGTTTTTTATGCGCGGGGTTTTTACTTCTGTCTGGTAAATGCACGCCTGCAAGGTGGTGGTGGCTACCACATCCAATGCGGGTTTCCAGAATGAGTCAGTAATGGTAATCTGTGAAAAATTTACAGGCTCAAACTTTCGTGAGGGAGTTTGGCCGGAAAGCTGGCAGATAACCGAAAGCAACAGGATGGGAAGCAACCCTTTTTTCATAGGAAGGTGTGTTTAAGTGTGAGGTAATCTACAACAATTATACATAGCGAAGCACAGGAAAACGGGCGGGCGGCCAAAACAAAAAGCGCTGACAATTTTAAACTGCCAGCGCCTGCGAATACAGAAAAATAACTCTGCCTTACCGGCTCAGATACAAATTGCGCTCGCTGTAAATTTTCATGAAGTAATCGTCCATCAGGTCATCGATGAAGTAAATCGCTTCCCCGGTGGATTTCATTTCCGGGCCAAGCTCTTTGTTTACATCGGGGAATTTATTGAAGGAGAACACCGGCACCTTAATGGCATAGCCGTGCTTCTTCGGGCTAAAGCTGAAATCTTTTACTTTGTTAACACCTAACATTACTTTGGTGGCATAGTTTACATAGGGCTCATCATACGCCTTGCAAATGAATGGCACCGTACGCGATGCACGCGGGTTGGCCTCAATGATATATACTTTGTCATTCTTTACCGCAAACTGAATGTTGATCAGGCCAACGGTTTTTAAAGCAACCGCAATGCGTTTGGTATAGTTTTCAATTTGCTTGATTACAAAATCACCCAGGTTATAAGGTGGCAGCACCGCATACGAGTCGCCACTGTGAATACCGGCCGGCTCAATGTGCTGCATAATGCCGATGATATACACATCTTCACCATCGCAGATCGCATCGGCTTCTGCTTCAATAGCGCCATCTAAGAAATGATCGAGCAGCACCTTGTTTTCAGGCAAGTGTTTCCAGATGTCCACAATGTGGTTCTCCAATTCTTTTTCATTGATCACGATTTTCATGCTTTGCCCGCCTAATACATACGAAGGGCGAACCAGCAACGGGAAGCCAATAGTTTTGGAAACCTCCAACGCCTCATCGGCATCCACGGCTACACCAAACTCCGGGTAAGGAATGCCCAGCTCTTTCAGCAGGGAAGAAAAGCTTCCTCGATCCTCAGCCAGGTCAAGCGCCTCGAACGAAGTGCCCATGATTTTAATGCCGTACTTGTGAAGCTTCTCGGCAAGCTTCAGGGCGGTTTGTCCTCCAAGCTGCACAATTACACCTTCGGGCTTTTCGTGCTGGATAATATCCCAAAGATGTTCCCAGAATACCGGCTCAAAGTATAGCTTATCTGCAATATCAAAATCGGTAGAAACGGTTTCAGGATTACAGTTAATCATGATGGCTTCATAGCCCGCTTCTTTCGCAGCCAGAATTCCGTGCACGCATGAATAATCAAATTCAATACCCTGCCCGATGCGGTTAGGGCCGGAACCCAGCACAATAACTTTTTTCTTACCCGATACTACCGATTCGTTTTCCTTATCGAAAGTAGAATAGTAGTAAGGCGTTTTCGCTTCAAACTCGGCTGCGCAGGTATCTACCAATTTGTACACGCGATTGATACCCATTTCCCTGCGCTTCAAATGCACTTCGCTTTCCAAGCAATCCAGCAAATGCGCAATCTGCCTGTCGGCATAACCTTTCTCTTTGGCTTTGCGCATCAGATCGGCCGGAATGGTATCGAGCTTATAGTTTTCAATTTCTTTTTCCAGCTCAATCAGTTCCCAGATCTGTTCGAGGAACCACTTGTCAATTTTGGTCAGGTTCTGAATGGTCTTCATCGAGATGCCGAGCTTCATGGCATCGTAAATATGAAACAGCCGGTTCCAGCTTGGATGTTGCAGGCTATACAGCAGGTCTTCCTGCCTGGTAAGCTCTTTACCATCGGCACCCAAACCATTTCTCCTGATCTCTAAGCTCTGACAGGCTTTTTGCAAGGCTTCCTGGAAATTTCTCCCAATACCCATTACTTCACCTACCGATTTCATCTGCAAGCCGAGCTTGCGATCGGCACCCTGAAACTTATCGAAATTCCAGCGCGGGATTTTTACGATCACATAATCCAATGCCGGTTCAAAATAGGCTGTGGTAGATCCTGTAATGGCGTTCGATAATTCATCGAGGTTGTAACCGATGGCCAGCTTGGCTGCGATTTTTGCAATCGGGTAACCGGTAGCTTTTGATGCCAGCGCGGATGAACGCGATACACGCGGGTTAATTTCAATACCGATAATGTCATCGTTATCCGGGTTAACGGAAAACTGCACATTGCAGCCACCGGCAAACTTCCCGATGCCATTCATCATTTTAATGGCAAGGTTGCGCATGTTCTGATACACCGTATCAGGCAACGTCATGGCCGGGGCCACGGTAATGGAATCCCCGGTGTGTATGCCCATCGGGTCGAAGTTTTCGATCGAGCAAATGATAATCACATTACCGAGGCTGTCGCGAAGCAATTCCAACTCATATTCTTTCCAGCCCATGATGCTTTGCTCCACCAGCACTTCGTGAATGGGCGAGGCATGTAAACCGCGGTTTAGTGCAGCATCAAAGTCTTCCGGTTTCTCTACAAAACCGCCACCTGTTCCGCCCAGTGTAAAGGAAGGCCGGATAACCAACGGGAAGCCAATTTCCTGTGCAATTTCTTTTCCCTGAAGAAAAGATGTAGCGGTTGAGCCCTTGCAAACGCCTACACCCAGTTCCAGCATTTTCAGGCGAAACTTTTCGCGGTCTTCAGTAGTTTCAATGGCCCCAATATCAACACCTATAATTTTTACACCATAGTGTTCCCAGATGCCGGCTTTGTCGCATTCAATACAAAGATTCAGTGCCGTTTGGCCGCCCATCGTGGGCAGCACAGCATCTACGTGGTGCTTTTCTAATATTTCGCGGATGGATTTTTTCTCCAGCGGCTTCAGGTACACATGATCGGCCGTAACCTTATCGGTCATAATGGTGGCCGGGTTGGAGTTGATCAGAATTACTTCGATGCCTTCTTCCCGTAAGGAGCGGGCGGCCTGCGACCCCGAATAATCAAATTCACATGCTTGTCCGATGATAATTGGCCCGCTGCCGATGATGAGCACGGAGCGGATACTGCGATCTCTGGGCATTTCGTAGTGGTTGTGTTTGGATAAATCGCGCCTGCCTGCTCCGCCCGATGGCGGATTCGGAAAAGGCAGGCAAAAATAAGGACTATTTCATCTGTTAACAATTTTTGTTTAAGGTTCCGATAGCTATCGGGAGAATGGCCCGGACTCTCATACCGTTAGGTGTTGAGCATCTTATATGGAGCCATTTCAGGTAAATAGTTACCGCTATTCTACATTTATTCAAGAGGTAATCCAAGCCTGAAAAAATTTTGCAAAATTTAAAATTCAATTATTTGCGTATGAATCTTAACCTGAAAGCACGGGCCGAAAATACATTTGATGCAATCGTGGTAGGCTCCGGTATAAGCGGAGGCTGGGCTGCCAAAGAGCTTTGCGAACGAGGATTGAACGTGTTGCTGCTGGAACGCGGTAAAAATGTGGAGCATCCCGATTATCCCACTACTTCGCTCGATCCGTGGCAGCTTGAAAACCGGGGCAGGCTTACGCAAGCCGATCGCGACAAATGCCCGATCCAAACGCGCCACTTTTCCTATTCAGGAGAGAACAAACATTTTTACATTAACGATCTCGAAAATCCATATACCGAAACCAAGCGGTTCGACTGGATTCGGGGTGATATAGTAGGCGGCCGCTCGGTTTTGTGGGGCCGCCATTGCTATCGCTGGAGCGACCTCGATTTTGAAGCCAATGCCAAAGATGGTATGGGAGTCGATTGGCCTGTTCGCTATAAAGATATTGCCCCGTGGTATGATTATGTGGAACAGTTTATCGGAGTGTGCGGCCAGGCCGAAGGAATTCCGCATCTGCCGGATGGCAAATTTCAACCGCCTATGGAGATGAATTGCGTGGAGGAAGACTTTAAGAATAAAGTGGAGGAAAAATTTGGCCGTAAGATGACCATCGGCCGAATTGCAAACTTAACAGCACCGGTTAAAGGCCGAGGGGTGTGCCAGTACCGTAATCTGTGTCACAGGGGTTGTCCGTATGGCGCGTACTTCAGCACCAATGCCAGCACATTGCCTGCGGCTTTTGCTACGGGCAACCTTACGCTCAGGCCGCATTCATTAACTAACCGCGTGTTGTATGATGAGCAAAAACAAAAGGCCATAGGGGTTGAGATTATTGATACCGAAACCAATGAGGTGATTGAATACTATTCGCGAATAGTATTTTTAAATGCGGCCACGCTGGGCACGGCTTTCATTCTGCTTAATTCAACCTCAAACCGTTTCCCGAACGGGCTGGGCAATGGCAGCGACCATGTGGGGCGTAATATTATGGATCATCATAAAGGTGCTGGCGCTGATGCCGATGTAGAAGGATTTGAAGATCAATACTACTATGGCCGTAGGCCGAACGGGGTTTACTTTCCACGTTTCCGCAACCTGTCAGAGAAACGAACGGATTACATTCGCGGGTTTGGTTACCAGGGTGGAGCAAGCCGTACCGGTTGGGGTCGCGGAACAATGGATACATCGGTTGGTGCCGACCTGAAAGAGAAATTACAAACACCAGGCGGATGGCGCATTGGCTTTGGCGGCTTTGGCGAGTGTTTGCCGTATGCCGAAAACCGGGTTACGCTCAATACCGATGTAAAGGACAAATGGGGCCGCAACACGTTAACCACCGATGTGGAGTTTAAAGACAACGAACGCGCCATGCAAAAAGACATGGCCGAAGCCATGGCCGAAATGCTGGAAGCGGCAGGATACAGGAATGTACGCTCATACGCCAACATTTCGTTTCCCGGTAATGCCAACCACGAAATGGGCGGGGCGCGTATGGGACGCAGCGCAAAAACTTCTGTGCTGAATGGCTATAACCAGATGCACGAAGTAAAGAATGTATTTATTACCGATGGTTCGTTTATGACATCCGCTTCATGTGTAAACCCATCGCTTACCTACATGGCCATGACGGCACGTGCGTGTGTGTATGCGGTGGAGGAGATGAAGAAAAGAAATATTTAGAATCTCAAAATCGGCTAAAAGCGTCTGACGGCTTGATGGTTGAAGTAAACAGCCGTCTGACGCCTCGTTTCGTTAAATCTTCTTCAACTCAAAATTCCTCACCGCACCCGTGCCCATAAAAAGAATGCGGGTGCCCATCACCCGGCCGATACTTTTTTGGTAGTCGCCTTCAAACGCAAGGGCTTCGTTTACCTGGATGGAAATTTTTTTATCCTGCACACGGCATTGCACCGTTACCCAATCCGAAAAGTCCACACCGAAAGCCGACAGGTCGTTGGTCTTGCCATCATAATACATATCTGTTTGCAAGCCTATTTCACCCACGCATCCCTTAATGCTTAAGGGTATCATGATAACTCCGCTGGTTCCCATCAGCACGATATAGGTTTGCCGGCACACCAAAGCCCCTTTCCCGAATGTATTCTTTAACGTTACATTCATTTGAAATGCACTGTCCGGCACAACTTCTTCTTTAGCCACACGAAAGAAGCTCGTCCACAGTTTTTCTTTTTCAAGATCAATTTTCTGTCCGGCTAAAAATTCATCGCTTACTTCCACAATATCATCGTGCAGAATATTGCCTGCACCGGCATATACGGGAATGGGTTCCCGGTCTATGGTGGCTAACCACCCGTTCGATTCAATGAAGACATCATGCTCGGCAACAACGCTATCATTTAAAATGAGCTTGGCGCGATAGTAGCCCGGCAGGTAATAGGTGCTGGTAAACTCGGTTAAGTTTTTATCCACCTTAAACCTGCGATCGGGATCCCAGCTTTGCTGGATGAAAACCGAATCGGCATTGGAGTCTTTCGCATTGTAATTGAAGACAACCGTATTCGGTACGGTGTTGGTTACGGGCTGACTGCTGAAAACTATGTTGTCGTACTTCAGTTGCCTGGGCTGGTTCCGGATCAACAAAAACAAAATGATTAAGATACATATGGCCATTACTGCCAGTACACCTTTCATGATACCCGAACGGACAACCTGCCTGCTTTCTTTTGATGTTGCACCATTTGATGGCTGGGTAAAGCCATTCGATGTAAATGCCCGCCAGTTTTCGTAACCAATAAACTGAGCCAGCGCATTAAGCGTAGCGATGTTGGGTGTGCCTTCATAGCGAACTTTTCCCCACAGCCTTTTTAGCGTGCTCACGCTCAGCGAAACCTTCGTTTCTTTAAAGATACGTTCGCTCAACGCTTCAAAGTCGTGGTTTTGCCATGCGGTGCCGGGGCCCCAGCCCAACTTTTCTTCAATTTGCTGCCGGCATTTTTCGATAAAATCTTTTTCGTTTTCCATTGATTATGAGCGTGCTAAAATATGAACAGACTTGAACAAAACCTGAACAACCGGGGTGCGTATCAGCAACCATCTTGTTCAAAATATTTAAACTTTTAATGCTTATGCAAAAAATCAGTTTTCTGCTCGGCTTCTTGTTAGCCAGTTTCATTTCGCCAGCCCAGGACGATAAAGCCTCCCGTCCCAGTCCGCCTGCACAGGCAACGGCCACAGTTAACGGCAAAACCATCACCATTGATTACAGCCAACCTTCTGTCAAAGGTCGAAAAATCTGGGGAGAGCTGGTGCCTTATGGTGAAGTATGGCGTGCTGGCGCCAACGAAACCACAGCCTTTACGCTTTCCGCTGATGCCACAGTAGAAGGAAAAAACCTGCCGGCCGGCAAGTACGCATTTTTTGTTATCCCGAACGAGAAGGAGTGGATTGTTATTTTTAACAAGACCATTGCGTGGGGAGCGTTCAGCTACAAGCAGGAAGAAGATGTGCTGCGCATTAGCGTGCCGGTTAAGAAATCAAAAGCCTTTACTGAAAAGTTGACCTACGGAATTTCCCCTAAAGGAAATGTATCGCTAACCTGGGAAAACGCATCGATTGAGTTTGCTGTAAAATAAAATCCCTGCACCCGGTCTATTATCTCGTCTGTAACGAATAACACACAATGATTGCCAACTACACACTTCTGGCCGTGCGCAACCTGCTCAGGCAACGCGGCTACTCGCTGGTTAACATTTTCGGACTGGCAGTAGGATTAGCAGCCGCCATCTGCATTCTGCTTTATGTTAATGATGAGCTTACTTTCGACCGCATGCACCCAAACGCGGAGAGCCTCTACCGTCTGGGTCTTTCCTATCAGCTCTCCAGCGGAGAGACGGGCAGCGGGGGCTATGCGCCTGCCGGGTGGGATAACTACATTCAGTCCAACTATGAAGAGGTCAGCGCCATCACGAGCTTTATCAGGCGTGGCATGCCTACCAGCGTTCATCATATTCCAACAGACAAGATCGTGCTGGCGGAAGATGACGATTGCTTTACCTGGGCCGAGCCCTCCATAACCGATATATTATCCATTCCCATAGTCAGGGGAGCGCAAACCAGTCCCCTGAAGGAAATCCATAGCATTATGCTTACGGAGCAGGCGGCTTATGAAATCTTCGGGGAGGAAGACCCGATCGGAAAAATTTTGACCGTATCGAACATGTTTGCTACCAACAATCAAAAAGTAGATCTGATGGTTACGGCAGTCATGAAGGATTTTCCCTCCAATACGCATCTCGCACCGAAATTTATGGCCAACATATTAGCGCTTAGTCCTTTCAATGAAAACATGGAAAACCAACTGAACACGTTCATGGGGGCGGGTGGTAATGCCTTCTATTCAGAATCTTTCTTTGTGTGTAAGGATGAGAAAAAGATTGAAGCCATCATGGACGACCTCCAGAAGCGAGCCAATGAAATCGACCTCGGCCCCGAAATTGAAATCAAGCTTACACCGATGGTGCGCAGAATTACAGATGTGCATTTCGACAAAGGTGTAGATTGGGCACAGCGTAAATCGGTGGATATAAAATACATCTATGTGTTTGTTACCATCGCGTTCCTCATCCTGGTGGTAGCGTGCATTAACTATATCAATCTGGCCACGGCCCGCTCGGCCACGCGGGCGCGGGAGATCGGCTTGCGCAAAACATTCGGAGGTATCCGGCCGCAATTGTTCTTTCAGTTCATGATGGAATCTTTTGTGTTGGTTTTACTATCATCCATGCTGGCTGTTCTGCTAATCGTTCTTCTGATGCCGCAGTTCAATGCGCTTACACATAAAACATTTTCGTACACCCACATTTTCAATACCGAAATGCTGCTGATTATGGGCGGGGTGATTTTAATAGTAACGCTGCTGGCTGGCGGCTACCCGGCATTGTTCGTATCGGGATTTCAGCCGGCCGTTGTGCTGAAAGGAAAATTCTCTTTCCGGAAAGGCTCTAACGTTTTTCGGCAGGCGCTCACCACCGTTCAGTTTGGCGTGGCGGTAATCTTACTGAGCGGCACGTTCATCGTAGTGAACCAGATGGACTTAATGCGTTACTCGAAGCTGAACGAAGCCGGCAATCAAATCGTGAGCATACGCTATGGCGGATTCAGCGCCTCGCCTGCCGGCAGGCAGGGCAGCGCTACTGATGCGCAGTATCAGTCGTATAAAAATCTTATCCTGCAAGACCCGCAGATCGAAGATGTTACGCTGGCCAATCACCTGCCCCGGCAGGACAATTTCCCGACCCAGGACATGCAGGTTGAGTTTCCCGACCTGAGCGACCAGAAATTTGAATGGTTCCAGTTGAATGGTGATTTTAATTTTCCGCAAACATTCAACCTGAAAATTATTGCGGGCAGAACCTTTGACCTGGAAAATGTTGCCGACAGCTCGGCCGTACTGTTAAACGAGTCGGCCGTGCGCTCGCTCAACACAACACCCGAAGACATCATCGGCAAGGAGGTTGTCCGCCCGCGCATTGCGCCCAGCTTTAGCCCCCCCGATGCCACGCAACAGCCGGTGCACGGAACGGTAATTGGCGTGGTGCAGGATTTCCCGTTCCGCTCGGTGAATTTTAAAATTGACCCTCTGGTCATCGCTCCCAAACCGCATGGCAACGACCGCATCATTTATGTGCGAATGCCTGTGGAGAACATGGCGCAAAAGATGGGCGAGCTGGAGAAAAAATGGAAACAGGTTTTTCCCGATTACGGCTTCCACTACTGGTTTATTGATGATGAATTTGGCCGCATGTATGCGAATGAAGTGCGCGTGGCCGCCCTAGTAGAAAAATTTTCGTGGCTGGCGATTTTAGTAGCATGTGTAGGATTGTACGGGCTTGCTTCCTTTATGGCCGAGCAGCGCACTAAAGAAATCGGTATCCGAAAAACACTGGGCGCCAGCAATGGTCAAATCTTGTTGCTATTACTAACCGTGTTTGGCAAACTGTTGCTCATCGCCAGCATTGTCGGTGTGCCGGTTGCGTACTTCCTCACGCGAAACTGGTTGGAGAATTTTGTCTATCGAACGCCCTTGTCCGTAACCGTGTTTGGCGGTGCGCTGGTGGTGATTGCCGTAATCACATTAATTACTGTGGGATATGAAACATTAAAAGCGGCAATAGCTAACCCGGTCAAGGCGATCCGGCACGAGGGGTAGTCTTGTAGATTTTTCATGTGTTGCATGTTGAAGAGTTGGTGGCAATGAATAAAATACTGTAACAATTTCAAGAAACCTTCATCTATTAAAAAACAAATGAGCAAAATAAATGTAATTCTATTTACAGCACTTTTTGTGCTTTCAGGCTGTATAAATGATAAAACCAATACGACTGAACAATCAGACACGGCTCTACATGATAGCTCCATAGATTTTGAAAAGTTCAAACTGTTAGGAAACAAAGAAGTAAGTAGAGAGGATTTTGATATGTTTATCCGCCAACTGATAGACTCGCTTGACATCCCCGCATTATCAATAGCACTAATAAACGGAGATGATGTGGTTTTTCACCAAAATTATGGCTATAAGAATTTAAAAGATTCGACAGCAGTAGATGCGAACACATTATTTGAAGCAGCCTCTATTAGCAAACCGTTTTTTGCTTATGCAGTAATGATACTAAACAAGAATGGTGAAGTTGAATTGGATAAGCCATTATATGAATATTTGCCATTTGAAGATTTAGCATACGACCCAAGAAGCAAAGAGATTACAGCAAGAATGGTACTTTCTCATACAACAGGTCTTCCAAATTGGCGGACAAACAAACTTCAGTTTGAAGCCAATCCAGGAACACGACATACCTATTCTGGAGAAGCATTTGAATATTTGGGAAAGGTCGTTGAAAAAATAAGACAGAAAAACTTAAATGAAGTTCTCGATAGCCTTCTTATCAAGAAATACGAAATGGGGCATTCTTCTTTCGTTGAGAATGAATTTACCAAAAAAAATATGACGACTGGACACGAAGGCCTAAATCCAACTGGCAGAAATATGTCTACGGAAGCCCATCCAGCTTTCGGGCTTATGACAAATGCAGAAGATTTCGCTAAATTTTTGTCCTCTGTTTATGTAACAACTTTGTTCAAAGAAATGTGTGCAAAACAATTCCAAATAAATTCTTCCCAATCAGTTGGATTAAGTGTTTTTAGCAGAGAAACACCATTTGGACCAAAGTATTATCATTCAGGAAATAATGGAAACCGTTTTACAGGAAGGTTTGAAGTTTATCCTGATGAGAATTTTGGATTCGTATTTTTCACAAACTCTGGAAAGGAAGAATATATCATAGAAGAATTTTGGAGATATCTTGGCTTATAACCTATTGAATTAATCGCTGCCACCAACATAGTATTGGCAATATTGGGGCTGACAGTTGTGAACTCAACATTTGTAATTCTATTGGGTTGGGCATCTGTGCAAATGTGGGATATGAAACATTGAAAGCGGCAATAGCTAACCCGGTCAAAGCGATCCGGCACGAGGGATAGTCAATACGAATGCGGTTTGATTGTCTAAAAAATCCTCACCGGCTTCTTATGCTCATCAATCGCCACAAAGGTAAAGTTTCCGGATACGGCCAATTCCCTTGCGTCTGCGTACATCTGCTCAATATAAATATCCACATGAACTTTCAGGCTGGTGTTACCCACGTGGATGACGTATCCTGCCAGCTCAATTATTGTTCCATGCGGTATTGGCTTCTTAAAGTCAATTTTGTCAGATGAAACAGTAACCATGCGCAACCGGCTGTAGCGTGTGGCCGTCATAAAAGCCACTTCGTCCATTAAGGCCATCATCGTTCCGCCAAACATGGTGTCGTAATGGTTGGTAGTGTTGGGGAATACGGTTTTAAAAATACGGGTGGTTGATTTTTCGATGCGATCGTTCATAGTGTAAATGTTTTATTTCCTGCTCTAAAGCAATAAAATGTTTAAGTTGTTTGTGTTGATTTAGAAGAGGGAAAATTTGTAGCCGGCACAGGTAAGGCTTGCCGTTCTTTTTATAGTTGGCCAAAGAACCTGAAACAGGTTCGTGCTGTAAAATTTTTTCACGAATCTGTTTTTTGATGACCGCGCTGGTTTCGTTACCCTGTAAAAATTCCGGTCGTTTACCAATGGCGAATTTCGGATCATAACCCGTCATGGCTTTAAAGCCGTTGCTTACCCAGAGAATGGTCTGCTGAACATCGGTAAGCACAATGGCATCAAACGGCTGTTGCAATAGTGCGTTCAGGTCAATGCCCCAATCATATTCTGCTTTTAGCTGAAAGAGCGGGTCAAATTCCTTTTTGCGCAGGCGCGCTGCCTGCTGCATCGTTACAATATCCCAGCACAGCAACGGGTGATGAACAAGCTGTTTTGATTTTGCTTTCATGCCGAAGGATAATTTCCGTTCTTCAAAAGGCTTTCGAGTTTCCTGTTGAACTGATTCTGCGCATATTCGCTTTTTTCTTTCTTCATACATGCGGCACACAAACAATCACCGAATTTTTTGTTCAGGTAAATTTGCTCCTCGTGCGAAAGGGTTACTGTGCTGCATTGGCAGTTGGCCACATCGCCTACCTTGCAGGTGAACTCCGCTTTACAACGCGGACAAAATTTACGTTCGTGCTTCTCGTGCGTGTCCGTCATAAGAAGAGAAATGGACGCAGCGCAAAATGCCTGCGTCCATATTAATTTAAACTGACGGAACGGATTCCGTTACGGTTCTTAGTTGCTTCGCTGCCTGGATCATGTTGCGCATGGCGGCATCGGTTTCCGGCCACTTGCGTGTTTTCAAGCCGCAATCCGGGTTTACCCAAAGGTTACGCGCGGGCAACAGCTTCAATGCTTTTTCAAGCAAGGCCAGCATCTCTTCCGAAGTGGGCACACGCGGACTATGAATATCATATACACCGGGGCCTATCTCGTTCGGGTATTTGAAATCCACAAAGGCGTCTAACAGCTCCATCTGCGAACGCGAAGTTTCGATGGTAATTACATCCGCGTCCATATCGGCAATGCTGCGGATGATGTCGTTAAACTCGGAGTAGCACATGTGCGTGTGGATTTGTGTTTCATCGTTTACACCGGTTGATGCAATGCGGAAGGCGCGTACTGCCCAATCCAAATACTCGTTCCAGTCAGCTCTGCGCAAAGGCAGCCCTTCGCGAATGGCAGGTTCATCGATCTGTATGATTTTAATGCCTGCCTTTTCCAAGTCCTGCACTTCATCGCGAATGGCTAAAGCAATTTGTATACACGTGTCTCTGCGCGGCTGGTCATCGCGCACGAACGACCATTGCAGAATGGTAACCGGCCCGGTGAGCATGCCTTTCATCGGCTTACCGGTAAGCGATTGTGCAAAGGTTGTCCACTTCACCGTCATCGGGTTAGGCCGTGATACATCGCCATAAATAATAGGAGGCTTTACACAACGTGAGCCATAGCTCTGCACCCAGCCGTTTTTCGAGAACACGTATCCGTCAAGCTGTTCGCCAAAGTATTCCACCATGTCGTTGCGTTCAAACTCGCCATGCACGGGTACATCGATGCCGATTTCTTCCTGCCACTTTACGGCTTTTTCCGTTTCAGCTTCCAGCAGTTGGTCGTATTGCTCTTCTGTCAGCTCGCCCTTTTTCCATCTGGCACGCCAGCTTCGCACTTCATCGGTTTGAGGGAATGAACCAATGGAGGTAGTCGGGAACAACGGAAGGTTTAATGCCTGCTGTTGTTTTTTCTGGCGCACGGCAAACGGACTTTTACGCTGCTCATCATTAGCGGTAATGGCTTCGAGCCGTTTTTTTACTTCCGGCTTGTGAATGCGTGCGGATGCCTTGCGGCTGGCGACAGCTTGTTGGTTTTCGGTAAGCTGTAAGGCGGCTTCGGCTTTTGTCGCAGGTAACGAAAGCTTTTTAAGTGTAACCACTTCACTCAGCTTTTGTTTGGCAAAGGCCATCCAGTTTTTGATTTCGGGAAGCAATGTTTTTTCGTTGGTTTCCAGATCAAGATCGCACGGAGTGTGCAGCAGGGAGCATGAAGGTGCAATAAGCACACGCGTTTCGCCTAATTTGTTTACCGCTTGCTCGATCAGCACAAGCGATTTGGTATAATCGTTTTTCCAGATGTTGCGGCCATCCACTACGCCCAGCGAAAGACTCATTTTTTCCGGTAAGGCTTTTAATACATCATCAAGTTGTTGCGGATAGCGAACCAAGTCAACATGCAAGGCACATACGGGCAATGATGCAGCCAGCGCTGCGTTATCGCGCAAGCCATCGAAATAGGTGGCTGCAATTATTTTGAGCGAAGGGAACGCGCGTTTGATTTCAGCATATGCAAAACGATATGCTTCTTTGGCCTTTTCGGATAAGTCCATCGCGAGGAAAGGCTCATCGAACTGGATCCACTGCGCATCTAATTTATCGAGGCGTTTCAGCAGATCGGTGTAAACCGGCAGCAGGTTTTTGATAAGGTCAAGGCGGTTGAAGCCGCTTTCTTTTTCTTTGCCCAATAATAAATAAGATACAGGCCCGATGAGTACAGGTTTGGTGATGATACCGAGTTGTTTGGCTTCGTAAAACTCATCAATCACTTTCGTGGAAAAGAGCTTGAATGGCTGGTTCTTATAAAATTCCGGCACGATGTAGTGGTAGTTGGTATCGAACCATTTGGTCATTTCCATCGCTGTAATATCAAGACCATTTTTTTGATAGCCCCGTGCCATAGCGAAATACAAATCGTGCTCGGTGTTCTCTTTGTTGAGGACCACTTCGTGGTAGCGTGCAGGAATGGCGTTTACCGTAAGCGACATATCGAGTACTTGATCGTAAAACGAAAAGTCGTTGCTCGGAATAAGGTCGATGCCGGCTTGTTTTTGCAACAGCCAGTTTTCCTGCCGGATGTTGCGGCCTACTGCCAGTAAATTTTTTAAGGTTGATTTTCCTGACCAGTAACTTTCACTGGCCTTTTTGAGTTCGCGTTGGCTGCCAATGCGCGGGTAGCCAAGGTTGTGCGTAAGCATAGTGCTTTTGTTTAAGTGAAACATAGTTGTTCCGTGCAACGGTTTAATCACCGTGCTTACGCGATTGAAAACAGGAAAGGAAATAACATACGGAATCCGGGAACGGGGATTCCGAAAAAGTATCTATGCCTGACGGGTGCTTCATTTCGCGAAAGCAATGGTCAATGCGTTGCTGGCAAGTCTCCTGGCTTCCCCGACTTTGTCCGCCTTCTCGCCCCGATGTGTCGGGGCAATGGCATTATTGAACAAAGCTTTTCCCGCAGGTGCGGGACGGGATTACAGTTGCGCGACAGCCCGTGATTTGCACACGGTTCCTTATTAATCTTCCCGATGGCTATCGGGAAGAACCTGCAACGGCTTTGATGGTGCATCAAACAATGAACGGGTTTGGTAAAAGTACAAATAATTAAACTAATGATATTGTGTCAGGGGTCGGACTACCAGGGCTGACGCATCTAAATTTTGAAATGTCATAAAATCACAAATTTTAAACACATAGGCACATAGTTCACATAAGAGTATATCAAAAAATCTATGTCTTCTATGCTTCTATGTGGTTAAAAAATAAGATGCGTCAGCCCTGGTCGGACTACTTCTCCACAAAATTATCGTACAAAATTCCGATGGTTTTTTTCTGCACAGGACGCATACCGGGTTGTGTATCAGGCAGGCAACCGTTGGTAATTACCACAAACCCGTATTTCTTTTTCGGATTGAAAAACATCGCGCTGTATAAGCCATAGGCCGAGCCGGTATGTCCTTTTAAAATTGTTCCGGGTATTAATGTGCTTACTGTGCTGATGGCAAGCCCGTAGCCGGCCTCTTCTGCTATAACCTGCTGCATGGTTTTGGCGCTTTTGCGCGAGATTATTCTTTTGCCTTTGTACGCGCCATAATTCATGTGCATGGTCATGTAACGGGCAAGGTCTTGCGCCCCGATTTTTACTCCGCCTGTGGGCGAAAAGATCGGGGTGCTGTAACCAAACTCGTAATTCTTTATTTGCTCACTTCTGGAAGCATACGCCTGTGGTTCGGGTTTAAGGCCGAGGGCAGAGTCGTATGTATAAAGCGTGGCAAACCTGCGTGCATCCAGCGAATCAACATTATGTCCGCCATATAGCCCAAGGGGCTTGATAATATGCTTGCGGATATACACATCAAAACGTTCGCCCGATACACGTTCGATTACGGTGCCTGTTATGTTGTAGTTAAGATTGCAATACTCGTATTGTGAGCCGGGTTCGCTGTTGTAACATTTTGCCCAGTCGGGGTTTTTGGCCGGGTTGATCACATCTAATGTAAAATACCCATTGCGATCGCTGATGCCGGATGTGTGCGACATAACCATGCGCAACGTAATTACCTTATCGGGATAGTTGGGGTTTCTTATCGTAAAGCCAATCAATTTACTAATGTCGTCATCTAAACTCAGTTTCTTTTTTTCAACAAGTTGCATAATGGCTGTTGCCGAAAACGATTTGGAGATAGAAGCAATGCGAAAGATGCTGCTGTCGCTGAGCGGAATTTGTTTCGCTGCATCCTGCCATCCGAAGTTTTTGGTGTAAACGATCTCTCCTTTTTTGACCACAGCCACAGCAAGGCCAACGGTTTTAAGCTCATCGGCCAGCGCCTGTAATTCCTGGCTTGCCCGTTCCGGTTGCGAAAAGCTTTTTACGGAGAAAAGAAATGTCAGCAGGAACAGGTGTGCTTTCATAGTATTGTGATTGAAGTGCAATATAAATACTTCTGTCAGCCTTTAGACCTATAAGGTTTCCAAAACCTTATAGGTCTTGGTGTTATAGGTCTTTACGTTTGAAATACTGCCCGGCCCGCCAGGCAATCGGCAACCCGATACAGACAAACAGAATAGCTATCGCAATCAAGGCTTTGCTTGTTATAACAGGTTGGAGGCCAATGTAGCTGAACCGAACCACAACCTGTGTAGTTACCAGCCAGGCTGTAATACAGATCAGGAAGGCATTCAGCGCTGTGCTGATGTGCAGCATGCGCCATTTCGGGTAAGCCCAATAAAAACTGAAAGTGCAGGCAAACGCAATGAGGTAATGTGCTGCCAATCCAAGAAGCTGAACTTCTATGCCACCGGAGTAAGCGGCTTTTCCAAGCAGTCCGCTTGCGATATAGGTTAAAACCTGCGCAGGCGTTACGCCATTGGCAACATAAGCATGGATGCAGGCCGCCACAATATCCAGCGTGCCTGCAAGCAGGGTGGTAATTAAAACAGATTTACGCATAGCGGTGATCAGGAGTTATTCTCCTTACGAAAATCCTTAAACCTGCGCACCATTGCAACAGTAAAGCCGACCATAAGCACACCGGTGCCCAGCCACAACACATTAATAAGCGGCATTTCAATGGCTTTGATAATCACCCAATCCTTTTGGCGGGTGTTGACCCCGAGCGAAAACTCACCACTATCCGGGTGAATGTTGAGCAGGGTAATCTTTACGCCCAGATCGTTTATTTCAGACGGGATGCGCCCTACCTGGCTTTTGTTACGGATCAGGAAGACAGGTTCGGCATAGTATTCATCGCGCTCGCCTGTTACCTTGATTTTGGCCTTAACGGCTACATCTTCTTCATCCAGCTTAAAGCCGTCTATCTCGTGTATGCGAACTACTTCTTCCAAAACGGCCACATAATCGTTTACGAAAAACGGCTGATTCAGGTGCACACGTTCTTCAGTCAGCTCACTCCACTCGGGCTCTTCTTCACGGCTCATCGGTAACGATACGTGTGTATATAAATCGCGGCCGGCATGGCGCTCAATATCCGGTGAAGCGACAAATCCGCCCATAGCGGGGTTGATTTGCACACGCGGGAACAGCACGGCAGCCACTTTGCCATCTTTGCGAAGCTCTACTTCATAGAAGGTGTTTTCCGGGTTGATCGCGAATGTATCGCGGGCATTCAGGATTTTCTTGTCTTTAAAGTAAATGTCTTGCGTGGCTACCACTTTGTACGGATCGGTTGTGAGATCAATATGGTTTTTGCTTACATAGCCGTTTATGCCGTTGGGCTTAACCCGTTCGCCCAGGTATTCAATTTCGTAACCGGCCATGGTGCGTGTTTCGTGGATAAACAGCAGCAGGTTATCGCGGTTAAACTCGGTAGGCAGGTCTTTTGAAATAAGCATGCCCGTGTTGTTGAGCGATACCACCTGCGAGTACCCGGCTGAGAACATGATGCCGATCAGCATCAATCCCACGCCAATGTGAGCCACCGCTCCGCCCGAAAGCGATTTGTTTACCTTGCTTACCGCGAACAGCACTTTCAGGTTGGACACGATCAGGTAAACACCGGCTAAGGTAAGCGCCATGTAAGCCGGCTTGTATATCCGCCCAAGCGAAATGATAACAGCGAATACAATAAGTGAGATCAAAAACGGGTAGAGCAATTCTTTTGTCAGCGAATGCTTATCTATTTTACGCCACCAGAAAAACTGCGCGGTGCCTGAGCCGAGGGCTATCAGCACCCCGAACCAGATTTGAAAGCGGGAGTAATATTGAACCTGCCGGTCTCCGGGTACAGCTAACCGTAAGTCTAAACCAACCCAGCTACCCATTTCATTTATTACCGGGTAGGATGTAGGATAGATAACTTGGAACCCGGTAAAGCACAGAAGAGTAGCGCCAATAAAAATCCAGAACTCGCGCGAGTAAACGGTTATTTCTTTTTGTGATGAAGGGATATGCTTCCAGCGTACAATAGCCAATACAATGGCAGCAACTGTGAAGAACAAAAGATAGATCAGCAACTGGCCGGATAAACCTAAATCGGTAAAGGAATGCACGGAAGCATCGCCCAAAATACCACTGCGGGTTAAGAATGTGGAGTAGAGAATCAGTACAAACACAGCAATCGTTAAGATAACAGAGCTTTTAAGTGCAGTTTGGCTATTCTTGTAAACGATCATGGTGTGGATAGACGCAATCATGATCAGCCACGGCACATATACCGCGTTTTCAACCGGGTCCCAGTTCCAGTATCCGCCAAAGTTCAGGGTTTCATAAGCCCAGTATCCGCCCATTAAAATACCAAGCCCTAATATGCCGGCTCCAAGCAGCGTCCACGGCAGGGCAGGCTTGATCCATTCGGCATACTGCTTTTGCCACAAGCCGGCCATGCAAAATGCAAAGGGTACAAGCGTTAACGCGAAGCCGAGAAATAAAGTAGGCGGATGTATTACCATCCAATAGTTTTGAAGCAACGGATTCAGTCCGCTGCCATCTTTCGGAATAAAATCAGGCTGAATGCTGAAGATAGGATCGTCAATGGCATCGCGCAGCAAAATGAAAGGCGAGCTCCCCAGCTTAAGATCGAGGAAGGGAATAACAACTCCCAGAATCATTGAAGCGAGAAAAGCCTGCACTAAGCTGAAGACCACCATCACGGGCGCTTCCCATTTTTTTTGGGTGTGAATAAGCACAATGCCGATTAATGCCTGCCAGAAAATCCACAATAAAAAGCTGCCTTCCTGGCCTTCCCAAAAGCAGGACACCATGTATTGAGCCGGCAGTTGCCGCGAAGAATGGCTGTAGGCGTAGTGATATTCAAAGTAGTGCTGGTAAATGATCACAAACAGGCAAACCACCACACCCAGCACAGCAACGAGGTGCGTGTAAAATGCTACACGTGCATTTTTGCGCCATGGCTCGCGCAGGCTATCGGTACTGTAAATGGTTTTCCAGTAAGCGAATACGCTGATAAGAGAAGTAACAAATGAGAGGATAATGAAAAGGTGCCCCAGGTCGCCAATGAAGTAATGCATTACTGCGCAGATTTAAGTACGGATGTCAAAGGCTGCTGGTATTGATTTTTTCTTCCTGGTATTTGGAAGGGCACTTGAGCAGGATTTTGCTGGCTACAAACGAATTGTTCTGGTAGCTGCCGATAACCACCACTTTTTCGGAGCGGGTAAAATCGGGCGGCATGGGCTCGTTGTAATACACTTTTTGCTCTTTCTGGTTTTCATCCACCAGTATGAAGGAGAATGAAAGCTTATCAGCGCTTTTTTCGATGCCTACAATATTGCCGTTGGCATCTTTTTTAAGATCGCCCACCACGTGTAATTTTGTGGTGTTCCCGTTGGAGGCCATCTGGTAGGCCTGGTCGAACGATACATAAGTGCTGGCATCACCGGTATTGGCAATGATGATCCCAATAGCGGCTGCAATAACAACAAGGGCAAAAATGTGCGACTTCTTCATAATCTCCTGATTTTACCGGACTGCAAAGGTACGGTCAAAATCAACTTGAGTTGTTAAAAAGTTGTGATTTTCACCCGGAATCCAATTTCGTTTAGTTAAGCTTTTTTTATGGCCTCACCTCCTGTCCTCTCCAAAGGAGAGGAAGATCAGGGTCTTAACTAAACGAAATTGGATCAGGAATGAGAACCGGGGGGTAGCTTTTTTTCGATTTTGGAGATTCTCCTGTCAACCCGGATAAGCAGGATAATCATGGCAGTTAAAATAATCAGTATCCCGGCAACTACGGTATAAATTTTTCCATCCTGCCTTAAAATGTCTGCCATTTCAACCTTTTCGGGAGATTGAGAAAATGATTCCAGTGTCCCCAAAACCAGGGCAACCAAACTGATAATTCTAAATCGCTTCATCTTGTAGCTTTTTTAAAGACCGTAATCTCAGGAACAGGGTTAGAAACCACCACCCTAATGCGATAAAGGCAATGATGGCGGTATAGACCACTAATTTCATGTTATGAGAAGTATCAAATAATCTGAAAGTGGGGTTATCACCGCTTCCGGGGTGAAGTGAGTCTGTCATTCGGGGGAGTATATAAATCAGTGGAATAAAAACCATGTACGCGAATATGTTATAGGCAGCGCTGAACCTGCCTCGTTGCGTTTCATCTTCTAAGGAAGCTCTTAAAACGAAATAGGCGGAGTAAATCAAAAGGCCGATGGTTGTATTGTTAAGCTTGGGATCGTTGGTCCAAAACGTTCCCCACGTTGCATTTCCCCAAAGCATGCCGGTAACTAACCCCAAACCGCCAAAGAGGAAAGCCACTTTTACAGATTCAATCGCCCTGTCATCGAATGTTATGTTATTCGTACGCAGGTATTGAATGGATGCCCAAACGGAATAAGTAAACTGAAACATCATCGCAAACCACATGGGAACATGGAAATAGTTCATGCGGATGCTTTCGTTGAGAATATGCAGCCTTGGTACAGGAATGAGAAACCCACCTATCACGGTATAATACAGGAGTATGATCGTTACCACCTTCCACCATTCCAATTTGAATTTGTTCATAGTAAGCTGTTGATAAACCTTGCCTTAAAGAGCGCTAACTGCGCCAAATATACGGGAAGAGCAAGTAAGACGTTGCCGCCACTAAGCAATTAATTGCCAGGAGTGTAAGAAGTTCGGGGTAGCTCACCGAACGATCCAGTCCGTCAATACAGTTTTTGGTAACCTTAATGGCGATGAGCAACACCGAGATAACCACCGGAAAGCCGAGTACCGCCATCAGAATATTGCTATGATTGGCTTTGGCTGCGAGGGCCGATAGCATGGTGAGGGAAGCGGAAAAGCCGAGCGCTGCCAGCAGCAGCGTAATGCCAAACAAGGTATGATCGGTGAGCGGATTCTTCAGCAGCACTACAAACAACAGCCAGCCGGCAAAAGCCAGTATCGAGATCAGCAAAAAGTTATACAACATTTTGGAGAGCAGGATAGCCGCAGGCGATGCGATTGAGTAATAGTAAATCCCGCGACCTTTTTTTTCACCGATAAAGCTTTTGGCCACCGTGTTGATAACCGAAAAAAGTATGGTTACCCAGAACAGAGCGCTCCATACTAACGGGGTGATCTGGTTTTGCTTTAAGCTGAAAGAAAGGTAACAGATAAATGCTGTGCTGAACAGGTATAGCGCAAGACCGGAGATTACAGATTTCTTTCTCAACTCCAGCGTAAGCTCCTTAAAAAAGAGAGTTACTATCACGTTATTCTTTAATTACCTGCCGCACCCACTTTACTCCGATAAAGCAGAACGCAAGAAACAAACCACCCGCAAAACCAATTATGAGAGAAATTGAGAGCTTAGGTTTTGCAGGTTTTTCGAAGGCAGTAAAACCCTCTACCAACTGAATGCTGTTTACAAGCTCAAGTGCATTCTTATAATTGATTTGTTCTTTACTTAAATCAATAATTTTTGAGTAAATGCTGGTTGGTTCCACCAGCATCATTTCAGCACTTTTACCGTAAATCGGTTTACCCTGAAAAAGACGTTGTTTCAGGCTATCTAACGAATTGATTTCTTCCTGAATTTTGGCAATTAAGCTGGTGTAATAGGTTTCGCGTTGCTTTACCCGGATTTTTACGAATTCATTATTTCTGAGCAGAGCTATAATGCCGTCTTGCAGTTTGGGTAAAATTGATTTTTCTTTTATTTCGCAAGTGATAATGAAAATGGATTCATCCTTCTCTTTTGAGGTTGATGTTTGTTTTACACTTTCGATTTCAATTTTACTTATTTTTTGTGCTTCCTCTTCGGTAATGTTTAGTCGGGTGGACAGCATTTTTCTGTTCTCTTCTTTAATTAACCTATCCAGGCTTTCGGTAATACGCTCCGCATATGATTCCGTTAAAATATCGGATTGTAAAATCATCTTGCTTTCATAGACCCGGGTTGATATCGAGTACATTCCTATCGAAAGCCCAAGTCCAAGCAAAATAAATCCTGAAAAGACAATGAAATTTTTGTTTAAAAACTTCAGAATGCTCACCACAAGTTCAATAAGATCAATTTCATCCGCGGAAACGGCAGGCTTCTTTTCGCTCATGTTTTAGTTTTAACTCGTGCAAATCTAATCAGATTTGGTGTACTTTTGGGGCCAAAATCTTCTGTTTTGTGAGTTCAACACGAATTTTAGTAACAGGCGCTGCCGGGTTTATCGGGTTTCATTTAAGCAAACGACTGTTGGAGTCCGGATACCTGGTTATTGGGTTGGATAACCTGAATGATTATTATGATGTAACCCTTAAAGAGTCAAGGCTGTCTATTCTGAAAGAGCTGCCGGGCTTCTCGTTCCATAAAATCAACCTTGAGGATAAGGATAGAATAGATTCACTGTTCTCAACCGGTAAATTTGATTTTGTAGTTAACCTTGCAGCCCAGGCTGGCGTTCGGTACTCTCTTCAAAATCCATACGCCTACTTGAATAGTAACCTTACCGGCTTTTTAAATATCCTGGAGGCTTGCCGCAATTACCCGGTTAAACATCTTGTTTACGCTTCATCCAGTTCAGTGTATGGGGCAAACAGAAAGATGCCTTTTTCTGTTCACGATAATGTGGATCACCCATTGGCGCTTTATGCGGTGAGTAAAAAGGCAAACGAGCTAATGGCTCATTCGTATTCTAACCTATACAATATCCCCACCACGGGCTTACGATTTTTTACGGTATACGGGCCTTACGGCAGGCCGGATATGGCGCTTTTTCTTTTTACGAAAGCCATTTTGGAAGGACGCCCTATTGATGTTTTCAACAACGGAGAAATGTTAAGGGATTTTACTTATGTAGATGATATTGTGGAGGGCATAGTTCGTTTAATTCCTAATATCCCTAAAGGTAATCCTGACTGGAATGGTGTTAAGCCAGATCCGGCCACCAGTTTTGCCCCTTATAGGATTTATAATATAGGTAATAACAAGCCGGTTCAATTGCTTCATTTTATTGAAGTATTGGAACAAAAGCTTGGTAAAACGGCTGTAAAAAATTTCCTGCCCCTTCAGGATGGAGATGTGCCGGCAACATACGCTGATGTGGATGATTTAATACGGGATGTTGGATTCAAGCCAGGCACGTCAATTGAAACGGGCATTAGCAATTTTGTGGATTGGTATAAGATATACTATAAGATTTAGAATTTGAAATGGAAAAAATCGGAGTGATTGGTTTGGGCTATGTGGGGCTACCGCTGGCTGTAGAATTTGGTAAAATTATAGATGTCGTAGGTTTTGATATCAATAAAGAGCGTATCGAAGAATTAAAAACGGGTTTTGACCGAACGCTCGAAGTAGATAGCGCTGAATTTTTCGAGTCAAAAAGACTTACATACTCCAGCAATCCTGAAGATTTGCGGTCGGTAAATTATTTTATAATAACGGTGCCAACTCCCGTTGACGAATTTAAGACGCCAGATCTTACGCCTTTAAAAAAAGCAAGTGAAACGGTTGGTAAGGTTTTGAAAAAAGGAGATGTTGTAATTTATGAATCAACCGTTTACCCGGGTTGTACCGAAGAAGATTGCGTGCCTGTACTGGAAAAGTTCAGTGGGTTGAAATTCAATGTTGATTTCTTTTGCGGATACTCACCCGAACGCATTAATCCGGGAGATAAACAGCATCGCTTGCCGAACATTAAAAAAGTTACCAGTGGCAGCACGCCCGAAGTTGCCGAGCGCGTAGACCAGCTTTATAAAAAAATCATTAAAGCGGGGACGCATAAGGCTTCATCTATAAAAGTTGCCGAAGCCGCAAAAGTAATTGAAAACTCACAGCGCGATATCAATATCGCATTTGTGAATGAGCTTTCGCTGATCTTCGAAAAGATGAATATCGATACTCATGAAGTGCTGGAAGCAGCCGGAACAAAATGGAACTTTTTGCCCTACAAGCCGGGCCTTGTAGGCGGGCATTGCATTGGTGTGGATCCTTATTATCTTACCTACAAGGCTGATAGCCTGGGTTATCATCCACAGGTTATCCTGGCTGGCCGAAGAATAAACGACAACATGGGTGTTCACATTGCCAATCGTGTGATTAAGCTGATGACACAAAACGACCTGGCAGTGAATAAAGCCAAGGTGCTTGTGCTGGGTATAACCTTCAAAGAAAACTGTCCGGACATACGCAACAGCCGGGCTATTGATGTGATCAGGGAGCTACAAAGCTTTGGCGCTGATGTGGAAGTTTATGACCCGCATGCAGATGCCGAAGAGGTGAAACATGAGTATGGTTTGAGCCTTACTGCTCAGTTGGATAAAACATATTCAACTATTGTATTGGCAGTAAGTCATAACGAGTTTAAGGATTTGAAGTGGTCTGCCATAAAAAGCCCGAAAACCATAGTTTACGATGTGAAGGGCTTTTTGGACAAGACATTTGTAACAGCAAGACTTTAAAGAACCTGATCGTGAAGAAGAAAAATCATGTACTGGTAACAGGTGGAGCGGGTTATATAGGCGCGCACACGGTAGTGGAGCTATTAAATGCCGGTTATGAAGTAACCGTTATCGATTCCTTAGAACGCAGCGAGCTAAGGATTGTGGAGGGAATAAAATCAATTACAGGTAAGGAGTTCAGTTTTCATAAGATTGATTGCCTGGATGCTTCGGCTATGAAAAGCTTGTTTGAGGCCAATCAATTTGATTCCGTAATACATTTTGCCGCCTATAAGTCTGTAAACGAATCAGTAGAAAAACCGCTGATGTATTATCAAAATAATGTAGGCTCGTTGATGACATTGCTCGAAGCGATGAAACAATACCGGGTTCGTGATCTGATATTTTCATCATCCTGCACGGTATATGGGCAGCCCGATTATATCCCCGTTGATGAATCGGCACCATTTAAAAAGGCAGAATCACCATACGGAGCAAGCAAGCAGCTTTGTGAGCATATTCTTGAAGACATGGCTACTGTAGGAATACGGGTAGCTTCACTTCGGTATTTTAACCCGATTGGCGCACACCCCTCCGGGTTGATTGGTGAATTGCCGATTGGTGTGCCCAACAACCTGGTGCCGTATGTAACTCAAACGGCAGCGGGAGTCCGCGCTCAGCTTACCGTTTTTGGTAACGATTATGATACTCCCGATGGCTCTTGTGTGCGCGACTTTATTCATGTGTGCGATGTGGCCTCGGCACACGTAAATGCCATTCAGTACCTGGAAGACTTAAAGGCAGGTAAAGTTTTTGAAGCATTTAACCTGGGAACCGGTAAGGGAGTTTCTGTTTTGGAATTGGTACAGAAGTTCATTGAGGCAACAGGTGTTAATCTTAATTATAAAATCGGCCCGCGCAGGCCGGGCGATGTGGAGAAAGTATATGCCAATCCTGAAAAAATTGTGAAGTCACTGGGTTGGAACCCCCAATATGACCTGGGTCAATCGCTGAAGCATGCCTGGCAATGGGAGAAAAAAATTCATGGACTATCTTAACGGGCTTTCTTTCGGGAACAAGCCTTTTTATCTTGCAAAAAACTTAAAATGAAATCGACATGCACTGCGTTCACCCATCGGATAATGTTCAGGAGATTCCATGTGACCGCTAAAAAACAATTATAAACGCATGAAATGGCCATTAAGATGCTCTGCACCCCAACGGTATGATAATCCAGGCCATTCTCCCGATAGCTATCGGGAACCTCAAACAAAAAATTATTAACAGATGAAAGGAATAGTTCTGGCAGGAGGTTCGGGCACACGATTATACCCGCTTACAAAGGCTGTTTCCAAGCAGCTTTTACCTATTTACGATAAACCGATGATTTATTACCCGTTGTCGGTTTTATTACTGGCCAACATCCGTGAAATACTAATCATTTCTACTCCGCACGATTTACCGCTTTTCAAGAGTTTGCTGGGCGATGGCTCGCACTTGGGTGTGCGTTTTGAATACCGCGAGCAGCCTTCGCCAGATGGCCTTGCGCAGGCATTTTTAATAGGTGAAACATTTTTGAATGGAGACTCGGCCTGTCTCGTTTTGGGGGATAATATTTTTTACGGGTATAACTTTTCAAAGCTTTTGGTTGAAGCCGGCCAGGTTCAAAAGGGTGCGACTGTGTTTGGCTATTATGTAAACGACCCCGAACGTTATGGGGTAGCTGAGTTTAATGAGCAAGGCAATGTGCTATCGATTGAAGAGAAACCTAAAGAACCCAAATCAAATTATGCTGTTACCGGCTTATACTTCTACGACAATACTGTTGTAGAGAAGGCAAAACAGGTAAAACCGTCCCCTCGCGGTGAGCTGGAGATTACGGATTTGAATAGAATTTACCTGGATGAAAAATCACTTACCGTAAAGCTCCTCGGCAGAGGCATGGCGTGGCTCGACACAGGTACACACCAGTCCATGTTGCAGGCTTCCAATTTTATTGAGTCAATAGAAGAGCGGCAAGGATTGAAGGTAGCCTGTCTGGAGGAGATCGCGTATCGTAAAGGATACATAACCAAAGAACAGGTTGCTATTCTGGCGAAACCCTTGCTTAAAAACCAATATGGCCAATATCTCATGAAGGTAATTAATGAAAAGTTTATCCGTTAAATGAAAATCATCACTACAGGATTTAACGGGCTGGTGATACTTGAACCAAAAGTGCTGGGGGATAGCCGGGGTTATTTTATGGAATCTTTCAGCCGGAAAACACTGATGGAAGCCGGGTTTGATATTAATTTTGTTCAGGATAACCAGTCGCGTTCAACCCAAGGGGTAGCAAGGGGACTACATTTTCAGAATGCGCCCTATGCACAAACCAAGCTGGTACGGGTATTGGCAGGCAGTATACTGGATGTGGTGGTAGATTTAAGAAGAAACGAGCCTACTTTTGGAAAGCATTATGTAATTGAGCTAACTGCCGAAAATAAGAAACAGATACTTGTTCCCAAAGGTTTTGCGCATGGCTTTATTGTATTAGGTGATTATGCTGAAATCATGTATAAATGCGATGAGTACTATGTACCGCAGGCTGAAGGAGGAATTTTGTTTACTGATCCTGCGTTAGGTATTTCATTACCGGTGGCTCATGACCAGTTAATTCTATCTGATAAAGACAAAAAGAACCCGCTTCTAAGTGAAGCAAAATTTGAATTTTAAAATGAAAACAGTTTTAGTAACAGGCGGGGCAGGGTTTATCGGCTCCAACTTTATAATTCATTTTATCAGGAATAACCCTGGTTTGCGCGTGGTTAATCTTGATTTGCTAACCTATGCAGGCAACCCGGATAACCTGAAAGAAGTTGAGGGAGATGATCGTTATGTTTTTATAAAGGGAGATATCTGCGACAGAGATCTGGTGGATTCTTTATTCTCACAATATGATATTTCCGGTGTGATCCATTTTGCCGCAGAGTCGCACGTGGATAATTCAATATCAGGCCCGGAGGCTTTTATACGAACCAATATAAATGGTACGTTTACTTTGCTGGATGTGGCCCGCAAGCATTGGCTCAACGCCCCGTTTAAAATAAAAGAGGGTAAAGAAAGCAATCGTTTTTTGCATGTATCAACCGATGAGGTTTATGGCACGTTAGGCAGCGAAGGATTGTTTACTGAAAAAACTCCGTATGCGCCTAACAGTCCGTATTCAGCTTCCAAAGCCAGTAGTGATTTGCTGGTTCGTAGCTATTTTCATACCTACGGTTTAAATGTGGTTACTACCAACTGCTCTAATAATTACGGTCCCAGGCAACATAATGAGAAGCTGATTCCAACCATTATCCGCAAAGCTTTGTCCAATCAACCTATACCTATTTATGGGGATGGGATGAATGTACGCGATTGGTTATATGTATTGGATCATGCCAAAGGTATTGAATTGGCGTTTAATATAGGTGTAGCCGGGGAAACCTATAACATTGGTGGTCGTAACGAGCGGACAAACAACCAGATTGTGCAAACCATTTGCGGGATTCTTGATCAGGAAAAGCCAAATGCAAACGGTAAATCCTACAAGCATCAGATTACATACGTGAAAGATCGTGCTGGGCATGATAAGCGGTACGCCATTGATGCCAGTAAAATTGAGAATGAGTTAGGCTGGAAGGCAGTGGAAGATTTTGAAAGTGGTATAGGGAAAACCGTAATTTGGTATTTAAATCAAATGAAGTAGAGTTCGCCAACTTACCTTCCTTAAAAAAATTATTAATGTCCCTTCAAAACCCCTTTTACTTAAATTTTTTCCCCAAAAAAATTCGACAACAACTGGAAGGGCGCCATAATTTATTTGCAGTGTTGCACAATAGCGGATGGCTCATGGCAGATAAAGTTTTTAAAGCAATGGTTACCTTAATTGTTGGAGCTTGGGTAGCTCGATACCTTGGCCCTACTGAGTATGGAAAGCTTGCTTACATTTTGGCTATTGTAGCCTTTTTTCAAGTGGTTTCTACGTTGGGTTTGGATGGTATTGTAGTGCGTGACATTGCCAAAAACAAAGACGAAGCCGGGGTGATATTAGGAACCACGTTTATGATGCGATTGATTGTGGGTATGATCTGTTGGTTGGGACTAGTTGTATTCATGGTATTGATATACGGATGGGGCAATGAAAATATGTGGCTTGCTTTGTTCATTGGAGGAAGCTTACTTTTTCAAGCGGCCGATACAATAGATTTATGGTTTCAAAGTCAAACACAAAGTCGGAGAACTGTATTGGCTAAGTTTATTGCCATCCTTATTTCTTCTTCCCTTCGAGTTGTATTTATTACTCTCAAAGCTCCCCTTGTTTATTTTGCTGTGGCTTTTTTGGTGGAGTTTTCTATTGCCGCTTTAGCGTTGTATTTTTCCTATCAACGTTTTCGTTGCGAGCAAAAGTGGGTGGTGCAGGTCAATGAAAGAGGAAGAAAATTATTGAAGGAGTCATGGCCTTTTATTTTATCTTCAGTTTCTGTTATGGTGTATATGCGGATTGACCAGGTAATGATCCGGAATATTTTAGGGGAAATGGAGCTTGGGATTTATTCTGCTGTGATTGCGCTTTCAACTGGCTGGTATATTATTGCAAATACTGTATATTCGAGCATACTTCCTTCGCTAACAAGAGTTAAAGAACAAAACGAACAACTGTTCCTTCAAAGATTGGTAACAATGTTTAGATTACTAATACTTGTTAGCGTAACATTAACTCTCCTTACCGTTTGGCAAGGAGAGAATTTGATACAATTAATTTACGGAACAAAATATATCAGTGGATCAACAGCCCTGTCCATCCACGTGTTTACCAACATCTCAGTATTCCTTGGAGTTGGACAAGGAGTTTGGATTATTAATTATAGAAAATCAAAATTATTTTTGATTCAGACTTTAGTCGGTGGGGCTGTATCTATTGTCTTAAATACAATATTCATTCCTTTATTTGGAATATCCGGAGCAGCGTTAAGTGCAACTTTGTCTTTCTTAAGTTCAGCCATACTCACAAACTTTTTCATTGAACGAGATCTATTCAAATTACAAATCGGTTTAATAAAATGAAAGAAAAATTTAATCTTCTAAGACTTTTTATAATAGCGAAGACACCGTTTACTATTTATCTGAAATATATACTTACTAAAATGACCAATAATAAAAGAAAGTCATTTGTGAGTAATCAAGTGATCTTTAAAGAACAACTTTCCTCAAAAGTTTATTCTATTGATTGGTTTACCAATCAAATACCATATTGGTATGAAGTCTTCAAAAGACTGAATATCTCCTTTAACGATCGTTTAAATATTTTAGAAATTGGGAGTTTTGAAGGCGTTTCCAGTGTTTTCCTTCTACACACATTTCCAAACAGTAAGCTAACATGTGTAGATACATGGCAAGGTGCTGATGAGCATCAAAATTTAAATATGAATAAGATTGAGGAGAACTTTGATCAAAATACGTTACCATATGGAAATCGAGTTACAAAATATAAAGGGACATCATTTAATTACTTCAATGACCATGACTCATCAAACACTGAATTGTTTGATATAATATATGTTGATGGCTCACATTTTTTTGATGATGTTCTAATTGATGCCCTGAAGAGTTTTCACTTATTGAAAGTCGGGAGAATAATAATTTTTGATGATTATCTATGGTCAGCTTATAAAGATTTCTCCTTAAATCCGGCTAGCGCTATTAACTCTTTTTACAAGAGTAACTCTAAGCGTTTAAGAGTACTGTCAGTATACCACCAAATTATAATGCAAAAGACGGCTGATATCAACAAAACAAGTGATTTGGTTTCTTTATCATAATGATAAGTAAATACAGATTACAATAGAAATATGAACACTGCATATTATTCGTTGTATTTAAGAGGCTCGATCCGATATATTAAAATCTTAAATGAAGATACTTTTTGTAAACAACTTTAATTTTCCTGATTATCAAAATGACATGATATATCATGGATTAATAGATCTTAATTATGAAGTATATGAAACAGCATATCCTTATTATATGCTATCTTCTTATCCCAATCCATTATCTTTATATGGAAAAGGTTTTAGTATTTTTGCAAAATTAAATCACACTCCAAAACTAGAGTCAAGTGAAATTATAATTGAAAAAATAAAATTAAAATTTTATGATTTAGTTATATATGGAAGCGTACACAGAGACATTACTTATCTAAATATTGTTAAGCAGTTTTATTCTAAAGATAGAATTTATTTTATAGACGGAGAAGATCGAACTATATATAAAAAAGATTTATTGAATATTGGAGTTTATTATAAAAGAGAATGTGTGGATAATAAATCTAAACCCATTCATTTTGCAATTCCAGAAGCACAACTACTTAAGAACACTGTAGATAAAAATAAAATGTTTGCTACCGTTATTCCAGGAAATATATCAACTTACATTTTTAATGATGAATCAAGTTATTATAATGATTATGCGTCTTCTTTTTATGGAATTACTTGTAAAAAAGCAGGTTGGGATTGTATGAGACATTATGAAATATTAGCTAATAAATGTATTCCATATTTCATTAAATTGGAAAAATGTCCAAGATTAACGATGAAAGATTTTCCAAAAGAAATTGTTTTAGAAACAAATGAATACGCTAAGAAAAATAAGATTCATCCTAATTATGAGATAATAAACAATAGTCTTTTTGATTATACAAAAAATAATTTAACAACGAAGGCATTGATAAATAAAATTATAAATTAGGATTGTCATGATATTATAATTGCGATAGCCATTACAAACTTTTCAAGAGTTAGATAAATATATAAATATGGAATTATACAAGGATAAAAATATATCGTACTTCTCAAACGTTAGAGAGGATTTGATAAATCTTATTCCCAAGGACTCCATGTCAATATTAGAGATAGGAGCTGGTGGTGGTGATACTTTGCTGGAGATAAAGCGAAGAGACCCCAGGAGAATTGTTTATGGATTAGAGTTGAATAATATTGAAGGTTCAAACCAAGCCAATTCTTTAATAGATAAGTTTATTTTTGGAAATATAGAAAACGATGATGTAGATATATCGAAATTTCAATTCGATGTAATATTGATTGGAGATGTACTAGAACACCTCATTGATCCCTGGAAGGTCTTAAACAAAATAAAATCATCACTTAATCCAAAAGGATTATTTATTGTAAGCATACCTAATGCAAGGCACTATCGTTTAATTAGCTCCCTCTTGTTTGGTGGAACGTTCAATTATCAGGAGCAAGGTGTTTTGGATAAAACTCATCTTCGTTTTTTTTGCAAAAAAGATTCAATAGATTTATTTGAAAGTGCAAAATTGAAAGTTGAGTCTATAGACCCAATCTTTAAATATTATCCTGAAAGTAATAAAATTAAGTGGTTTAATAGATTGACTTTAGGTCTTTTTGAAGAGTTCATTTCTTTACAGTATGTCGTAATCGCTCGTTATGGTGGATAGTAATGTTTTCATTATTATCGTCAATTATAATAGTCCCGATCATAC
>JAHCHY010000040.1 GCA_026129485.1 Cyclobacteriaceae bacterium
AACCTGCAAGTCAAGCCCGTAGTGGTGGAGCAGAAAAATTCAAAAGATGGGTTGAAATATAAAGTGAAGGGAAATCAGTTCAAGCTCGGAGCCGGTGGTGTTCAGCTTGAGTTTGAAACCTTCAATGGAAACGTGTACTTAAAAGAAAAGAGTTAATTGTTTAAAAAAGTTACTAAAATGAAAAAGCAAGTTTTGATATTGATATTGGTGTGTGTTGCCGGACTAACCGGATTGGCCCAGAACACAGGTGAGTTCCCGGTTCCGTTGAGTGATCCTGCCAAACGTGGTAAGCTGAAAGCCCACCTGAATTATGGCTCCATAACGGTACGCGGAACCGCACGAAAAGATGTGCTGGTGAAGTATTCGGGTAAGGATGAGAGCAGCCGGAAGCCTCAGGAAAACCCTGACGGCTTAAAACGAATCAGTGGCGGTTCTCTTAACCTCGAAGTTTCAGAGAACAACAATGAGGTAAAGGTGCAGTCCGGCTCGTGGAGCAATAAGATGAGCCTGGAGATTGAAGTGCCGGTCGGGTTTGATCTGAAGGTAAGCTCGTATAACGATGGCGATATTTTTATTTCGAATGTGCAGGGCGAAGTGGAGATCACGACTTATAATGGTGAGATCACCGCTCAGAATATTTCAGGCTCGGTGGTAGCCAATACCTATAATGGCGATGTGAAGATTACGTTCGACAAGGTATCATCCGTGCCTATGTCTTACTCAACCTACAATGGCGATATTGATTTAACCTTCCCGGCAGGCTTAAAGGCTACGCTAAAGATGAAGACCCAGCGGGGTGAAATCCTGAGCGCATTTGATATGAACGTGATGAAAAATGAGCCCGTACAGAAAAAAGATTCCGGCAGCGGCAGCTTTAAGATTGTGTTGGATGAATGGGTGAAAGCCGAAATAGGTGGCGGTGGCCCAGAGATTTCGATGCGTAATTACAATGGCGATATCAAAATCAGGAAGAAGGGGAGTTAAAGCATAAAGCTTTAAAGCTGGAAGCAGTAAAGCCATCAGGTTGAAAATTTCGTGTGTGCCTTGGCAATTAGCGACTGGTATTCGTTGCGTTGCTGAGGCATAACGCTTGGTAAATATCGGTACTCAGTTACCAAAGAACCCAACCCCGCGCGACATTAAGCCCGCCAGCAACGGAATGATAAATAGCAGCAGGAGCTCCAGCCGAACCAGCATAAAAACAGATTTCGGAACCCGGATTATTTCTTCCGGGTTACCTTTCCTGTTCCTGATAAAGAAAACCGTAGGGTATATGGATAACAGCCCGATTAATAAAAACAAGGTGAGCTTGGTATGAAAGATCCAGTTTTTACTGTAGAATATAGCCGGCTTGCCAAACTCTCCCAACCAGAGGGTAAGGCCTGCAGTTAATAAAGTCAGCGATGCAATTCCATACACAGCATCAATCTTTGCAATTTTACCTATCGAACCCCGGGTTAGATTCTTTTGCAGCAACATGTGCTCGGATGCCAGCGATCCGGCAATAGCAAAAATACTGATGAAATGAAGGTAACGGAGAAATAATTCGGTTGTCATAGTATCATGGTAAAATGTAATAACCGTAGGTAGGAAAGTGATCGGATATATTCATGCTTTTATCCACACTGTATTTTTGAAGCCGAAACTCTTTGCTGAAAAACTGGTGATCGATGCGCAGGAAATAGGGCTTTTGGTTAAGCGTAAACCCGAAGCCCCGTCCTCTTTTTTCAAAAGCATTGGTCAGCTCCCGTCTCATCCGGGAATATACATAGCTATAAGGTGTTTCATTAAAATCACCACAAACGAGGTAGGGGTAAGGAGAAGTTTTCATGTGATCAATCAGCGCATTTACCTGCTGACTTCTCTTTACTGAACCGTTTTTTAATTGTTCAAAAAAGTAAGTGATCTTGTCTATCCAGTCCTCCGGTCTATCCTTAAGCTTCATGGATGATAAGTGAACATTGTACACGCGCACTACTCTATCGCCATACTGCAGATCTGCAAAAATTGCTGCATTAAGACTTTGCGGATCCTGCCACACAACACCTGTATTCAAGAATTCAAGCTTTGAAAAAATAGCTAACCCAGGATTGTGTTGCCGATCATCGACCTGGGCAACAAACGCATAGCCTTCGTAGCCGGCTGCATGAAGCTTCCCGGTTACGTCCAGCCCGGGCCAGTTAGTGTTGGTGCTGTATTCCTGGAGGCACTTGACAGAGGAGGAATCAGCTACAACCCAATTGATGAGCTCAGTAGAAAACTGGTCGTACACATACGGCTTTCGGAATAGCTTGGTATTAAAGCTGAGTACGCGGAATGTCCTGTCTGTTTTTTTTGCGTTATTGAATCTTACCGTTCGCAGCAGGTAAGGCGCTCCCAAAACGAAAAAGAAGAACCAGATAAAAGCTGTTAAGCGCTTTTGAACAAGCGCAAGAATCAGTAAGACCAAATTGAGAAGAATCAAAGCAGGGAATCCATAACTCAAAAAGGCAGCAGGCCAGAATACATGCGGAGGAATACACAGGCTCAGGTAGCTGAGCAATGTTAACAGCGTTATCGAAACGATAAATATTCTGCGGAAACGGAGTCTTGAAAAAAGCATGATTGAGAATAAGCCCGGAACAGACAAACACCTGTGATAAGATCTAATTTTATGTTGAGCGGGAAACGAGGCTCGAACTCGCGACCCTCAGCTTGGGAAGCTGATGCTCTACCAACTGAGCTACTCCCGCTTTTAAATCAGGTAATTTCAAATTTAAGATTTTTGATCTGAAATTCTTTATAGAAGCTGTAAATTAAGATTTCAATTCGAGGGCTTTTAAACGCTGTAATAAGGGCGGATGCGAATAATGAAAGAACACATACCAGGGATGGGGGAAAAGATTACTTAGCGTATCGACCGATAATTTTTTCAGGGCATGGCCGAGCGCAGCGCCATCAAAGGTTTCGCGGGCATAGGCATCGGCTTCAAATTCATTTTTCCGGCTTAACATGCTCATGAACAAACCCGTAATGCCGGAGATGGGAGAGAAAAGAATGCCAAACGCAACGAGGTTAAGGTGAATGGCCTGTTGCGTTCCTCCTAATGCCAGCGAGAGATTTTCGTTGAAGATCATGGTAGAGAGCACAAAGAGGATAAAGAATACCTGCACAATCGAAATGAGATAACTCCAGACAATGTGCTTCTTTTTGAAATGCCCCACTTCATGCGCCAGCACCGCTACCAGCTCATCAGTAGTGTGATTGTTAATAAGCGTATCGTACAATACAATTTTTTTCTTTTTCCCGATGCCGGAGAAAAATGCATTGGCTTTGGCCGAACGCTTTGAGCCGTCCATGACAAAAATGTTATCGAGCGGAAAGCTTACCTTTTTTGAAAAAGATTCAATAGCGATTTTGAGATCGCCATCGGCCAATGGTGTAAGCTTGTTGAACATCGGCAGGATGAGCGAGGTGTAAAACATGTTCACGAATAAAATAAACACCGCGGCAATCAATCCGAACCAGATCCAGAAGCTTGCCCCGATTGTATTGACGAGGTAGATTAATAACGCGAGCAGTCCGCCACCTACAAGAGCGCCCAGCGCATAACCCTTCAGCTTATCGGCAATAAAGGTTTTGGGTGTGGTTTTGTTAAACCCGAATTTTTCTTCGATAACAAACGTGCTGTACCATTGAAACGGTAGCGTAAGCAAATCGGATGCAAGCATGATCACTCCGAAAAACGCGAGGGCTAATAAAATTTCATTTGATACAAGCGGTCTTAACAAGCCATCCATCCAACCAAAGCCACCCGATAGCAACATGCCAAGCGACAGCAAAAAGCTGAAGGCTGATGTCAGGAATGAAAACCGGGCTTGTGTTTGTTGATATTCTAACGATTTGAGATACTTTTCCTTGTTGTAAAAAGATGCTATCTCGGCCGGTATATCGCTGCGCAGTGCTTTCAGGTTCAGGTAATCCAGCAACTGATCAAATAGATAGCTGATTATCACAATCGCGACAATAATCAGTAAAATAGTTTCAGGCTTCATGCGTGTTACTTAACAAGGTTTTCCAGCGCCTGGCGGATTTTTTGAAAGTTGAACTTGATTAGCACCTGCTCAAAAG
>JAHCHY010000005.1 GCA_026129485.1 Cyclobacteriaceae bacterium
CTTGATAGCCGCGACTTTGAATTGATAGAAATGATTGACGCCATGAGCCAGGATACCGTGCTCAGGCATTTCTCAAAGAAGACCATGAAGCCCGATGAGTTTTTCAGCAAGGTTTTCAAAAAAGATAAAGGCGATGAGCTGCTACAGGAGCAGATTGAAGCCTTTATGGAAAAGCGCAGGGCTGCCGTGCTTGAGAAAATCAAAGGCAAACAGCTGTTTGAGATGGGGAATGATGGCGAACCTACCTGGAGAAAGATTGAAGTTTTGGAAAACCGCGCTAACATACAATTTCACTTCAAGCGCAGCCCCGACAGCACGGTGTATTACCCTACTATTACCTACCAGGGTAAGAAGGTTGAAATCCCTAACCCGGGTGCATACCTGGTATGTAAACAACCCGCATGGCTGGTTGTAAACGGGAAGCTGTATGGCTTTGATAAGCATGTTGATGGCCGGAAGCTGCAACCTTTCCTCGCCAAGAAAAATGTAGAGATTCCGAAAAAACTGGAAGAGACCTATTACAACCGGTTTATCGGGCCGCTTATAGCGGCATTCGATGATATTGAAGCTCACGGTTTTGATATTAATAAAAATGAATACGACCCGCATCCGTTGCTGAGCATTTCAGAGCTACCACCGGCCAATGTTAAAAATGTGCCTTCGCTTTTTGGCAGTGCCGATGCACCCGATGGCCCGGGCGATGATGAGGCCGGCAAGATTGTATTCGACTTATCGTTTAAGTATGGTAAGCACCGCTTTCGCGGAGATGCCTTTGTCCCGGTAAGTGTAACCGTAGAGAAAAAAGGAAACGATTATGTCTTTCATCGCGTTAAGCGCGATCTGGATTCCGAAAAAAAATATGCTCAAACCCTTACCAAGCTGGGGCTACCCTTACGCGGGTTTCGCACTGCGGTTGAAAAGGCACAGGCATTTTCGTGGCTGAACGAAAACCGGGTTAACCTGCTTAACCTGGGCTTTGAAGTAAGCCAGCCGGAGAATCGCGACAAAAAATATTTTGTAGGTAAAGCCGTAATTGAGCTGGAGGTAAAAGAGAATATCGACTGGTTTGATATTCATGCCAAAATACGTTTTGGTGAATATGAGATTTCATTCAAGGAATTACGGAAGCTCATCATCAAAAAGAAAGTGGAGTTTAAGCTGCCTAATGGCGAGATTGCCATTATACCGGAAACCTGGCTTGTGAAGTACAGCGACTTGTTTGCGTTAAGTGAAACGCATGGCAACAACGAAAAGCCTGTATTAAAGAAACACCACATCAGCCTGTTAAAGGAGCTTGAAGAAAGTAACCTGGCCAGGGTGCACATGAGCGAGCGCTTACGTAACCTGCAATCATTCAGTGGTATTAAAGATTATGCCTTACCCGAAAAATTCCAGGGAACCTTAAGACCTTACCAGAAAGCCGGCTACAACTGGTTACGCTTTCTGAACGAGTTTCACCTGGGGGGGTGCCTGGCGGATGATATGGGTTTGGGAAAGACTGTGCAAACTCTCGCGCTTCTGCAGGCAGAAAAAGAAAAAGGCGATGCGGGCACATCGTTACTGATCATGCCTACTTCGCTGGTATATAACTGGGAGGTGGAAGCCGCTAAATTTACCCCCGATCTGAAAATACTTACATACACCGGAACGCTGCGCAACAAAGACATAAGCCGGTTCAGCAGGTACGATGTAGTGCTTACCAGCTATGGCATCACAAGACTGGATATTGATTTGCTTAAGCAATTCTATTTTAACTACATCATCCTGGATGAATCGCAGGTAATTAAGAATCCCACCTCGAACATTGCCAAAGCGGTAATGGAATTGAAGTCGCGCTATCGGCTTACACTTACCGGAACTCCGCTCGAAAACACAACACTCGACTTATGGTCGCAGATGACATTTATCAATCCAGGGCTTTTGGGCGGGCAAACATTCTTTAAGAATGAATACCAACAACCTATTGAAAAGAAACGGGATGAGGCAAAAACGAAAAAGCTCAATTCAATTATTAAGCCGTTTATCCTGCGCAGGCTAAAGTCGCAGGTTGCAACCGATTTGCCTGAAAAAGTCGAGAATGTTTACTATACGGATATGACTGCCGAGCAGGAGGCGAAATATGAAGAGGTAAAATCATTCTACAGGCATAAGATCCTGGATCAGATTGACAAGGAAGGGATCAACAACACCCGCATGATGATCCTGGAAGGATTAACCAAGTTGCGCCAGATATCCAATCACCCTAAAATGGTGGATGCGCGTTACGAAGGAGCATCCGGCAAGCTGGAAGATTTTTCGCACATGCTTGACAATGCATTGCTGGAAGGCCATAAGGTTTTGGTATTTAGCCAGTTTGTTAAGCATCTGGAAATCGTGAAAACCCTGTTGAAGGAACGCAAGGTTCCGTTTGCTTACCTGGATGGATCAAGTACCGATCGCAAGGAGCAGGTGGATAAATTCAACAAAGACGCCAACCTTCGTGTGTTCCTGATTTCGATCAAGGCGGGTGGGCTTGGCTTGAACCTTACCGAAGCTGACTATGTGTTTATCCTGGATCCGTGGTGGAACCCGGCTGTGGAGGCACAGGCTATGGACAGGGCGCATCGTATCGGGCAGAAGAAAAAAGTATTCAGTTACAAGTTCATAACCCGCAATACTGTCGAAGAGAAAATTCTCACCTTACAAAAGCACAAGCTCAAACTTTCCGAGAACCTGATTCAATCGGAAGAGAGCGTGATCAAATCGCTTTCGCGCGAAGATATTGAGATGCTTCTCAATTAATTATTTGCGGTCTTTCCACCGGTTGTGAGACCACAACCACCCGGCAGGGTTCTCCTGTATAATTTTTTCGGTAGCTTTTGCATAAATATCCACCATCTGGTAAGCGTCCCTTTCATAAGGAGGATTATCTATCATGAAGTATTCGGCCTCATAGAAGCCTCGTTTCTTTTTGCGGATAGCCATGTATAAGATCGGATACTGGAGCCGTACGGCAAGCTGGCCGATGGCCTGGTAGAATGCCGTTTGCTGATGAAGAAAAGTAGTCCAGTATCTTTTGTCGCGCCCCTTACCGGGAAACTGATCCGCTACAAGGGCAATGCCGCGGGTTATACCTTTACGTGCTATGGATTCTCGTGCGACATGGTGTTGCTTAATCGGGTATGCACCAAACCGGGTACGGCCCGCAAGTGAGAAATCGTTAAAGAGCTTACTGCTTTGTTCCTGGTAAACAAAATCAAGAACAGGATAGTAGAACGAACCAGCCGCCAATAGCCATTCCCAGTTAAACTGGTGCGAAGCCAGCACGATTACAGGCTGATCTTGATCCATTAGCGTTTTCACCAACTCCGGGTTTGAAAACCTTACCCGTCTTTGTAAATCTTCTTTGGAAATGGTGAGGAGCTTGAGTGTTTCTACTGCATAATCACACAAATTCCGGTAGAACTGTTTTTCAATGGATCTTAGCTCTTTGCCAGTCTTTTCGGGGAATGAGTTTCCCAGGTTTTTCCGCACCAGCTTCAGACGATAGCGTACCAGGTAGTAGCTTACTAAAAAAAGAAAATCGGAAAACAGGTAGAGTACAGGGAGCGGTGTTCTGGAAAGCAGCTTGAGAAAAAACATGGTGTCAAAAATAGAACATTGTTTTATTACTTTTGCTGACAGCGTATGAAGAACAAGGTGGTGATAATTACCGGGGGTTCGTCCGGTATTGGTTTAGCATTAGCTGAGCGTTTTGGAAAAGCAGGCTCAAAAATTCTGATAACCGGCCGAAATGCAATTGAACTGGATAAGGCTGTTCTTAAATTAAGAGAACAAGGAATCACGATTTCCGGCTTTCAGGCTGATGTAAGCAAAGAAGAAGACAACAAGGCAATGGCCGAAGAAGCCATCCGGCAATATGGTGCCATTGATATTTTAGTAAACAACGCGGGTATCAGCATGCGTGCGTTTTTTTCAGAAGTCGACCTGGAGGTAGTGAAGAAAGTGATGGATATTAATTTCTATGGTGTGCTTTATGCTACACGGTATTGCCTTCCGGAGATTACCAAAAACAGGGGATCGGTAGTGGGTATTTCGTCTATTGCCGGGTATAGGGGGTTGCCGGGGCGAACAGGCTATTCGGCATCCAAGTTTGCATTAAACGGATTCCTGGAAGTATTGCGAACGGAGTTATTAAAAACCGGGGTGCACGTGCTTACCGCATGCCCGGGATTTACGACATCTAATATTCGCATGCGTGCCTTAACAAAAGATGGAAGCGCACAGGGGGAATCGCCTCGTGCAGAAGAGAAGATGATGACTGCCGAAGAATGTGCCGATTATATTTACAATGCCGTTGTAAAGCGTAAACGTGCTTTAGTTCTTACCACACAAGGTAAGCTGGCCGTATGGCTAAACAAATGGTGGCCATCACTTGCCGATAAAATGGTTTATAATACGATGGCGAAGGAGATCAACGCCCCTATCCGGTAGCTCAAGTCTTATTTACAAAAACAACCTTTGTGTTATCCGCTTTATTGATGTTCTTATAAAACTCTGCAAACTCATTGTATGATTCGGCCGGGAATTCGCCCTTGTTCATTCTTAGCTTGCGGATGTAAATAATCTTCCCCTGTTCGAGCTTATAGGAAGACTCGTACTCACCAAAACGCGATCTGATCCTGACGGGGTCTGGTACAAATTCAGGGTATATTGCCTCCGGAACAGCGTATTCAATTGTATCCAGGTCAATATAGGGCAACCGAAGTACAATATTGGTATTTCGTTTTTCAGTCTTCTCGGGGATATACGTACTCCGGTTCATCAAATTAGGTGTAAGAAAAATCCGTTTGCCATTTACAGTTGCCAACCGGCTTAAAATCAGCTCAGCCTCTACTTCGGCAGAGGGGATGATCGCTTTGTTGTTTTTAATAGTGAACTTACCCACATCAAAGCTTGGGATTTGCGTGGTTTTCTGAATCCACTTTTTGTGTTCTTCGGCCGGTTTGCTTACAATAAAGTTCAGATTATCATTTTCATATTGTAAGCCGCTATAAATAGTTTTTACAGTTGCTTTTGCATTTCCACTTATGTCTAATGTAACATGGGCTGTTCTAACCTGTGTGTTTACCTCAGCCGGGTAGGATGGAGTTTTTACCATTACCCCCCCGGTTTCCGTTACCATCATGGCGTAACGATCGCCCGTAAACCTGCCTGTCCAGCCGAAAGGGTTGGTTTGGCTTGTGCATTCCAGCCAAGTGGTATCCTGCTTGCTCGGTACAGCTACAACTACATGGTTAGCCTGGTCGCTTGGAAAATCGGGATCAACGGCAGATTCATTTGCTCCTGCCTGAATGGTGGTATAGTAGCCGGTTATACCCGCTTCACGCAAGAGCGCTACCATGTAGTTGGATAGCGCTTTACAATCACCATACCCGGTTGCATCAACCGTTGATGCTTCAAAAGGCTGGAGCCCTCCTATGCCTAACTGAATGCTTACATAGCGGGTTTTATTCTGAAGAAATTCGTACAGCAGCCTGGCCTTTTCTTCGTCTGATTTTGCATTTTTTACTAACTCCTGAACTTTTTGTTTCGTGCTTTCGGGCAACACATCCCGGCCTTTATTCAGGCTGGCTTGCCATAAGCCGTAATCTTTCCAGGTATCCATTCTGCCAGGGTAACCGCCAAACTCAAACTCAACCGGTGAAACCCGAATGTTCGCCACCGTGCTTTCAAAATTAGTAGTATGACGTTCAAATTTCTGTGGAATGATATTTTTAAACTGCCAGCTCATTTGCTCACGTCCGTCCTTGGTTTTGTCAAACACAGGCTCCTGAACATGAAAGAGCTTGTAGCGGGGCTTGAGATTGGCCGGATAAATAACGGAATAGGAAGATTCCATGAGGGAAATTTCATCATCACGATAAACAAAAAAGTCCGGGGCGGAATACAAAAATTTGTTTTGAACTTCATATTCAAATTCGATGGTATACGGATAAACAGCCTGCCTCAGGTCTGCTGATTTAGACCGGTTATCGCTTAGTAAAGAATATCCGTCAAACTCACTTTCGTCTTTGATATCGCTGCTTTTCATTTTTTTAATTTCTCTTCCCCAGGCATCGTAAACTGTTGCGCGAAACAATTTGATGCTGCGCAGCTTGTCATACCCCACGCCAATAAATGCATAATTTTTTGCACGGGCGTTCAGGATCGTGATTACCTCGCGCCTGTAATAGGAAGAACTGCTTTTCGATTGTATATCCAACCGGACTTCTTTAGACCGGATTACAGCATACATACCCTTTTTCATCTCATCAGCAATTTCTGATACAGGGTATTTTATATCTGCACCAGGAAGGTTTATGGAATAGAATAATAAAAGACTAAGGCCGACCTGTTTCATTATTTTCTTTTTAAAACAACCTGTTCACTTTCTTTCGCTACAACCTGGTTATAGAATTCTCTTAAGTTTACATATTCATCCTGGCTAAAGATGCTTTTGTTGATTTGCAGGTTACTGATCACATTGAGCTTTTCCCCTATCATAGACACACTGTACGTATACTTTCCTGTATTTTCGGGCAGGGATATAACTTTGGGTTTAGGTAATTCATCTACCTGAAATCCTTCCGGTAAAGTTATTCTGCTTATGTATACCCGGTCAAACGCGCTGCTATAATCTACAGGATATTGCCGGTTTTCAAGTTTAAAGGGATTCTCCTCTATCCGATCGAATAAAATAGGATTGATATAAATAATATCACCGGCAACAGTAGCGGCTTCTGAGATGGTTATGTCGTAAGTTTCTTTTACGGGTAAGTGAATTTCTTTAGTGTTGCTTATTTCTTTTGACGATACTTCCCAGGGCCGCGTCCCGATAAAATCTTTTACATATTCATCTTCTGATTTAGAAAAATATTTTTTTCTGCTCCTAAGCCCATCAAAGCCGGAGCGTTCTACTACCAGCTTGCCATTTAGTATACCATCGTGCAAAAGAGAAAAATCGGAATTGCTAACACTGCGTGATTTTACACTTGCCTGAAGGGAAACCCAGCTATGACCTTTACCGGAAATCACCAGCCCGCTTCCATTAAGACAGCGTTCGGGCAAGGCCCCGGCAGGCAATAACTTTTCGGTAGCATCTAATAGAACAGGCTTATTATCTATCATTGCCATGCATACCACGTAATTAAACTGGGAAGAAACCGGAATTTGCTCCCGGACAAATCCATGATCTCGCGTGCTTATTAATACGGGATTAGCCGTAAGCCCGGCTTTATTCAGCATGGAAGCAAGCAATAAATTGATTTCGGCTGAGTTACCCTTCTTTTCTTCTAAAACTTTGCGAAGAGGTTTAGTAGTAAACCTGCGGCTGTACCCATCCCATGTAATGTTTTGCTTTACATAGTTTGAAAGAGCGACCAATTTTTTTTCCGGCTCTGTAACCCCTGCTGTTATTTCGTCAACAGTTTTGTTCAGGAATCCGTTACCCGTTACTTCGCCACCAAAATCCGAGCTTTCCCAATATTGCTTATTAATATCGGCCCATGATCCCATATAGATTTTAGAAGCCTGGTTAGGGAATTTAGTGGATGCCAGCTCGAAGTTTATTTTTGAAATATAATTTCTTTCAGTAGTTATAAATGGTTCCGCCTTAAAAGCCGGAACATCTTTAGCTACCCACCTGTATCGGTTTTCGGTGTAGTCAATCTTATCATTGCTAAAGGTTGTTTGTGTTACACGCCCTTCGCTTCTTTCTTTAGAAGTAATATTTATCACTCCTGCTGCTTGCGTATGTTCATTTATATCAAAAACAACATACCCCTGGGAGTATTTGTCATAATGAAAATACTCCGGTATCCGCGCCCGGTACTCACTCCATCTTTTTGGAATGCTTCCCTGAAATTCCCAATCCTGAAAGTTGAAAACAAAATCTGAATTGATGCCGTAAGCGATTTCGATTACTGAACCTTCCTTAACATTCGGTAGCGTAATCTTGGTAAGATTTACATTGGCATCCAGCTTCTCCTTAAGAATACCCTCTCCTTTCATTTTTGTTTCAACGACTTTGCCGTTCTCAAGATTATAGGTAACAGCTTTAAGCCCGGTCAGCTTTTCGTCATTGGATCCGCTATGATAGAGTGGTATGGTAAAGTTGGCATAGTCAAGCCCGTCTTTGGTCAAAATCTTAATTCTCAGGATACGTTCAAATTTTAAAGTGAACCCGTCACTTTGAGAATAAATCAATGAAGATTCTCCATAGTCGGCAAGTACAACAGCCGCTGCCGAAGAATCTTTGGTATAACTTGTCATTTTAAGATCTTCCATGGGAATGTCCCCAAATTTTATGGGGGGCTTTTGCGCTTGCGCGGTTTGCCCAAAAAAGATCAGAAAAAGCAATAGGGAGCAAAATCTCATGATTACAATGGTTTAGGTTGTATTCAAGGTAGCAACAATTATTCTAACGTGAAAATGCACCCTGCATCTACTTTTAGTTAAAATTGCAGACCAATTTTTATTCAGTGGCTAAATCAAAAACTTTATTCTTTTGCCAGTCGTGTGGCTACGAATCCCCCAAGTGGATTGGCAAATGCCCGTCATGCGGATCGTGGAATAGTTTTGTGGAAGAAGTGGTAAGTAAAGAAGACTCTGATCGCAACGATTGGCGACAGGATTCTTCGCGCAAGAGCAACAAGCCCAAAACCTTAAACGAAATTGAATCTTCAGGTGAGGTACGCATTGCTACGCCTGACCAGGAATTAAACCGCGTGCTGGGCGGTGGTATTGTGCCGGGATCTTTGATTTTAATTGGCGGAGAGCCCGGTATCGGCAAATCCACGCTCATGCTTCAGTTGGGGCTTGCTTTACAAAAGGCAAAAGTGCTTTATGTATCGGGTGAAGAAAGCGAGCAGCAAATAAAAATGCGGGCCGAACGACTGGCTGCAAAGCCGAAAGGCAGCTTTGAAAACTTTTATATGCTTGCCGAAACCGCAACCAAAAGTATTTTTCAGGCCGTTGAACAATTGGAGCCCGGCCTGCTCATTATCGATTCCATTCAAACATTACATTCACATTTATTGGATTCTGCTGCCGGGAGCATTGGCCAGGTTAGACAATGTGCGGGTGAATTAATGAAGTTCGCCAAAGAAACCAACACGCCCGTTTTCCTGGTAGGCCACATTACCAAAGACGGTATGCTGGCCGGGCCAAAGGTTTTGGAGCACATGGTAGATACCGTATTGCAATTTGAAGGGGATCGCCATTTGGCTTATCGCATTTTGCGCACCACCAAAAACCGTTTTGGCTCTACATCAGAAATTGGCATTTATGAAATGTTAGGTAATGGGTTACGCGAGGTAAGCAATCCGTCTGAAATATTGATTTCACAAAAGGACGGGCAGGTTACAGGCGCTACCATTGGCGCCACTATTGAGGGTAATAGGCCCTTATTGATAGAAATACAATCTTTGGTAAGCCCGGCCTCTTACGGTACCCCGCAACGCACACCCAATGGCTTTGATCATAAAAGATTAAATATGCTGCTGGCTGTTTTGGAAAAACGCTGTGGCTTTCGGGTAGGTACACAAGATGTTTTTGTAAACATGGCCGGAGGAATTTATGTAGAAGATCCTGCCATCGACCTGGCGCTTTGCGTATCGATCATTTCATCGATGGAAGAAATTTCAGTAAGCGATAAAATCTGTTTTGCGGCTGAAGTTGGTTTAGGCGGTGAGCTTCGTGCGGTTAACCGCATTGACCAACGCATTTCCGAAGCAGAGAAACTTGGTTTTGAAGAAATTTATATTTCAAAATACAGCAAGAAGTCGCTCGATCTCTCCAAAGCAAAAATCAAGGTAAAATCGTTTGGTAAGCTGAGGGAGGTGTTTGAAGATTTATTTGGTTGAGCTCCTTTAAAGAAAAAGCCCTGACGGTACCGTCAGGGCTTTGAAGCCAACTAAGTGTTTAATGCTGAATTTTAATTGATCAATTTATTGTTCAATAGCTCATCGTTCGACATCGGCCAGATGTAATTAGGAGCATTTGGCTGCACCGTGGGTGTTGTATAAACAGTTCCTGCTTTCGCAGGGAAAGGTGTAACAAGCCTTAAGATGTCATTTGCACGAAATCCTTCACCCAGCAATTCAATTCTCCGCTCAATCAAAATGGCGTCAATTAATCCGGCCTGATCTAATGCCGGGAAAGTATAGTCGGCATCTGACCGGCCATGCACCGCTTTCAAAAGCTCTTCGGCCAAAGCCAGGTTGCTGGCGCCACCTGCACGCGCAGCCGCTTCGGCATAATTCAGCAATACTTCTGAATAACGGATTACCGGTACATAACGCAGGAAAGGTGCTGCTGTGCCAAACTTGTTCAGGTAATAACGGCCGCCTTTTGCTGCATCAAGATTTGCGTTGTGGTTCAGGAAGCCTCTGCGTGCATCGGTAGATGCCCATTGCGGCTCAGCAAATATTTCATCCCAGTTTAAGCAATAGTCGGGCGTGGCAACATACATATATCCCAGGGCGGATTGTCCTGCCAACATATCCAGGCTTGTAAACGGCATGGAGAAAACTGATTCCGTAGTAGTGTAATTGGTGGCAAACAAGTTAACGATGTTAGACTGCAGCGCATGTGCTACCCCCGAAGTAGCCGAGAATGGAGCTGCTGCCTGGGGTACAATCTTTGCCGCTTCTTCAATTACCTTGGCATAGTCGCCCTGGTTCAGGTAAACTCTTGCCTTTAAAGCAATGGCCGCGTTTTTATGAGCACGGGTCGTGTTTAAAAGAGCTGTTGATCGGGTTGTTGGAAGAGCCGTTTCCGCATCATTCAGATCTTGTATAATCTGGGTATAAACCTGTGCCACTGTGCTGCGGGCCAGGTCGTTGTTTGCAGGAGTTGTCTCAGCCTGCAAACGCAAAGGTAAACCGGGCGATCCACCGTTATCCTTGTTATAAGGTTGCGCATACGCGGTTACCAGAGTGAAATACGAAAGAGCCCGTAAGAATTTCGCTTCAGCAACATACTCTGAAGCCACGGCAGCATCTATAACTCCTGTATTTTGAGCAAGACCATCTATCAGGATGTTTGCCCTGTTTATAGTCGTGTAACCTACCGACCATACATTGAGTATGTCTGCCGCCCCGGAATTATAGCTGTGGTTCCATGCATCAAACCCGGTAAAGGAGTTACCCCCGGTATTAATAAAGTCTTCTCCTGCAGCATCCCTGAAAAGATGGAGGCGGCCTCCATAAAAATTGGCCCCCTTAAGAGAGCTGTATATGCCATTTACCAAACCCTCAATACGAGCTGGTGTGCTGAATGCATCCGCAGCGCTGATCTGGGTAGGAGGAATCTTTTGCAAGTATTCATCTTCATCGCATGATGAAACCGTAAACAGAAGCGCCAGGCCAAGCAGGCCTCCTAATTTCCTGAAAGATTTATATGTTATGTTCATGTTTATCGTAGTTGATAATTTAACATTCATTGAGTTTTTAACTTATTACAGGCCAATGTTTACACCAACAGTAATCGTACGGCCATTACCCAGTGAGTTATACTCAATACCGGGAGATTGGTTCCTGTTACCATTAATAGATGACTCAGGCTCCACACCGGTATATTTTGTGAACAGGAACACGTTGGTAGCCTGCACATAAACACGAGCTGAGCTCAGGCCTGCCTTGCTCAGGATAGTTCCGGGCAGCTTATATCCGGCCATAACATTTTGCAAACGCACAAAATCTCCCTTTTCGATATAAGCAGAGATATTAGGGATGTTTGCACTGGCGAAGTTATCGCCATACACTAAGCGGGGAACATCGGTAACATCACCCGATTCTTGCCAACGATCCAGCACCTTTGTTGAGTTGTTGAAATAGCGTTGGTCTAACCATGTGCCCGTGTTCCCATTGAGTATATAGTTGCCCCCTGAGAAAGAAAAGTTGACCGCAAAATCAAAGTTGCCATACCTGAACGTATTGATAAAGCCACCATACCACTTAGGCAATGCATTGCCCAACGGCTGATAGTCTGCCGCAGTGATAGCGGCAGCCTGTGTTCCGTCTAAGTAAGACCATTGATACTCTCCGGCACCTACAACAAGAGAGTATTGTACTTCATCCCCATTCCTGTTAACATAAATCCTTCGTCCGTTTACGGGATTTACACCATTGGTAACCGCACCAAACAATGTGCCTACAGAATAACCTACCTGAGTCATATTGAAAGGATTTCCTGAAGAAGCGTGCACCAAACGGGAGCCTTCTGTTGCCAATGATGTAACTTCATTCTTCAGTGTTGTTATGTTGAATGAGGCATTCCACGAGAATTTCGATTTGCGTATTACTTCACCGCTAATGGCCAGTTCAATGCCACGGTTGTAAAGTGAGCCAATGTTAGCCCATATAGAGTTACCGGGAATACCTTTTGACGCAGCCTGCGGCACACTAAGGATCAAGCCGTTTACATCGTTATTGAAATAGCTGAAATCGACTTGCAGGCGATCATTTAATAACCCAAGGTCAAAACCAATGTTGGTTTGCTCTCCTGTTTCCCAGCCTAAGTTCGGGTTTGCGGCCTGGTTAATAGCAAGCGTGGGAGATGCTCCGTACAGACCTGCAGAGTACAGACCCAAGGAAGCATATGGATCAAGATTGCCGTTACCTACACGACCCCAGCTGGCACGCAGCTTCAAAGAGGTTAATGTATTGGAAAGACCTGATGTCTTATAAAAATCTTCTTCAGAAATTGTCCATCCGCCAGATACCCCGCCAAAATTCCCCCATTTTCTATCAAAGCCCAGCGAAGAGTTTCCATCCCTGCGGAAATTGATGGTAAGAAAATACCGCGAGCTGAAATCATAATTCAAGCGGCCGAAGTAAGAAATAAATGCCCTGTCCCAAAGATTATTTCCGGTTGCGCTGATTTGTCCCCAGGTACCCTGGTAATTAACAAAGTAAGGATCAGCAGCCTGCTGCACGTTGGCTCCCCATGCATTTGTGCTGAATTCCTGCAAATCAGAACCCACCAGGGCAGTTACATGGTGTGAGCCGAAACGAGTATCGTATTGCAGAGTATTGGAGAAATCCGTGTTATTTCTTGTCGAAGTTATATTCGAGATGGAACCACGTGTGCTATAACCGGATGAACCGGGAACAGGCTCGGCTACTATCCTGTTATTGATGATCAGGCGATCTACCGAGTAATTGGTGGTAAAGGTAAGACCCTTGGTAAAGGTAAGCGTAGCTCCCACATTTGCCAGGATACGATCGTTGGCAGAAGTTTCCCTGCGATGCTTAAATAAAGTTACCGGGTTATAATACACGCTCACTACGGTATTTGCTCCGTTTCCAACGGTAGCGTTGGCATCATTATAATTTAGATGAGGTGTTCCATCGGCATTGTAAACAGGTACGTTAGGCTGGAGTGTCCAGGCCATGCGTGCCGCACCGATGATCAGCTGAGCGTTACCGTCCATCGAACCGGAGTTAGGCGCACGGTTTTCGGAATTGGTATAATTAATACCACCGGTCAGCTTCAGCCAATCGTTCACTTCATGGTTAACATTAAGACGCATACCCTGGCGATCAAACTCGTTTGTTTGTAAAATACCCTGCTGGCGGCTCAGGTTTGTTGAGAAGAAGTAGGTGGTTTTAGCGCTTCCCCCGCTAATGCTCAACGCATGGTTGTGCGAAACACCAGTTTGAAATATATAGTCCAGCCAATTGGTATCAACCAAAGAGCCATCAGCATTATAGCTGGGGAAAAAAGCATCCGCCTGGTTGGCATTTCTCCTCGATTCATTTTTGATTTCCATAAACTGCTCGGCATTCAATAATTCAGGAAGACGAACAGGAGAGGTCCAGCCTACCCAGCCGTCATAGGTTACTTTTGCCTTACCTTCCTTGCCTCTCTTGGTGGTAACTAAAATTACCCCGTTGGCACCACGTGAACCATAGATAGAAGTAGAAGCAGCATCTTTCAATACGTCAATCGACTCAATGTCCGAAGGGTTGATGTCGGCCAACGGGTTGTTGGGTACAGAAGTGGTTCCCAGGTTATCACCTGCCGTTACCGGGATACCGTCAATCACGATTAACGGATAAGAGCTTTGTGTAATGGAGTTTACACCCCGCACACGAATTACCGGTGCATTATTCAATACACCATTGGGTAATGAAATTTGTACTCCTGCGGCACGGCCTATTAAAGCCTGATCGAAACTCTGAACAGGAATCTCCTGTAAGCTGCTTGCTGAAACCCGGGTGGCAGAGCCGGTAAATTCTTGTTTGGATTGCGTACCATACCCCACCACAAGAACCTCGGCCATCAATTGCTGGTCAGCATCCAACGTAATGTTTATCGATGTTCTGTTTCCAACGGCTACCTCCTGGGTCTTGAATCCGATAAAACTGAATACAAGCACTCCATTGGGGGGAACTGTTAAACTGAAGGATCCTTCAGCATCGGTGGTGGTGCCCACAGTTGTTCCTTTTAACAATACGTTTGTTCCGGGAAGCGGGCCATCACTGCTTGTTACTTTTCCTGTTACCACCCGGTCCTGGGCAGCAACTGAAAAAGCAAACAGCAGAGTAGAGCATAATAGTAAAAGCTTACTCATAATTAATTGGGTTTAGGTTATTGATTAATATTTGAAATGTAGATAATCATGGTTTCAAAACCGACATGTTTTTTTGGATATAGATGCCGAAAACGATTTCAATGGGCAAATTTTTACCCTGTATCTAAAAAATTTTGTTCAAAATCATGATTGTATGGTAATTTTTGATGCATCTTGGCCAACACAGGGAAACGAAGATGCTGTGCTGCATTAAGGCGCACAAAAGGAAGTCTGCGTTTTTCCAGTTTGGCAAGCAAGGGCTCGAACCACGCAGGGTGTTCATAATAAACAGCTACAGGTTTTATAGACCAGGTCATGATTTGTAAAATTTTTATATGGAAAAATATAAGGAGCGGCCCGGAAGGCCTCAGGCAAACAATGACTGACAACAACAAGACGAGTTGCTGTACTGAGCCTGAATGATTGATGCGTTGTGTAATGTAGCTTTCATGGTACTGTTAATTTATAATTCTTCCTGGCACCTTGCCGGAAGCAGGTTGTGGCACTTATTCAGTTTAACCTGAAAGTTGCCAGGGGTTCATAGAGCCTGTCTCTCCCCTCCTTCTGTATAAATGTGGTGTAAATGTACTATTGATTTTGTATAAAACCATAAAATCTATAGATTTTATATACTAATTATTTGAATCTCTTTCGTCCGTTGATGGGAACACATTATCTTTTTTGCTGTAGGCAATGTTTCGATTTCTGATCTCTGCTTTGGCATTCTTAACTTCTTCACCTCCTCTATCGCTGACAGTAAAGAGCAGGTCGCGCTGGTTGTGGAGCAGGTGCAGTGAGATATTGTTAACCGAAACCAATTCATAATGCAGCTTGTCGCTGATCGTTTTCAACACTAAGTAATGCCCGACCGGTAATTCATTTTGAAACCGGGCGGAATCGGTAGGATAAAGTGTGTGCAGCGAATGACAATACGCCTGCGAAGGCTTTTGATTCTTATGCAGCTTTTCCGCTTCTGGATTAGTTAGCTTATATACAAACGTGAAGTAGCTGCTGCGCCTTCCGGTAGTAAGATCTTGCGCATAGGAAATAGTCGAAACAAAAAGACACAGTAAAAGTAATCTCATAGCAATCGGGTTTGGTTACCGAAAGCCCTGCAAACCCTGTAGTCCACCGGTGTGTAAAACCAGCACCGTGCTTCCCCGCCTGAATTTGCCTTTCGCGATCATATCCAGCACACCCCACATCAGCTTGGCGGTGTAAACCGGGTCGAGCGGAAGATTATAGCTGGCGTTCATCTCATCCATAAAGGCAAACAGTTGCGGGTTGGTTTTTGCATAGCCTCCGTGATGATAGGATGTTTCGATGTGCCAGTTTCCATAAACCGGGTCTGAAAAATTTTTCAAATGACTTTTGATTTCGTCTGTAAGAAAGGTTCCGTCTTTTAAAGCCGAAATACCAATTACCTGCTGCTGTTTATCCAACCCCACAATCATCCCCGCCATCGTTCCGCCCGTGCCCACGGGCAGACACAAATAATCGAAAGAAGCTTCTGCTTTTAATGACTGAGCAAACTCAGCAACACCTTTCACAGCTAACGGATTGGTTCCGCCTTCCGGTATCAGGTAAAAATCACCAAACTTGTTTTGAAGTGATTCTATAAACGAAGGTTCTGTTTTGCTTCGATATGCTTCGCGCGAAACATAATGCAACCGCATGCCCTTGCTTTTTGCGAAAGTAAGAGTAGCGTTAAGCGGCAGTGTTTCTTCCCCGCGAATGATGCCAATGGATTTCAAATCCAGTTCATGCGCTGCGGCTGCCGTTGCATAAATATGGTTGGAATAGGCACCGCCAAAGGTGAGCGGGGTTTTATGGTCTTGCCGTTGCGCAGCTTCGAGGTTGTACTTCAGCTTCCACCACTTGTTGCCCGACACAAACGGGTGGTTAAGGTCTTCGCGTTTGATGAGCAGGTTTATACCGGCCTGCCGGGTTTCGGGAGCGGTTATCTCCGTAATAGGTGTTTTGTTGTACTGCAAGGCCATAGTGAATTACTTATGGTAATCCGGAAGTTAATCTTACTACAGTACGGGCACGGTTACTTCTATTCCTGTAATTTGCTGAAAATCACTTCGATTAAAAGTTGCAACGTTAAGCACATTGTTTACTAAAGCGATAGAAGCGATCTCAAAATCATGAACTCTAAGACCTTTGGGATGATACTTTTTTATGAGTTCGGATAATTTTTGATAGCTTAAGTATGACGGGAACAGAATGGTACAATACAAGGCAAACTCGGTTATATCATGAAGAGCCTCTTGTGGGGTCAGTAGCGGCTTTTCACCTTTGGTAACCACGGCATAATACTCAGATAAATTTTTTGAAGTTGTATAGAACTGATCATTTCCCTTAAATAGTTTGACAGATGCCCGGTGAAAAGCTGAGGACGTATCTTTTAAATAAACAAGGACATTGGTATCAATCAGCAGTTTACTCATATGCAGCAGGGCGAATGTCGGCTTGATCCAGCTTACCGTGGAAATCCCGGCTTGTCCATTTTTTATCTTCCTTTTTAGGAGGCAGGGTCAGGTTTTTTAATAAATCATAAACCGTTTCCAGCAAATTTTCTGGCAATTTGTCCACTTCCTTTTTTAGCTCTTCTTTGGTAACCATAAAAAGCAATTTAGGCAATTTTTTAATGAACCTTACACATCCGTAATCACATCAAATCCTTTGAAGCTTCCTGTTATGGCCAATGCGGAAACCCGTTCAGCCACACCTTTCTTTTTGAGTTTCCCGGATATCTCATTTACGGTTGCGCCTGAACCCACGGCATCATCAATCAACAGAACATGATTGAACTTCCGGGGTTCGGGTATTGAAAATGTTTGTTGCGCGTTAGTGATCCGTTCTTCCAGCTTGCCCAGCGATTTTTGGGGCACCGGAATAATGCCGCTTGTTTTGTTGATTTTAACCAAAGGAAGGTTAAGCCCATAATGTGTTTGCAGGTATTTCATCAACTGAACTTCTCGCCTGATCGTAGGCGGCACAAAGCCAACGCCATCTGCGTTAATAATTCTGCACAACTCTTCTACTTTAGCTTTTGTTTCATTAACCAGCAATTTCATCAGCAATTTACTTTGCCCTTGTTTTGCATAATGAAGAATTGTGCCGAGCCGGGTTTTACCAAAACGCTCTATGGCATAAAAATCCAGGTAATAAAGACTGTCAAGGTGAATGGCCTCATATCCTTTTGTTCCCTTTAGCTTTTCCATCCCATCAATAAAACCATTGGCATTAAAATAAGCCTGATATTTTTGGTTGGTACTGATGTATTCATTCACCGTCTTCTCAAACGGCAGTTTGTGTTGTGCACACCAAAGCTGAAAACCCTGTGGGCCTTCCTTCATTTCTCCCGTTTCGGTAATGAGAATAAAATTCTTCTTCAGGAATTCTTCCTGTGCCGATGGCAATGCAACTTCGATTAAACGGCTTTCTGCTTTTAACTGATAGACCGTTTTGGGTGGCTTGCCTATTCGCTGAATCAAGCCCATGTCTGTTAATTCGCGCAAGGCGAGGTGAATCATTTGCCTGGAAAGCATAAGATTATCTGCCAGCTCGCCTGCTGAAAGCGACCCCTGATCTTTCAGTAGCTCCAGAATAGTTTCCTTAGTAGTCATTTTACACTTTACAGTAAACTGTCAAATATAAAATTAAAGAATTGAAATCCAAAACAAGATTTACTAAATATTTTAGTAAATAGAGGCGTGGAACAGGAATACTTCAAAGGCCGGGGTGCGCAGATAAAAACCAAAAACCGCTTTTTAAAAGCGCAGTACGTTACGGAGCACATCGAAGGGCTGGATGAACCCCTGCTCGAAGCTCCGCACACGCAAATCTTTATCGAAAATCCGAAGAAGATTGTAAACAAGGTGGAAAGCCCCGACCTGGCCGGCATGTATTCCATGAATCCCTACCAGGGTTGTGAGCACGGGTGCATTTATTGTTATGCCCGCAACACGCATGAGTATTACGGCTTCAGCGCGGGGCTTGATTTTGAAAGCAAGATCATCATTAAGAAAAATGCACCGGCACTTCTTGAAAAACATTTGCTGAATAAAAGCTGGAATGCCGTGCCCATCATGCTCAGCGGCAACACGGATTGTTATCAGCCACAAGAGCGTAAGTTTGAGATCACGCGCGGTATGCTAAAGGTGCTGGCCAAATACCGCCACCCGGTAGGCATCATCACCAAAAACAGCCTGGTAACACGTGATCTTGATTTATTAAAAGACCTCGCCAGCGACAACCTCGTGCATGTGTATATCTCCATTACCACACTCAACGAAGAGTTAAGACGCATCCTTGAACCGCGTACCGCCAGCGCCATCAAACGGTTAAAAACACTCGAAGAGCTTTCCAAAGCAGGAATACCCACAGGCGTAATGAATGCGCCTATTATTCCCGGATTAAATCATCACGAAATACCACAGGTATTAAAAGCTGCAGCCGGCCACGGTGCGTTGGGTTGCGGCATGACGGTGGTGCGGCTCAACGGAGCCATTGGTAAAATATTTGAAGACTGGCTGCGCAAAAATTTTCCTGACCGGTTTGATAAAGTATGGAACCAGATCTGCTCATTTCACGGGGGTAATGTAAACGATTCGCAGTTTGGCAGGCGCATGCGGGGCGAAGGCAACATAGCCGATGTCATTCATCAGTTGTTTCGTGCTGCAAAGAAAAAATACTTTGCCAACCGCACACCACCCGCTTACGACCTTACAAAATTCAGAAAGGGCGGTAATCTTTCTCTCTTTTGATTTTTCATCGATCCGGCCTTACCTTTGCCATGTGAAAAAGTTGGTGGCTTATATATTAATGGGTGTGTTCCTTACGGGATCGGTGATTGACCTGCACGATCTTTCCAAGGTGCCTTATATGATCAGCCACTTTCAGCAGCATAAAGACAAGACCGATTCTTTTTCTATTACCGATTTTTTTGATTTGCATTACGGCTCTTTGGCCGAGCAGCACGACAAGCAGGAGCATGAGCAGCACAAAGGGCTTCCTTTCAAAGCGCACGATTGCACGGCTTCCCATGCCAGTGTGGTGCTGCCTGACTTCGAACCGAAGATCGAATCTTCGTTCAGCCTGATTATCCGCTACAATAATTTTTACGAATCAGCCTACTCGTCTGAATTCAGCCAATCCATCTGGCAGCCGCCAAGGCAACTGGTTTAAACCTCACCCCCGGCCCTCTCCACAGGAGAGGGGTAGCCGAAGACCGGGTGAGGAGTACATCTCAAATCAGTTTTATTTTTCTAAAGTTTTTGTTTTATGCTTCATGGCATTATTTCCTTTTCAATAAGGAATAAGGTCATCGTTGGCATGCTTACGGTAGCGCTCATGATCTGGGGTGGCTATTCGTTAAAGCGATTGCCGATTGATGCCATTCCTGATATTACCAGCAACCAGGTACAGATCATTACGGTTTCGCCCACGCTGGCGGCACCGGAGATTGAGCGGCTTGTTACGTTTCCGGTTGAGCAAACCATGGCCACCATACCGCACCGGACAGAGATGCGTTCCATCTCCCGCTTCGGCCTGTCGGTAGTAACCGTGGTATTCGATGAAGATGTTGACGTGTACTGGGCGCGGCAACAGGTAAACGAGCGGCTTAACCAGGCACAGGATCAGATTCCTGCCGGAGCCGGTACACCGGAAATCGGGCCGCTCTCCACGGGCCTTAGCGAAATTTATCAGTATGTGCTTCGTGCAAAGCCCGGCTACGAAAAAAAATACGATGCCATGGAGCTGCGTACTCTCCAGGACTGGATTGTGCGCAGGCAGCTGATCGGCACCGAAGGTATAGCCGATATCAGCAGCTTTGGCGGCTACTTAAAGCAATATGAAATTGCTCTTGATCCGGTGAAGCTGCGCGGCATGAATATCAGCATCAGCCAGGTGTTTGATGCGCTGGAAAAAAACAATCAGAACACCGGTGGCGCTTACATCGAGCGTAAGCCTAACACTTACTTTATCCGCAGCGAGGGCATGGTGCAAACGCTGGACGACATCCGCCAGATCGTGGTGAAGAACACTTCCAACGGTTTGCCTGTGCTGATGGAAGATGTAGGGATCATTCAGTTTGGCAGTGCTGCACGTTATGGTGCACTTACTTATAACAATGTGGGCGAAGCAGTTGGAGGTGTGGTGCTGATGTTAAAGGGGGCTAACTCCTCGCAGGTGATCAGCAACGTAAAAGACCGCATTGAACAGATTCGTGAAACGTTGCCGGAAGGCGTGGTGATAGAAGCGTTTCTTGATCGCACAAGATTGGTAAACAATGCCATCAGCACCGTGGTAAAGAACCTGGCCGAAGGGGCGTTGATAGTAGTGTTTGTGCTGGTGCTGCTGCTGGGAAATTTCCGCGCAGGTTTAATTGTGGCCTCGGTTATCCCATTGTCTATGCTGTTTGCCATTTGCATGATGAACTTGTTTGGTGTTTCTGGCAACCTGATGAGTCTGGGGGCCATCGACTTTGGTTTGATTGTAGATGGTGCGGTAATCATTGTAGAAGCTACAATGCACCACCTCGGGTTAAGTTCGGTAATGAGAAAATTATCGCAAACCGAAATGGATGAAGAAGTAGAGCGTTCGGCCAGCTCCATGATGCGCTCGGCCGCCTTCGGGCAAATAATCATTCTTATCGTTTACCTGCCTATTCTTTCGCTGGTTGGTATTGAAGGAAAAATGTTTAAGCCCATGGCACAAACCGTATCGTTTGCTATTCTGGGCGCGCTCATTCTTTCGGTTACGTATGTGCCCATGGTGTCGGCCTTGTTGCTGAGTAAGAATACTGGCCACAAGCCCAACTTTTCCGATAAGATCATTGCGTTCTTTAAAAAGATATATCAACCCGTAATCCTGTCGGCACTAAAGCACAAAGTAATAACCGTGTCCATTTCGGTTATACTGTTTGTGTTCAGCCTGATTATCTTTTTGCGCATGGGCGGAGAGTTTATTCCTACGCTGGATGAAGGTGATTTTGCTGTAGAGACCCGACTGATAACCGGAAGTTCGCTCAGCCAATCGGTGGAAACTAATTTGAAAACAGCCGATGTGCTCATTAAAAATTTCCCGGAAGTAAATGCGGTGATTGGGAAAATTGGAACGTCTGAAATTCCAACCGACCCCATGTCCATTGAGGTAACCGATCTCATCATCACTTTAAAGGAGAAAGACGAATGGACAACAGCCGAAACTCGCAAAGAGCTTGCTGAAAAAATGTCGGCCAAACTGGAAGAAGAAATTCCCGGTGTGATGTACGGCTTTCAACAACCCATTCAGCTTCGTACCAATGAGTTGATGACGGGCGCGAAGCAAGATGTGGTAATAAAAATTTTTGGTGAAGACCTGAACCTGCTGGCACGCTATGGCGAACAGGTGGGTAAGCTCGCTCGTGAAGTAAAAGGAGCCGAAGATGTGTTTGTTGAACCCATTGGCGGCTTACCGCAGATTGTGGTAACGTGGAATCGTCAACGCCTCGCACAGTTTGGTTTAAGTATTGATGAAGTAAACAGAGTGCTGCGCACTGGCTTTGCTGGTGAATCTGCCGGGCTTGTATTTGAAAATGAAAAACGTTTTGAGCTGGTGGTGCGCCTTGCCAACCAAAACAGGCAAAGTATTGATGATGTTAAAAATCTTTTTGTTACCACTTCCACAGGATTGCAGGTGCCTCTTGAACAATTAGGTAAAATAAGTCTTACCATTGGCGCCAACCAGATTCAGCGCGATGATGCCAAGCGAAGAATTGTAGTTGGCTTTAACGTGCGTGGCCGCGATGTGGAAAGCATCGTGAACGAGCTGGACGGGCTCATTTCTTCGCGGTTAAAATTTGAGCCCGGCTATTACCTGACATACGATGGATCATTCAAAAATCTGGAAGAAGCGAAGCAACGCTTGTCGGTAGCTGTTCCGCTGGCATTGGTACTCATCTTCCTGCTGCTTTATTTCACCTTTCATTCGCTTCGTTACAGCCTGCTCATCTTCACAGCCATTCCGCTTTCGGCCATTGGTGGTGTGCTTGCGTTGTGGCTGCGCGGCATGCCGTTCAGCATTTCGGCCGGAGTAGGCTTTATCGCCTTGTTTGGTGTGGCCGTGCTCAACGGCATTGTGTTGATTGCCGAATTCAACAACCTGAAAAAACAACGTTCGCTTTCGCTGAACGAGGTGGTGATACAGGGCACACAAGTACGGCTGCGTCCAGTGCTCATGACTGCTTTGGTGGCTTCGCTGGGCTTCTTACCGATGGCGCTCTCGCGTGGTTCTGGTGCAGAAGTGCAACGTCCGCTCGCCACCGTGGTGATTGGCGGATTGGTTACCGCCACGTTGCTCACACTGGTGGTGCTTCCGGTTTTATATACACTTTTTGAAAAGAAATCTCAACCTGCTGAGCTATGATTTTTAAAGTTCAACTTTTTATGGTGTCGCTTTCGCTGATAAGCCTAACGACACACGCGCAGAAAATGAGTCGCGATGAAGCGGTGCAAATTGCATTGGAAAATAATGATCGCATCAAAGCGGCCGAATACCAAACCGAACAGGCACGGCAATTAAAAAAGACGCAGGCCGACCTGGGAAATTTTTCTGCCACACTGATGAAAGGGCAGTACAATACCATTCAGCAAGACAACAACCTTACGCTTACGCAAAGCATTCCCTTTCCCGCCACGCTGGCCGCGCAGGTTAAGCTGGGGAAAGAGCACATGCTGGGCGCAGAAAAAAACAGGACGTTAATACAAAACAATATTGTTTACGAAGTAAAGACAACCTATGAGCTGTTGCTTTATTATAATGCGCTGCATCGGCTCCTGCTTTCGCAGGATAGCTTGTTTACAGATTTTGCAAGGGCTGCATCGGTAAGATATAAAGCCGGTGAAGGCACGTTACTGGAAAAAACCACAGCCGAAAGCCAGTTGCTCGAAGCTAAAAATCAACTGCAGCAAAACGAAGCCGGGATGTATATCCTTCAGACAAAGCTTCAGTTGCTGTTAAAGTCTGATGAGCCGGTTATTGCAGCCGATGAATTTAAAAGGCGAGCCGTTGCAGCCGGTGGCGTTGAAAACAATCCCCTGCTTCTCTATGAAAAGCAACAGGCGAGCATCAGCAGGCAATCGTTGCGCGTGGAGCGAACCCGGTTTTTCCCCAACATAGAGATCGGCTATTTCAATCAAACCATCATCGGGTTTCAGAATACCACGGGCACGGAAGATTACTATGGAAGGAACGATCGCTTTCAGGGTTTCATTGTTGGTGTTTCTTTTCCGCTCTGGTTTGCTCCGCAGGCGGCACGATCAAAAGCGGTTTTTTATCAGCATGAAGCTGCACAAAAAAATGCACAGTATGCACAGGCGGCAACCAATCAGGAATACGATCAGGCGCAGCGCGAATTAAAAAAGAACGAAGCCAGCCTTTCGTTTTACGAAACATCGGCCTTAGAAAATGCTTCGCTTATGCTGACGCAGGCGCGCAAGTCGTTTCGTGCGGGTGAGATCGGCTATGTAGAATACCTGCAATCTTTACGCACCGCTATCGGCATCAAAACCAATTACCTCGTTGCCCTGCAGCAACACAATCTATCTGTTATTAAAATCGAATACCTCACCGGAAGCTATTAATATGAAAAATATCCATTTATTATACATCGCTGTGGCAGCAATCACTTTGAGCTGCTCAGGCTCCACACAGGAGAACGCTTCACAAAATGAAAGCTCAGCGACAGATGAAGCTGTGCATCTTACGGATGAGCAGGTAAAAAATCTTGATATACAATTAGGCAAAATTGAAGTCAGGGAGATCAGCAGCCCCATTCGGGTGAATGGTATGCTGGATGTGCCTCCGCAAAACCTCGTAACCATTGCTGCCCCTCTTGGCGGCTTTGTCAAGCATACGGAATTACTGCAAGGTATGCGTGTTAAAAAAGGACAGGTGGTAGCTGTACTGGAGCACCCGGATTATATCCAGTTGCAGCAGGATTATCTCGAAAGCAAAACACAATTAGAATTTTTAGAGCTGGAATATAAACGTCAGCAGGAGCTCTCGGCCGAAAATGTAAATGCCGCTAAGGTATTGCAGCAATCCAAATCGAACTACTTTTCTGCGAAAGCAAAAGAAGAAGGCTTGCGGGCCCGCTTAAAGTTGGTCAATCTTTTGCCTGAAAAAATTGAGCAAGAAGGGATCAAAAGCACGATAAACATTTTGACACCCATAGCAGGTTATGTAACAGAAGTAAATGTAAACCGGGGGGCCTATGTTAACAGCGCTGATACCATGTTTGAAATAGTAGATACAGAGCACCTTCATGCAGAGGCACAGGTATTTGAGAAAGATGTGATGCAATTAAAAGTCGGCCAGCCGGTTCGTTTGCGATTGGCCAATGAAGCAAAAGAGCGATTGGCCTCGGTCTATCTTATCGGCAAAGAGCTTTCGGCCGACCGTACCGTGCGCGTGCATTGCCACTTGGAAGAGGAAGATCATGAGCTGATTCCGGGCCAGTACTTTTCTGCCGTTATTGAAACAGAAGGCAACCCTGTAAAAGCAGTGCCGCAGGATGCAGTGGTACGCTTTGAAGGTGTCAGCTATCTTTTCTATAGTAAATCAAATGGCAGCTTTGGCTGGGCGGAAGTTAATACAGGCGAAGAGCAGGACGGGTATATCGAAGTAAAGCTCCCGGAAGGATTTGATGAAAAACTTCCTGTTGTTATAAAAGGATCATACATATTATTAAGCAAGCTGAAGAATGTAGAAGATCACTGACATTTTTAATCATTTCTTAATCGGATTAGGGCTACACAACTGTTTTGGATTGCAAAATTTTTTGCTCTTTGCGTGGCTCGTTTATGTTTCAACTATCGCCCCACGATTTGGCCATATACGCGCTGGGCTTTTTTGCGCAGTCGCTTTTTGGCACCCGTATTTTAATTCAATGGATTAAATCCGAACGCGAAGGCCGGGTAGTATCACCCACGGTGTTCTGGATTTTAAGCCTTACCGCATCGTTCCTGTTTTTGATTTACGGAGTCTTGCGCCACGATGCCGTAATCCTGTTCGGGCAAACTATTTCGTTTTACATCTACATTCGTAATCTTCAGCTAAAAGGCTTTTGGGTTCGCATTCCGCGATTGATCCGGATTGTTATCTCTCCGCTTCCATTTGCGCTGCTGGGCTGGATGGCGGTTATGCATCCGCAGTCGTTCCATACCATTGTGGGTAAAACCAACTTTGCAGATGCCATTATTGTGATCGGAACCATTGGCCAGTTGCTGCTCAATTTCCGGTATTTCTACCAGTGGTATTTCTCCGAACGCGCAAACGAATCACTGTTACCTTTAGGATTCTGGCTCATCAGTGCATTTGCTTCCGTGCTGGTAGTCTATTATGCTATTAACCGGCACGACCCGGTATTGCTGGTTTCACAGTCGATGGGTTTTGTAGCCTATGCCCGTAATTCATACCTCGCCTGGCGCAGCCGTGAAGTTTCTTCACAATAAGCCAGTATCTTGCGCCATGTCGCAATGGTTAGAGCAGCTTTCAGGTAAACCCGTGCAGGATTTTGTTTTTGCAAATGAGCATGCCGATGAACGCGAATTAGTGTTGCAGCAGAAAACCATTCCGGGGTTGCCGGCAGCACGCATAGCGGAACAAATTGCCGGACGCAGAAAATCCAGGAAGAAACTACCGCTTTGGTATAGCACACCGGGCATTGTCTATCCGCCCTCATTGAACCTGGAACAATCATCTTCGCAGGCAACTGCAAAATTTAAAGCTTCATTTCTTAAAGCAGAAGCACAACTAAATACATTAGCTGATCTTACCGGTGGCTTTGGCGTGGATTCATTTTTCTTTTCAAAAGAATTTGAAGCTGTTACTTACGTGGAGCCGAATGCAGATTTACTTGCGATTGTGCGGCATAACCATGTACAATTAGGTTCTGATAATATTCAGCACATTCATTCAACGGCAGAAGAATACATTGGGTCTGTATCCGGTAAAGTTGTGTTTTATCTCGATCCCTCGCGAAGAGATGAAAACACCAGAAAGATTTTTCGCTTAAGCGATTGCGTGCCGGATATTACACAACTGCAAAAGTTTTTGTTTGATAAAAGCGAATTCATGCTACTGAAAGCTTCGCCTTTGCTGGATATTCAGCAAGGGTTGCGCGAAATAACGAATGTAAAAACGGTGGTAGCGCTTTCGGTTGAGAATGAAATGAAAGAATTGTTGTTTCTGTCGCAGAAAGGGTTTAATGCAGCGCCCCTGTGGATAGCCATCGACCTGGATCAGGAGGGGAACGTAAAATCAAAGTTCCCTTTCCTGTACGAACAGGAAGCAGCGGCAACCGCACAAATGAGCGAGCCGCAGCAATATCTCTACGAGCCCAACGCGGCAATCATGAAAACCGGGGCGTTTAAATTGACGGCAACCCTGTTCGGACTAAGCAAGCTGGCTGTCAATACACATTTATATACAGGCGCAGAATTGATAAAAGATTTCCCGGGCCGCATGTTTAAAATCGAAATGCTGAATCCTTCCGGTGATGATCTGAAAAAATCGTTACCTGACAATCGTGCGCATACTGCTGTACGCAACTATCCCCTTACGGCACAACAGCTCATGAAAAAGCTCAAGCTGGAAGAAGGCGGAGATAAGTTTGTCTGGGGATTTGGCTCAGTCAAAAAAAAGCATGTCGCTGTTTGCGAGCGCCTCTCATAACCAACCGGGACTTTAACCACACAGAAACATAGGGCACATAGAAAACATAATTCCACTATATGTGTTCTATGTGTCTGTGTGGTTAAAAAACAAGCTGCGTCAGCCGTGGCAACCAAACCAACCATATCAACCGTTTTCGCTACTAAGCGTTAGCCCGTTTCAAAACTTTATTGGCACAGATGTAATAATTCCAAATACAATACCTGTAAATTGGAGGTTCACTTTACATTAATTTTTGAAGACTACTGTTTTGGAAAAGAAAACTTATCAGGTGTCAGGACTCTACCGCCCTGAATTTGAGAAAGACTCGTGTGGCGTTGGCTTCTTAGCCAACATGAAAGGCAACAAATCGCACCAGGTTATCAGCGATGCACTCACTATGCTGGAACGTATGGAGCATCGCGGAGCTTGCGGCAGTGAGCCCAACACGGGTGATGGTGCAGGCATTTTAATTCAGGTGCCGCACGAGTTTCTCACCAGCGAGTGCAGCAAGCTCGGCTTCAAATTGCCTGAATTTGGAAGTTACGGTGTGGGCCTCGTGTTTTTTCCACGCGATGCCAAGGTGCGGGAAGAATGCCGCAAGGTAGTGGAGCGACAAATCAAAAAAATGAAAATGACGTTGTTGGGCTACCGGGTGTTGCCCACCAACAATGCCGACCTGGGCAATACCGCCAAAAGTGCTGAACCGGTAATGGAGCAGGTCTTTATCAAACGACCGGACAAAACTACCAGCCCCGATGATTTCGAACGTAAACTTTTCATCTTGAGAAAATACACCACGCACATCATTACCGAATCGGTAAAAGGCGTGGACAACCAGTTTTACTTTTCATCGCTCTCTTATAAAACGATTGCCTACAAAGGCATGGTTACGTCTGGTCAGTTGCGGCCTTATTTTGCCGACCTGGAGCACGAAGATGTAGTGTCGGCATTAGCCGTCATTCACTCCCGTTTTTCTACCAACACCTTTCCTTCGTGGCGGCTGGCACAACCGTTTCGTTACATCGCGCACAATGGCGAGATCAACACGGTGCGGGGAAACATCAACTGGCTTAACTCCAAAGAAGCCTTCTTTGCCTCGAAATATTTTTCGCGCGAAGAGCTCGACATGATTCTTCCGATCTGTAATCCCAAGCAATCCGACTCCTCCAACCTGGACAATACCATTGAGTTGCTGGTACATGCGGGCCGTTCGCTGCCTCATGCCATGATGATGTTGATACCGGAAGCATGGGACGGCAACGAAAGCATGAGCCAGGAAAAGCGCGACTTCTACGAGTATCATGCCAACCTGATGGAACCGTGGGACGGCCCGGCATCGATCACTTTTACCGATGGAAAAATTATTGGCGCTACACTCGACCGAAACGGGCTTCGTCCTTCGCGCTTTGTGGTTACCGATGATGATATGGTGATCATGGCCTCGGAAGTGGGCGTACTCGACATTGATCAGGCGCGGGTGATTACCAAAGGCCGCTTGCAGCCAGGCAAAATGTTTGTGGTAGATATGGAGCAGGGCCGTATCATCAGCGATGATGAACTGAAGAAAGAAATCTGCAACCGCCAGCCGTACGGCAAATGGCTTCGTGAGAATAAAGTGCGCCTGCAGGATCTGCCCGAGCCAGGAGGAAGTTTTCACAAGTACGATCCGGTTACCTTCTTAAAGCGGCAAATTTCTTTTGGCTATACTTCGGAAGATCTGCGCATTATCGTTTCGCAAATGTGCGAGACCGGTAAGGAGGCATTGGGATCGATGGGCAACGATACGCCATTGGCAGTACTTTCCAAACAAGCCCAGCACCTGAGCAGTTATTTCAAACAATTGTTTGCACAGGTAACCAACCCTCCGATCGATCCGATTCGCGAGCGGTTAGTCATGTCGCTGGTGTCGCATGTGGGCGGTTCGTTAAACCTGCTGGAAGAATCCCCTGAGCATTGCATTACACTTGAATTGCCAACACCCATTCTCACGAACAATGAGATGGAAAAAATCCGGTACATCGATCACCGTCACCTGCAAACCAAAACGATTTACACTTACTTTAAAGCCGATGGCCAACCGGGATCGTTGGAAAAAGGATTAAATCGTGTTTGTCAATACGTTACCGATGCCATTGAAGATGGGTTTACCATTATCCTTTTATCCGACAGAAGTTTTGACAGCGGTCACGCACAGATCCCTTCGTTGCTGGCGGTAGCGGCCGTTCATCATGATTTGATTCGTAAAGGCTTACGTGGAAAAGTAGGCTTGCTGGTAGAGGCTGGCGATGTGTGGGAAACACATCACTATGCTACCTTATTGGGTTATGGGGCTTCCGGCATAAACCCTTACCTCGTGTATCAGACCATACACGACATGAAGAAGAACAATCAGTTGAAAGATGATCTCTCTGAAGAGAAAGCCATCACCAACTATAAGAAAGCAGTGGCTGGTGAGCTGCTGAAGATCCTCAGCAAGATGGGTATCTCCACACTGCAATCGTACCATGGCGCTCAGATCTTTGAAGCACTCGGTATTGATAACAGTGTGATCGATATGTACTTTACCGGAACGGTATCCCGCATTGGCGGACTAACCTTGGATGACATTGCCCGCGAAGCCCTGGCGAAACATCAACTGGCATTTCCTAAAACAGGTAATTGGTTACCACGCCTGGCGGTAGGCGGAGTGTATCAATGGAAACAACGGGGAGAAGCACATTTGTTTAATCCACAGAGCATTCACCTGCTTCAGCATTCCACCAAAACAAACGACTATGCGCTGTTTAAAAAATATTCAGCGTTAATGAACAACCAGAGCGAAAAGGCCATCACACTTCGCAGCTTACTGAAATTCAAAAAAGGGAAATCGATTCCGCTCAGCGAAGTAGAGCCGGTAGAAAATATCTTTAAACGTTTTGCTACCGGGGCTATGTCGTTTGGTTCGATTTCGTTCGAAGCGCACAGCACACTGGCCATTGCCATGAACCGTATTGGTGGTAAAAGCAACAGTGGCGAAGGCGGTGAAGATGAGATGCGTTTTGAACGAAAAGAAAATGGCGACTGGGAGAACTCCGCCATTAAGCAGGTAGCCTCCGGAAGGTTTGGGGTTACGAGTCATTACTTATCCAACGCACAGGAGTTACAGATAAAAATGGCGCAGGGAGCCAAGCCAGGGGAAGGCGGTCAGTTGCCCGGTCATAAGGTAGACGACTGGATTGGTCGCGTGCGCCACTCTACTCCGGGAGTTGGATTAATCTCTCCGCCACCGCACCACGACATCTATTCCATTGAAGATCTGGCTCAACTCATTTATGATTTAAAGAATGCCAACCGCGAAGCGCGCATCAGCGTAAAGCTGGTGAGCGAAGCGGGCGTGGGTACCATAGCATCAGGTGTGGCGAAAGCACATGCCGATGTAATTCTGATTGCCGGGCACGATGGTGGAACGGGTGCATCGCCCTTGAGTTCTATCCGTCATGCAGGATTGCCCTGGGAGCTGGGTCTGGCCGAGGCACATCAAACCCTGGTAAGAAACAAACTGCGCGGTCGTGTGGTATTACAATCCGATGGGCAGATCCGCACGGGACGCGACTTAGCCATTGCTGCTTTGCTTGGCGCGGAAGAATGGGGCGTAGCTACAGCGGCCCTGGTAACTACCGGTTGCATTATGATGCGCAAGTGTCACCTCAACACCTGTCCGGTAGGTGTGGCCACACAGAACAAAGAACTGCGTGCGCTTTTTACCGGCAAGCCGGAATATGTAGTGAACCTCTTCACGTTCCTGGCAGAAGAACTGCGGGAGATCATGGCCGAGTTGGGTTACCGCACCGTTAACGAAATGGTGGGTCAGGCCGATCGCCTGGAAGTGCGCGACCTGAGCGACCACTGGAAATATCAAAACCTTAACTTATCAGCGCTGCTTTACAAAGAGCCGCTCAGTTTGGATACGGCCTTGTTTAAACAGGAAGAACAGGATCATGGCATTGAGCGTGTACTTGATAGAAAATTAATTGAACTGGCGCAGCCTGCTTTGCATAAGGAAGAGCACGTGCAGGCAGAGTTTGTTATCTCCAATCAGGATCGTGCCGTGGGTGCGATGCTCAGCAACGAGATTTCTAAAATCTATGCAGGCAAAGGCTTGCCAACCGATATGATTCACGTAAAATTTAACGGAACTGCAGGGCAGAGCTTTGGGGCATTTACGGCCAGTGGCGTAACGTTCGAACTGGAGGGTGATGCCAACGACTACTTTGGCAAAGGACTCTCGGGCGGGCGGTTGATTTTATATCCTTCTGCGCAAGCCACCTTCAATCCATCACGTAACATTATTGTGGGCAATGTGGCTTTCTTTGGCGCCACTTCCGGTGAAGCGTTTATTAAAGGAATGGCGGGCGAACGTTTTGCGGTGCGTAACTCGGGCGTGAAGGTAGTCGTGGAGGGCGTGGGCGACCATGGTTGTGAATACATGACAGGCGGCACCGTGGTAGTGCTGGGTGATACCGGAAGAAACTTTGCGGCAGGTATGAGTGGCGGTGTAGCGTACGTGTGGGATGTAAACAAAACCTTTGTTAAAAACTGCAACATGGAAATGGTGCTGCTCGATACCCTCGATGACGATGACGAGCACCTGTTGCACCGTATGGTAGAGGCGCATCACAAAGAAACCAACAGCGAAGTGGCTGCGCATATTCTGGGATATTGGGCCAGCACATTCAAAAACTTTATTAAAGTAATGCCTATCGATTACAAGGCGGTGCTTGAAAAACAAAAGAGCGAAAAGAAAGCCGTGGTTAAAACATCGCTGGGCAATACGGATTTTAAATTTTCATCTAATTAAAAGCTAAATGCTTAAAGCCGAAAGCTTAACGAGCCGGCTTTGAGCTTTTTACTTTACAACTTTAAGAAATGGGTAAACCAACCGGATTTTTAGAACAGGGGCGAGAGTTGCCAGGCAAGCGCGATGCTAAAAAACGTATCAGTGATTATAATGAAGTCGATCCTGTGATAGACGAGCGCACAACCGTGAAGCAGGCTTCGCGGTGTATGGATTGCGGCATTCCATTTTGCCACAACGGCTGCCCGCTGGGCAACATCATTCCCGAGTTTAACGATGCCGTGTATCAGGAAAACTGGAAGCTGGCGTATGAGATACTCGTTTCCACGAACAACTTTCCGGAGTTTACAGGACGTATTTGTCCGGCTCCGTGCGAGGCCTCGTGTGTACTGGGGATCAACAAACCACCGGTGGCGATCGAGTACATCGAGAAATCAATTATAGAAAGAGCGTTTCAGGAGGGATATGTGAAGCCACGGATACCTTCTTCTCGCACGAATAAAAAAGTGGCCGTGATTGGTTCCGGCCCTTCCGGGCTGGCCGCAGCCGCACAACTAAATTATGCGGGGCATTCCGTAACCGTGTTTGAGCGTGCCGATGAAATTGGCGGACTCCTTCGGTACGGCATTCCGGACTTTAAGCTGGATAAACAAGTGGTGGAACGAAGAGTGCACCTCATGACGGAGGAAGGGGTGAAGTTTCAGACCCATGCGAACGTGGGAGAGAATGTGCCGGTAGAGCAACTAAAAGAAGAGTTTGACGCGATCGTGCTTTGCGGAGGCTCCACCATTCCGCGCGACCTGCCCATCCCCGGAAGGGAATTGAAAGGCGTGCACGTTGCTATGGATTTTTTAACCCAGCAGAACAGACGGGTATCCGGAAAAAAAGTAAGCGTGGAAGAGATCTGGGCCACCGGAAAAAATGTGGTGGTCATTGGCGGTGGCGATACGGGTTCGGATTGTGTGGGAACATCCAACCGACATGGAGCCAGGTCAGTAACACAGATTGAAATTATGCCCAAGCCACCCAAAGAGCGAACCGAGTCGATGCCCTGGCCGAACTGGCCGATGATATTACGGACATCCACTTCGCACGAAGAAGGATGTGAGCGCAACTGGTCGATTGTAACCAAGGCGTTTGTGGGCGATGAACAAGGCAACTTAAAAGGGTTGAAGATAGCCGAAGTGGAAATGAGGCAGGAGCCGGTCCCGATAGCTATCGGGACATTTGTTGAAGTGCCTGGCAGCGAAAAGGAAATTCCATGCGAACTGGCTTTACTGGCCATGGGCTTTTTGCATCCGCAACATGCCGGGTTGATCGAGCAGTTAGGTGTGGACCGTGATGAGCGCGGCAATGTAAAAGCAACGCGATACCAAACTTCTGTGGAAGGCGTATTTGCTGCAGGGGATATGCGCAGGGGGCAGTCGCTGGTGGTATGGGCGATCAGCGAAGGCAGGGAAGCAGCGCGCGCGGTAGACGAATACCTGATTGGACAAACAACACTGGAAGCCAAAGAGAAAGGGATTTTGAGTTTGGCGGAGTAGCTGCGATTTGGCAGGAAGAAAACCACCAAGCTTTACCTGCATTCTAAGCAGAACGTTCCTGTTTCTGCATAACCCAAACATAACCGGGCAGACAGATTATTCCTACTTTTGTATTATGGATGAATTCGAACCGGTAATTAAAAATATTTCACGGTTTATAGACCTGACAGAGGAAGAAAAAGAAATTTTTATTTCGCATTTGCGTATGATCACAGTCAAGAAGAAACAATTTGTTGTACAGCCCGACTTCGTTTGTCAATATCGTAGTTATATCCTGAGCGGTGCATTACAAACTTACTTGGTATGCCCTAACCGGCAGGAACACACTATTGCTCTTTCAATTGAAGATTGGTGGACTTCGGATTTTGCAAGTTACATCAATCAGGAACCCGCAACTTTGTTTGTAGAGGCAACAGAAGATTCTATACTCATTCAATTAAGCTACAAAGACGAGCAGGAACTTTATAAACAAGTTCCAAAATTTGAGCGATTCTTTCGTATTCAGGTAGAACGCTCAGCTATTGCCATTCAAAAAAGAATGTTGTGGAGCATTAGCAAAACTGCAGAAGAAAGGTATGATGAGTTTGTAAAACGCTATCCCACTTTCTTACAACGATTTCCGCAATATGTCATTGCTTCTTATTTGGGAATGACCACACAATTCCTTTCCAAAATACGCAATCAGAAAGCGAAAGGTTAACCTGCTTTCACCTCCTTTTGTAATGTAGTTGATTTTTTATCACAGTTGTCTGTAACACCTTTGCATCGTCAGTTTTGACGTATTTTTTTTACTACAAAAAATGCAAAAAGTAATAGACACAAGTTCGGTTCTTGAACCACGCTTACAGAAAATCAGCGATTGGGTGAACACCAATTTGACTCCCTATTCAACTTCTTCGTACCGAATGAAAAAAATAGGTCTGGGGATAATACCCCTGATGTTGTTTGTTCTGGGTGCTTGCAATCAAGAAAATAAAGATCAAATAAAAAGTATGGAAAATAATCAAACTGCAAAGCAGAAAAATGAACGGATTGAAATTGTGAAACAGAACACAATGCTTGTTCAGGGCAAGGGCGATTTTGAATTGTTTGAGAAAATATTCGCGGATGACTACACCGACCATACCCCGCAAAAGGGCGGATTTGCTGCGGATAAAGACGGAACAAAATCCTTGTATAAAGCCTTACGCCAGGCCTTTCCCGATTTCCGTGCAGAAATCCATTGGCAAATTTGTGATGGCGATATGGTAACTACTTACAAAACTTATTATGGAACTCACGAAGGAGTGTTTCTTAATGTCGAACCAACACATAAGAAAATAGAGTTTATAGCCGTAGATGTTATGCGGGTTCAAAACGGACAAATTACTGACCATTGGGGAGCGGGTGATTTACTATCGTTGTATAAACAACTTGATTTAATTCCAGTTCTCAATAATAAAGCAGAATAGTAAAAGGGTTAATCTACATTAACTGCATTTTTTAATATAGTTGATTTTTACCCGCAGCTATCCGCAACACTTTTGCATCGTCAATATTGACGTAATGTTTTAATCATAACAAAATGCAGAAACTAAAAAACAAAGTAGCTGTTATCACAGGTGGCAGTAGCGGTATTGGATTAGCCACAGCAAAAAGATTTGCGGCAGAAGGAGCTTATATATTTATCACAGGCAGAAGGCAATCTCAATTAGATGCAGCCGTGAAAGAAATCGGTTCAAATGTTACAGCCGTACAGGGCGATATTTCAAATTTAGACGACATAAACCGTTTGTATGAAGTTGTCGCAAAAGAAAAAGGCAAGTTGGATATTGTGGTAGCCAACGCTGGAATTATAGAACGCACCTTACTGGAAAACGCTACACCTGAACATTTTGATAGCATTTTTTCGGTCAATGTCAAAGCCCCCTATTTTACGGTTCAAAAAGCATTGCCTATACTGAATGACGGAGGGTCTATTGTACTTGTAGCCTCAACAGCACATCGTGTAGGAGTGCCTGAACATAGTACTTACAGTGCTTCCAAGGCTGCCTTGCGTTCTCTTAGCCGGACATTTGCGGCTGAACTGAAAGGAAGGAAAATCCGTGTCAATACACTTAGTCCCGGCCCGGTGGATACACCCATTTTTGATGGTCAGGGTTCAAAAGAAGAAATTGAAGCAACCAAAAATGCGTATGCTCAGTGGATTCCGATGGGACGTTTAGGGAAACCAGAAGAATTAGCTTCGGCAGCACTTTTCCTTGCATCCGATGAAAGTTCATTCAGCACGGGAATAGACCTTGTTTCAGACGGTGGACAAACACAACTTTAGATAACAATCATTCGACAAAGTGCATATCAGGAATGGTATGCACTTTTCATTTTAGTAAGTTAATGTTATGGCAGGGTTGCGGTAGATGTATTCCATTTTTTGATAGAACATGGTTGTATTTAAAATCTCAACCGGGTGATTGTGCTGCTGCCACAATTGCCAGTCGTGGTTATTGCTGTTTTGCATTCCGGATTTTTCCATAAGATGCACGATCCGTTCCCGTTTGCTTTCAGCCGGGTGTTCACTTATTGCCTTCTCAAGCTGTACAGTTCGGGTTGTTTTAGACAACCGCAGTTGAGTAAAACATCGGTCTTTTGTTGTAACCATCCGTAATTTTTGAAGTTCCCTGCTTAACCCGTGGGGAAGTATGTAATTAACCAGTCCGCTATCGGACGGTTCTTGTTCGTTATTGAATAATGTGAACCCTCAATACGTGCAAAGGAGTACTAATTCGGTGTTTTTGAATATGGCAGAGAGTTTGACAAGGCAAAACGATTATGAAGCTGTTACCCTATAAACCCTGAATCCCGTGATACAGAACTACCTGAAAGTTGCCCTGCGTTCCATCTTCCGCAATAAGCTGACGGCCTTCATCAACATAGCAGGGCTTGCCTTTGCCATGATCTGCTCCCTGATGATCTATTTATTCATTAACGATGAGTGGCAATACGACCGTTATCACGATAAGGCCGACCGCATCTACCGCGTTACGCGCAATTTCCTCTCGCCCGATGGTTCCGTGAACCTGCACCTGGGGCATGTAGCGCCTCCTTTTGGCCCGCTGCTTAAAAACGATTTCCCCGATTTTGAAGAAGTGGCGCGCACACTACAAAACCGTGCGCTTGTTGCTTACCGCGAACAGGCTGAAGAGCTGAAGTCGTTTAATGAAGACAACCTGTTTTATGCAGAGCCGGAATTGTTCGGGATATTCGATATTGACGTAACCGAAGGGAATGCTGAAAAGCTGTTGCGCGATCCGTTTACCCTTATGCTTTCAGAAAAAACCGCCCGGAAATATTTTGGCGATGAACCGGCCGTAGGTAAACAATTAAGGCTTGGCAACACCTACGACCTGGAAGTAACAGGAATATTTGAGGACTTCCCTCAGCAGTCGCACTGGCATCCGGATATTTTAATATCTTTCTCAACACTGAACGACAGCACCATCTACGGCAGGCGCAGGCTGGAAACCAACTGGGGCAATAATTCTTTCAGCACGTATGTACTGGTGAACGAACCTTTCGATCAGCAAAAAACCGAAGCGCAGTTCCCCGCCTTTGTGGACAAGCACATGGGCGTTACAGCTTCAGCGAATAACGCCCCGATGCCTTCTACATGGACAACCCTGTTCCTGCAAAAAGTAACCGATATACACCTGCATTCGCACCTCGATTCGGAAGTGGAAGCAAACGGCAGTATTACCAGCGTGTATATGATGGGCGTGATCGGCTTGTTCATTGTGCTTATTGCGTGCTTTAATTTCATCAACCTGTCTACCGCACGAGCTACCAAGCGTGCAAAAGAAGTGGGTATGCGAAAGGTATCGGGCGCATTAAAAAACCAATTGATTGTTCAGTACCTCGGTGAATCCGTACTGGTTTCTTTTTTCGCTTTAGTCTTTGCGTTGGGCTTCTCATGGGCGGCTGTTCAATGGCTTAACGATTTTACAGGCAAAGCCCTTGAACTGAACCTGTTTACAAACTGGCCGCTGACGCTTGGGCTTGTGGTATTTGCGGTAGTGGTGGGCGTGCTTGCCGGCATCTATCCTGCTTTTGTTATATCGGGCTTTCAGCCGGTACTGATACTCAAAGGTCAGCAGGGTTCTGTTCCCGGCAGGGGAGGGATGCGCAGAACCCTTGTGGTGGTTCAGTTCTCCATTTCAATTATCCTGATGATTGCCACGGCTGTTACCTTTCAGCAACTCAGCTACCTGAACAACCGTGACCTCGGCTATGCCAAAGACCAGGTAGTTACCCTTCGCTTTTTCTATGACCTCGCGCCTGAATATGACGCTTTCTATAACGAACTTACAAAGTACGCCTCCATTAAAAATGTTTCCCGCTCCAGCCGTATCCCAACCGGACGCTTGCTGGATTCGCAGGGCGCTGCCCAAATTCAGCAGGGCGACTCGATGGCAGTTGCGGACGTGATTATCAAAAATATCCGGAGTGACCATGAATTTTTTGATACCTACGGAATCCCTTTTGTATCGGGCAGGAATTTTTCAAAAGAGATCAAGTCAGACGATTCGCTGGGCTTTGTGCTGAACGAAGCGGCCGTAAAAATGTTAGGCGTAACCAACGAAGATGTGCTCACCCGCGATTTTCAGTATGGAAACGTAAAAGGCCGGGTGATTGGCGTGGTGCGTGATTTTCATTTTGAATCGCTGCACGAGGAAATTATTCCTATGGTATTCCAGCCTTCATTAGGTTTCGGTTATGGCCGTATGTCGATGAAAATTGCAGGCAGTGATGTGCAGCAGGCCCTCGCGCACCTTGAAAAAACATGGAAGCAGTTTTTGCCTCACCGCCCGTTTGAATATGATTTTTTGAGCATGCAATACAGCCAGTTGTATGAAGCAGAGCAGAAACAGGGACAGTTGTTTACCATTTTTGCGGGGCTGGCCATTTTTATTGCCTGTCTTGGGTTGTTCGGCTTAGCTACATTCAATACCCTGCAACGGGTTAAAGAAATCGGGATCCGTAAAGTATTGGGCGCTTCCACCCCGCACATACTCGGGTTGCTTTCAAAAGAAATTGTTTCGCTGGTGCTGCTGGCCAACCTTATTGCCTGGCCTGCCGCGTGGTATTTTATGGGTCAATGGTTGAACGGCTTTGCCTATAAAGTCAACCTGAACGTAGGCATTTTCGTGCTGGCCACTTTGGCGGCATTGGCCATTGCTTTGATTACGGTAGGTTCACAAACCATAAAAGCCGCCCGTACCAATCCTGCTAACACGTTAAGGTATGAGTGAGATTTTGGCGGGGTGTTAAATTACAACGCGAGGAATGATGTGAGTTAGCGGATTTAGAATTGCGATTGGTGATTCACCCCTTCGAGGTTCTGCTTTATGTTTCAAATTATTTCTATAATCTGAATTTCACAACTTAGGCGCCAGCCATAAAAACCCGGCAGCCAGCACAAACAAGAGAAAGAACCAGATCGGTTCGATTGCCCGGTAAGCGATACGCACGGTGCCAGCGTCAATATCCGGGCTACCCGTCAGTCGCATCTTATTGAGCTGATGAAGCTTTGCTACCCGCAACGCCTGCCAGGCACCGGCATCAAACGAATAAAAATTTAATGCAACAGAATCAGCCGGTGAAAGAACCTGGTGCCAGCCTGTTTCAGTTAACCATGTGGTGCCAGTCCAATACTGATCAATCACCGGGTGTTCGCGCAACGCCACATGAATACTATCCGCCAAAATCATGGGTGCTTCCAAAGCTGAAATTACTTTCAGCTCAAGCGGCTCTTCGTTGTAAACCGGAAATTCAGCCTGAAGCCGGATAACCGTTGTCTTTACATGGGTTCTCGCTACCGACTCCAGGATGCGCGTCCACATCGCGCCATAAGCTTCCGGCCGGCCATTGGTTATTAACGGGTAGCTTTCTGCCAACAGGCTATATCCTGTTTTCCCAGCGCCTTTGCTTTTATATCCCATCAACGCACGTTTGGCATTGGCTACAACAGGCACAACCTTATCCTTACCTGCAAAAGGCCATGACGGAAAAACCGTAACAACGCCTTCGTATGTTACGTGTGCCGTGTCCGGTTCAATCTTGTTAAATGTAAATCCAAAAGGCGGTTTGGTAAATTCCGTTTCAGCAGGCAACCACAATACGCCAAGACCTTCCTGTACCGCCTGTTCAATAATCGAAGCTTCATTAGCAGCAGGGCTTGCTTCATTGGCCAGTACCAGCAAATCAAAATTATTCAGCAAATCGGGCGTGATGCGGCTTACCGGAACCTGTGCGTGATTGCCATATTCCAACCGGAAGTTGGTTTTGGAAATCTGCGTGCGCACCACAACCCGGTGTCCCTGTTCAACCAGGAAATTTTTCAGAAAACGGGTTTCTGCTGACGGATATTGCTGCCAGATCAGCATACGGACAGGCTGTGGTTCCTGTACTTCTACGGGTAATTTTTCTTCCCAGCTTTTCTCCTCTGTACGGATGCTTATTGTATAAATATATTTTCCTGCCTGCCGCGATTTGAATTTCAATGCAAACGGCTGATTACTTTCAACCCGCGTGGAGTCTTCCTTTCCACCGGGGCCATTCAGCGCCAATGTTGCTGCAACGCCATTCCACAAGCCCGTTACAGAAGCGGTTCGGTTTACGACTATCCGTTGCGGAATGTTCAATTGTATTATCCCGTCAGGAAGCCCTCCCTTTAAAAATTTAGCGGCTGAAGGCAAAAAATATTCCGGCAAGCCATCGCCTGCTACAAACCGGATGTTGTCTTTCAGGTCCAGCACTTCGTTGTCGTTTGTCAAGCGTTCAGCATCTGCGTAAGGGGCAGCACCGGGTGCGGTTATAATTTTAACATGCGGATGTACGCGGTACAGGCTATCCACCACTGATTTTGCATAACGTGGTGTAAGCAGGATGACATCTCCCGATACGCTATCCGTAAGAAATGCCGGGCGCAGTAAAAAAGCTGTAAATGATACAATCGTTACAAGCACGGCAACCAACCGCAGTACAAGAAAGCGCACGTTGCGTTTCCATTCCAGCCAGCCAAACGCCAGCAATAAAATCAAAGCCAGCGCCAGCACGATGTTTACCGGCAATGTGGTTTCAAGCTGGAAAAAAGAATTACTCATTTATGCTTTTCAAAAATTCCCGGTCGAGCGGGTGAATGGATTGATTTTGCCTGGCTGGTGTAGCCGGTTCTGCAGGCGCAACCTGCCAGAATACCTTACGCAAGATCATGAACGAGGCCTTGCGTTCGCTTGCCGGCAAAGACTGTTCGGTTAATTGTTTCAGTACGGTTAAGCCTTGCAAATATTTGCCCGGCTCTTCAATAGCCATTGCCGCCAGCTCGTTTCCGGCTTTTATAAATATACCTTTATCGGTCTCCGTTAGCGGGCTGTCTTCCTGCCACAGCTTTTCAACTAATTGTTGCGCCTCGCGGATAGCCGGGTATTTTTTTTCGGCTGGTGAATTTGATAACCCTGTACCTGATTTTACCTCTGAAAGATCTGCTGACAGTCGTTTTTCTTCTTTGAGCGGTGGCGGATCAAAACCCGTGCGATGCACATAAATACGCGAATCATTGCTGATCTCCTTCAACAGCTTCAAAGCAGTGTATTGGTAAGGCAATGATTTTTCGGGCTCGTACAACCGCAGGTAAAGCTCGGCATCCCACATTACCGTAAGCGCTGCCTTGAGCTTGGCGCGAATAGACTCAATAAAAAAAGTTGCCTGCTCACCGTCATCGTGCTGGTGCGCAAAGGCTGCCAGGGGGTCATCCTCTTTCTCTCCTTCTTTATGACTGTGGCTATGATTACCGGCTACCTGTTTTTTCTGTTCTACCAGGTTATGCTCATTCTCGGTATCATGCTGGTGCCCGAACCGTTTTACGGTTTCTTCAGCCGTTTCGTGTTCGTGGTCATCATCTATAGCAATAGCTCCACCGCCAATCTGGTCTTCAAACTCCTCACCCATAAACTGACCATAACGCAGGCGAAGCACTTTCTGATCGTAACCCAATTCGTTGCTGGTCGATTTAAACTGTTGTGTTGAAATCTTTTTCTTTTCGCGAAGCAGTTTTTCTGTATCGATTATAATCTGGCGCTGACTGCGAAAATATTCGGGCATCAGATCAACACCCAGACCTTCGTCTTCGACAGCCTGATATTTTGTGGTATCCTGTATAGCAATAAAAAATGTTTCGGTGCGATTATAATTCGGCTGAGGCGTTTTATTGTCGCGTGCTTCTACATAAAAATAAAGCTCATCTCCCGGCTCCATGCCCAGCTTTAGTAAATCTAACGTAACAGATGCATTTACCTGCTTACCGCTAATCTGACCCGGTGAGCTGAATGCCAGCTTCTCTTCACGAAATTTTACCGACTCGCCACTGCCTTTGCTCACCGTTGCAACTACTCCTGCTTGCGTTAAGCCATAATCATCCTGCAAGGCAGCCTTTAGCAATACCTTTAAATCCGAACCAAAGGCAAGTCGTGTAAACTGATCTAATTCTTTTATTTCAATCCGTGGCGGCTGGTCTTTTTGTATTTCGATCTTGTAATAATCCGAGCGTACCCAATGATTGTTTTCAAGCCAGGCCAATTGGTAAAAGCCTGTTTCACTTAATTTTTGATTTGTCTTATGAATTCCATTCTCATACGAGAATGCTACCGAATCCCGACCCGATAAAATCAACCGGCAATCTACCGGTTTGTTAAAGCGGGCTGTCCATATAACATTGCTGCCTTCCGGCAGATTTAATTGCAGGCTTTCCGATTTGCGCGATGGCAACGCAGTGTAGGCCGGTGGTGTTATGGTTACTTCAATAGATTCTAATTTAAGCTTGTCTGATTGTTGATTAATCTGACTGATCTCTTCCTTTAGCTGCGGGCTGACTTTCTGATCCGCTCCGGGAGCAAAGGCCATCAGCATAAGCGCAACAAAAACCAAAACAGCAGCGATGCCCGAGGTAACACGAATGTTATTGGGCAGCTTAACCTCCGGGTAAAGTGTACTGAATCTTTCGCTCACACGCGCCTGTTGAATACGCTGAATCAGGCTCAACTCATTTTCGTTTGCAATAAACAGGTCTGCGCTTTCTTCCAGCTCAGGGTAACGGTTATTCAGGTAGCGAATCAGAAAGCTTGCATCAGGAGAAAACAATCTTCTGAAATAAGCCAACGCTAAGCCCACAATAATTACAGCAGCTATGGTTGCAACCCATTGTGCCATTTCGCTTATTCTGAACCACCCCAGTATCGCCCAAACCAACAGACCAACAGCAATGGCAAGCAATAATGCTTCCGTACTTCGCACCCATGTATAGCGAATGCTTAGTCGTTTAAGCTGATATGGAATGATAACACTCATTGTCTGCGTAAAAAGGCTACTGTTCGCTCTGCTATCCAAACCATAACAAAAAAGATCAGCAACCCGGTATTGACAGGTGCATGTGTTATAAACGCTGCGTGTGCAGGTACCTTATCTTGCTGTTTCGGCATCTGCAACATTCTTCTGTCAACCGCATCTATTCTTTCCCTGACGGATTTGTTATCCGTTAAGAGATCCGCCAGTTGAATGGTAAAATTTTGTTGCAGCATGTTTTCGACTGATAGCTTGTTCAATCGCCAATGCATGGGCGCAACCTGTTCAATCAATTTGTCGGATGAAGTATGTTCTGCAAATAGAATTTTTGCCTGCACGTCCGGGAGTCTTTCTTTCGATAACCAGATTATCCAATCGGCCTTTGCCTGGTGGGTTACTATAACCTGAACCGGGAGCTTCTGTGCTGCCTTCAATGCAGCATGGATCAATTTTTCTTCCTCTTCAAAATCTTTATCGGCCACAACAGCAACCCGAATGGAGTCAATCACAGCCCCATCGTTCAAAATAGCTTCAAGCGTATCAGTTGTAAGTATTGTCTGTGCAGAAGAGGTTTTTACCTTTCTGGCCAGCGTCTTATCGTTACGACTGAGCTGGTAAACCATGCATGTGGTGTCTGGCAATTCAAAGGTTTGCCAATCTACATATTCCGGCACCGGCACAATCTTTCCTTTAAAATCAACCACGCGATTAGCGGAAAGCACTACAGCATGTTCAAGGTACAGTCCTCCTAATGCGGTTACCCGTTGCCAATAGTTTTTAATGGGCGTGGGCGTTTGCTCACGCGCGGGAAAGTTTTCGCTCAGCCAATGCCATTGATAACCACGGGCGGTTAAGCTATCTGCCCACGCAAGCGCCAGTCGGTTGCTTTTTAACTGACTATCTACAATAACCCATTTTTCTTTTTCTGTTTTGTTCCGGAAAAGCCCGGCCAGCAGCAACACAAACAAGATAAGCAGCAACAGGCGCAAGGCAAGCAGGAAAATCTCGTTTAGCTTTATTCCCCTGAATTGTTGTGATGCTGTTTCCTGCAAATGACGCAAGCTGCCTATCGGTATTACTTTTCCCTCTTTGCGGCTGAGCAGGTGAATGGCCACCGGAACAGCGAGGGCCAGCAATGCCCAGAGATATATAGGGTTAACTAATTGCATTATCGCACCAAACGGCTTCGGGTTATCAAAAAATTCTGCAATACATTTTCTGCGCCATCCTGCAACGTAACTACATGATAGCTGATGTCGCGTTCCAGCATCCACATGCGTGTGTCCTGCAACCACGAAGCCACACGTGCAGCATATTCTTTCCGTTGCATAACGGTATTCACTTTTGTGCGTACTTTTGTTTCGAGGTCTTCGAATGTAAGCGAGCCTTCATACGCCAAATCCCGTTCCTGCTTTCCCACCAGGTGAAAAATCACCACTTCATTGCGGGAAGTTTTCAACCGGGAGATGAAGCGCAACAGATCTCCATCCGCATCATACATATCGGTAAAAAATACGATCATCTCTTTGCCGTGATGATCGAATAACCGTTCTTCGCTGCCGGAGCTTTCCCATTTGCCTTCGCTTTCTATGCTAATCAACTCCAGCAGAAAACGCATAAACTGTTGCTGTTCAAATCGCGGAAGCAAGGCTTTGATCTGCTTGTCGTTTACCGCAAACAATCCGAACGTATCGCTTTGCCTGCGCGCGAGGTAAGCCAATGCAGCCATCATTACTTTGGCAAACTGAAGTTTACTCAGGCCGTCTTCGGCATAGGCCATGGAACGGCTGGCATCCAGCATGAACTTGACGGTAATGTTGGTTTCGATTTCTGCCTCTTTAATGTAATAGCGGCCCGAGCGTGCAAACATTTTCCAATCCAATTGCCGTAAGTCATCACCGGGTTGGTAATTTTTATACTGACTGAACTCCTGACCCACTCCCACCGACTGGCTTTTATTGCTGCCGCTCATAAAGCCCTCCACGATTACACGCGCGATCAGCTCCAGTCCGCTGACCGTATTCAATACGGACGGATTGAGCAGTTCTTTGATGCGCTCGTCAATCATACATTATGGATTTTGCCCGGGACGAATGGATTCGAGCAAATGCGTGGTTACATCATCGGATGTAATCCCTTCGGCTTCCGCTTTAAAGTTGGTGAGTACACGATGGCGCAGTACGGGATAAGCCACATGACGAATATCCTCCTGCGTAACAGCTAATCTGCCCGACAGCAATGCGCGGGCCTTTGCAGTAAGAATCATGGCCTGACCGGCACGCGGGCCTGCTCCCCAACGTACCCAGTCACGTACATATTTTATGGATGTCTCTTTCGGACGGGTGGCGCGAACCAGATCGCTCACCCAACCAATCAATTCAGCGTTGATGTGCACTTCGCGCACATAGCGTTGCGCTTCCAGAATTTTATCGCCTTCCATTACACGTTCAATACCTGTACCCTTTCGACCTGTTGTGCCGGCAAGAATGGCACGCTCTTCATCGGAAGTTGGATAGTTAACTTTTATATACAATAAAAACCGGTCGAGCTGCGCTTCGGGTAACGGAAACGTTCCGGCTTGCTCAATCGGGTTTTGCGTGGCAAGAATAAAGAAAGGCCGGTCCAGCGGATAGGTTACACCGCCATAGGTAACTTCAAACTCCTGCATCGCTTCCAGCAAAGCCGACTGTGTTTTGGGTGATGTGCGGTTTATCTCATCGGCCAGGATAATGTTGGCGAAGATGGGGCCTTTATTGAATTTGAAAACGCGCCTGCCGGTACCGTGATCTTCTTCCAGGATTTCGGTTCCGATAATATCGGTCGGCATCAGGTCGGGCGTAAACTGGATGCGTTTAAACTTCAGGTCAATGGCTTCGGAAAGCGAACGGATCATTAACGTTTTGGCCAGACCGGGTACACCTTCCAGCAATCCATGTCCGCCCGCCAGGAATGTGATCAGCAGCTGATCGATGATCTCTTCCTGCCCCACAATGGTTTTGTGAATCTCCTGCTTGAGCTTAGCGAGGCTGGCGATTACTTCCTGTACGTTTTTTTCTGTGTTTGCTAATTCACTCATTTCAGTTAATCGTTATCTGTTGATAGTTAATAGTTGATTATCCGTTGATGTTTCCCACGAGTAACGGATAACGATTAACTATCAACTCGTTAATGCGTACATTACAATATTCACGCTAAAGCGTGTGTTATCTATTTTATAAAACCGTTTGTTGCGAAAATCATAATCCCATTCGCAGCCGTAATCTTTGTTGCTGTATAAAACGCCAATCCGGTTTTTAATTTCTATTGCCTTTAAATAATCATGCACAATATCATCGCCCCAGCCGTTTAGTTCCTGTGCCGTAGTGGGCGGGCCATCGAACTTAAAGAAGGCTGAATAAAGCGGATGGTTATTGGAGATTTTTTTAAGCGCGCCATTGCCAAAAGTACGATCCATTTCTGCCTCGAATGATTTGGCAAAAAGCCCGTCTATGTCGTGGTTGCAATCATCTGCAAACACAAAGCCCCCATTATCCACATACTTCTTAAAATTCTCGCGCTCCTGTGCCGTAAACTCTACCAGCTTATGGCCGCTGAGATAGCAAAACGGGCAACGAAAAATTTCATCGCTGGAAAGCGGAACAATATTTTCGTTTGTATCGATCTTTAGCGTGGTGTACTCAATAAGTGAGTTAAGCACATTTACGGGCATGCGCTGATCCACATCCCAATCGCCCGATTCGTACTGCAATCGCGTAAAGAAAAACTTGTTGCCCGGCCCCGGTTTCATAACAAAATCTCAATCTGCAAGTTTGGATTTTATACGATCAGATATTTAACTCCGGGCTGACATTTATATGAGCGGAAGAAAATGCTTCGCCCCATAAAAAACAAAACCCCGAAATCGGTTCCGGGATTTGTTTAAAAATTCAAACCACAGGTACATAGAACACATAGTATGTGCAAACCCTATGTGTTCTATGTACTTATGCGGTTAAAAATCACACCGCATCCGATAAGCTGGAGAATGTAAAATCTCTCACTTTCAGTGGCGGCAACAGGTAGTTCTGGTTAGATTCCACACTAACCGTACGCTCTACTTTACCCAGCTCTTCGAGGTTGTTAAGCATGATGATCGGGCTTTCGTTAAACCGGAAGTTTTTGACGGGGTATTGAATCTTGCCATTCTCGATATAAAAAGTACCATCGCGCGTAAGGCCGGTCAGCAACAAGCTTTGCGGATCTACATCGCGGATGTACCAAAGGCGTGTTACCAATACGCCTTTTTTAGTACCTGCTATCAGCTCTTCCAATGATCTGGTACCCCCTTCCATAATGGCTGCATCCGGGCCGGGTACTGCTTTTACACCTTTCTTCTCTGCCCAGTATCTTGAATAGGAAAGGTTTTTGATCACGCCTTTTTCTATCCACGAGATTTTTTCCTGCGGCCGCCCATCACCGTTCCACGTGCTGGTGGGTAAATCAGGATTCAGAGGATCGGAATAAATATTAACCCGTTCATCAACCAATTTTTCTCCCTGCCGCGTACCACCGCCTGCCTTGCTTAAAAAGCTTCGGCCTTCATCAGCCTGCCGTGCATCCAACCGGAAGAAGATGTTTTCCAGCAAAACAGCCACGGCTGCCGGTTCAAGAATTACGGTGTACTTGCCGGGCTCAATAGCTCGCGCCTTTACGGATTTGATGGCTTTCTCCGTAGCAATCTGCGTGGCCTTCTTTGTATCAAGTTTAATAATATCATTGTAGCCACGTGTAGCATAACCCGAGCCGGTTCCGTCTTTTGTGCGCACCGTTACCGAAAAGTTTGTATTGGTTGACGTGTTGTACGCAAACAATCCTTTTGAGTTCATCATCGCGGCAAACCCAGCATTGTCTTCCAGAAAACCGGCAGCCTCAGCGCCTGCATCTTTCGCTACCTTAATGCTTTGCTCAACCAAATCCGATCTAAGCTTGGGCGTAATAGCCGCTGTTGCGGGAATATAGGTTTTTGCTTCGGCATACGTTTGCGGGCCGAGGAAAGGAACGTACTCCGGGTTTTCAGGAGCTAACCGCGCTAACTCTTCCGAACGCTCCACTACCTTTTTCAGCGAGGCATCATCAAATTCGTTAATGGTGGCAATACCTAACTTCTTGCCGAATGCAGAAGAAACTACCAACTGGTGCTGGCTTACTCTTCCGCTGGTACTAACGGCATTGCGCGCATAACGAATATTACCACTATCGTTACCGCTCAGATTTACTTCGCATTCGTCTGCCTTTGAATAGCTCAGCACTTTTTTCAATAAAGCCTGGGCTTCGTCTTTGCTCATGATGGGCATATTATCCTATGTTTCGTGCTGTGTTAATTACGTTTACTCCATTAAAGCGGGCTGTTGAAGACCCGTGCGATACGGCATTGCTTTGCGGTGGCTGTCCTTTGCCATCGCCAAATGCACCACCCAAGCGATAATCATTTGCCCCTGCAATAGCCACGCACGAGTTCCAGAATTCCTGCGAGTTTGCCTGGTAGGCTACATCTTTCAGCATACCGGCAATCTTTCCGTTCTTTATTTCATAAAACAACTGGCCGCCAAACTGGAAGTTGTACCGCTGCTGATCGATCGAGAACGAGCCATCGCCAATAATGTAAATTCCTTTCTCCACATCTTTGATAAGGTCGTTTACGCTCTTGCCATCTTTACCCGGCTGCAGCGATACATTAGGCATACGTTGAAACTGCACGCTGCTCCAGCTATCGGCATAGCAGCAACCTTGCGATGCATTGAGCCCAAGTATGTGGGCCTGGTCGCGTATGGTTTGATAGTTCACCAGGATGCCATCTTTGATAATATCCCATCGTCCGCATTGAACGCCTTCATCATCGTAGCCCACAGCGCCCAGCGAACCAACTTCGGTTTTGTCGGCCACCATGTTTACGATTTTACTTCCGTATTGAAATTTCTTCGACTCCCATTTATCGAGCGTAAGGAAACTGGTGCCTGCAAAGTTGGCTTCGTAACCCAACACCCGATCGAGCTCGGTCGGGTGGCCGGTTGATTCGTGAATGGTAAGCCACAGGTGCGAAGGATCAAGAACCAGGTCGTACTTACCGGCTTCCACCGATTTTGCTTTGATCTTTTCTCCGGCCTGTGCTCCGCCTGCCTTGGCGTCTTCCAGCATATCGTACCGGCCTTTATAAAGCGTGGTTACGCTTTGAATTTTGTCCTGCGGCCGAACATCTAAGTATTCGTACCCCATGCCCATTGGCGCGCTCAGCGAATTGCGCGTTTCAAATTTGCCGGTGGCTGCATCGATCTTGGTAATAAAAAATGCCGGCCATATACGGTGAATATCCTGATCGATGTACGAACCATCGGTTGATGCAAAATACTTCTGCTCATTCACCATGAACAATAATGAAGTGATGTAGTTGGCACCGCTTTGCATGGCTGCGCTGTTTACACCTAACAGCAAATCAACTTTTTCTTTCATCGGAACTCCAAAGGCATTCTTCTGAATGGGCGCTTTCCAGCTTACTTCACCATAGCCCTTTTGGGGCGCCAGACGGACGGGCTCCGTTAACAGGCGTGAGTTTTCTTTGGCAATAGCTACCGCCAGCTCGGCTGCTTTGGCAATGCTGTCGTTATCCAGCTTATCGGTAGCTGCGAAACCCCAGCTTCCGTTAGCGATAACACGAACGCCCATACCGTACGACTCGGTGTTCACAATGTTCTGCACCTTGTCTTCGCGGGTAACCACAAACTGGTTGAGGTACCTGCCGATGCGCACATCGGTATAGGTAGCTCCCTTGCTTCGTGCCGCATTAAGGGCGACATCGGCCATGCGCTTTTTGAGCGCAACATCCACCGGCTCCAGCGCTTTGGCCGGATCGATGGGATTTCCGATTACCGGAATGGCGGGAATCATAGATGCTGCCGCACCCATGCCCGTGAGGTAAATAAAATCTCTTCGTTTCATGTGTTAATATTTATTTTTTATGGTCACATGGAATTCGCAGGCAGATTAACATCCCGGTAGGTATAGTGCCCTTTATGCTCATTTCAAGTGAGTAGAAGTTTACATGATCTGGTTAATGACGAGCTAAACCCTCAAAAGGTTATCCCCCTAAATAGGGTATTTTGATGATCGGTTCAAAATGAATGTCCGGTTTTGAAACAAAAAAGCCGTCCCGAAATCAAAGACGGCTTTTAATCAGGTGCAGAATAAACCACATAGGCACATAGAACACATAGCTTGTTCCAAACTCTATGTGCGCTATGTTTCTATGCGGTTAAAAATTACACCGCATCCGATAAGCTGGTGAAGGTAAAGTCGCGGATTTTCATAGCCGGAACCAATGCGCTGCCACCACCACCGGGCCCGCCTCCACTGGCCACACGCATCTGCTTGCCCAGTGTTTCCAGGTTGTTCAGCATGATAATCGGGCTTTCGTTGAAGCGGAAGTTTTTAATCGGATGTTTGATCTTCCCGTTTTCGATGTAGAAAGTTCCATCGCGCGTAAGGCCGGTGTACAATAGTGTTTGCGGATCAACCGCACGGATATACCAGAAGCGGGTTACCAATACACCTTTTTTCGTGTCTTTGATCATATCTTCAATAGAAGCGCTGCCACCTTCCATTATTCTGTTTCCGGGAAAGGGCGTAGGCTCAACTCCTTTCTGCTGCGCCCAGTAGCGATCGTAAAAAAGATTAGACACTACTCCATTCTTGATCAGATCCATTCGCTTACGCGGCAACCCCCCGGCCTGGTTAGCTGTGGGAACTTCTTCATTCCACGGATCGGTATAGATGTTTACACGCTCATCCACAAGCTTTTCGCCCAGCTTGGTGCCGCCACCTTTTTTGGAAAGAAAGCTGCGGCCTTCATCAGCCTGCCGCGCATTGAAGTTGAGCATCAGCCCGAGTAAATCGGCTGCTGCGTTTGGCTCAAGAATCACGGTGTATTTGCCCGGCTCAATCGCTTTTGCATTACGCGATTGCAACGCTTTTTCGATAGCGATCTGCGAAGCTTCTGCCGTGTTAAGCTTGCTTACATCGTTAAAGTTACGGGCCACCCAACCCGAACCGGTGCCATCATTGTCGTTGGTGCGCATGGTAACGGTAAAGTTTACACCGGTAGCCTGGCTGTAGGTAAACAATCCCTTGCTGTTCATCTGCGCATTAAAGCCCCGGTTGTCTTCGAGGTAGCCTGCTGCCGTAATGTTCTTTTTGGTAGCCGGACCGATGCTATCCGCAGCAGCCTGCGCGCGATATTCCGGTGTGATCTTCGAAGTGGCTTCAACAAAGGTTTTTGTTTCCGGGCCATAAGTCTGCGGATCGAGCGGCCCCATAAACTCGGGATTTTCGGGGGCAAGCTTTGCTAACTCTTCTGCACGCCTCACCACTTTTTCAAGCGAGGCCTCATCAAACTCGTTAATCGTAGCTGAGCCGGATTTCTTGCCGAAATTAACACTCACGCCAAGGCTTATATTGCTGTCTTCGCCCGCTGTGGATACACTGTTTCGCGCATAGCGGATATTGCCGCTGTCATTGCCTCCCAGGCCAGCCTCTATACCATCGGCCTTGGAAAAGCCTACCACTTTTTCCAAAATCCTTTTTGCTTCTTCTTTTGAAAGTATAGCCATAGTTAATTCAAGATTTAAGATTCAAAATTTTTTAATTCGGGTTTCATTCTAATCACGCTATTTTAAAAATTCATTATCTCGGATTCCATTTTGAATTTTAAATCCGAAATTTTTGAATTATATGGTTCTTCCTGTATTAATCACATTTACCCCGTTAAACCGTGTTGTAGCCGAGCCGTGCGATACGGAGTTCGACTGGCTGGGCTGCCCCTTACCATCGCTGAAGGCTCCATTCAACCGGTAATCGCGCTCATCGCAAATAGCCACGCACGAGTTCCAGAACTCTTGTGTGTTGGCCTGGTAGGCTACGTCTTTCAGCATACCGGCAATCTTGCCTCCTTTAATTTCAAAGAAGAGTATTCCTCCAAACTGGAAGTTGTACCGTTGCTGGTCGATTGAGAATGAGCCGTCCTTTACAATGTAGATACCCTTATCTACACCACTGATCATTTGCTCGGGCGTAAGCTGCTGCTTGCCCGGTTGTAATGATACGTTAGGCATACGCTGGAACTGCACATCGCCCCATCCTTGCGAATAGCTGCAACCGTGCGATTCGTTCTGGCCCAGAATACTTACCTGGTCGCGCGTGGCCTGGTAGTTCACCAATATACCGTCTTTAATCAGATCCCATTTTTTGCACTTCACGCCTTCATCATCATAACCTACATTGCCCAGCGAGCCTACTTGCGTTTTATCGGCAACAAAGTTTACGATATCGCTACCGAACTTAAACTTCTTCGATTGCCATTTATCGAATGTAAGGAAACTGGTTCCGGCATAGTTGGCTTCGTAGCCTAAAACACGATCCAGCTCGGTAGGGTGGCCAACCGATTCGTGGATGGTCAGCCACATGTGTGATGGCTCCAATACCAGATCATACTTGCCGGGCTCTACCGATTTGGCTGCAATCATTTCCTTGGCCTGTTCGGCAGCCATCGTGGCATCTTCTATTATATCGTACGATTTATTGTAGAGTATAATACCCCCCGGCCCCTGAATTTTGTCTTCTGCTTTTCCATCTAAGTATTCATAACCCATACCTACCGGTGCGCTGAATGCAGAGCGTGTTTTAAACGAGCCCGACTGCCTGTCCACCATAGAAACGGTAAAGCCTGGCTGAAAGCGATATACATCCTGATCGATGTACGAGCCTTCGCTGGAAGCAAAGTATTTTTGCTCGTTGATCAAGAACATCTGGCTGTTTACAAAGCTGGCTCCTTTCTCCAATGCTTTGGCATTGGCCGCAAGCAATAAATCTACCTTATCTTTAACCGGAACCTCAAATGCATTTTTTACAATCGGTGTTTTCCAGCTCACTTCTCCATAAGATGGATTAGGCGCCAGCTTAACCGGCTCCTTCTGAAATTTTGAATTTGCTTTTGCAATGGCTACCGCTCTTGCTGTTACTTTCTTTATTTCATCTGCTGTTACCAGATTGGTAGCTGCAAACCCCCAGGTGCCATTGGCAATTACCCGAATACCAATACCAAATGACTCGGTATTGGTTACACCCTGTACGCGCCTTTCGCGTGTAGTAACAAACTGGTTCAGGTAGCGGCCAATGCGCACATCGGTATAGGTAGCGCCTAACGACTTAGCCGTGTTCAGCGCAATATCGGCAAGCTGCTTCTTTTGCTCTACATCCATGATGGGCGTTAGCAGCCCGGCCAGGTCTACCTCGTGGCCAAAGCCTGAAAACGGAAGCATCATTGCCCCCGCGCTCAGCCCGGCCATGTGAATAAAATCCCTTCTCTTCATATTAATTCAACATTTAAAGTTCAAGATTCAAAACCGTTTTTCACTTGTGTCGGATTCATTTTGAATTTTAAATCCGGAATTAAATCATATCGTTCGTCCCGTGTTAATCACATTCACCCCGTTAAAACGCGAGGTTGAGCTGCCGTGCGATACAGCGCTTACCTGCGAAGGCTGGCCTTTGCCATCGAAGAATGAACCAAACAAACGGTAATCTTTTTCATCACAGATTTTTACGCAGCTGTTCCAGAACTCCTGCGTGTTGGATTGATAGGCCACATCATTCAGCATACCTACAACCTGGCCGTTTTTGATTTCATAAAACACCGTACCGCCAAACTGGAAGTTATAACGCTGCTGATCGATTGAATAAGACCCTCTCCCGGCAATGTAGATCCCTTTCTCTACATCTTTTATCATCTGATCTGCGCTGTACGGCTCTTTACCCGGAGCCAATGATACATTGGGCATACGCTGGAACTGCACATCGCTCCAACTTTGAGCATAGCAGCAACCGTGCGATTCGTTCTGCCCCAGCATGTGTACCTGGTCGCGAATGGCCTGGAAGTTTACCAGGATACCATCTTTAATTAAATCCCAGCGCCTGCACTTCACACCTTCATCGTCATACCCTACTGCGCCTAACGAACCCGGCTGGGTTTTATCGGCAAAGATGTTTACCAGCTTGCTTCCGTAGTTGAATGTACCTGATTTGAGCTTTTCCACTGACGCAAAGCTGGTACCGGCATAGTTGGCTTCGTAACCCAGAATACGATCGAGCTCCAGCGGATGGCCCACTGATTCGTGGATCGTTAAGCCTAAATGATTCGGCTCCAGCACAAGATCATATTTACCGGGCTCAACCGATTTGGCTGCTATCATTTCTTTTGCCTGGCGTGCTGCTGCTGCTGCATCTTCCAATATATCGTAGCTGTTGCGATACAGGTTCATTCCGAAAGGAGTAACTAATTTATCTTCACTTTTCGGGATCATGTATTCGTAACCCAACCCCATTGGGGCACTCAACGCATCGCGCGATTTAAACTTACCGCTGGCACGATCGGTAACCGAAACCGTAAAGGTTGGCCAGATGCGGTGTATATCCTGGTCGATGTACGATCCATCGGTAGAGGCAAAATACTTTTGCTCGTTTACCTGGAACAGGTTCGAGTTAACAAAGCTGGCCCCGTTCTTTAACGCTTCGTTATTAGCGGCCAGCAACAAATCGGCTTTTTCAGAAACCGGAACTTCAAAGGCATTTTTTTGAATAGGCGTGTTCCAGGTTACTTCACCGTAGCCCTGCACGTACGCCAGCTTAACCGGTTCTTTCTGGAACTTGGAGTTTGCTTTGGCGATGGCCAGCGCTCTTTCAGCCGCTTTCTTAATACCCTCAGCCGTAACATCGTTTGTAGCCGCAAAGCCCCACGTGCCTTTGGCAATTACACGAATACCTACACCAAAAGATTCGGTGCTGGTTATACCCTGCACCCGTTTTTCGCGTGTGCTGATAAACTGGTTCAGGTAACGCCCGATGCGCACATCGGCATAGGTAGCGCCTCCCGACCGGGCTGTATTCAAGGCAACATCGGCCAATGCTTTTTTCTGTACGGCAAGAAGCCCCGGCTCCAGCAGCGCTTCAACCGAAACAGGGTTTCCGAACAAAGAGGCAGGCAAAAGCATACCCCCGATTCCTAACCCGGTGAGTTGAACAAAATCTCTTCGCTTCACGATTCAAAAAGTTTTAGTGGTTCCCTAAAGTTGAAAAGTATAAAAAGATAACCGGGGGAATAAAATAAAATATGCAGGCCTGCCAAAAGTTGTTATCAACGGAAAAAACAGGGTTAATGAGGCATTTCAAGATTACAGACTCACCCTTAATTGGTTAGCTTTAGGCATTATATTATTGTTGAGAATATGAAAGCGAACAAGATTGCCATTATTGGTGGCGGAAATTTAGGAACAGCCATTGCGGAAGGACTTTTAAAAAGCGGGTTTGCCACGCCTGCACAAATTACCGTTACCCGAAGAAACACAGAACGCTTAGCAGCACTGAAAGAAGCCGGGGTAACCGTTACCAGCAACAACCAGGAAGCCATTGAGAATAATGACGTGATCATTGTTGCACTTAAGCCTTATAACGTGAAAGAGGTGCTGGAAGAGTTAAAGCAATCGTTCGATGCCGGCAGGCATATTGTAATCAGCGTGGTAACCGGAATTTCGCTGAAAGACCTTGCTTCTGTTTTTAACAACGATATACCTGTTTTCCGCGCCATGCCCAACACGGCTATTGCCATACAGGAATCGGTAACCTGCCTGTGTTCACTTCATGCCACCAATGCGCAGGTAAATTATGTTACTGAATTATTCAATCAGCTTGGTATTAGTATTCCTATTGATGAAAAGCTGATGGACGCTGCAACTGTATTAGGCGCCTGTGGTATTGCCTATGCGTTGCGCTTTATTCGTGCGGCCACACAAGGCGGCATTGAAATTGGCTTCGATGCCAAAACGGCAAGCCTGATTGCCGCTCAAACCGTAAAAGGCGCTGCCGAGCTTCTGCTAAAAGGCAATCGCCACCCGGAAGAAGAGATTGACAAAGTAACCACGCCTAAGGGTTGTACCATTGTTGGTTTAAATGAAATGGAGCATCGCGGGTTCAGCTCATCGCTGATACGCGGTATCGGAGCTTCGTATCAAAAGATCGGCTCTTAAAATTGTGATAACCGAATGAATTCTGCAGGAGTATAAACCGGAGATCATACCGTGCTTGTTATCTTTTTTGCTGCGGGTAAAAACTAATTTTAATAGTATGGTAATGCTGCAACCGATTGTTTAACTCTTTAAATCTCATCTGAATTTCCGGGCGTATATTGCAGCATGCCTGATATTTTTACTGCATCCGGCCGCATGATCATCACGTGCAGCAAACGCCTCGCCCCTTACTTAGAGCAGGAAGTGCGCGAGCTGGGCTTTGAGCCCGAACGCACATTTGCAACAGGGGTAGAGTTAAAGGGTACCGTACAGGATTGTATTAAGCTTAATCTTAACCTGCGCTGTGCCAGCCAAGTGCTGTATTCGCTTAAAGAATTTTATTGCAACGGGCCGGATGATTTATACGAAGCATTGATCCGCTACCCGTGGGAAGAATTGCTCACCCCCGAAAGCTATATCTCCATTACCAGCAACGCACAACACTTTACCGTAAACAACGAGCTGTTTGTAAATGTAAAAGTGAAAGATGCCATTGCCGACCGTATGCGCAGGGAAACATTGCTCAGACCCGACTCCGGCCCCGATTTAACAGGCGCGGTTTTTCATTTATACTGGCATGATAACCGGGCAGAAATTTTTCTCGACACTTCGGGCGAAACTTTAGCCAAGCATGGCTATCGTAAAATTCCCGGTAAGGCCCCTATGCTGGAAGCGCTGGCTGCCTCCACGGTTATGGCTACAAAGTGGAATCGTAAATCAACTTTCATAAACCCGATGTGTGGGTCGGGTACGGTAGCGATCGAAGCAGCGTTGATCGCAACCAATCGCAGACCGGGTTTATACCGGAAGAATTATTCCTTCATGCATGTAACCGGTTACGATGCTTCTTTCTATGAGAGCGAAATCGAAAAACTAAAACAGCTAATCACGCAGGTGCCGGGGTTGCGCATCATCGCCAGCGACATCAGCGATGATGCCGTAAAAATTTCAAAAGTAAATGCCGGTATTGCCGGGGTTGAATCGCTGATAGAATTTAGCAAATGCGATTTTGAAGAAACTCCTGTGCCTGAAAATGGCGGTGTGGTTTACTTTAATCCTGAGTATGGTGAGCGATTGGGTGAAATTTCCGAATTAGAAAATACGTATTCACGAATGGGCGATTTTCTGAAAAAGAAATGCCAGGGGTATTACGGTTATATCTTTACCGGGAACTTAGACCTCGCCAAAAAAATAGGATTGAAAGCCAGCCGCAGAATTGAATTTTATACATCCAAGATTGATTGCCGGTTGCTGGAATACGAACTTTACGGAGGAAGCAGAAGAGAACTTAAATAGTTTTTGTACTTTTAATCACAGAATTATTATGGGCTCGATTGAAATAAAACGAAAGCTTTTTGATTACATCCGGAATGCCGACAGCCGGAAAGTAAAGGCCATTTACACCATTGTTGAGAAAGAAATCCAGGAAAACTCTGATGTCTGGACAGATGATTTTGTAAATGAGCTTAACCGGAGATCAGCCGAAGCTGAATCCAACCTCGATAAGCTCAGCTCATGGGAAGAAGTTAAGCTAAAGGCCGGAAAGGCCTCCAAAAAAAACTAATCCATGTCATATACAATCCTTCTTCACCCTTTGGCTGAAAAGGATTTCATAGATGCCCGTAGCTGGTATGAAGAACGCCTTGCCGGTTTGGGCGTTCGGTTTGAAGAAAAGATTGACGTGCACCTCCAGCTTATCAGAAAATCGCCCCTGTCTTTCCCTAAGAAGAGAGGAACTTTCAGAGAAGCAAAGGTGCATACCTTCCCATACCTGATCGTTTATAAATTTCTGGCTAAAAAGAAGACCGTACTTATATTAGCATTTCACCACACCAGCAGAAATCCAAAAAATAAATTCAGAAGATGAAAGAGCTTGCCTTTATGTTAATGTTGCTGTCGTTTTTTCAACCTGTTTCGCAACCTGCTACAACCAAAGTAATCGCTCATCGTGGCGCATGGAAAAACACCAACGTTCCTGAAAACTCCATTGCTGCCTTGCAACATGCCATTGCGTTGAAATGCTACGGCAGCGAGTTTGATGTGCACATGAGTGTGGATTCCGTTCCGTTTGTGCTGCACGATCATTCCATACAGGGCATTCTCATCGAAAAAACCACTGCCGCAGAGTTATCGAAAATGAAGCTAAGCAATGGCGAACCGTTGCCCACGCTTGAATCCTATTTGCTTGCCGGGAAAGACCAAACGCAAACACGGCTCATCCTTGAGATCAAAACCTCGCAAATCAGCAAGGAGCGTTCGCTGGCGCTAACCAAAAAATGTGTGGATCTGGTGAACAAAACAGGCGTTGCTTCTATTACCGATTACATCGCTTTTGATTTTGATGTGTGCTTAGAAGTAAAAAAGCTGGCGCCCCGGGCACACGTTCAATATTTAAGCAGCGATAAAGCTCCCGAACAATTAGCTGCTGCCGGGTTGGACGGGTTCGATTATCATTACAGCGTGCTAAAGAAAAACGAAAGCTGGCTGGCTGATGCGCATCGCCTCAAGCTAAGCACCAACGCCTGGACGGTGAACGATGAAGAAACCATGCGCTGGCTCATCGACCGGAAAGCGGATATGATCACCACCAACGAACCGGAGAAGCTGATTGAACTATTACGCAAATAGAAAAGGGGCGCCTGTTCAGGCAGACGCCTCCTTTTAATTATTACTAATAGCGCTTTTGAAAATCTTCTTCCCGGATACCGAGGTTTTTCATGGTAGCATGATAATCTGCATAATTTGCCCTGCCCACCAGGTCGGCCGGAACAACCACCACCCTGAAAACCTGGTCGGTAACCCATTCGTTCCCCAGCAATGAAAGCGGAAACGTGGCATCCAAAAATATATTTACATCCACATCGGTAAAATCAAAATTGTATTGCATCAGGCCTTCTTCAAAAAAGACCTGTTGCGGAAGCAATCGCCAGATGTCCTTACCATTTTCTTTACCCCATAAAGCATACACCAACGTAACATCAGACGAGAGCACATTGAAACCATAAGGCTCAAGATGTGCATAGTTGTTTGCTTCGGTAAAATCTACCTGGATTTCGAACGCTTTGGACGCAATGATCGAACCATCTTCACCGGGAGGACCGGCCGGCCCTTCAGGGCCTTCGCATGCAGCCCCTAAAGCTAAAACCAAAAGGAACACTAACTTTTTCATATGCATATAATTTAGATGAACACTTCACAAATGTGATTCCAACTTAAGGTATATACGGCAAACGCACCGGTGGCCGGGTTTCTGGCATAACTACCAAACAAGATGGACTAAAATCCAGGCATTACTTCCTGTCGCAAAACATTTTATCCACTGAAATAAAGTGTGTTGGCAATCTTACCCGGGTTAGCGCATCTTGCCAGGAAAACATTTAACCATGAACATTCGCTTCATACTTGCCTGGGTTGGGGTTTTCTGTGCCTTTATTGCATTCTCCCAAACTGAAAGAATTCTTCCTGCCGAATCTGCCGTAACCTCCACCGGCCAGGTAACCATTAAAGGGAAAGCTGTTCCGTATAAAGTAACAGCCGGAACACAACCCGTTTGGAATGCCGAAGGCAAACCGAGCGCATCCTTGTTTTACACCTATTATGAGCGCACCGATGTAAGCGATAAAAGTCGCAGGCCGTTGGTCATTTCATTCAATGGCGGCCCCGGCTCTGCATCCGTATGGATGCACGTGGCTTATACCGGCCCCAAAGTATTAAACATCGACAGCGAAGGTTATCCCGTTCAGCCTTATGGCGTAAAGGACAACCCGCATTCCATTCTTGATGTAGCCGACATCGTATATATCGACCCGGTTAACACGGGCTTTTCGCGCATACTTGATCCCAAAGCAGAGAAGTCAACCTTCTTTGGCGTGAATGCCGATATTAAATACTTAGGCGACTGGTTAGATAATTTTGTTTCGCGTGTCGGTCGCTGGACTTCCCCCAAATACCTGATTGGCGAAAGTTACGGAACAACCCGCGTGTCCGGCCTTGCGCTCGATCTGCAAAACAACCACTGGATGTACCTGAATGGCGTTATCCTTGTTTCACCTACCGGGCTCGGCATCAGGCGCGAAGGCCCCGTAGGAGATGCCCTTTCGCTGCCTTACTATACTGCAGCAGCATGGTATCAAAAAGCACTGCCGGCCGATCTGCAACAGAAAGATTTGTTACAGGCACTGGATGAATCGGAAAAGTTTACGGTGAATGAGTTTATTCCTGCTTTAACCTTAGGCGGTTTTATTGATGATGCTAAACGAAAAGAGATAGCTAAAAAAGTAGCACGCTATTCCGGCTTGTCGGAAACAACCGTACACCATCACAACCTTGCAGTGCCTGTTAATTATTTTTGGAAAGACCTGCTTCGCGAAAAGGGTCTTACCATTGGCCGGTTAGATTCACGCTACTTGGGTATCGACAAACAACAAGCCGGCAGCAGCCCCGATTACAATGCCGAGCTTACCTCGTGGCTGCATTCCTTTACACCTGCCATTAATTATTACTTGCGTGATGTGTTGAAATACAAAACCGATCTGCAATACAACATGTTTGGCCCGGTACGCCCGTGGGATAACTCTAATGATAACACGGGCGAAAACCTGCGCCTGGCCATGGCCGAAAATCCTTATTTGCATGTCATGATCCAGTCGGGCTATTACGATGGCGCCACTACCTATTTCGGGGCCAAATACTCTATGTGGCAGCTTGACCCGAGCGGCAGGATGAAAGATCGCTTACGCTTTGAAGGTTACAGAAGCGGCCACATGATGTATTTGCGTGCCGAAGACCTGGTAAGCTCTAACGAGCACATCCGGGATTTTATTAAGAAGTCAACTCCGGGCGGGTCTGCCAAGTATTGATTTGTTGTTAACTTAAAACAGGGCACCTGACTTTAAAGTCAGGTAATCAACCTTCCCGCTACTCATTCCGTAAGCTATCCACCGGGTTAGCATTAGCTGCGCGATAGGTTTGAATGCTGATGGTGATTAACGCTACCGCGATTAACACGATACCGGCCATGAAAAACGTCCATGTGCTTAACGAAACCCGGTAAGCAAAAGAGTTCAGCCACCAGTTCATGGCAAACCATGTTGCCGGGCTGAACACGATAATAGCGATGAAAATGGGTTTCAGCGAACTCATGCTTAACAGCTTCATTATGCTTAACACCGATCCGCCCAAAACTTTTCGTATGCCGATCTCTTTTACCCGTGCTTCAATCAGGTAAGTGGACAAGCCCAGCAGGCCGAGGCACGCGATGAAAATAGCAATGGAAGTAAATACAGTTGTGATGGTGAGCGTGGCTTCGAGGTTGGCGAACTTGCGGGCATACTCCACATCGGCAAAATGATATTCAAACGGATAGTCGGGGTTGTATTTTTTTGAGAGACCGGAAAGCATTGCAAGATTTTCCTGAACGGTATTCTCTGGGTTTAATTTTATGTAAATCTCATTGAAAGCATTTCTCAACTTGGTTCCTCCAAATAACACAATGGGTTCTATTTTCTGAAAAGGTGAAGTGAACACAAAATCTTTCATCACACCGATCACGTGCCATTCCATGCGGTTGTCTTTGATGATTTCCCCGATGGGGTTTTCAAATCCCATAACCTTCAAGGCAGTTTCATTTAACAGTACCCCAGTTGAATCGTTGGCAAATTGTTGCAGGTCGAAGTCGCGCCCTTTTAGTATAGTAAGGCCAAAAGTAGCGGATGGATGATCGTCCATATAGATGCGCTCGAAATCGGTGCGGTCTTCCGGATTTTTACCGCTCCATTGGATACCACCGGTGCTGCTCCATTGCTCGGTGATAGGTGCGCTGGTTTTAGTTACCGATACCGCTATGCCCGCTTGAAGCAATTCATTTTTGAATGTCGGATAGTTTTTACCGAGATCACCCGTAAGGGGAATGTAAACCAGGTTATCTTTGACATAACCGGATTCCCTGTTTTGCACAAAATCAATTTGTTTGCGAACAACTATCACGGAAATGATCAGCATGACTGCAAAACCAAACTGGAACACTACCAGCAGGGTGCGCAGCGTATTGCGGTTAGCCGAAGAAACAAGCGCCCCCTTTAAAATCCCGACCGGGCGAAACGATGAGAGGTATAGTGCCGGATAGCCGCCAGCTAATAAGCCTGTCAGCAAAACGAAACCCAAGGCAGCAGCCCAGAAAGTTATGTTTCCGAAATCCAGCACAAGCTGTTGCTGTACCAGCACATTGAAGAAAGGAAGCACTAAATAGACTGCAAACAAGGAAAGGACACCGGCTCCCAATGCAACCAGAGCCGATTCGCATAAAAACTGCATGACGAGCGAATGACGAAAAGCGCCCGTTACTTTTCTTACAGCCACCTCTTTCGACCGCCTTTGTGCGCGGGCAGTGCTCAGGTTAATAAAATTGATGCAGGCAATGGCGATCAGACAAACGCCCAGTATGCCCAGCATACGAATGATTTCGATTCGCCCCCCGGCTTGTACTCCGTTTTCAAAGCGCGAATAGAGCCTCATCTTTGTTAGCGGGTACAGGAATATTTCAATGTGCTGGCCATCGGCATAGTGTTTCTTTACAATGCCTTTTACCTGCTCATCAAATGAAATCAAATCCGTCCCCTCTTTCATCTTCACAAATGTGGCTACCGAATTGTTTCCCCAGAATGTATTCTTCTCGCCCAGGCTTTCGAGGAAGCTAAACGGGATCAGGTATTCAAAATTAAAATCCGTATTGGAAGGCAGGTCTTTTAATATCCCCGATACAGTGAATTCAAAACTATGGCCGGACTGACTGACCGTTACCGCCTCGCCAAACGCTTCCCTGCTGCCGAACAACTGCCGGGCAAAGCTTTCAGTCAGCACAATGGAGTTCGGGCTCTCCAGCGCTTTTGCAGGATTACCCTCTAACAAGGGAAACGAGAATATAGTAAGGAGTGCAGGATCGGTAAACACCCCGGAAGTTTTAAGCAGCCGGGTTTCGCCAACCGTGAACAGGTGTTTGCTGTCCCACCGCGCATAGCTTATGGCTGCTTCAACAGGAGAAAATTCTTCTTCCAGCGTAGGGGCTAATATGCGGGGCGTGGTGTCCCAGCAATTGACCTGGCCGTTTTCAAGCGCCCGGTTCCATGCTTTGTAGATGCGGTGCTTGTCGGCATGAAACTGTTCGTAGCTGAATTCGTGGGCAATCCAGAGAAAGAGTAAAATGGCCCCCGTCATTCCAAGCGCAAGCCCGGAGATATTAATGAATGAATATGCCTTGTTGCGAATCATAATCCGCGAAGCAACTTTGAAATAATTGGTTATCATATAAAAAGCAGTTAATGACAATTTTGTTTGATTGCGAAGAATAATCCCCGGCCTGAAAAATCGGATTACATTCCAGGTCAATCTTCGCTTTGCCTTCCTTTCCCCGTAAGCCTGCACATCACGATGAAATTTTTGGATCAGGTCGCCTTCAATTTCTTCATGTAAATGTTCCGGGCAGAACCATTTGAGGAAACGTAAAGCAGATGCTGGCTTAGGATTACTCATTTTTCAAAGAGTTAACTGGATTGGAAGTTGCCGCACGCAAAGTCTGAAAACCAATTGTACACATAGCAGTAACAAGCAGTAAGAATAACGGAATCAAAAACAAATCAAATGACAACTTCATTCGGTAAGGAAATTGTTCCATCCACTTATTTACGCCCCACCATATAACAGGAAAGGCAATCAAACTACTAACCATGATTGGTCGTAAAAACTGACGAGTGAGCAGCATTACTATTGAGTTCACTGTAGCGCCCAACACTTTACGAATACTTATTTCCTTCAATCTATGAAGCGTGGCAAAGGAAGCCAATCCCCATAACCCCAGACATCCAATAGTTACGGCAAGCACAGAAAAAATACTAAAGAGCTGACCAATTCGAGCCTCTTCCTTGTATTGCGCATTGAATGTGTCGTCCATGAAATAGTATGAAAAGGTATCATCTGGAAAACTGTTGTTGTAGGCCGACTTTATTAAATCAATATTATTCCGAATATCTCCATTCAATTTAATCGAAATGCTGGTAGCAGATATTTTCTCAGCGTGGAAAATCATAGGAGCAAAGGGTTGCTTTAATGAATTCCAGTGATGGTTTTTCACGACTCCGATTACGGAGTGGGTGCCAAAAGGAGTTATTATTTTTCCTTTGAGCGCATCCTTATTTGTTCCAAGATTAAAAACTTTAACTGCTTCCTCATTGATAACAACCGACTCCATTTCAGAATTAACCTGAGGATTCCAGGCCTTTCCTTCAATCAAAGGAATATTATACAAGTCAATAAAATCAGGATCGACCCAATAAATATTTCCGATTCGATTTTCTTCTACCGGACTTCCTTCTTTTCGCATTCCACTGCTCACGCTGGCATCTTCACCGGGTAAAGAAAAAGAAGTACAGATATTATCCACAAATGATAATTGCCTGATTTCATTTTTAAAGGAAAAAACTCTTTCTTCAATGTCTTTGCGTTCTGACAACTCTGGCCCTTTCACAATTATTATCTGGCTGGTGTCAAGACTTTTCTCCTGATCTTTCATAAAGGCAACCTGTTTGTAAATAGCATAAGTAGCGATGAGCAACATCAGCGAAGCTGAGAATTGAAATGTTACTAAGTTGTTGCGCAGCGAAAAACCCTTTGCCTTCTTCACTATTTTCCCTTTGATCACTTCCGATGCCTTATAGGAAGAAAGTAACAACGCGGGATAGATTCCCGCGCCAAACGTTCCGGCTAAAAAAAGTACAGCAATAATTATCCAAAGAGCAGGATCAAGAAAGTTGAAAACGAGCGATTGCTCAATCAACTGATTCAGCATAGGCAAAGTCATCCGGGCTAAAATCAATGCAAGGGATATACTGATCAGGTTTATTATGGCTGACTCAAAAACAAACTGAAAGATCAATTGTCCTCTGAAAACTCCGAGCACTTTTTTAACACCCACTTCTCTGGCCCTTTCCATGGCACGGGCGGTCGATAAGTTGATATAGTTGACCCAGGCGATAAGCAGGATAAAAATGGCCAGTACTGCAAAGAAATAAATCATTTTCCAGTGACTTCCCGGATTTTCCAGATCGGGCGAGTAGTGAATATCAAGAAGAGGTTGAAACTGGAGATTTGATTTACTCTTAATGCTCTTGTCGCTCCCCTGGTATTTTTTAACGAAAGCGGGAATTCGTTCATTTAACTGAAACATATCCGATGAAGGATTCGACTCAAGATAGGTATGAAAGTTATCCCAGCGTGAATTGTCGTTTCGATAAAAATCAATTTGCAAAAGAGCTTGCATGGGTAAGAGCAGATCAAATTTGAAATGAGAATTAGCCGGCACATCCTCTACTACTGCGCTTACTTCGTATGATCCGGGAATCCAGCCATCTTCCAGTGTCACTATTTTACCAATAGGGTTGGCGGAAGCGCCAAAATATTTTAAGGCAATTGACTGTGTAATGACAACCGAGTTTGGGTTCGCCAGTGCCGTTCTTGAGTTTCCTTGTATGAATTTAAAAGTAAACATATCAAGAAAGGTACTGTCTGCAATCAGCATAACAGACTCTTTAAACTTTCGATGATTTTGAGAATCATCATCGATGGTGACAACACTACCATTGTGATGAATGCGACTAAATCTCCTGAATTCAGGAAAATCATTTAATATGTTTGGTCCGAGATCATATCCGCAGAACGATTCCGTTTTTCCATCTGTATAAAATGAACTGACTACTCTGTATATATTTTTAGCGTTAGTGTGACTGCTTTCAAAACTCGTTTCAAACTCTACATACTTGGCGATTACAAGACATGCCGACATGCCTATCGCCAAACCAAAAACGTTGATGAGCGAATATGCTTTTCGTTTCAATAAATTCCGAATTGTTATTTTAAAATAATTTTGAAGTATAGTAAACTGAATTAAGTCCATCGAAATCATATTTCTCATTAAAATCCCCGGCCTGAAAAACCGTATCACATTCCAGGTCAATCTTCGTTTTGCTTTCCTTTCTCCGTAAACATTTACATCACGATGAAATTTTTGGATAAGGTCGCCTTCGATTTCTTCGTATAAATGAGCCGGGCAGAACCATTTTAGGAAACGTAATGAAGACTTGGGGAGATTTGGGTTATTCTCGTTCATCGTTATTCATATTTCAAACTATCAACAGGATTTGCCCGTGCCGTTTTGAGCGATTGAAACAGGATTGTCAGAAAAACAAAACCCAAAGCTGCCAGCGTGATGATTAGATAAAGCGTGTAATTCAGTTCAGTGCGATAAGCAAAATTATCTAACCACCGGTTGATTGCCCAGTAGGAAAATGGAGCAACAATAACGGCAGAAAGCATAACCAGCAACAGTGTGGTTTTTGATAACAGGTGAATAATATCCGGAATGTTTGCCCCTAATACTTTCCTAATCCCTATTTCTTTGGTTCGCTGTGTGGCGGTGAATGCGGAAAGCCCGACAAGGCCAAGCAACGAGATAAAGATGCAGATATACATCAGCAACGAGAGGAGCTTGTTTTGATTAATGTCAGCCCTGTATTGTTCGTTGAACTTTTGATCTAAAAAGAAATATTCAAAAGGGCGACTGTCATAGCCCGACCACTTATCTTTTACATAAGCAATCGTACCGGGCAGGTCATGACCGGCTAACCTGATTTGCAGAAAGCCTGCATCCCAATGCCCCTTTATAATGAACATGGGGTCAACCCCCTGGTATAGTGCGTTTACATTAAAATCTTTCACAACACCAATAACCTCTCCCGGATTTTCTCCCTCCCATAACGTTACTTTCTTACCTAAAGGGTCATTACCCCAACCCATTAATTTTACCGCAGACTCATTTGCGATATAGACGCCCTCCATGTCAGCATCCGGGCCGGGCTGAAAATCGCGTCCATTAATGAGCTTCAAACCCATCGACTTTAAATAGTCATCCCCTACGGACATCCCTAAGATGCCTCCATACTGCTGCATTCCGTCAGGGCTTTCACCATACATTATGTTACTTCCAATGCCCAGCCCCATCACATTTTCTGATGCCGTAACAGCTTCAATATTGGGATTACTAAACAGTTCATTTTTTATTATCGGTAATTGGCGTATCATTAACGTATCCCTTAAAGGAATAACCAATACGTTATCTTTATTGAAGCCGAGGTCTTTGTTCATGATAAAATGAATCTGGTCGCGCATGAAGAAAGTACAGGCCACAACAAACATGGAAACGGAGAACTGAACAGTCATTAATACATTCCTGAACAACTGACCCGATTTACTGTTTTTATATACGCCTTTCAATGCCTTAACAGCCGGTATGTTAGTGAGGTAAAATGCAGGATATAATCCAGACAGAAGACCAATGCACAACGTCATGAACAGCGACCCAAACAACAGCAAAGGATTATTCAGAAAATCCAGCGTAAGATTTTTATTAATGAGTTGATTAAAAGAACTTCCTTCCAATAAGACCGCCACTAAGAGAATAGCCAGAATACAGGAAACGAGAGAAAGCAACAGCGATTCGCTTAGTGTTGAGAGCAACAACCCACGCTTAGACGATCCTGTTATTTTTCTTACCCCAATCTCGGCAGCACGGTTAGCAGCTTTGGCCGTGGAAAGGTTCATGTAATTGATGCACGCCAGCACAATGATGAAAAAACCGATACCTGCAAGCGCATAGAGATAGTTCAGGTTACCTTCCTGCTCACCATCCTGGAGATGGGAATAAAAATGAATATCAGCCAGTTGTTCCAGGATTGGAATATTTTCACCGGAAGCTTCATCTCCTGCTTCTTTGAAATAAGTATCATAAACAGCAGAGAACTTATCGTAAAAATCCTGAACATTATAATTATCCTGTAACAGCAGGTAAGTATAGACATCAGGATTCCAGAATAGAAGCGAGATCGGTTTTCCATTCTCTATTGTAGAAGTCCAGTTTTCACGTATTTCGTCTAATCCGGATAAAAGAAAATCGAATTTGAGATGCGTATTTTCAGGAATATCCCTGATGACACCGGTAATACCCCTGGGAACATGATTAATGACAAGCGTCTTGCCTAACGGATCAGGATCGTTAAAATATTTTTTAGCCATTGACTGCGTGATGACTACACTATGACGGTTATTCAGGCACGTATTGACATCTCCATAAATGAATTCGTGATCGAACAACTGGAAATAAGCATCGTCCGCCTGTATCAATCGATCTTCATAAAATGCTTTTTCTTCTTCATCGTCTTCTTTCCGTACCAACTGCCGATCCATTCTTATGATCCGGGTCATCGCTTCAATTTCAGGAAACCCTTCTTTCAGAACAGGTCCGAGTTCGCGGGCGGTAATTCCAATGTACTCATCAACACCCGTAATTTTATAATGGCTTCCAAGACGATAGATTCTTTTTTGATTGGCATAGTGTTGGTCATACGTGAGATCATTTTGCAAAATCAAAAGCAGGATAATGCCTACGGCAATTCCCAATGAAAGTCCGAGGATATTCAATGTGGAAAAGAACTTGTTTCTCAAAAAAATACGGATAGAAAATTTTAAATGATAGCGCAGCATATCCCATTGGTTTAGTTCGACTGAAAACTTATTTCTTAAAATAATCCCCGGCCTGAAAAACCGTATTACATTCCAAAGCAGTTTTCGTTTTGCTTTTCTTTCCCCGTAAGCCTGCACATCACGATGAAATTTTTGGATAAGGTCGCCTTCGATTTCTTCGTATAGATGATCGGGGCAGAACCATTTGAGGAGGCGGAGGGGTAATCTGTTTTCTTTCATGTGTGTAGTCCGTTTCCGGTTTCCAGTTACCGGTAACTGGCAACCGGAAACACTTTATACGCTTACTATCTTCAACTGCGGTACAAGTTTCCACAAATCCAGCCGCGCTTCTTTCATGGCCTTCAGCATGGCCAGCCCTGCATTGGTGATCGTGTAAATTCGTTTTCTGCGTCCCCCGCGTTCCTGTGTGCCACCGCCCATCTTTGATTTCAGATAGCCTTTATCCTCCAGGCGGTAGAGCGTAACATGCACTGCGCTCAGGTTCACCTCGCGTTTCAGGCGTGTTTCAATTTCTTCAGCAATAGCCGCCCCATAGGCGTCCTCCTGCAAGGCGGCCACCATGGTCAAAACCAGTTCCTCGAATTCTCCTAAATAATCTTTAGCCATATATATGCTTATATTTTGTTAAGTAAATGTATAACTTAAATCTATTTGATTTACATCCACTCGTTAAAAAGATTTGGAAATAGTTTGAGGAGAGTTCTTCTAACTGAGTTTTTCTTTCAAAAACTCTGCTGTATAGCTGTCTTTGGCTTTCTTCACCATGTCTTCGGGGATGCCTTCAAATAACAATTTGCCGCCTTTCTTTTCTCCGCCTTCGGGGCCGAGGTCGATGATCCAGTCGGCACATTTGATCACTTCTAAGTTGTGTTCGATCACGATTACCGAATGTCCCTGATCGACCAGCGCGTTGATGGCTTTGAGTAATTTGGAAATATCATGAAAGTGCAGGCCGGTGGTGGGCTCATCAAATATGAAAAGCATGTTGCCGTTTGCGTCTGAATTGTTCTTTCCCAGAAACGAAGCGAGCTTTACGCGCTGCGCTTCACCACCTGATAAAGAGTTGGAAGATTGCCCCAGCTTTACATAACCCAAACCCACTTCATACAACGGAAGGATGCGTTCATAAACAGGTTTTTTGTCTTCAAAAAACTCAAGGCCTTCCTCCACCGTCATGTCCAGCACATCGGCAATGTTTTTGCCCTTGTGCTGCACTTCCAGCACTTCCTGCTTAAAGCGTTTGCCTCCGCAGCTTTCACATTTCAGAAAGATGTCGGCCATGAACTGCATTTCAATTTTTATCTCGCCTTCGCCTTCGCAGGTTTCGCAGCGACCGCCTTCCACGTTAAACGAAAAGTGCGAGGGCTTGTAGCCACGCTGCTTGCTCAACGGCTGATCGGCATAGAGGTTGCGAATGGCATCGTAGGCTTTTACATAGCTGATCGGGTTGGAGCGCGATGATTTTCCAATCGGGTTCTGATCCACAAATTCAACCTGCGCAATTTTATTGATGTCGCCTTCCAGTCTGTCATATCTTCCCGGTGTTTCCGCCACCGAACCGCTTACCCGGCCCAAAGCCGGGTACAATATTTTTTTGATCAATGTTGACTTCCCCGAACCGCTTACACCCGTTACCACCGTAAGCACCCCCAGCGGAAACTTCACTGTAAGATTTTTCAGATTGTTTTCGCGGGCCCCAACAACAGTTACGGCATCTTTCCACTTTCTGCGGATTTTCGGAACCGGTATTTTTTCTGTTCCCGTCAGGTAATCTACTGTGTGCGATTTTACCTTTTTATTCAATTCGCTTTGCGACCCCTGGAAGATCAGCTCCCCACCGTGTGAACCGGCATCCGGCCCAATGTCGATGATCTGGTCGGCTGCCCGCATAATTTCTTCTTCGTGCTCTACTACAATCACCGTGTTGCCCATATCGCGCAGCGATTTTAACACCTCCACCATCCGGGTGGTATCGCGCGGGTGCAGGCCAATGCTCGGTTCGTCCATAATATACATGGAGCCCACCAGCGCACTGCCAAGCGAGGTAGCGAGCTTGATGCGCTGAAACTCTCCACCCGATAAAGTTGCCGTTACACGATTGAGCGTTAAATAACCAAGCCCTACCTTATCCATATACTCCAACCGTGATTTGATTTCGGTAAGAATGCGCTCTGAAATTTTCTGCTCATACGCAGGCAGCTTCAGCATATTGAAAAATGCCAGTGTTTCTTCAATGGGCATCAGCACCAGGTCGGTAATAGAAATATCGGCAATCTTTACATAGGCTGCATCTTTGCGCAGCTTGGTTCCCCGGCAGTCGGGGCAGGTGGTTCTTCCGCGGTAACGCGAAAGCATTACGCGATATTGAATCTTATGTGTTTTGGATTCGAGGTATTTAAAAAAGTCATGAATGCCATCGAAGTATTCGTTGCCCTGCCACAACAGGTCGCGTTGCTTTTGTGTAAGCTCCGCGTAAGCGCGGTGGATAGGAAAATCGAATTTGATCCCGTTTTTGATCAAAGGCTTGGCCCATTCGCTCATTACTTCTCCCCGCCACGGTGCAATGGCGCCTTCATAGACTGAAAGACTTTTATCGGGAATAACGAGGTCTTCATCAATGCCCAGAATTTTTCCGAAACCCTCGCACGTGGCACAGGCCCCGTAAGGATTGTTGAAGCTAAATAAGTTGATAGAAGGCTCGGTAAACGTAATGCCATCCAGCTCAAAGCGATCGGAAAAGTTGTGTTTCTTCTGTCCTTCTACATACACCACGCAATCGCCCTGTCCTTCAAAGAAAGCAGTCTGCACCGAATCAGAAAGGCGGAAGGTAAGATCTTCATCGCTGGCGTTTACAGCTGCACGGTCGATGAGGATTTCATATTCATCAGCAATCTTTAGCTTCGCACTCTTTTTTGCTGATTCACCCGGTAATAACTCTTCAATAAACTTTACTTCACCGTTTATTAACACACGGGCAAAGCCTTTGCTCAGCAACAGGTTCAGCTCATCTGCCAGCTTGCGACCTTTGCTTATTTTAAGCGGGCAGGCCACCATGATGCGAGTACCTTCCTTTTGCCGGTTAATGAAGTCCACAACCCCCGTAACGGTATCGCGTTTTACTTCTTTGCCGCTTACGGACGAATACGTTTTGCCTACACGCGCAAAGAGCAGCTTGAGGTAATCGTAAATTTCGGTAGTAGTGCCTACAGTGGAGCGCGGGTTCCGGGTGTTTACCTTTTGCTCGATGGCAATGGCAGGCGAAACTCCTTTAATATAATCTACCTCGGGTTTTTCCATTCGCCCCAAAAACTGGCGCGCATACGAGCTTAAGCTTTCCACGTACATGCGCTGGCCTTCGGCAAAAAGGGTATCGAATGCCAGTGAAGATTTACCCGATCCGGAAAGGCCGGTAACGACCACCAGCCTGTTGCGGGGTATGGCCACGCTCAGGTTTTTGAGGTTGTTAACCCGGGCCCGCTTAATAATAATGTATTCCTTGGGGTCGAGGTCGTCTAAAAATGAATCGTTGGAAATGGCGTGCATGCGAAACGGCAAAATTAAAAAATCATAGAGGCTTGTCCTATGGAACCCGTAAAGATGAACTAACCTTTAAACAAAACACCACCCTATGGTGTTAAGGTGGTGTTTTTTATTTTTCACGATTTGAAATTAATTATCAAAATCCGGGTCGTAGCTGGCTTCCTTGGGTGAGCCTCCGCCATCCTCGTCAAAATCGTTACTGTTATCAAAATCGTCTTCTGATTCTGATGATGAACGCATGTCATCATCGTCTCCTCCAAACTCTTCACGTTCACTCGACTCCACATCGTAACCGCCATCGCTGTTTTTGGTAGCGGGCACTTTTACTAAGTAAATGGAATCGTCTGTCTCAAGCGGAAAAACAAAAATGGGTTCCCTCTTTGCGTTGGTAATGCGGGTAATGCTGCCCTCATACCCATTGGGATACTGTTCTTTCATCAAGTCGCGGAGATCATCACCCAGGTTCTCCAGACTTTTGATTACACGTTTCTTTGCTACTGCCATTGGACTAAAAATCGGGGCCAAATAGCATAAGAAACCCATTAGAAGGCAAATTTTTTTCAAATTTTTTTGTCAATTGCCGGAATCTTTCTACTTTTCATTTCTCAAACAATTCCACTTAACCCACATACTATCGAACAAGACATCTACGTTACCTAAACGCAAAGCAGATGATTGACAGCAGATGCAGCGACAGCCAGTTGGTTTCGCTCTATCAGACCGGTAACGAAGAGGCGTTCGAGATGCTACTTCACAGACACAAATCCCGTATCTATACGGCCATTTACATGATAGTTAAAGACCGCTATGAAGCAGAAGACCTGCTTCAGGATACCTTTATCAAGGCGGTTAATACCATTAAAAGCGGCCGGTATAACGAAGAGGGTAAGTTTTTACCCTGGATCAGTCGTATAGCCCATAACCTGGCCATTGACCGTTTTCGAAGAAACAAGCGCTACCCTGAGGTTGTGCTGGAAGATGGCAGCCGGGTTTTCGATTCCATGCAGTTTTCGGAGGAGTCGTATGAGGCCAGGCAGCTGATGCGCGATACCAAATCGCGCCTTCGGGACTTGGTAAAAGAACTGCCTGAAGAACAAAAGCAGGTATTGATTATGCGGCATTACCTGGAAATGAGCTTCCAGGAAATTGCCGACCGCACAGGGGTGAGCATTAATACAGCATTGGGGCGTATGCGGTATGCGTTAATCAACTTGAGAAAGAAAATGATTAAAAACCATATTGCCTATGACAAAGACCTTTACCCAAGACGATCTGATCAGGTTTCTATACCACGAGACCTCGGAAGAGGAAACGAAGGGGATTAACAAAGCTCTCCTTTGCGATACAGGCCTGCAAGCCCGGTATAACGAATTGCGCTCTATGCAAAAGGAGCTGGATGCTATTCGCCTACAGCCTTCCTCTGCTTCTGTGCAGAACATTCTTCATTATGCGAAAAGCCTGCAGGAGCACGGTTAGTAATTTGTTGGAAGTTATCCGTTAACAGTTTGCCAGGTCATTCCTCGGGGTCAGCAAATGTATCCATTGTTCGTGCAACCAACCCGGCATCAATTTGCGCGTACACGAATGCACATCGCTTCCATTGGGTTTTTAATAAGCAACTGATCAAGGTTCGTTTCTGAAAACCCTTTTTGCGCAAGCCGGGGGAACAGTTCTTTGAAAATATTGGTATAGCCAATAAAATCTGCGTCCGGTCCGCACTTTAACGCCACCACCATCATGAATCTGCAAGGCGATTTTGCCGGTGCGCAAGCCAATCTTCTCATCCGTTAGTGTAATCATTTGTTCACCATACTTTTTTGATTACCGAAAATAAGGAAAAATAAAAACCTGTAAATTGCCGCACTCAACAAATTACCTATGAAGCTTCGCGTAATGTTGTCCATATCCGGCTTAATTATTTTAGCATTTGCCTGCACTCCCAAACCAGCCGAAAATACAACCGGGCCCGGTAAGCCCGAAACTTCAGCAGAGGCAACATTTTCGCCACAAATGCTGGAAGGAGAGTGGCACATGATTACCGAGGTAGATGGGGAGTGGGTTTTGTACTATCCGTGTGAATCCGATAATGCATTTCTTCAAATTAAAGGCGATTCGATTATGATTGGTTGGGGACAGGATATCACAGCCGGTAAAATCGAAAACTGGTCAACAGATGGCGACAAGCTTACACTTGCCGTGAATGATTCCTATTCGGTTAATACCTACCCGGTAAAAACCGGGCAGAACGGTTATATCGAATGGTGGTTGTGGGAAGATGCCGAAGAGCCTTCGCGATTTATTCCGGCAGCACAAAAATCGCAATACAAAGAAGTACGCCAGCCCTGCAAGGAATGCTGGGATGATTGCGAAGAAGAGTAGCCCGTTAAATACTTTTTTGATCAACACGCGCTCAACTTCATACGGTTTTATTTCTTTGCAGCGTGAAAGTGTTAATCCTCCACCAGCATTTTAATACTCCCGAAAAAGGAGGCGCCATTCGTTCGTATTACCTCGCAACCGCACTTGCAGGAAGAGGTGTAAAGGTTACCGTAATTACCGCGCACAACGAAAATGTTTACCGGCAGGAAACTATTGAGCATATTGATGTGCATTATCTGCCTGTGGCTTATGATAACCGTTTTGGCTTTGTAGCCCGTAGCTGGTCGTTCCTGAAATATGTTTTGGGGACGGTTAAGCTGGCCCGCCAGTTTCGCGATGCGGATTATTGCTATGCTATTTCCGTTCCGCTAACCGTGGGCATTGCCGCTATGTGGATAAAAATGCGTTATAAAGTCTCCTACATTTTTGAAGTGGGCGACCTGTGGCCGGAGGCTCCCATTCAATTAGGCTTTGTCAATAATTTTGTCTTTGCACAATTACTTTATGTGCTGGAAAAAAGAATTTATAAATCGGCCCATGCCGTGGTAGCGCTTTCAAGTGCTATCCGGGAAGCAATCGAAAAGAAAGTACCGGGTAAAGCCATACACCTTGTCCCCAACATGGCCGATTGCGATTTCTACAAGCCGGGAACAAAAGATCCCGACCTCGAAAGACAATATCATGTGCAGGAAAAATTAGTAGTATCGTACATTGGCGCGGCAGGTGTGGCCAACGGGTTGGATAGTTTCCTGGAGTGTGCAAATACTTCGCGCAAAGCGCAATTGCCGGTACATTTTTTTCTGTGTGGCGATGGAGCGGAAACGGAGCGGTTGAAAGGCCATGCGCAAAAGCTTGGCTTAACCAATCTCACCTTCCTGGATTTCCGAAACCGTGATGGTGTTAAGGAGTTGCTGAATATTACGGATGCCGTCTTCATCAGCTACAAACAAGTGCCGGTGCTGGAAACCGGCTCGCCCAATAAATTTTTCGATGGCCTTGCTGCGGGCAAGCTCATCATCATCAATTTTGGGGGTTGGATAAAAAAAGAAATTGAAGATGCCCAATGCGGATTTTACTACAACCCGCAACAGCCTACAGATTTTGTTAAAAAACTTTCTGCCTATTTATATGAAGGCGGACTGCTGGAACGGGCAAAGGCCGCATCGCGCAAGCTTGGTGAACAAAAGTATTCGCGAGAAAGGTTGAGTGGATTGTTTGCTGAAGTCTTTAAGTGATTTGAATCGATAAAACTATTTTAAGAATCTATGCATTTGCATATATTCGGGATGTTGTAGGGCATTTGTAAGACAATCAGAAAAAAATTTATAGTACATGAAACCGTTATCCATCCTTCTATTCATTATCGTTTTGAGCAGTAACCTATATGCACAAGAAACATTGGATTTCACCAATAACAGTGATTGTGAAGTCTTTCCTGAAAAAGGAAAATTTGATGGGGAAGAACGCCTTAAAAAGATTAAAGAAATTGGCGGCCAATTGGTAACAGTGTACTTAGTAAAGGGAAAGGGAAAGGGAAACAAAATTAAATCTAAATATACAGGAAGAGTTGACTTAAGATCAATAGATGATAATAAGTTGCCTTTAGATACCCGAACAAAGGTATTGGTAGTTGCCGTTGATCAAGGCAACGGAAAGATGATTTGGTTTTTTCCTCTTACGTATGACGAAAACTATAGAATCTATCTAACAGACTGTATAGGACAATAAAACGCCCTACAACAACCCCTGCTCCTGCAATGTAAGCTTCAGCTTTTCGTGGTTAGCCCAGAATTTTCGTTCTACCTCTTGCAGCAATTTTTTAAATTCAGGCGAGCGTTCTGTTTCCGTAAGCTCCGGCCCCTTATCCATAAACAAGATAATCCAGTATTGAATATTGTCTTCTTTGGTAAATAACCTGAGGTGCTCAAGGGCTTTGTCGCTCTCATTCACCTGGCAATAATAAACGGCCAGCCCAATGTTTTTGTAAGCCGTTTGATCCCGTTCCACATATTTCCTGTAGCGCTCATAGAATTCTTTCGCCTTTTCGGTTTCGCCCGCAATTTCATAAACGCGGCCGATGTTCAGGTTTTCATGTTCGTACACATCCAGCTTCTGGGCTTCGCGGTAGCGATCGAATCTTTTGTAATATTTGTACGCGGTATCATACTCTTGCAGGTAATAGCTCACTTTGCCAATATCCTGCAGGATATCAAACCGGTTCGTATCTCTTCTGAATTCGGCCAGCAACAGCTGGCGTGTTTGTTTCAGGTTTCCGTTTTTGGCATACAGCACAAACGCTTTGATATACCGCGAAAAGGCATTGTCAGGATAATACTCAAGCGATTTATCAATGTGTTCAAGCGCCTCATCTACAAAGCCGGTTTGTATAAGGGCATTACCCAAACGCAAATGAAAATAGCTGATGGAAACAGAGTCGCCCGAGCTGGCATCCAGCCGTAAGCCTTTTAACGCATACTCCAGGTACTTTCCGGTGTTGGGTAAGCTCATCGCATAAAAATCAGCAAGCAAGCCAATAATTTCTGTTGAGTTTGGCTTGTACTCAAGCCCACGCTCTAAGTAGGGCAACGCTTCTTTGTATTCCTTTCTGATCAGGTAATACATGCCCTTTGCCGTTAAGCTCTCAGCAAGTTTGGAATCATGAAGCACAGCTTTGTCTGCATAAGTGCCAAGCAGATTTATATGCGGTCTTTCGGCTTTGTAAAGATCGAGGTAATAACAGGCCATACCTGCACACGCATAAGCCAGCGCAAAAGTGTTATCTTTTGAAATGGCCTCATCAAAAAGAACCAGCGACTGTTTCAGGTTAGCATCGCCACCTTTTTTTAACAAATCCACGCCTTTCAGAAACAAATCATACGCTTCCAGGTTTTGTGTTGGAATTTTTTGAATTCGATCTTTTTCTTCGGGCGTAATGATGGCCTTTATCTCTCCGGCAATATCGCTTGAGATTTCCTGCTGCAGCGCAAAAATGTCAACGGCCTCGCGCCTGTATTGTTTGCTCCACAAGTGCCTGTCGCTTGCGCCATCAATTAACTGTATGTTTAATACAATCCGCTCTCCTATTTTCTGACCACTGCCTTCCACAAAATAATTTACATTCAGCTCCTTAGCCATTTCCGGAATCGACTTTGCGCTGTTGCGGTATTTTTCGGCCGAAGTGCGACTCAGCACTTTCAGGTCTTTAATCTTTTGAAGGTTATTGAGGGTAGCCTCCATCAACCCGTTAATGAGATATACATTGGTGGAATCGTTGCTGTCGTTTATAAAGGGAAGCACTACAATGGATTTTTCCACAGCAACCGATGTTCGGGAATCCTGTCGCAGCACAAGCCAACCCACTATTGCCATCAGGGCAACGGATGCAGCAGCCGGAATCAACCATTTATTCTTTTTCTCTGCGGGTGGAGGTGCAACCGGCACGGGCTCTTCGCCCTTGTTTCTTTTTCCTGCTTCGCCCGGAGGGTAACCATAATATTCGCGGAAGCATTTGATAAAATACGATGTGCTGCTAAAGCCAACCTCGTGCGCTACTTCCGATACATTGCCCGTACCCTTTTGCAACAACGTCATACCTTTCTTTAGCCGGGCCTGGCTGATAAGCTGGCTTACGGAAAGATTGGTTGCCTTCTTTACCTTACGCAACAGGTTAGACCGGCTCATATTCAGCGCATCGGCCAGCTCGGAAACGCCAAACTGCTCATTGGCCAGGTTTTCTTCAATCCGGGCCGAGACTTGATTCAGAAATTCGGTATCCAAAGGCGAGGGAACAAGCATGAAAACAAATTCTATTCGGGGCGAAATAACAAAAAAACAACCCGACACCTGTTAAATACCAGGTTGATTTTCGGCTGCCGGAATTAAGGGTAAAAGAAATGGGTATGCGTCAGAATTTACATGGATGCGTCAAAATTTATGCTGAATCCAGCAAAATTGACGGTTTTGTGAGCACCGTTACATAGCCGCCAGAAGCGGGTTGCCGTTCCTTTGCAACATCAGAAAACAAAATTTTAACGCAACCCAAATCTTATGAAACTGAATGTTATGTCTTTCCTTGCTGTAATCGTTTTTGTTGCAGCCGCATGCACCGGAAAAGAAACAGCTAAAAACGAAAGTTCTGTCAAGGCTCCGGGCGTTGACCTGCATACGGCTGTAATCTCCGACAACATGGAGGCTGTAAAACAACACATTGCAGCCGGCAGTGATCTAAATGTGCGCGATCCGTTTGGCGGCTCAAGCCCGCTGATCAGTGCGGCTGTATTTGGCAAGACTGAAATAGCCAAAGTATTGATTGATGCCGGTGTGGATCTGAACTTCCAGAACAACGATGGCTCTACCGCATTGCACACGGCTGCTTTCTTTTGTCGCCCGGAAATCGTGCAACTATTGCTGAAAAAGCAAGTCGATAGAGCAATTAAGAATAAATACGGGGCCACTGCTTATGATAACGTAGCGCTGCCTTTTGCACAAATGAAAGATGCGTATGACATGATGGGCAACGTACTTGGCCCGATGGGGCTTAAGCTGGATTATGCCTACATCGAAAAAACACGACCCGAAATAGCGGAGATGCTAAAATAGTACAAAGACATAAGTATTGAGACGGTAATTCTCAATACTAACTACTCAATACTGATTTATGAGACGCTACGATATTGACTGGCTTCGTGTAATTGCCATTGGCCTGCTTTTAATTTACCATGTGGCTATCGGGTTCCAATCGTGGGGAACGATGATCGGGTTCATCACCACATCCAAACCCTGGACGGCATTGTGGACACCCATGGCCATGCTGAATGTGTGGCGCATACCGCTCCTGTTTTTTGTTTCGGGTATGGGTGTGTACTTCGCCATGCAACAACGTAGCTGGAAGCAATTGATTACCGAACGCACCCTGCGCATCTGGCTGCCTTTTGTGTTTGGCATGTTCGCTATTGTGCCGCTGCATACACTGGTGTGGCGGTATTACTATAAAATGGAATTGCGCTATGCGTATGATCCCGGTCATCTCTGGTTCCTGGCCAACATTTTCGCGTATGTACTGCTCTTATCGCCCATCTTGTTTTATCTGAAAAAGAATGAGCAGGGAAAAGCAGCGCAGGTTATCAAAACCATATTTAGTACGCCATTAGGACTATTGATAGTAACGGCTGCATTTATTGCCGAGGTTCTGCTTGTTAAGCCTGTACCTTATGAGCTGTATGCCATGACGAGGCACGGATTTTTTCTTGGGTTGCTTGCATTCTTCTTTGGATTCTGCTTTGTGTTAAGCGGCACGGGCTTCTGGCAAATGCTGGTGAAATGGCGGTGGTTGTTTTTGTTGATTGCGGGTACCCTGTTCGCTTTGCGGATACATTACTTCGGCATGCAAATCCCCGGGTATATGATCGTGATCGAATCGCAGGTATGGATTTACAGTGTGCTGGCATTCGGTCATAAGCATCTGAACCGAACCGGAAAAGTTTTGCAATACCTGAGTCCTGCAGCTTACCCGGTTTACATCCTGCATATGTTTTTTCTGTACCTCGGCTCTGCTATTGTGTTTCCGTTAGCCATACCGGTGCAGGTTCAGTTTATGCTGGTATTATTGTTTACGCTGGGCGGCTGCCTGCTCTCTTACGAGATTATTAAGCGGGTAAAGTGGGTGCGGGTACTTTTTGGAATGAAGTTCCATTCGAAGCAGGAGTCATAGCTTCATTCCGGGCAGGCTTAACTCCGAAAGCTGCATTGCACAATGTTGTGTCAACAGGTTGGTTTGGTATTTGAACATTCTCCTGGCATAAGCGAGCAAAAGCCATGAAAAACAACTCAAATTTCAACACCGGTTTACTGTTCATAACCTACCTGTTGATGGATTCAGACCAAGAGATCAGCGAAAATGAGCTGAATTACCTCGATTCTGTGCGATTGGAGGCCGGCATTGACGATGATGAATTCCGGGTCTTTTATAGTTCCGCTATTGGGAAAACCGAGCGGGAAATTTACCAGGTTGGGATGGATGCGATTAACCGCTGTACTGACAAAGAGAAAATTCAGATTTTCGTAAAGCTTTATGGAATGGCTCTTGCCGACCAGGTGCTTCGGGTTAAAGAAGTCCGTTTTATTCTTTATGCCACGCGCATGGCCGATGTGAACATGGAGCGTGTAATTGAGATGGCTAACGAAGTAGGGATAGCGGTGAGCTAAACGGTATTAAAGCTCACCGGTATTTTTTCTTGTAATCAGCTCAGCACCCGCTCGGAAATTTTTCCGGTCTTTTTATTTTTCAGGATCACCTTTTTAGCGCCATAGTGCGTTACTTCTTCTTTCACTAAGTAATGATCGGCATCGTATTCCTGCAGGTGCGAATCTTTACTTACTCCTTCGCGCCCACGCCAGATATCAAGCTTAACGGGCTCCCATTGTTTTGACTTAGCGGACTTATACGCTGCATCCAGCACGGCATTTACCACATATCCATCGTAAAAGGTTTCTTTGGGTTGCGTGCCTTTCTCTATGGAGTTAAACATATCCATAAACATGTGGTTGTATCCTAATTCGTTCAATTCATCACCCACCGGAAACAACCAGCCCTTATCGCTTTCTGCTTTTTCTGCCACATAATTTGCAGCTTTTCCGGTAGTAAACATCTCAAAGCCGGTGCGCAGGAAACTGTTCACCCAAATGGTTCCTTCGGTGCCCATCACTTCATCGCGCAAATCCAGTCCCCCGCGAAACGTCCAGCTTACCTCAAACTGAGCAATGGCTCCGTTCTCGTACTTTATCAAACCAATGGCGTGGTCTTCCGCATCAATCGGCTTTACCTGCGTATCGGCCCAGCACATAACTTCAATGGGCTTAATATCTTTACCGATGTAGCTGCGTGTAATCTCCACACAGTGGCAGCCTAAATCCAAAATACAACCGCCACCGGCTTGTTCAATATCCCAGAACCAGTCGCTGTGCGGGCCGGGGTGCGTTTCGCGCGATTTGGCCCAAAGGATTCTGCCCAACGCTCCGTTCTTTACACTTTCATGGGCCTTGATAAACTTGGGTGTGTATACGAGGTCTTCAAGGTAGCCATTGAAAATTCCCGCTTTCTCTACCGCTTGCAGCATACGCTTGGCCTCTTCCGCATTACGACCTAACGGCTTGGTGGTAATTACCGCTTTCCTGTGCTTGCAGCACAGGTTCACCGCTTCCTCGTGCAGGTTGTTAGGCAACGATATACAAACCACTTCTACTTCCGGCCGGTTGATGGCCTCTTCCATAACGGTAGTAGCAAACGGCACATCATAATCTTGCGCAAATTTTTTGGCGCTTTCTTCCCTGCGCGAGTAGATGGTTACGATCTTGTCCTTGCTCCTGTAACCCTGAAGGGAGTCTGCATAAAAGCGGCCGATAAAGCCGGAGCCGAGCATAGCGATTTTCATATGAGGTAGATTTGGTTGCGAGTTACTGGTTTCTTGTTGCTGGTTATCTGTATCGTAAGATTATGCTGCCTGAATTTCTTTTTTCTCCTTGAAGAATAGTATAAAATAAATCAGTACAGCAATTGCAATATAAGCAGGCACCATCCAGATGGATTGCCATTGAAAGGCTCCATCCACCGAATAGAAATCTGTTGTAAAGCCTGAGAACCGGGTGCCTATTACCATTCCTACTCCGTACGTGGCGAATGTAAACAAACCCTGCGCGGCATTCTTAATCTTTTCTCCTGCTTTCTTTTCGGTATACATGTAGCCGGTTACGAAAAAGAAATCGTAGCAGATGCCGTGCAGCACTATACCGGCATATAACATCCATACACTGGTTTCAATGTTTCCGTAAGCAAAAAACACATAGCGTAATATCCAGGCGGTCATTCCCAACAGCAACATTTTCTTTACCCCAATCTGGTTGAACAAAAACGGGATAGCCAGGATAAATACCGCCTCTGATATCTGGCCGAAAGTCATTTTAAATGCCACATTGCTCATGCCCGTTTCATTCAGAAACACATTGGCGAAACCATAATAGAATGATAGCGGGATACAAACCAATATGGCGGCAATGAAAAATATGAGGTAGGGCTTGTCCTTAAATAATACAAAGGCTTCTGTGCCCAATGCACTCTCCCCTGTTTTGCCTTTTGGTGGTGTATTCGGCAATACAAAAGATGAAAGCCCCAGTGTAAGCGATGCGATTGCTGCCATCTTAAAGGTTACTGCAGATTTATCTAATCCCAACGAGCTGATTAAACCCCCGGCTACAATCCAGCCTAATGTGCCAAATACACGAATCCACGGAAATTGTTTTCCCGGATCTGTCATTTGCCCGAATGCAATGCTGTTCGACAATGCAATGGTAGGCATGTATAGTAATGAGTAAACGAGGATGATCCAGTAAAAGGTAGTGTTGCTATCCACCACGGTAGCAAAGTAGAGCAGTGCCGCGCCTACCAGGTGCAGCACGCCCATAATCTTTTGAGCGGCAAAAAATCTATCTGCAACCATCCCCACAAAAAACGGGGAGATTATCGTAGCAATGGCCAATGCGCTGTATGCGGCTCCTATCTGTGTGCCGCTGGCTCCCAAAAACTCCGACATATAGGTGCCCATTGTAACATACCATGCCCCCCAGATAAAATATTCAAGGAGCATCATGACGGATAGCTTGGTAAATACAACGGGCTTCATAGGTTTTTCTTTTTTAGTTAGAGGCTAATAAAGCCTGTCTGCCGCCAGGCAGGCTCAGCCTGACAAGTAAATTAATGTTTGCGTACCACTTGGTGAAGAAATATAGAAACGCTTTTCAAAAAACAGAAAGGCAAAGCCTAAAATTATACAGATGGATTACGGCTCAACCGGCCGGTAACGCGATTCGTTAAAAATCTGTTTGGCATTGCTCATGCGCATCAGTTCGGGTAATGTGGCATCCGGTTTACGTTTTGCATACGCATTTACAATCTGCCAGCCTACCCATGTGCCAATGCGGCCCGGGGCCTGGTCGGCTACATCAAATGTTTTGGGCCGCTCGGCAATATACTTCTGCCTGATTTTGGCGCTGGTAGAATAAAACACTTCATCCTCCACCAGCTTCTTCCAGATAATATCCTGGTTAGCCCGTGCCCCGGCAATTTCTTCGGCCGAGTAACCGATAAACACACTGTCGGGCACACAGGGAAGCATGTGTTTGGCAAAGTAGTATGCCTTACCGTATGTGATCATTTCAGCCAATACGGTTCTGTCCTGCAGATCAGTTTCATTCAGGCGCGGGTCAATTCCATATAACAACATTACCGAAGGAACAATAAAGCTCTTATCATACCTGCGCAGCATGTACTCATACATATTGGGTCGGTATCTGGCGCCTTTACCCAGGTAATAATCCAACCCCACCACAATCAACGTATCGGTTACAAACAAATCGGTTTCCAGACCGGTAATAATGGTTTGAATTTTGGGCGGCTGAAAATCAGGGTAATAGTATTTCAGGTTGGTGAATGCCTGACTGAATTCAGCTTTCAATTCACTTAAATCGCCAAACACTTTTTTGGTTTCCAGTAACAAGGTATCGATGTGCGGGTTGGAGAAGCGCGCATATAATTCGTTAATGAAAACAGAGTCGTTCGGGTAGGACTCGCGGGCAAAAACAAAATCGCGCAAAGTGGCATGACGCGAAAAAAAATCTACCAATTGCTTTTTGGTAGTAACGGCAGGTAAAGAGTCTTCTAATTGCTCTAATTGAAGATCTATTGAAATCGCTTTTGTGTCCGGAATGAATGTGCATTTTTCCTTTTCATTGCAAGACCATAACAATAACATTGATAATATAGGCAGAACCACCAGCCTGAACGTGCGCATAAGCAAATTTTTGGTGGCGAAGATGGTGAGAATCTGTGTGATGACAAAAACACAAAACAGTTAAACGCACTGGTCTGCGATTAATTGCAATTCTTACGGCTTATGCTGAATTTGCATCGCTAAATTTCTTTTTGTGCGCAAGCAACCCAAACATATTGCCGTGGCCGGCAACATTGGTTCCGGTAAAACCACGTTAGCCGAAAAGCTGTCCAAACATTACGGCTGGACTGCGCTTTACGAATCGGTAGATCATAACCCATATCTGCGCGATTTTTATGATGATATGACGCGCTGGGCTTTTCACCTGCAGATCTATTTTCTGAACAGCCGGTTTAACCAGGTGCGGCAAATCCGCGAAAGCAGCAAGACGATTATACAGGATCGCACTATCTATGAAGATGCGCATATTTTTGCCGCTAACCTGCATAAGAGTGGCCACATTAACGACCGCGATTACCAAAGCTATCTTGATATTTTCAATTCCATGGTCAGCTTTGTTCATCCGCCCGATTTGCTGATCTATTTAAAAGCCGACATCCCCAAGCTGGTGCAGCAGATACAAAAGCGTAACCGCGATTTCGAGTTTAATATTAAATTGGATTACCTGCGCACGTTAAACGAGCATTATGAAACCTGGATAGGCGGCTACAAAAATGGCAAGCTGCTGGTGGTGGATGTAAACAACCTCGACTTTGTAGAACGGGTGGAAGATTTTTCGCTAATCGTGAATAAGATTGAGCTGGAATTGAATAGCTTGTTCAGCTGATTTCCTTAGCTATTGCAATTCATAAGAATAGCCTGCACACCCGGCAAATATTCCCATGCCATTTGTAATGTTGCTAAATACCTGCACGGGTTGTGCAAAAAACGGATCGCCCTGGGTTTGTTCCTGAAGTCTGCGCGTTACTTCGTAGTTATAGTATGCCTCATTAAGATGCAACAAAATAATATGCTGCTCCAGCATAGTGCCGTGAGGCCAATAATTTAATCGTACCGAAACCTTTGCTGTTGTTCCATTAAACTTCAGATCGTTAAATACCGCAGCCGACTCCTCCAGCTCGGACTGAGAAAGGTATAGCGGATATAAATAGGTAACGGTATCCGTTTTCATCCCGTTTGGATCCCACAATTGAACTATCATTTTTACTGATGCGTACACCTGGTAGTAATTCTTCTCTGGCGGATCATTAAATTTAATGTTCGCTACAACTTCTGCATAACCATAATCTTTCATAATTGTATCTACGGTTACATCCATAATCGGTACCGGGTGTGGGATGTTGGTTTGTGCAAATACCGTTTCATAGCCCGGCACTTCCGCCTTCAGTTTATAGGTAGCCCCGGGCAGTGGCTTTGAGTCAGACCGATATTCATCTATCCTTTCCTGTGAAAGGATGCTTATCAAATTATCATGCTGATCGGTTATAGTTATAACCGCAGCCGGTACAAAAGCCTGATATCCTTCATCCAGAATATGCCAGCTTTTGGAAACAGATACCCGCCATGTACTATCCGGATTTATTAACGCGTTTACCACCAGTTTCTGTTTTTCAAGCGGGATATCAAAATCAACCACTACTTGGCAGCCGGTAATCATTATTAAAATCAATATCCAGTTATATCTGTTCATTTCAATCAGAACTTAAATGAATAGGTAAATGATGGTATTATGGGGAATAAGCTATACTGGATAAACTTTCTGTTACCGTTTCGGTCGTACGACAGATCAACAAAGAATGGGTTAAGCCTGCTGTAAGCATTGTACACACCCAACGTCCATTTACGCTGGCCCCACTTTTTATCTTTCCAGAAACTAAAGCTAAGGTCAAGCCGATGGTAGTTTTTCATACGATAGTTATTGCGCGATTCGTAATAGCGAATATCCCCTGAATAATATGGAATAAAGGGATTTTCTGATCTATACATCATTGTTGGAAGCGTAATGGCATTGCCGGTTCCAAACACCCAGGTCATGGAAAAATCCATACGCTTATTCCAGGTGTGCGTTAATGCCAGGCTAATGTCATGCCTGCGGTCATATTTATATGGAAACCATTTTCCATTGTTCAGCTCATCAAACTGGCGATTGTTCCACGCCAGTGTATAGCACAGCCAACCCGAAATCTTTCCTTTCTTCTTCTGCGCCAGCATTTCTATTCCATAGGCTTCGCCTCTCCCGTTCGTTACAACCTTATCCTGCCAATCCTGTTCAATGTTGATGTAGCTGGCTCCATCTTTATACTCAATCAGGTTGTTCATGGTTTTGTAGTACCCTTCAAGAGTAAACTCAAAGTTGTGATAGGTTTTGGCAATACCGGCAGCAACCTGGTTTGCCTGTTGGGGTTTAATGGTGGCCGTACTGGGTACCCATAAATCAGTGGGTAACCCCAAACCGGCATTGGTAAGCAGGTGAATAAACTGAACCATGCTGGCATACGATGCTTTCAGGGTAAAATTATTGTTTAAGTGATAGCTCACTGCCATCCGGGGTTGCAGCGATGAGTAGGTAGTTTGCTCTACACGAAAGGCGGATGCATGCACACCGGCATTCACTTTTAGTCTCTGCCCAAAGTTCAGGTTGTTTTCCAGGTATGCCGCAAACTCATTTGCTGAAACATTTGGATTGCCTATTACTGAGTCGCGCGCTTCACTGCTTCTGAAAGAAAAAACACCGGGCGAAAAAGTATGATGTATGGCATTTATTCCAAACCGGGCCTGGTACTCCGGCAGGGGCGACCAGTCAAAATCAAGTTTGGCTGCAAAATCTTCGATACTCGATATATACTGATCTTTATAACGGTCGGCTTGGGTAGATGCAGGAGTAGTTACCGTTTCTTTGTATTCGCCAAAAACATCAAACCGGTAACGGCTATACGTTGTGGTAAGATTGGCGAAAAGCTTTGGTGTAAGCACACTATTCCAGCGCAAAGCAGTAATTACATTTCCCCATTTTAAGCCAAACTCCTCTTCGTAGTCGGTGCGTTCGTTATTGTTAACGTAATAATCTTTATAGCGGGAGTATGCTTTATCATCACCCATGTATAAGCTTCCATATATCCTGTTTTTGGAATTTACAATATGGTTTAACTTCAGGTTTATGTCATAAAAATAGTATCCGGCTGTCCCGCCCTCAGAAGCAGCTTTTATGAGAGGCCGGGCCAGAATGTCGATATAGGTGCGTCTTGCAGAAACCAAAAAGGAAGTTTTATCTTTTTGAATGGGGCCTTCAACGGTAACCTTGGCTGCAATTATTCCAACCGAACCCTCGCCTTTAACTTCTTTCATGTTTCCGTCCTTCATGTTAATATCGATTACCGATGAAAGCCGGCCACCATACCGTGCCGGAAAGCCTCCTTTAATCATCTCCACATGATTAAGCGCATCGGCATTGAATACGGAAAAGAAACCGAACAAGTGCGACACATTATAAACCGGTACGCCATCCAGCAAAATCAGGTTTTGATCAGGACCGCCTCCGCGAACATACAAGCCCGAGCTCCCTTCATTTCCCGACTGAACACCAGGCATCAACTGCAAAATCTTGAGCACATCTACCTCGCCCATCAATGCCGGTAATGCTTTAATTTGTTCTATGGGAATAGATACCGAGCTCATTTGCGTGATCTCATGAACCGGATCGGTGCGGGTTGCTTCAACCACAAGTTCTTCAAGCAGGGCTGCCTGCATAAACACATTTATAACTGTATCGCGGGTGAGTTTAAATTTTGATACTGAAGGTTGATAGCCTACATAGGAATAAATCAGCTGCACAGAGTCTTCCGCCTGTGTGAGGCTGTAAAAACCATGATTGTTGGTAGTTGTTCCTGCTTTTGATTTAATATTGAAAATGGTTGCGCTAATAAGCGACTCCCCGGTTTCGGCATCTTTAACAAAACCGTTTATGGTATGCTTTTGCGCATACCCGAATGCGGGGATTAGGAGAAGCAGCCAGACTCTCATAGGCCATTTATCAACGATGGCTGTCAACCAAAAGGTATGTGCCTAGATAAATATAATAAGTTTAATCAATCTTGTTCGTTGAGTTTATCCTGAATTCACGGCATAAAAAAAGCAGTCGGTATACCCGACTGCCCTTTTGTTACCTGCACTTGTATTCTACTGCCCCACCATAAACACCGCATTGGAGAAAACCATTTTGCCACTCTCCCAGAAGTTGCGGAACAACGGGTTATCTACGATATAAATAACATTACCCTGACCTTTCGGTTCTACACCTAACACTAAGCTGTTGCTCATCTTTTTGTTAATGCGATAACCGGCAAAGCCCTGCACGGGTTTGGCGTTACCCTTGATCACACCTACGTTCCAGCCATTTTGTAAGTAGCTATAACGCAGCTCATTGGTTTTTAGCGTATAATAAAAATCTCTTAAACCAAAAGCCAGCGGGTGCGATTTGTCAAGCGTAACTTTATAGATCGCTCCTGAGATGGCATCGGAAAGCTGCTTGCGCTGTGCATCTTCATAGCGGGCTAACGCATCTTTCTCACGGGCTTCTTTTTCTTTCTTCTCGGCATCGCTCTTTTCGGCATCGGTTAAATACGCTTTTAAAGCAAACCCTTTCTTCTCGGCAAAAGAAGTAAGCGCATTGGCAATTACAATCAGCCGGCCTCCGCCCGATACCCATGAAGATACATGATCCAGCGTGCTCTCATCAAACATCCGGTAGCGACCTTCGGGCACAACCAGCACATCGTATTTGTTTAAATCTACGCTTCTGAAATAGTCCGTGCCGATTTGCGTAATGGGGTAATGAAGCTGCTGCTCAAAGAAATGCCAGATCTCTCCTGCGCTTAGTGAAGAGGTTTGCTCACCAATCAGCACGGCAATCTTAGGCGCCTTCAAATAGTTAACAGAAGATGAGCCAAAATCTTTTCCTCTATCCACAAAGCCGGTAGCGCTGGTATAAATTTTTCTTTCTTTATCCGTTGCCAGTTTTTTTACAAGATTATCAAAGTCGGCAATGCTTTCGTTATTCCTGCGTGTTACAATCAATGTTCCCGGTTCAAAATTCTGACCAGCTACTGTAAACGCTTTTTCGGCCGCACGCACTTTTATATTTTTGTTCAGCAGCCCGGCCAAAAACTCCACATCGCGCAAGCTCTCATATTTAAAAATGTATGCATACGGCTTTGCTATCGCGCTGCTGTTATCAACCGCTTTGGGCTGATAGGCTCTGCCTGCATTAATCCGTTCATTCAGGGCATAGCCTTTCAGGTCGTAATTATACATCAGATTCCAGGCCGTAATATCATATGTGGCCGAATCCGGAAGCTTGGAAACAGGCTCAAACAACGTAGTAATAAAACGCGACTTGGGCTGATAGATGTTGATCACGATATCATCGGTAGTGATATTCGCATTTGTTGTGGTCTGCGCCTGGTAATCAAAACCACGGGTTACTTTGCCTGCCGAAGGATGACCATATTTTATCGAGTGGCTATCTAACCATTTGGTTAGTGTGTTGATCTTGTCCGTATTGTTATCGCCTTTGATCACATACGTTTTGTATGGCGATGCCGGGTTGTTCAGATTTTCTTTTGAATACTTTTCAAATTCATCTACTACACGGATAGCATTCAGCGAGGTTATTTCAACTGTTGATAAACCGGTTGTGTGGTGATGGGTGAGCCTGTCTTTCAGCGTAAGCGGATCGCCTTCGCGGGTAGTAATGCTCAACCCGCCATAGCCGCCACCGGCCTGCTCGTACGTCATGCCGATAGCGCCACTGTAGGTAGGGTAGGTATCGCCATAGCTGGGGTAGTACAAGTCGAACACCTCTTTGGTAAAATACAGCCAGCCCTGCTCGTCAAAATACTTCGCGTGATTTTTCCCGATCATTACCTGGAACTCGCGCTGCCACGGAGAAATTACTTCATGAAAAGGCTCTACAGCCGGGGCAAAATAATACGGGTTGTTGTAGCCCTGCTCGTGAAAATCCACATGCACATGCGGAAGCCATTCGTTATAGATTTTAATCCTCGCTTTTGATTCTTTTTGAGTAAGCCACGCCCAGTCGCGGTTCAGGTCAAACAAATAGTGATTAGCTCTGCCTCCGGGCCACGGCTCTCGATGCTCTTTGGCATCGCCACTGGAGTTGTACGGGCTGTTGCCATATTGATTGTAGAAGTTAGCATAGCGGTCGCGACCGTCAGGATTGATGCAGGGATCTATGATGACTACCGTATTTTTCAGCCACTCTTTGGTTTTGGCATTGGCCGGGTTTACCAATTCGTATAACGTTTTCATGGATGCTTCAAGCGAGCTGGCTTCATTGCCGTGCACGTTATAGCTAAGCCACACGATCGCCACTTTGCCGGAAGGGCTTCCTTCCAATGCGCCTGCACGCTTCAGGTTATCCTGCCGGATCTGCTCCAGGCTGGCAAAGTTTTCGGGTGAAGCAATGACGGCATAGATCAAAGGCCGCAGCTCATTGGTTTCGCCATATTGCGTTACTTTCACATTGGACGAAAGCTCATCGATGTATTTAAAGTATTCCACCACACGGTGGTGGCGCGTAAAGCGCGAGCCTAATTCATAGCCCAGAAATTCATCGGGGGTTTGAATGTTGGTTTGCGCAAACGGACCAAACGCCACAAGCAAGGCAAAAGGCAGAAGTAAAAGTTTTTTCATGGGATTAAGTTGAAGTTGCCAATGTGGTAAAAAATCAAATATCCTTCAACAGTCTTTTTACCTGTGGCTGGTGATGAATAATGTGCTCGCGGAAAAAGCGCAGGGCCTGCCTGATGTTAAGAAGCCCGGCCACCGCGTGCCGGTAGACTTTGCGGTTTAGCTGGTCATCGGCAAACAGGTTCAAGACCTCTTCCAGCTCTTTCCGGGTTTTGTCCCAGGCTTCTGTAATCTGTTCGGCATTTTCATAAGCAGGTGTATTGTCCACTATTATTTTGGGAGCTTTGAATTTAAACGGCAACCGTTGCGACAGGATCAGCATGAACATTTTCAAATCCTCCGCCAGCCCGGTATCGGGCAGGGTTTTGAGGCCCTGCGTTTTCTTTTTCAGGTAGCTGATGGAAAGTTGCTCTGAGGCAATGAGGTGCGCAAAGACCTGGTTAAGCGACCATTTGCCGGGCTCATGCCGGTTAAGCTGTGCCGGATTCAGGTCTTTGATTTCATTTAATAAGGCAAGACGCTGGCTCTCCAAAAGAGCCATACGTCTTTTTAACTGCACATTCATCTTTCACAGACGTTATCCGGTAAATGTATTTAAAGTTAGTATTTGGCAGATCAACTGTTTTTTCTATTTTTAGAAACCTAACTTAAAACCAATATCACACATGAACACAAATTACGCAGGATTCTGGCTACGTCTTGTAGCAATTATTATCGATGGAATCATTATCGGTGTGGCTCAATCTTTCATCTTCGTTCCGATTTTAGCTGCCCTGGGGCTGGGTTTTGCAAGTTCTGCCGAAACAATGGACTTGTCTGATCCGGATCAGGCTGCGGGATTGATAGCAAGTATATCGGCAATGATGGGTGGCTATTGGATACTTTCCCTTACCATTCAGATACTGTATTCTACTCTTATGGAATCATCAAAATTACAAGCCACAGTTGGCAAACTGGCGCTTGGCCTGAAGGTTACCGATCTGCAAGGGAATAAGCTGGATTTTACAAAAGCCCTGATTCGTAATCTCTGTAAAATCATTTCCAATTTTACCTTTCTTATCGGCTACATTATGGCAGGCTTTACTGAAAAAAAGCAGGCTTTGCACGATATGATTGCAAGCACTTTGGTATTGAAAAAAAGCTGATTCTACCGATGATAGCTTTCAAAGGCACCACTTACGGTGCCTTTTTTGTTTTAATACAAAAAATGAACCCGGTGCTTTAACATCTTAATCTCAGCCGGCAAGTACCCTATTAATTCACCTTCTGCTTCTATGGTTACCCTCTCAGAGGTATAAACTTCTATCTTATCCGCTACGTGGTAGTGAATCTGCGGGTCAGCTATTTTCTTTGATCGTTTCAGCGTTTGCAGAAATAATAAGAACCTGAACAAAGGTACATCGGGCGCCACAAACAGGTTAAACATTCCATCATCCTGCCTGGCATCGGGAGCGAGGTAAATACGATTTCCAAATGACTTTCCATTGGCTACCGCCAATACGCGTATTGCTCCCCGCCAATTCCAGTTCTGTGTTTTCAGCTCAACCTGTTCAGGCTTATGTGTAAAGAATGTTTTGATAATTGAAGTAAGGTAACGCAAGTGAGCGCCCATCCATGCGGGCGCTTTTTCCATTTGTCTTACCGTGGCAGGCCCCATACCCAGGCTGCACACATTAATAAAATAATGCTGCTTCTCTTTCCCATCAAAATCCCGACAGGAAACAATACCTACATCGGTAGGGTGCGGTTTGTTCTGTTTCAGTAACCCGATCAAATGATCTGCGCGATTCGTTAAGCCAACCGCTCCTGCAAAATCATTGCCTGAACCAAGCGGAATCAATCCCAGCACTGGTAGCTTTTCTGTTCCGGCTGTAAGCAATCCGTTCAATACCTGGTTAAGCGTGCCATCGCCTCCGGCAGCAATTATCGTTTCAAACTTATTCTGTACAGCTTCTCCCGCCAGTTCTGTAGCATGACCCGCATACTGTGTTTCAAAAACGGTTACCGTAAACTCTTTTTGGAGTGCCGGAAAAATGTCCTTATAGAAGAGCTTCTTCTTTCGGGAGATACCGTTAAGGATGATGGCGATATTCAATTTTCGATGGATCAATAAGCCAATGAATGAACTAACTCTCGCATTAACTTTGGCTGATTGATAATCGGCTAATTAAAATTGTTACTTACAATTCTTTTTAATAGCTGCTTTCGCATCGGGTAAACCCATTTCATCGGCCCGTTTCAAATCGAGGCAGCCATCGTAGTTGTTATTCATCAGCAACTTTATAAGCCCGCGCTGGTAATACGTTTCCGGGTCGCTGGGATATAATTCAATGGACATTGTATAATCTTCTACGGCACCGGCATAGTTTTCTTTTTCGGCTTTGCTCCACGCCCGGTTGTCGTAATAGGAGGGATTGGTGTCGTCCAGCTCAATCGCCCTGGTGTAATCGGCAATAGCGCCATCATAATCTTCCATGTTGTGCTTAACCACACCGCGCAGGTTATAGGTTTCCGGGTCTTCGCTATCTAATGCAATGGCTTTGGTATAATCTTCCAGCGCTCCCTTCAGATCTTCTTTGGCTGTTTTAGCCAATGCACGGTTCTCAAACTTAAACGGATCTTTTGCATCTAACCGGATGGCTTCATTATAATCGGCAATGGCCTTATCGAAATTGGTTGTGTTGTAATAGGCTACGCCACGATAGTTATACAGGTTGGCATCGGTTTTATCATACTCAATGGCTTTGGTATAATCATCTATCGCGCTTACAAATTCGCCCAACTCTGCTTTCACCAAACCACGGTTAAAATATTTGTCTGCATCGGGCGGGCCTAACTCCAATGCCTTGGAAAAATCGAAATATGCAGCCTGCAAATCTTCCATATTATAATTGGCAAAGCCACGATTGGTATAGGCATCGGCATAGCGCGGACTAAACTTTATGGCTTTATCCAGATCGCGCAGGGCGGCTTCATCATCGCCCAGATTTATTTTGGACTCGCCCCGGTAGTTCAGCGCTTCGGCATAGGTGCTGTCTATCTCCAGCGCAAAATTGAAATCGCCAATGGCACCGTAAAAATCATTCAAGCCCATGTGCGCGCGACCGCGCAGCAGGAAGGCAGCTTTATTGCGCGGGCTGGTTTCTATTATTTTGGTAAGGTCAGCTTTTGCGGCTTTAAAATTGCCGGCATCCAATTTCTTACGGACTGCTTCCAATGCATCCTGCGACCAGCCCGTTAACGGAAGCAATACCAGGATAAAAATCAGCTTTTTCATTGTGTGTGTTTCTGAACAGGCAAGTTAGCAAGAAATCGCCATTCAAATACCTTGCGATCAACAGCATTACAATTCAGGCGATTCCATGTGGCCATTTATAAAAAATTATCAACACATGAATTGCCTTATCCAAAACCTGTGGCACGGGAGCAAAGCTATAGCATGTGCGGATCTACATAGCAAACGCTATTTGCGCCTGGCTCGCTTTGGCAAGCATAACGATCAGCACCAGCGCAACAAATACCGAAAGTGTGATGAACCGCTTCATAAAACCAACTTTTACAACACTTTGATTGTTAAATGCGACACCGGTTTAAACCTTTCACACAATTTTTTTAACGGTGGTTTAATGTTTGTAGTAAATTGGATGCCTTAAATTCTCATTCTTTATGAAGCGTGTTCTGATCTTTTACCTCGGGTTGATGACTGTGCAGGTTATTGCGCAGGAAAAACCATTAGATATGAAAATGGATTTCGAGCAATACGACCCGCCCTCAACGCTTCAGGTAGAAGCACACCGGCTAAAGCGGGCCAAGTTTCCGTTCATCGATATTCACAACCACCAGGGCAACATGAACTCCAGCGATTTCAGAGACCTGGTTGCCAAAATGGATGCGCTGAATATGGCTGTGATGATTAACCTGAGCGGGCGCGGGTTCAGAAGCAGTGGCGACCATCTTGAAAAATCTATTGAGAACATCAATAACCGCTACCCAAACCGTTTTGTGTTGTTTACCAATGTTGATTTTAACGACATCGACAACCCGGAATGGACAGCCCGCACCGTTAAGCAATTGGAGGCTGACATAAAGCGTGGAGCCAAAGGCCTCAAGATTTACAAGAGCCTCGGCATTCATAACAAAGACAGCAAGGGCAATCGCATTGCTATTAACGACCCACGCATAGACCCCGTGTGGGCCAAATGTGGCGAGCTGGGTGTGCCGGTTCTGATTCACGCAGCCGATCCAAAGCCTTTCTGGGATGCGATCGACAATCAAAACGAGCGCTGGCTGGAGCTTAAGCTGCACCCCGGCCGCAGGTATGACGAAACATTTGCCAGTTGGGAAACCATTATTGCCGAACAGCACGATGTGTTCCGCAAGCATCCCAAAACAACTTTTATCAATGCACATTTGGGTTGGTATGGCAACGATCTGAAAAAGCTGGGCGAGCTGATGGATAAATATCCCAACATGTACACCGAGATAGGGGCGGTAATTGCCGAGCTGGGCAGGCAGCCACGCGCGGCAAAAGCATTCTTTACCAAATACCAGGATCGTGTGCTCTTTGGTAAGGACAGTTGGGTTCCTGATGAATACGAAACGTACTTTAGGGTATTGGAAACCGAAGACGAATATTTTCCTTATCACAAACGCTACCATGCCTTCTGGCGCATGTATGGTATTGGTCTGCCTGATGACATCCTGAAAAAAATTTACTATAAAAACGCTTTACGGATTTTGCCGAATATGGATAAAAGCCAGTTCCCGAAATAGTCATTTGATTTTCTTAACTTTGATGTAAAGAACTTAATATGAAACAGGTTACACTTTCGGTTCCAGAGGACAAATATGACTTTTTCATGGAGCTAATGAAGAGTATTGATTTTGTTTCCATTGAAAACTTTCCTATCCCCGTAAGCCACAAGAATATAGTAAGAGAGCGTATAAAAAATTCGACTCGGGATGATTTTAAGAGTTGGAAAGAAGTCCGGACTTCTTTCAAAACCAAATGAAACCATTTTGAAGTTCGCGTAAACCGGTTGGCCCGATTGGATATTCAAGATGCTTATGATTATTACGAAATAAAGTCGGCCGGATTAGGAGAAAAACTTCTGGATGCATTGGATGACGCCTTTGAAATTTTGAGGATTAACCCAAATTTTCAGGTTCGGTATGATGATGTGCATTGCCTCCCTGTTAAACGATTCCCTTATATGATTCACTTCCGGATAGAAGGTGAAGAAGTATTGGTTTACGCTATACTAAATACCAGTCTCGATCCTGGATCGGTCTGGTAAAAACATAAATTTTTTTAGATGAACTTCCACACGCGCAGATGGGTAAAGCCCGAAGATCTGAACCCAAACGGAACGCTGTTTGGCGGAAAGCTGCTAAGCTGGATTGATGAAGAAGCTGTTATCTATGCCATGATTCAGCTTGACAACAAGCGCGTGGTAACCAAGTACATGTCCGAGATCAACTTTGTAAGCTCTGCCAAACAGGGCGATATTATTGAGCTGGGCATCCTGGCTACCCGGTTTGGCCGCACATCCATTACGCTTAAATGCGTGGTGCGCAATAAAATGACACGCATGACCATCCTCGAAATAGACAAGATCACCTTTGTTAATCTCGGTGCGGATGGTAAGCCCGCTCCGCACGGAAAAACAAAAATTGAATTTGTAAAAGACAGGCTGGAAGGAAAAATTGAAGGTGAATTGCCGAATTGATTGCCGGGTAATTGTTTCCTGTATCTTCGCGAAAGAATATCACATAAAGGTTTTATTATGATCAAGCAATACATCGAAACCAACCGGCAGCGCTTTTTAGATGAGCTTTTCGGGTTACTGCGCATTCCGTCTGTAAGTGCCGATAGCCGCCATAAAGGCGATGTGCGCAAAGCAGCAGAATATGTACTGCAAAAATTAAAAGATGCCGGTGCCGATAAAGCCGAGCTTTGCGAAACCGCAGGCCATCCCATTGTATATGGCGAAAAATTAGTAAACCCATCGTTACCTACCGTGCTGGTGTACGGTCATTACGATGTGCAGCCGCCCGACCCGCTTGACTTATGGACATCGCCCCCGTTTGAGCCTGTTATAAAAGACGGAAAGATTTATGCACGCGGTTCATGCGATGACAAAGGCCAGTTTTACATGCACATCAAAGCGTTTGAAGCGCTTACCCGGCTCAAGCAGCTTACCTGCAACATCAAGTTTATGATTGAAGGTGAGGAAGAAGTTGGTTCCGATAACCTCGGCACATTTGTAAAAGAAAATCGCGATAAGCTGAAAGCCGATGTGATTCTGATTTCCGATACTTCTATCATCTCGCTCGATACACCATCCATTACCGTTGGCTTACGCGGACTAAGCTATGTGGAAGTAGAGGTTACCGGCCCCAACCGCGATTTGCACTCAGGCGTGTATGGCGGTGCGGTGGCCAACCCGGTTAATATCCTAAGTAAAATGATCGCCTCGCTGCATGACGAAAACGGGCGCATTACCATTCCGGGCTTTTACGATAAAGTTGCCGAGCTTACTGCGAAGGAACGCGAAGCGCTTAACCGTGCACCGTTCAACCTGGATCAATACAAAAAAGAATTAGACATTGCCGATATACAGGGAGAAAAAGGGTTTACCACATTAGAGCGTACCGGCATCCGGCCTACGCTGGATTGCAACGGCATCTGGGGAGGCTACACAGGCGAAGGCGCCAAAACGGTTTTGCCTTCCAAAGCTTACGCGAAAATTTCCATGCGCCTGGTGCCCCATCAAAACAACCATGAGATCACCGAACTGTTCACCAGACATTTTGAATCGCTGGCGCCCAAATCCGTAAAGGTAAAAGTAACACCGTTGCACGGAGGCGAGCCGGCCGTTACGCCTACCGATTCAAAAGCGTATGCAGCAGCCAGCAAAGCGTTTGAAGAAGTATGGGGCAAAACTCCTATACCCACACGCGATGGCGGAAGCATTCCCATTGTTTCACTCTTCAAAAAAGAATTAGGGTTAGATACGGTGCTGATGGGCTTTGGCTTGGATAGCGATGCCATTCACTCGCCCAACGAGCATTACGGCATTAAAAACTTTTTGATGGGCATTGAAACCATTGTGGCGTTTTACAAACATTATAAAGCGTAAGCTACTTGTTAATTTGTTCTTAATTCAACGGTTGGTATAGTCAAACGTACCGGCTGCTGAACCATCTTAGCGCTTCGTTCGTTACCTTTGCAATTTAATCCGGCACAGCATGCGGTTATTCCTGATTTTCATTACATCATTTCTTTTTTCTGTTTCCGTTGTTGGCCAGATTTTAAAACCCGCCAAATGGAGCTACTCCGCTTCGGTAAGCGAAGCCAAAGTGGGCGATGAAGTAGAGCTGATCTTTAAAGCCACACTCGATAAAGACTGGTACCTGTATTCATCTGAGTTTCCGTGCGAAGACCCGATCAAAACCGCGTTTAACTTAGTGCCGCACAGCAGCTACCAGTTGGTTGGGCCGCTTGTGTCCGTTAACCCGGTTGATAAGTACGATGATATTTTTGAATGCGATGTAAAGATATTTAAAGGCAAGGCCGAGTTCCGGCAGAAAATAAAAATACTCGCCTCTCCGCTTCAGCTAAGCGGAGAATCGGATTACCAGGTATGTACCGAAATCACCGGCCAGTGTGTGTCGGGTGGTGAAGATTTTTCTTTCAATATTAAAGTAACCGGCAAAGCCAACAGCTCATCACCCGATCAAACAGAAGCCAGCTCAACAGAGAATAACCCGGTCGTTCAACCTATCGAAATTGCACCCGTAACCAGCAACGAAAATGCAGGGCCTGTCCTGGATTCCACATTGGAATCAGGCACAGAAGAAAAATCGCTCTGGGGCTTTATGCTCATCGCTTTTATAGCGGGTCTTGCCGCGTTGCTTACGCCCTGTGTTTTCCCGATGATCCCCATGACGGTGAGCTTCTTTACCGGTCGAGGCACAAAGTTCCAGGCACTGATGTACGGCTTCTTTATCATTCTTATCTATTCGCTTATTGGCGCTGCGCTTGCCCCGCTTATGGGCCCGGAAACCGCCAACCATTTATCTACCGAATGGTTACCCAACCTGATTTTCTTTGCCGTGTTCATCGTGTTCGGGCTTTCCTTTCTGGGCTTGTTTGAAATCACGTTGCCCGGCACGTTTATCAATAAGGTAGATCAGCAGGCAGAAAAAGGCGGACTGATTGGCGTGTTCTTCATGGCGTTTACGTTGGTGCTCGTTTCGTTCAGTTGTACCGGCCCGATTGTGGGAAGCATCCTCGTATCATCGGCCGGGGGTGAATTTTTAAAACCGATACTTGGCATGTTTGCGTTTGCGGCAGCTTTCGCCATTCCGTTTACGTTGTTTGCTTTCTTTCCCGGATGGCTGAAGTCTTTACCAAAATCGGGCGGATGGCTGAATACCGTAAAAGTAGTGCTGGGCTTTGTAGAGATTGCCCTTGCGTTTAAATTCCTGAGCATTGCCGACCAGGCTTTTCACTGGGGCATATTAGATCGCGACATCAACATTGCCATCTGGATTGTAATTGCCATACTGATTGGCGTGTACCTGATGAAAGGCTTCCGTATGCCGGGCGATACCGGTAAGGATGCCGAAGATAAAACCGTAAGTGTGTTTCGCCTTTCATTGGCTATGATCGTGTTTGTGTTTGCCGTGTACCTGGTACCGGGCATGTGGGGCGCTCCGCTTAAAGCGCTTGCCGGTTACCTGCCGCCCATGTATACGCACGACTTTAACGTGTTAAGCTCATCATCTGAAAAGCCGACTGCCTTGTGTGATGAGCCGAGGTATGCCGATTTCCTCCACCTGCCGCACGGCTTGGGCGGTTATTTTGATTACGATCAGGCCATTGCCTGCGCACGCCAGCAAAACAAACCGTTGTTTATTGATTTCACCGGGCACGGCTGTACTAATTGCCGTGAGATGGAAGCCAACGTGTGGAGCAACCCGCAGGTATTGCAACGCCTGCGCGATGATTATGTAGTAGTAGCGCTTTATGTGGATGACAAAACAGAATTACCCGAAAGCGAATGGTACACATCATCGTACGATAAAAAAGTGAAGAAGACCATCGGCAAGCAAAATGCCGATTTACAAATTACCCGCCTTAACAATAATGCTCAGCCGTTCTATGTGCTGATAGGTAAAGACGAGCGTGTGCTGGTAACGCCTTACGGGTATAACTTAGATGCCGAAAAGTTTGCAGCCTTCCTGGATGAAGGGAAGAAGAAGTTTAAGGAGCTGTATCCATAGCTTCGATTCGTGAGAACACGAATCGGGTAAAGAAAACAGCCAATATCTGATTGTAGCAAGCCATTTTAAACAACACCCTGCAAATGATTGACAATATTAAAATTTTAGACACTAAAATTCTTTCGGACAATTGGTACGTACTTAGAAAAATAACCTATGAGTACACAAAAAAGGATGGTACAAAACTAACCCAAAGTAGAGAAGCCTATGACAGAGGAAATGGGGCAACTATTTTACTTTATAATAAGAAACAAAAAACTATAATCCTCACAAGACAATTCCGTCTTCCAACATTTGTAAACGGAAATGAAACAGGAATGTTAATTGAAGCCTGTGCGGGTTTGTTGGACAAAGACAACGCGGAAGACTGTATCAGGCGTGAAACCGAAGAAGAAACTGGATACAAAATTTCAGAAGTACGGAAAATATTTGAAGCGTATATGTCGCCAGGTTCAGTAACTGAAATTTTATATTTCTTCGTTGCCGAATATGCAAAAGAAATGAAAGTAACCGATGGAGGTGGTGTTGAACACGAAGAAGAAAATATAGAAGTATTAGAGTTTGACATTGCAGAAGCAATGAAAATGATAGAAAGCGGACAAATTAAAGACGGCAAAACAATCATGCTTCTTCAATACATTAAACTCAACAATATTTTATGACCCCGTTAGACAAATCTTTATTAATTCTTGTTGCAGGACCTTATCGTTCAGGAACAAATGACATTCCTGAACTTATAGAGGCTAATGTAAGGGCAATGATAAATACTGCATTAGAACTCGAATCCCTGAAGCAGTTAAAATTACTTTTTCTTCTTATCGTTCCGGGTAATAATCAATGCCCCGATAATCAACAGTGCAAACCAGGTAAACGCATTCATATCAGGCCCGTTAAAATGCCAGCTGTGGTGCCACCCGCCCCAGCCAAACAGGGCTTTGAATATGGCACCGATTATTCCAAAGATCGCTCCTATCAGCCCGGCAATTAATCCAAACAATCCGCCAATTAAGCCGGCCAGCATCCCAAACAAGCCCGCCCCTACTCCAATCCAGAACGGAAACGTAATAAACAAGATCAATACGATAAGCAGTGTAGAGGAACGTTGCATGGCCGGTTAAAGTTTGTACGGTTCTGCCCATCACAAAAATCATTCTCAAACAGCAAGCTTAATTAAAAGCCTCTATTCCGCTCCAGAAATGAAGATCGGTCTTTAACCGGTTGAACCCACCTGTTGAAAAATGAACAGTACGATTTACAGAAACGTACAGATCGGTCAGGCTAACTTAAGCGCACGGTTGGTTCGCCTGCGCGATTCTTCCACCAGCTTTTCGTTCTTTGAAATAGACTGCCCAAACGAAGGAGCCATTTCATGTAAGCGGGCTTTCCATGCTTCGGATTGACTTTGTTTCGTAAAGCATCGCTGAATTAATTCCAGCATCATAGCCACTGCCGTTGAAGCCCCGGGAGATGCGCCCAGCAATGCCGCTACGGTTCCGTCTTCCGATACCACTAATTCGGTACCGAATTCCAGCACACCGCCTTTCTCTTTGTCCTTTTTAATCACCTGTACCCGTTGCCCGGCTTCCAGCAGCTCCCAATCTTCCTGCTTGGTAAACGGAACGTATTCGCGCAAAGCCGCATGCCTGTCTTCCGGCTTAAGCCTTAATTGCTGAATGAGGTATTTCGTTAACGGAACATTTTTGATGCCCGCAAAGATCATCGGCATCAGGTTATCAAGCTTGATCGATTTGGGTAAGTCCATCAGCGAACCGTTCTTTAAGAACTTGGTTGAGAATCCCGCGAAGGGCCCAAAGAGCAATTCCTTCTTTCCATTGATAAGCCTCGTGTCTACATGCGGTACCGACATGGGTGGCGAACCCACCGATGCCTTGCCATACACTTTGGCATGATGCTTTTGTATCAGCTCTTCGTTGTTGCACTTCAGCCACAACCCGCTAACCGGAAAACCGCCATAGCCTTTACGTTCTTTTATTTCGGCCCGCTTTAACAAATGCAGGGTTGCGCCACCGGCACCAATAAAGGCAAAGCGTGTGTTAACCGTTTTCTTTTCGCCTGTCTGCAGATCGCGCACAAAAACATCCCAGCCTTTTTTTCCATCCGGGTCAAGGTCCAGGCATTCGGTATTGAAGTGGATGGTTACCCCGGGCATTTTGCCAAGCTGCTCAATCATGCTTCGCGTAAGCGCGCCAAAGTTTACATCGGTACCGGTTTCCACACGGGTAGCGGCTACCGGCTGCTTTCTGGTGCGGCCGCGCATTACAATAGGAGCCCACTCGGCTATGTGGTCGTGCGTTTCCGAGTAAGCCATCTCCTTAAACAGCGGGTTGGCATTCATAACCGCGTATCGCCTGCGCAGAAAATCAACATTTTCCGCTCCCCATACCAGGCTCATGTGCGGTACTTTCGTTACGAACGCAGCGGGGTCATGGATGTATTGCTTCTCGATGAGATAAGTCCAGAACTCGCGCGATACTTCATACGCTTCGCCTATCTTAAATGCCTTGTTACATTCTACGGAGCCATCCGGTTTCTGAGGGGTATAGTTCAGTTCGCAGAATGCGGCATGCCCCGTACCGGCATTATGCCAGGCATCCGAACTTTCCATCCCGGCTTTATCCAGCCGCTCGAAAATATGAATGGAAATATCGGGGTTCAGCCCTTTTAACAATATACCGAGGGTGGCACTCATGATGCCTGCGCCCATCAGTACCACATCGGTTTTGGGGGTGCGGGGTGTTTGGGTCATGGGTTAGGGTTACCGCGTAAAATCCCCGAATTTATGCCAAGCGCCTGCTCTTTGCAAATTGGTAATATGCCGGGCGGTTATCGTTCCAACCCTTCAGGGCTTGCGGGTGTCAATTGTTTACGCTTTTTGCTTACCTTGAATATGTTTAGCCTTAAACCCGAGTTTGTATGAGAACAAAATTCACCTGGCTGATTGCCGCTGCCGTAACTCTGGCTGTACTGGCTTGCGAGCCTTTTGAAAACCGGAACCGCGAAGTAGCGCTGGACTTACCATCCCAGCCATTTGCCTATTCGGTACCCGGTGTATCGGACGAGGTGCCCACATTAGGCCGGGTGCTTTTCTACGACACACGCCTGTCGCTAAACAACAGCGTTTCCTGTGCCAGCTGCCACAAACAGGCATTGGCATTTTCCGATAACGCTGCCTTGAGCCGGGGTTTTGAAAACCGGGTTACCCCACGCAACTCCATGGCTATCCAGAACATTATTTCAGATGCTTTCCAGGATTTTGTTTTACTCGATACAACGCGAAATTCAGATACAACCGCCACGTCCTTTTTCGATCCGGGTGTGATCGGTTATATGCCCGGTGTGCCCGTTTCGCCCGAGTTTGTCGCAACACCTACTTCTCTTTTCTGGGATGGTCGTGAAAGCAACCTGAAGCTGATGGTAACACGCCCGATCATGAACCACATTGAAATGGGCATTCATGATATGGAAGCGCTGGCCCGGAAATTAAACCAGGTTGCAGAATACAAAACTTTGGTGCAAAGCGCTTTTGGCGATGAGCTGGTTACGGAGGAGAGAATATCGCAAGGACTCAGTGCCTTTCTCCTTAGCATCCGCAGCAACCAGTCCAAGTTTGACCGCGCCATGATGTTCCGAAACAATGCGGTAACGTTCGACATTAAGCCTTCAAACACACTAACCGGAAACACACCGATGATTAACCTTACAGCACAGGAGGAATTAGGACGTCAATTGTTTTTCAACAAATTCAATTGCAACAATTGTCATGATGCGAACGGCTTTGCTGATATTGGTTTGGATGCATCTCCCAAAGATGTGGGCTTAATGGAAGTTACCGGGGCCCCACAGCACCGGGGGCAGTTTAAAATTCCTTCGCTGCGCAATGTGGAGCTCACAGGCCCATATATGCACGATGGCCGGTTTAAAACGCTGGAAGAAGTTCTGGAACACTATAGCCACGGAGTAAAAAACAGCGCTAACCTTGATCACCGGCTAAAAGGAATGGATGGAAGACCTTTGCAGATGAACATGACACAAAGCGAGATAAAGGCGATAAAGGCTTTTCTCCATACACTTACTGATCATAGCATGATTTCCGATCCCAGATTTTCAAATCCTTTCCGGGTAAAGTAATTTGCCTTTGATGTTACGGTTCTTTATCTGCCTGCTTGGCTGTTCTTTTATTCCGCGATTCGTATCGGCCCAGGCTTCTTATGAAAAGGGATACTTTGTTGATCTTCACAACCAGAAAACAGAATGCTATATCCGGCCCGAAGCCTGGTCTGCTCATAGTTCGTTAACCTACCTGGTCCATTCTAAAGAGCAGCCTCAAACCAAGCTGTTAGATGAGCTCTCTGAGATTTCCATAGAAGGATTTTTCAAACTGAAGCGCACAAAAGTTCAGCTTGATATTTCAGGCGATGAAAGTCCGCTGCTTAGCTATACACAGGAACCGGAATGGCATAACGAAGAGCTTTTTCTCTGGACATTGGTGGACGGAAACGTTTCTCTTTATTCGTATGAAGGTGGCGGACTAAAGCGTTTTTTCTATAGCCGGGGCAACGGGCCGGCTGAACAGCTGGTTTATAAAAAGTACCGGACTACTTCCGGCATAAAGCTGAATGAAACATTCAGGCAAACCTTGTTTGAAAAAGTAAACTGTGGCGATAGCATCTTCACTTACTTCGATGCTTTACGATATGATGAGCAGGCGCTGACCAAACATTTTGTTGCTGAGAATAACTGTGCCGGGGCTTCAGTCCGCGTATATCCAAAGGCGCAGCAATCTTCTATAACCCTGCCCTCTACAAGCTCGCTTGACGAAAAGGAAAAACCCGTGCAGCAAAAGAAAAGTCTTTCTCCGCCTGCTGAGCCGGAGCCTTTTGCTTTATCCGGTAAAGCACACATTAACTATTTCGGGCTGGAGGTAAATCCTTTGCTGCGGCAGATCATAAACCTGAACCCCAACAGCACACCAACCAACAATCCGTTTGGAATACAGTTCGCATCAAACTCAGCCCTTACTGGGCGTGGTCTTAACATGGGCCTTACGTACTCGCGCAGTAAGTTTAATGACGACAACAATGGTGTATTCCGTGAAACCGTAAACCGCGATCTGGCTTTTCGGATAGGCTATGAACGAAAGCAGCCCCTGGGAAAACGCTGGATCGTTTTTCACGGCTATGATTTTATTATTGGCGGGGCAAAATCGCGAACCGAAACAACCGATCCGTTTGTGGGTAATACTATAATAGAAACAACCAGCAGCTTCTGGGGCCTGGGGCCGCGCGTGGGCATCCTGTTCCTGATCAGCGATCGTGTAACCCTTGGCACAGAGTCTACTTACTACCTTCGCTACATTACAGATAAAACCAAGCTCTCCGGGTTGCCAGACAGTAAACAAAAATCTTCTGATTTTGCGTTAACTGTGCCAGTTGTGCTTATCCTTTCAATCCGCTACTGATTATTTGCAGTTTGCAACGCGCGCTTCCGCTGCACCCTGAACTTTTAATTGCTCCGCTTTTTCAAAATTGGTACACGCTTCGGCTTTCTTACCCAGCTTTACCTGGCACTCGGCAATGTGAAAGTAATAGCCGGGAGGTGTCCGGTCGCCCAGCTTTGCCTGAGCAGATTTAAATGTATCCAGTGCGGTTTGATACTGTTTGGTTTTCAGGTAACAGAAGGCCAGCTCATATAACGGATCGCCACTTTCCGGGTTCAGCTCCGATGCTTTTTTCATGTGCTCAATCCCTTTTGTGTATTCTTCAAAATCAATTAGGGAATAGCCGTATTCGTAATGTGCCTGAAAGTCTGCCGGGTGATCCTGCACTGCAACCCGGTATTCTTCCAACGCTTCGCGCGCATTCCCGATCTGCTTTAAGGCAAATGCACGCTCCATACGTGCACGCAGGTGTTTGGGGCTGAAGTACAGCATATAGCTGAAATCGGCAATGGCTTCATGGTACTGGCCCATATCAATGCGCACATAGCCACGCTGGTGCCAGTAATCAAAGCTCCACGGAAATACCGCAATGGCTTGTGTAAACTTATCTACCGCTTCGGCATATTGTTGCCTGGATTTGTAATCAAGTCCTTCATTAAACAATTTTTCAGCTTCGGCCGGGGGCTGGCTTTGGGCGTCTGCCCACCCGCACAGGAGCAGGAACAGCAACAGGGTATAATATTTTTTCATCGTATCGAGATTAAGCATATTCAAAATTGACCGATTGCCGGTAGAATGCAAATACCCAATAGCACGGATTTTTGAGTACGGCACTACCACTATTTTTTTCGAAAAATAAATTGCGCAAGCATATACTTGCATTATATTTGCAAGCACTTACTTGCATATTTATGGAGGCCCGCAGAGATGTTTTCCAGGCAATAGCAGACCCTACCCGCAGGCAGATTATCGGCATGCTGGCCCAACAGCCGCTTAACCTGAACACGCTTTCCGATAATTTCGACATGAGCCGGCAGGCTATCTCGCTGCACATCAAAATCCTGAACGAATGCGGTCTTGTTTCTATCCGGCAACAGGGGCGCGAGCGCTATTGCGATGTGCAGTTAGAGCAGCTCAACGAAGTTTCCGCATGGGTGGAGCAATACCGTAAGTTCTGGGATAAAAAGCTGGATGCTTTAGAGCTATACCTCGATGGGCTGCAAAAAAAGAAAAAGTCAAAAAAAGCTAAACCCAAAACACGATGAATTCATTTAAAGTTATCGATAACGAAATTATTCATACGCGTTTGCTGAATGCCATAGAAGGTGGCAAGCAAACGCTCAACCGGCTGGAAAGCTATGTTGAACAGCAAATTCAAAACCTTAAATAACCCAAACGATTATGGCACCCGGAATAATCACCAAAGAAGCAGACGGCTTTAAAGTTGTGTTTGAACGTTTGCTCAATCATGATATTGAAACCGTATGGGATGCCATAACCAACCCCGATAAGCTGAAGATCTGGTTTACTGATATTGAAATGGATCTTAAGGCAGGGTCAGCTATAAAAATCAGGTTTCGGGATGCGGCCAAAACCATTACACACGGCCGGGTAATAAGCGTAAATCCTCCGCATCAATTTGTTTGGACGTGGGAAGGCGAGCTGGCTGTATGGGATTTACAGGCCGCAGGTAAAAACAAATGCAAGCTTACTTTTACTTACAGCAAGATGACTGATCAGTACGCGGTGGGCAGTGCCGGAGGTTTCCATACTTTGCTGGACAGGCTGGAGCTTGTGCTGAACGGAAGGCAGGAATCATACCCGTTTGATACTGAAGAATTCGACCCGGTACAAATTACTTTGCGCGAAACGTATGGCGATGCAGTCTATTCTACATTTCCACAGCTTCAAATCTATAATCCGTTCAAGCTTGAACGGGTATTTAATGTTCCTGTGGATAAAGTATGGAATGCCATTACCGACCGCGCAGCTATGAAGCAATGGTATTTCGATCTTGCCGAAGATTTCCGGGCAGAAGCTGGCGCAGAATTTTACTGGAGCGCAGGCCCGCCCGAGGGCAAACAATGGCAGCACAAAGGAGTAATAACTGAAGTTATAAAAGGAAAAAAGCTCGCGCATACCTGGGAATACCCCGGTTATGAAGGAAAAGCAGAGGTAACATGGGAATTAACTCCGATAAGTGATATACAAACTAAATTGAATCTTACCTTTTCCATCCTTATACCGTTCGATCCGCGCGAAGAGGCTCTGGCCAGAAAAAATTTCCGCGAAGGCTGGGAAAGCATTTTGTTTACATCCTTACCCCGGTTCTTAAACGCATAATTATGGGGCTGACTTTTTTGAATCAGGAAACCTCATCAGCACAAATGCAACACCGGAAAAAGCCAGCGCTTCAAACAATGCTATCTTGTCGCTTACGCTGACCATAAAACGGGGTAAATGAACGATCCAAAACCATGAAAAGATCATCACCCCGGAAAGAAATGCAGCTAATCGTGCGGTTCCGGGAATAAAAAGTCCTACGCCTCCGGCAATTAACATTACCCCGGCAAAGTAAGTCCAGAATACAGCATCGCCCGGGAACCAGCGTGGTATCAATGAGGCCACAAACTCAACAAACAGGAAATGCTGGATTCCGGTGATGATAAGGAAAAAACCCAGGCAGATACGTCCGGTAACAATGAATTCGCGTTCTAGGTTAATAAATTTCAGAATTTGAGCATTCTTTAGCGAAGACTCTTTCGGAAAGGTGGCCGCAACAGCTAATGCTCCCCCGATAAATACCAATGCTTTTCCTGCGGAAGTCCATGCCCCGGAAAGGAATGTATCTGCGGCCACCACCGGAATATGCCTGAGCAGCGCCCACATAAAAACCAATGCTGCAAAAATTACAGACGCTAACCGCGCGTTTCTCTGAATAAGTATCATCACGCTGATGATTATAAATAACACTCCGCTAACGTATGCCCAGGCTTGTTGTCCGGGAATTGGTTCCGGCCATTTTGGTGCGCGCCCGGTAATAAAATCCTGAAAAATGAAGTGTTCTGTGCCGAGCGCCATTAGGCCGACAGCAAAAAATATCCCCCCTGTTTTTGATAGCTTATCCATCCTTGTTCGCATTTCAAGCTATGAAATTTTTTCACTAATGCCCTGCAATTATCATGGCTCCGGAGCCAAATATTACAACATCCTGGAGAAAATGTATAAACAAGGCCCATCCTAACCCCCTTGTTTCAATTACCGATTTTGCCAGGAGCCAGCCCAACATACCCGACATGACTACTCCAAACAAACCACTCGGTGTGCCAAAAAAATAATGAGGTATTCCAAATATAACCCCCGATATCCAGCAAATAGTAACAGGCTTCAGTTTTCCATCTAACCCGGCTACAATAACGAAACGGCTAAAAATTTCCTCAGACCAGGCGTTTGTTGCAGAAACGAATAGCACTAATGGCATCATCGCGAAAAAGGAATTATTAATCGACCCATTCTGTGACATTACATCAACAGACATCAGCAGCAATGTGCCAATCGTGAACGCAACGGCCATTATCGGCCCATAAAAATTCCAATTGTTTTCTTTATCAATCGCTATACGAAAAAATTTCTTGAAGCTTTCCCTGTTGTATATATACAGTAATGCCAATGCAATAAAAGATATTGGCAACACCATGATCTGCATGGTTAAAGTGAAATTCACAATTTTATGCTGTGAAATCACCCATAAAGGGAGCATGCCGTTTTGCAAAAGATAAGCAATCAGCCACATGGAGAGGAGACCACCCGAACCAATTACAACCGGTATACTGATATGCCCGGCTTTTGAAATAATTTTTTCCATAGCTGACGGTAGTCAACCCTCAAATGAATGCGGGAATGGTATTTTAATGCTACTCATTCCTCAACGCATCTATCGGGTTGCTGATCGCGGTCTTAATCGATTGAAAGCTCATGGTTAAGATAGCGATCAGAAATGCAATTATTCCTGCTAAAAGAAACACCGTCCAGCCTAATTCAATTTTGTATTGGTAATCTTCCAGCCACTTGTTCACTCCCCACCAGGCAAACGGGGCGGCAAGCACAAAAGAAATCAACACCAGCCTGGTAAATTCTTTCGATAACAACACCACAATGCTGCCTACGCTCGCGCCCAACACTTTGCGTATTCCGATTTCTTTCGTGCGTTGCTCGGCCGTAAAGGCTGTGAGCGCAAACAACCCAAGACAGGCAATGATGATGGCAAACCCTGCAAAGATGGCGAACACTTTACCGAGGCGTGTTTCTGCCGCATACATATTGCCAAAGCGATCATCTAAAAACGAGTAGGTAAAAGGCTGACCGGGCGCTATCGCTTTCCATTTGGATTCCAGCAGGTCGATTACCGCTCTGGTATCCTGCGACTGAAAGCGAAACGAAAGATTTCCCTGCAGACGCTTGCTGAGGTAGATCATTACCGCACCGATATTTTCTTTCAGCGACTCGAAATGAAAATTCTCTACAACACCTATTACCGTAAGCGCATTCAGCTTATCCGGGCTCATGTCCCGGTCTGCAAATGTTACTACTTTCTTACCGATGGGGTCGCCATCAAAATTGAAATTGCGTGCGGCTGTTTCATTCAGGATAACAGCCGTGGAATCGGAAGGAAACGCATGCAAAAAATCGCGACCTTCTTTAATTGTCATATCCAGCGTCTTGATATAGTCGTAATCCACCTCCCAGTTTTGCAGGCTTACCATATTTTCCTGTTGCTTATAGTCTTTGCCTTCAGCCCACCAGGGATTATCGTTGCGCCAGGTACCGGCAACCGGCAAGTACCCGCTGAATGTTCCGCTTACAATCATGCTGTTGCTGAGGATTTCGTTTTTATAAGCCATACGCTGGTCGCCCAATGCGTAGGTGTCTTCCACCATAATCACCTGGTCTTTGTTGAACCCGATCTTTTTGTTTTGTATATAATTCAACTGACTTAGAACAGCAATGGTGCCGATGATGAGCACAATGGAAATAGCAAACTGAAACACTACTAACGAGCTGCGGATGAAGCCGCTTTTCATACCCAACGATACTTGCCCCTTAAGCACATTCACCGGCTTGAAAGCTGAGAGGAAAAAGGAAGGATAGGTTCCGGCCAGTAACCCGGTAACGACAGCGCCTGCAAACAGGACAGCGTAAAAAGAAATGTTGCCGAAAGGAATAAAAAGCGTCCGGTCGGCCAGGTTATTAAACAAGGGCAGGAGCAGGTATGCTATGCCGATGGCAATGATGAATGAAAATAAGCTCAGCAACGTGGATTCTGTAAGGAACTGACGTATTAAATGTGAACGGAATGAGCCCATTACTTTTCTCACGCCTACTTCCTTGGCACGGTTGGCCGAGCGTGCGGTGGACAGATTCATAAAGTTAATGCAGGCAATGGTGAGAATAAAAAGCGCTATGGCAATAAACAGATATACATACGTGATGTTAAATCCCGGCTCAAACTCGCCCTGCAAATCACTTTTTAAATGAATATCCTGCAAGGGCTGAAGGGTGTACTCTAATTTATTACCGCCTTCCGTAAATTTCTCCATGGTTGCACCCTCGCCCATTATCAGTGAAAATTGCGGTACAGCGTATTTGGCAATAAGTTTTGCAAGCGTTGCTTCCACCGCCTTTGCGTCTGCACCTTCACGAAGCAACATATAGGTTTGGAAGTTGTTGCTTAACCAGAAGGTTTGTTTGGCTTCCTCCAATCCTGCTGTAGAAATGATAAAATCAAAATGAAAATGACTGTTGGCAGGAATATCTTCGTACACACCTGTTATTTTAAGATTGAGCTGATTATCGAGCGTGAGTGTTTGACCGAGAGCGCTTTCGCCCGGGAAATATTTTTTAGCCGTTCGCTCGCTGACGACCATCGTATTAGGCTCATCCAAAATTCCTTCCACATTACCTTCCAGCACCGGCACGGTAAATATTTTGAAGAAATCCTTACCCGCCCAGATCACATTCGACTCCTTGGTGTTTTCGGTTTCCCGCTTCACTAAGTAAGAGCCGCGCTGGCGAAAGTGAACGGCAGCTTCCACTTCGGGAATTTCTTCAGGCAATGCGGCAGCCATAGGCGCAGGGGCAAACGTCATGTTCCAGTGATTGCCCCCGAAAATAATTTCGGATTTGACGCGGTAAATACGATGCGCATATTCATGATGCCTGTCGTAGCTCAGCTCATTGACTACAAAGAGCGCAATCACTAAGCACACAGCTACCCCAACCGAAAGGCCAAGGATATTGATGAGCGAATAAAACCTGTGCTTGCGCAAATTGCGCAGCGCAATAGTGAGATAATTTTTTAACATGATCTTGGCTGTTTGATTTTCTGATTGTAATGTCTGATGTTGTGTTGCTCTAAGCCCTGAGGTATGCCCGAAGGCTTTCAGCGTTTCGTGATATGCTTCAATAAATTTGCCGCCCGCCTGCATTTCCTTTTCCACAGCCGAGCAGATGTGGTCAATCAATTCGTCCTGCAAGCCTTCGTAAACAACACCCCGGTAATGCAGGTCTTTGATGATGTAATCGATATGGTCGTTGGTCAATTTCAAATTCCTGTTATCAGCTTAATTCAACCTGAAGCACATTGCCCATCGTTCTGATAAAGTCAACAAATTCGGAAACGCGTTCTTTCACCAGGCTTCTGCCTTGCGGAGTAAGCGAATAGTATTTGCGAACACGCTTACCAATACTTTCCGTTTCCGTTCTGAGCATTCCCTCCGCTTCCAGCTTGTGCAGGGTGGGGTACAATGCGCCTTCGGTTAAAAGTATGCGGTCGTCCGATAGTTCTTTTACACGCTGTGTTATTTCGTAACCGTACATGCGGCCATGATCTTTTAACACTTTCAATACAATGGTCTGGAGCGTACCTTTAAGCAGTTCGGGAGAATGCATAATTGATTAATACATAAGTGAATTATGTATTAAGACGCACGGCTTCCCGGTCAGGTTGCATGTGCATGCAATTTTTATTTTTGTACCTTCATTTCATTATCAAAACTGATGCGTGCTGTCTATTTACTTGTTGGGGTTTTTGCCGTTTGGTGCCTGCTGGCGGCATTCTGGTATTTGTTCTGGATCAAAGGTCTTGACCCCAAACCCCAAAACATTAATCCGCACGAATCGGCAATGGCCATTGCCGAAATCCTGGTAATCGTGCTGGTTTCGCTTCTCATTGGTTTTGGCATTGCCTGGTTTCTGCGCCAGCAAAACATTCAAAAGGCAGAAGATGAGAATGCTGCACTGAAAATTTTAGTAGCTGAAAAACAGCAGGTGGTGCATCTTGCGCTTGAACAAGCTGAAAAAGCAGGGCAGACGCTGAGCCGCGCACGCGAAACTTTTCGTGAAGATTTTCTTGCGGTATCCCGCGAAAATGAGCGGCTGAAAACTGTTGAAGAAACCTGTAAAGGTGAGCAGGACTCGCTTCAGCAACAAATTGCGGTTCTCCAAAATACATTACATGAATTGCAGGGAAGCTTTACGCATGCTACACAGGAGGCTTTGCGCACTGAACAGGAAAAACAAAAGCTGGAAGTTGAGCTAACCGAGCTGAGGCAGGTAAAGCGCCAGCCGAAAAGCAATGCATCAAGAACCGGAGAGGCCGGCCCCGCCATCCGTGAAGTTGACGATCTGAAGTTAATTAAAGGTATCGGGCCGGGCATTGAAGCCAAGCTTAACAAAGCCGGTATCTTCAGCTTCAGGCAGATCAGCGAGCTTACCAACGAGAGCATTGAGCATGTGGCTAACGTAATTGAGTTTTTTCCGGGGCGCATTACGCGCGACCGGTGGGTGGAGCAGGCTTCGAAGCTATACCTCGATAAGCTGAGGGGTTAAGCTTACGATAACCTCAGCAATTCTCATCCAGCCTTAGCACGAGGTTGAATCTTACCTCAAGCGTTTCTTCCACCTTAATTGCGCCTAACATGTGGCTTGGCGCTTTTAGATTAAAATCTCCAAACTGAAATTTTCGTGCGCCATTCAGGTAGATATTGCCATTGCTTTTGGCTTCAATGGAACAATCCACATCGAAGGTACGGGCTACTCCGGCCAGCGCAATTTTTATCCGGCCCTTAAACTGGTCTTCGCCACATCCCAAAACAGGCGATCGCTCAAACGAGATAAAATTAATTTCAATGGATGGATATGTTTTGGCTTTAATGGTCTGATTGAAATCCCGTGTCATCATGGCCATGCCACAATCAAAGGCAGCGGCATCCAAACCCACCTTTCCTTTTTCAAAAAAGGGTTGGTTATTAGCTCCGCCCTCGCGCAGCACAAGCGTATCGCGACCGCAATATTGCGTTGCGCATTGAAAGGAGTTGACATTGGTTTTGCCCAGAATAACAAGCTTGCTGGAAGGTAAAACAATAAAACGATGTACCAGCACGGGGCGCTCGGTGCGAAAAGCCGTACCGGAAAACAGAATTGCAAACAGGATAAACAAGCTTCTCATTTTACTATTGGCTAAAATAAGAAAGTTCCGGTTACATTACCGGAACTTTCATCTCACCTGACCCACCTTTTGTTAGAAGGAGATTGCACCCTGAACCACGAAACCGTCAAACTTGCCCTGGTAGAAGCGGTTGTTTGCACCGGTATCGCGGAAGCCATCATAGTTCTGGGTTACGTATTCTCCTTTCAGCAAGATGTTGCGGGTTATAAACCAGCCGGCACCGAAAGAAGTACGATCAATCGTTACATCATAACGTGTTCCGGCAGCAGCAGCCGTGTAGCCTTCTGCCACTGTAGCGTTAACGGTAATGTAACGTGCGCCCACATAGAACTGCTCTTCTTTGCCAAAGCGGTAGAGCGCCTCAATAGCGGTTTGCTGTGCCTTGCGATCGTCCTGTGCAGCATAGGGTGTTGTGTGCCCTTCTCCGTTCTCAAATGCGCTATTACCTTTTGCCCATTCAAATGTTCCGAACACTTCCAGTCCGCTGAATTTCACAAAGGGGTTGATCACAAAAGCTGTAAGGTTATCGGTAAGACCGGGATTAAATCTGCCGGAAGTATATGCCGTAGTAAGCGTGGCGGTAGTTAAATCCATTGCATATTGATAGTTGGAACCGGTACGGTCGCCCGCATAAAGTGTGTTCCTGGCAGAAGATTTTGTAGTTACAACAGAGCCGGTAAGCCTTACGCGCAAGTCATCGCTCAGTTGTTTGTCAAAACCGGCTTTAGCATACAGGTTGGGTTTACGTTTTGCGCCCGGTGCAGATGGGTTAGCTACGTTTCCCTGAATTTCTCCATCGGTAAATCCACCCATTAAGATTATACCGTCTTTTTTCCAGTATAGCTCCGCACCTATTTCTGTAGTGAAAGCATCCATGATGTTGTTTTCAACCCAGGGGTTCCACAACGTATGGCCGCCATCGCTTCTGCGGAAGTGCGCATCACCATAGTTTACTTCCATGTGTCCTACTTTTAAAGTCAGGTTTTTCCACAGGTTATCAAAGAACTCGCTTTTCAAAAAGCCCACTTTGTCTATTTGCAGGAATCCGCCCTTTACCCAAAACTCGTTGTGGTGGTGAGATGCCATGTACGATACAAGGTTAAGGCTAACGCCATCATAAAGCTGCGCATCGATGTTAAAGTTTGCCTGTGCCAACGGAAATCCTCCGGCCATTTCATACAAACCCGTTGTGGGCAATCCATTTGTATGGCTCAGGTTCTGATAACCTTGTGTAAAGCCGGCTCCAAAACGAACTTTCATTCCATCGTAGCCAACGGTATCTTCTTTCGGTGTTTCAAACACATTGACGCCTCGCTTGTCGTAAGGTCTCCAATATTGTATGGTCGGTTGCTGAGCCCAGGCTGTCCAGCCTAACATCAGGCCAAGCACCAGCAGCAGGGTTCTTAGAGTTGCAGATTTAGTTTTCATAACATTTTAATTTAAAAGTGAATTACTGTGAGTTTGTATTTATTTAGTTGGAGCAAGTGCGATGTCGAACGTGATAGTTATCTCATCGCCTGTCTTTACTGAGCCGAACATGAAAGAGGGTGGCTCTACATTGAATTCGCTCATTTTTATTTTTTTGGATCCTTTAAAGCGAATGTTTCCACCTTCCGGCTTTCCGGTTACGGTAAGCTCTACCGGCTTGGAAGATCCTGCTATCGTCAGGGTTCCCTGCGCGGTAATATTCTCTCCGCTTACTTTAGCTGATGCAAGCTGAAAGCGGATCTCTTTGTTCTTATCTGTCTTAAGCGCATTGTAGGCGTTTTTGTCCATTGCTCCTTTACCGCTTTTCAGGCTTTCGGCAGGAATGGTAACCAGGAAAGAGGTTATCTTATTGAGCGCTGCCTCTTCTGTTTCGAGCTGTGCCTGTACAGCCGCCTGGCTGGAGGTCATTGTCCAATCATGCATGGTTGATGTTCCTGCTATCGTAATAGCAGGGGCGCCTGTTACTTTATAGCTTTGCTGTGCCCAAACGGTTGCATGGAAAATTACCATTACAAACAGGGCAGTTAACCGGGTTTTTTTTATGATCGTTTTCATGGCTTCTTGGTTTTCTTGCTGTTTCACGGTACAAGATTAGGCACGCCTGTGCATCCGGCACATGATTGTTGACCATACATAAATATGATCTTTGTCATAGAAAATAATGGTTAAAGCCACCAGCGTGTGATTTGATCGTTTTTCCGTCCCAGCTTCATCCTTATGCTTCTCCAAGCCCCGATAATTTTTGTCAAAGCCACATCCCGGCATATGCTTTTGCTGCTCGTACGGGCACAGGGTCAAGCAAATTTTTTTAAGCAAAATAGTATGCATGCCGAATATTTTTATTTACCTTCGGCATCGTTTGCATAGCATGAAAAGAGAGGAAACGATAGACTATAATATAAAAGCCGCCTGGCACAGCATTGCCCGCATGTATAACCAGCAGGCGGCAAAGTACCAGGGCACCATGTCTATTGGCTTTGCCTTACTTAATATACACGCTGAAGAGGGAACACCCGCCACCAAAGTAGGCCCATTGATGGGGCTGGAGCCACGCAGCCTCACGCGCCTCCTCAAATCGATGGAAGAGAAAGGGTTGATTTTGCGCAAAGCGGATAAAAACGATAAGCGATCCGTTCGCATTTTTCTTACCAAAGAAGGCAAACGCCACAGGGAGAAATCGAAAGAAACCGTGCTTCGTTTTAATGAAGTTGTGCGTGAACAGTTGCCGAAAGAAAAGCTGGATGTTTTTTTTGATGTGGTGCAGAGTATTAACCTGATAATCGAGAAGAATAATATTTATAGTTGATGGTTGTTAGTTGGCTGTTGCTTGATGGAGTATGGATCAAATAAAGTCTTATGCGGATTTAGAGGTTTGGAAAAATGCCAAAAACCTGGCGAAAGAGATTTATTTGGTAACAAACTCGTTTCCAACACACGAACAATATGGACTTGTTGCTCAGTTGAGAAGAGCTTCGGTGTCAGTTCCTTCTAATATTGCAGAGGGTTGCGGCAGGAATTCATCGAAAGACACTGTTCGATTTTTATTCATTGCGCGCGGAGGATTGTATGAAATAGAAACACAAATTATTCTGGCACACGAATTAGGATTTATAACGCACGATGAAACGAAGGAAAAAATTTTAGAAATGGTTAATACCTCTAAAAAGCTATTGAATGGATTTATAAGCTATTACAGCAAGTTAGATAGCTCAATCGTAAATGAGCCGGAAGAACTTTATCGAAAACACGACCAACAACCAGCAACAGACAACGAACAACTATGAATAGATCAATCAAAAAAATTGCCGTACTCGGCTCGGGCATCATGGGTTCCCGCATTGCCTGCCACTTCGCCAACATTGGCGCAGACGTGTTGTTGCTCGACATCGCCCCGAAAGAACTAACGGAAGACGAAAAGAAAAAGGGATTAACGCTCGATCATCCGGCTGTAAAAAACCGCATTGTAAACGCAGCATTCGATGCCACACTTAAAGCCAACCCGGCTTCGCTGTTCAGTAAAAAGTTTGCTTCGCGCATTACACTCGGAAACTTTACCGATGATATGCCGAAGATCAAACACTACGACTGGACGATTGAAGTTGTGGTAGAAAATCTCGACATCAAGAAAAAAGTGTATGAAGAAGTCGAGAAATATCGTACGCCCGGCACGTTAATCACCTCTAACACCTCCGGCATTCCGATCCACTTAATGGCTGAAGGCCGCAGCGAAGATTTTCAAAAGCACTTTGCCGGAACACACTTCTTTAATCCTCCGCGCTATCTCAAATTATTAGAGATCATCCCCACTGCGAAGACCGATCCGGAGGTAACAAAATTCCTGTTGCACTATGGCGATTTGTTCCTCGGCAAAACCACTGTATTGTGTAAAGACACTCCGGCCTTTATCGGCAACCGCGTTGGCGTATGGGGCTTGCTGAAAGTGATCGACTCCATGCAAAAATTCGGGTTGAATGTAGATGAAGTAGATAAGCTGACTGGTCCGGTAATTGGTCGTCCGAAATCAGCTACGTTCCGAACCTCCGATGTGGTGGGCTTGGATACATTGGTGAAAGTCGCTAACAATTTATACGCAGGTCTGCCCAACGATGAAGGCCGCGAAATGTTTAAACTGCCCGATGTGGTAGCCAAGCTCGAACAAAACAAATGGCTGGGCGATAAAACCGGTCAGGGTTTTTACAAGAAAACAAAAGATGCGAAAGGCAAGACTGAAATCCTTACGCTTGACCTCAACTCATTAGAATATAAAGAGAAAGCAAAGGCAAAATTCGCCACGCTCGAAACAACCAAAACGATCGACAACCTGCGCGACCGCTTTAAAGTATTGTTAGCGGGTAAAGACAAAGCCGGTGATTTCTACCGCGATATGTTTTACGATCTGTTCAAATATGTGAGCAATCGTATTCCTGAAATCAGCGATGAACTTTTCCGTATTGATGATGCCGTGAGCGGAGGCTTTGGCTGGGAGCTTGGCCCGTTTGAAACATGGGATGCCGTAGGCGTGGAAAAGAGCATTCCGTTGATGGAGGCAGCCGGTTACAAACCGAATCAGTGGGTGTACGATATGTTGGCATCCGGCAACAAATCGTTTTACAAAACCGAAGGCGGCATTAAAAAGTATTACGACATCTCAAGTAAAACATACAAGTCTATTCCAGGCAGGGAAGAGTTTATCATTCTCGAAAACAAAAGCGAAAGCATTGTTTGGAAAAATGCCGAATCGAAAGTTACCGACCTGGGCGATGGCGTGCTCAACTTCGCATGGCATTCCAAAAGCTACACACTTGGCAGCAGTGTAATCGAGGGCTTGAACAAAGCGATTGATCTTGCCGAAAAAGATTATCGCGGCTTAGTAGTCGGTCATCAGGGCGCAGACTTCTCACTCGGTGCGAATTTAGGTTTGGTATTCATGTATGCCATCGAACAGGATTATGATGAGATCGACTTCATGATCAAAATGTTTCAGAACTCCGTAATGCGTTTGCGTTATTCTTCTATTCCGGTTGTGGTTGCTCCGCAAGGCAGAACATTGGGCGGTGGTTGCGAAATGACCATGCATGCCGACATCGCACAGGCGGCAGCCGAAACCTATATCGGTTTAGTGGAAGTAGGTGTTGGCCTGATTCCCGGAGGAGGCGGAACAAAAGAATTTACCAAGCGCGTGAGCGATGCTTTGCAGGAAGGCGATGTGGAATTGAATGCACTGCAAAACGCTTTCATGACTATCGCCACAGCGAAAGTGGCAACCTCTGCCGAAGAAGCACGCGAGTTGGGCATACTTAAAAAAGTCGATCGCGTAAGCATGAACCGCGACCGCCAGATTGCCGATGCCAAGCAAGCCGTGCTTGATCTTGCCGAAGCAGGTTACACCATGCCGCAACAGGCAAAGAACATCAAGGTGCAGGGTCGTACCGGTCAGGCGTTGTTCCTTGCCGGATTACAGGGTATGCAAATGGGTCGTTACATTTCCGAGCACGATGCCAAAATCGCCAAGTGGATTGCGAACATCATGTGCGGAGGTGATTTAACATCGCCACAGGAAGTAAGTGAACAATACTTGCTGGATCTCGAACGCGAAGCATTCTTGTCGTTAACAGGTGAACGCAAAACGTTGGAAAGGATACAGTCCATTTTGACAGGGGGGAAACCGTTGAGGAATTAGTATTTAGTCGTTAGTCCAAAGTCCTTAGACAGATGAATAATTATAAGGAATTAAAAGTTTGGCAGAAGTCGGTAGATCTTGCAGTAAAGATCTACGAGTCAACTAAAACATTTCCTCGTGAAGAGGCTTATGGACTAACCTCTCAAATCAGAAGATCAGTAGTTTCAATTGCTTCAAATATTGCAGAGGGTGCTGGCCGAAATTCCAAAAAAGACTTTAAAAACTTTTTAGCGATTTCAAACGGATCGATCTGTGAACTTGAAACACAATTAAGAATTGCTAACAGGATAGATTTTTTGAATGAATCTTCCTTCGAATCACTTCAAAAAGACATTACGGAAATACAAAAAATGAATTGGGCCTTACAAAAGACCCTTAGCTAACTATTTACTAACGACTAAATACTCAAGACTATGAATGCATATATCGTAGCAGGTTTCAGAACTGGTGTTGGAAAAGCAAAACGCGGTGGACTTCGTTTCACTCGCCCGGATGATTTGGCTGCCGAGGTAATTAAACATCTCGTAAAATCCGTTCCCGGTGTTGAAAACAATATGGTCGATGACTTGATTGTGGGCAATGCCGTACCCGAAGCAGAACAGGGTATGCAAATGGGAAGGATGATTTCATTGCTCGCGTTGGGCATTGATACCCCCGGCATGATCGTTAACCGCTATTGCGGATCGGGTGTTGAGACAATCGCCATTGCAAGTCAGCGCATTCACGCGGGTCAGGCCGACATCATCATTGCGGGCGGAACAGAGTCGATGTCGCTCGTGCCGGTGATGGGGATCAAAACCGCGCTCAACTATGAGATCGCTAAAAACCACCCAACCTATTACACCAGCATGGGCTTGACAGCCGAAGAGGTTTCAAAGCAATACAAAATATCACGCGAAGAACAGGATCAGTTTTCGTACGAAAGTCACATGAAGGCCGCGGCTGCTTGGAAGGCCGATAAGTTCAAAGGCGAGATTGTCCCCATTACCGTAAAAGAAGTGTATGTGGATGAGAACATGAAAAAGAAAACCCGCGAGTGGGTAGTGGAGAAAGACGAGGGCATTCGTGCCGATACAACCGTGGAAGGCTTATCAAAACTGAAACCTGTATTCGCTGCGGGCGGAACGGTGACGGCCGGTAACTCATCACAAACTTCCGATGGTGCTGCGTTTGTGATGGTGGTATCCGAACGTATGTTGAAGCAACTCAATGTAAAACCCATTGCCCGCATGGTAAGCTATGCCGCAGCCGGGGTTGATCCGCGCATTATGGGTATTGGGCCGGTGGCCGCCATTCCCAAAGCGTTAAAAATAGCCGGACTAAAGCAGGACGACATTGATCTGTTTGAACTCAATGAAGCTTTTGCCGCACAATCGTTGGCCGTGGTGAAAGAACTTGGTATCGACCGATCAAAACTAAATGTAAATGGCGGAGCGATTGCGGTGGGTCACCCGCTTGGTTCATCAGGTGCGAGGTTATCGGTGCAATTGTTCAACGAATTAAAACGCCAGAATAAAAAATATGGCATGGTAACCGCGTGTGTTGGAGGAGGACAGGGAGTGGCTGGGATTTATGAAATGCTTTAATAGACGTTAGTAGCAAGACATAAGACGTTAGACAGATGCATAACTTCAAGGAATTAAAAGTTTGGCAAAATGCGAGGGCTTTTGTAAAAGAGATTTACCTGAGCACAAACACCTTTCCGGCAGAAGAAAAGTATGGTCTGATTTCGCAAATGCGCAGGAGTGCTGTTTCTATTCCATCGAACATTGCAGAAGGAAGCGGACGAAGAACGGATAAAGATTTTGTTTATTTTTTAAATGTGTCTTTAGGATCAGCTTACGAACTTCAAACGTTATTATTTCTTTCTCAAGATCTCGATCTTCTTAATAATGAAAAAACAGAGTTATTGAATTCTTCTTTGGAAGAAATTCAAAAAATGATATACGGTTTAATTAAAACAATCAAAATATAAAGACGAGCGACAAAGTCTAACGTCTATTGTCTAATTTCTAAAGTCCCAAACATGACAACAGCAACGAAAAGCACAATCAAAGGTGGAGAGTTCCTCATTCGCGAAACGCAGGCGCAGGAAGTTTTTATTCCTGAAGATTTTAATGAAGAGCAAAAAATGATTGCACAAACGTGCAGGGATTTTTTAAAGCAGGAAATACACCCGCGTTTAGATGAAATTGATTCCATGAAAAATCCGGAGCTGATGCCGCAGCTATTGGACAAAGCCGGTGAACTGGGCTTGTTAGGCACATCGGTTCCGCAAGAGCTGGGTGGTTTCGGTATGGATTTCAACACCACCATGCTGGTGGCCGAAGTGCTGGGTGCAGGACATTCTTTTGCGGTGGCGATTTCTGCTCACACCGGCATTGGCACGTTACCCATTTTATATTACGGTAACGAAGCGCATAAGAAAAAATACATTCCCAGGCTGGCTTCGGGCGAGTGGAAAGCAGCCTACTGTTTAACGGAACCGGATTCGGGCAGCGATGCCAACTCCGGCAAAACAAAAGCTGTGCTTTCTGCGGATGGTAAACACTACATCATCAACGGCCAAAAGATGTGGATCACCAACGGGGGATTTGCGGACGTGTACGTGGTGTTCGCCAAAATTGATAACGACAAAAACCTGAGCGCATTCATTGTGGAGAAAGCCTTTGGCGGCATAACCATGAATGAGGAGGAGAAGAAGATGGGTATCAAAGGATCATCCACCCGCCAGATATTCTTCAATGATTGTAAAGTGCCCGTTGAAAACCTGTTGAGCGAACGTGAAAATGGATTTAAGATCGCGGTAAACATTCTGAATGTTGGGCGCATTAAGCTTGGTGTTGCTGCAGTAGGCGGAAGCAAGATGGCTATCTCCAGGGCAATAAAATATGCAACCGAACGCAAACAATTTGGAGTGGCTATTGCCTCTTTTGGCGCCATTCAGCATAAGATTGCCGATGTAGCCGCGCACATCTTTGCTTCGGAGTCGGCACACTATCGCGCCAGCCAGAACATTGACGATGCCTATAACGCATTTATGGCAGGCGGCATGGATTCTGCAAAAGCGCGGTTAAAAGCATTGGAAGAATTTGCCATTGAGTGTGCCATTCTGAAAGTACATGGATCTGAAGTGCTGGACTACAGTGTGGATGAAGGCGTGCAGATCTATGGCGGAATGGGTTTCTCGGCAGAAGGCCCGATGGACAGGGCGTACCGCGATGCACGCATCAATAGAATTTTTGAAGGCACTAACGAAATCAACCGGCTGCTTACCATCGACATGCTGCTGAAACGCGCTATGAAAGGTCATCTTGATCTGATGACGCCCGCTATGGCTGTGCAGAAAGAATTGATGTCGATACCGGACTTTGGCAGCGATGACGATACTGCGCTTTTTGCCAAAGAGAAGAAGGCTTTGCGCAACCTGAAAAAAGCCGGGCTGATGGTTTCAGGCGCTGCCGTGCAAAAGTTCATGATGAAGCTTTCGGAAGAGCAGGAAATTTTAATGAACCTGGCCGATATGCTGATTGAAGGTTATGTAGCCGAATCAGTCTTGTTGCGTGTGGAAAAATTAATCAGCCTGCGTGGTGAAAAGGCATGCGAAATTGAAAAAGAAATGGCGTTGATTTACCTGCATCATGCAATTGAAAAAGTTGCTACTGCCGGCAGGAGCGCCATCACTTCGTTTGCCGAAGGCGATGAGCAACGCCTGATGCTGATGGGCCTGAAGCGTTTCACGAAAGTAGAACCCTACAACCTGAAAAACGCAAGGCGCAAGGTAGCAAAGCATCTGATTGAAAAAGGCGAGTATTCTTTTTAGAAGCAAGACTTAAGTAGTAAGATGTTAGATAAAAAACTCGGAGTGTTTCCGGGTTTTTTGTTTTGCTTAACTTACAGTCCAAAAATTGATCTCAATGCCGAATCTTTACGTCATAGCAGGATGCAACGGGGCTGGTAAAACCACCACTTCATTCACTGTGTTGCCAGAGATGCTAAACTGCAAGGAGTTTGTTAATGCAGATGAGATTGCGCGCGGCCTTTCCCCTTTTCAGCCCGAAACGGTTTCTTTTCAGGCGGGGAGAATTATGTTAGCCCGTATCAGTGAATTGATAAATTCAAAAGTCGATTTTGGTTTCGAAACGACACTGGCAACGAAAAGCTATATTTCGCTTTTGAATAATAGCAAGAGAAAAGGATATACCGTAATGTTGATCTTCTTTTGGCTGGAATCAGTCGAACTTGCACAGACCAGGGTACGAGAACGTGTAAAAAAAGGAGGGCATAACATTCCTCCAGATATCGTTCACCGAAGATATCATCGCGGTATGGCTAACTTTTTCAGACTCTACAAAAACAACGTAGATGCCTGGCTTTTGTACGACAACTCGCATAACGTTCCCAAGCTTGTGGCCCGCCAGAAGCGAAATGAGGAAGTTGTTATAAATAATATCGATATTTGGAACACAATTCTTACCCATAATGACAAACGCTGAATACGAAAAGATGGTTGAAAAAATTACGGAAGGGGTGAAACTTGCCATTGACCGCCTCATTGAAAAAACCAAGAAGGAAGACGGAGAACTGGTTATCTCACAAGGTGGCAAGATTGTACGTGTGAAGGCGCGCTCGCTCAAGTCTGAGTAATTGCTCCATCTTTTTTAGAGTAGGGTACATCTACAAGGCGATTCTCAGTTTTTCTTTTTAATCGTATCTTGTACGCATGAAAGTAATTAGAACCACGCCAGAGAAAATTGCAGAGCAACGCCAAAAGAATTTTGAGTCGTTAAGACCAGAGGAGCGTCTTGCTATTTTGAGAATGTGGATGCAGCGTCTTGAAAAACCCGGTTTCAATTATTCTTATAATGGGCTTAAGGTGCAGGTGAAAAAATGAGTTTATTTAGCCCCTTCCATGAAAAGTTGGTTCGTACACTCCTGAAAAATGGGGTAGACTTTGTCATCATCGGAGGTTTTGCCGCTATTTACTATGGGGTGAGTCGGGGTACTGGCGACCTTGATTTGCTGATTGAGCCCTCACGCGAAAACGGGCAGCGAATGTTGAACTCGTTTCGCGAACTCGGATTAGACATTGGTGATCTGCAACCGGAAGAGTTTGAGAAGCCGTTGTTTCTTGCGTTTGGCTTTGAACCCAATGCTGTAGATGTACTAACGTTTACACCTGCCGTTAACTACCGCCAGGCCAGCGAGAGTTCTCAATTCTTTTTTATCGGAGAAGATCGAATTCCAATTATTGGCATTGACTTGTTAATCGAGAACAAAAAGAACCTTAACCGCCCGGGACCAAAAGGTTTGTTGGATGAGTATGATGTGCGTGAATTGACACGCATAAAAAACAAATTGCAGTAAGGATTACATTGGGCAATACTACCTCCGAAGATTTTTTAGACACAAGACTTAAGTAGTAAGATGTTAGATAAAAAACCCGGAGAGATTCCGGGTTTTGTTTTGGTGCAATTCTAATTTGGTGACTGGCTTTAAACTGTATAGTTTTATTTCTTAGGCAAGAATGAAAGATAGCTATTCACATAGCTTTGTGGTATTTTTTCTTGCTCGAGTCTGTTTTTGCTGTTGAGAGATTTTAAATGTTGATATAAAGTTGCTTCCTGCTCCGTCAATAAATTCAGTTGAGCTGATTGATTCCGAGAACCATCTACTGCAGATTCATAAAATTGTTCGAAAGTGGACTTATCCATCATTAAACTCTTTACTTTAGGATAATAATTTCTTATCTGATGAAGTATTTGAAAACCATGTTCATCAATATCACCCCAGTAAAAAATATTTTTAGTCTGTAACCAAAATATATTTTTCAAATAACTTACCTGAAAGCCTCCGCCACTCCAAATGGTCATTGTAGATAGTATGAGTGGAAGTGTAAGGAAGTTCATTTTATTTTCAGTAATTATAATGTTTTCCGCAACCAAATCTATTCGTCTGAAATTAGATAACGGAATGCTGATGTCAGATATACTTCCATTATAAAAAAATAGTGCCTGATCTAAACTACGCACTCTAATCAAAGGCTCATCATATTTTAGAAAGTAACGTTCAGCAAAACGGTTGCTGTTGGGGTTTCGAACATATTCAGGAATTAAAAAATCAAGTAATGATTGGAGTAACCTTGCATTTTCCTCAAGAAATTTTGTGTGAACATTAATTGGTAGTTGACGAGGATAAAGATTAGGGCGCGGTGTATCAATGAAGTATTGACACACTTTCATTATATCGCTCCAATTTATCTTTGACTCGCATAACCATAGACAGTTATTAAGCGTCCATTCTTGTAATGAAAATATTGTTTCTGTAACCTGTTTATAGTTTTTCAAAAATGCTTGCCAGTCTTTTTTCTTTCCAATAAAGGAAACGTAGTCATCTGGTGTTTCAAATTCGATGAACTCAGGCAACTCATGAGTCCCTGTTCGTCTAAAGTTTTGCTGTTCGGTCTTTACTACGTACCCAGTTCCTGTTCTATTCTTTGAGTAAAGATAGAGGTGTTCAATTTGCTGCTGAAGGGTTTGAAATTGGCTTGTCACATCTTTCGGTCTTACTTTGCCAATTCGGTCAATTCTCTTTGGAAAGAATTGTTCATCGGATATGTGACTTTGAAGAAAGGGCTTCCACCATTTGGAAGCCTGTTTTTTTATTTCATCCGGTGTGATCATATTTTATCTTCACTTTGAAAAACACCATTACGCTTTAATTTTTCTAATTCGTATTCTTCTTTTGTGAAATTGCTGACCTGTGAATCGTTCCCCTCTCGATTACTTACGAAATGAAATGAACTAACGTGCCCCTCAATAACATGAATCTTTTGCAGCGGAGTAACGATGAGAAGCTGTAAGTTTAGTTTCTTGAATAACTCTAATCCGTAACGGGTGCTTTCATCACTTCCACGCCCAAAGGCTTCATCGATAACAACAAAGCGAAAAGTGCGACTTTTACTCTCCTCAAACTGTAAACCAAACTGATAGGCCAAAGCACTAGCCAAAATGGTATAGGCCAGCTTTTCCTTTTGTCCACCACTTTTGCCACCAGAACTTTCATAAAATTCTTTTTCAGTATTGTCTGCACGATAACGTTCACTGGCATTGAATTCAAACCATTGTCTGACGTCTGTAACAGTATTAGTCCAATCCTTGTCAACTGTTTCCATGCTGACAAAGCGGTCAAGAATTTGCTTTACTTGTTCATATTTCTCTTCTGTGTACAACTCATTGTTACTGCTGAAGGAATGAGTGTAGCATTTTTTTAAGTCTTCTTTGAATAAATGAACATGTTTATTATCAGCTGCATCCATTTGGATGGTGATGTAAGTGTCAAGAGTAGAATTGTATACGATCAATGAGAGGTGCTGATTGATCATTCTTACTTTTTGCTTAATGTCATTTTCGTGTTTTTGAAGCTGACTATCAAATACTGCAATACTATTTATTGTATTCTTATTCAGTTCTTCTTTAAACCGTTCTTCATGACGTTTCAAGTCCTCGGAAACTAATTTTTCATATTTCTTCATGTACTCTGCCCGGGCGTCAATGCTTTCGGTTATTTCATCGTACTCGGCTTTCGAGTGTTGTTTTATTTCCCGCATTTTGCTCTCGATGGATGAGCGGTGACCGGTTTGCTTTCCGCGAAGTTTTTTTAATTCTCCGCTTTCGCCCTGAAACAGCTTTCTGAATTCTTCTTTTCGGTTATCTATATTTCGAAGCGTAATATTCTTATCTGTTAATTTTTCCCCGATAACGGTATACCATTTTTCCTTTAGGGTCTTATGTATTTGTTCTGTTTGTGTACTCGAATCCGCTTTATCCGCTTCATGAGTTTTTATTCTATCTTTTAATACTGCAATTTGTCCCGTGACCTCTTTTTCCTCTTCTTTGGTATCAATTATTTGTTGTTCCACTTCTGATTTGTTCCGTTCAAGCAGAGCGAGCTTGTCGTTGTTGCTTAATAGCTCTTTTCGTTCCTTTTCCAATTGATAAATCCTCTCTACGTGGTATTGCCAGTTGATTCTTGAAAAATCTTTCAAATAAAGAATGTTCCCTAATAATAACTTTAAATCACGATTAACTTTTTCCTCGGATTCTATTGAGAATATTTCTGTTTTAAGCTTTTCAATAGTGTCTTCCAGTTTTTCAATGGATACTTCCAGAGCTTTTATTTTCTCAGTATTACTCCAGCCTAAAACATAATTACGCCTGTCATCCAATCTTCGCCTGTCATCTTTAGTATGACGTATCCGACCACTTTTGATTAAGCCCTGTTGAGTAATGCCAAAAGGCACATGTTGCAACCCCTGCACATTAGTGCATATATAGTCGCCAAAACTGCGTTGTAAATAGTTTTCTATCCAATCATAAAAAGGTGTATCGGGTTTTATTTCAATTTTGTAAGCAATACTTTCGTTGTCCAAATCCTTGTTAACACGAGAGATGTTTTGCAGGTCGGTTTCAAGGTATGTTAGTTTAATGCCGCGTCCATCAATTCCCCGCAATGGATTATCGTTGACATAATTACTTACGCTTCGATAGTGACTTTTAGGAACAAGCATACTAATACCTGTGTCGTGCAAAAGTTTCTCGATAGCGCCTTCCCACCCTGTTTCCTCATCTCGTACTTTTAGTAATTCCCCTGCGAACGGTAGATCAGACTCATCTATACGAAGGTCGTTACATAATTGTGTTCTGAATCCGACTAACCAGGCAGGGATTTGTGTTTCACGTTCTTTTAGCGATTCATATTCTTCCTGTTCTGATTGGAATTCAGTTTCCTGTTTGCGTAGACTGCTAATAAGATTGTCTCGTTTTTCTCGCAGTTCTTTCTCTTTCGCTTCACATTGTTGGTTACGCTCATTAGCCTTGTTTATATTCGATTGAAAGTCATTCTCGTTTTCAACTTTCTTTAAACCGCATTTTACTGCTAAATTCTCATAACCATCAAACTCCTTTCGCTTGTCCTCTTTGTCTTGTTCGTGACGTTTAATTTCTTCTGCGATTTGTTCAATTCGTTTGCCTCCGTTATTGGCTATATCCTGAAGAATGGCTTGCCTTTTATTTTCAAGTTCATTAAGCTCTCTTGCTAGTCGTTGCTGCTTTTGGCTTTCCTTCTCAATTTCTTCCTTCGCTTTTTCGATAGCCTCTTCAAGCAACACGATTTTCTTTTCAGCGAACCATGCAGGCATAACGCCTAACATAGCTTCAATATCTTCTATTTCGCGTGTTATATTTCCATACTCAATGGAAGCTTCTGTTAGTGGTTTTAGTATTTGGTATTGTTCGCGGGCATGCACAACAGCTTCATGTGATTTTTTGAGATCATCAAAACGTTTTAGCAAAGCTGTGATTTGATCTTTAACATCAGTTCGTTCCAGCATCTGCTCCCGAACAAAATCCGTAAGACTGCTAACAGATTTCATAGATACTGTTTGGTAGAACAGATCTATAGCTTTGTCGCTATTCATTCCGAAAAGCCTGCGGAATTGCTCACTGTATTGCAAGAAATTATCACTGAATAATTGAATACCGTCAATGTTGCGTAGCTTTTTTCTAAGTTCATTAATGTCGGCAAAGCCGCTAAAGTGTGTAGTGATGGAAAGAGGTGAAGTACTTATCACAAGTAATTTTTCCACTTTTCCATCTTTGCCAATCCAAAATAGTTGTGCTAGGCAAATTGTTTCATTATACCCCTCATTATAAAAATTGCCAATTATAACAGCATAAGTATTGTCGTCAGGACGCAGATATACTTTTTTGGCTACCTTGGTTATTTCTTCTTTTTCTTTTTTGAACTCACCCTTTACGTAGCTAAGTAGGTTGCGCTCTTTTCCTTCTGCACCGGCAGCTTTATTGAATACAATTCTGTTGTGCGGCACTAAAAGACACGTCAACGCATCTACTAGCGTAGACTTACCAGAGCCTATATCGCCTGTGAGTAATGCGTTATGTCCGTTGGGCTCTATCTTCCAACGATTTTTGTTAAATGTTCCCCAGTTGAGAACCTCAAGGTATTGAAGACGAAAGCCGGCTAGTTTTTGGCTCGATGAATCAAACAAAGTATCCATTGCTAAGCTTAAATTAATCTGTTGTCTTTCTTTCTGCTGCGTATTGGTGCATTTTCTTAAGTGCCTCATCAATCACATCAGCATTTACGAAACCTTTAATTATCCGGTGTATTTCATACTCTTGATCATTCAACTTTCGTAAAAATCCGATTTCAACTATTTTGTTAATAGCCGTAGTGATTTTTTCTTGTTGTTTCGCTTCATCCGAAGAGACCGGCAAAAAAACCTTTATTCTATTGATAATTTCTTGCTCAGTGATTGTTGTTCGAACGGAACCCCCTTGGGCGTCACGTTCCAATAAATGTTTTCGGAGCATAATACAGAGTAAAGAATTAAGAAAATTGAGTGGCCTTTTTTCAGCAAGTCTAGGCAACAGATTTTCTTCTTCGTTCCAGTCAATTTGTCTTAAAAAGCAAAACCCTTCACTTTTGTTTATGTATAATTCAAGACCTAATGGCAAGAAATACTTCTTAATATCATGTTCATATTCTGATAGGTTTTCCCACACCTCTCTTTGATGGTCATATACAATTCCTTTTAATAAGGCTATCAGGCTTAATGAATATTCCTTTTGCATGAGTTAACGATTAAAAATGATTAGCGGAGCTTGTAGTCGATAGGTCTTTCCACTTTCTTGATTTTCTACTATTATTTCTTCTTGCAATTCACGGTTCACTAAATGTTTCTCATCGTTTGTCGCAAGTTGTATGTATCCAAGTATTTCCGTTATCCCCTTGGTGGGACGATAGTGGGTCAATAATTCAGACAATGAAACCTGTGATTTGTTTCGAAGTAATGCTTTTACGTTGTTTCTCAGTTCCTCTATATCAACATAAAATTGCTCAAATAATGCATCTGTATCGGCAGCCGCCAATCCTTCTTCTACAGCAGTTTTTTCAAACGCAATTTTTGTGGGCGGACTGAAAAGTGGACGTTCCATTGTTAATACTGGCTTGAAAAGTCCGCTTATTTCTATCCAGGTTTCCTGGAGATTGAGTTCATCTTTATGATCCATTAGCAAGCTTTCAATAGTCTCAATGTTGTGTAGAATATGCCTGCTTTCGGAGAGGTTTTTTTGCTCAACATACTTCCTTAATTGCTCTATCAACCCATCGTTACTGCGATTAACTTTATCTCCAGCTTCAACAAGGTTGGCTTTAATTCGATCTACAACTTGTTCTTTTTTTATTTCCTGTATTTCGGGTAATGCATTTATTCTTTCAATCAAAGCTTCTAGTTCGTTTTGCATTTGTTCGCTCATCAAAAATTCCCAAAATGCCCGAAAACTTTTTCCTTGATCTGTGTTCCATAAGTAATCCTGCTGTTGAAAAATATTGTCAAGTAAATCGGCCTTGGCAAGATTGCTTTTAATAATTGTCTGGCGTGTTTGTGTATCCAGTTCTCGAAAATTCTCTTCCACCTGTCTAAAGTCTGAAAGCAAGCGCTTGGCCGTTTCCTCTGCCAGAAAATAGGTTTCTTTTACCTCTGTTTCAGAAGGACGAATAAAATTGCCTTTTTGTATTTGTTCAATTTCTTTGTCGATTTTGCTTCGCTCTTCACGTAGTTTTTGAATTCGTTCGTATGGACCTGATGTGGTGTTGACAATCTGTTGAAGTAAATTGAAAAATTGAATAAGACGACTATGTGTGCCTACGAATTGTTGTTTGTTTAGATCTTCCAACCATTTTAATGCGTTTTCGGTGGCCGGAGAAAGTTCATAAACTGGTTCATCAGTAGCTGTCTCATAGTATCTGCGTAAGTACCCATGTTGTGCCCAACGTTGAAGGTATTCTATTGATAATTGATTGTAATCTGTGATGCCTTGTCGTTCAAGAGAATAAATGAAATCACTAAGTAAGCTTTGTAATTCTCCCTGCGAATAGGAGATTCTGTCCTGCTGCTTAAAGGCCAAGTGAATAAATGCAATAAGTAGTGGAAAGTGTTCTGCCCTTAGCAGTTGAAGCGTTTTGTCATTTCTGTAGAGAGATAAGGATTTTTCGTAGTTCATTCTAAACTTAAGCAAGTGTAAAGTGTTGTTTTTATAGCCTTTAGACTAAGCTCTACCGTTTATCCATGGTGCAAATGCGCAAACCCCCAGAGAAACAGATTTTTCTCACCTACACCAACCTCGCCTCCAGCGTAATATTCGTATTCAGCAATTTTGAAATGGGGCAGTTGGCTTTTGCATCGGCTGCGCATTCCTGAAATTTACCGGCATCTATGCCGGGCACTTTGGCTTTTAAATCGAGGTGCGAGTTGGTGATGGCTCCGTTCTCAAACGTGATGGTGCATTTCACCGTAAGGTCATCGGCAGTAAAGCCCGCTTCATTCAGTACAAAGCTCAGCTTCATGGCAAAACAACCGCTGTGCGCGGCTGCAATCAGCTCTTCGGGGTTGGTGCCCGTGCCTTCGGCAAAGCGCGAGTTAAACGAGTATTGAGTGTTACTCAACACCGTGCTGGCTGTGGATACAAGTCCTTTTCCTTCTTTACCGGTTCCTTTCCAGTTGGCTGTTGCTGATCGTTTCATGGTTTTGTTTGTTTTAGCTCTTCAAGTTAACCCCGATTTTCAATTTTCGGAAGCGAGGTTTTTATAACCCTGTCATTTTTACATTCTTTGTTTTACCAAACCTTATGTAGAAATGGTTCGCATTGTAATTTTTGCCCTGATGCTGTGCTGCGTCCGGGCTTTCGCCCAGCCGCCCGATAGCCTGCGTAATCTGCTGAACAAGCCCGGCCTGCCCGATAGCGTGCGTGTAAGTGTGCTGGACGAGCTTTGCTATAATTATGTGCTATCAAACCAGGATTCGTCCATCTACTTTGGCAAGGAAGCCGTTAGCCTTGCCCGTAAAATAAATTACAAGAAAGGTCTGGGGCTTGCGCTCAGCGATCTGGGGGTAGCCTATTTCTATAAAGCCTGCCTGCCGGAAGCGATTGAAGTCTGGAAAGAAGCACAGCACGTGCGCGGAGAGGTGGGCGATCATGCCGGGGTAGCTTCCGTAAACATCAAGCTTGGGGCCGCCTATTTCAAGCTGGGCGATTTCAAGCAAAGCATCGAAAGCCAGGCCCGCGCCTTGCAGGCATTTGAAAAGCTCGATCATATTGAAGGGCAAACCAATGCATTGAACAACATTGCGGCTGTGTTTGAATACCAGCAGGAATACCGGCAGGCATTGGAGTATCATCGTAAAGCGTTAACGCTTGCACGCCATTCTCAAAACCGCGAAAGCGAAGGTATTTCCTTATTGAACATCGGTAATGTTTTTTACAGAACACAAAAGACAGACAGCGCACAAGGATACTGGCAGGCTTCTTTGAATTACCTCACGGAAGCAAAATCGCCCCAGTATTGCGCAATGGCTTATAATAACCTGTCGGAATACTACACGCAGCAAAACCAGTTTGACAAGGCGGCATCGTTAAACGAAAAAGCGATGAGTCTGCGCCTCCGGCTCAACGACAAGCAGGGTTACATCTCCAGCCTGAACAACCAGGGCAGCCTGTTAATTAAGCAAAAGAATTTTGCTGCTGCAGAAAAGTATTTGTCAACTGCGCTCGATTCATTAAAAAAATATCCGCTCAAGATTGAAGAGCAAAAAGTGCTGTTCAACTTATCGCAGCTTTACGAATCTACCGGCAGGTACAGCCAGGCGCTGGAACATTTTAAGCAATACAGTATTGTAAAAGACACGCTGCTGAACGAAAGCACGCGCAACACCACCAACGATTTGCTGATCAAATACGAAACCGAAAAGAAAGAAGCGCAGTTGGCCCGGCAGGATATTGAGCTGGCCCAGCAGCAAAACCGGCTGCGGCAAACCTATCTGCTGGTGGGTGCGCTTACTGTTGTAATCGGGTTGCTGATCGCGGTTGTTTTACTGGCACGGGGCCGCTATAAACGCAAAGCCCAGTTGATCGAAAAAGAGAAACAGATTGCCGTGCGCGAAGCGTTTATTGATGCCACGCTGCAATCGCAGGAGGCCGAGCGTAAACGTGTGGCGCAAGACCTGCACGATGGCATGGGCCAACTGATTACCGAGCTGCGTTTCCTGATCGGTAACATTACGCCATCCAGCACACAGGAAGAACGGGTAACCATTGTGGAGAACGGAGAGCGAGTGCTGAACGACATGCACAAGGAAGTGCGGGCTGTTGCCTTTAACCTGATGCCGCAGACATTAATTCAAAGCGGGCTTGTGCCTGCTTTGCGCGAAATGGCTTTGCGGATAGAAGAACGTCAGCCGGTAAAAGTAGCCGTAACCAGCTTTGATATGGACGCACGGTTAACCGATGTGCAGGAGATTTCGCTTTACCGGATTGTGCAGGAGTGGATCAACAACATCATCAAATACAGTGGCGCATCCAAAGTTGAGATAAACATAGTACGCAACGAAGATGAGCTTTCGCTTACGCTGGAGGATGATGGCGCAGGTTTCGACCCGGCAAAGCTGGAACAATCAAAAGGGCATGGCTGGAAAAACATTTTGTCAAGAGCGGGTCTTATCAGGGCATCGGTTGATGTGGACACCACACCCGGAAGGCGCGGCAACACGTTACTGGTAGCGGTTCCGGTTGGCGCTGCGGTAACAACCGATGTTTAAAATACCCTCCCGTACGGATACTGCCCGGTATTTATGCGCACTACTTTTCGGGCATGAAGTCGGGCGGATTATTTTCTTTTTTATACCTTTCCTCTCAACCGGTAAAAATGAAAACAGTATTGGTTGATGATCACGCCATCATTATTGATGGTGTAAAAGCTATTCTTAAAAGCAATGATCAGGCTGAGGTTGTACATACCGCTACTTCGGCCGATGAAGCGCTTGCCTGGTTTAAACAAAACGAAGCCGATCTTGTGATTACGGACTACAGCATGCCCGGCATGGATGCGATAACCTTTGTGCGCACACTCAAACGCATCGCACCCGAAACCAAGATCATCATGCTGAGCATGCATGAAGAAGTGCACCTGACGCGCGAAATCCTGAAGTGTGGCTTGAATGCTTACATCCTGAAAAAAGATACACAGAAGGAGCTGCTTACCGCTATTGAGGAAGTGCGTGCCGGGCGCATTTACCTGAGCCAGGACATCAGCCGGCAGATGATCCTGAACATGGACAACCCGGATGAGGGCAAGCTGCTTACCGACCGCGAACGGGAAATACTCGGGCTCATCGCCAAAGAATACAACAACAAGCAGATAGCTGAAACTTTGTTCATCAGTGAGCGCACCGTGGAAACCCACCGTAAAAACATTTTCCGCAAAACCGGAACCGGCTCGCTGGTAGGGCTTATCAAATTCGCTTACGCCAATAACCTGATCTGATCTTCCGAAGTTATCCGTGCCAGTGGGTATATCAAAATGCCCTCGGTCGGGTATGCCCTATCCCTGTGCACAGGGATAGTTTTGTTTTATAAAAACAAGACTATGAAAAAGATCATCACCCTGCTCGCACTGGTTTCCTTTGGTGCGATGTGCCATGCACAAAAGAAAAAGGATAAAGCTCCTACCGATTGGGGTACGTACGATTACTCCAAAACATTCTCCTATAAAAACGGGGGCGGTAAGAAAGACATCAGCAAGCTGAAACGGGTTTACATTGCTGATTTTGTAGTGAACCAGGTCATCACCGCTGTTGGCAAGCAAACCGGCAGCACCAACTTCGCCAAGATGACGGTGGGCCTCAGCGGCATTGATGCCAGCGCTTATCAGCAAATGGTTGGCGAGCTCTATCAGCAAGCTGTTGAACAATTAAAGGCAGAAGGTTACGAAGTGCTTACAGATGAAGAGGTGGCCAACAACAAGTTCCTGGCAGATGACAAAGGCAAAGATGGCGGTCTGTTTGTAAATTATATAGACGATAAGCTTTACCCTTACAAGGAATTAAACAATGAGGTTGTGAGCATTCGTCCGCTTGGCAAGTTTGCCGTTCGCAATTCAAAAGTTACAGCCGGTATCTGGTACAACAAGTTTTGTAAAGCGATTGATGCACATGCCGTTTCCATTGCCCTGAATGTAAACTTCATGGTGTTTGATGGCTCCCGCCTGGGTGGTGCCCGCATCGAAGGCACACCCGTTATTGATGCCGTGGCCCTGATGATGTGGAACAACGCCAATGGCGGCATGTGGGTATTCCCGGGCGACCACATGTATGGCAACAACACCTGGGCAAAGTCCGGCATCAACGAAACCAATTCCTCCACCACCATTTTCGGTGCGGTAAAAAGCGCTTACGTAGTGGAAGCTTCTCAACCGGAATATCTCGCAGAAATAAAGGGCATACTGGGTGGCGTTACCAAAACATTTATTAAAACCATGATTAACGAAGGAAAGTAAGAATATGAATACAAGGCTTATAGTTGGCATTTTATTGATCGCCTGTGTATCCGCCACGGCACAGGAAACTTATACCAAGCTCAGTGAAGATCCTTCAGAGGCTATTAAAGGACATGTGGGCATAGAGCTATATGGCGTGGATGCCGGCTTCAAAAATATTTCCGGATCCATGCTGTTTACAGTTGGTGTTACAGCCCGTTATCCGCTTGTTTCCAATAAAATTATGGCCGAGGGCATTGCCCGCTTTCCGTTGATCCGGTTCGAGAAAAAAGGATTTGCTTTTCTGGCCGATGCCGGAATTCTCTACACCTTAAACAGCAACGATGCTCCGGATGATGTAAAAGTTATCCTGGGATATAAGGAGGTGGACAACTTTGGTTCCAACACGCGCACCGCCATAACCAAATATGTGAACATTAATGGCACTGTTCGCAAAAACACGTATGCGCGTGCCGGGGTTTACCTGCGTAATTCTGCTTTTGATGATACCAGCGAAAACATGATTGATTACTACGTTACCAATATTTTTCACAAAGGTGTTTACCTCGGGCTTGGCAGGGAAAGACAGTATTATTTTCAACTGCAACGCAACCGCGATAACAACCCGGCCAAATTCGGGGCGGGTTCCATCTTTATGCTTTATGCGGATGTCATGATCCTGCCCGTTAATGTTGACCTCGTGCAGGATACCTTTGGCATGGGTGCCGGTGCCACCAAGGAGCTGAACGGCTTGCTTGGCGGACGTATCGGCTTTAAGTGGTATCGCAACCCGTTTACACGTGCACAGAATTTTGATCGTAAGATTCCTTTCTTCGGAAACAGCTTCTTTACTATGGAGGCCGGAGTCAGGCCTTTGGAAGGACTGTTTGTAACCGGGGGTTTTACCTATATCATTCACAAGTTCTGAAAAACTTGTTTCCTGCGGTCGCGGGTGCCCGGCTTTTGGGTTGCCCGCGACTTGCAGGTTTTTTTATTCCGAGCGAAGCGTTTCTGCCGGGTTGATGTTTGCGGTTTTTATAGTTTGTGTAGAGATCGTCAGAACGCCAAGCCCAACCAGGATTACCATGCCTGCCAGTATATCCCAAACCGTTAGTGTAACACTGTAATATTGAGTCATCGACAGCAACTTGTCGATTATGATTACCGATAACGGGATGGCGATAACAAATGCCCATGCCATCAGCTTTAAATAATCTTTCGAGAGGAGATAAGCTATTCCTGCTGCCGAAGCGCCCATCACTTTTCTTATGCCGACTTCTTTGGTTCGGGTTTCGGATGTATAGACCACCATACCCAGCATTCCCAACAGGGAAATTGAAATGGCGAGAAAGCCCAAAAACCCCGTTATCTTCACTAAGCTGGTGTAGCTCTTGTAGGCCATATTGATTTCTTCATTCAGAAAATCGCCTTTGAATGCGGTGGTGTTTCCCATTTTCTTCCAAAGCTTTTCCATTTGAGTAATGCCTGCGTATGCATCCGTAAAAGAAACGTTAAGATTGGCATGCCGGTACTGCGAAGGGTTGGTCCTGAATGCAAAGCTTTTGATTGATTCGCGCAGTGAGGAATAATGGAAATCTTTCAGCACACCTGTTATCTGGAGGTCTTGCCGATCTACGCGAACCACTTTTCCAATAGCATCAGCCGGACCCGGAATTCCGAATAGTTCAAGGAACCGTTCATTCACGATTATACTTTGTTCGTGGTTCCAGGGAATGTCAGGAAAGTTTGATCCCGCCAAAAATTTCAAGCCCAGCGTTTCGATATATTGCCGGTCGCAAAACATCTCGCTGACTTGCAGGGAATCCGGAGTTCCTTCCATCTGCATCCACGTGCCGCCAAAAGATGAGTGAAGACCCAATACATCCGATGAAAAGGAAATGTTGTGAACGAATGAAAATTGGGAGTACTCCGAGGCAAACAAATCGGGATCAACACCCTGAAGATTCACGTCAAAAATATTCTCCTGCCGGAATCCAAAATCATAATTCATCGAGTAGCGGTATTGCCGCGCGAAAACAATCAGGGCTACAATAAACCCAAACGATAAAATGAATTGAAAAACGGTTAGGCTTTTCCGGAGCCACATGCCTGAAAAAGCTTTAGCAGGCGACTGGTTCTTTAAGGCCTGAACCGGGTTGAGTCCGGAGAAAAAGACAGCCGGTACGAACCCTGCAATAAAACCGGTAACGATGGCAAATAAAATGAACAACCCGGTTGTTATCGCTGTTAAACTCAAGTCAAGCGTTTCAGAAAAAGCGATCATGCTGAGAAATTCTTTTCGGATCAGGAAGAATACGAGCAGCGCACCCGTCAAAGAAATCAACGTAACGACTGTGGTTTCGGCAATGAATTGAAAGAAGATCTGCCTGCGTGTTCCGCCCATTGTTTTTCTTAGTCCTATTTCTTTGGCGCGTTTCAGCGCCCGCGCAATCGAGATATTCGTGTAATTGAAACAAGCCGGGAGAAGAATCAGCAGGGCAATAATTCCGAAGATAATAAAAACGCTATACGACCATCCTGCACCCAACCCACCGGTAAGCATGGACAGATCACGCCCCGGATTAATATCGGTAAGCGCCTGGAGTGTATAATTGATTTTAGCCTCCGAGATTTTGCCTGACTCTTCAGCAAGTTTTGAAAGATAAGATTCAATGATCCCGGTTTGTTTTTTATCCCGTACCAGCATATAAACAAACTCCAATCCGTACTGGAAAGGATTCTCATATTGAATAACATCTCCGGTTTGCAGGACGGGAAGAGTGGAATAAGACACGAGCGATTCAAAACTGAAGTGTGTATTGCGGGGCGGGTCTTTGAGGATGCCCGTGATCTCAAAATTTCCTTTCTTAACAATTTCTATTATTCTGCCGAAAGCGGGCTCATCACCGAAAAGCTTTTTAGAAGATGACTGGGTAAGAATAATGCTTTTGGGTTTTTGAAGCGCTGTTGCTGCGTTCCCTTCAAGCAGCTCAAAAGAAAAAATGGATAAGAATTCGGGATCGACATAAAACCCCTGCACGGGCACGTTGCTGTTGTTGATTAAAGCCTCTCCCCTGAAATTAGACGTGATGCGCGTAACCTGTTCAATTCCCGGCAGGTTGCTTTTCAGCTTATCTGCCAGTTGAATGGGCGCAGAAGCCATATCATATTTTTGAACTCCTTTTTCATGCGAGCTGATGACCCTGAAAATCCGGTTTTTGTTAACATGAAAGTTGTCGTACGTGCACACATAAGCAAACATGGTAATAACCAGCAGGCTGATCGACATGCCGATGGCCAGCCCGGCCGCGTTCACTATCGTAAAATACCGGTGCCGGTTCAGGCTGCGGGAAGCAACAATAAAATAGTTTTTAACAATGGCGAATGAAAATGCACGTTGAGAAAACGGGCTGAGCTGTGCCTGCCTTTTTCTTTTCCGGATGGCGTATGAAAACAAAAGCGATAAAACCTGTTTCCAGTATTTCACCCTTGCACGAAAAGGAGAATGCGTTTCAAGATTTTTATAAAACCATTCATCCATATCGCCCAGCAGATCATCTACAAAAGCAGGCCCGGCAAGCCACTTGAAAAGTTTACGCGCGAGCCTGGGTGGTTGTGTTTTCATCTTACCGAGAGTTTAACTTTTGAAAGGCTCCACAGCTCATCGCGCACGGTCTTCGCTTCGGCTACAGCTTTTTTGCCGGCTTGTGTTATTTCAAAAAAGCGTTTGCTGCGGCCGCCACGCTCGGCTGTTGCGCCACCGAGCCACGATTTTAAAAATCCCTTTTCCTCCAGTCTTGTAATGGTGGAGTGCAGGGCGCCAATACTAATGCTTCGGTTACAACGGTTTTCCAAATCCTGCTGGATGGAAACTCCGTAGGCTTCCTCACCTAAAGCAGCCACGGTAAGCAGTACAAGCTCTTCCAGCTCTCCCAAATAGGTCTTCATAAAAATGCGTTAATGCAGCAATTAACGAAAGCCCGAATTATTTGTTTCTGTTTTTCAGAAGAAATATTTTACCACCTGCTGCTGGCGCCACCTCCACCGGAATCGCCTCCGCCCCAACTGCCGCCAGAACTGTTATCGTTGTCGTACCAACTGTTGTCAGACCGATCATCATAAGAAGATAATCTGATCGATTCTTTTATAGAGATTGCTGGTTCCCGCGGCTGCCGCTTTTCTTTTTTACGGATTGTTGACTCCTGTTCAGCAGTGTATGCACAGTATTTACATGTACTTGTTATCCTCCGTTTGCCCGTTTCTGAAAATGTAGCCGGCTTAAGTATTTTGCTTGTGGATTGATAGGCTACTGTTCCGCACTTCGGGCAGCTCTCGTAGCTTTTCTTTTCGGAAGGATACTTTTGTATTAACGTTGATGCACAACCCGTGCACTGCCACACATCGTAGGTTATTGATTTTATCTTTTTTTCAAGCTGTTGCTGTTCGGTAAGAAAATCCTTTTCAGCAGCATTCCGGAGCAAGGTCATCTGCCGGCTGCACTTTTTGCATTGTTTTGGCCGTGTGCGCAGGCCCGCCATTAATTTTCTGTAACGTCCTCCCAGGAAAATAAAGGGCAACGGAAAAAGCAACGACCATTCATCCCACACGTTGTGCTCTTTCATAAAATCCTGTGCCACCGATAATTTACCGTTACTTAGCCAGGCATGCGCGCGGTTTATAATGCGGTTATATTTTGCAAGCACCAGCATATCGAAATACAGATAAAGGCCACCGGCTAATAAAAGCCAGCTACCGGTTGTGCTTAATAAATACGCCAGCGCCATAGGCAGCAGGAAAACCAGCAGCAGCCACTGCCCGATCGATAAAGAAGCTGACGGCACACGTTTCGATACATGCTTGGAATTGGAAAAACCATCTGACAGGTTCGCCAGGAAAACAATAGCAAGTATAACGGCCCACCCGATCATGAAAATCAGGACAAACCATTCCATGGCGGAGCGTGCTGAAGATTTATCTGCAGCTACTTCCCCGGCATATTCGGGGTTGCTGATAATCCTGATCACTTCTTCCACCCCGGCTAATATGCCGGCATCGGTGTTACCTTCGCGAAAACGCGGAACCATAAGTTGCGTTTGAATGCGCTTGCAGATCACATCGGGCAGAATACCTTCAAGCCCATAACCGGTATGAAACCGGATGACGCGTTGATCCTCCACATATAATATGAGCAAACCGTTGTCGTTGCCGGAATTACCTATGCCCCACAGCCTGAAAAGGCTTTGAGCAAAGTCCACATCCGTTTCTGTACCAATGGATGTAAGCAACACGACAGCCACCTGTGCCATGGTTTGTTGCTCCAGTGCAGCTAATTGCTGATTAAGCTGACTTGTGGTTTCTGCCGTAATCAGGTTATCCGGGTTGCTTACATAGCTGTTATCAACCCGCTTTGTATCAGGTACGGTTTGTACGGTGTAGGTTTGCGCTTGCGCCACAGTGGCAGCCAGCACAAAGAACCAAAACCATTTTTTCATTTCAGGTTTAGATAAGGTTATGGAAATTTACCAAATCGGAACGGATTAGAGTTGGTCTTCAAAAAAGTTTCTCTTACAAATTTTACCCGGGCCGCAGACACTCGTATCACTACTGAAACAATTAATGCCAGCAACCGAACCGGAGATCATCAAAAAGGCAGCCGCGGGCGACCGATCAGCCTTTCGCCAGCTTGCCGAAACGCATCAGCGGTTTGTGTATGCGGTAGCGGTTCGGGTGCTGAACAATCCGCAGGATGCGGAGGATGCCACACAGGAAACGTTTATCCGGCTTTGGAAAAACCTGAACCGATACAAGCCCGGAGTAAAGCTAACTACATGGCTCTATCGCATCGTTACCAATATTTGTCTCGATATGCTAAAGTCGGCACATTATAAAAGAAACCGGATGACGATAGATATAGCGAAAACCGTAGATCAGGTACACACAACAGGTGGCAATCACGCTTTGCAGCAGGCCGACTTAATGAAAGCGATAGAAAATGCTGTGGCAGAATTACCGCACCTTCAAAAAGTAATTTTTGTGCTGCGCGACCTGCAAGGGCTTTCTCCGCTTGAGGTTTCTCAAATTCTGGAAACAACCGAAGACAAAATAAAAAGCAACCTGTACCATGCGCGGATTGCCATTGGCAAATACCTGAAACAACGATACCAGACTCAAAACATAACCGAATTATGAATTGCCAGCAATGCGAAGAATTACTCATGCGCTTTGATGCGTTGACTCCATCCGAAAAGGAACAACTTGCCATGCACACCATTACATGCGCTGCCTGTGCTCAGGCATTGGAGTTTATTCGGCTACAACAAAAGTGGATAAGTAAAATTGAACAACCCGAACCCGCGCATGCCGCAGCGCTTACCCAAAAGATCATGCAGGCATTGCCTGAACCGAAAACCGGGTTTGAGTTCGGCTTTATAAACTTTGCCCGCGTTGCTTTTGCTACAGGCTCGCTTGCGCTGTTCTTTTGGCTGGGCAGTGAGTTGCTCATGGAGAAACCTTTTCATAAACCGGCATCTGTTGCCGGGCCTGTATTAAACTCTTCACATTATATTACTAATCCGCAGCAGCGCGAAGCAAAAACAATAAGTCTTACAGAACGATTAAAAGCCAAAGGATATGAGATGGAATAACTTTTCGATTTGGGCATGTGGCCTTGCTTTAACAGGGCTTGCAGCCTGCGAGCATACCGTATCGATGGAAACCTCGGTGCACCCCGATGGGCAATTGGACAAGGTGATTATTCTTGAGGTGGATAAAAAGACGAAGAAGATAGAGGAGTCATTTGTTCGCTTTGTGGATCGTGTTCACTTAGCCGAATGGCAACCGTTAGACAGCACGGAGATTTCCACACATCTTAAGCCAAAGGAGGGCAAAAAGTTTGTCGGGTTTAAAAATAGCTTTGCTTCTTCGGAAGAAGCAAACCAACACCTGGCCATGGCAAATGATACGCTGTTCCGGGTTACGAGCTCGTTCGACAAAAAATTCAGGTGGTTTTTTACATACATTTCTTACTCCGATACCTATCATGCGATTAACAGGCTGAGCCTTCCGGCTGAAGATTTTTTTACCCGGGAGGATTTTCAATTCATCAATCGCCTTCCGGCAGAGGGTAAAGCCATAGCCCCGGCCGATAGTTTGTACCTGAAAATGCTCAATGAGAAAATAACCGATCACTATGGTAATCGTGCATTATTTGATGCGTACTTTAATTTGTTGGTGAACCTGGTACAAACGGAATTGCCCGGAACGGATCACTTAGGTAAACTAAGTAGCAATCGAGAGAAATTTTTCCAACTGGTTTTAAATGATAAAGATGTGGATGATAATTTTCTCCAAGCCTTTGCAGACTCATTACAGATTCCGCTAAAGTTGGATTCCTTCCCGGAGTATGTACTTGCAAAAAATCAGTTGGAGCAAACGATTAACTTTATCTCTACCGCCTACGATGGCAAGTACACACACGCCATCCACATGCCATGGACAATCGTAAAAACAAATGCCGATTCGGTTGCCGGTAATACGGCTTACTGGGCACCGCCCGCTATCAAGTTCCTGCTTAAAGATTATACGCTATCCGCAGAAGCACGGAAAACAAATTACTGGGCTATCGGGGTAACGGTGCTGCTGCTGGCGGGTATGGGCTGGTTGCTGAGGGTGCGTAAAGAGCGAATTTGATTCTTTCGCAAATTGTTATAACTTTTAAAGTATGGCAACCACTATTACCAAGGTAAGACGAATCGGAAATTCGAGAGGTATTTTGTTTCCTAAAACCATTTTGGAAGAAAGTGGTATAAAAAATAGTGTGCAGATTGTTGTAAAGAACAAAACAATTGTGAGTAGCGCTGCCGAAGAAAAGAAGAAAAAGAGCTGGTCTTACTTTAAGCGTAATAGAAAAGTAAAGCCTGATTTTGTTATCAATACGTTTGACGCTACAGACTGGGCGTGGGAGTAAAGACTGATGTTTTTGAGGTGTAATCAAAAAGCTCCTGCAATCTCCGCCACCGGTGTTTCTCCCTTAAAATTTTTTATCAATCGCTTATCTGCCGAGTAAATATAGATTGATGGTGTGGGTATCGACCCAAAGTTCATATATACATCTACCGATTCCGCACGGCCAAAGGCTACATTGGGTTGATTTGCCAGCCCATAGTCAACTGCAAACTTTTGTATTACCGATACTTCCTCCGCAGAAATAAACTGAATATTTTTTCCTTTAAACAAATCCAGGTTTTTCCGGATCTCCTGTGCCTCGCGCTGGCAGTGGTCGCAGTCGGCAAAAAACAAGATCAGCACCAATGGCGTTTCAAGGTTGCGCATGCTGGTGGCTGTTCCGTCAAGCGTGGTAAATTTTAAATGCGGAAGCTCGTTGATTACGCGTTCGGGCTGTGCTTCTTTCCTTTCTTGTTTGGTACACGCAGCAAACAGAACGATCGCGAAAGCAAATACAAGAATCTTTTTCATAGTCAGGGCCATTGAATATGGGTCATAAACTTAACAACCCATAGCCTTAAAGCCAAAATCCAAGCACAAAGTATAGTACCAGGAAAATCAACGTAGCGGTACCGTAAAGCTTAATTACCTTTTTCCGGTTCTGCACATCTTCCCACCACAGCATAATCCACGGCTTTATTAATCCCATTATCAGAAACAGGAATGAAGTTAGTGTTATCAGCAGAATCAGCAACCGGAAATGATACATGCGGCAAAGGTTGACAACCTTTCCTTTCCGCGCAAGCAAGGGTTGTCAACATTAAACCTGCGACTTATATTTGCGCCCTGTTTCCGGAGTGAAGGCGCACGATTTTCTTACCATCTTCCGCGCGGATAGTGTGGTGCAAACATTAGCCGAGGGGATTCGTACGCCTGGCCCGGTAAAAATCCGCGTAAAAGGAATTCACGGCAGCCTCGATGCCGTGCTTTTTGCAGCCCTTCATAAAAGCGTGCGCGCCACGCACCTGCTCATCACCCAAAACAAGGAAGAAGCCGCTTATTTGGTTAACGATCTGCAACAACTGTTAGGCGCCAAAGAGATTTTGCTCTTTCCCATGTCGTACAAGCGGCCGTATGAATACGATGAGGTGGAGAACGCCAACATATTAATGCGGGCCGAAGTGCTGAACCAGGTCAATCAGCACCCGGACGGGAATATTATTGTTACTTACCCCGAAGCGCTTGCCGAAAAAGTAATCAATAAAAAATCACTTGCCGGCAACACATTTGTAATTACCAAAGGCGAAAGCCTGAATCTGAATTTCCTGGAAGAGTTCCTGCATAGCTACGATTTTGAGAAAACTGATTTTGTGTACGAGGCCGGTCAGTTTGCCGTGCGCGGTGGCATTATCGATGTGTTTTCGTATGCGCACGAGCTGCCGTACCGCATCGAGCTTTTTGGCGATGAAGTGGACAGCATCCGCTCGTTCGATCCGGGCTCGCAGCTTTCGGTAGATACGCTGGAGAAAATCAGCCTGATGCCCAACGTGCAAACACGCCTGGTGCAGGAAGAGCGGCAGTCGTTCTTCGATTTTATATCTGCCTCCGCCCGCATCTGGGTAAAAGATGTGGAGCTGTGCCGCGATGTGGTGGAAACATGCTTTCAGAAAGTTAGCGCATCATTCGATAAGATTCTCCGCGAAAGCGGAAACACCAAAGTGGTGCTGGAACCGCATCATCTTTTTAATTCAGGTGAGGCTGCTTTAAAAAGTCTTGAGAATTTTTCGTGTATCGAATTTGGCGCGCGTGGATTTTTTAAATCAGCCACTACCATTACGTTGTCTTCTTCGGCACAACCATCGTTCAATAAAAATTTTGAATTGCTTGCCGCGAACTTGCTGGAGCATCAGCAACAAAGCTATGGCAACTTTATTGCGGCCGAACAGCCCCGGCAGGTTGAACGCCTGCATGGTATTTTTGAAGAAATCCATCCCGAGCTGAAATTCCAGTCGCTGGAGTTTTCGTTGCGCGAAGGATTTGTAGATCATATTACCAAAGTTGTTTGCTATACCGATCACCAGGTTTTTGAACGCTTCTATCGCTACAGGCAGAAAGAGAAATTCTCCAAAACCAAGGCGCTAACGTTTCGCGAGCTGCAAACTTTACAGCCGGGCGATTTTGTAACACACATTGATTACGGTATCGGCAAGTTTGCCGGGCTGGAAAAAAAAGTGGTGGATGGGAAAGAGCAGGAAGCTATCCGGCTTGTCTTTCGCGATGATGATCTGCTTACCGTTAGCATTCACGCGCTGCACAAAATCTCGAAGTATTCGGGTAAAGACGGCACAGCGCCATCCATCAGCAAATTAGGCAGTGGTGAGTGGGACAGCAAGAAGGCAAAGGTTAAGAAAAAGGTTAAAGACATTGCCAAAGAGCTGATCGATCTCTATGCCAAACGCAAGAGTGCGCCCGGTTTTGCCTTTAGCGAAGACGGATTTCTGCAGGCCGAGCTGGAATCTTCTTTTATTTATGAAGACACACCCGACCAGGCAAAAGCAACAGAAGATGTAAAGCGCGATATGCAAAAGCCTCACCCGATGGACCGGTTAGTGTGTGGCGATGTGGGTTTTGGAAAAACAGAAGTAGCCATACGCGCAGCTTTCAAAGCGGCCAGCGAAGGCAAACAGGTAGCGGTGCTGGTGCCTACTACTATCCTAGCTATGCAGCATTACCGCACATTTTCCGATCGCCTGGCCAACATGCCGGTGAGGATCGATTATGTATCGCGCTTTAAAACCGATAAAGAGATCAAGCAAATTATTAAAGAAGTAAAAGAAGGGAACATCAACATTATTATCGGTACACACCGTGTGGTAAGCAAAGATGTAGAGTTCAAAAACCTGGGCTTGCTGATTATTGATGAAGAACAAAAGTTTGGTGTAAAAGTTAAAGACCGCCTGAAAGAGCTGAAAGTAAACGTGGATGTGCTTACGCTTACGGCCACACCGATTCCGCGCACGCTTCATTTTTCGTTAATGGGCGCACGCGATCTGAGCATTATCTCCACACCACCTCCCAACCGTCAGCCGGTTACTACCGAGCTTCACACGTATAACGAAGTTATTATTCGCGATGCGGTAAGCAACGAATTGAAAAGAGGCGGGCAGGTATTTTTTGTGCACAACCGCGTAAGCGATATTGAGCAGGTTGCCAATATTGTATTTAAGCTTGTGCCTGATGCGCGCATCGGTATTGCACATGGCCAGATGGATGGCGACAAGCTGGAGAAAGTCATGCTCAGGTTTATCGAGGCTGAGTACGATGTGCTGGTATCTACCAATATTATTGAATCCGGTTTGGATATTCCCAATGCCAACACCATTATTATAAACCAGGCGCACATGTTCGGGCTTAGCGACCTGCACCAGATGCGCGGCCGCGTGGGTCGTTCCAACAAAAAAGCGTTTTGTTATTTACTCACTCCGCCCAGCTCCGTGCTTTCGTCCGATTCGCGCAAGCGGCTGGCAGCATTAGAAGAGTTCTCCGAGCTGGGCGATGGCTTTAAGGTAGCCATGCGCGACCTGGACATTCGCGGTGCGGGCAATTTGCTTGGCGCGGAACAAACCGGTTTTATTACTGATCTGGGTTTCGACACGTATCATAAAATTCTGGACGATGCCATCCGGGAACTGAAAGAAACGGAGTTTAAGGAATTGTTTGCCGAAGAGCTTTCGGCCAAAGCTAAACTACTGGTGATGGATTGCACCATCGAAACCGACCTCGAGATTCTGATACCCGATACTTATGTAAACAACATCAGCGAACGCTTGCAGCTTTATGCCACGCTGGATAACATTAAGGATGAAAAAAGTTTAACCGCTTTCCGCGATTCGCTGAAAGACCGGTTTGGCGTTCTGCCCGAACCTGTCGAGCAGCTTATTAACACCGTGCGGTTAAGGTGGATTGGAGAAACGTTGGGCTTTGAGAAGCTAAGCCTGAAGAATGAAAAAGCCCGTGCTTACTTTGTGAGCGGTAAGGATGATTACTTCAAGTCCGACACATTTGGTAAAGTTCTGGCGTTTGTTCAGGCACATAGCAAACAATGCCGTATGAAGGATAGCGGAGGTAAGCTGATGCTGATTATTGACAACATTACTACCGTAAATGCAGCTATGGAGTTGCTGGCCCCGCTGGCTGACTACCGAATGCCGGAACCGGTTGTCGGCTAACCGGATACTATCCCGCAATTCAGGGCGTTAAAGCAAACGGTTGCCGGGGGTAGTGCTTCTATTAAGGATTTATCAAAAAAACACTACCCTTTGGAAAACATTGATTTATCTATTTATATTAGCGGTTACTTTTATGTATAACCTAACTCAAATGAACTATTTTAAGTCACTCCTGTTTTTAGTGGGGCTTTCTCTTACCGTTTCCTCTTGTTTCCTCCGTCAGGGAAGCAAACCAACGGCCCAAAATCCCGGCCAGATCAGTACTGCCACCGGGTTGCGCTATACCCGCGATAATGCCGAGGGTTTTGCCGTAATGCCGTATAACTCCCAGCCAGATGCGCCAAACATGGTTTTGATTGAGGGCGGTCGTACCGTTTTGGGATCACTGGAAGAGGATGTGATGTCTTTCCGCGATAACATCGAAAGAACCGTTTCTGTAGCTACTTTTTACATGGATGAAACAGAAATAGCCAATATTCACTGGCTGGAATACCTCTACTATCTATCAGTTGACTCCACCAAAATAGATGGTGGTAAGGCCTATTCACTGGCTTTGCCTGATACCACTGTATGGACTTCAAATCTTGCATTTAACGATCCTTATGTAGATCACTACCTGCGTTACCCCGGTTTCCGTTACTTCCCGGTTGTAGGGGTTAAGTGGAAGCAGGCGAATGAATATGCCAAGTGGCGTACGGCCAAGGTAAATGCCGATTTGGCGGAGAAAGCCGGTATTGCCGCCCCTGAAACCGGTGCCGGTCGTATCCCGCTGGAATCAGGTGTGGTTATCCCCGCATATCGCCTTCCGACTGAAGCCGAGTGGGAGTATGCAGCGCAGGCGCTTATCGGAACACAATGGTTAGATGAAATGCAAACCCACCAGAGAATTTACCCCTGGGACGGCCATGCATTACGTAATCCTTACGGAAAACAAATGGGCGCCTTCCTCGCTAACTTTAAAAGAGGCCGCGGTGATTATGCCGGTATTGCCGGTCGCCTGAACGATGGCGCGCTTATCACTTCTTACATTTATGAATATCCTCCTAACGATTACGGCTTGTATAACATGGCCGGTAACGTAAGCGAGTGGGTAATGGACGTTTACAGACCGCTTTCACACCAGGATTTTGATGACCTGAACCCTATCCGCAGGGATGACTTTATTGACAGCCACTCTGAGTACAGGAACCGGTATACCAAAACATCGCAAGACTCAACCGTAACATTGCCTGATGGCACCACCAAGAACATTCGCACCTTTAAGTATGAAAAAAATCCACAGGGATTTATTTCATTGATTTCAGATAAAGTGCGTGTATACAAAGGTGGTTCATGGAAAGATGTGGCTTACTGGATGTCGCCCGGTACACGCAGATTCTTAGATGAAGATTCTGCAACTGCTACGATCGGGTTCCGTTGCGCCATGATCCGTGCAGGTTCTAACTATTAAGATTTAATCTTTTAGAAATACAAAACCCTCCACGTGTTGGAGGGTTTTTTTATGCCTCGGCCAGGCAGGCTACACTTAATTCTTTACAACCAGCATCAAGCAAACAACCTCCGCAGGCTTCTAATGTGGCCCCGGTAGTCATCACATCATCAACCAACAGTATGCGCTTGTCTCGAATCCTGTCTTCATTAAGAATATCAAACACGCTTTCTACATTATGCCAGCGCTCGGTTTTCGTTTTGCGCGTTTGTGTTTTTGTGCTTACCGTACGGGTGCTTACGGATTCGTCCCACGGAATTTCAAGTGCAGCAGCAAGACCTTTTGCAATGCTGGCGCTTTGATTGTATCCGCGTGCGCGTTTACGACTAATGTGTAAAGGCACCGGTATAATTACATCAAACTCATTAGCATAGCCGTTATCAAACATTTCCCGCCCAAACACCCTTCCCAATACCTCGCCCACTTCCGGATGATTGTTGTACTTTAACTGGTGCAGCAGCTTTTGTACCAGGCCCTGCTTGCGAAACTTGAGAAAGGCCAGGCCATACCTGAGCTTAAGCCGCCCTTGCAGGCGTAACATTACCGGGTTTTGGTAATTGTAGAGGTAATTGGTTTTGGGCAGATTGTTAATACAATAGGTGCATAAAATATTCTCTCCTCTATACAATGTGTTGGAGCACCCCAGGCAATAATTCGGGTAAACGAGCGAAACAAAATCCTGCAACAGGTTAATGACCCTGGCTGCATTTGATTTGACCTGATTTGAGCCCATCTTTGAAAAATTTTAATTTGTATGGGACTGGTAGAGCAATTTAATGAATACCGCAGCAAGATGAACGACAAAATTCTGGCTGCCGATAACCTGATCATAAAACGCATCTTCAACCTCGATACCAATGCCTACCAGGAAGGGGTGCTGGACGTAAAATCCAAAGAATTGATTGGCCTTACCTGCTCGTTGGTTTTACGGTGCGATGATTGCGTAAAATATCACCTGGGCAAATGCAAAGACGTGGGCTTTACTACGGCTGAAGTTCATGAAGCGATGGGGATAGCCACACTTGTAGGCGGAACGATTGTCGTTCCGCATTTACGCAGGGCTTTTGAGTACTGGGAAGAGCTGTGTAAAGCCTGATTTATATGTTTCAGCGCGATCTGGATTTACAACGCAGGTGGCAGGCGCTGCTCTCCGAACTGGAGAAAACCGTAGCCAAAAAGCCAAAAGACCTGAATGGTGTTCTGTTTCTGATTGGCCTGCAGGAGCTGGGCCGGGGCCCGGGCAGGTTTACTAAAGAGGAAAAACAGGACCTGATGCACATTGCCATTTGTAAGGTTCTGAGCTTATCCGGCTACTATACGCTCGAAGGACAGGACGCACAGGGTTGGCCGCATTGGAAACTCATTAAAAAATTACCTCATTTTGATTTGCTGGAGCAGGAGAAGCTCTTAAAGATGCATGTACTGGAATATTTTGAGCAGGAATACGGATGGCATTTTCCCGAAAGCAAAATGACTCCCTGAGCGGTTTGATTTCTACTTTATACAGGGTTATCTTAGGCGTGGTGAAAACTATCTTTAAGAGTACTTCGTTTTTATTCAGGATATGAGTGCGGGCGCCAGCAAGATTGAAGAAAAGATCAATGCCTTTACACGAAGGTACTATCTCAATTTGCTGGTGCGGGGCTCTTTGCTCTCCCTCACACTTCTGCTGGCTTACTTTCTGTTAGCTTCGGTTATCGAATACAATCTCTGGTTAGGTAAAGCCGGGCGGTTGTTCATCTTTAGCGCTTTTTTTGTGGTGGCTGCTTATGCTGTTCTGCGTTTCCTGCGCGAGCCTTTGCAGTGGATTATCTATAAGAAGGGCTTAGGTAAAGAAGAAAGCGCGCGTTTGATCGGCAGCTACTTTCCCAATGTTTCCGATAAGCTTCTGAACCTGCTCCAGCTAAGTTCGCAAAATAATAATGCGCTGGCCGAAGCCGGTATATCCCAGAAAGCATTATCCATGCAGGACATTGCTTTTGAAAACGCCATCGATCTGAAGGCAAACCGCAGGTACCTGAAATACCTGTTTATTCCTTTTGGAATAATTGCCGTTCTGTTCATGCTCAACTCCGGCATTTTTACCGAGAGCGCCAAACGGATTGTCCTGTTCAACCAGGAGTTTTCTCCGCAAGCGCCTTTCCGGTTCACCATTCAGAACAAAAGCCTGAATGCGTTTTTTAATGAAGACTTTACACTATCCGTAAAGCTGGAGGGTGAGGCCCTGCCACAGGCCGTTTATATCGTAGCCGGAGATCTGCGCTGGAAAATGCAGGCTGTCAATACCGGAGCGTTCGAATATACTTTTGATAACATCCAGCAGCCGGTTGATTTTGTTTTTGAAGCCTCCGGGTTTTATTCTTCCGGTTACACACTGGCTATTGTAAACAGACCTGAAATAACCGGGCTGAACGTTCAGTTGGATTACCCGGCTTACCTCGGCCTTCAGTCGCAAAAGCTAAACAATGCCGGAAACCTGGTTGTGCCGGAAGGAACAAAGGTTACCTGGTCAATTTCTACTGCGCACGCACAAAAGGCAATCCTGTTCTTTATGGCAGACAGCCCTAATGAAATGCAATTGGTTGATAACAACCTGTTCGCTTTTAACAAAGCATTTCGTAACCCGGAAGATTACTGGCTGGAGCTTGAAAATGAAAAAAGCAAAAACAAAGACCGGCTGGCTTACCGGGTAGATGTGGTAAAAGATCAGTATCCGCAAATTGCGGTAGAGAACCTGCAGGACTCGGTACTATACAAAAACATTTTACTGGGTGGCTCTGTTACCGATGATTATGGGCTTACCGCGCTTCAATTAAACTACAGCCTTAATCGCGGAGGGAAAGAGCAGCTTATACAAAAGCGCGCTGTTCCGATTGCACGCAATAATAAGCAGCAGAATTTTTTCTTTCAGTGGAGTCTTGATTCGCTGAACCTTAAACCCGGTGATAAATTAGTTTACCACCTCCAGGTTTGGGATAACGATGGTGTTAATGGCCGTAAGTCTGCCCGAAGCGCGGACTATACTTTTGCTTTACCTGATGAGGAAGATCTGAAGGCCGGCATTGCCCAAAACCAGAAATCGGCCGAACGAAAAATTGATGAAGGAATACAGCGTGCACGCGAACTGCAGAAATCGATAAATGACGCGCAGGAAAAGCTTCGGGGCAAGCAATCGCTGGACTGGCAGGACAAAAAAAGGCTGGAAGATTTACTGAACCAGAAAACCAAACTGGACGAAGCGATTCAGAACCTGCAAAAGGAAAACAAATTGCTGGAGCAGAAAAAGGATGCTTTCACCGAAGAGAACGAACGCATCCGCGAAAAGTCTGAGCAGATACAAAAGTTGATGGATGAGCTGCTGGATGAGGAAACCAAAAAGATGTTCGAAGAATTACAAAAGCTGCTGCAGGAGAACACCGATGTGAACCAGGTGCAGAAGATGCTGGATAAGCTTGACCGGAAAGAAATTAACCTGGAGAAAGAGCTGGAGCGTACGCTCTCCCTGTTCAAGGAACTTCAGTACGATTACAAGCTGGATCAGGCTATTCGGGAGCTAAAGAATCAAACCGAAAAGCAGGAACAGCTTTTAGAGAAAACCGAAAAGCAGGGAGATAAAAAGAACGAAGCGGGAGATCAATCACAGCAACAGGAGCTGGCCCGGGAGCAAAAAGATCTGAAAGAAAAATTTGATGCGTTGGAAGAACAACTGGAGGAGCTTGATAAGCTGGGCGAAGAGTTGAATAAAGAAGAAAGCTCGGATTCAGATTCGCAGGAAGAAATCAGCGAGTCGCAGGAAGAGAGTGAACAATCGCTGCAGAAAGGAGATAACAAAAAAGCCGGGCAAAAGCAGAAGCAAGCTGTTTCCAAAATGAAAGAGATGGCCAAAAAAATGGAGGGTATGCAAAGTTCCATGCAGATGGAAATGGATCAGCAAAATTTAGAGAGCCTGCGGCAGATTATTCATGGGTTGGTTAAGCTTTCGTTCGACCAGGAAAACCTGATAAAAGAATTCGGGCCAATACAGCAGACCGACCCGCGTTATGTAGCTTTATCACAGAATCAATTAAAGATCAAAGATGACTCTAAGGTATTGGAAGACAGCTTGTTAGCTCTTTCCAAAAAGGATCCTTTCATGGGATCGGTTGTTACCCGTGAGATTGGTGAGCTGAATGATCATATTGATAAGGCTGTGTACAACATCAAGGAAAGAAGGAAGGCCAACGCCAGCACAGAAATGCAGTTGTCCATGACCAGCATTAACAACCTTGCGCTCATGCTCAACGATCATTTCGAAATGATGATGAACATGATGGCGAATGCCATGCCGGGCAAAGGCAAGAAGAAATCGGGACAACCCAATTCTTTAAGCAAAATGCAGGAGATGTTGAACCAACAGATGCAGGAATTAAAGAATGGAGGAGGTAAACAAGGCCGCGAGCTTTCGGAAGAGTTTGCGCGTATGGCCGCAGAGCAGGAACGCATCCGCAGGGCTTTGCAGGAAATGCAGGAGAAGCTGAAACAACAGGGCGGCCAGGGCATGGGAGATGATATTCCCATGAAAATGGAACAAACCGAAATGGACCTGGTAAACAAAAGCATAACAGAACAAACCATACAAAGGCAGAAAGAGATACTGAGCCGCCTGCTTGATTCGGAAAGATCGATGCGCGAACAAGACCTGGATGAAGAGCGGAAAGGCGAATCGGCCAAGGACTACAGCAACGAAATTCCACGCGCTTTTGATGAATATTTAAGATTAAAGGAAAAAGAAGTAGAATTGCTGAAAACCGTTCCTCCCCGGCTGTATCCTTATTACAAGCAGGAGGTAGGTGAATATTTTAAACGAATTAAAACAAAAGACTGAGTTGGCTGGCATGAAGAACATCCGTATTGAAATTCCTTCCCTTTCTGAGAACATCAGGATGATTGAAAGCTTCATTGACAATGCCAAGGAGAAATACCATCTTAATGATGATATCTATGGTAACATTATGATTGCCGTTACCGAGGCCGTGAACAATGCCATTAAACATGGAAACCACAGCGACTCATCCAAGAATGTTTCCCTCGCATTAAGCCTGGACGAGGGAATGATCAAGTTCCGCGTAGAAGATGAGGGCGTGGGCTTCGATTACCACGACCTGCCCGATCCGACAGCCCCCGAAAATCTTGAAAAACCGGGCGGACGCGGAATTTTCCTGATGAAGCACCTTGCCGATGAAGTGGGTTTCTCAAACCAGGGAAAAGTGGTTGAGTTAAGCTTCTACATAAGCTGATGCGGATTTCCTTTTACGCTGCAGACGTTCCCTTACCCCGTTTCACAAAGAAAAAGACAACAGCCTGGATAGAAAAGGTGGCTCGCAGGTACAAGACATCTTTCCGGGAAGTAAATTATGTTTTTTGCTCCGATTCTTATCTTTTGGGCATCAACCGGCAATTTCTAAATCACAATACCCTCACTGACATTATAACCTTCCGGCTTTCGGAAAAGGGAGAGCCGATAGAAGCCGAAATCTACATCAGCACAGAAAGAGTAGCCGAGAATGCCCTCAGGTTCAAATCCACCCTTGATAATGAATTGCACCGGGTTATCATTCACGGAATTCTGCACTTAGCTGGCTTTAAAGACAAAAAAGCCCCTGAAAAGGCCCTGATGCGCAAAACAGAAGAAGCTTGCCTATCTTTGCGTAAATAAAACGTTCCACGTGGAACACGAGGGTCAGAAGGGCGCCTTGTGTTCCACGTGGAACATAGAAAAATCTAAAATGTTTCCTGAGTACGATGTGATTGTTGTTGGGGCCGGCCATGCCGGTTGCGAGGCTGCTGCCGCTGCTGCGAATATGGGTTCGCGGGTACTGCTGGTAACCATGAATATGACCACAATAGCCCAAATGTCCTGCAACCCGGCAATGGGCGGTGTTGCCAAGGGCCAGATTGTGCGAGAGATTGATGCACTCGGAGGATATTCGGGGATTATCTCGGACAAATCCATGATCCAGTTCCGCATGCTGAACCTTTCCAAAGGCCCGGCCATGTGGAGCCCCCGTACCCAGAACGACAGGATGCTTTTTGCAGAACAGTGGCGCCTGGCGCTGGAAAAAACCCCTAATCTCGACTTCTGGCAGGAAATGGTAAGCGGGCTGGTTATTAAGGACAACCGGGTAGTGGGAGTACGGACTTCCTTGGGAATAGAGATAATGGCTAAGGCCGTGGTGCTTACCAATGGAACGTTCCTGAACGGGAAAATCCACATAGGAGAAAAGAATTTTGGCGGAGGCCGTGTGGCAGAGCGCTCTGCCACCGGTATAACCGAGCAGCTCATTCAGTTAGGCTTCGAATCAGGCCGGATGAAAACCGGAACACCCCCACGAATAGATGGACGCAGCCTCAATTATTCCGCAATGGAAGAACAACCCGGAGATGAGCGACCGGGGAAGTTTTCTTTCTCAGATACCAAAGCTTTGGAGAAACAACTGAGCTGCTGGATCACCTATACCAACGAAAGCGTGCACAAACAGCTTGAAAAAGGTTTCGAGAAATCGCCCATGTTTCAGGGCAGGATAAAAGGGTTGGGGCCACGCTACTGTCCCTCAATTGAAGACAAGATTAACCGGTTTGCAGAGCGCGAACGCCACCAGATCTTTGTTGAACCGGAAGGCTGGAACACAGTGGAGATTTATGTAAATGGGTTTTCTACATCTCTTCCGGAAGACATACAATACAAGGCCTTACGGCTTATTCCCGGGTTCGAAAACGCCAAAATGTTCAGGCCCGGCTATGCCATTGAGTACGACTTCTTTCCGCCTACGCAGCTAAAGACCACTTTAGAAACACAACTCATTGATAATCTGTATTTTGCAGGCCAGATTAACGGTACCACCGGCTACGAAGAAGCAGCCTGCCAGGGGCTGATGGCCGGGATAAACGCGCACAACAAGGTACACAACAGGGAGCCCTTTGTCCTGAAAAGATCAGAAGCATACATCGGGGTGTTGATTGATGACCTGGTAAACAAGGGCACACAAGAGCCTTACCGCATGTTCACATCGCGTGCAGAGTACAGAATATTACTCCGCCAAGACAATGCAGATCTGAGGCTTACCGAGCACGGATACAAATTAGGGCTTGCCAGTGAGGCCCGGTTTGAAAAAGTGCTGACCAAGAAAAACGACATGAAGCGGCTTGCAAAAGAGCTTGAAGAAATGCGGGCGGAGCCGGAAACAGTCAACCCGGAGCTTGAACAGTTTGGAACATCGCCCATACCCGAAAAGGTTTCTGTCGTATCGCTTTTGAGGCGACCTCAGCTCGGAATAAATGAGCTATCAAAACTTGACAGCCGAATCAAAAAATCGCTTGACCAATACAGCGAAGAAGTGCAGCAGCAGGTGGAAATCAACCTGAAGTATGAATCGTACATTGAGCGCGAACAAAAGCTGGCGCAAAAGATAGAAAGCTTGGAGAACTATAAAATTTTACCAGACTTCGACTATGACCGGGTAAAGGCCCTGTCATCTGAAGCACGCGAAAAGCTGAAATGCATCCGGCCCGAAACAATCGGACAAATGTCACGCATCAGCGGTGTATCGCCTGCCGATGTTTCCATCTTAACCGTGTATCTTGGCAAGTAAATGACGCTCGAAACAATTTCGGCCTGCCCGATCTGCCACACTAATATTTTTCAACCCTTTATAACGGCAAAAGATTACACGGTAAGTCAACAGGACTTTCAGATTGTTACCTGCACCAGATGTGGTTTCACATTCACCAATCCAAGACCATCTGCCGATACCATTCATCAATTCTACCAGTCTGAAAACTATATCTCACATACCGGGGGCTCCGGTGGATTGATGGACCGGCTCTATCGACTGGCCAGAAACTTTACGTTGAGGTGGAAAGAAAAAATTGTGGCCGATTACTCAACAGGCAAAAAGCTTCTTGACTACGGATGCGGCACCGGAAACTTTCTTGGCTATATGAAGCGAAAGAAATGGGAAGTTACCGGTGTAGAGCCCGCAGCCGAAGCACGGGAAAAAGCAAGCGCCTATGCTACCGTTTATCCAGGCCTTGATTCCGCTACCGAAACATACACGGCCATAACCCTGTGGCACGTATTGGAACATATTCACGATCTGAACCAGAAGCTCATTGACCTTAAAAACAAACTTGCTCCTTCTGGCACTATTTTTATTGCTGTTCCGAATTACAAAAGTGCTGATGCCAAACATTATGCCGGGCATTGGGCTGCTTATGATGTTCCCCGGCATCTCTGGCACTTCGACAGGCACGCGATGGAAACGGCATTGACACAAGCAGGCTTAAAGCTGGAAAAAATTATACCCATGAAGTTAGACGCATACTATGTAGCCCTGCTGAGCGAATCGTATAAAAAACCGAAAGCGACAAGCCGATACGTTAACGCTTTTTGGCAGGCTTTCAAATCCAATCATGCGGCCGCGCGAACAGGAGAGTTTTCGAGTCTTATCTACATTGCAAAACCCATTTGAAAAAGTTTACTCCCATATTCTTTATTCTAACCGCTTGCGCCAGCGTTACTTCTCCTACCGGTGGTCCTAAAGACGAAACGCCACCCGAACTCATCGAATCCTATCCTGCAAACAACCAGAAAAACTTCAAAGGAAATACGCTTGAACTTTCGTTCAGTGAAATGATTAAATTAAAAGATCCGAAAGAAGAAATCCTGATCATTCCCTCACCGGGAAAAGAAACAAAATTCATAGTAAGAAAAAACAAGCTCTTTATTGAGCCACAAAATCCCTGGCAGGAAAACACCACCTACAGTCTGAACTTTCGCGATGGCGTACAGGATCTGAATGAAGGCAACCCGGCAGAAAACCTGAGGATCGCTTTCAGCACAGGCCCTGTTATAGATTCGCTCAGCATCGCAGGCACAGTACACGAAACTTTTTCAGAGAAGATACCGGATAAAATTACAGTCGCCCTATACCAATCCGACACGTTCAATATCTACAATCATACTCCCATCTACTTTACCAAAAGTAATAAGGAAGGCAGGTTTAATCTTCAAAACCTTAAACCCGGAACCTACTATATCTATGCCTTCGATGACAAAAACAAAAACCTGAAAGTTGAAAGCAAGACCGAACGGTTCGGGTTCAGATCTCAACCCATTTTGCTGTCTAATAATACAGACTCCATATCGTTGTCCCTTATCAGAATAGATGCAAGACCCGTACAGCTTACATCCGTAAGACATACTGAAAAAACCTCGCGGGTCAGATTCAACAAGGGTCTTGACTCCGTCAAAGTTGTTTCAGAAAAGCCGACACGCTATTCATATGGCGACAATACCAGTGAGCTCATATTTTATCACGATCTGAACCCGTCTGACTCTATTAAGGCAACACTAACCGCAATAGACAGCATTGGTCAAAAAATTGACACGACCATCTTCGTAAAACGAAGCGATACAAAAATGCCACAGGAAATCTTTGCCATCCGCGAAATAAAAGAAACCTACAATCACCAGGCCCGAAATTACACACACCAGGTATCATACAATAAACCGCTTGCCTCAATCACACCCGACAGCATTTATATCCGCTTCGACTCCCTGCGTAAGGAGCCAGTTCCTCTCCGGAACTTTCTCATAGACACGATTCGACATACACTAACGCTTCAAATAAAAAATATACCTGCCGATACATCGAAGTCCACAAGCAGAAATAAATTTCCCCTCGCCCTGATTTATGGTAAGGGAGCGTTCATCAGCACCGCACAGGACACATCCAAACGAATCACAAAAGAAATTAAATTCATAAAAGACGAAGAATCCGGTCTTGTTAGCATCAAGGTTGAAACCACACAACCACATTTTATCATACAACTTGTAACTACCGATGACAAAATTGTAGACGAAGTAAAAAATGTAAAGGAATATACCTTTCGTTTTGTAAAACCGCAGGAATATAAGCTCCGCTTTATCATTGACAAAAACGGGAACGGAAAGTGGGATCCCGGGAACTTCACCACGCAAACAGAACCTGAACGCGTACAGTACTACAAATCCGAAGAAGGAAAATACTCCTTTCCCATACGCGCTAACTGGGAATACGGGCCCTTGCTGATAAAATTCTGAATAACTTGTGCAAGCTGTGGATAACCCGCAGAGAAATCCACCGACCCGGACAACTCACCAGATGATCCGGTATAAATTGTTAAAAACAACCAATCCCGATCGGTTATCCACCGTCCGTGAATAAATCAATACAAAGAACTCACGCGTCTCAAACTATGTTGACAATTAAATAGTATATTCGAAAATCGAGTTAATTCAATCATTTAAGCTAACGCGGATATCCACATAGCATAAACTTCCGTTTAAGAAAAAGATAGTTATACACATATGCACACCGGTAACGATAACTATAAAAATTTTAAATATTATATAATAAGAATACAAGCCCTCTTATTATGTGGAGTACTTTCTTCCTCATTATTTGCACAGGATATGCAGGAAATACAAATTGCCAACGAATACCTGCTGAAAGGCGAAAAAGAAAAAGCCATTACCCTGTATGAACAACTGGCCAAGAAAAATGAAAATACACCGCACATTCATAACAACTATTTTAACCTTTTACTGGATGCCGGGCGTTTTGCGCAAGCAGAAGATTATGTTGAAAAACTTATCAGGCGCGATCCTCGGCTTACTTACCGTATGGATCTTGGCCTTGTGTATGCGCGTTCGGGCGATCTTACCAAAGCGGATAAATATTTTCGTGCGCTTATCAAAGCACAGGGTGATGATGCCTACAAGCTCAAATCGATGTCTGATTACCTGGCCGCACGAAACCAGGTGGAGTTTGCCATTGTGGCTTTGCAACAGGCAAGGACTGCAGCGGGAAACAATCTTTACACATTAGAGCTTGCCAACCTCTACCGCATTTCCGGTAAACGCGACCAGATGGTACAGGAATACCTCAGTTATGTTACCCAAACACCGGCTAACATCAACTATGTAAAAAACCTGATGCAGATCCTGCTTTCGAAGCCGGAAGAACTGGAAGCGCTGGAACGACTGCTCTACGATAAGGTACAGCAAAATCAAAACTCGGAAGTATTTGCCGACCTGCTGATCTGGGTAAACCTGCAACAGAAAAATTTTTACGGAGCATTTATCCAGGCGCGTGCGTACGACAAGCGTTTTAAAAAAGATCAGTCCAAAACACTGGAGATAGCGCAGATTGCACTGAACAACCAGGATTACGAAAATGCTGACAAAGCCTACAGCTTTGTGATAAAAGAATATGCGCGAACGCCCAACGAACTTCCGGCACGCCTCGGGCTAATCCAGGCACGTGAAGCCAAAGTGAAAAAGACCTACCCCGTAAACCGCGATTCTGTTAAGTACCTGGTTACTCAGTATCAGGACTTTCGCAATTCCTATCCCAATCATCCCAATGCCTTTGAAGCCAACCTGAATCAGGCATTGTTGTATGCCTATTATATGAACGAAAAAGATTCGGCTGTGGAAAGTCTTAACCAGCTTATTGCCAGTAACAGGGTTTCACCCAACCTGAAAGCAAGAGCAAAAATTGAGCTGGGCGATATTTACCTGCTGAAGGAAGAGCCTTGGGAAGCAACACTGTTGTACTCGCAGGTAGAAAAATCGCAGCGCGAAACACCGGTTGGTTACGAAGCCAAATTGCGCAATGCCAAACTCTCGTACTTTAAAGGAGATTTTTTGCTGGCGCAGGAACATCTCGATATTTTAAAGCAAGCGACTTCACGCGAAATAGCCAACGATGCCATTGACCTGAGCATGCGTATAAAGGAAAATACATTTTACGATCCGGAAGGTTCTGCGTTGAAAGAATTTGCTTCGATCGAATTGCTGGTTGCGCAAAACAAAAATGATCTGGCTTTGGACAGGCTGAAAAATTTCAGGGCATTCAGAAGAGTGAAGATGAGCCGCGAAGAAGCAATTCGTAAAGGCCTGTGGTCGCCCGAAAAGCAACTCAATGAGCAAGAGCTGCAGGATTTAAAACAGCAGTTGGAGAAACAAAAGCAGGATATGATCTCAGGGAATAAGTCTGGTGATAAGCCTGCCCCGGATTCAGTTTGGGTTGATGAGCTGGTAAATACTGACCGGCTGGGAATAAAAGATGACGTGTACTGGCTGGAGGCCAACCTGCGTATGAAGCGCGGAGAGTTTGAGCAAGCGTATGCATTACTTGAAAAAATACTGGCGGAATTCGCAGACGATATATTGGCCGATGACGCTTTCTTTTTGCAGGGCGAATTGCAGGAGCGTTACCTTAAAAACAAAGACAAGGCTATGGAAATTTACCGCGAGTTTCTAAACCGCTTTCCTGGAAGTGTTTTTGCGGCCGAAGCCCGAAAACGCTACCGCATTTTGCGCGGAGATTTTTCAGAAGCGGAAAGCTTGCCTAAGTTTTGAAGCCGGTAATGAGAAAAGTTTTTCTTTTTCATTGTTTCTGGCATTAATTTCATGTCTTTAAGTCTTTCGAAAGGGAAAACATAACAAAGTTATAACAGCCTCTAAAATCAATTCTTCTTTTTCTTCAACAGGTTCTGGAGCTTGTCCTCAAGCGCCTTTTGAGCCTCCTGTTTTACATCGGTTTTAGTTGAGTCAATAGTTGTGGTTTTTGCTGTGGTATCTTTTTTAGGACTCAGCAGATTGTTAAGTGCGTCTTTTGGTTTTTCTCCTGCCAGCAGACCCTCAACAGCCTGCTTGCCTTTTTCCTGCGCGGCCGCAGTTACAGCTTCTTTCACCTGCTCTTTTTGTTCCTGTGCAAGCAGGGTTACTTTAGGATCGGTGAATGAGCCACCCAACCCGATCTGCAAAGGAACTTCTGAAGTAGAATTGTTGCTGCCTGCATATTGATTAACCAAACCCTGGAATTGCGAACCTAATTTACCGGCCGGTACATTCATCTTCAACGCGTAATTGATGCCGCCATTCAGGTTAGTGCTTCCGCTTACGCTGGTTACATAATTACCAAACTTCACGTTGAATGGTTTTACGCTCAACTGGCCGTCTTTGATGGAGGCAGACATCAGCACGTCTTTTAAGGTAACATTGTCGGCATCGTCTAACTTGGTTAGCGAGGTTATGCCCGAAACAAGCTTCGATTGCGTAAGCGATGCCTGCGCTATGTTGATCAGACCGCTTCCGTTTACGGTATTCATTAAAGGCATCATATCCTGGCCCAGCTCACCGCTGATCTTGAAATCGGTGCCAAAGTTTCCGTTTACCAATCCGGCAATTGGCGCATAAGTTTTAACAATAGAGAATGAATTGGCAGCCTGCTGCACGCTCATGTTGTCGATCTTCAGGCCGAAATCATAAAGCGGGTGGTTAATGTCTTTGGTGTTGTAGGCACCGGTTACCGTAAAGGCCCCGCCAAGCAAATTGAACTTAACACCATTCAGGTTGGCCACACCGTCTTTTACAATTATATCGCCCGTGGCATTGCTGATAACAAAATCCATCATCTTCACGGTTTTGATGTTAGAGTGAAGAATGAAATCGATATTTTGCGGAACCGGAATAACACCCAACGAACTATTGTCAGTTGTGGTTTCTGCTGTTCCGGTGTCGGTCATAAACTCATTCAAATCGAGCAGCGTGGAATTGAAGCTTACATTTCCCTTTATGGTTTCGTTGCCGAACACATACCCGATGTAATTGCTGATGGCCCCGCTTACCGCGAAATCACTTTTGCCAATGGTGCCCGAAGTATTTTTCAGTTCAATTTTTTTCGGATCGAATACGGCTTCGGATTGTGCGATGGTTACGGCATAGGGTAAATCGGTGGAATTAAATTTAAAATCTTTTAACGAGGCGCTGCCACTGGTGGGAAGCTTATCGTAACGGCTGGCTTTCACATCCGAGTATTTGCCTTTCGTTTTAATGTCGGCCTTCACCTTTCCGGCAAGCGTCATGCCTTCTACCGGAAATATTCTGGTAATCTTTTCAAGATCAATTCCGCCTTTGGCGTCCAGATCCCAGGTGTAATCGTCTAAGTTCTGAAGGCTTAAATTCCCGCCAAAGCTTTCTCCATCCATTAGCATACCAAAATCGGTAACCGTAACAAATGTTTCGGCCATTTTACCCGAGGCATTTTTAATGGAAGAAGTAAAACGAAGCTTCTCAAGCGGCAACGGAAACTCAGCCGATTTTACATAACCATCTTTAAGTGTTAGTGAAGCATTTACAGCCGGAATGATTTTTTTAAGACTGTCATACACGCCTTTGGCGGAAGCATCAACCGTAAAAAGGCCGGCCATGCTCAGGCCCTCCATCGGGAACATTTTTCCAAGCTCGGCAAGATTAAGCGAAGCCTTTACCTGCCCATCCATGCGGTAGTCTTTCAGGTTTTCAATCAGCAGGCGTGCATCTACCGGGTTCGATCCGAAATCAAGATGTAATTTCTTCAGATCAACCAATGTGTTTTCAATTACGCCTGTTTTGTTATCCACCAGCAGGTCCATGTTAATGTTCGTAATAGCTGTGGGCAGATCGGGATATTTGAACATGGCATCATCCACTTTCAGGTTCAGGTTAAAGGCAGGCATTTGCGTATCGCTGAAAATGCCTTTTACAAAACCGGAGAAAACGAGGTCGCCTTTGGTTTCAATCTTTCCGAAATCCTGTGTGTAAACCCCGGGCACCAGCGAGAGCAGGCTCTTGAATGTATTTTCCGGACTGCTGAACGAAATGTCCATACCGTAATCGTTCTCATTCATTTTGAACCAGCCTTCCGCGCTCAGCGCAAAATCGTTTAAATGTGTTACGTTTTCTTTAAAGGTATAGCGTGTGTAGTCTTCGCTAATTCCGATAACAGCATCTACCACGGCCTGCTTGTTGGTAATGTACTCCACACCGTCAAAGCGAACCGTAATGCCCTCAAGAGCAGTTTTGGTTTTAAGATCAAATTCTTTCTCGTTAAAGTTTCCGCTGCCGGTGTGGTTCAATCCACGAATAGAAGTATAGAACGGAATGGAAGCATCATCATAGATTAACTCCCCGTTTATAATCTCCCAATGATCGATACCAAAAGAAAACGAACCGGGTTCTTCTTCAACAACGCTTACCGTATCGGTTGAAGGATAAGCAATGTCATAATTTGCACGGCCATCGGCCAGCACCTTAACGGTGATCTGTGGTTCGACCAGCGTAATTCCTTTCAGGCGAAGCCGATCTCCGAAAAGAACATCTTTCAGGTTTACTTCAACATCGAGGCGTTGAACCACAAACAAAGGCGTACCTTCAAAAGGAGCGCGGTTAAATACACCCAGCTCTTTTATCTCGGCTGTAATGTTGGGGAAATTCCGGAACACCGACAGGCTGAAGTTGTTCACATCAAAAACCACATCGGCATTTACATTCTTTTCAATTTCTTTGTCGATAGCTGCTTTAATATTATCCTTAAACACAACCGGAACAATAAACGCGGCTGCAATCAGCAGAACCAAAACAACAGCAAGACCAATCAGGATTTTCTTTACGATTTTCATAGCGAGAGTGAAACAACGCACAAAATTAGCAAAACAGAAGGCAACAATGTGCGCCTTTAAGGATGACTTGCAGAATAACGCTGTACTTTACATCCTGTTGCCTACATCCACCGCAACATGAGGTTAATCGTGCGTTTTACGCGGTTCGTAAAGGGGGGGTGCAGGAAGTAGCTCATCGTTATGCCCCGCTTTTGTTTCAGCACCGGTTTTTCGTTGGAAAAAGCGAGAAAACCATAACGTCCGTGAGCCTTGCCAAAGCCACTGGCATTAATGCCGCCAAAGGGCAGGTTGGGATGCGTGAACTGCAGCATACACTCATTTATACAAACCGCCCCGGCCGAAACCGCCTGTGTGATCTTTTCCTGAAAGGATCTGCGCGTGCTGAATATATACAGCGCGAGGGGCCTGGGCTTGCCCAGCACAACGGGCAGAATTTCGTCTTCGCTGCTGTAGGAGATAATGGGAAGCACAGGCCCGAAAATTTCTTCTTCCATGATTTTGGAGTCAGGCGAAACCTGGCTCAGGATAACCGGGTGGAAGAAAAGCTGTGCAGCGTCAGACGGGCCGTTCAATTCAACTTTGGCACCGCGTTGTATGGCATCCTGCACCAAACTATCAATGCGATTGAAGTTGCGTGCATTTACAATACGGGCATAGTCTGGCGATTGTGGTGTAATGGTTCCGTTTTCAGCATACAGCTTGCTTATCTGTTCCTTTAACCTGTCGATAAACTCACGCTCCACCGTTTTATCGACCAGCACGTAATCGGGGGCTACGCAAGCCTGTCCGGTGTTTAAAAGCTTGCCAAAAGCAATCCGCCTGGCAGCATCTGCAAGATTGGCCGATGAATCAATTATAGTGGGTGATTTGCCCCCAAGCTCAAGCGTTACGGAAGCAAGATGCTCGGCCGCAGCACGCATTACAATTTTGCCTACTCCGGTGCTGCCCGTAAAGAAGATGTGATGGAAAGGAAGCTTAAGCAATTGTGTGGCAGCTTGTGCATCGCCCTCCACAACGGTTACCAGGTCTTCGGGAAAAAACTCAGCAACCATTTCGCGCAGCAATGCCGAAGTGTGCGGAGTAAATTCAGACGGCTTGATAATGGCTGTATTGCCGGCAGCGAGGCATGAAACCAAAGGCTCTATGGTAAGCATAAAAGGAAAATTCCACGGCCCGATAACCAGGCATACACCTTTAGGTTCGTAATGAATTTCTGAAGAAGTACCGAGGTAAGTTAGCGGGGCATCCACCGGTTCGGGCGCTACCCAGTTTACAAGGTTAGCCACCGTGTGCTTGATGCTGCTTACAACCGGGTAGATTTCGGTTATATCAACTTCGGTTGCCGATTTTCCAAGATCGGCTTTAAGCGCTTTTTGAATGCGATCCCGGTTTTTCAGCACATATTCTTCCAGCTTTTTCAGCAGCTTTTTGCGCGACTGCCAGGGCTCGCTGCGCAGCTTCTGGCTGTAGGCCACTTGCTTTTCGAACAATGCGTTATAATCAGTATTCACTAAAACCGCCTCTTTTTCCATAATTACCCGGATTGCCTGTGAAAGTTAATAAATGGCGCCCCAAATACAATCCGGGGAACTACCCGATGTTACGTCAATGTTACCTGTATTTGTATAATGTTACGTTAATGTTAACTTTATACTGGATCTGATTAATATTGAGGTAATGTTGCGGGTTGTGATCGGTGGTTTGATGATAATTTTCGCTTTTGTGCAAGCGGATGGGCAGCAACTATTAACCGACCTGATCCATACATCCGCACCGCAAAAAACCGAAACCATTACCAGGAGGGTTGATGCATTTGTTACCCGGCTGGCCGGGAAAAGAGAAAGCCACACCGAAAAGGAATTTCTTCAGCTGATTTTCGCGGAGGCTCATCGCAGACATTTTAAAACCTATAAGCCGTACACCCGGTTTTCAGAAGTTTTTGATAAAGGCAGATATGATTGCCTGAGCGCGACAAGCTTTCTGGCAGTAGTGTTGCAGGCATTTGAATATGATTTTCACATCGTTGAAACGAACTACCATATTTTTATTTCGGTGCAAACAAGCTCAGGCCCGGTATTACTGGAATCAACTGACCGGTTGAATGGTTTTGTGGAGGATGTGGATCAGATACAGGAAAGAATAACATCGTACAGGCAAAACAAGCTGCAGGCAGCAGACGGCAACAAGGTTTACCATCAGTTTGATCTGAATCTTTACCAGGTTGTTAAGCCTCATCAACTTTCCGGCTTGCTACTGTTCAATCAGGCTATTGTGGCATTTAACAACCGGGATCTTGCTGATAGCGCGGAAAAACTGAAAAGAGCAGTTCAGATTTACGATTCACCCAGAACATCAGAGTTCGCGGCCATTCTCATCACGGCAATTATACACAGCTCTATCCACGATGAAATAAAAAAGGAACTGATCAGTCCCTTTTCAAAATACCTGCACAGCAGCAATACGGTTGCCGCCCGCTAATTTTCAAGAACCCGTAACTCCACCCTGCGGTTCAGGGCGTGTGCCGTTTCCGTATCTTCCTGGCTTATAGGCTGGGTGCCGCCAAAAGCTTTCGTCTTGATCTTGCTTTTGCTGCCGCCTTTGGAAACGAGGTAACTCTTAACCGCCTTAACCCGCTCTTCCGATAATTTGAGATTGGCATTGGCGTTTCCGCGTGTATCGGTATGCCCTTCCAGCTGAATGACCATGCGTGGGTTTCGCTTCAGCATGGTTACGACTTCGTCCAGCTCGGCATGAGAAGAAGCCGAAATGGTAGAGCGCCCCGCTTCAAAATTCAAATCGTTAAGGCGCATTACTTTTCCTACCGTGTGCGTGTCTTCGGCATTGTGCGATGCAGAAGATGGCAAAGCAAGCTCAATGTGCCGGATAACCTTACGCTCCCCGTCTGCTTCCGCAGGATCCAGCACATATTTGGCCGGAGCAAAACCATTTGCTTCAACAATAATAGAATACTTCTCATTATCATAAAGCGGAAACGAAAATGAAGTTCCGGAGAAGAAGCCCACCTTGCTGCCATAGGGTAAGCTCTGGTAAGAGATCCTGGCCACTACCGGCTCCTTGGTAGCTGCGCTGGTAATGTTACCCTGTGCATAAATCAGGGTATCGGCCTGCGCAAATACGGTTGATGTAAAACCGACAAGCAAGACAGAAAAAAGAATCTTCATTTTTTACAGCTTTAGGATTTTAAACTCAACTCTTCTGTTCTTGCGATTTCCTTCGCGGGTATGTGTGGTGTCGATCGGTTTGCTTTCTCCAAAGAATACTGTTGTAATGCGCGAAGCATCAACACCTTGCTTTACTAAGTAATTGCTTACAGCTTTGGCCCTGCGTTCGGAAAGCCCGAGGTTGTATTCTTCTGTTCCGACCGGGTCAGTATGCCCGGCAATCTCAACCTGCATGGCGCTTTTCTCTTTCATCAACGATACGATACGATTGAGCTCCGGGAACGACTCTGCTTTCAGTTCAGATTTATCGAAGTCGAAGAAGATGTTATTCAGCTTAATGGTTGTATTTACATCAACCACCGCTACTTCAATAGGCGCAAGCGTAATGTCTTTGTTGGTCAGCACTCCATCTTTTGTAAAGCCGCGTAAATCCAAGCTCTGGTTTTCAGAAATATGACCTTCTGCCTCTGCACGGAAACCGTATAAATGACCGCCCGGCAAATGAATTTCATATTCTCCGGTTTTAGGATCGGAATATGTTACGCCCACTTCTTTTCCATCAGGCAGGCGCTCGTAAATAATTTTTGCACCAATAGGTTCCCCCGTTTTGGCATCGATCAGCTTACCTTTTACAATAACAATAGGTTCGGGAGTCATGAACATCGGCATCTTAACCCGGAAAATGTCCGAGTTATCAACGGTAACACCGCGCGAGTAGTAAGCATATTCGCTGGTGGAGGGAATGTTAAAGAACAAATCATCCAGCTTGGTATTAATATCCGGCCCTAAGTTTTCGGGAGCCGACCAGTTTGTCCAGGTGTCATCCAAACGTTTTGACATAAACACATCGCTGCCACCATAACCGCTAAATCCATTGGAAGAGAAGTAAAGCGTTTTATCATCCGAAGCGAGGAAGGGAGCGGATTCTTCACCGACTGTATTGATGGACTTACCGAGGTTGAGAGGCTCGGTCCATTTGCCGTCTTCTTTTTCAAAGCTTACGTATAGGTCGCGGCCACCTTCGGTGTCTTCACGCTCTACTGACATCAACAAGGCTTTACGGGTGTTGGTCAGGAAGTAGTTTGCTTTTTCGTTGTAGTTATAGTCGTTTTCAATTTCAAGCGCCTTCGGCTCGCTCCAGGTTCCGCCCACATTGGTGCTGATGGATACACCGGCTACCATCTTGCCTTTTTCCAGATACTTGTTTCCAAGCAGGAGAACTACCGACTTACCATCGGGCGTGGCAGCTACCGTATTTACAAAATTGGGTTGCTTGTTGTTGAATTGCGGCCCCATGTTTTTGGCAAGGGACCATTTGCCATCCGGTCCAAGCTCCGAATACCAGATATCTTCTTTGTCGCTGGTGCCGCCTGCATTTTCGGGGTGATTTTTACGGCTGAAATAAAGTGTTTTTCCATCCGGTGAAAGCAGGGGGTTGTACTCGCTGTAATCACTGTTTACATTCGTATCCAATCGCTCTACTACCAATCCTTTGCTTAACAATTCAGGTAAATTGATGTCGGCAATAATCGGAATGTGTGAATCAGAAATGGCAACGGCATCAATTGAAAAGTAATCGGGCAATGCGCTGCCGTCAAGCTCCAGCTTAACAGCGGCTACCTTGTAGCTGGTTTTTTCCACAAACACGTTAAGCATTCGGCCTTGCAGGGGCACAGCCATCGGGTTAAATGTGTTAACCTGGTATTCGCGGCCGGCTTCGTCATAGACATATACTTTATATAAGGCTCCCGGATTATAGGATTCCGCAATTGCGATCTGTTGTATCTGCATGGGCTTATCATAACCCAGCTTAATAAACTCGGTGCGTTTTGGTTTGTCGGGAGTCCATGCTCCCGGATTTTGACCGCCTGCTGGTAACACGTTGGGCTTGCCCAAAGCTTGCTGGGCTGAGTATTGAACCGGTGTTAGTTCGGAAGATACGTCCAAAACCCGGGAAGCCCATTGAACGGACTGTGCCGGGGCAGACAAAGAGAACACAACAAGGCCTGAAAAGAACAAAAATCGTTTGATCATAGGTTTCCCGAAAGGGTATTAGAATCGAAGTATAAACATAGCTAAAAATTAAAAAAGCATAAAATAATTACATGATTCCAACACCGTGCGGAAAGGGGCATAACCGTACAAGGGTGTGAAAACTAATCCATTGAAGATTTGTTGAATAGCAGAAACCCTACATGCAGCAAAATACCCAATTCGTTTTGAGCATCATCATAGTAGTTTACACTTAAGCTGATGGGTCCCACGGAAGAATGCAGCACCCATCCTGCGGTAGCGGTAAAGTAGATTTTAGTAATGTCGCTGGTTAAAGTTACCTCCTGGTTTTGCCCGGCCAAGAGCGCCTGGAAGGGCTTAAACAAGTACCCTTCCAACCGGAAATCAAGACTTTTGCGCAGGGTAAAAACATTTCGCCAGCCCCCGGCTACATAATTATAAGCCCGGAAGTTTTCAAGCAGAAGTGTTCTGCTATCCTGTAAAGGATTAAACCCGGGGGCATTAATGATGGATCCCTGGTAGTTGCTGAAAACCGGTTGGTTGGAGAGCACACCATCCAGCAAATAACCAGAGCTGTAAAAGCCTTTTCTGAAATATTGTTCCAGGGTAATGCGTGCGCGTAACCAGTTGCGAGATTGTGATTTTATATCGTCAATTACGGACGTATTGCCGGGAACCAGCTTCTCATTCATATTAAACCAGTTGAGCGACAACATAAAGTTTCGCCCGTTCGAGGCATACTGCTTGCGGTTAAGCGTATTGGAAGAAACGCTGATTTCGGAACGTAAGCCATCCAGCCGCAGCACGTCTAATGTATCGGTTGAAACCAGCACCGGGGAGTTGATGTATTGATCGCGGTTGTTGATATAAGCCCCACCAATTTTCAGCTTGTAGTTTTTTCCGAATGGAATGGCAAAGTCAACTCCCATCTTCCGGTCTATGCGCGAAAGTGCGGTTGGGTTTGTATCGGGCCTGAACAGATCGCGTCCCTGCAGGAAGTCCCAGTCATTTACGGTTGCATAAGGCTCCAGGTAATAAACACCCCGGTTGGGAATATCGATACGGGCTTTCGCCTGTACAGACTTATAAAAATTCCCGAGGTAAAAATTCAGGTTAGCGTGTGTGAGCGATCGGTTAAAATGATAATAATTCAACCCCAGGTAAATATGACTGATACCACGGGTGGCAATGGCACCGCCAAAATCCACAGGGAAATTATTCTGTGGTCGTTTGGAGAGCGTGAAGTTAAAATTATTCTCGGCCTCGTTGAATGTAAATCCGGGATACAGATTTTTGAAATAGTACTCAGACACAAGGGTGTAAAAGCCGGATTTTATTTCGTTAAACGTAAGCGGTCTTTTGCCGCTTTTGAAGAACCGGTTGATGTATTTCTGCTGGCTTGGATTAAAGCCATCAAACTCGATGTGGTCTATTAAGAATGGGGCGCTCCTGTTATTAAACTTATTGCGGGCCTCTGCAACAGCATCGCAGGAAACACGCGCGGCTATCTTGCTTTTGATTTCTTCCATTTGTCGTAAGGTCTGCGAATAGCCACTGTCGATAAGCGCGCGCGCTTTGGCAAAATCAAAAGAAGTGTAACCCTTCAAATCAGGTTGAATGTAAACGCCAGACTCGGGAATATCCGATGGGTTGGATTTGTCAAGAAGCATATAAAGAAGCGAACGCGCAATCAGCTTGTCATCTTCACCATAGGGATACTCATTATAGATTTTGGACGAAACATTGCTGCCGATGATCACATCGGGCTTAAATGTTTGTTGCATTACACCCACAGGAAAATTCTCGTAAAGTCCGCCATCGAAAAGATACCGGCCATCAATGCGGATGGGATTATAAAAAAACGGCACCGTTTGGGTGGCACGAATGGCATCGCTTAATGCACCCTTACCAAGGGAAACAGCGGTTTGCGTAAAAATATCGGATGCAATTACACGAAGGGGAACAAATAAGCTGTCGAAATTATTGTGTGCAATAGCCGATGGCTGCGCCAGCTTTTCCGCAAGTGCAAAATTAAGGGACAGGTCGCTTGCCAGGCTGCTGTTGAACAGGATTGAGAATGTAGAGTCAAGTGAAAGATTAAGCCGGAGAAAGCTTGCATCATCATCATCGCGGGTAAAGTAATAGTTATGCCCGTCTTCCAGCTGGCCGTTTACCCATTGCAAAAATTCTTTTGACAGGATGATCTCTTCAATTTGCGCGGGACTCATGCCTGCGGCATAACAGCCCCCCACAATGCCCCCCATAGATGTCCCGGTTATATAATCTATCGGGATCTCATTTTCCTCCAGCGCCTTTAAAACACCCACGTGTGCAATGCCCTTTGCAGCGCCTCCGCTTAAAACCAGACCGACTTTTTGCGCGTGGCTGCTAATAGCCAGGCATACCAATCCGAAGAAAACCCACAACCTCATACCAAATGGAATTGATGGTAAGTTACTTCAGAAACAAAAAAGTAACAGGAAAATTGTGCTAATAATCGTACGGTTAGCGCATGGCAACTTCCGGCTGTATTTCTTTTGCCGGAAAGGGTATTAGCTGCAACCGTTGGATAAGATCGGTTTTAACTTTTTCGAAAGCCGGAAAATGATCGGCCTTAACCGGTAATGAAGGAGGTAATTCCACCCTGAGCGCATCCACCTGTACCCCGTTTTTCCAGAAACGATAACAAAGATGGGAGCCTGTGGCCAAACCGGTACTGCCTACATAGCCGATGGTTTGCCCCTGGCGTACGCGTGTGCCGGGTGTAATACCGCTCGCAATTTTAGACATGTGCAGGTAGCCGGTTGTATAGGTGCCGTTATGACGGATCTTTACATAGTTACCGTTATTGGTTTTATACTGGGCTTCTTCCACAATGCCATCACCCACCGAACGGATAGGCGTACCGGTTGGCGCTGCGAAATCAGTACCGAGATGCGGCCTGAAAACCTTTACTACCGGGTGAAAACGATTCGTGGAATACCGCGAGCTGATGCGCGTGAACTCGATCGGGTATTTTAATAAAGCCTTTCGCAGGCTGTTGCCTTCATCATCAAAATAATCAGGACCATCTCCCTGGTCAAACGGAAAAGCATAATAACCATTCGCGGAGTGCTCGAAATAAACACCCAGTATGCGCCCGATGCCCACCGGCTTTTCTTCCACCAGGTTTTCTTCATAGATCAGCTTAAACTGATCGCCTTTCTGCAAACGTTGAAAATCAACCTGCCAGGCGAAGATATCCACAAACTTGTTGGTGAGATCGTGTGAAATGTTCAGGGCCTCGATCGTATGCGAAAGCGTGGATTCAATGCGGCCCGAAATGCTGCGCTGCACGGTATCTACCATGCGCTGGCAGGATTCCACCAGCAGCGAATCTTTTAAATGGAACACCACATAATCAACCGCGTTGGGCTCATAAACCAACGCCTTTACTGTTTTTAGCGAATCGTGCTCAACCAGCAAAGTATATTTTTTGTGTGCCGATATTTTTCTGAAATCGTAAACGGAGCGGGGCAACAGGTTGAGCTGCTGTTTTACAACCGGAGATATGTAATAGCCATTCAGCAGGTCGCTGAAACGTTGATTGCGTTTTACCTCATCTTCTACTACATGTAAATTGTTTACAACCATACCGTGCATAAGAACAGGAAGTATGATTTCGCGCTCAACATGCTGAACAGAATCGGCCTCGGCAGCATAGTCGCCATCCTGCGAGAGCCAGGAAGTACGGCTGTCAATCAGAAGATAGATTCCGGCTATTGCAGCTACCGCAACTGCGCCAATGGAAAAACGCTTAAACATGGTGTTGTGGAGTAAACTCATCGCTAAAAAATCAGGACCGAAGCCGCAAGTTAAGTTTAAAAAATCTGGCTCTAAAACCAGTAAAGCGGTCAAAGATAACGAGAGAAAGGGATGAGCGCAAGCCTCCTGGGGAATGAAGAACCCAATCTAATAATTGAGCTGCTGGCGCATCAGGTATAAATGGTTGATAAGGGCCTGCTTCCAATCGGTATCGGCATCCCACTTGTTGCCCAGGAACAGGTTGCCATAGTCCAGCTGCTTGATGTAAAACTTATAAATAGTGGTGTTAACCGGAATGGTTTTGAGCTGGGCTTCGCCATTTACAATCGCAGCCGATGCCAGCGCGGTTCCGGTTTTGGACTCATCGTATTCCAGCAATTCGCGCGCGATTGCCCCGGAGGTATGCACAAAGCGAATAATGGTTTTGAATCCTTTTATCTCAAGATCCGTTTCAGCCATATCCGCATTTACAATCTCATACTTCAACGGGAAATGTTCTTTCAGAACCTGGTCGAGTTGGGCATCGTCTTTTTCGTTGCCCATGGAGGGCACAGCCACTTTAAACGATTTAACCAGCGAAGTATACATTTCGCTTCGCCTTCCATCGTAATACTTAAACGTGTTATTCATTTCCGGGAGATCGTTGATCAGCAGGTTCTGCTTTTTCTGATTGCTGATGGCGAACCGGTAAACCGTAAGCAACAGCTCTTTTAACACGGCATTGCTTTGCTGCCACCCGGCCGAACCGGCATCAAGCAAACCGGCCTTGCCATTAAAGCGAAAAAAGGTAAGCGTGTAGGCAGTTGTGGTCTTGTTAAGCAGGATAATGAAAGCAATGTTTCGTGCGCTGAGGTGATTGGCGAATGCACGCTGCGGATCGGCCCCGGCCAGCACACGGTTGCTTGCAAAATAGGAAACGGCATCGATGCCCGTTTGCTGAAACGCTTTCTGAATTTCTTCAAATTCTTTCTTGCCAGGAGTGCCTTCGTACAGCACCACCGAACGCTGGGCCAGCAATCCATCAGGCACCTGGTTGGTAAGCGAAAGACTTTTTATAATACTTTCAGAAGTATGCGCCAGTTGGGCCAACGAGCTTAGCGGCAGGCAAACAAGCAAAAACAGAAACCGTAAATTCATGTACACGACTAACGACAGAAAGTTATAAACCGATGTTACGCAAAACTAATAATAAGGTGTCAGGTTGAGCTTGTCGAAACCGATTTTCTGTACGGGAATAGTCTTCGACAGGCTCAGACTGACATCATACCCAAATGGTTTTGCGTAACATCAGTTATAAACTATTGCGAAACATTTTACATGCCGATGTAAACGCCATCGGCTTCAATTTTAACAGGAAAGGTTTCCAGATCGGCCGAGCGTTGCCGGTACTCGCGCCCCGTACGCAGATCAAACTGGTAACCGTGCCAGGGGCAAACAATTTCGTTGCTGAAATTTACCCTGCCCTTGCTCAGCGATTCCCCGTTATGGGTGCATCTGTTGCTTACCGCGAAAAACTGATCGCCACGCATAACGAGGCAAATGCGTATGCTACCGGCCACAACTAATTGTGGTTTGTTTTCGGTTAACCGGCTTTGCGCTTCCTGCAAGGAATTGAAAATTTTTACCCAATTCATGTGCTTGCAACTGTTTATAACAAGAGCATTAACAAAAGATAACCAGTTGGCAGGAGCAGTAAAGCAACAAGCAATAGCTGCCTGCTGCCCCTTGCTTACTGCCGGTTACTCCCTCGGCCACACGTTGTCTTTCACGTCATTATCCGGAAAGCGACCGTAAGGATCGAGCGTAATTTTTTTGATTTTGCGTTCGCCAAAGTTCATCGTGGCATCAAACGTGCGCCTGCCATCAAACCAGACCGATACGGGCCACGTAACAATGGCCGTGTTGGCATCGATCATCTTTGCGTTCTCTACTTTCTTAATGGCACGGCCTTCGGCTTCAAACTCAACTTTCAGCACAACAGGCGATGGCATTTCTCCGGCCTGGTGCACCGTAACGGTTGTTTTGCCTTTAGCGGTTTTAACAGCTTTAACAGAACCATTAACCGATTCAGTTGTCCACAGCCAGTAATACCAGAACCATTCCAGGTCCTGGCCGAGTGCGTTGTTCATAAAGAAAATATAATCCCAGGGCGATGGATGCTTGTAGCTCCAGGCTTTGGTGTAATCTTTCATCGCGGTGATCAACGCTTCATCACCCACAATGCCTCCCAACATGGATAACATAAGCGGAGTTTTTAAATAAGTCTGGTAACCATACCCGGTGCCTGCATCATTTGCGCTCCACATCATCGGAGCCTCGCTTTCTTCTCCGCTCATGCGGCCATAGCTCTGCCCGAGACCATCGAGGTTATACGGCTTACCTTTATCATCGGCATCCGACAGGATGTTCATGTATTGATTAAAGCCTTCGTCCATCCAGGCATAACGGGTTTCGTTTGTGCCTACCATCATGGGCCACCATTGGTGAGCCGCTTCGTGATCGGCCGCACCCTGGTTGGAGTTAATTACCATCGGGTACTCCATACCTGCGCTGGGGCCGTCCTGTAACGTAAGCTGGGGAAACGGATAAGGCGCCCACAGGTTTGAATAGAACTCTAATGCATGACGGGTAATTTTTCCCGCACGTTCAAAATATTTTTCCCGCTCCGGAAGATATACCATGTATATCGGCACAGGCCCCTTGCCGGGAATGGTAGCGCGCGTTCCTTTCCAGGTAAAGTTTTCGGCAGTAGCCCAGGCAAAGTCATTTACCTTATCGGCTACAAAATGCCAGGTTAATTTTTCTCCGGGAGCAGTACGGGCTTCGTTCTCGCCTACAATGGTGATTTCATCGTCTGACTTGAGAATAGTTGCCAACCGCTGGCGTGCAACTTCCGTCAATACTTCATTGGGGTTTTGCAGCACACCTGTTCCGGTTACGATCCAGCCGCCCGGTACAGTAAGCCGTACATCAAACTTGCCGAAGTTGTTATAAAACTCAGCTGGCCCGAGGTACGGGCTAACTTCCCATCCGCGCAGGTCATCGTACTTGGCTAAGCGCGGAAACCACTGCGTGGGTTGGAACAATTTGCTGTCGAAGCGTTGCGTCATGCGGTGGCCGCGACCGTTAGGCCCACCGGGCAGCTTGGTATGCCAGGCAATTTCAAGCTCGGTTGTTGTTCCGGCCTTTATCGGCTCATCCAGGATAAGCGTGGCTACCGTTCTGTTAAGATTTATAACGGCCAGCTTGGGCGCTTCATTTCGTGCCGCAGGCGTTGCTTTAAGATCAACTTCCTTACCGGCTATTTTTATGCCGGTAACGATCATGCCGTCTGTGGTTTCGGCAGGCGTGGAGGAACCGCGCGGCACATCGGCCCGGAAGATGTTATGATCGAGGCGAAGCGCAAGGGTTTTAAGCTCGTCTTTGCTGTTGTTGTGAATGATAATTTTTTCGGTGCCGGTAATGATTTGTGTAGCCGGATCAAGACTGGCGTTGATGTAGAAGTCCGTTTCCAACTGCCAGTAATTGGGGCCGGGCCTGCCGGTAAAATCACGCGTGCCTTCCTGAAAGGCTTTGCGGATGGAGTTGGTCATAGGCACATCCCTGCGGATGGCGCGTGTGGAAGTTTCGATTGATTTGCGAAGGGGTGGGGTTTGCTGCGCGGATGCAACAAAAGCACACAACAACAAAAGAAAGAGTAAACGATTTTTCATGTCGGCCAAAGTTTAAAAGAAAACGACAGCCAACTTAGAAAGAAAATCAGCGAAAGCCAACGGGGTTGAATCGGGCTTTAAAGTAATTCTCCACAGACTCTTGCGCATGCACATTACCTTCCATCACATCATGCTCGGATTCCTTCAGCTTTTCTACTAATTGTGTGAAGTTCTTAGGCATTCTTTGCTCATACATATCATTAACGGATTTTTTTTTCAATGCCTCTATCCGCTGGATGAGCTTTTCATCCTGTAATCGCGCCAGCCATTCAATCAGCTCCACCTTCTTTACAGCAATGTCCATAACCATGTTTTGATAGCCAAATGTAGTAAATTCCTAATCCTTTTTTGTATGCCTTAATTACATAACTTTGATTTTATCCAACGTTCAGAACTTAACTTCCTATGATAAGGATTACGCTTACGATTTTATGCATCGGTTATTTAACGGTTCCCGGTTTAGCCCAGGTAAATCCCAAACTCCAATCCAAAATTGATGCCGATGCAAAAGCGCTTGAACCAAAGCTTATAGAATTGCGCAGGTATTTTCACGAGCATCCTGAACTATCCAACCGCGAGTTTAAAACCAGCGCCAAGATTGTTGAGCGCTTAAAATCGTTTGGGCTCGAAGTACAATACCCGGTTGCCAAAACAGGAGTGATAGCGCTGTTAAAAGGAGGAAAACCCGGCCCGGTGGTTGCCTTGCGTGCCGATATGGATGCGTTGCCCATTGCCGAACGAAACGGGTTGCCATTTGCCTCAAAAGCGGTAGCAGAATTTGGCGGCCAGCAAACGGGAGTAATGCATGCCTGCGGGCATGATGCGCACATGGCCATGCTGTTGATAGCAGCAGAAATCTTAGCCAAACACAAAGCAGACCTTAAAGGCACTGTGAAATTTATTTTTCAGCCGGCAGAAGAAGGCGCCCCGGCAGATGAATGGCCGGGTGGCGCTGAGCTGATGGTAAAAGAAGGTGTGCTGGAAAACCCTAAAGTGGATGCCATTTTTGGCTTGCACATTCAATCGCTGCTTCCATCCGGGCAGCTTGCTTACCGCAGTGGCGGCTTAATGGCTTCCGTTGATGGTGTGGATATAGTAGTGAAAGGCAAGGGAGCGCATGGCGCTACTCCATGGGATAGTGTAGATCCGGTTGTAGTAGCTGCGCAGATTATCCAGGGCTTGCAAACTATTGTGAGCCGGCAAACCGAATTAACCAAAGCCGGGGCTGTAATCACCATAGGCAGCATACATGCCGGTGTGCGCAGAAATATTATTCCGGAAACGGCAACGCTTGAAGGAACCATCCGTACGTTTGATGACGACATGCAAAAGAAGGTGCATGAAAAAATTAAGCTCACGGCACAAAAGATAGCGGAGAGCGCAGGAGCTACAGCCGAAGTGGATATCCAGATCATGTACCCGGCAACCATTAACCATGCAGCGCTCACTGAGAAAATGGCGCCTACACTTGAGCGTACGGCCGGAAAAGAAAATGTAGTTGTAACACAACCGGTAACCATGGCCGAAGATTTTTCTTTTTATCAACGCAGCGTGCCGGGCTTCTTTTTCTTCCTGGGCGCTTACCCGGCAGGCATGAATCTGGAAGCGCAGCCCACACACCACACGGCCGATTTTATGATTGATGAAACGGCTATGATTACGGGTGTAAAAGCGTTGGTGAATTTAACAGTGGATTACATGGAGATGAACAAAAAATAAACTTCACAACTTTTTTTATTTTTTCTTCCAGATCAGCACGCCATCTTTCGCGGTATCATGAAAGGTTGGGCACTTACCATTGCTCTCATGATTATAATTTTTCAGATGCAGCAGGAACATCTTTAAGGCATGTGATTTTTACAATCGGGCCAACCTGGCAAATGCTGGCCACGTCCGCTATCTCCTCAAACCCGATAATAACCTGTTTACCATCTGCCCATTCAAAATTATAGAGCGGATCTTCTGTTACTTCTTTGGGCAGAGGCGGCGTACCGCAATAGGCCAAACGCTGCGGCTCCAGCCGGGTACCATCGGCTAATTCAAACACAAACCCGCACCCATCCAACCCGGTAAGATCGCGAACGGTTGCCCGCACACCATCATCACATGATACACGAAGCGTATCATCCGCGCACGATGAAAACACCAAAGCGATCAGCACAAAACCCCAAAAGTTGTTTCTCATAAAAATTTGTTGTTATGCCGGTTAGACACATGGTTGCCTGTTGGGGTTGTAAGAGTGGCCTTCCATCGGTGTAAAAGTTCCGGATTCCTCAGCGATTTATTCCTTTATTCGCCAACCAAACAACCTGAACTATGAAACGTAGCCTTTTCCTGCTGCTGTTAGCAGCGCATTTTGCATTTGCTCAGCGCGTACCCACATTTGAAGAAGTAATCTCCCTGCGCAATATAAACGGGGCAACCATTTCGCCTGACGGAAAAGCGGTTGCTTATACGGTGCAGACAACCGACTGGAACGATAACCGGTACGATACTGAAATCTGGCTGTGGCGCGAAGGCTCAAAGCCATTTCAGCTAACCAACAATGCGCGTGGTACAAGTACAGCTCCGCGATTCTCACCCGATGGCAAATGGATTTCGTTCTTATCTGACAGGGGAAGCAGGAACCAGGTATTTGTAATGCGTGCGGATGGCGGTGAAGCCCGTGCTGTTACCCGCGAAGAGGAAGGCGTTTCTTTTTATGAATGGCACCCGGACGGACGGCAGCTTGTATTCGTAAAGCCTGAAAAGGAGGACAAATCAAAAAAAGATCGCGAAAAGCGATATGGGGCATTTGAAGCAGACGACCGCGAATATTCTTTTTCGCATTTATGGAAAACAGATGTTAACCCGGAAATGGCTGACCCTACCGAGCTGCCTTGCTATGAAACGGTGGACTCGCTTAAAACAAAAGCAGGCTGCATAGAGTGGCCCAAAGCACAACGTATTACAGAAGGAAAATTTACCGTTACTTCTTTTTCTGTTTCGCGCGATGGGAAGCACATTGCATTTGGTCATCAGCCCAACCCGCTCATCAACTCATTCATCAAGTCAGACATCTCGGTTGTAAACCTTGCCGATTTAAAAGTTACACCCATAGTTACCAATGCCAGCTCGGATGTGCTGGAAGACTGGTCGCCCGATTCAAAAGAAATTTTGTTTACTTCAAGCGGATCGGATACAACCTCCAACTTTTATTCAAACGCTAAGCTTTTTGCGGTTGATGTAAACACAAAAGCAGTGAGGCAGCTTGCCAAAAACCTTGATGAAAACCTGCGAGGCTTTACCTGGACACGCTCCGGCATTTATGCATCGCTTTGGAACAAAACAAAACGCCCGCTTTATAAAATCGACCCGGTATCGGGCAATCATTCCGTATTTCTTTCTTCACCCGACCAGGTTTATGGCTTCTCTTTTTCAGGCGATGGCAGCACAGTTGCTTTTGTAGGCCGCAACGGAGATCAGTTGAATGAAGTATTTATATCAACAGGTGGAAACACAAAACAAATAACCGGCATGACCGGCCAGGTTGCCGGCTGGAAGGTTGCGCAAAGCGAAGTAGTAAGCTGGAAAAGTAAGGATGGCGCTACAATAGAAGGTGTATTGCACAAGCCTGCTAATTACGATCCTTCAAAAAAATATCCGTTGATGGTAGTGATCCATGGCGGCCCAACCGGCATTGATACGCCTACCCCTGTGCCCGGCTATGTTTACCCGTTGCTGCAATGGCTTGATAAAGGCTGTCTGGTTTTACGTCCGAATTATCGCGGCTCTGCCGGCTATGGCGAAGCGTTTCGTTCGCTTAATGTAAAAAACCTGGGCGTGGGCGATATGTGGGATGTAATGAGCGGGGTAGAATATCTTGATAAAAAAGGAATGATCGATAAAACAAAAATGGGCTGCATGGGCTGGAGCCAGGGCGGATACATTTCGGCTTTTCTTACCACCAATACCGATGCGTTTAAAGCTGTTTCAGTCGGGGCCGGTATAAGCAACTGGATGACCTACTATGTGAATACGGACATCCATCCGTTTACGAGGCAGTACCTGAAAGCAACACCGTGGAGTGATGAATCGATCTATAAGAAAACATCACCCATCACAAACATTAACAAAGCCAAAACGCCTACGCTTATTCAGCATGGTGAGTTTGACAGACGCGTGCCGATAGCCAATGCGTATGAGCTGTTGCAGGGCTTGCGCGATAAAAATGTGCCGGCCGAGCTGATTGTATATAAAGGCTTCGGGCATGGCATTAACAAGCCGAAAGAGCGCCTGGCGGCTACGTGGCATAACTGGCAATGGTTTAATAAATATATGTGGAGCGAAGAGGTAGAAATTCCGCTGATCAATAAGAAGTAATCACTTTCGATTTCTTTCTTTATCGCGCTTGCTCCGTGCCGGCCAAGGTTAAGCACGATATCGTTGAAAAAAGCATCGCATGAAGATACAAAAACGAGACGCCTGTAATCAGGCGCCTCCAATTCAAAAATTAACCTTGTCTTTTAGTTAATTAAGCGCTCTTCCACTTAATGCCGCAACCAATGGCTTTGGTTTTGGTGGTTGGGGCAGCCTTTCCCTGCAATAATGCATCTACTGCATCTTCTACATAGCGTTTGCTAACGGCATCCGCTTTGCGCGAGTTATCGTCAATGGCCCCGATGTATGTTACTTTCAAATCTTTGGAAAGCACAAACACGTGCGGGGTGTTGGTTGCGCCATAAGCTTTGGCTACTTCCTGCGTTTCATCCACCAGGTAGGGAAACTTGTATCCCTTCTGCTTCGCCAATTTCACCATCTCTTCAAATGAATCGCCAGAGGACACGTTGGGGTCATTCGCATTAATGGCAATTACCGGAACGCCACTGGCCGCATACTTGGTGTTCAGATCAATGATCCGTTGATTGTAGGCCTTGGAATAAGGACACGTGTTGCAATCAAAAATTACGATGTAACCTTTCGCATCTTTATAATCGGCCAGCGATACGGTTTTACCATCAACGTTCTTCAACTTAAAATCAGTGGCTGTATCGCCTACCTCAAAACCTTGTTTTACCGGGCTTGCAGCCACGGCAATCAACGCCAACAGAACAACAAATAATTTTTTCATAGCATAATTGGTTTTAGTTACTTACTTCGGTTATCAGTTTTTCGAGGTCGCCCTCGTGCAGTTCTTTTTGTACCAGCTTACGTTTACCCGTTTTGGTATTGATCACAATGGTGGCCGGTAAAGCACCGCTCCAGTTTTTATCAACTTTATCGATCCATGAGTTGGGATCTGTTTCGGCCAGTATCAGGACTTTGTTTTGCAAATTCTTTCGTGTTGCAAAACGTTCTACTTTGGCGGGATCCGGGTCCAGGTCGTAATCCATGCTTACCAAGGTAATCTCCACATGCTGGTTATCAGCTTTGAGCTTTTCAAACAGGGGCAGCTCTTTTACGCAGGGGGCACACCAGGTTGCCCAGAAATTGATCACCTGGACTTTTTCGCGGGGCGTGGTAAGCAGTTGCTGCAATTCCTTCAGCTTGATCTGCGGAATGCGTTGAGCAGATGCCGGCAAGGCAAAGACGAACAGAACAACTGAAATCCGGATAAATTTCATACCCTGCAAAAACGCAAAATTTAAGGACAATGTTTGTTAACGAATTCTAAATTTAGACCGTGTAAGAGCCAGGAAAGGAATTTGGTAAAGAAGTAAAATTCAGCCACTTATAATTAACCAAAAATGGATCAAAATAGAATTCCACAAAATTCCATATTTATCCACATTACCGGATTGTTAATGCTTAATACATTGAATATCAAAACGTTAATACTATTCCCATTAATCAGTTCTTTGTGGACAACTATTTCGCGTGGCTTGCGGAACTATTTTTTCGGGCGGTTTTATAATAGCCAGATTTTCAATCTTATAGGGTTAAAACAACAGAAACAGCAGGTAGAAAACAGGTGTTGCGTATGAACGTTATACAGATCAAAGAAACCTGCCTTTATTTCCACAACCTGGAGGATGCCCGGGCTTTTTACCATACCCGGTTAGGCCTTCCCGTTATTGGCGAAGTGGCGGGCCAGCATATTTTCTTCAGGGCCGGAAGCAGCGTGTTGCTTTGTTTTAACCCGGCCGCATCGGGTGTAAAGGATAGCCCGCCCGCTCACGATGGCAGCGGCCGCTATCATTTTGCTTTTGAAGTTCCTGCTGCTGAATATGAAGCGCATAAGTCTGAGCTTCAGCAGAAAGGAATTACAATTACGGCTTGCGTAAGCTGGCCTAACGGGCTTGAATCATTTTACTTTAATGATCCTGCCGGCCATGTGCTGGAGATAGTGCCAGCCGGCTTGTGGGATTGATTATTTCTCCTGGAGCGCGAGGGCTTCAGGTGCCCGGGGCTTTTGTGTATTATTAGTTACCCTGGCGGGAAACATCTGCATATACCAGGCCTGATACACATGATACTGAACACAGTCATCGGCCAAAGTATTGCCAATCAGAATCTTAATAACCTGATCATGCTTAAGCGAGTCTTTAATTTTTTCTTGCTGATGTGGGGGCAGCTTACTGATGCGAACAAACTCAATTCCCCGATAAATCTCTGCAGAAACCAACATAACTACAACTTTGATTGTCTTTCGACAAAAATTGTAACCGCAAGTTTAATGTTCGGTATCCGGATTATGAAAAAAAAGTGAACTTTATGTGCTTGCCTCTTCTCTATGACCAAACTTATAAATCAACGCGCTAAGTTTTCTTTACCGCGCAGCAACACTTATCTGAATTGTGCCTACATGTCGCCCCTGCTTAAAGCGGTTGAGCGGCAAGGCGTTGCGGGCATCCTGAAAAAAAGAAACCCGGCTACTATATCGGCACATGATTTTTTTACCGATACGGAAAAGATCAGAAAAGAATTTGCAAAGCTGATTCGTGCAGAACCCAATCGGGTAGTATTGGTGCCATCCGTATCGTACGGCATGGCTAATGTAATGAACAATATCAGGCTGTCTTCAAAGGATAATATTGTAGTTGCTGCCGAACAGTTTCCCAGTAACTATTATCCGTGGCAACGGCTGCAACATGATACGGGTGTGCAGATTAAAGTAGTCGCTCCACCCGAAGCAACCCTTGATCGCGGCCGGCATTGGAACGATCGTTTGCTTGAAGCGATCGACAGCCAAACCAAACTGGTTGCCCTCGGAAATGTGCATTGGACGGATGGCACATTGTTCAACCTTAAAGAAATACGAAAACGCAGCCGGGATGTAGGCGCGTTGCTCGTAATTGATGGCACACAGTCGGTTGGGGCATTGCCATTTTATGCAGATGAGATTAACCCCGATGCACTTATCTGTGCAGGATACAAATGGTTAATGGGGCCTTACTCATTAGGGCTGGCTTATTACGGAGAATATTTTAACAACGGAAAGCCGGTTGAAGAAAACTGGATCAGCCGCCTGCACAGCGAAGACTTTGCAGGTCTTGTTAATTACCGGCAGGAATATCAGCCCGGCATGCTTCGGTATGAAGTAGGCGAACGCAGCAACTTTATTTTGGCGCCCATGTTACTGGAAGCATTGAAGCAGATAAACCAATGGAAGCCGGAACGTATACAGCAATATTGTGCATCCATAACCCAAAAGCCTGTTGCGCTTTTGCGCGATGCCGGTTACTGGATTGAAGATGAGGCCTGGCGCGGTTACCACCTGTTTGGTGTGCGCCTGCCGCAAGGTGCGGATATAAATGCAGTGAAAAAGCGAATGATCAAAAATAAAATCTCGGTTTCGTTTCGGGGTAATGCGATTCGTGTTTCGCCACACGTGTATAATTCCGAAAGCGATATGATGAAGCTGGCAAGGGCGCTGATTGGAAAATGATTATTGCAGGGCAAGGCACGAAAATCGCATTACATCCACCGCTACGCAAAATCCATCCCTTACCCTGGTGTTTGCTGCGTGCGCGGCACACCCATGCCATGAAAAACCAAAAGTTGGGTAAAGTGTAAATGACAAAACAATTACAGCCGGGTTTTGCAGGAGGCGTGCTGATCGCCTTGCTGGGGGCAATATGCTTTTCAACCAAAGCTGTTTTTGTAAAGCTTGCTTATCGCGATACAGCGGTTGACGCGATATCATTGCTGGCGCTGCGCATGATCTTCTCGCTTCCTTTCTTTATAGTTTCAGCCGCTTTCTCGTCTTCCCGGCAAAACAACGTACGCTTTACGGGTAAGCAATGGCTGGCCGTAGCGGCAATTGGCTGTTTAGGTTATTACGTCAGCAGCCTGCTGGATTTTTTGGGCTTGCAATATGTAAGTGCCGGCATTGAACGATTGATTCTTTTCGTCTACCCTACGCTGGTGCTGCTCATGTCGGCCATAATCTTCAAAGTAAAAATCAAACCCATTCAATGGCTGGCATTGTTAATTACCTATGCAGGATTGTTTGCCGCGTTTATCAGCGAAGCAGATATACAGTCAGTACACAATAAAAGCTTTTTGCTGGGTTCGCTGCTGATCTTTATTTGTGCGTTTACCTATGCGGCTTACATTGTAGGCAGCGGCCGGCTGATACCGATGGTTGGTGCAGCGAAGTTCAACAGCTATGCCATGAGCTTTGCCTCGATCGGGGTATTGCTTCATTTTTTTATTACGAGTGATGTTTCGTTATTCCATTTTTCCGCGCAAGTCTATGTGTATGGCCTTTTGATGGCTGTGCTTTCCACCGTTATTCCTTCTTACTTAGTTGTGGAAGGCATTAAGCGGATAGGTTCTGATAATGCCGCGATTGTAGGCAGCATTGGCCCGGTGAGTACAATTTTAATGGCGTACTTCTTTCTGCAGGAAACCGTTTCGTGGCTACAGATCATTGGAACGGTTTTGATTTTAGCAGGCGTGCTGCTGGTGGGAAAACAGAGGAATTAACCGTAGAGGAGCAAAGTCGCCAGGAATTTCATACGCCTCTGCGGTTAAAAAATTCAGATTGCATATCTTTCATCATGAAACGATTTATTTTCCTGCTCTTCCTCTTTCCATTAATCAGCCAGGCACAGACACCGGAATTAATTTTTGTATTTCTGAACAAGCGCACCGATAAAGCCGGGCTGCCGGAAGCTGAAGTAAAGAAAATAATGGAGGGTCATCTCGCAAACATTAGCCGGCTGGCCAGCGAAGGCAAGCTGCTTTCGGCCGGGCCGTTTGATGGCGGTGGCGGAATATTCATTTTCAAATCGAAATCGGTAGAGCAGGTAAAAGAATGGCTGCAAACCGACCCGGGTGTGCAGGCCAACCGGTGGCGGGTAGAAGTGCTGCCTTACTTTCCGCGGGTAGGTGGCGCATGCGCTGTTAAAGAGCCTTACGAAATGGTTACGTATCATTTTGTCCGCTACATCCCCAACATAGCCAAGTTTAACATTCAGGATACCCCCCGCATTTTTAAAAGTCATGATGATTACATGAAGGAGATCATTAAAACCGGTAATGTAATTACAGAAGCCACGTTTGGCGATGGCGAGGGAGGAGTGCTGATAATGAAAGGCGACCTTGATCCGGCCGTAATCGAAAATGACCCTGCCGTGCGCGAAGGGCTGCTGCAATTGGAGTTTCAGACACTCTGGATTGCCAAAGGCGGCTTGTGTGAGCGGTAAGCTAAGCCGGATGTACCCCTTTTGATTTTATGATGGCCGGCTAACAACTGTAACTTTTATTGTATATCTTAATGAGTAATTTTTAAACTAAAACAATAAAAGTATGATGAAATTCTACCTAAAGACTAAGCGGTTAGTGCTGGTGTTGCTCCTGGCAACCGGGTTAACCGCTTATGGACAGTCCTTCCAGGTAAGCGGGGTAGTGAAAGATGCCCGCTCCGGTGAAGGGATAGTCGGTGTAAATGTTTCCGTAAGGGGAACCTCGCAAGGAACGATAACTGACATTAACGGAAGCTTCACCGTGGATGCCAGCGGAAATGCAGTCCTGGTATTTTCGTTTATTGGTTATCGCACCAAAGAAGTTAGTGTTTCGGCAGCTACAACCTCGCTTAGTGTTAGTCTGGAAGAAGACGTAACCAGTCTTGAGGAGGTTGTAATTTCAGGGTTGGCATCCAGCGTAAAGCGCTCTAACCTTGCCAATGCGGTTGCGTCAGTATCCTCAAAAGACCTGCTGGGTACCACGCAAATTCAAACCACCGATGCCGCGATTTATGGTAAAGTTCCGGGAGCAAATATCCGGCAAAACGGGGGCGCACCCGGTGGAGGGATGAGCATACAGTTAAGAGGTCTTACAACCCTTGGCGGAGGATCACAACCGCTTATTGTATTGGACGGAGTGTATATCGATAACTCCTTTCAAAGAACAGGTCGTGCAACTGTAAGTGGCGCTGGTGCCTCTACCCAGGATGATGGGTCCAACCGTTTGGCTGATTTAAACCCGGCCGATATCGAAAACATTGAAATACTGAAAGGGCCATCCGCTGCCGCGATTTATGGTACCCGGGCGAATGCCGGGGTTATTATTATAACTACAAAAAAAGGAAAGGCAGGAAAAACAGTTGTTTCATTTAACCAGGACATTGGCGTAGGCACACCGTTAAGGTTACTGGGTGTGGACAACTGGAGTGAAGATAAGATTAACTTTTTCTTCGCTGCTGCCAGAAGGCCGGTTGAGCTTCAGCGTTTTAATGATGCTAATGGAAGATTCATTGATTATGAAGATTATTTCTATGGCAACACAGCAACTCTTTCCAACACCAGGGTATCCGTAAGCGGAGGAGATGATAAAACCAAGTTTTATATTAATGGTGGTATAACAGATGAAAGTGGAGTGGTAAAAAAGACAGGATTTAAACGCTACTCCATCCGGTCTAACATTGAGCACAAGTTATCCAAGGACGTACAGTTCACCCTTAACTCAAATATTTTGAGAACGGAAACAGACAGGGGCTTTACCGGCAACCAGAACAACACAGGGGCAAGTATCGGCTATCCTATGGCGTATGTGCCAAACTACTTTAACCTCTTCCCCAATGAGCAGGGAGTATATCCGGATAACCCTTATACCATTGCCGAAAACCCGGTTGCCGTTACAGACAAGGGTATCAACAACTCATTGGTTAATCGTTTTATCCAGGCGTTTTCGTTTGACGCCAACTTGTTCAAAACAGATAACTCAATACTTAAGTTTAAGCTTAACGGGGGGTTGGACTTCCTGCAGAACTCAACGATGATCTACCTGCCTGAAGATTTGCAATACCAACGCGCCCAGGCAAACCCCGGAGACCTGTTGATCGGTAAGCAAGAAGCGTTTAATACCAATTTCCAGGCAGCATTTATTTACGATTACAATGTGAAGGCGGTTAACATGACTACCCAGCTGGGTATTGTTCGTTTGGACTTTGAAACAGACGTACTCTTCAACAGGGGTCGTGGTCTTAGCCCGGGTCAGAAAACAATTAAGCAGGCAAACGTTCAGGAAGTAGAAACAGACTTTACATCCAGGCAGCAGGATGCCGGTGTTTTCATTCAGCAGGATATGAACTACCAAGACAAAATTGTAGGAACGCTGGGTATGCGTTGGGATAAGTCAACCACCAATGGTGATAAAGATAAGTTTTATGGATTTCCACGTGCTTCGGTAGCTGTTAACCTGACAAACTTCGGATTCTGGAGCGCGAAGTCAATATCCCAGCTAAAGCCAAGATTTGCGTATGGACAAACCGCTGGCCCGGTTCCGTTTGGTACAACCTTTACACCGCTTAATGGTGTTAATATCGGTGGCTTGCTGGGGTCAACCGTTTCAACCACGATCGGAAATCTCTTAATCTCTCCTGAGCGTGCGGAAGAAATTGAATTCGGGTTGGACTTGGGATTGCTCAACAACAGGATCTCCTTCGAGGGAACGTATTACGTGAAGCGATCAAAAGACAACATTCAGAACCTGAACCTTGCGCCCGGAACGGGCGTAACATCAAGCCCAAGCAACGAAGCTGAGCTTGAGAACAAGGGTATAGAATTGTCGTTGGGCGGTACGGTACTGGAAAAAGATAAAGTCCGCTGGTTCTCGCGTGTAATGTGGTGGAAAAATGAAACGATGGTTACCCGGTTGGGTATTCCATCTTACCTGACAGGTGCGTTTGGCAGTGCGCTTGGAACCTTCCTGATAAGAGAAGGAGTTGCGCCAACAACAATTGTTGGAACGCCCACTACAACCAGCCCCAGTGAGTTTACAGTATGGGGAGATTCTCAGCCTGACTTTACCATGTCATGGTTTAACACGATCACCTTCCTGAAGCACTTTGATCTGAATTTTATGTGGGAGTGGCGCAAAGGAGGTGATAACATTAACCTGCAAAGCTTTCTTGCCGATAGTGGCGGTACCACCAAAGGCTGGTTTGATGATGATGACGGTGATGGTGTTCCGAATGGCCGTCAACGGCCACCGGCTCCGTACAACAACGCAGGCCGTTGGGTACAAGACGCTTCATTTATCAAGCTTCGCGAAGTTGGTTTGTATTACAATGTTCCTAAAACAAGCACAGACAAGTGGTTTGGCAACGCAGTTAGCCGTGCCCGTATAGGTGTTTCCGGAAATAACTTACTGTTATTTACCAAGTATGAAGGATACGATCCTGAAACTTCAACTTTTGGAGCAGCGCTTGCCAACAACGTTGATATTGCGCCTTATCCAACCATGCGCAGATTATTTTTCCACGTTCAGATAGATTTTTAAACGAATACATCTATGAAAAAAATTCATAAATATTTATTACTGGGGCTTACGGTTCTGGCGGCTTGTAATCCGTTTGAGCTGGATGAAATAACAGACCCCAATAACCCGTCAGTTGCCAGTGTGGCCAGCAATGCAACCAAGAATCAATTGCAGTTTCTTCTTACCGGCCTGGAATCCCGTCACAGGGGTTATGTGGGAAATGTAAGCCAGGCCTGGAATACGTTTGGTCGTGAGATCTGGTATTTGAATGGTTCCGATCCCAGGTTCCAAACCGATTGGCTTGGCCAGAACGGGCGGACACCGGATGCCGCTTACTTTGGATTTGGCGCAACCGGGGGCGGATCTTACGCAACACCTTACCAGGCAATCAAGCAGGCACAGGTGCTGATAGACGCAGCCGCCAACACCACCGTTGTTTCTGATGCAGAAAGACGCGCGATCTCGGGGTTTGCAAAAACGATCATGGGTTACCAGTTCATGATCCCGGCAAATTTCGTTTATCAAAATGGGATCAGGGTGGATGTGGCAAACCCGCTTAGCCCGGGTGCTTATGTTTCTTACGAAAACGCCTTAGACCATATATTAGCATTGCTCAATGATGGATTAGCGGATTTAAATGCTGCTGGTAGCGGGGCATTTCCCTTCAGGCTAACAGCGGGATGGACAGGCTTTAATACAATTGAAACGCTGAAGCAGGTTAACCGGGCCATTGCGGCAAGGTTAAATCTATATAGAAAAGACTGGCAGGGCTCTTTGGATGCCGTCAATGCTTCGTTTATTGATGAAGCAGGAAATCTTAATGCGGGACCAGCGCATCCATATGGAGCCCCTCCCGATGCTTTCAATCCATTGTTTTATGTAGCCAATGCATCGGTGTCTACAATCATTGTAGTGCATCCGTCTGTCCTGGCAGATGCAACACCCGGTGATAAGCGTGTAACGGATAAGTTTTTACAAAGAACCACACCCGTAACCGTGTCTACCGATGCGGGCCCCTTAACCGGAACCCACCAGGATAAAAGATGGGCGGCCAACACCTCTTCAATTCCGTTTATCAGGAACGAAGAATTGATTTTAATTAAGGCAGAGGCGCTTGCACAATTAGGCTCGGCTCAAAACCTTAGCGATGCGGAAGATGCCATTAATATTATCCGTAATGCCGCATTGATTGGGGACTATAGTGGCGCTGTAACCAAGGACGATCTTATCAGCGAGATATTATACCAAAGAAGATACTCGTTATGGGCAGAGCCATGGGGCCATCGCTGGATTGATGCACGCAGGTATAATCGGCTTGGCGATATACCCACCAGCTATGACAACGGAACAATCTTTACCCAGTTCCCGCATCCGCAGGCAGACCTGAACTGGGACTCTTACACGGGGGGTAATTAGTTTTAATTATTAACCTGGCTTATAAAAAACCCTGATCATTGATCAGGGTTTTTTATTTCGGGACACCCGCGCTTCACGAATTTACGCAATCGTTTACACCACTTACTCCAAAGTTTTAGTAAACCAAACGTAGAGCATCATTGGTTTTTATAAAAAAATCCCGGGTTTCATGCAACAGATTGATGCTTCAGTATTTCCGAAAACGTTTGCCCTCCTTTTTTGAGCGATTTACCCACCCCGCAAGAAGGCTCAAAGCTCAACCTTTCTGAAAGGGAAGAATGAAAGCCGGAAAGGACGAATACACATGCGCAAAAAATTCCAGGAGCTCTTACGCAACGAACGTTTCCTCAAAAGACTCGAGATAGGCGTAGGAATCATCGCATTGCTCTTCATCCTTATCCTGCTTCGCATTTTTATCTATTAATCCTAACAAAACACACCTCTATGGAAAAAGAGTTTTTACCAAAAAACAAATTGCGAATGGCAGGTATCCTGTTGTGCCTGCTTTTCACAATCGCCCAGGCAATGGCGCAAAAAGCCGTTGTTAGTGGGGTTGTAAAAGATGCATCGGGAGCGCCTATGCCCGCAGTTAACGTTTTGATCAAGGGTACGCTTACCGGTGTTACCACAGACGCTTCGGGTAATTTCAGCATCCAGGCAGCGCCCCAGGATGTGCTGGTATTTTCCTTTATAGGATATGCCAGCCAGGAGATTACGGTAGGTAACCAAACTACAATCAACATCATCATGCAGGAAGATATAACTGCCCTGCAGGAGATTGTAGTGGTAGGTTATGGGACCCAGAGGAAAAGCGACCTGACAGGTGCCGTTTCTATTGTAGCGGGCGATGCGCTCAGGAACACCATTACCGCCAGTGTTGACCAGGCCTTGCTGGGCCGGGTTGCCGGTGTGCAGGTAACCCAAAACTCCGGCCAGCCCGGTGGCGCTGTTTCCATCAGGATACGCGGAACAACCTCCCTCACCCAAAGCAGCGAACCGCTGTATGTAATTGATGGGGTGCGTATGGGTGGCCGTGCCGCAGGCATTACCGGTTTCGACTGGCAGGGCGGTTCGGGCGGACAGCAAGGCGCCAGTGTAAACCCGTTGGCCACGCTTAACCCGAATGACATTGAAAGCATTAACGTTCTTAAAGATGCGTCCGCATCTGCCATATACGGTTCACAGGCTGCTAATGGTGTAGTGATCATTACCACCAAACGCGGCAAAAGAAACGAGGCTTCGGTAAGTTATGACGGCTTCTATTCTGTGCAGGATGTGTATAAAACTTTTGACATGATGGATTTGCGTCAGTATGCAGATTATCATAATGAAGTGTCGCGAGAGATATTTGCAAATGAAGACCCGCGTTTTGCCGACCCCAGCATACTGGGCAAAGGTACCGATTGGCAGGCTGCAATTTTTAGGCCTGCACCCATGCAAAGCCATACCATTAGTGTATCGGGAGGAACAGATGCTACTAACTACTTGGTATCCGGTGGATACTTTTCGCAGGAAGGGATAATAATCGGCTCGAATTTTAATCGCTTTAATTTACGCGCCAATGTAGATACCCGGATAAAGGACTGGATGCGTGTAGGAACCAGCCTTGCACTTTCGCGCAAGAACGAGAGAATAACCTTGCAGGATGGCGGAGACGGAGTGATCTCGCAGGCCGCCCAGATGGCACCACACATCCCCGTAAAAAATTTCGATGGCTCTTATGCAGGCCCCGACCAGGCCAACCAGTCGGCCAACATAGGCTCTAACCCCGTGGCTCTTGCTATGCTCCGTAACAATACCGTGCTGGCTAACCAGGTAATAGCTAACCTGTATGCAGATTTTCAAATCATTAAAGATTTAAAGTTCCGCTCAGAGCTATCCGTAAACTATAATAACAATGTGAACATGTCTTTTCAGCCAACCTACGAGTGGGGGCAAATCAAAAACCCGACAAGCCGGTTGAGCAATTCATTAGGGCAGAGTTTTTTCTGGAGCTGGACAAACTATGCAACCTACACGAAAACCTTTGGCAATCATGAAATTGTAGGTATGGCCGGTACTGAAGCGCTGAAGAGCACCTGGGATGGCTTTACGGCATATAAAATTGATGTACCCAATGATATTCCGATAATGAACCAAGGTGTGGCGGCTACCCAGTTGAACGATGGATACAAAGGCTGGAACTCGTTAGCCTCGTACATGGCCAGGATTAATTATTCATTTTCCGATCGCTACCTGTTAACGGCCACCATACGCAGAGACGGATCATCGCGATTCGGCCCGGGCAATCGTTGGGGGTGGTTCCCGTCTGTTTCTGCAGGATGGAAAATTTCAGGAGAGAATTTCCTTTCGCAGGCCGAAGCCATCAGCTTATTGAAGCTGAGAGCAGGCTGGGGCCGGGTAGGTAACCAGGAAATTGGTGAGTATGGTTTTGGATCTTCGCTCGCTACTGAAATTACCTATTTCGGCACGGGCGTTCGCAACAATGCCTACTCTAACCCACTGCTAAAATGGGAGTCAACCGAAATGATTAATGTGGGCGTGGATCTGGAGCTGTTTGGCGGCCGCGTGGAGTTTACCGGTGAAATCTACAGGAAGCTTACCGATGATTTGCTGCTGCGTGTAACCTTGCCCGCCACTTTTGGCACTCGGGTACAAGGCCCTCTTGCCAACGTGGGCAGCATGGAAAACAAAGGTATTGAGTTAACGCTTAACACCGTGAATATTGACAAAGGCAAATTGAAATGGACGTCTAACGCCAACGTTACGATAAACCGTAACAAGGTAACAAAGATGGCTGGTGCCGACCTTACCCGTAACCTCTACTGGTACACAGGTTTTGAAACAGCTTCGCGCACAACCGTGGGCCGCCCTGTTGGTATGTTCTATGGTTATATAATGGAAGGCATCTTTACTTCAAAAGAAGAAATTCAGAACCATGCCGTACAAATACCCGGAGGGCCAGACGGTACAAACCTGATCGATCGCTCTACAGGTTTATGGCTGGGTGATGTAAAGTGGAAAGATATTAACGGGGATGGCGTAATTGATGCAAACGACCAAACCTTTATTGGCGACCCGAACCCCGACTGGACATTTGGTTTCAATAACTCGTTCAGCTATGGGCCTTTCTCGTTAGATGTGTACCTGATTGGCTCAATAGGCGGAGAAATCCTGAACTATTCAAGAGCGCGTAATGAACAGATGTATTACCGCTTCGATAACCAGGCCGCTTCGGTAGTTAATCGAGCCCGTACCGAGTTGATAGACCCGCTAAACGGAGACCCCAGGAATATTGACGATGTGCGGATGGTAAACCCCAATACCAACATGCCGCGGTTTCGCAACGGTACGGAAAACGGGAACTTCTATATGTCCACACGATGGCTTGAAGATGCCACATACGTGCGGATGCAAAACATAAAGTTGACGTACTCCTTACCGGCTGCACTTATACAAAAAGCTAAAATGTCACGAGCACTGGTGTATGGCAACATTCAAAACGTAGCCACTTTCACTAAGTATTCCGGGCTTGACCCCCAGATCGGAGCGTTCAACCAAAGCGCTTTGCAGCAAAACGTAGATATGGGTCGTTACCCATCGCCTCGTGTATATACGTTGGGCGTAAACGTTGTTTTTTAACATTGATAAGCTGAAAGATTATGAAAAAGATATATAAATACTTCATGGTAACTGCGTTAACGTTTTCGTTCATCGCATGTTCGGATGAGTTCCTGGAATATATTCCCCAGGATCAGGCAACTGTAAACGCCTGGTATCGTAATGCGGCTGAAATACGGCAGGCCACAGCCGCCATGTACGGACGGCCCTGGTGGGAATTTACAGACGTGTTTCAATGGTGCTCGGGCGACTTGCTGGCAGGCGATATGTATCACACCTGGGAAGCTGAAGGCGAGTTTTTCAAGAATAGCTATACTGCGGGCAACCGCCACATCTTAGACGGATGGAGAGGATTGTATAATGTGATATCATACGCCAACCTGATCATTGACGATATGCCTGCCATAGCGGGCGGGTATAATGTAAGCCAGAATGTAATCAATGCCGGTTTGGCCGAAGCGCGGTTCTTCCGCGGGGTAGCCTATTTTCTGTTAGCCGAGTATTGGGGTGAAGTGCCCATCGTTGAAAATCCCGCCATAAAAGTAGCCGCTAACGATCTGCAACTACCCAAACATACCGTAAGCAGTGTGTATGAGTTTGTTCGCAGAGACCTGGTATTTGCAGCCGAAAACCTGCCTCCCGCTGATGATGCCGGACGGGTAACGTCATGGGCCGCCAAAGGCATGTTGGCCAAGCTGCACCTTACGCTTGCCCAACGGGGTGCATCTGGCGATTTTACAATAGCTGCAAACTATGCCAGGGATATTGTCAATAATAGTGGCCGAACCTTATTCAGCAACTATGAAGATATGTTTAAGGTGACCAACGAACATAACCCTGAAATACTTTGGTCTATCCAGTGCATTAACAACGGCTGGAGTACAGGCAGTAGCCGCCAGGCACGTTTTGCCCGCCACACCGCTGTTACCGGTGACGGCACAGCCTGGGGAGGCGGCAAAGGCCCTACCGTAAGTTTTGTTAGCAATTTGCTTGATAATGCCGGCACAGCTACGGACAAGCGTCAAAAAGCTATCTACATGCAACAAGGCGATACGTATAATTACTTAGCAACACAAAATGGTGGCTATACCTACTCCATCGTATTTCGCGATGAAGATGGTGTTGCGCTAAATGGCCCTGACCCGACACTTACGGCTGTGAAAAAGCATGTTATCGGCAACGCAGCCGATAACGGAGGCTATACCATTACCAACCAGGATTCACCCTTCGACATATACATGCTGCGCTTAGCCGATGTGTACCTGCTGTTAGCCGAGGCTGAATTAGGCAGTGGAGCTGTACTTGGTGCAGGGGTAGGCTTGGATGCACTCAACGCAGTGCGCCAACGGGCCGGACTTGCTCCAAGAGTATCGGCTACCTATCAGGACATCTTCAACGAACGCAGGGTAGAGTTTGGATTTGAATCTCAAGGTTGGATAGATGTGAAGCGCAGGTACTACCGCGACCCTGCCGGTACAATCGCTTACCTGAATAGTCAAAGCCGAGCCGTTCGGTATTATAACTTGCTAACAGGCACTGACCAAACAGCTCAGGAAAACGACCCGAATGGTTATGCATTGGTTTACTCCGGTTCGGATGGCACCAGCAACCCTCCCGGAGGATACCCCTACATAGGTACCCGCCCTACCGGTGAAGTCTACAGCGAGTCGGTTAATGCATTTACAACCGACCGTATGAGATTGCCCATTCCAACGGCAGAAATTATCGTGAACCATAAGTTGGGTGAAGAGGCCGTGGAATATGTGTTCAATTAACTTAACTGACGAAACGAAGATGAAACTATTCAGACAGATATGCTATGTGCTCGTGTCCTGTATGGGCATGAGCCTCTTCTTTTCCGCCTGCCAGGATGAAGACGGAATGCACATTGAATCGCCAGACGGGCCACCGGTTATCAACTACATACGGGTAACCAACCCCGCTGCATCCGATTCGCTACTGGTAAGAGCCCCGCTGGGCACCACCATTGCGATTATGGGAAAAAATCTTGGCGGTATCCGCGAGGTTTGGTTTAACGATCGCCAGGCGATTTTAAATCCAACCTGGGTAACAAACCGGTCAATTATTGTGGCCGTGCCTAACCAGGCTCCGCTGTTAGCAACGGATGAACTTTACTTAGTTAACGCCAGTGGAGAAAAACTAACCTTTCCTTTTGAAGTTACCATTCCGCCCCCGCTTATTATCAATGCGCATAACGAGTGGCCACAGCGTGAATCAGGCGAAAAGCTGGTCATCAATGGTAACTATTTCTTTGACGTAGATGGTGCAGTACCTGTTATTGTAACGTTTACCGGAGGAGTAGAGGCAACCGCTACTGTTGTAAGCCAAACCCTGCTGGAGGTGGAGGTACCGGATACTGCTAACGAAGGCCCGGTAACAATTAAAACCAACTTTGGCGAAATAGAATCTACTTTCCATCTCTATGATTCCAGGAACATCATCTTAGACTTTGATAATGTGAGAGGAAACGCATGGCGAATAGGTTTGGTAGAAAGTGGTGATGGTGGTATTGATGGTGCCTATAATGTGTTCAGGGCAAACGTTGCTGCCAATGAAAGGAATGAGGGGCCGGGCGCTCCTGCCGAATCGGGACGCTTGTTCGAGTTCTGGGGAGGGAATGCCAACCCCATCCGTACCGAAAATTTCTATCCGTTATATCCTAACTCCTACAAAGACTATGTGCTGAAATTTGAAGCCAAGGTGAAGAAATGGTATGGTGGTTATTTGAACATCTGCTTGTCTTCGCCTACCCATGCCGGCAACAACCAGGAAATCTGGAGTAACACCTATAACCCGCGTGCTATTTGGGGGCCTTGGGATGCAGCCGGTGCAGAATTTTCCACTAACGATGGCTGGATAACAGTAGTGATTCCGTTAACGGCATTCCAATACTATATGGGTACCAGTGGTGACGAAGTTGTCTATACCGGTGGCCAGGTATTTAATGAGGCAAATGCCGGTACTATCAGCATGTGGCTTTTAGGATCACCGCAAAGCGATGGTAGTGAAGTTGAATTCTATATTGACAATGTCCGATTTGTTAAACCCTGACAAAAACAGATAAAATGAAAACTATAATGAAGCATAAAATCAGAGTCTTTCTTACCCTGTTTATCCTGTCGGGAATGATGTTTATAACGGCTTGTGAGGAAGAAGAAACTCCGGACACAGTGGAGTTACTGAGTTTCGGGCCATCGGGTGTGCATCATGGCGATGAGATTACTTTCTTCGGGCAAAACCTCGATAAGGTTACGGCCATTGTGTTCAAGCCTGCGGTAGAAGTACCGAAGAGTGCGTTTAACTCTTCCTCCAAAGAGAGAATAAACATAACTGTACCTCAGGCTGCCGAGGCCGGATTAATAATACTGAAAACACCTCAGGGTGACATTGAGTCAAAAACGATTCTCAATTTTGAAGTACCTGTTGTGATTTCCAGCATTACACCGGAAGCAAAACCGGGCACCACCATCACCATCACCGGTGAAAAGATCAACTGGATTGAACAGGTAACGTTTACCAACGATGTGATCGTAATAAAGGATAACTTTGTGAGCCGGTCGGAAACACAAGCCGTTATAACCGTGCCATTTGCGGCTCAAACCGGTTTCCTCATATTTTCTACAGGAGGAACGGAACCGTTAACCTTTGGTTCAGAGAATCAGTTGATCGTAACACTGCCTACTGTGAGTGGGATTGATCCGACCTCTATCAGGCATGCGCAGAACCTGACTATAACCGGCACTGATCTGGACCTGATTACATCAGTTGTTTTTGGAGGAGGCACCGAAGTATCAAGCTTTACCAAGTCTTCAACCCAAATTGTTGTCAGTGTTCCGTCAACGGCAGTGAAAGGTAAAATAACGTTAAAGCAGGCTTCACCGATAGATGTTGTTACCAATGATGAACTAACCATTATTCTGCCGATAGGTACTGCCATTGCCCCCGCACCTGCTGTACCGGCAGTAGATAACGTAACCATTACCGGAACAGACCTTGATCTGGTAGCGGAACTTTCTCTTTCGGGTTCCGGAACGATAACTGCCGCCTCGTTTTTAACGCATACATCAACCGGAATTTCCTTTGCATTGCCCGCAGATGCAAAATCAGGCGCAATCGGATATACAACGGTGCACGGATTTTCGGGACTGCTTGGTGTAACTTTACGCGTACCGGCCCCCGGCCCTGCTCCGCTTGCCATTACGCTGTATGATGAAACTATTGCACCCGGTGGGGGCAACTGGAGTTGGAACGGAACTTCTGATGTAGCCAGTGGCGAACAGTTTTATTCGGGTGATGTTTCCTGGAAATTCACATCGACAGATGGAGGCGGACTTTCTGCCGGAGGGATTACTCCAGTTAATGCCAGCAGCCAGGAGTCATTCATTTTTGCCCTGTATGGAGGCGATTTATCAGGACAAAGTAAAGTTGACGTAGCGGTTATCCTTAACGACAACTGGAGTGACTACAATTCAGTTAAATTAGTACCAGGTGTGTGGACAGAGTATGAAATACCGTTGACCAATTTCCCCACCACTAACCTATCGGCAATAACCAGATTTGCGTTTAAGGTAGAAGGTATTGCTACCTCCACTATTTATGCCGACTATGTAGGCTTTGATGCAAAAACGACACCCGCGCCTTTGAGTATGGTGGTGTTTGATGATGTGATTGCCAGTGGACTTGAGCCGGGCGGCTGGGGTTCCGGATATACTAACTTCAGCAGTACGGAAGTGTACCGCAGAGGCAGAAACCCTCACGCCATCAAAGTAAATTTCCCTGGCGGATGGGGTGGCGGTGGCCAGTTAGTGGTACCGTCAGGTGGTTCTAATATATCGCTGGCCGGAATGACCAAGTTTGCATTCTCGGTATATGGTGGCGAAGGCTCCGATGGCAAACAAATACAGGTAAACCTTAAAGTGGACGCGGATAATCCAAAAACGGTTACTTTGCAAGAGGGTAAATGGGTTGATGTGGAAATACCCATCACCGACTTTGCCGCCATCACAGAGTTCAGGGAAATCTGGTTCCAGGATAGAGGTGATGCCGTTACCGTGTATATAGACAATATTGGGTTCAGACCATAATTTGGAATAGTTAGCTAAAAAAATCCCCCGGCTCACCAGCCGGAGGATTTTTTTGTCAGTGAATGTGAATGAGGAACCTATCATACTTTGAAGCTGGGAAAATGTATATGATAACGGATGTAGTAAAGAAAGTTTTAAATATATTCTGCTGCCTTTTTGTTGTTGCGTTGCTCGCATGCAATAGCGAAGGGTCCGAAACAGAAACGCCCCCGGTAACTCCTCCCGACAGCATTGCAATCACCGTAAACCTGACCAGTAAAAAACAGGAAATGATTGGCTTTGGAGGGGCGGTTACCTGGTATAGCAACTGGCTAACCGGAAACAATAAAGTAAATGAAATTGCCGATCTCCTGTTTACCGACCTGGGGATTGATATTTTAAGACTTAAAACCTGGTACTACCCCGACAATTACCCAACCAACAAGGCGGTTAGCAACATGTCGAACAACGGAGATAACGATTATGCCAAAGCCCATTGGGATGCTACCAACCAGCTTCACCAGCTTGCCAAAGAGCGAAACCCTGGCCTGAAAATTCTGCTTTCCTCATGGGGCCCACCGGCTTCACTAAAAGACAATGGAAAATTGCGTGAGGGCGCGCTTAAAAAAGATGCCAATGGCTTTATGTACGATGCTTTCGCTGAATACTGGAATGATATCCTGGACTACACACCTTTTAACCCGGATTACGTCAGCATTCAGAACGAACCCACATTCACAACGTCCGGATGGACCACAAGCAAATGGTCGATAAATGAAACACCCGTTTTGCCGGGGTATAATACAGCCTTTAATAAAATATACGACAGGATAAAGAACCGCACACACATACCCGTCATGGTGGGACCCGAATCGCAGGATATAACCACGTTTACGCCATTTGTAAATGTGCTTAAAGACAACCCGAACTGTCCTGTTTTTGCATGGCATCCGTACAACATTAATTCCACTACTTCGGCATCGGCTGTTACAACGGCTTTAAAAAGTGTGGGTAGTTTTTCAACAAAGCCGAATATCATGACCGAGTTTTCCGATAACCTTTCGTGGTTTAATACGGCATTATTCATCCAGGAGTCATTAATACACGCCAACACCTCGGCTTACATTTATTGGAAGCTGGTGTGGGCCACACCAACCTCTGGCGAAGATGCTGCCATGATCAGTACCGTATCAGGCGCTACATCTCCCTACCAGGTTACGCCTTATTATTATCTTCTCAAGCATTTTTCAAAAAACATAGATGCAGGATACCACCGCGTGGAAACCTCAACAGCAACCACGCCAGCCTCAACGTTGGTTACGTCTGCATTTGTTAGCCCGGATGAGAAGAAAATTACCATCGTAGTCATCAACAATGGCACATCTTCTGCCAAAGTACATTTTGCGGCCACCGGAAAAACTGCCAAAGGGATTAGTGTTGTACAAAGCATGGAAGACAGCTATTATAAGACAGTAACAACTTCGTCCCCCTCAAAATCGATAAGCCTGCCTGCCAAAACAATTACTACCGTAGTGTTGGATATTTAATTATGGGAAAGACAATGCGCAGAAGAATTTTATATTTAAGATCGGTAACGCTTTGCGGACTGTTTTTTTCTACACTTGTGCAAGCACAGATTGATCCGGATGTAACCGAAAAAACAAAAATCCTGTATAACAACTTAAAGGTTATACAAAACAGCAATTACTTCCTGTTCGGGCAGGAATTTTTCAACAGCTTTAAATATAGCTCGGGCAGTGCACATGGCGATAAGGAATATGCCGATGCATATGCGGTAACCGGTGCCTATCCGGTAGTATTGGGTTCCGATTTTCATTATTACATCGATAAAAGTGCTACAGAAAGAGGCTACCACACTGAAGCGGTAAGGTGGGCCTACCAGAAAGGGCTGATCGTTACGTTTGATTGGCACATAAGTGCCCGTAACACAACTTCCTATTCATGCAATGGCGCGCCCGTTAATCTGGCGAAGAACATTGCCAATCAAAACAACACAACCGGAGATCTTACCTGGTTTTATAACGAACTGGATAAAGTGATAGACATTATCAACAACGATCTTGTGTTTGATGGCGAGAAAATACCCATCATCTTCCGGCCTTTTCATGAAATGAACGGCAACTGGTTCTGGTGGGGTGCTGCCTGCTCGGGGTTTACACCAGCTGAGTATAAAAAGCTGTATCAGCTTACGGCAGATTATATAAAAGAGCGAACCACCAGCATATTGTTTTGCTGGTCGCCCAACAGCCCGGTAAATAGTACCATAATCAATAACTATTACCCGGGCGATGCCTATGTAGATATACTGGGCCTGGATATGTATGAGATAACAGCCGATCCGTTTCGGCAGTATATGGGAGCCATAGTGGATTATGCCCAATCGCATAATAAAGTGGCGGTACTTTCAGAATCAGGTTACCGGAACGATACCGAGAACGGAGATGCAGCTGCCCGCTACTGGAACGATACGGTGTTGCCTGCTATTATGAACGACCCTTCAGGTAAATCACAAAAAATTGCGTGGGCGCTTACGTGGATTAATTCAAGCTGGTCTCACCCTTACGTGCCGCATGCCGCAAGCACAGCCGCAGCCAAGCAAAGCTTTATCAATTTTAAAAGCTCAGACCGGGTAATGTTCAGCGATGAGGTAGAAAATATGTATCAGCCCATCGTTGTATTATCGGCAGCAGAGGGGATAGAGCAGGATGATGTGAAGGTGCAGGTTATACCGGAGCAGCACCAGATCATAGTTGAGTTTAAAGATTTTTCAATGCCCGTCCTGGTAAGTATTCACGATGTGTCGGGCAAAAGGATAGCAGAAGAAAAAACAACCAGGCAGAAAACCACCTTCTCAATAGAAAAGCTGATGATAAAACCGGGTTTGTATATAGTGAAGGTAACGGGCGGGGCTAAGACCATTACGCAAAAGGTTTACGTGTTGTAGCGGCAGTTGATCCAAAGTTTGTTTTAACAGGATAAAATGGATAGATTTTATTCATGAAAAAGCCCCGGGTAAAAAGCAGGCAGAAGCATACAGCATTATGGTGCACCATACTGTTGCTTGTTGTATTGCTCCCGTTTTCCGGCCAGGCTCAGCCGGAAGAGCTGCGCGAAAAGAAAATCGTGTTCGACCAGCTCTTAGAAGAGCTGAGCTTATCGCAAAGCTCAATTAATTGCATATTACAGGACAGTGAAGGTTATCTCTGGATCGGCACATGGTCCGGGTTAATCCGGTATGATGGCTATACCACTACGGTGTTCCACTCCGAGAACCAACCCGGTAAGCTGCAAAGCAATAAGATCCTTACCCTCTACGAAGACAGATCAGGATTTCTGTGGATAGGCACCCACATGGGCGGGCTCTTCCGGTACAATAAAAACAACAATACGTTCGAGAAGTTTTCGCATGATGAAAATGACCCGTTAAGCCTGAGCAATAATAATGTGCGTGCCGTGCAGGAAGATGCCAGCGGCAACCTGTGGATTGGAACAGAAAAAGGTATTAGCATTCTGAGAAAAGGTACAGCCGGCTTTTTACGCGTTACAACCCAAACAGCCCCCACGCTTACCCACGATTTTATTACAGACATTCACCTTTCGGCCAGTAACGAAATCTGGATTGCAACAGAGTACGGTCTTAACAAATTGCAAAGCAATACCGGCCGGTATGAATTTAAAAGCTATTTGTACGACAAGGAAGTTGCCAATCATGATTTGCATAACCAAATCTATAGTATTACCAGCCTGCCCACCGAGAATGGCGCCAGCATCTGGCTAACAACCAAAAACGGACTGAAGGCATTGATAAACGGAACGCTAACCAACTACATGGTGCCGGACAAGCCGGTTAGCTACAGCCTTTTCAGCAGCCTGCTGGTTGTGCCGGGAGAGCAGCCTTATTTGATTGCCGGTTCGGAGTCGGGTATTTCATTTTTTGATGTTGCTTCCATGCAATTTGATGAGCACGTTCATCCTGCCTATGAAACAATGAATATAAGCCACGGATCAGTTACTTCACTATACATAGATCGTGGTGGCGTGCTGTGGGTGGGAACCAAAAAAGGAATTAACAAATTCGATTCATACACAAAGGAGTTTGAGTCATTTGATGTAGCCCGGTTCGACAAATCCAAAAGCATCATTACAGGCGTGCAGCTATCGGCAACAGGCGGGTATTGGATTTCTACTATTGGTGGCGGGCTTTACAAGTTTGATGGGGATAATACCTTCAGCAAATACAAGATAAAAACAAAGGAAGAAAACACGTTTACCGAGTTTGTTCAAACACTCTATTCCGATGGAAACGGAAATGTATGGGTGGGCACAGCGGGTGCGGGCGTCTATCACTTTAACGAACATCAGCTCACCTCGTTTGAAATAACTTCCTACAATCACTATTCATCGCAAACACATGAGCTGTTTCGCGATAACTACATTATGTCGATTACAAGCGATGGCCGGGATAATGTGCTGATCGGAACCTGGAGTGGCGGGCTCTACAAAATATTGCAGCATGGCGATGTAATTAAATATGAAGACCCGCGGCTGTCTTCTGCGCCTGTAATCGTGTTGTATGTAGATCGATCCGGCACGGCATGGGTGGGCACAAGAGGCAATGGATTCTATAGCATTAAGGAAGATGGTGAAGAGTTGAAAGTAGAGCACTATAAGCGTTCAGAAACCAACAGCATCAACGATAATTTTGTCAACTGCATATATGAAGATCATGCCGGTATATTATGGCTTGCCACAGATGGCGGCCTGAGCTCTTTTGATCGCAGGCGAAATATTTTTGAAAACTACCGGATAGATGGCGGGCCAAGCAACGATGTGATTGTAAGCATACTGGAAGACAACCAGGGTAAGCTTTGGCTGGCACACTGGAACGGCCTTACAGTCGTGGATCCGTCCGATCCGAGCTGGACGCGCAACTACGACCGTAACGATCATATTATGGGAGGCTTTTTCTATAGTAATGTTTGCGTAAAAGGCAGGGAAGGCCAGTTGCTGTTTGCAGGCTCGGAAGGATTCAACCGGATTGACACCCGGAAAATCATTCAGCGCCCGGAAGATTTTCCGTTAGCCATTACCCAGTTTGAATTATTTGGTAAAAGTGTGGCGCGTGGAGAAAAAGTAAACGACCGGGTGCTGCTCAGCCAGCCGCTCCGTAATAATTCTGAAATAGAGTTGAAACATTTTGAAAATTCAGTTGCCTTTGAGTTTGCCTCGCTGGATTTCGCGGCACCAGCAAAGATCAGGTATGCCTATATGCTGGAAGGATTTAATGAAAGCTGGAGCTATACCGATAGCGACAGGCGCTTTGCCAACTACACTAACCTGAACCCGGGCACCTATATCTTTAAAGTAAAAGCTTCCGGCATTGACGGTGTGTGGCAGGAGAAATACACGCAGCTTAAGCTGGTTATACTGCCGCCCTGGTGGAAAACGTATTGGGCTGTTGCGCTGTATGCTGTGCTTGGCTTTGCGGCACTTTACGTTTTCAGGAAATTCATTCTCTTAAGAGCTAACTTATTGCACGATATTAAGGTAGAGCGCCTGCAACGCGAAAACTTAGAGAAGCTGAACAAGGCCAAGCTCGATTTCTTCACCAACATTTCGCACGAGTTTCGTACACCGCTTACCTTGATTCTCGGGCCGGTGCAGTCCCTGCTCGAATCGGGTGAATACAGCAAGCACGTAAGAAATCTTTTGGTAGGCATCAACAACAATTCACAGCGTTTGCTCAGGCTGGTAAACCAATTGCTCGACTTCAGAAAAGTAGAATCGGGCAACCTCGATCTGAAAGTTTCAGAAGGCAACCTGGTGCGCTTTGTACGCGAGATAAAGCTTTCGTTTGATAACCTGGCTGAGCAGCTTCACATCCGGTTCAACATGGAGGCCAGCCACGAAACCATAAAGGCTTGGTTCGATCGCGATCAGTTTGAAAAAATTCTGTTCAATTTATTATCCAACGCATTTAAGCACACACCGGAAGGAGGAACCATTACCATCAAGGTAAACGATCCGGGCGACCAGGTTCGGATCGTAGTGGAAGATTCGGGCCGGGGAATACGCCAGGAATATTTCGACCAGATTTTTCAAACCTTCTTTAGTTACGATGAAGACAAGCACCACACCGGCACGGGCATTGGTTTGGCGCTTTCAAAAAGCCTGGTGGATATGCACCACGGTAAAATTGAAGTGGAAAGCAAGGAAGGTGAGTTTACCCGGTTTATCATTACGCTGAAGAAAGGACACGCTCATTTCGATAAGGAAGAGATTCAGCATTATTCCGATGACCTGGAATCAATGGATCATTACCCGGCACTGATTGATCCGGATATGGATTCAATCGAGTATGCGCACACCCCGGAGCAGGATAAAAACAACCCGGTTTTGCCGCGCCTGCTGATCGTGGAAGATACGGCTGCTGTGCGCACGTACATTAAATCCATATTCATCAGCAACTTTACCATACTGGAAGCAGCCAACGGAGAAGAAGGCTGGTACCAGGCGCTGGAACACATACCGGATATTATCATCAGCGATGTAATGATGCCCGTAATGGATGGCATCGGCTTATGTAAAAAGCTTAAATCAGACAGGCGCACCTCGCACATTCCGCTTATCCTGTTAACGGCACGCACTTCGCTTATCTTTAAAGTTGAAGGGCTGGAAACCGGTGCCGATGAATACCTCACCAAGCCGTTCAACCCGAAAATACTGGAATTGAAAGTGCGCAACCTGCTGCGCCTGCGCGCCCGCCTGCAGGAAGCTTTCTCCGACAAGGCTGTGCTTAACATTGAACCTAAAAAAGTTACGCTCAATTCGGCCGATGAGCTGTTTGTGCAGCAGCTTATGGAAAGTGTGGAGAACAATATCGCTAACACGGAATACGCCATCGAAGACCTGTGTCGCGATGTGGCCATGAGCCGCATGCAGCTATACCGCAAGCTAAAAGCATTAAGCGGCCTTTCGGCCAACGAATTTATCCGGTCTATGCGATTGAAACGCGCAGCACAATTGCTGGAGCAAAATCAACTTACCATTGCTGAAGTAACCTACGAAGTAGGCTTTAGCGATCTGCCTTACTTCCGCGAGTGCTTTAAAAAAATGTTTGGCGTTACGCCATCGGAATACGCCAATCAAAAAGATGTGAGTAACTGATGTTACGCAAAACTAATAACAAGGTGTCAGGTTGAGCCTGTCGAAACCGATTTTCCGTACGTAAATAGTCTTCGACAGACTCAGACTGACATCATATCCAAAAGTTTTGCGTAACATCAGTGAATAAATAGGGCAAAATGTTTTTTTAAATGAATTAAGAGTGATGAAAAATTTTTTCTTTCTCGTGTGGATGATGGTGTGCTGCATCTCTTATGCGCAGCAATTGCCGGAAATAAAAGTTAAAGGCAACCGGTTTGTAAAAGCCGGCAACGAAACCGTTGTATTTCGCGGTCTGGACACCAGCGATCCGTACAAGCTCAGGAACGATGGTCATTGGAATAAGCGTTACTTTCAGGAAATGAAAAGCTGGGGCGCCAACATTGTGCGCTTCCCGGTACATCCGGCCAACTGGCGAACGATGGGCAGCGAAGCATACATGCAGCTATTGGACGAAGGCATACGGTGGGCAACCGAATTGCAATTGTATGTGATTATTGATTGGCACAGCATCGGCAATCTTAAAACCGGAAAATTTTTTCGCCCTTCTTACGAAACAACCATTACCGAAACGAACGGGTTTTGGCGGGCCATGGCCGTGCGGTATGGCCGTAACACAACAGTTGCTTTTTTTGAATTGTTCAACGAGCCGGTTAACAACAATGAATTTGGCGCTTGCTCATGGGCTGAATGGAAAGCCCTGCAGGAGGACATGATTACCATTATCAGGGCCGAAGGTGCAACCAACATCCCGTTGGTGGCCGGCTTTAATTGGGGATATGATTTAATTGAAGCAGGCGCGGACCCGGTAGCCGCAGAAGGCATTGGGTATGTAAGCCATCCATACCCGATGAAGCGTGAAAAACCGTGGGAAGACAAATGGACAAAAGACTGGGGATTTATGGCCGAAAAATATCCGCTCATTCTTACCGAAATAGGCTTTAGCGGCAAAGAAGAAAAAGGCGCTCACGTTCCGGTAATCAGCGATGAGTCGTATGGCGATGCCATTACGGCTTACTGCAAAGAGAAGGGGATTTCCTACACGGTCTGGTGTTTCGATCCCCACTGGGGGCCAATGCTGATCAGCGATTGGAATTTTAATACCACACGTCAGGGCAAATATTTTAAGAAAGCATTGGCCGAATAGTTACAGGGCTGGTTAAACAAATTGAGAGCTACACCTTGCTAATGAAAAAACAAGTATTGATCGCGCTGCTTTTATTGTCGGTTACATCTTTGCTTGGTGCGCAGGATTTCAGCCGGGGTGTAAACGTAACGGGTTGGTTCCAGGCGGGCAGCGCACGCGAAATCCAGTTCACCATGTTTACCAAAAAGGATTTTCAGCAGATCAAATCATTGGGATGCGATGTGATCAGGCTGCCCATTAACCTGCATTACATGACCCACGGAGAGCCTGACTATACGCTTGACCCGCTTTTTCTGAACATGCTCGACCAGGTGGTGGATTGGGCAGAAGAGTTACAAATTCACCTGATACTCGATAATCACACGTTCGATCCGGCCATAGACACATCACCCGATGTAATCCATCCGTTGAAAAAAACCTGGGCGCAGATGGCGCAACATTATAAGGATCGATCGGAGTACCTGTATTATGAAGTGTTGAACGAGCCGCACGGAATAGCCGATGCCGTGTGGGCTCAAATACAGCAGGAAGTAATCGACACCATTCGCGTGTACGATACGCAGCATTATATTGTGGTAGGCGGATCGGGCTGGAATGGTTACCATAATCTTTCTGCGCTGCCGGCCTATACCGATGACAAGCTCATCTACACGTTTCACTTTTACGATCCGTTTATTTTCACGCACCAGGGAGCAACATGGGGAGAGCCTTCTATGGCCTCGTTGTCAGGAGTTCCTTTTCCTTACAATGCATCAACTATGCCAACTACTCCAAATGATCTGAAAGGCACGTGGGTGGAGGGTGCGATCAGCAACTACATCAACGAAGGCACCATTAACCGCGTGCGTCAGCTTATCGATATTGCCGTTGCTTTTAAAGAACAACGCAATGTGCCTGTGTTTTGCGGGGAGCTGGGCGTGTATATTCCCAACAGCAACAACACCGACCGCGTTCGCTGGTACGAGGTGGTAAGAACGTATATGGAACAAAAAGATATTCCGTGGACGATGTGGGATTATAAAGGCGGCTTTGGATTGTTTGAAAAAAATTCAGGCGAAATGTTCGATTACGATTTGAACGTGCCGTTGCTTCAAAAGCTGAATTTCAATGTGCCGCCCCAGCAGGAATATGTAAAGAAGCCGGAAACAAAAAGCAAAGCGCTGTACGATGATTACCCGGGCGAAGGCGTTTACAATGCCAGCTATCGCAATGGCGGCTGGCTTGATTTTTATTCGCCCAATGCAGCTAATGGTAATTATTGTTTGTGCTGGAGCGATGTAGCGCAATACGATGCCGTTGTGCTGGACTTCCGGCCCGACCTGGATTTAAGTAAGCTGAAAGAGCACGATTTTGAGCTTACGTTTAAAGTGAAGTCAACCGCATCCGCAGCAAAATTTGATATTCGCTTTCTCGATACCAAAACCAGCCCCGCAGACCGGCCGTGGCGCATGGGCATGACGATCGACAATACGGTTGTTCCTTTTAATGGCCAGTGGCAGGAAGTGCGCATTCCGCTTAAAGAGCTAACGGAAAAAGGTGCGTGGGATGAAGCCTGGTATAACCCGCAGGGATTGTTCGACTGGACAGATATTGATCGTTTTGAAATTGTGCCTGAACACCAACCGCTTACCGGCATTACCTTTTGTTATGATGATATAAAGATTGAAGGTGAGGAAATCGAAGAGGAGATTGTAACCCGTGTAAGACAGGAGCAGCTGACACAGGTAAAAGTTTTTCCTAATCCGTTTACCGATGAAGTGGTGATTCAGTTCCCGTCAGGGGATATGAATACGGACGTAACAATACTGAATATGCTGGGCGTTCGCGTGGCTGTTGTTCACGATAAGTCTGAATCTGGTGGCTATACAACCGCAAGGTGGAATGGTAAGAATGAGTCAGGTTACCGCATTCCACCGGGTGTTTATTATGTTCGTGTAAAATCCGGTATCAATCATCAAACTGTAAGAGTAGTAATACAATAAAATGTCTTGAACATTAACCCAAAAACGAGGCCCGAAAAGAAAAAGCCAGGCGCGTTTTGTGCCTGGCTCTTTTCTGTACTTATTTTTTCTTTGGAGCTCGTCTGTGCTTTTGATGCGATCTTTTGGCTTTCATTTTTTTAAGCTGTTCATCCGTAAGAATGGACTTTACCTTTGCATCGTGTTCGGCTTTCAGCTTAGCTGTCTTTTCAGCATAATCCTTACGGGCGGCTTTCAGCTTTTCGGCCTGCTCGTCTGTTAACGAAAGCTCGGCCTTCATCCGGGCATCCCGCTTTTCAATGGCTTTTTTCATGCGCTCTTTTTGCTGTGCGGCACGGGCTTCTTTGTGCGCTTTCCATTTTTCGTTTTGCTCCGGTGTAAGCACAGCGTTTATCTCTTTCTCACGCTTATCGCGAAGGGATTTTATCTCCTGGCGTTTTTCTTCGCGCGATTGCGTTGAATCGTGCCACAGCACGGCAAAATCCTCTGCATACTTTTTATTGATGCTGCGAATGGTTGCATCCTGCGTTTCATCCAGCATCAAAACATTTTTCATGGATTCGCGCGGGCTATGTCCTCTCCGCTCACCTTGATTCTCCTGCGCAAAAACAACAGCGCCCGCTATCATTCCTGCTACCAACATCATGCTCTTTTTCATAAAAAAAATTGTTTTGTTTCGGGTGTTAGATTCAAAAAAGATTCCAACGTTAAATGCCACTGCGCTTATTTCGATGTTCTGCACACGGCTTTATACCAAACCGTGCATTTGTTCGACTAATCCGGCAGCTTATTTTTGAAACACGCAATAACCAAACCAATTTTTAAAAAGCATACACGGCATCCCTGAACTTCTTATGCACGGTGCCATCAAAAGGGAATATCTGAACGAACAGCACTGCAGTTAATTCATTTGCCGGGTCAACCCAGAACAGGGTGCTGGCCGCACCATCCCAGAAAAACTCGCCTACCGCACCGGCATTTTCGTTTTCATCAACAGGCGGCTTTAGCCGCACGACAAAGTCAATTCCAAAGCCCACCTGTCCTTTAGTAGGCAGCCACATGCGTTTGGTTACACTATCGGCCAGGTGGTTGGTAGCCATCAGCTTTACGGTTTCGGGTTTTAGAATAGTGGTGTTATCCAACGTGCCTTCATTCACCAGCATCCGCGCAAAGCGCATGTAATCGTCAATGTTGCTGGTAAGCCCCCAGCCACCGGGTTTCATCGGCCACTCTTTGCTGTTAAAGCTATTGGCTTGTTCATCGGCAATTCGCTCTAACGCACCATCTTCCGTACGTCTGTACATAGCGGCCAGCAGGCTCATATCTTCCGGAACATATTTAGTAGAGCTCATGGCAAGCGGCCCGGTAATATTTTCTTTCACAAACTGATCAAATGGTTTTCCGGAAATGCGCTCAACTACATAAGCCTGCACATCCACGCTAATGCCATAGCTCCATTCATCGCCCGGATGAAAGGCAAGCGGCAACGCGGCCAGCTTGTTGGCCATCTGCGCAAGCGTGTTGGCAGGATTCATCACGTTTGCATCGCCTACCATTTTGCCCAATTGCGGATGTTGGGCCGATGCAAAGCCTGCGGTGTGCCGGGTTATATCGCGAATGGTAATGGCGCGGTTAGCCGGCTCATATAAGAGATTACCTTTGTCATCAATTCCTTTAAATACTTTCACCTCGGCAAACTCAGGCGCGTATTTGGAAAGCGGATCATCTAATTGAAACAAGCCCTGATCATACAGCTTCATTAAGGCAACCCCGGTAACGGGTTTGGTCATGGAGTAAATGCGCACGCGCGTGCTGCGATCCATGGGCTTGCCGGCTTCGCGATCGGCATAGCCGAAGGCATTGAAATAAACCTCTTTGTTCTTTTCAAAGATCAGGGCAGAAACTCCGGCTATCCTGCCGGAATCCACCAGCGCTTTTAAGGTGGAATCGATGCGTGCTTTGGCCTGACCGGTTATAATAAAATTTTCATCGGGTTTTTTATTGTTGGAATTGCAGCCGATCAGTAAAGCAAATAATCCAACCGAAAGAATTTTTTTGAGCGTTAGCATGGTATTGAGGTTGTTAAATTTTTGAAGTTGTGAGTTATTTTTTTTCAGAACCTTTATTCAGAAACCACCACCGCCAGCTTATCGCCTTTCGCATTTACCGCTAACCGGGTTATTCCTTTTAATAGAGCTGCATCTGTAACGGCTACTTCGCTCCAGTTTTTTTCTTTACGGGGATTGATCACAAACAATTTAGAACCATCGCTTGAAATCAACCGGCCATCGGGCAGCCAGGCAATATCTTCGTGGCCGGGTAATGTGCCGATAATAAAGCTCACCTGCATGGTTTCGAGGCTCAGTCTTTTTACCTGCCAGTTGCCTTCGCTGATTTTATGCACAAAGCTGATGGCGCGTTCACCCGGTATGCGATGCAACGAGCGGCCAATGTTTTCGGTAATCACGGTATCTTTCTGCGTAGGCAGGCGCAGGTAGTGCAGCGTGTTAGGCGAACCGTTTTTCCCCAATACAAACAAAGCAAGGTGGCTGTTATCCGCCCATACATGATAACCCACTACCAATGAATCAATAATCACATACGGATCGGTTCCTTCCAGTGAGTATTTGCCTAAATCCTGTGCCCCGTTATCGCGCTGGATAATGCAGGAGACTCCCGTTTTATCGGGTGTAAGTGTGGGTGAATATTCACGCTCGGGCGTATCGGTAAGTTGCGTGGTGCTTTGCGTTTGGTAGTTGTATGATTTTATATCCGACCGCCCCTGCTCGTTAAATGAAGCGTAATAGATAACCGGCTCATCGGTATGAAACGAAGGCTGGTTATCGTATCCCGGATGGTTGGTGATGTTTTGCGGATTGGAGAGCGTTACCTTTTTCTTTTTCGCTTTCAGGTCGAACAAAATGATTTCGGAACCCGGTTGTGAATAAGCAATGCCAGCAATGCAACACAGAATAATCATCAGAATCCTCATGCCTGTTTCATAATGGACAAGAAAGATGCTAAAGAAAAATCAGAAAGCGAAACAAGATTTACTCTCACCGTTCCGCCATAGCCTTGTACCGGCCAGCCTGTTCAGGCTCCAGCTCAGCCAGAGGTACATAAACACTCAAAAAACTGCTGTCGCGGGCCAGTGTTTCTTTATAAAAGCGGATAGCCATCGTAGTATTGTTTTGCTGATTGTACAGGGTTGCAATTACATAGAGAAGCTGGGAGTTATCAGCTCCTTTATCATAAGCTTGCAAATACCAACGCAGGGCTTCATTGTTGTTTCCAATTGCAAGGTAATTGTCGCCCATTACGGCATGTGCGTCTGCATTGTCCGGATAAAGCGAAATACATTTCCGAAGCCACTCCATCGAACGGGAATAATCCTCCTGCTGGTAAAACACCAGTGCTTTGTTATACAGGCAACTGCTGTTTTGCGGATCGAGCTTTAATACACGTTCATAATAATACAGGGCAGAATCGTATTGAGCTTCATTATAAAGCTGGTTGCCGATGTTGGTTAGGGCATTAATATCACCAGGATTTTTTTGCAAGACCGCACGATCCCCTTCATTCGTATTGTCTGAATAGGTATTCTCTTCCTCTGCTATGGAAACAAGCGCAATAATGCCGGCAAAAACGATAACTACTGCTGAAACAACGATGATGGCTAACACAATCGTTTTCTTTTGCCCGTCAGTAATAGGAGGGATTTCCTTCGAATGGGGTTGTTTTCTTTGAGCGCTTACTTTACGGGGTTGGTAGTACAGCGCCAGGAAGAAAAAGTAAGCTGTAGCCCCCAGGAATATCCAGATAAAAAAATTTCCGAGAGGCCATAGCAGCGCTAACAAAAAAGCGGAAAAGAGAGCCAGCCGGGTGTATCGCTTTACCAGGAGCTCAGCCTTGTTCTGTTGCGACATAAGGTATGGGTTGAATTATGGCTTGGAAGAAATGTGTACTTTTGAATCATTAAAGGTTCTCAATTATCGGATAATTAACCAATGGAAAGTGAACAAAAGAAAAAGCAGGATGTGATCATAATCGGAGGCGGCCCCATTGGGCTTGCCTGTGCAATCGAAGCGAAAAAGGCCGGCCTCCGTTACGTGGTTATTGAAAAAGGCTGCCTGGTTAATTCGCTGTATAACTATCCGCATAACATGAGTTTCTTCTCTACCAGCGACAGGTTAGAGATCGGGGGTGTTCCTTTTATTTCCAACAATGCAAAACCTACCCGGCCGGAAGCGCTGGAGTATTACCGGAGAGTGTGCTCGAGCTGGCAATTAGATGTGCGGTTGTATGAACCCGTACAAGCCGTAGCAAAAGAAGAGCACGGAGATTTCAGGATCACGACATCAAAGGCTGCTTACACATCAAAAGCCGTTATACTGGCATTGGGTTTTTATGATTTGCCTTACCTCTTAAATGTTGAAGGCGAAGATCTGCCAAAGGTGAAACACTATTATGATGAGCCGCATCCTTACTTTGCGCAGAAAGTTGCCGTAATAGGAGCTGCCAACTCAGCCGTAGATGTAGCACTGGAAACCTGGCGCAAAGGGGCGGATGTAACGATGATAGTCCGCAATCCTGCTATTGGCGATAATGTGAAATACTGGGCCCGGCCGGATATCGAGAACCGGATCAAAGAAGGCTCGATCAAAGCGTATTTTAGTTCTTCCGTAAAGATAATAACACCGCAGACGATAGAAGTAGAAACACCGCAGGGAATTGTTTCGCTTGAAAATGATTTTGTACTGGCCATGACGGGTTACCAGCCTCCGTTTGATTTTATGAAAGCTGCCGGTGTGAAATTCAGGCAGGATGAAGCGCACACACCCGTTTATGATCCTGAAACGATGGAGAGCAACGTGCCGGGCTTATTCCTGGCGGGAGTAGTGGTGGGAGGCTTGCAAACCAACAAGTGGTTTATCGAAAACTCGCGTGTGCACGCGGAGCAGATCATAAGCCACCTGAAAAAAATCAGGTAGCCCGCGCTTTAATACTAAGATGGAAGGTTACGGTTACCGTGCAAATAAGCGGTGTGCGTGTAAGATAGCCTGAAAGGTGAAGATGATCTTTACCGCTTCCTTTTAAACGAGTTGCCAGGTCATTTACCCCGGGCGGATGGAATGTAAGCTGGCCGGAGCTTGTGTTGGACAAAGGCAGGGGAAGCGATTTAATAATGTCAAAGCCGGCCGAGGTAGCGATCGTGCCTTCGTTCAGGCTGATATCCTGAGGATCGGCATTTGATACAGCGTATTCAATATGGATAACTTTGACCTCTTCAATTTTATTGATGTACGAAATAACGTCCGGGTTTTGGCTGATGTCTAACCATGCGGAAACATCATAATCTTTACCGCTGCTATTTACGGCTGTTTCATTAACCGAAAACACAACAGGTTCAGAGATTTCGAGGGTAATGGTGTCAGGGTCTTCACAAGCCGTGAGCAGGCTTAATGCACTTAAACCGAACACTGCCACAGATCTTAGCAGAATTTTACGAGCCAACATGACGTAAAAATACAAAAGACCCGGAACACCGGGTCTTTTCATATTAAAATCAGGCGCAGGAATTACAGCGCATTGGCTGTAACTTTTACGTAGAACCGGAAGCGCACATTAAATGCCACCGGGGTTTGTGAGAACGTGCCGTTAAGCTGCACAAGCTCCTGCTTGTCGTCCAGCAGCCTGGCGGCAAGATCGTTAAATCCATCAATGTTGGCAGTAAGATCCGTTTCGGCTGTGTTTGCCAGGCTGGCCGAACTTTCGGTGGCTATGGTTTTGCCTGTGGATGCAACCACCAGCGATCCGTTTGTAAAAATTACAGTGGTTGGATCTGCATCAGAAATGGCATAGGTAATCTTGTCAATCTTAAATTCTTTGATCTTGCTTGCATATTTGGCAATGTCCGCATTGGAATTTGCATCTAAAAGTGCCTCATCGAAGTAGCTCATACCTCCCGGATTTTCAGCTTCTTCATTAATCCCAAAATCCAAAGGAAGAACCACATTAAACGTAACATCATCAACTTTTTCAAAAAGTTCGCATGATGTAAACGTGCCGAATACAAGCACAAGCAAGACGGAGAAAAGGTGTTTGATTTTCATAATAGTGTTTTTTAGGTTGAGCATTAATTCAATAACAGTAAAAATTGTAACAGGTACATAGTTAAATCTCTCCGCGTAAAGATTTCGAGATCACCTCGGCCTTGCCATGCACATGCAGCTTCCGGTAAATGTTTTTAATATGAAAACGCACGGTTTCAATGGAAATATTTAACCGGTCTGCAATAAGCTTATAGCTTAAGCCATCCACCAGGCCGATTACTATTTCTTTTTCTTTTGCAGACAAAGGTGATTCTGCCTCGCGTTTGTTACGCGGGGTAAAGAATTCAATTACTTTACGCGCAATTTGTGGCGACATAGGCGAACCTCCGTTTACCAAAAGCTCTATTCCCGATTTTATTTCGTCTAACGGAGTATTTTTTAGCAGGTAGCCCGTAGCCCCGGCACAAAGCGAATCGAAAATTTTTTTAGGATCGTTATAAACCGAAAAAACCACAAGGTCTATTTCGGGATAGCGCTGTTTTATAATTCTCATTCCGTCTATGCCCGACATACCCGGCAGCCCAAGATCCATGATCAGCACATGGGGTAATGCATTATTTAGGTTTACAAGCAGCGATTCCACTGAGCCATACGCATGGCTGCAGGAAAACCCTTTTTGCCTGTTAAGATAATCCTGGATGCCTTTTCGGATTTCCTCATCGTCTTCAACAATACCGACCGAGATCATATTACCGGCAATAATTATTATTCGCTTATAATATAGGCAAATGATAAAGACAGCCCGGCATTATTCACTTTAAACTTTTTGTTCACCATATTTCCGTTACCTCCGTAAACTTCGTCTTTGGCAATTTTCAGGATGCCCGGTGTTACTAATAGCTGAACGGAGAGCTTCTCGTTAACCTGGTAATGCGGCCCCAAAAGAAGGGCAAGATCAAGCCCGCTGTAATAATCTTTGGCATCTTCCTTTTCGGGCAGGTTAGGATAAGCGGTGCGTGCATTCTTATCGTTTTTAACCTTGGCGCTCAGTAAAAAAGAAGGCTGCAACCCGGCTAATAATTTTATTTTATCACCGGCCTTATACTTTACATATAAGGGAACATCAATGTAGGCAAGTATTTTGGTGTATTTGACGGTAATGTTTTCAAAATCGAAGGTTACCGTGTTGTAATACTCTACATCCCCTTGGTATGCGGTGCCTTTAAGCGAAAAAACAATTCCGCCACCGGCCGACAGCTTTTCATTTAACAGCCGCTCGGCCCGTAACCCTAAGCTGCCCCGAAGCACAAGCTTCGGATTGGTATCTGTGCCGCCCCAGTCTTTCTTTTCGCCACCCGTAAAGGTTGTAAACGAAGGGCCGGCCACCAGCTCAAACTTCCATTGTGCGTTTGCTGCAAAAGCAAGGCACAACAGCATACAGCATAAAATCGTAATCCGTGTTTTCATAACCCATGTGTTTAAGCTGCCAAACTACTGTAGCGGCAACCGGCATTCAATCCCATAAACATGGGGGTTATACTGTAGAAACGACCAGGTGAACAGATGTGCCGGAACCGGATGAGAGGGTAAGATTTGCCTGAATGGTTTTCGCGCGTCTTTGCATATTCCGTAACCCGTTACCCGTGCGTTGCTGGCTTTGTGGCAGCCCGATGCCATTGTCGGCTATCTTTAATTCAAGCTGGTTATGGTAAATGAGAGAAACGGAAACATGCGTAGCGCCTGCATGCTTCACAATGTTGTTAATGGCCTCTTTAAAGATCAGGTAAATATTTTGCCGCACGGCAGGCTCAATAATTTTTCGGCCTTCATGATCGTTTGTAGTGAAGCTGAACGCAATGTTTTTAGCATTTAACACTTCCGTAGCGAAATCCTTCATGCGGATAATCAGCGCTTCAAGCGTATCGTTCCCATTGTCGATAGACCATACCATATCGCTCATGGTGCTTACCACTTCGCGGCTTAACCCCCCGATAGCGCTCAGGTAATTTGCTTTTTCTTTATCACTGAGCCCGTTTTGAACCAGCTCGGAATAAATAGAAATGCGCGTAAGGCTGGAGCCCACCTCATCGTGCAGGTCGCTCGCAATTTTGGTGCGCAGGCGTTCTAACTGTAAGCTTTGCGCAAGCCTGTAGCGGTGCAGTGCATACAATATGGAAGCAAGGGCAAGCACAACAAAGGATATAAACCACCACGTTCGCCAGTATGGCGGGTTAATCCTGATATGGAGAGAGGCGACATGCGGACTCCGGAAACCATCCGGGTTGGTGTACTTCACGCGGAACGTATAATTTCCGGGATCGAGGTTGGTATAGCTTGCAAATGTGCGGTTGCCTACATCCACCCAGTCTTCATCAAAGCCATCCAGCTTATAAGCGTACTGGATTTTTTCAGGAGCCATAAATTCAAAAGCGGCATATTCTACAGAGAAGAAGGAATGATTGTGATTTAATGTAATGGATTTAAGTTCGGATAACTGGCCCGGAATGGCATACCGGTGAACAGAATCCTGCTCTTGCGTAACGGTGTGATTAAACAGCCTGAGATTGGTAAAGGCAAAGTTGCGCGAAACGGTATCGTCCTCAATCTGCCCGGGATAAAACCAGCTCAACCCTTCGGTTGACGTGATGAATATTCGCCCCTGCCTGTCTTTTAAAGCGAACTTAAATTCCCCGGGCAATAATATACCATCGGCCTGCGTGTATAGCCGGGTTTCATTTGTTTTGGGATTCAGCCGCGCAACATTGTTGTAGGTAATGTACCAGATGTAATTGCTGCTGACTACAAACGAGCGTAACCCGGCTTTATTTGTCTTAAACATGCTTACCCGTTCAATGCTGTCGGGGCTTATGTAACGAATGGCTATTGCTTCATCCCGTGTGATGAGCATCATCTGTGTTTCGGAGTAAGGCCTGATTTCTAAGAAAGCGGGATTATCAACCTGAACAAGCTTACCGGCTTCGGCTATCCGGGTAAACCGGTTTCTTTTCTTATCATAAACAGCCACCTGGTTTTGCGCGTTAAACCAGATGTTGCCATCCAGCTCGTAAATAGCTTCCACATAAGCCAGCGATATACCTGTTTGCTTAACCAGCGAATCGTTATTGATTCGTTTAAAAACATGATGATCTATATCATAAATATTCAGGCCGCTGCGGTAAGCTGTCGCCCAGATTTTATTTTCGCTGTCAACCAGCATGGCAGAGATAGCATTGTTGTTAATGCTGTTGCTGCCACCCTGTGTAAAGCGGGTTATTTCTCCGGTAACCGGATTCAACCGGTTAAGTCCGCCACCCTCTAAGGCTATCCATATTTTGCCGGAGGCATCTTTATCAATGGCAATTATTGAATTATGTCCAAGGCTGTTCGCATTTGCAGGATCATGCCTGAATTTTTGGGTTAACCCTGTTTCCAGGTTAAGCCTTTCTAAGCCTTGCCCGTTAAACCCCAGCCAGAAAATTGAATCGTTCTCCTGGAAAACAGCACGTATCCATCCCTTTGAAATCCCATCGGGCTGATCAATGCGATGCGGGAGTGAATTGAATTTTTTTGCCTGAGGATTGTACAGGCATAGCGTGTTGTCAGCCGCACCTATCCACAGCAAGCCGCTACGGTCTATATAGGCAGAAAACAAATTATCGCTGGATATGCTCACGGGATTAAACCCGTCTCTTTTCCAATGCGCAAATGTTTCGGTTAGCGGATCGAATAAGTTAAGGCCACCGCCATACGTGGCAATCCAGAATTTCCCTTCCGGGTTTTGTACTACACTGAAAACAGAGTTGTGGCTGATGGAAGATTTATCACCGGCCCGGTGAATAAAGTGCTTGCTGGTATGTGTTGTACGATCGAAAACTTGCAGCCCGCCATAGGTACCTAAGTAGATTTTATTACCGGATAATTGCAAGCTCCGGATTACGCGATAGCGGTAGGTATCATTCGGATTGACATTGGTTAAGGAATACCTTGTAAAGCTGTTGCTTTGCGCATCGTAGCTGCATAAGCCGCCCGTTGTGGCAACCCATAAAGTACCGGGCGGGTCAAAAGCCAGCCCGGTAACATAATTATCCTGTATGGAATTAGGGTTATTCTTTTCGGATAGAAACTGAACAAATTCTTTTGTCTCCGGATGGAAGCGCACCAGGCCGCCTCCCATCGAACCCAGCCAAAAGCTGCCGTCAGGAGCTTCGGCATAACAATGGATGCGGGCATGTGGCGAGGTGATGCTATCGTTAACCAGGCTAAATTTATCGTGATAGCGGTCGTACTTAAAAAGCGCGCCCATATCCGTAGCTGTCCAAAGCTGATTCTTGCTGTCTTCAAAAGCCAATACCCCGCGTGTGTTGCTGAACTGGTCGTTTTCAAAAGCAAGGTAACCGTAATGCTGCATGTTGGTTCCGTCAAACCGTATCAAATCTCCTCCGGGAGCGCCCATCCAGATGTATCCTTTCGAGTCATGCAGAAAGTTTTGTATCGCAGTAATTTTTACTCCGTTGTTTTTATAAATATGCTTAAAGCGCAGCTCCTGCGCCTGTACTGACGCAGCTAGAAAAAATGCATAAAGGGCAAGACGCTTCATGTTAGTGAAGGTAAAAAAGAAATCAGCCTTTCTAAACTACCGGTTCCGGCTAAAATCAAGCCGGGCAATTAAACCGATAAAATAATTACGGCCGGGCGCTGCATTGTAAAAGCGGGCACCGGCTGCATTCAGGTCATTGCCGAGGCTGTATTTTTGATTTAACAGGTTATCGCCACCGGCAAAAAAATCGAGCGGCAGCTTTTTGCCCATGTTAAACTTATAACCCGCGCGACAACCCAATAAAGTATAAGCGGGAGCAAGGGCTGTGTTGGCATCATCCAACGGAAGCGATGAGGTATAGTTTACCGTGATGTGTCCGTATAAATGTTTTCTGATCTCAAAATCAACACCCCCGGTTATGATGCGATCGGGCACACCCGTAATGGTATTCCCGTTATACGAAATGTTGTCTTTGGCGTATTCTTTAAAAGTATAATCGTTTAAGGTAAGTCCGGCCCACACTTTACAGGTTGAAAAAGCGCTGATGCCGGTCTGCCAGTTCAGTAAAAGCTCCAGCCCGTTTTGATTGGTGGCACCGGCATTCACAAAGTAGTCGGCTCCATCCTCATCCCTGCGCACTACAATGGTTTCCGTTAGCTCAAAATGATAGAAGGCGGCATCAATAAAAAACTTTCGCTTACCAAAATAACCTCTTGCCCCGACTTCTGCCTGTATTCCTTTTTCGGATTGCAGGTTTTTGTTGAACACGGTATTCGATGGCCTTACTTCGGCCAACGTGGGCGGAGAAAATCCCCAGCTTAAGCTTCCGTGCGTACTGAATGCGGCATTGATCTTTCTTAATAAAGCGATGCGCGGAGTGAGCACAGGTTTGAAGTCCGTATTTTCATGAGCAGGCGGAGTATTGCTCAATCGTTGAAATTTGTATTCCACCCAGTTGGCGCTAAGCCCCCCGGTTATAAGCCAGTTTTCTTTGCTTATTTCGGTTTGCCCGAATAAGCTGTATTGATGTATGCGAAGCTCATCATCGCTTTGCAAGGCTCCCGGTATGCCTTGCAGGTTCTGATACGTTTTGATAGGTGAAAATCCGTTCAGGTATTCGCCACCACCGATGAGGCGCACCTGCCAGCCCTTTGCTGCGAAAGAAAAATCAGTAACACTTCGCACGCCAAAATTCTGCTCGGCCCGGTGTTCGTAATTCCGGATAGCGGCATTATTGAACTGCACAAAATTTCCAAACACACCTGTGCGATTATGAAAATTTTTACTGAAATGATATTGGTGCGAAACCCCGGTATAAAAAGAACGCAGCGAAACACTGGCGTTTTGTTCCACCGCACCGGGAGAAACGCCTGCTGCGGGCCGTGCCTGCCTGGGGTTGGTATTATATTCCGGTAAGGTTAATCCGCCCGGGGTTTGATAGTACAAATCCGTATAGAAGATAGCAGTTTCCAGCTGTTCCTTATCCGAAAGCGAAAACCGGAACGTGCTGGTTAGCTGATCGCGCGCCATGCGCGTTTGTTCCCGGTACCCATCCGCCTGCTGATGCTGGTAGCCCACATAATGACTTGAATTTTTTCCGCCCTGATTAAGCGCGAGCTGATAGTTGCGCAAGCCGTAGCTTCCGCCAAGGAAAGAACTTGTTAATGCAGATTCGTGGTTGGTTTGTGGTGATTTTAACAGTAGCACGCCACCGGTACCGGCCCCGTATAAGCTGGAACCGGGCCCTTTTATAATTTCCATTTGCTGAATGGTGTTGGCGTCTAATTGATTGAGATAAGTATTACCACCGGCATCCGTTAAAGGCAATTCGTTCCAGTAAACCTTAACATTGCGCACACCAAACGGTGCCCGAAGCGAGCTGCCCCGGATGGAAAACCTGTAACTGCCGGGCGATCGCTCTTCCATGCGCACACCCGGCAACGTATTTACAGCCGAAACCAGCGAGGTGTTATTGAAGCGCTGCAGGTCTTCTTTTAAAAATAACCCTACCGAAGCCGGCACTTCTAACAGAGGGCGGTCAGCTTCATAGGAACGAATGGTGATCTCCTGCAATACCTTGACGGAATCTTGCGGTTGCCCAAAGGCAGAAAGTGAACATATCGCAAGAAGAAACAGACCGGGAATTTTCACCTGTCAAAGGTAATGGGTTATAGTAAAATGTTCTGGTTAAAAACCGGTAAGAACTTCTTCAACGGTTTTTACAGGCTCGAAGAACCCGGCCAGCTTTAGCATCACCCTGTCCACAAGCGTGTCCGGGCACGATGCCCCGCTGGTCAGCACGATCCGAACAGGCTTTTTATCGGGCAGGTATTCGTGTGTTACTACCTTTTGCTTGCGCGGATAATCGAAGTGATGGATTTCCGAGCGTGATTTGATCTCTGTTTCAGAATTGATGAAGAAGGTAGGGAATTTACGTTCGCATAATTCTACAATGTGCGAAGTATTGGAGCTGTTGTATCCTCCCACCACCACGGCCAGGTCGGCATCGGCTTCCAGCAGCTGATAAGTGGAATCCTGGTTGTCGTTAGTGGCATAGCACAAGGTATCGCGCGTGTCGGCAAAATGTTGCTTCAGGTTTTCGGCACCGTATTTCGCCACCATTAATTGCTTGAAGAAATCGGCAATGGCTTGCGTTTCAGCAGCCAGCATAGTGGTTTGATTCACTACGCCTACACGTTGTAAATGAAGATTAGGGTCAAACCCATTCGAAAATTTTCCGCCAAACTCTTCATAGAACTCAGCCTTTGTTTTGCTGCCCAATATGTAGTTGCCCAACTGTTGCGCTTCCTCCATATCGCGCACAATTACCGATGGGCCGTTGTGTGCGCTATGCGAAAATGTAGCTTTGGTTTCTTCGTGCTTGGGCTTGCCGTGAATAATGATGGTGTAATTTTCCTTACCCAGCTTTTCAGCCCGGTTCCAAACCTTCTCTACAAACGGACAGGTAGTATTATACTTTTGAACTTCCACACCTTTATCCAGAAGCAGGTGTTCAATTTCCAGCGTGGTGCCAAAAGCCGGAATGATCACCACATCATCTTGGTTTATCTTTTCCCACGGAATAAACTGGCGGCCATCCGTATCCATGATAAACTGAATACCGCGACCTTGTAAGTCGTTATTCACTTCCTGGTTGTGTATCATCTGGCTGAGCAGGTACACATTTTTCCCGGCTGATTCTTCCAGCGCACGATAGGAGATTTCAATCGCATTCTCTACTCCGTAACAAAAGCCGAAATGCCGTGCCAGTATAAACTGCACCGGCCCGAAGTCCAGCACGGTAGGGGCAAAATCCTGCTTGCGCAGATCTTTTAATCTCCGGCTCTCCTTTACCTTACCGGTAATGGAAGAGCGATAATAGGCGGGAATGTCGAACTTTTTGATAGAGAAACTTTTTAAGCAGGCGCTGATTCAACAATACAACAATGCTCTCAGGGTTTTTACAAGCCGTTCAAATCTCTTAATCGCGACTCCAGTATCTCGATCTGCCTGGCTTGCAGCGCAATAATCTTTTCTTTGGATGCCAGTAAATCCTCTACCAGCTTTTGCGGGTCTTGCATCACCATAAAGGCATTAGCGGAATGTATGTTGGCGTCATTATTATTGTATTCAACTTGGTGATGATCGCTGGTAAGTAATTCCTCTGGTGTTATACCATACATGAAGGCTAATTTTTCCAGCGCACCCGCAGAAGGAAAATGGTTGTCGCCTTCCAGCTTGCAGTAATTGCCTTGTGTCATCTTCAGCGCATGTGCCAGGTATTCCTGCGAATAACCTTTCTCCATTCTTAATTGCCTTAGTTTTTTTCCGATTTGCAACATAGACCAGAGGAGTGAATATTATTATGCAATATATGCATACTATTCTTGAAATCGAGTTGTGATCACCTGACAATTTTTTTTGATTTGAGGGTGCCTCTGAAAGATGGAGAAGGGCTGAGATAATAAAAGAACAAAGTTTTTAGAGATGCCCTTGATTAAGGGTGCGATCAAGCTATGAAAAAAACGTTGCAAATTTCCTGTGCTCATCAAACAACTTCGCAAGATGAAAAGGTACTGAAGAACGCAAAGGCGAGGGGAAAACTCCGGCTCTGTGTGATTAATAATGAGGCTTTTTGTATTAAAGCCGATGAAAGCGTATAGGGAAAAACCCGCTGACTCAAGAGCGCTCTTTTGCGAGTTTTGTTCTCCTAATTGACGAAGGAACAGAAAACAACAAATATGAATAAAGCTAATTTACTTACACTAATCGTTGTCATCAGTATATGTAACGTGCTATTGGCTCAGGTCGAGCTAATTAATGTTACACCCTTAAGCCCCAATGCGGCTTCGATCGCAAGATATGGAGAGACATCCATTGGGCACTTTACGGGAGTCCCCAATATTGCTATTCCAATACACACCATTCAGTCAGGTGATCTTAAACTGCCCTTGACTTTAAGTTATCATGCTGGTGGCGTTAGGGTTGAAGACATTGCATCCTGGGTTGGATTGGGATGGTCTTTATCTGGTATCCCTGTTATTTCCAGGTCTGTTCGGAACTCACCAGATGAAGGAACGGCATCCACGATTGGATATTTCCAAAATTTTTCAGGAAAAACGATAGTCGAAAACCAAACTGAGATACACCCCGATAATTTTAGATATTACCTGTATGATGGAGTGATTGATGGTGCTCCTGACATTTTTAGCCTGTCATTAAATGGCAAATCACTCAAATTTTTTTATAACCAACAGGAAGAAAAATTTTATACGCTGCCCCTTAGCAATGTAAAAATTGAATATTTCATTTCGTATGGTTTTATTGTGACTGACGACAATGGAGATATTTATTTTTTTAATGAAAAGGAGACATCTTCAACAACAGCAAATTTGAGCACTGATCCTTTTGCGTCAAGCTGGTACGTATCCAAGATTGTTAATCTGAACAGAACGGATTCGATAAGCTTTACCTATCAGATTGAGGCACAAAACATAGTACAAATTGCTCCAAGAATCCAGTATATAAACGGACCGTGCGGTGCAAATGTCCCCGAAGGAAGCCTCACATCGATAACAGCAACGACTTCCAAGAGAATTTCATCAATCAATTACAGAGGGGGTTCGGTAACGTTTGTCGCAGACACAAACCCCCGACTGGATTTAAACGGAGGTTATGCGCTCTCAAAAATTCAAATACACAATGGCGCTGGATTGCTTAAGAGCTTCGGCTTCAATTTTATTTATTCAACATCTCAATCAGGTGGATACTGTGATGGCTGGTCGTTGAAAAGATTAATACTGGACTCGGTTACAGAATCAGATGCTGACAATATAGCTCAAAACCCATACCGCTTTGAGTATATGAGCCCCAACAATCTCCCATGCAGGCTGAGTTTTGCCCAGGATTATTGGGGCTTTTACAATGGGATGAATGCAAACACAAGTTTGGTTCCTACTTCAGTACTTCAAATCCTGGCAGAACCGGTTGAAATTCAGGGAGCTAACCGAAATGTAAACCCCAATCTTACGCATTACGGAACGTTAAGTAAAATTCATTATCCAACCGGTGGATACACTGAATTCGTTTTTGAAAACAACGAAGTTTTAAAAGGAGCAACAATTCCCACTAATTATACCTTTACCTCAGCGTCATTGGAGGGTGAAGAGACTATAACTACCAACTATTATTATACAGAATTTGAAATCGACAATTCGCCAGACCCGATACTAAATGGATTTGCTCCCAATGGCGGGGCGTTTGTCAATATATATTTCGGTGACGTAGGTTGTGATTTGAGCCAGGGGCAAAATAGTTGTGCTACTATTGGGATAACCCGTATGAATCCTGCATCACCAGCGATTTATGTGCCTATATCAGGATACAGCACAGGTACAAGTATCTATTTGCCAAACGGATCCTATAAGCTGGAAGCGTTATTTGATCAAAATCCACCTCAATATCAGAGTTTTTATGTGGTGGTTAACTGGAAAATTGATGCGAATCCGTCCGATAATGCTTTTGTTGGCGGGCTGCGTATTAAAGAGATCATCACACATGATGGAATGTCAACTGCGAATGACATCAGGCGAAAGTTTTATTACAACGATCTTGTTGATTCCACACGCTCCTCGGGTGATATTTTTGGTGTGCCTTATTTCAATCATGTTGAGTATGACATTTCCTGGGATTATTTTCAGTGTATCCGATTGGTTTCTAACCCAACAGCACAGCGGGTAACGCATTCGGGCAGCTATACAGGCTACAAGAGTGTTACCGAGGAGTACTTTGGGCCGAGCCAGCACGGAAAAACGGAATATACGTTTACCCACGTAAAAGACGAATCTGGCGATGCGTTTCCATATCCTCCGGCAGACTCCTTTGAGTATTTGCGCGGTCAGCCAGTAACGATTACATATTACAGTCGAACTGGCGCCAATTTTATCCCGGTAAAGAAATTAGCCTACGAATACACAAATTTAATGGTTGCTGCTGCACCTATTTCATCAGTAGCTTTTGGTATTTATGACCTTGCTCCCTTAGGCTCCCCGCGTAAACCAGCACCTGTTACCGTGGCACAGTACGAAATGAAAACCGGATGGTCGGCTCCGTCCTTAATCACGGAGACCAGCTACGATCAGCAGAACGGTTCGCTAACCTTAGAAAGTACACAAGCACTTGAATATACAAGTTATATGCAGACCAAGGCCCAAACGTATGCAAGCTCTGGAGAATTGAAGGAAACCAGGAATTATTACCCGTTTAATATATCCTTAGGCGCATCCTCAGAATTATTACAGAAAAATAATCTTGTCGCAATTCTTAGGAAGGAGAACTATTCTGATTCAATTCTTACTGAAACAATAAATGTTGAGTATACCAATGGTCTTTTTTATGGAAAAGAACTTACTGTACCATCCATTGTAACTCAAAAGATCGGTAATGGTGAGACGGAAAGCAGGATCGAGTATCAAAATTACAATGGTATTGGCAGAATAGTGGATCAAAAGAAATCAAACGATGTTCCGCTTTCTTATTTGTGGGATGAGGTGAACGGCTTACTCTTAGCTGAAGTACAAAACGCAACTTCCGACAATATATACCACACCAGCTTCGAGGGGACGGGTACTGTTGAAACAGTTTCAAACCCGGCCCGCACAGGAAGGCGATATTTAAACAGTGGTACGTATAATTTTTCCGGAAATGGTTTCGTTCCCGCCTCCACCACAAACCTGAAAATGAGCTATTGGTACTGGAGCAGCAACAAATGGAATTTTTCCGGGGTTGTAAACTGGAGCAATACCATTAGCGCAGGTGCGCGATTGGATGAAATCCGGGTTTTTCCGGGAGACTCCCAAATGACCACCTATACCTACGTTACGGGCATCGGCATAACCTCCATGACAGATGCAAACAACGTTACGACTTATTATGAATACGATTCTTTTGGACGCCTGAACGTGGTGAAGGACGACAAGGGCAACATAGTGCAAAATATCCTCTACCATCTCAAGGCCGGGGGCCAATAACCCGTTACTATACTTTTCAGACCATATTTTCAGGATGAAACCAAACCAAATCCAGCCAATGAAGACAATCGTTATGATCCTAACCTTGTGCGGCCTTTTTGATCGAGAATCATTCGCCCAGCAAAACAATATCGTGGGGACCTGGGCTATCGACATAAGTGAGTCAGTGGCCAATCTTTCGATGAAAGAAAAGAACGCCTATTCCGGTTTGCCGGATAAAACCAAACAGACTATCGGGCGGTTGTTTGATGGCAGGGTTTTTAGGTTTGATACTAATGGGGAGGTCTTGATCAAATATCCCACCAGCTCAAACAGTAAAACCGTAACGGGCGAATGGTTGTTGAATCAGAACAATGAACAACTGAGCATCAAGGCCCTGCAAGCCACGATCGATTACAGGCTCCATTGGATGAATGCCGATACCGTTATTCTGGAGGTCATCAAGCCCGGGGACAACTCCATTATAAACTCCTTATACCTTAGACGACAGAATTAACTATGAAGCGATACACCCTCATCATTTGTTTGATTTCAATTGCACACGCTTTATCCGCTCAGCAAGTTATTGTGAGCGGCCCCTCCACGTCAACAGTCGGGTTTCAGGATGTTTATACATTGAGCATTTCGGGTATCAATTTAGCAGAGGCTGATGTTTCGTGGGTTATTCCGGCTTCCGTTTCATGCACATGTGACAGTGAGAGTGCCACCATTACCTGGACCGAGCCCGGAAACTTTGTTGTGGGGTATGAGGTGGCTACGTGGAACAATTTCTATTTTGATTATGTAGAGGTAGCAGTTTCTTCCAACGCCCCCAGCGCACCAGTGGCCGCTCAGGCCACGAACATCTCAAACACCGGCTTTACGGCCAACTGGAATGCAGTATCAGGTGCCACGAGCTACCGGTTAGATGTTTCCACGGCCAGTAATTTTTCCAGCTTTGTAAGCGGGTACAATAACCTGACGGTAAGCGGCACGAGCCAGGGCGTAACAGGCCTGAGTGCGAATACAACCTATTACTACCGGGTGCGTGCAGCCAACAGCGGAGGCACATCCGGCAACTCCAACACCGTAACCGTATTGACAGCGCCAGCTGCCCCGACAGCTACAGCCGCCACCTCCATTTCCGCCACCGGTTTTACGGCCAACTGGAATGCAGTATCAGGTGCCACGAGCTACCGGTTAGATGTTTCCACAGCCAGTAATTTTTCCAGCTATGTAAGCGGGTACAATAACTTTACGGTAAGCGGCACGAGCCAGAGCGTAACAGGCCTGGGTGCGAATACAACCTATTACTACCGGGTTCGGGCGGTCAACAGCGGAAGCACAGCTTCGGGTAATTCGAATGTGATTACAGCCGTTACGGCTCCCGCAGCCCCCGTTGCCAACGCAGGCAGCTCCATTACGACCAACAGCTACACCGCCTCGTGGAGCAGCGTAAGCGGAGCAACAGGTTACCGGTTAGACGTCTCCACCAGCAATACCTTCAGCAGCTATGTGGGGAGCTATAATAACCTGAGCGTGAGCGGCACCAGCCAGAGCGTAACAGGATTGAGTGCGGGTACAACCTATTATTACCGGGTTCGGGCCGTGAATAGCGGAGGAGCATCGTCCGGTAACTCGGGTACAATTACAGTAGTAACAATTCCTTCTGCCCCGACTGCCTCTGCCGCCACATCCATTACCGCAGCAGGCTTCACAGCCAACTGGGGAAGTGTACCGGGAGCAACAGGCTACCGGTTAGACGTATCCACAGCCAGTAATTTTTCCAGCTATGTAAGCGGGTACAACAACCTGACCGTATCAGGCACCAGCCAGGGAGTAACCGGCCTTGGCGCAGGCGCTACCTACTACTACCGCGTGCGCGCAGTGAACGGGAGCGGCACATCAGGCAGCTCCGGCACCATCACAGCCATAACCATTCCGCCAGCCCCGGGCACCCCCGCAGGCAGCAACAAAACAGCAAGCGGGTTTACAGCAGGCTGGAGCAGCGCAACAGGAGCCGCGAGCTACCGGTTAGATGTTTCCACAGCCAGTAATTTTTCCAGCTATGTGAGCGGATATAGTAACCTGACCGTAAGCGGCACCAGCCAGGCCGTAGCCGGGCTATCCCCCAACACAACTTACTATTGCCGGGTTCGTGCAGTAAACGGGAGCGGAACATCTGCTAACTCCGGTACAGGCTCCATTGCCACACAGATATTGAACTACGATCAGAACTTTATCCGCACGGTGGTGGCCCAGAAGCCGGGCCTCACCAGCCCTGCACAGCTTGAAGCAGCCAACCTGAACGAGAAGCAGGTTACCTACCAGTTCTTTGACGGGCTGGGCAGGCCGATCCAGACCGTTGGCGTACAGCAATCCCCCAATAATTACGATGTAGTACAGCCCATCGCCTACGATGCCTTTGGGAGAGAGGCCGTAAAATACCTTCCGTATGCATCAGGCAATGACGGTACCTACAAAACAAACTTTTTGCCTAAAGACCATGCAAACTATGCTACCGGCAGCAATGCACAATACCAGTTCTACCAGAGCACAGCCAAAGTAGCCATCGATACCAAGCCCTACGCTGAAACCATCTTCGAGCCAAGCCCGCTTAACAGGGCGCTCAAGCAGGGCGCACCCGGCACCACTTGGCAGCCCGATGGCACCCACAGCTATGCCAGCACCGACCATACCGTAAAATTTGCGCATGAATTCAACACCACCAACGAAGTACTGTTGTGGACATATACTTCTCCTGATGCAAACAATCCTTTTGGCAAAGTAAACTCCGGCACAAGCGGCACATACTATGCCGCCAACCAGTTGTTTAAAAACAAAACCAAAGACGAGCAGGGGCACGAGGTGATCGAGTACAAGGACAAGGAAGGCAAAGTGATACTGAAAAAAGTGCAGGCTGATACGGGGGCCACCGAATGGTCGCAGACGTATTATGTGTATGATGACTTCGGCAACAAGGTATGCGTTATCCAGCCCGAAGGCGTAAGCCGGTTAGATACAGCTTACTTTGGCAAGACCGATGCACAAAAAAATACCTTTTTGGAAAAGTGGGCCTTCCGCCACCGCTATGATACCCGCAGGCGCGAGGTAATGAAGCAGGTGCCGGGCGCAGCGCCCGTTTACATCGTCTATGACAAACGCGACCGCCCCGTATTGACCCAGGACGGCAACCAGCGCACAAAGAAAGAATGGAGCTTTACCAAGTACGACCAGCTCAACCGCCCGGTAATGACGGGCATTTACACCCATACCGATTCCGTGGGCCGCGAAGCGATGGCTGCGCTGATCAGCACCACCACCTTTGCCGAAAGCTATGACAATACCAAACCGCACGGCTATACCACCAACATATTCCCCGGCACCAACCTGACCGTGCACACGGTAACCTTTTACGACAGCTACCAGTTTGTTACCGACCTTGCCGGGAGCAATTACAACTATGTAACAGGCGACCTGACCGGGCAGGCCGAAGCCTTTACCCGTGTGAAAGGGCAGATAACCGGGGCAAAAACAAACGTGCTGGGTACGGGTAATTACTTATGGGCGGTGAACTATTACGATGACAAGTACCGGGTGATACAGGCCATCACACAAAACCACAAGGGCGGCACAGACCGCACCACCAACAAGGTTGACTTTGTGGGCAAAGTTTTGGAAAGCAAGACCACGCATTACAACGGGGCAGCCACCCACACGGTTAAAAGAAGATTTGAATACAACCATGCAGGCCTGTTATTAAAAACCTACCATAAAGTAAACAGCGATGCGGAAATACTTCTTTCTTCGCTGGAGTATAATGAGCTTAACCAGCTCACCGTTAAAAAGCTTCACTCAACGGATAATGGAACCACATTCAAACAGCATGTGGACTACCGGTATAACATCAGGGGGTGGACAACGCGCATCAACCATGCCGACCTGAACACCACAGACGGAGGCCCGAAAGATTACTTTGGAATGGAGCTTGCGTATAACAACGTGTTCAGTGGTATTAATAACGCAGCGCAGTATAACGGCAACATCTCTGCCGCCAAATGGAGCGCCAACCAGGGCTTTGACCCCGGGTTAAAAGAACGAGCATACAAATACACCTACGACCCGATGAGCAGGCTCACCGCAGCCACCCATTACGAAAAGGAAACAGCATGGAGCATGTCTAATGGCTTGCACGAAGATAACATCACCTACAACCTGAATACCGCCATGCTCACCATAAGGCGCAAAGGTGCTGACGGC
>JAHCHY010000006.1 GCA_026129485.1 Cyclobacteriaceae bacterium
CTATCAACCAACAAATATCAACTAATTTACGCTGAATTCCTGGCTGCGTTAATAATTCCAAACATGCAACGGATGATCAGCTTGCGATACCGTTGCTCATACATCTTGTTTGAATCATTGAGTTGGCGAATGTTCATTAACGCATATTGCTGAATGGCTATTAACGGCAGCACAATCCGCTCGCGCAGGCGCACCGAATCGCGAATGTTCGGGCTGCTTTCCATTAAATTGCTTAACCCGGACACTTCAAGTATGCGTTGTTTCGATAATTCATATTCTGCAAACATCTTCTTCCAGAACTCGCCAAACTCCGGGTCGTTACTCAGGTAAGCTGTAGCCTGGTAATTTGTTTTGGTTAACGACATCATACTGTTGCCCAGCAGGGTTCGGAAGAAGAGCGATTCCCGGTAAAAGTTTTTTAGCTCCTGCATACCATACTTATCTGCAATAGCCGAAAGCGCAGAACCCACACCATAAAACCCGGGGATATTCTGCTTCATCATAGCCCAGGAACCCACAAACGGAATAGCACGCAAGTCTTCAAACTTTAACTCTTCTGTGGCGCTTCGCTTTACCGGGCGCGAACCAATGTTGGTATCGCCAAAGAATGAAAGTGGTGTAACTTTTTCCAAGTAAGGTACAAAACGGTCGTGATGCTTCAGGCTTAAATATGCTTTATAACCTTCTTCCGCCAGTTCATCCAAAATCTGTTTTTGCTCGTCCGAAAGCTGGCTTTCATCGCGCTTAAATACATCGCCTTCCAGACCCGCGGAGATCAACTGCTCAAGGTTGTATTTGCACGAAGCTGCTTTACCAAAATTGGCGCTGATGGTTTGTCCCTGTATGGTGATCTGCACTTCTTCATTCTCAATCGTATCACCTAATGAAGCATAAAAGTCGTGCGTGTTACCGCCACCACGTGCCGGGGGGCCTCCTCTGCCGTCAAAAAACAAAGCCTTCAATCCATGCTTGCGCGAAATAGCAGTAAGGTTTTCTTTCGCGCGGAAAATAGACCAGTTGGCGCGCAGGTAGCCGCCATCCTTGGTGCCATCTGAAAAACCAAGCATAATAGTTTGATGCGATTTACGCTTAGCCAGGTGTTCGCAATACGGAGCGACCTGGTACAGCTCGTCCATGATCTGCGGGGCATGCGCCAGGTCATCAATCGTTTCAAACAGGGGCACCACATCCAGCTCCAGCCCGGCACCGGTTCCCAGCAGCAACCTGCCTAATACAAATATTTCAATTACATGCAACGCGCTCTGGCAATTGCTGATCACGTAACGATGACTTCCGGTTGCGCCATTATTCTTTTGGATCTCTCCTATTACCCGGATGCTGTTCAGTGTTTCGCTTACAAATGCATCGGTGATTTTCAAGGTATTCAAATCCAGCTTCAACGCAAGCAGGTAATTGATCTGCTCCTGCTGCGAAAGCTTTTGAAAATCTTCGCCCGAAATGGTTTTACCTGCTTTTGCGCCACAATCCAGGATATGATTCCAGGCAAAATCATGCCTGCGGCTATCCTGCCTGATATCTAAGCTGGCAAAATGAAACCCGAACAGCTTTACTTTAATCAGGAATGAGTCCAGCAAATCCAGGAACAATCCATCGTGATCTTCGGCTAACCGTTTTCTGACCTGGTTCAGATCGTGTATTAAATCATCCACACGTTCATAACCGCGCTCCGTTCCATAAGTCCATTGGTAAATTTTTCTTTCAATCTCCGCTACCAGCTTATCCACACCGCGAAACGTAAGTCGCCTGCGTAAAATTCTCAGGTCGCGGTAATAACATTTCAGAATACTATCCTGAAGCCTGGCGGCCACCTTGCGCGTAATCTCGCTGGTTACAAACGGATTTCCATCGCGATCGCCCCCCGGCCAAAAGCCAATCACTACCAGCCTGTCATTTTTCCATTCCGATAGAGGGAGATTTAATCCCGTACACAACAGTTGAATAATCTCAGGAATGGATTGATAAAAAACATTTTCCAGATACCAGCACAAGCTCACGGCTTCATCGTAAGGTGTAGGCTTATCCTGGTTGATAAAGCCCGTTTTACCCAACTGCTGCAGCAACAGGTTGATATGCTGAAGGTTACTATCACGAATAGACTTTTCAAGATCGGTAAGAATACCCAGCACATAGCCCGGGTAAAACTGTGTAGGGTGTGCGGTAAGCACAGTCCGCAGGCTGAAATTTTCGAGCCGGTCAATCAGCTCTTTCTCTTTGCGGTCAAATCGCGCACGTTGAATTAAAGAAGCTATTGTACCCTTTCCGGTAGTGTCATTAACTTGTTCAAAAGCCGAGTCTTCGACCGAATCGAACAGGGCTACCTGCCGCTCTACATATTGAATAAACTTAAACAGCAGGCTAAATTGCTCTTCCGGTTTAGCGTGCGAAACCAGGTCGCTGAAAAACTGGCTTAGAATTTCATTGGCAGGTCTACCTTGTTCAAAAGCCTCTTCACAATATTGCTGCAAGAAAGGCAAAAGTGTGCCGGTACGCTGAATATCCTGAAAAGGCAGGTTCAGAAACAGGCTGTTATAAATGTGGTACCGGGCGCCAACGGTCTGTTCGTATTTGGAAGTCATCGGTTCTGGTAAAAAAATTCCCTGAAATTAATGCGAAAGAGTCTATTGTTTTAGTTTCAAAGGGCATTTCCTGCATTTTAGCCAAACATTTACATAAAAGAAATGCCGTTAGCTTGCATGGGCTTTTAAAATGGATTACCTTTTCTATTTCTAATCCAAACCACTATGAAGAAAATTTACCTACTCGCGTTGCTGCCGGTTTTGTTGGGTTCGTGCCTGGGGTATAAGGAGTTGCCTGTAGAGTACGATTACAGCTATAAAGGAAATTTTAAAAAGTATCGCAGTTTCGACATCATGCGCCCTATGGGCATTAACGATTCTACCATGATCAACGAGATCGTGGAGAAATCAATCATTTCGCGCATGAAGTTCTTAGGATATAAGCAGACTGACACGCGTCCGCACCTGATCATCGGCTTTAAAATGTATGCCGATAGCTTACGCTTCAACGGCTACGACCAGCCGGATATTGAAGAGTGGGTACGCACACAGAAAGAAGACGAAAAGTATGATTCCAAAAAAATTAACCTGAACACCGGAACCCTGCTGATCCAGTTTTTTGACAGGCGCCAGAACCGCTCTATCTGGCAGGGTTATGCTACCACCCTCTACGGCAGCATAAATTTTAACAATGAACGCCATTTGCGTAATGCCGTTATTTCTATCCTGGACAAATACCGGTTTATGGCCGAGGGCTTTGTAGAGGGTAACCAGGCGGCCGCCCAGGCCGATGACTTGGACGATTAAGCACCCGGTCAAACACCTTAAAAAACACTGAATTTCGGGTTTTCAGTTCTCGAAATTGTTCCTACATTTGCACCTCAAATTTTTGATTTGAAGGCATTGTCCTATGGTGTAATGGTAACACAGCAGATTTTGATTCTGCTTTTCTAGGTTCGAATCCTAGTAGGACAACTTAAAAATCCTGGGCATCCGGGATTTAATTTTTGAAGGAATGGCTGTAAAAATCTTCTCCGGGCGGGCAACTACCTATTTAGCTGAGAAAATAGCTCATGCTTATGGTGAACCTTTGGGCCGGGTAGACTACCAGCAGTTCAGCGATGGTGAAATGTCGCCTTTTATTGGTGAATCGGTACGCGGGCACGATGTGTTTATTGTACAGTCAACCTTTGCACCGGCCGAGAACTTTATGGAACTGCTGTTGATGATCGATGCAGCCAAACGCGCCAGCGCCTCTAACGTGAATGTGATTATCCCCTATTTTGGTTATGCCCGGCAAGATCGCAAAGATAAGCCGCGGGTAGCCATAGCCGCCAAGCTGATTGCCAACCTGCTATCAGCCGCAGGCGCTAACCGCGTTATGACCTGCGATTTACATGCTGATCAGATCCAGGGTTTTTTCGATATACCGGTTGACCACTTAGATGGTAATTACATTTTTGTTCCCTACCTCAAATCGCTGAAACTAACCAACATCATGTTCGCATCTCCGGATGTGGGTGGGATTAAGCGGGCCCGAAGCTTTGCCAAGTTTTTTAATGCCGACCTGGCGGTGTGCGATAAGTACCGGAAAGAAGCCAACAAAATAGAATCCATGCGCCTGATTGGCGATGTGGAGGGCAAGGATGTGATCCTGGTAGATGACCTGGTGGATACAGCAGGTACAATCTGTAAAGCCGCAGGATTATTAAAGGAAAAAGGAGCCACTACCGTAAGGGCTATTTGTACACACCCTGTATTATCCGGCAAGGCATACGAGAATGTTCAAAATTCTGCACTGGAAGAACTGGTTGTTACCGATACCATTCCCCTGAAACAGGAAACCAGCAAGATTAAGGTGTTGACCGTGTCTGATCTGTTTGCGAAAGCCATTCGCAAGATCCACGATCACGAATCCATCAGCTCATTATTTATTCGTTTGTAATTTCTTAATTATCAATTTAAACCATAAACAATTATGAAAACCATCGAGATTATAGGGTATCGAAGAGCAAATCTCGGCAAGAATGCTTCCCAGAAAATACGCGAAGAAGGCAACGTGCCTTGCGTATTGTACGGAGGTGCTGAACAAGTGCATTTCGCTGCACCGGTTATTCTTTTCCGCGATTTGATTTATACCAACGAGGCACACTTTGTTCACCTGAACATTGAAGGTGAGGAGTGCCAGGCTATTATGCAGGAAGTACAGTTTCACCCGGTAAGTGAAATTATTCTGCACGTGGATTTCCTCCGCATCAGCGAAGACAGAAAAATTAAAATGGATATTCCTACCCGCCTGGTTGGCCAGGCTCCCGGGGTTTCCAAGGGTGGCGCATTGGTGCGCAAGCGTGCATCTTTAAAAGTGTATGCTTTCCCCAAGGATATGCCTGATCATATTGATGTAGATTGCTCCAGCCTGGATTTCCACCACGCTGTAAAAGTGGGCGATCTTAAATTCGCAGGTCTTGAATTCCTGGATCCGAAACAAGCTTCTATTGCCGTGGTTGAAGTGCCGCGTGCTGCCAAGCTTGCTGAGGAAACTACTGCCGCAGCTGCTACGACCGCTGGCGCACCTGCTGCTGCCGGTGCGGCTCCCGCTGGCGATGCCAAGAAGGCCGAGGCTCCGAAGAAAGACGAAAAGAAGAAATAATTCTTTTCCGATGTTACTTGATCCCGTTCGGCATAGCCGGGCGGGATTTTTTATTTTAATTCGCCCTTATGAAATGCCCATGTAAAACCTTTACACGAACTGAAGATGTTTATACAGGCATTCCCTGCCTGCCGACAGGCAGACATCTGACCTTGAACAAAATTATTAACAGATGAAATACCTGATAGCCGGACTTGGGAACCCGGGAGGTGAGTACGAGCTAACCCGCCATAACATCGGGTTCCTGGTGCTGGACCGGTTGGCCGATATTCATAAAGCTGAGTTTTCTACCACCCGGTTGGTTGACAAAGCCGAAGTAAAATACAAAGGTCGGCAGCTTCACCTGGTAAAGCCCAACACGTACATGAACCTGAGCGGCAAGGCTATTGCCTATTGGCTCCAGGAATTGAAAATCCCGAAAGAAAACCTTTTGGTGGTGGTGGACGATCTGGCTTTACCATTCGGTTCGCTGCGCCTGCGCACCAAAGGAAGCCCGGCCGGGCATAATGGATTAAAGAACATTGAGCTGCTGCTGGACGGACAGGATTACTCCCGCTTGCGCTTCGGCATTGGCAGCGATTTCGCCAAAGGCCAGCAGGTAGATTTTGTGCTGAGCAATTTTTCACAACCGGAGTTTGAAGCATTGCCTGCCCTTATGGATAAGGCCGGGGAGATAATTTTTTCATTCTGTACTGCAGGCGCTGAACGAACTATGGCGCTGTTCAACCGGTAATCCGGGTTTAAAAAACGAGCCAGGTTTCGAATTTTGGCCCAAACCTTACAAACGTTTTTGTCATTAGACCCTGCTTTTTGCTTAAAAAAGCATACTACAGGGGCAAATACCTCCTATTTTATTCACCAGTAGCCTATCTTCCTTACTTTGGGTTACGGATGTAGGATTTGAAACTCTTTCAATCGAAATAAAAGACGCCCTTCTGCCAATTTTGAACAAAATAAGAAAGCGTATGGCCACGAAGGGATTGTCTAACATCAGTGTAAACACACGCATGAAGCAACTGCTGTTGCTCATTGCCCTGATTATGATTGGAATACTGGTTGCGATGGTTTCCGCAGATGGTGAACCTACTGTAAAAATCGATACGCTGAAAAGCGATGTCCGTTCGCCAAGAAGCTAAAATTTTAAAGATAGGGTGTTTGGTAAAGCCTCTGCGGGAAACCGCAGGGGTTTTCCTTTTTTGGCGCGTGCCATTTTCGTGTAGCTTTGTTTTTCATGGACTACTCGCACGAAATATTCCTGCATCGCCTGGCCCAGACATCCCCCCATCCTTTTTTGATTTCTGTTGAACGGGCCGAAGGTGTCAATTTGTATGCACCCGATGGCAGGGTTTACATGGATATGATTTCGGGCATTGGTGTGAGCGCCATCGGCCATCGGCACCCACACGTAATAAATGCTATCAAAGCACAATTGGATAAACACCTGCATGTAATGGTGTATGGTGAATACATTCAATCTGCATCCAACCGGCTGGCTGCAAAGCTCACTTCGCTTTTACCTCCGCAGCTTAACTGTGCCTACTTTGTTAACTCGGGAACGGAAGCCAATGAAGCAGCGCTAAAGCTTGCCAAGCGCATTACCGGTCGCACCGAAATTATATCGTTTCGGAAATCTTACCACGGCAGCACACACGGATCGCTAAGTGTATCGGGCAATGAAATCAAGAAGCAGGCTTTCAGGCCACTGTTGCCCGATGTACGGTTTATCGACTTCAACAATACTGATGACCTGAAGCAGGTTACAACCCGAACCGCATGTGTGATAATGGAAACCGTGCAAGGTGATGCCGGTGTTCGCGTACCAGGTAAAGCCTACATGCAGGCCGTCCGGAAGCGATGTAACGAAACCGGGGCATTATTGATCCTGGATGAAATTCAATGTGGCATGGGCCGCACCGGTAAATGGTTTGCCTTTGAACACTTTGCTATTGTACCCGATATTTTAACCATCGCGAAAGCATTTGGCGGAGGATTGCCGATCGGGGCATTCATTTCATCGGAGGAAAAGATGAAGGAGCTAACACACAACCCGATGCTGGGCCACATTACCACATTTGGCGGAAACCCGGTTTGTTGTGCAAGCGCCCTGGCCACCCTGGAAGTAATTGAAAATGAACGGCTTCTTGAACAGGTTGAACAAAAAGGGAAATTGATTGAATCGCTGGTTCAACACAAAAAAATAAAAGCAGTACGCAGAATCGGGTTGCTTTTCGCATTCGATTTTGAGTCAGATGAAATCGTGAACCGAATTGTAAATTATGCCAAAGAACAGGGTGTGATCTGCTACTGGTTCCTTTCTCATCCGCACAGCTTCAGGATAGCGCCACCGCTAACCATAACCGAATCTGAAATAAAAAAGGCCTGCCAAGTAATTATGGAAGCCATAGACCAAGCTTAACTATGAACAAACAACAACATCACTTCGACCGACTGGATTATACGTTTAAGCTGCTTATCGTGGTGGCTTTGATTATTACGGCCACTATCCTGGCAAGAGATATCGTTATCCCGATCCTGATCTCAGGCATTTTTTCCATCGTGATGCTGCCGGTAATTAAACGACTGGAAAGAAAAATGTCATCTGTGTTAGCCATTACGCTTACGCTGATCTTCAGCTTCCTGGTGTTTTCGGCATTAACATGGCTCACCATTAGCCAGATGAGCGCGCTCGTAAAAGACCTGCCTAATCTCGAATCAAAATTCAATGCGCTGGTGGATCGTGTAAGCTCTGCCATACAGGATACTTTTAACATGAGCGCCAAAGAGCAGAATCAAATGCTGAAAAACAGCTTGGCCAGCCTGGGCAGCTATGCAACAAATTTATTCACCGCTACAACCAATATTATATCGTTGCTCATCCAGGTGCCCATATATGTATTCCTGTTCCTGATCTACCGCGATAAGTTCAGAGCCTTTGTCCTGGCTTTTCTGGGTGGAGAAGAAGATATCACCTGGAAAGGTGAAGTGGAGGGTGTGATACAAGGTTATATTTCAGGGCTGCTGCTGGTAACAGGTATTATTGCTGTGCTGAATAGTATCGGGCTGCTCATCCTAGGAATTGACCACGCCATATTTTTTGGTGTGCTGTCAGGCGTGCTGACCATTATACCTTATGTGGGAATTTTTATAGGAGCGACCTTACCCGTGCTGATGGCGCTGCTTACCAAAGACAGCCTTTGGTATGCCGTTGGCGTGGTTATCATATTCTCGATTGTCCAGTTCCTGGAAGGAAACTTCATCACACCACGCATAACGGGGTCGAGGGTTAGCATCAATGCCCTGGCTGCCATTGTCGCTTTGCTGATTGGCGGAAAAATCCTGGGGATTGCGGGAATGATCCTGGCTATTCCGGCCCTGGGAATTTTAAAGATCATCCTGTCGCATACACGCTACCTGAAGCCGTTCGTAATTCTGATTGAAGACACTCCAATTAAACCCGGGACTGAGCCTTCTGAAGAACAAAAGCCTGAAGAATAGCGCTATAGTTTTTCGATTACCAGGTTGTGGTTCGTATAAATGCAGATATCCGCTGCAATGTTCAGGCTTTCGCGTACAATTTCTGCTGCTGAAAGATGCGGAGCATGCTTTTTCAATGCCAATGCTGCGGATTGCGCATACATAGCGCCCGAACCAATTGCTGCCACCTGGTTGTCGGGTTCCAATACATCACCTGTGCCCGAGATAACTAATACTTCTTCCTTGTTAACGGCAATCAGCATGGCCTCCAGCCTGCGCAGGTAACGATCCATACGCCAGTCCTTTGCCAGCTCGATGGCTGCCCGTTTCATATTGCCACCGTACGCATTCAGCTTTTCCTCAAAGCGATCCAGCAACGTAAAGGCATCGGCCGTTGAGCCGGCAAAGCCCGCAACTACCTTCCCTTCATGAAGCTTACGGATTTTTTTAACATTGCTTTTTGCAATGGTATTGCCCATGGTGGCCTGGCCATCACCTCCAATGGAAACTTCGCCATTGTGTAGAATGGCCAGGATGGTAGTTGCATGAATAGGTTGCACGATTATGATATGAGTTTTGTGCCAGTATAGATTTCTCTAACCGGAATATTAAGTGAAAGCGATGTTATTTTCAATATGGATTCCAAATCGGTTTGTTCTTCCAGTTCCCAGTTTCCGGAACTATTGAGCCTGAATGTTTCAATGTTTACCGACTCCGTGTCAATCAAAACATATTCTTTCAGTGTAGGTATTTGCCTGTATAGTCTGAATTTTCCACCACGATCGTAATCTTTTGTAGAAGGGGACAAAATCTCAATAAGCACGGTTGGCTCTAATGCATTATCATCATCCAACCATTTAGAATCACTGCAGTAGATAGAGATATCGGGATAGGTAAACAGGGTGTTTTCAGGGATATGAAGTCGCATATCACTTCCGTAAGGTTTGCAAGACTTACCCCTAAGCTGCAGGGTTAATTCACCAAACAAATTTGAAAACAGGATATTATGCCTTCGTCCGGCACCTGCCATTGCAAATACCTCTCCTTTGTAATATTCGTGTTTCTCCGTTGCCTTCCGTTCATAATCAAGATATTCTTCTACTGTAAGAAGCTTCTTGCCATAAACCGGAATCGGATCCCGAACAATCATACTTTTAGATTAAAATCCTTACCGGATCTTCCAACAAACCTTTTAACGTTTTCAGGAATGCCGCGCCAGAAGCGCCATCCACCACGCGGTGATCGCAAGAAAGTGTTACCTTCATAATGTTGCCCACTGCCAACTGGCCATTCTTCACAATAGCTGTTTCCTTAATACCGCCTACGGCAAGAATACACGCGTCCGGTGTGTTGATGATGGCGGTAAACTCCTCCACGCCAAACATACCAAGGTTGGAAATGGTAAACGTGCTTCCTTCCCAATCGGCAGGCTGCAATTTTTTATCGTGCGCACGTTGCGCCAGGTCTTTCACTTCAGCCGCAATGTGCGAGAGTGATTTGTTATCGGCAAAACGAACCACCGGTACCAGCAAGCCATCTTTAACCGCAACCGCTACCCCAATGTGCACGTGGTGGCTCTTCCTGATTTTATCACCCTGCCAGCTTGAATTAATATCCGGGTGCTGTCGCAACGCTGCCGCAGTCGCCTTCAGCACCATGTCGTTGAACGATATTTTAACCGGGGAAATTTCATTGATGCTCTTGCGTGCTTCTACCGCTTTGTCCATGTTGATTTCCATGGTTACATAGAAGTGCGGTGCTGTAAACTTGCTTTCAGAAAGTCTGCGGGCAATGGTTTTGCGCATTTGCGATACGGCCACTTCCTCAAAACTTTCCTGCCCTACCACCTGCGGTAATACTACCGGAGCGGGGCCTTTAACAGCAGAACCAGCCGCTGGTTTATAGGTTTCCACATCGTGTTTGGTAACCCGACCGCCTTCACCCGATCCCTGGATCTTGCTGATATCAAAGCCCAAATCTTTAGCCATTTTCTTAGCCAATGGTGATGCTTTTACACGACCGTTTGCAGTTTCGTGCGAAACCGTAGTTGACGATGATACCGTTTCAGCAGCAGGTTTACTTTCTGCTTGTGCAGCAGCTTTTACCGGGGCAGCGCCTTTAGCCTGGTGCGCTTTTAATAAAGTTTGCCAATCCGCATCCTTTTCACCAATAATAGCCAGCACACCGTTAACCGCGACCGCTTCCTTTTCTTTTGCGCCAATGTATAGCAACGTACCGGTATTGTACGATTCATACTCCATAGTTGCCTTATCGGTTTCTACTTCGGCTAACAGCTCACCGGACTTCACACTATCGCCTACTTTTTTATGCCAGGCCGCAATCACCCCTTCGTTCATGGTATCGCTCATCTTGGGCATCAGCACTATTTCTGCTTTAATGCCCGATGTATCGATTGCCTCCGCCACCGCGGTTGCTGTTTCCGTTTTTGCAGTTTCGGCTTTTCCGCCTGCTGCAGCCGTAGTGGTAGCTGCACCTGCAGATGAAAGCAGCGCTGAAAAATCTTCTCCTTTATTACCCACAATGGCCAGCACTTCGTTCACTTTAACAGCCTCTCCTTCTTTGGCGCCCAGGTACAAAACAGTGCCGGTGTTGAATGACTCGTAGTCCATCGTTGCTTTATCCGTTTCAATTTCAGCCATCAACTCGCCTGATTTTACCGTGTCGCCTACTTGCTTATGCCATTTGGCAATCACCCCTTCCGTCATGGTGTCGCTCATTTTCGGCATCCGTACTATCTCTGCCATGTGTATCTTCTTTAAGTCGGTTTAATTCAAAAGTTGAGGGTCAAAAATAGGCTTATTTGCCCGATTTTCAAGCAAAAGAAAAGGCTGGTTTTCTTCTAAAAATTAAGCGTGCCAATGAGCAGTTCAAAGCGGGTTACGGCCGGCTTCAGGCCATAGGAATACCGGAACCCCACATCCACCTGCGGTAGCATTCGCAGAATATTAATATCGAATTTTACTTCTGCACCGGTGCTCAGGTAGGTGCCGGTGTCGGGGGTTGAGCTGGCAATGGTTGTGCTTCCAAATCCGTAATCCAGAAAGGCATTTACTCTAACGCGCTGCACATTAAGCAATGGCCCGATATTCACGTCCGGATACCAGACCGGAAATGTATAATTAGCTGACATGGTATAGAAATCTTCAAACCGCCTGATTCCCAAGCCGCGTGGCAGCGGCACCCTGTTCCGGAATTGATAGTTATCAAATCCCTGCTCGCCCGGGCCAAGCGCTACGGTCTTTCTTTTCTGATAACCCCAATAACCCCACAAAGAATGATGTTTGAACAGCCCCGGAAAATACAGTTGCGTATAAAACGAAAACTGGCTTCCTGAGTAATCACCCCCGTAAGGTGTTCCGTACAAGTTCAGAAACACAGCTTGCCCCCACTTGCTGTTTATATCTCGCCTGCTTTGTTTCTGTAAACGATAGGCTGTGATATTGAAATGGTTATAGATCAGGCTGCCATTGCCTGCATAGTTGGAAAAATTGTAGTAGCCCACTCTTCTCCTGGCCACGTCCGTTCCGCCCTGGTTAATCGTATCGTACACGATAAGTCCCGGAATATGACGGCTGCTGGTTTCGCCATTATAAAAATCTGAAACTTGTGTGTACCCCACATAATTGCCAAGGCTTACTAAGCTCAGAAATCTGCCATTTGTCGCGAGCAAAGGCAGGCGCAATCCTGCCTCTATGCTTTTTTCTTCCCATGTAAACGTAACGTTTCGGGTACTTCTCACTTTAGTAGTGTCGTTCTGCTTGCTTATAAACCATTCTTCCACCGTAACATTGCCTTCATCTGCTGTTCTGCTGGCCCGCAAAAAATTTACATCCAGTATCGGGTACGCTCCCTGGTAGCTTATACCTGCCTTCCAGCTTCCGGTACGCTCGTTAATATCGTACAGGTAACCCGCATTAAGCGACAGGTTACTCAATACATCGCGTGAAGAAATGCCTATATCTACCTGCGTAAGACTGTTATCCACATAGGCACCCCAGCTATAAGGATTAAATAAATGCGCAGCCCGGGAATACTTCTTTACCTCGTACTTTTCCTGTGGCACGTCAGCCAGCAGGTTGCTTTTCTCCTCTTCATAGAGAACTGCGCCATCTTGCCAGACGCCTGTTTCCTTCCACCCCGATTTAGTAAGGTCAGCGCGTACCACATCAAGGCCATCCCTGCCCTGCTCATTGTAATACAGGTATTTTCCATCGGCACTGATTCCGGGATTATAAGCTCCGTACTGGCTTCGGGTTACCCGGTAATGCTTGCGGGTTGTTCCCTCCCAGGCAAAAATATTATCCACTCCACCCACAGGGGCGTTATAAAAAATATAATCGCCATGCGGAACAGGGTGCCCTATGTTTTCATCTGCCGGGGCAGTCAGGCTTGACCGGATTCCGGTTTCAACCGAGTATTGAATGAGTAACTTGCCCGCTTTGCCGGTGGCCAGCGTAACGATTTCTTTTCCATTTTCGCTCCAGCGCGGCATGGAAATAAAATCGTTGTCAGCATTTTCAAATCTTTTAATTACCGAACCGGTTTCATAATCCACTATAACCAACGTGGTTGTATAGTCGGTGGCTGTTTCCACAGTAGCCACCTGCGTGCCATCAGGAGAAAGCGCGGCTGAAGCATACCGGCTTTTAAATGTCAGCTGCTTGCGTTGCTTTGTTTTCAGATCGTAAGCTACAATAACGGAATATGATTTTACCCGCCAGCGCGGATCGTACCGATACTCATTCCATACAATACGCTTGTTGGCAGCCGAAAGCATTCCGGTTTGATTGTACGGGCCGAGCGTCAGCAATTTCTTTTCTCCGGAAGGAGTTAGCAAGGTCAGCTCCTCCACATCACCAATACCGGATTTAATAACCACAACTGAATCAACACCTACAAGTTGCGGGAACCGGTAATCCGTGTACGCTTTCGATTTTCTTACTAAAAGATAATCAAATGGTGTAAGCTCCTGTTGTTTTGATTTCCATTCCTGCTGAAGGTCGCGGGCCATTTCGGCATACAAATCTTTTACATACAAGCCCGACTCTTTTTTAATAGCACGCGAAAAAGTGAATGGCATAAACGGCACGCTCCATGCCCGTTCGGTTATGTTACCCCATACATGATCATTGCGGGTTCGCTTTCGCAGGTAGTTAACCATGTGATAGCCCAGCACATAATGATCGGGTATATTATGCTTGTAAGACCGCAGGTATTGCTTATTGTAATTGAATATGCGGTCTTCCTGTAAATTGGTTCTGAATACGAGGTCGAAGTGCGGGATGCGTCCACGGCCCGAGCTTGTAAATTCTGTTTCGGTAGCTACGGCATCGCCTTCCCAAAACCATTGCGGCACGGCTATAAAACTCATGGCTGCCAACGTATTGGAGCCAAACAAATAATATAAAGCCCGGTTAAAACCCCGGTTAGCATGGCTGAATTGTACCATGTGGCGATATTCATGCGTGGCCAGCAGGTCAAGCCAGTCCAGGTTTCCCTGGAAATTATAATTCTGCGAAGGCATAGCATAAAACTCTGACCTGCGGGGAGTAATGGAAACAAATCCGTTGCTGATGGAAGACTGGTTCTGTAAGACCACCGAAATCGATCGTGGCGGTTTACCCAACGATGCAGATTCCGGCTCGCGAATGTGCTCTAACGTATTGGCTACACGCATAGCCTGTGCTTCAAACCCGGCAGGAAACACCACTTTGAAATTGGGAGTCCTGACCTGCTTCCACTTCAGGTTGGGATTGTTTTCCAGCACGGTAGAAGGTTGCGCGAAGGACGTGAAAGTAAAAAACAATAAACCAGCTAAAAGACGTGCTTGCATATACTTTCCGAAAACGGAAAGCTACATCACACAGCCCAATTTTACTAAACCAGCTTACCTCAATTCTCGGCCAGGTCGTCTAAGCTATTGAACTTTCGCCCCAGCCCGGAAACAGCGCCTACATTAAAGAAGCCCACCACCTTGCTTCCACCGGCAGCTGTATTGCGAATATTGGTTGACACATTTGCCAACGGTGTAGAAAACAGCTCGCCAAAGCCACCGGGCCTGTTGGTTTGTATGGCTACTTCGTTGAGAAAATTAAACGAAGCTTCGCTTATCGCATGAATCTGAACATAAACCGAATCTCCTACCTGGTAAGGCGACAGAAGCCTGTCATTTTCATCTGTATCGAATGGGTTTATGCCTCTGCGGATAGGCGCGATAAACTGCACACCGCCAAAGCTGCTGCCTTTGCTGAAGCCTGCATCATAGGCAGTTAAAATTTCACTTGGCTTGTTCAGCCATAAACCATTCTTAAACGTTTTGATCCAGTAGCTATCGCCCGGCTCTTCCGGGTCGGTTGACCAGAATTCCGCCAAGTACAAATCATCTATAAACTGGTTTCCCTTTTCCATATAAAAGGTAATGCTATCCACAGGCGGCACGCGCCCCATTTTTGATTCGGCTGCAAATGTTTCGCCAGCGACCTGGATGGTAAGGCTGTACTTCAACCCTACTTCGCCAAATACCGTGTTACCGGCAGGCGCCCAGAAATACTCGCCCGGGTTTTTCTCCGTAAAATTATAGACCGTTCCATGCTCATCGGTAATGGTAACCGTAGCTCCTGAAACTCCGGGCGGAAGCACATGCTCAAAATAAGGTTGCGTGCGTGTTAAATAAATCTTTTGTGAGTCCGGCAGGTTGTTAATCCAGGCATCCACCACCAGGATCGGCTCTGCATTTTCCAGCTTGGGATTGATCACATCTTCACAGGAATAAAAAACTGCCGGTATCAAAAACACAGCAAGGCATTTCATCCAAAACCTGTTAGCAGCTTTCATATATTCATTACCATTCATTGCTTAAAATTTAAAGTTGTAAGAAACAGACGGAACAATTGTTCCGATAATAGATAGCTGCCGCGCTTCACTGTTAATCGGGCTACCCTGTGCTACACGATCACTGCCTTGCGTAAAATAAATGGAGAATGGATTCCTTCTTCCATACAAATTATAAACACCAAATACCCAGTAATCCGTATTCCTGCGCGGCTTACCATTGGCCTTAACGGTTTTGCCTTCCAGGCGGAATGAAACATCCAACCGGTGGTAGGCCGGCAACCGCACGTTATTCCGGCTGTCCTGTGCGTTGTAGGGAATTAAAATACCCTGTACCACATAGCGGGAAGTGGGGAATGTGGCGGGCGTTCCGCTTACAAACGTAAAGTTTGCCGAAGCTGACCATCTTTTACTGATGTCGTAAAATCCGCTCAGCTTGAGATTATGTGCCTGATCGTACCGGGCGGCATACCATTCGTTATTATTGATCCCGTTTACCTTTAGCTCGGTGCGCGCCAGTGTATAGGCAATCCAACCCGTAAGCTTGCCAACCTTCTTCTGCAAGTAAAGCTCCATTCCATAGGCACGGCCAATCCCGGACAACAGGTCGCCTTCCAGGTACTGGTTAATTAGCAGGTCAGCGCCATCAATATAGTCGATCTGGTTTTCGGTGCTGCGGTAGTAGGCTTCAACCGAAAATTCGTATGCGCGGTCTTCCCCCAAATCGCGAAAGTAACCTACGGCATATTGATTACCGGTTTCAGGCTTAATGTTGTTGGTGCTGGGCGTCCATACATCCAGCGGGTTGGAAGCCGTGGTATTGGATATAAGGTGCACATACTGCGACATGCGCGTGTAGCTGGCTTTAACGGAGCTTACATCATTCAGCTCAGCTTTAATTGAAAACCTGGGCTCGAAATTATGATAGGTAATCATACGCTCGCCACGGGCAAAAGTTTTCTCGGCAACGGGTGTTCTTCTTGTCCCGGGTATCGTGTCGTTATACGCATATTGCGAGCCGGAGCCAAAAGCCATAAAGTTCGAATACCGTATGCCATACTCAACCGCTACTGTGGATGACAGCTTTTGATTATTTCCCAGGTACAATGCTGTTTCGAGGTTATACTTTTCCGGTAAACCGATATCAATGCGCGTTCCGTTAGAAGTACCATAGGCATTGGCCGGCTCGAATGAATAGTAGTTGGCTTCTGCACCAAACGATAACTCATTCGAAGTATTGATAAAGTAGCTAAAAGCCGGCTTGAATGTTATGTTCTGCACCGATGATTTCCACCTGAAATTATCGCGTTCGGTGTTGCCAAACTGCAAGGCATAATCGTACTTGCTGAATATGGTGGAGAAGTTGGTGAACAGCCGGTCGTTAAAAATTTTATTCCAGCGAATGGTGCCCGTGTTGTTTCCCCATGAGAAACCCTGCTGCTTATCAAAGAAAAACTTATCGCGGCCCGTATAGCCGGAAACAAAAATGCGGTTGCGTGCATTGATATTATAGTTGGCTTTGCCGGTGAGGTCGTAAAAGTTTAAAGCAGCGCCTTCATTTAGGATATCCACAAATGGCCGCGCAAGAATATCGGCATACGATCTTCGCCCCGCCACAATAAACGATCCGCCACCATCAAACAAAGGGCCTTCAACCGATGCCCGGCTGAATATGGATCCGATTCCACCGTTTACCTCGTGCCGTTTGTTATTGCCTTCTTTCATGCGTACATCCAGCAACGATGCCAGGCGGCCGCCAAACTGGGCGGGAATGGCGCCCTTATAAAGCTTGGTGTCTTTTACCGCATCGGGGTTAAATACCGAAAAGAAACCCAGCAGGTGCGATGAGTTATATACGGTAGCTTCATCCAGCAAAATAAGGTTCTGCCCTACACTACCCCCGCGCACGTTAAAGCCGGAAGCGCCTTCGCCCACCGTAGTAACGCCCGGAAGCTGCTGCAGGCTCTTGATAACATCTGCCTCGCCCATAAAAGCCGGAATGCGCGTTATCGTTTTGATGTCCAGCCGGTTCACACTCATGGCCAGCGACTTGGTGCCTTGCTCTTCCTTTTCGGAGCTCACCACCACTTCTTCCAGTTGCCGGCCTTCAACTTCCAGCTCCAGGTCGAGCCGCGTGTTTTCTTTTAATGAAATGGTTTTTACCCGGGTTGTATAACCCACATAGCTGAATGACACTTCATACTCGCCCGGATCAAGCGTAAGGGAATAAAAACCATACACATTGGTAGTTGCACCGGTGGCCAATGACCGGATGTAAACGGTTGCGCCAATCAATGCCTCGCCATTGGCTGAGTCTTTTATGTAGCCGCTCAATGTGGCCCGGTTCTGAGCCATCAATCCGAATGGTAAAAGCAGAATGAATAGTAGAAATGATCGCATAGTATTAATCGTACTGGTTAAACAGGTTAACCTGTGGAAGTGTTACGTTTGGTGCGTAAAAAAATTGTTGTTCTTAAGCATTAACCAGATCACTTAACCGGTATTAATTTTTAGGTACCTTGCGCAAGTCATGAAAAAACTGATAGAGCTATACCAGCGCTATAAAGCCTATATACGGGTGGACCTGGTCATGTACGGGGTGATGATCTTACTGATTATCCTGTATTTTATCTATACCGTCTTAACAGGCTAACCCGGCAGCAGGATCTCGTGCACGTTATTTTTTATTTTCTCCGCCAGGTCATCGGTAGGAAGATCGTTCATATCCAGTCCGAACGGATCTTCAATGTCTTCCGCGATCAATTCCACACTTAATAAAATGAATGCGATGATCAGTACGGCAGGGATAGTCATGTATTTGAGCTCCGTTACAAATCCCAACGGAAGCGTAATGATGTACGTGAAAATAAATTTCTTGATGTACATCGCATACGAATAAGGAATAGGCGTGGTCTTGATCCGTTCGCATGCGCCAATAATATCTATGAACTCCTTCATCTCCTTATCCAGCACAAAAAAATGATCACTCGTCAGCTTTTTTTCGATATACAACTGGTTAACCCGCGCATACATCATACCGGCAATGGCATTCGGTTTATGGATAGCTTTACCCACCACCTCCAGAAACTGCTCATCTACGGGCTCAAGCGTATCCATGTGTACGCCCGAGCGCAAGTGTTCTTTACAGGAAAAGACAAAGTTATTGATGGCCTTCAAAAACCATATCCGGTTTTGTGTATCGTCCTGCGGCAAATAGGCATTTAGCTTAAGGGCAAAGTTACGGGTGCTGTTCACCAGTGCGCCCCACAGCTTTCTTCCTTCCCACCAGCGGTCATACGCAGAGTTTATCCTGAACACCAGGAACAAGCCCAGCACAATACCCAGCAGCGAGTGCAACGCGGTGGTGCTTTGGAACTCCTCACGCTCAGGGTGAATGACCTCCAGCACCAGGTAACAAATAGCAAATGACAGCACCCCCATAAAAAAGAGGGCAGGCATAAGCGTGCGCATCACAAACCGGCTATAGGAATGAAAGATCAGGGAAAGCCACGTTTTAGGATTGTAATGGACCATAAGCCAAAATTTCGGCTAATAAAATCTATCAGAAACGTATTTGCAACTGAAACCCTTGCAGCCAGATTTGCGTATATGATTTTAAAGTAATATATTTATAATATCATTTTAATATCAATTCTATGAATACCGAAAAATCCTACTCCCCGCTTTCCGGCTACCTGATGGTGCTGGTGGTTCTGGTTTTTATCCTGGCTGGCAGCGTTGGCGTGCTGGTAGCCCGAAACTTTCATTTGTTCTGGTTCCTGGGCCTCGGCCTCTTCCTTGCCTTCGGTTTTTTCTATGTAAACCCAAATGACTCCGTGGTGCTGGTGTTGTTTGGCGAATACAAGGGCACGGTAAAGCAAAACGGCTTTTACTGGGTCAATCCGTTCTTCAGCCGCAAGAGGATTTCACTACGTGCCCGCAACTTCGACAGCGAGAAGATCAAGGTAAATGACAAAGTCGGTAACCCGATCCAGATCGGGGTAATCCTGGTGTGGCAGGTAAAAGATACGTTTAAGGCTGCGTTTGAAGTGGACAACTATGAAAACTTTGTCCGCATTCAAAGCGACTCGGCCGTGCGCACACTGGCGGGCTCCTATCCTTACGACAACTTTGATCATGAATCGGAAGTAACGTTGCGTTCGGGGCATAATGAAGTAAACCATGCGCTGGAAGAAAACCTGAAAAACCGGTTGGAAATTGCAGGCATCCATGTAATTGAAGCCCGCATCGGCTACCTCGCTTACGCCTCTGAAATTGCCGGGGCCATGCTGCGCAGACAGCAGGCTGCCGCAGTAGTAGCTGCCCGGTATAAAATTGTAGAAGGCGCTGTGAGCATGGTGCAGATGGCGCTGGATCACCTCGCAAAAGACAATGTTATTCAATTAGATGAAGAGCGCAAAGCCGCTATGGTAAGCAACCTGATGGTTGTATTGTGTGGCGATAAAGATGTAAGCCCAGTAGTAAACACCGGAACCCTGCACACATGATAAACCGGGACGAATATTTGTTTGAGGAAACCCAACGCTATACCCAATGGTGGCTCTGGACCACCATTGGGCTAATCGCTTTAGGAACCAATACACTTTTCGGGTATGGCCTGTTTCAGCAGCTTGTGCTGGGAAAACCCTGGGGCGATAAGCCGGCAAGTAACACATTGTTGCTCATCACCACGCTGGGTACCGTAACCCTGACCACCGGTATGCTGCTGTTATTTTATTATGCTGCGCTTGAAACCCGGATATCCCGGTACGGCCTGGAATACAAATACAGGCCATTTATTAACTCCTGGAAAAGGATTGAACGGGAAGCCATTGCATCCTATTCTGCCAAAAAACAATTTGTCGGGGGTTATGGTTATCGCTATACTTTTCGGGGGGCATTGCTGCTCAATGTAAAAGGCAACCAATTCGTTGAGGTTCGTACCCATGCCGGCACGATCATCAATCTGGGCACCCAGGTACCCGAAAAATTTATTGCCGCGCTGCAGCAGATCAGTCGATCAAACTCCAACTAATCATGTCTAACAAAAAACCTTTTGCATTGCGACTTGACCCGGAGATACTCAAAGCCATAGAAAAATGGGCTGCCGATGAGTTTCGAAGCACCAACGGCCAGTTAGAGTGGATCATCAGCAAAGCGCTGAAAGATGCCGGGCGGCTAAAGCAAAAATAAGACTTGTTGGTATTGCGGTTATTAGCTTATTTGGCAACTCCAAACAAGAGATAACCATGCTACGGATTTTGTTGCTGTTGATTGTGCTGCCGGTGTATGCATTTACCCAAACCGATTATATTGTTACCGCTAAAGCCGATACCCTGCGGGGCGAAGTACGCATACTCAGCTACGATATCATGGACAGGGTTCAGGTTAATACCGGCAAGAAAAAAGAAATATTTACCGCATTGCAGGTATTAGGTGTTTACCTCGATGAAAAATTTTACAGGCCCGTTCAGTACGACAAGCGTGTTATGATGATGCAACAGCTGAAGGCCGGTTACCTGAGCCTGTATGCCTTCCGGTTACCCAACCAAGCCACCTACGATGGCCGCTATCTCTATCGGCTGGATGGCAAAAATATCGAAGTTCCCAACCTGGGTTTTAAAAAGATAGTTTCTGCATACTTAGAAGGCTGCCCCGACCTGAGCGAAAAAATTAAGGCAGGCGAGCTGGGCAAAAAAGATCTCGATCAAATCCTGGATGATTATAACACCTGCATGGCATCGGCCAGGCCTGCGGAGGCAGCGCCTGCCGCCAAACCTGTGGTAAACAACCGGGTGATTGCCATTCAAAACCTGAAGCAAAAAATAGCCGGGCAGGATTTCGCCAGTAAGAAAGACGCATTGGATTTATTGAATGACCTGGAGCAGAAGGCCGGCAGGCAGGAAACAATCCCCAACTACCTGCTGGAAGGATTAAAATCCTATCTCGCTTCGGTGGCAACCGTACAAGCAGACCTGGAAAATTTGCTGGCGCTTCTGAAAGAATAAGCGAATAAGCTAACACCAACACAGGGTCATGTTTGCTGTGCATCAAACCCATAAAATAACAAGCGCTTGAAAAGAATTGCGATAGCAGGTGCAACCGGTATGCTGGGCTGGCCCGTTGCAAAAGCGTTGGCCGATAACGGTTTTGAGGTTACTGCGTTGATCCGGTCTGTCAAAGACAAAAAAGATCATGCAAACATCAACTGGATTGAGGGTGATCTTAAAGAACCCGAAACAATCCGGACGTTTCTTTATGGCCAGGATGCCGTTCACTTAAATTTATCGGTAAAGCAAAGCGAACGCGAAACCGATTGGCATGCAGAAGAACAGGGATTAGAGAACCTGCTGCGCATCGCACAGGAAGCCAGGCTTAAAAAGGTTTCTTACCTGTCGTCCCTGATTATGAACTACCAGGCCGATGGTTTTAACTGGTGGGTATTCCGGTTAAAGCAAAAGGCCGTTAACCTGGTTAAGCAATCGGGATTAAGCGCAATCATTTTCTATCCTTCCACTTTTATGGAAACCCTGGTTCATCAATATAAAGCAGGATCGTTTTTGATTTTGGCCGGTGAATCAAAATACAAACAATATTTTATTGCTGCGGAAGATTACGCACAACAGGTTGTTCGATCGTATAAGCTGCCGGGGCATTCGGGCGTTCGCGAATACGTGGTGCAGGGCGCTACGGGTTATACTACCGATGAAGCAATCGCCCTGTTCAAAAAACAGATTTCGCAAAAGCTTTTCACACTACGCGCCCCTTTGGGGTTAATCCGGTTTTATGGAAAGTTTATTCAGAAGATGAACTACGGCTATCATATCCTGGAAGCCCTGAACAACTACCCGGAAAAATTTGAAGCCGAAAGCACGTGGGAAGAATTGGGCAAGCCGGAAATTACGCTTGAGAAATTCAGTAAACGGGTTTAACGGTTGCCGGGTGGTTTGAACATTTCAAAAACCTCCGGGTTGGCGATCAACACGATTATGGTAATTATGGTGGTCAGCAGCCCGATCAGTAGTTGGGCCATAAAATATACTCCTAAACCTTTAAAGAAAGACTTAATCCTGCTTTGATACCGGAACATATCAGAATACCCATAACACAAATAACTGATCCCGACAGTCATCTGGATCCAGTAAGGAATAAACTTTCCAAGGATGGAATATGAAAGAAGGCTGAGTATGCTGATCCAGTAAAGATGGCCCAGCGTATAAAAAGGCAGCACGGTATGCTCAATGAAATTGAGCTTGCTCTTTCTGAAAAAAAGGAAGCGCGAAAAGAAAGCCTGGATCGGGACTATGATAAATGAAACCAGCTTTAAGTTATCTGAAACCAGCTTAATGGTTGCCTGCATAAACTGCTCCTGACCGCTGCCGGCTTCGGGTTCCGGTTGCAGTCCTATATCAGAAGCGTTCTTTAAAAACTTAACCATATCAATACCCAGCAGGCTGGCTACCAGGTACATCAGGGTAATCATCAGGAAGAAATACCCTACGGGGCCATAGTACGAAACCCTGTTGCGTTGTATGAACCGAAGCGCTGCCTGTCCCGGCTGAATGGTGAGATCGCGCAACGTGCGGGGCAACTTGCCGTCAAAGCCGTAGATACGCGCCCAGAAGTCATTCCAGCCTTCGCGAAATGACAAACGTTTTACAGTTGATCGCTGACCACAGCTTGAACAATAGTTGCCGGTAACTTCTGCGCCACAGTTTATGCACGCCATAGGTTGGAAAGGTAAGCCGAAGACAATATCGAGGTTAGTTTCTACTTATCCAACCAGTTTTTAAAATCCTGCACCCGTTCGCGGGCCACGATCACATCATCATCGTCTGACGTTTTAAGTACTAATTTTAACCGGCTGTTGGTATAGCTGATCATATCTTTTATAGCCGCTACCGCAACAATATATTTCCGGTTGATGCGGAAGAACCAATCGGGGTCAAGCAGTCCGTCTAATTGATCGAGCGTAAAATCCAGGATGTGTTTCCGGCCGTCTGCTGTTTGCGCAAACGTGGTTTTCTCTAAGCTAAAAAAGAACAAAATTTCTCCCACCTCTACCGACTTAAGATGCTCGCCTACTTTTATGATAAACCGTTCCTTATACTTTTTGGTGAGCATGTGCATGGCATAGCTGATGCTTTCCAGCATCTTATCCGGCATAGCTAAATTTCCCGCAAGCGTAGTATATTTTTTAAGCGCAGCCTTTAGCTCATCTTTATCCACCGGCTTTAGCAGGTAGTCGATGCTGTTTACCTTAAAAGCTTTAAGCGCATATTCGTTGTACGCAGTGGTGAAGATAACCGGTGTTTTTACTTCTGCTTTTTCAAATACTTCAAAGCTTAATCCATCAGCAAGCTGTATATCCATCAGGATAAGATCGCAGGTGTTTTTCCTTAACCATTCGGCTGATTGCTTTACCGAATCGAGGCTGGCCAGAACGTTCCAGTCCGGCTGCAGCTCTTTTATCAGGCTGGTTAGCAGGGTGGCTGCCTGGGGCTCGTCTTCAATAATTAGAACATTCATGATTTTACAATCGGCAAGCTTACCTTAAACACTTCTTTTGTTTCTTCAATCAGCACCTGCTTATCGGTTAAGAACTCATATCGCTTCCGGATATTATCCAGACCTAAGCCGGGAGATTCCTCAGGCAATGCTGTTTTTTGCAGCAACGAGTTTTCTACCGCCAGGTATTGATCGCTTGCATATACCTTAACGGTTAACGGGTTCTCTTCGCTGATCACATTATGCTTGATGGCGTTTTCTACCAGCATCTGCAAAGCCAATGGCGCCACGTAACCTGTAACATCATTCAGCTTTATATCCAGCCTCAGCTTATCGCCAAAGCGGATTTGTTGGAGAAATAAAAACGAGTTGAGAAACTTAATCTCATCCTGAACCGGCACCACTTCCTTATCGCGCGTATCCAGCACATACCGATATACATCCGAAAGCTGTTTGATAAACCTCACCGCCTGATCCTGATTTTGATACACTAAGTTGGTAAGCGCATTTAAGCTGTTAAACAAAAAGTGCGGGTTTACCTGGTTACGCAGACTGTTGTATTGCGCCTCCACACTCTCTTTCTTCAATCGCTCTGCATCTACTGCGGTCTGCTTCCAGTTGAGCAAAAATGCCCGCCCGGTCATAAACATGGTAATGATCAGGGTTATGATGATGGTAGAGAAGAAAGTTCCCTCGAGCCGGTTGCCTACATTAAAGCCAAAAGCAAAATTAAAAAACCAGATAACGGCAAACACTGCGCCTATCGTGTACACGATCATGCCTATGATTCCGGCTATCAAACGCTTAACCGGGTCTTTATGCCACGAATAGAGATTATCCAGCCATTGGGATACAAATGCATTACCGAGCCACAGCACCAACCAGATACAAACTGTAAAAAAGCTGATCCAGAAATAGGCGGACACACGTTCGCAGCAAGCCCGCCAGACGAACCAGCTCATCACAAAGCCGGCTATCACCATGCCGATCATGGTCTTAAAATTCTCGCGAAAGAGCGCTGTAACAGGAGGAAGCTTAAACATGACGAACCGGTATAGACGCGAATATAAAAATTATCAGGGAGCCAGCACGAGCGACACATCAATAAGAAAGTGAATCGTAATCAGCCATTCCAATCGCTTATACTTTAACAAGACAAATGGAACTGAAAAGGCCAATGCCGCCACAAAGTACTGCAACCCACCGCCCCAGCTTTTGGGCGTACCGTGAATAAAGATGAAAGCCACACCTGCTATCAGCACTGAAAGCCACACTGAATGCGTTAGCTGATTCAGCCGGGTAATAGCAAAGCCACGAAACAATACTTCTTCGGTAACACCTACCACGGCTGCAGCAAAAATCACAAACAGGCGTTCCCATACGGTAATGGGTGCAATGAAGATCGTGTTTGAAATACGGGGAGGGTTATCTCCGTAGTAAGCCTGCGGAACAAAAACGGCACAAGCAATCAATAGCAGCAGCAGTACAACAAACCAGGTGCGTTTGCTCAAAAACCAATTCCAGTCCAAACCAAGCGACATCCACGATTCATGATTGCGGCTTAATGTTCTGCGAACGACCAGGAACGGAATTATATGAAACCCTAAATTAACCAACCAAAACAGCCACCAATGCAATCTGCTTGCCCGTGTAAAAATCGGTTCGATGATGACACCCATAATACCCGAACAATACAGTAACGGGTAAACAACCAGGATCACCAGCAGGGCAATCCCGGTATGCTTTCCTGCGTTTGAAGTTTCGGCTACAATACTCATAAAATATTAATTGCAGGACTTCAGCAAACCTTCGGTCATTTCTTTTCCCCATACGGGAGCAACCGGGTTATCGCTTTTGAAAGATGTAAACTGTTCCAATGCTTTCTTAGCCATGCCGCATGCTTCGGCTGTGGATGATCCGAAAAACTGCGCAGTGCCAAACTGCATCTGCGCCATCAATGCCAATGCACGCGGGTTGTTGGAGTTAATGCCCAATGCCTTACCGTAAGCCTGCATGGCCATACCCGAGTATTGCGGTCCGCGCGTAGCGGGATCAACCGTTACACGGATCATGTGCACAAAGCCTTCCAGCGCAATCAGTTCGGATTCGTTCGGTACCAGCGCTTTGCCTTTTTCGATAGCGGCTAATGCCTGATCGAGGTAGCTGTCTTTTTTTGAACCTTCCTGCTCCCGGGTAGCTATCATAATGTTTCCGAATGCACTATAATAATGGGGTTCCCATTTGGATTTTTCAACACCGGCAATGCGGTTGAACGCATTAACAGCCGCCTGCAATTCATCAATGGTTTTGGCGGTATATACATTTTTAATCTGCTTGCCCATTTGCTCGTAATACTTTTCATCGCTGGCAAACGTGGCAATCGCGAAAAGCAGGATAAGGATGGTGTGGATTGTTTTCATAGTAGTTAGTTGTTAGTTGATGGTTGTTAGTTAAAGATTGGGTAGCTGGTTAACTGATTTATTTTTAGTGATTGTGATAAACACGCCCACAAACAGGAAACGCGGTGCGGCCTGGCGTATGGCACGGCTTACATAAGCACCTTCGGCATTGGTAGCGGTGCTGTATTCGTAACCGAAAATATTATCGCGGCCCAGCAGGTTGGTGCACGAGAGATAAATAATCAGGTTGCTTTTGGGCAGGTAAGCCACGTTGGCGCTCAGATCGGAATAGTATGGAGTTTTATCGGTATTAAAATTTTCCTGTGCGCGGTTGGGATTATAATAAGGTCTGCCGCTGGTATAGCTGTAGGTAAAGCCAAGCTGCGATTTGATTTTGGAAACAAAGTGCTTATATACAAAAGAGAAGTTGTGAGCAGAAGCAAATGCAGGTGTAGCTGCATGCGGATAGCTCAGGTAGTCGCGCTCGGTATCCAAAAAGGAATACGACACCCAGTAATCCACATTCTTAAACGTCTGGCTGTCGCGCCAAAATACATCAATACCGCGCGCATAACCGGAGCCGTTGTTATTGAATGACGTTCCGGCAACATCTGCATACTTAGTCAACTGATCGTAACGTTTGTAATACGTTTCCACGCGAAAGGTTTTACGATCGGTAACCACCTGGTAATTGAGAATGTAATGTTCCGCTTTTTCCGGACTTAGCTGGTTGTTGAACCGCACAAACCGGTTGGCAGCCGTTTGACGGAATGTGCCGTACGCCAATGAAAACTGTCCGCGTTTACCGGGCTTGTAGGCGACCGACAAGCGTGGATCAACGCTTGCCTCATCGTTCAAACTATTGTTTTCAAATCGTCCGCCTGCTTTTACAACAAATTTGTTGCTGGCATAATACTCGGCTTCGGCAAAGGTAGCTGATAGGGGCTCGGTGAATGTAACCTGCTCATGAAGCTGTGAAACAGTATTGAATCGCGAAGCCTCATAATCGCGATAAAAATATTCGCTGCCAAAGCGTAGCTCCAACTGATCGGAAACGGAGTGTTCAAAAACCAGCTTACCATGTAACCCTTTTTCGGTTTCTGCTGCCGGCACATTATCGGTATGCGTATCGTTTTGATTGTAGGTGTAGGATAATCCACCGCGCACCGACCAGCTTTCATTTAATGCCTGCTGGTAAGCTCCGTTCAGGTAACGAAAGCGATTGGTCAGATCAAACCGGTGCTTAACGGATTGATCCAGTATCTCGTGCTGGTACAACGAAAAATCAGATTGATTGAAGTTACCATAAAGCTTGAACATACCGGTTTTGCCTACCTGCTGGCGCCAGGCCCCGCTTCCCTCCCACGATGCGGGAGCTTTGTTCCAGTCAATCACCTGGTTAATCAAGCCAAAGTAAGGCCGCACGTTGGTGTACTGAATTTTTCCCGATACCGAAGCGCGATCCCACACTTGTGTATGCGCTACATCAGCGCCTACCGAAAGAATACCGATGTCAGTTTGGTTCATCTCGGCTTTGTCTTTGGAATTAAGCACCAATGCCGATGACAGCGCCTGGCCGTACTCGGCCGAGTAACCGCCTGTACTAAAGCTGGTGCCTTTAAACATAAACGGCATAAACCTGCCGCGCGAAGGTGTGTTGGGCGCAGCTACTCCGTACGCATCCAATACCACCATGCCGTCAATAAAGGTTCGGGTTTCCGAGCCATCGCCACCGCGCACAAACAGGCGACCGGTTTCTCCCACTTTTTGTGTGCCGGGCAAAGTATTCAACGCACCGGCAATATCGGCTGTGGCTCCGGCTGTCATGGCAATATCCACCGGCTTTAAAATCGTTCTGCGTTTTTCTTCACCAGCCGTAAACGATCCGGCCGAAATAACCACGCCTTCCAATTGGTTGATCTCTTCTTTCAGGTTTGCCGTAATCGTTACATCCTTACCTGTAAGCTCAAGCTGCTGCACAAACGGCTTGTATCCCACGAAAGTGATTATCAAGGTTTGCGTACCTGTTTCTTCTGAAAGAAACGAAAACGTACCATCCGCTCCTGAGCTGGTACCATCGTATGAATCTTTGATCAGCACATTAGCCCCGGGTATGGGCTCACCAGCAGTATCCGTAACCTTACCGGTAATGCGGGTTTGACTGAATACCGGAATGACGATCACTACGAAAAGAAAAGTAGTCAGTGCCTTCATACGCTGCGTGTTTTGTGCGATTACACGTCAAAAATGTGGCTGACTGCCGGCAATAGCTAAAAGGTGTTACCGAAGTGTAAGTCCGGCCGGATGACCTGTTTGAACCTGAAGACAAACCGATCTCGTAGTATCTACTTTTAACCGGAGTTACGCAAAAACACTGACTGTCAGTTTGAGTCAGTCGAAAACTATTTAATTCAGAACCAAAAAAGACTTCGACAAGCTCTGTCTGACATTCGAGATTGTGTTTTTGCGTAACTCCGGCTTTTAAATACTATCTTTAGAAATGCAACAATCAGCCGCTACTTCCCTGTTCCTTCCCATCGCGCTCGGCATTATTATGCTGGGGCTCGGGCTTTCGCTTACGCTGGAAGATTTTAAACGTGTTACCAAATACCCAAGGGCCATGACCATTGCGCTGGTATGCCAGATGGTATTACTGCCGGCACTTTGTTTTGGTATCGCTATCTTTAGCGGACTTAGCCCGGTGCTGTGTGTGGGATTGATCCTGCTGGCCGCATCACCCGGTGGCCCGACCGCCAATCTTTACAGCCACCTTTCAAAAGGCGATGTAGCTTTAAATATTACGCTTACTGCTGTTAACAGCGTGCTCACACTTTTTACCCTGCCGTTTATTGTTAATCTCGCCATGAAACATTTTATGGGTGCCGGACAATACATACCCCTGCCTTTTGCAAAAGTGATAGAGATGTTTGTGGTGGTGCTGGTGCCGGTAGCGCTGGGTATGCTTATTAAAAACAAAGCGCCCGGGTTTGCCGATAAAATGAACAAGCCTGTTAAAATCATTTCGGCATTGCTGCTGGTTATTATTATTGTATCGGTAACATTGCGCGAAAAGCAACTGCTGACCGATCACTTTGCACAACTGGGCGCACCTGTATTGCTCTTTAATGTGCTCAGCCTTGCCGTGGGGTATTACCTTCCCATGTTATTTAAAGTTGATAAGAAGCAGGCCATTGCCATTGGTATGGAGATCGGGATTCACAACGGTACGCTGGCCATCTACATTGCGTTAAATGTGTTGAACAATTCCACCATGAGCATACCACCGGCTATTTACAGCTTGCTCATGTTCTTTACCGCAGCCGCTTTTGGCTTCTTGGTTAACCTGTCCCGAAAGCAAACCGCCTGACCTGAGTTTCAAATCAGTCGCGGAATAAACTTTTCGTTAGTTGACTGAAACGGGCTTTGTTTGTTATGTTTGGCAAATGAAAAAGATCATCCTACTATTATTTGCCGGTGCCAGCTTACTGGGCCATGCGCAACCTGTTAACAAACATATAAAAGAAGAAAACGTAGCCCGCGTAATCAAAACGCTTGCGGCTGACGATATGATGGGCCGCTCGGCTACCCGCCCTGAGCACATCGACAAAGCTGCTGCTTTTATCGAGAGCGAGTTTAAAAGCATCGGGCTTACACCCCTGAAAGGATTGAAAGGCTTCCGGCAGGAATTTAAAAAGGACATGATCGTACCGCAAACATTAGAGGTTGTTATCAACGACCAGAAAATCCCATCTGAAAATACGTTGCTGGTTACGGAGAATACATCGGTTAACCTTACTAAAAATGCGGGCATAATTGTTATTCCGTACGACACCGCCATTAAAAACACGCGCCAGTATTTATTAAGCAAAGCCTTTAATCTTACCCGCGATACCGCTACGGCATTTGTATTGGTGGCACCGGAGTTCAAAGAAAACTTTAAGGAGCTGAAAGGCTACTTCGGCAGGCGTTTTACAAGCGGCCGCAAGACCAACAAGATTTTTGTGCTGGGTGTTACTTCGGTGCTTTCGTATTCCGTAAAAGCCACGCAAAAAATCGAAACTATCACCATGAGCAATGTGGCGGGTATGATCCCCGGCAAAACCAGGCCCGATGAGTATGTCGTGTTCTCCGGCCATTACGACCACATCGGCATACGCCCTGCCATAGAAGGCGATTCCATTGCCAACGGTGCCGATGATGATGCCTCCGGTACCACAGCCGTAATTGAGCTGGCGCGATACTTTAAGAAAATAAAGAACAACAACCGCACATTGATCTTTGTTGCCTTTACTGCCGAAGAAATTGGCGGCTATGGTTCGCGTTATTTTTCAGAGCAGTTGAACCCCGACCAGGTGGTGGCGATGTTTAATATTGAGATGATTGGCAAGCCATCGAAGTGGGGCCAGAATGCTGCGTTCATTACCGGTTACGAGCGATCTGACTTCGGAGAAATCCTGCAAAAGAACCTACAGGGCACACCGTTCCGATTCCATCCCGACCCTTATCCGCAGCAAAATCTCTTCTACCGGTCGGACAATGCCACGCTGGCGCGATTGGGTGTTCCGGCTCACACTATTTCAACCGATGAAATCGACATTGACAAGTTTTACCATACGGTGAATGATGAAGTGGAAACCTTGAACATGGCTAACATCACGGCCACCATCCGCGCGATTGCATTGAGCGCACAATCGATAGTGGCGGGGACGGATACACCGAAAAGGATTGATAAGAGTACAGTGCGGTAAATTCGGTAAGAAATCAGGATGAACAGCGTAGTGATCTAAAAATTGGATGAGTATTTATCAATTAGCCTTACCATTAAGTCATTCAAGTATTCTACCTCATACTCGCCAACAGAGGCTTTCAAATGTTCGTTACCTATACCACTGTCATCGGTAATAAATACATAAGTACCCTGTGTTGATATGGCCATAAAGCGCATCAGGAATTCGGTTTCTTTATCAATACCACTTGCAGTAATCGGTATAATCTTTATCCCTGTCAGGCTGGCTTTCATTACCGAAAGCTGCAAGTTAGCTATTACTTCATTGTCATAATGTGGTGGCGCATCCAGCATCAGAAAAATCAACTTTGTTTTCGCTTCCGTTGTCCATTGCAATTCGTTTATGGCTTTGTCTAAGGCGGTATGAACAGCCTCGGGAAAATCGCCTCCACCTGCCGCGCTTTGTTTTTTAATAAAATCTATTGTCGCGGTTACATCAGAAGTGAAGGGTGAAAGTTTTGTAACATACTCATCTCCTATATCCCGGTAAAAAACAGAAGACAACGAAACGGTAGAATTTGGGTTGTTGGCTTTTGACCGGGTAATAACATCATAAAGTTCCGTTTTCAGATATTCCAGTTCATCCCCCATCGAACCCGTTGCATCTACCACAAACGATACCTCAATACGATTTTGCGCTAAAATTTCCTGCGGTATAACAAATTCATTTATTCCTTGCTCAAAAGGTAAAATATGATCTGAGTACTTTAATCCGCTCCCCACATCAATACGATATTGCAAAAGGTCAACATTAGATTTTTTTTGAAAAAGGTCTATCCAAAGTTCAGCCATGCCGCTATTATCTGTTACGGCTGTGAACACAACCCCCGACTCTCGCTTTAATTGTACTAAAACATTGGTAGCGGGATTACCATTACCATCGCGTACCCGAACCGATATCCTGTTTGAATGGAAAAAACTCCAATATGTCGGCATTTTTGAAAATTCGTCTGACTCAATCAGCTCCTTCCAAAAGTTCCAATGGTTTAGATCGTTCCACTCGGCAGCCGTAATTACGCCAGATTTAGATTGGCCTGAACCGGTGCCAGAGCCGGAACCTGAGCTTGTACCGCCACGTCCACCGGCAAACGCTAGCAATTCGGCCGAAGCACTACCAGATGTACCCTCTGGCATTTCAGTACAACTTACCACAAGGAAAATAGCGACAAGAAAAAGCAAAAGGGAGGCTCGCATAATCATTGATTTTGGGTTTACCTACTTAGACTCAAGATCAAGCAGCAGGGTTGTAAAGGGTGTGTAATTAGATGACTTTGATCAATTAAAACCAAATTAATGCATCTAAAAAACCACGCGATTAGGTTATTTTTGCGCTCTTAAGCATGCTAAGAACCGGTTATTATGGCTGAATACACGAAAGACGAGATCAAACGAATTGAAGAAAAGTGGCGCAAGACCTGGATTGAAAAAGAAGTTTACAAGGTTATCAACGATACCTCCAAACCCAAATACTATGTGCTCGATATGTTTCCCTACCCTTCCGGGGCCGGGCTGCACGTAGGCCACCCGTTAGGTTATATTGCCTCTGATATTGTTGCGCGGTTCAAACGCATCAAAGGTTTTAATGTGCTGCACCCCATGGGCTTCGATGCCTTTGGCCTTCCGGCAGAACAGTATGCGCTGGAGCATGGTATTCACCCGGCTGTTTCCACGGCCGATAACATCAATAATTTCAAGAAGCAGTTAGGCAACATCGGCTTTTCGTACGACTGGAGCCGCGAAGTGCAAACCTGCGATCCGAAATATTACAAGTGGACGCAGTGGATCTTCCTGCAGATTTTCGATAGCTGGTTTAACCGGAAAAAGCAAAAGGCAGAACGCATCAGCGAACTGATAAAAATTTTCGAAACAGAGGGAAATGCTAATCACCCTATTCCGAACCCGCCTGCCGGACGGGCAGGTTCAAAATTTCGAATTTTGAATTTTAAATCCACTGATTGGAAATCATACTCCGAAAAAGAGCAGCAGGAGGTTTTAATGGAATACCGCCTCGCTTACCTGGCTTATACCGATGTAAACTGGTGCGAAGCATTGGGCACGGTGCTGGCCAACGATGAAGTGATCAATGGCGTGAGCTATCGTGGGGGGTTTCCGGTAGTGAAAAGACAAATGCGCCAGTGGAGTTTGCGCATTACCGAATATGCCGACCGGCTGCTGAAAGGACTGGAAGAAATCGACTTCAGCGAGTCGATGAAAGAAATTCAGCGCAACTGGATCGGTAAGAGCGTGGGAGCGGAAATCAAATTTGAAATTCAAAATTCGGAATTCGGAATTGATGTATTCACCACTCGTCCCGATACCATCTTTGGCGTTGACTTCATGGTTTTAGCTCCCGAGCATGAGCTTGTAAAACAGATCACAACTCCGGAACAAAAAGAAGAAATTGAAAAATACCTGAAGTATGTAGGGAGCCGCTCGGAAGTGGATCGCATGGCCGAAGTGAAAAAGATCACCGGGGCTTTTACCGGTGCGTACGCCATTAACCCGTTCAGCGGTAAGCCCATCCCGGTATGGATCAGCGAATATGTACTGGCCGGTTACGGAACAGGTGCGATCATGGCCGTGCCGTGTGGCGATGAGCGCGACCATAAGTTTGCCAAACACTTCAACATTCCGATAACTAATATTATCGGTTCACATTATAATGGCAACGAAGCCAACCCTACCAAAGAAGCCGTGCTGGAAAACTCCGGCTTCCTGACGGGAATGGTTATGCACAAAGCGATTGATGTAGCCATCGATGAAATTGAAAAACGTGGCATTGGTAAGCGCCAGGTAAACTACAAGATGCGCGATGCGGGCTGGAGCCGCCAGCGCTATTGGGGCGAACCCTTTCCCGTATACTTTAAGGATGATATTCCCTATGCTATGAAGGAAAGCGAGTTGCCATTAGAGCTACCTGAAACAAATACCTTCAAACCTTCTGGCAATGGCGAAGGTCCGCTGGCCAACCTGCCCGACTGGATCAACTTTGCACCCGGCCTGAAACGCGACAGCAACACCATGCCTACCCATGCAGGCGCTGCGTGGTATTTTCTGCGTTATATGGATCCGCACAACGACACCGCTTTCGCGGATAAAAAAGCATTAGACTACTGGAACCAGGTGGATGTGTACATCGGGGGTTCGGAACATGCCGTTGCGCACCTGCTGTACTCCCGCCTGTGGACAAAAGTATTGCACGACTTAGGTTACCTGAATTTTGATGAGCCGTTTAAAAAATTGATTAATCAGGGAAAGATTACAGGCTTCAGTAAATTTGTCTACAGAGTTTATTATGAAGTGCTTAATAGAAACTCAACTTCAACTTTTGCTTTACCTCAATTATATGTAAGCTATAATGTAGCAAATAGAATTATAAATAATAAAGTTGATATCCAAGAAAAGAAGCTTATTCAAGGATTATATGAAAGAGAACTCAAAAAGTTAAACCCTGAACTCAATTATGCATTAAATGAATTCAGTCTTTATGCTACTGAAATGCACGTAGACATTAACATAGTCAACGGTGATGAGTTAAATATTGAAGAATTCAAAAAATGGAAGCCTGATTTTGCCACGGCCGAATTCATTCTGGAAGGCGGCAAATACATCTGCGGCTCAGCCATCGAAAAAATGAGCAAGTCGTACTTCAACGTGGTGAACCCCGACCAGATCATCAACGATTACGGAGCCGACACACTACGCATGTACGAGATGTTCCTCGGGCCGCTGGAAGCATCCAAACCGTGGAGCACACAGGGCATTGATGGCGTATATAAATTTTTAAGACGCTTCTGGAACCTCTTCCACGATCAGGCCGGTACTTTTAAAGTAACCGATGCCGAACCCACCCGCGAAGAATTGAAGGTGCTGCACAAAACCATTAAAAAGGTAGAGCAGGATATTGAAAGCTTTTCGTTCAATACTTCGGTGAGCGAATTCATGATCTGTGCCAACGAACTTAGCTCATTAAAATGTAACAAGAGAAAAATTCTTGAACCATTAGTAATCGCCCTCTCTCCTTTCGCTCCGCATATTGCAGAAGAATTGTGGTCGTTGCTGGGTCATGCCGACACCGTATTAAAGGCTTCGTACCCGAAATACGATGAGCAATACCTTACCGAAAGCTCGCACAACTACCCCATCTCCATCAACGGTAAAGTACGCGCCCAGATGAACTTTGCGCTCGACATGCCTAAGGAAGACATCGAAAAACAGGTGCTGGCTTCAGAGATCGTGCAAAAATGGAGCGAGGGCAAGCCGCCTAAAAAGGTGATTGTGGTGCCGGGCAAGATTGTGAACGTGGTACTCTAAGTTCCTGGTTACCAGTTACCGGAAACTGGTAACCGGAAACTAACACACATTAGTCTTTCCGTAACAATTCCTTAATTTTAGAGCGCACTTAACACACCTCTATGCGCTACTCCAAAATCGTTGGCCTGGGCCATCATGTTCCGGAAACCGTTATCACCAACCAATATTTGTCTACCGTTATGGAAACCAACGATGAGTGGATCGTGGAACGCACCGGCATTAAGGAAAGACGGTGGATGGATCCCACCAAAGATACCGTAGGCAATATGGCCGCCAAAGCTGCACGCATAGCCCTGCAACGCGCCAGCCTCACCGAAAAAGACATCGACTTTATAGTATTCGCTACCATTACACCCGACTATTTTTTTCCGGGCTCAGGCGTTTTGCTTCAGCGCGAATTAGGTTTGGAGGGCATTGGCGCGCTGGACATCCGCAACGCCTGTTCAGGGTTTATCTATGCGCTTTCCGTGGCCGACCAGTTTATAAAATCGGGCATGTATAAAACCATCCTGGTGGTGGGTGCCGAAATTCAATCTACCGCCATTGATGTTTCAACCCGCGGCCGCAACACAGCCGTAATTTTTGCCGATGGTGCCGGGGCAGCTATTCTGCAACCGTCTGACAAACCCGGAATTCTTTCCACTCATTTACACTCGGATGGCCGCTTTGCCGAAGAGCTTTATGTGCGCGATCCGGGTAGCAGCAGGCCGCGCGAAGAACGCCAGCCCGAACAGATTTTAGACACCACACACTTTAAGGTGGTAATGAACGGCAACCAGGTATTCAAGCATGCGGTTGTTCGCTTTATGGAAGTGATCAACGAAGCGCTGCACGCCAACGGCATGAAAAAAGAAGACATCGATCTGCTGGTACCCCACCAGGCCAACCTGCGCATCAGCCAGTATATACAGGAGAAGCTTGCTTTGCGCGATGACCAGGTGTATAACAACATTATGCGCTATGGCAACACCACCGCTGCCTCCATCCCCATTGCCATGAGCGAAGCGTGGGCGGAAGGAAAGATGAAGGAAAATGACGTTATTTGTTTGGCTGCCTTTGGAAGCGGGTTCACCTGGGCTTCGGCTTTAATCCGATGGTAATTTTTAATTTAGAATTCCAAATTCAAGATTTGGAATAGCGCACCAATAAATTTTGAATCTAAACAATGAAAACAACCTCCTATAATCCCAGTCCGCTTGAAGTTGACTTTGCCAACGCGCTAATGATCTTACAAAAACAGATTGAAGAACATCTGCAGGACAATGAAATTGTAAAGGCAGAGCCTAACATTACCCGCGATAACCCAATGGTAAAATTTAACCTCGTGGATAAGGATGGCGATCCGCACGAAATCGTGATTCGCATCGTTCAGATCCCGGACAAGTTTTAAGCCGGCCGCCATGTCCATACTCATTATAGTAGTATGTATTGCGTTGCTGGTAGCCCTCATCTCATGGTTAAAAGTAAACCCGTTCCTTTCCTTTCTTGTCGTTTCCATCCTGGCAGGTTTACTGCTGGGCATTGAAGCATCCAAAATCAGCGCCTCCGTACAAAAAGGCGTAGGCGATATGCTGGGCTCGTTAGCCATCGTGGTGATTGCCGGAGCCATGCTGGGCAAGCTGGTGGCAGAAAGTGGCGCTGCGCAACGCATCTCATCCGGGCTTACCAAGGTTTTCGGAGAAAAAAACCTGCAATGGGCATTGATGACAACCGGCTTTGTTATCGGCATTCCCCTGTTCTATAATGTAGGCTTTGTGCTGGTATTTCCGCTTATTGCTTCTATCGTTTACCGGTACAAGCTACCCGCTGTGTACATCGGGTTGCCCATGATGGCCGCACTCTCGGTAACACATGGCTTTCTTCCTCCTCATCCTTCGCCCACTGCATTGGTAGCCCAGTTCAATGCACACATGGGCACAACCCTGTTATATGGCTTTGCCATTGCTATTCCAACCGTGCTGATAGCCGGTTTACTTTATTCCAAAACACTGAGAGGAATTCAAACCACCCTGATCAAAACTTTTCAATCAGAGGGTTTACCCGAAGATCAGCTACCCGGGTTAGGCAACAGCTTGCTTTCAGCATTGCTGCCGGTAATTTTTCTTACTGCCACTACATTATTAAACCCGTATGTAAACGAAGGTTCCGCTTTTAAGCCTGCGCTTATCTTTTTGAGCGATCCTGCCATTGTCATGCTTATCTCCTTAGGTGTAGCTACTTTCTCGCTCGGCATCTTTCGCGGTCAAACCACCAGGCACATCATGAACATTTATGGCGATGCCGTAAAAGATGTGAGCATGATCCTGCTGATCATGGGTGGGGCCGGTGGATTGAAGCAGGTTTTATTAGACAGCGGCATCAGCCATGAAGTAGCCGGGTTACTTGAAGGATTTAATGCGCATCCGCTGGTGCTGGGGTGGATTATTGCCTGCATCATTCGCGTTTGTGTAGGTTCCGCCACGGTAGCCGGGCTTACTGCTGCCGGCATTATGCTGCCCTTTATCGGGCGGCCGGGTGTTGATCCTAACCTGATGGTGCTTTCTATTGGCGCAGGCAGCCTGATGTTCTCGCATGTGAACGATGCCGGGTTCTGGCTGTTCAAAGAATACTTTAATCTCAGTATCCGCGATACGGTACGATCATGGTCGGTAATGGAAACCATTGTGGCCGTATGCGGATTGGCCGGTGTGATGCTGATCAATGCATTTTTGAACTGATTCTTTTTTATGGATACGCTTACTCCTGATCAACGCTTTGCACAGCTTAACCTTACCTTACCTCCGGCACCGACTCCGTTAGGTGTATACAAGCCCTTTCTTATTGTTGATAAGTTTGTGTATGTATCCGGGCACGGAACAGTTAAAGAAGACCGCAGCCTGATCATTGGAAAAGTAGGCGTTGATTTGAATGCCGATGAAGCCAAGCTTGCCGCACAACAGGTTGGGCTGGCCATATTAGCCACGCTAAAGGCAAACCTCGGCAGCTTCAATAAAATCAGGCGTGTAATCAAAGTATTGGGTATGGTAAATGCCGTACCGGAGTTTGAGCGACATCCTTTTGTAATAAACGGATGCAGTGAATTATTCGCCAAGGTATGGGGGCCGGATAATGGCGTGGGCGTACGCAGCGCAGTGGGCATGGGCTCGTTGCCGGATAATATTCCGGTCGAAATTGAGGCGGTGTTTGAGCTGGAATAAATTGAACAACATCATGAAGAGCTGGTACGAAATCAAAAACATAAACGAGCTGGATTCCCCTGCCCTTGTGGTCTATCCCGATCGTGTAAAAGAAAACATCCGGATATTAAAGCAATTTGTGCCCGATGTATCCCGATTGCGGCCGCATGTAAAAACCAATAAATGTGCACAGGTGTGTAAGCTGATGATGGACGAAGGCATTTACAAGTTTAAATGCGCCACCATTGCCGAAGCCGAAATGCTGGGCAATCTGAATGCGAAAGATGTATTGCTGGCCTATCAGCCGGTTGGCCCGAAAGTCAACAGGTTGGTTGAAGCGGTCAAGAAATTTCCGGCAACAAAATTTTCCTGCCTGATTGACAGCTTCGATGCAGCACAGGCAATTTCCAATGCTGCCCAAACACAAAGCATCCGGCTAACTGTATTTATAGATGTAAATGTGGGTATGAATCGTACCGGTATTGCCCCGGAACAAGTCCCATCACTCTATAATCAATGCGAATCCTTACCGGGAATTGAGATTACGGGTCTTCATGCCTATGACGGCCACCTGCGCGATACTGACCTTAATCTCCGAAAAGAAAAATGCGATGCCGGTTTTGCCGGAGTTGCCGCTATTCATTCCCAACTGGAAAATCAATACAACAAAAAGCTGGTTATTGTTGCCGGTGGCACACTATCATTTCCCATACATGCACAACGGCAGCCTGTAGAATGCAGTCCCGGTACGTTTATATTCTGGGATAAAGGCTACCAGCAAATTTTACAGGAGCAACCGTTTTTGTTTGCCGCATTGGTTGTTACACGCATTATTTCCAACCCGGCACCCGGCATATTCACCACCGATCTTGGTCATAAAGCCATTGCTTCCGAAAATCCATTGGCAAGCCGGGTTTATTTTCTGAACGCAGAAGGGCTTGAACCCATCGGGCACAGCGAAGAGCATCTTGTACTGAAGACCTCGGTTTCATCACTTAAAGTGGGCGATGTACTGTACGGAGTTCCGCACCACATCTGCCCTACCGTTGCCCTGCACGAAACATTGGCAGTGGTTGAAAATCATACCGTAACCGGAAGCTGGGACATAATCGCCCGGAAAAGAAAAATTTCAATCTGATCTATGCAGCATTTCATTATTGATGCACATCTTGATCTGAGCATGAATGCGATGGAGTGGAATCGCGACTTGCGCAAATCCATTTCAGAAATCCGGCAACGTGAAAATCATCTTACCGATAAGCCCGATCGCGGCAAAGGCGTGGTCAGCTTTGAAGAACTGCGCAAGGGAAACATCGGGCTGGTAGTGGCCACGCAGATTGCACGTTATGTAGCTCCTGGTAATGCTTTACCCGGCTGGCACTCGCCCGAACAGGCATGGGCACACACACAGGCACAACGCGCCTGGTATGCTGAAATGGAAAGAGCCGGTGAATTGAAAGCCATTACCGATCTTCCATCGCTTGAAGCACACCTGGAAGATTGGACGACCGAAAAGCCCATTGGTTATATCTTAAGCCTCGAGGGCGCTGACTCACTGGTTACACTTAAGCATCTTGAAATTGCTTATCAGTACGGACTGCGTGCCATTGGCCCCGCCCATTACGGCCACGGCCGGTATGCACAGGGCACCGATGCTACCGGTGGTATGGGCTCAAAAGGAAAAGAGCTGCTGAAAGAAATGGAACGGCTCAACATCATTCTGGATGCCACTCATCTGTGCGATGATTCCTTCTGGGAAGCTATGGATAATTTCAATGGAGCGGTATGGGCCAGTCATAACAACTGCCGCGTGCTGGTGAATCACAACCGGCAGTTCAGCGATGAGCAGATTAAAGAATTGATTGAACGTGGTGCCGTAATTGGTGGTGTGCTGGATGCGTGGATGCTCGTACCCGACTGGGTTCGGGGAAAGTCCACACCACAAAGCATGAATTGCACATTAGAAAAGTTGATTGACCATTACGATCACATCTGCCAGCTGGCCGGCAATTCCCTGCACATTGGTATAGGTTCCGATCTGGACGGAGCTTTCGGCAAAGAGCAATGCCCGACAGATATTGAAACGATTGCCGACCTTCAAAAAATTTCCACGTTACTTTCACAACGCGGGTACACCCGGCAGGACATTGAGAATGTAATGCATGGCAATTGGTTACGGTTTTTAAGAAGGGTCTGGAAACCTCATTAGAAACCGCTTTACTTTTCACATAATATTCCTAACCCGGAAGAGTAGTTTTCGTACCTTACATTGTTGAACCGTGAGATTATGAGATTTTGGAAGAAAAAATGGGCCATTGCCGCCCTCGCAGTTGCAGGCATTGTCGGGTTCTCGTTCACATCCCCCGCTGAGCGTTATTTCGAAATAGCCAAAAACTTAGACATTTTCGCTTCGCTTTTCAAGGAAGTAAATGCTTTGTATGTAGATGAAGTCAATCCCAACAAAGCTATTCGTACGGGCATTGACGCCATGCTTGAATCGCTCGATCCCTACACCAATTTTATTTCAGAAGATGAGGTGGAAGACTTCCGCACCCTGAACACCGGCCAGTACGGAGGCATTGGCGCAGTAACCCGCCCTATCGGCAAACGCACAGTGGTAACCATGGTGTATGAAAATTATCCTGCCTACAAAAGCGGTCTGCGCATAGGCGATGAGATTTTAAAAATAAATGGTCTTGAGCTGGCGCGGCTTACTGCAGAAGAAGCTAACCATATAATGCGCGGGCAGGTGGGCACCCCCGTTAATCTCACCATAAAAAGAACCGGAGTAGATAAGCCGATGGAGCTGGAGTTTAAACGCGAGAAGATCAAGATCAGCAACGTGCCCTACTTTGGTATGCTGGCGCCCGATATGGGATACATCCGGCTTACCGAGTTTACACCCGATGCCGGTAAGGAAGTAAGGAATGCCTTGATCAGCCTGAAAGAAAAAGGAGCGAAATATTTAGTGCTTGATCTTCGCGGCAACCTCGGGGGCTTATTGCACGAAGCGGTAAACATTTGCAACCTGTTCATCCCGAAAGGGAAAAAGGTTGTTGATACCAAGGGCAAAGTGGAAGAAAACAACATCACCTACGAAACCCTTAACGCTCCTGTTGACCTCGATATCCCGGTAGCGGTATTGATCAATCGCAGCAGCGCTTCTGCATCCGAGATTGTGGCAGGCACATTGCAGGATTATGATCGCGGGGTGATACTGGGCGAGCGTTCTTTTGGAAAAGGCCTGGTACAGGTTCCGCGCTTACTGTCTTACAACTCGCAGGTAAAAATTACTACAGCCAAATACTATACACCTACCGGCCGGTGCATCCAGGTATTGGATTATACGCACCGGAGGGAAGATGGCAGTGTGGCTTCAATCCCTGATTCACTGAAAAAAGAATTTCGCACCACACGTGGCCGCAAGGTTTATGATGGCGGTGGCATTGAACCCGATATTGCAATCCCGGTTACGGAGGATGCCACCATTACGAAAGTTGTTTACCTGAACGGATTTATTTTTGATTATGCTACCGGGTATGCGCACCAGCATCCTACCCTGCCGGAGCCCCGTACATTTTCACTTACCGATAAAGAGTATGCGGATTTTGTAAGTTGGATGAAACCAAAAGATTACTCCTTTCAATCACCGGTTGAAACCGAGCTGGAGGAATTGATTGCTGAGGCTACTAAAGAAAAATCATACCCGGAGCTGAAGAGTAACATCGAGCAGATACAGGCTAAGCTGAAAGACCTGCGCAAGAACGAATTGCTCAACCATAAAGACGCCATCAAAGCATTGCTGGAACGGGAGATTGCCTCCCGCTACTATTTTGAGCGCGGAGCCGTGGAAGCTACCTTTAAGTACGACAAGGAAATTAAGGCTGCTATGGATGTGTTACGAAACCAGCCTGAATACAAACGGATTCTCAAAATCTGAACAGTTTTATCATTCAGGATTCAAAATTTAAAACCGGAAACCCAATCTTAAATTTTGAATCCTGGATTTAACTCATCTCAAAAACAATAACTCCCGGTATTTAACCAACGGCCAGTCTTCATCATCCACCAGCAGCTCCAGCTTATCCACCGCATCGCGGATTTTTTCAAAGTACTTTTCCTTCACATCATCGCAGTAGCCGATAGCGCGCTTATGCGTATCGGTAACTTTATTAAGGCGCTTGCGCTCTTCAATCATTTCGCGCACACCTACCTTAATGGTTTCAATGTGCCCGGAGATTTCCTTAATGGTTTGCGTTACGGCAGTATTATCGATACCCAAGCCTTTTAACCCGTTGGCATTATTGATCAGCTTGTTCTGATACGCAATGGCGGTGGGAATAATATGGTTCATAGCCAAATCGCCAATTACACGGGCTTCGATCTGCACGCGCTTGATATAGCTTTCCAGCTTGATCTCATTGCGGGCCTCCGCTTCCTTGTGGCTCATTACTTCATGCTTCTCGAACAAAGTCAATGATTTTTTTGACACATAGGCTTCAATAGCGCGCGGCATATTTTTGATATTGCTCAGGCCGCGTTTTCCTGCTTCTTTCACCCACTCGTCAGAATAGCCATCGCCTTCAAATCGAATAGCTTTTGATTCCTTGATGTACTTGCGTAATACGTTTACAATCGCGAGGCGCTTTTCCTCACCTTTATCAATTTCTTTTGAAACCGTTTCAAACAGTTGGGTAAGCTGTTCGGCCACGATCAGGTTGAGCACGGCCATCGGGGTAGCACAGTTATCCGAGCCGCCTACTGCACGGAACTCGAATTTATTTCCCGTAAAGGCAAATGGCGAAGTACGGTTGCGATCAGTGGCATCCAATATAATTTCCGGGATCTGATCGATGCCCAGCTTCATATACATATTATCGCCTTTCTCAATTTTTATATTCCCATTGGTTTCGAGCTCATCCAGCACAGCAGTCATTTGCGAACCGATAAATACCGATACAATGGCCGGGGGCGCTTCATTTGCACCCAGACGGAAATCATTGCCCGCAGTGGCAATGCTGGCGCGCAGCAGGTCGGCATGCTCATACACAGCCTTAATGGTAGTAACAAAGAATGTCAGGAAGAGCAGGTTATCGCGCGCAGAGCTGGATGGCGCATACAGGTTAACGCCTGTATCGGTAATCAGCGACCAGTTGTTGTGCTTACCGCTTCCGTTCAGGCCGGCAAACGGTTTTTCATGGAACAATATTTTCAGGTTATGCTTGTCGCCCACACGGCTGATCACATCCATCATAAGCTGGTTATGATCGTTGGCCACATTTACTTCTTCAAACAACGGGGCTACTTCAAACTGGCTTGGCGCTACTTCGTTATGACGGGTGCGCACGGGGATACCCAGCTTCCAGCATTCAATTTCAAAGTCGCGCATAAAATCATACACGCGACCCGGAATAGTGCCAAAGTAGTGGTCCTCCAACTGCTGCCCACGAGCCGGGGCATGGCCAAACACCGTGCGACCAGCCATCACCAGGTCCGGGCGTGCGTTGAACAACGCCTTGTCCACTGCAAAATACTCCTGCTCAGGCCCCAGTGATGCCACCACATGCTGAATGTCTTTATCAAATAACTGGCACACTTTGGTAGCGGCAATATCAACGGCTTTCAATGCCTTTAACAAAGGCGACTTGGTATCTAATGTTTCGCCTGTGTAGGAAACAAATATGGTGGGGATGCTCAGGGTCTTTCCATACAGGAACATGGGTGAGGTCGGATCCCATGCGGTATAACCGCGCGCTTCAAATGTGCTGCGGATACCGCCACTGGGGAATGAAGAAGCATCCGGCTCCTGCTGAACCAGCTCGCTTCCTTTAAATTTCTCAATCCCGGAAAGGGCATCAAAAAATGAATCGTGCTTTTCGGCAGTTCCGCCTGTCATGGGCTGGAACCAGTGTGTAAAGTGCGTAGCGCCTTTTGCAATAGCCCACGATTTGGCTGCCGAGGCAACAGCATCGGCAGTAGCCTCATCGATCTTTTCGTGGTTTTTGATTGCATGACTGACCTTTTTGAAAACGGCCGGGGCCAAAGTGGCGCGCATCTGCTCCATGCCAAATACATTCTCACCAAAGAACTGGGAAATGTGGGGTGTTGTAGCATCTACGTGCACTTTAGGGCGTTCATTCAGTTTTTTAAGAGCTTCAAATCGTAATTGCGCCATATAGTGGTTGTTTAAAGGTAGATTGGCTCAAAATTATAGTTTTCTATTCAGAACCAAGGTCAATAGAAACCTTAAATCCAAAAAAATATATACCAAATAAACAGGTAAGGGTCTAAAATTAACCTAACAACAATTAGGCGTGATGCCTGACGACCGGCTTCTTATGACCCACCAGCGCCCGGTAAACAGGCTACGATCCTGAAATTTAAACTCCAAAACAAGGACGTTTAACCGTTTTGCAAACCATTTCGTCTTGAGTTAAGCTGAAATTTTTGGCCTCGTACAAACTAAAATGTTTGTTTTTACGTCTAACCATTCAAAGCAAAAGAGAAGGTATGATTAACGTAGCATTTATACGACCCGACTTCGGGAATACCAAAGTGGCAGGCTCCTACCTTAAAAATTTTAACCTGGCATTAGTTAACTGGGAGCTGAACCGGAAGGAAGACCAGCAGAAAGGCAGGAAAAACCGTAAGGGTATTAAATAAAAAACCGGGCTTCTGAAGCCCGGTTTAATTTTGGCGCTGCCTGCTTAATAAGCCTTCTTCACAGAACCCCCGCTACTCGAATTTGTATTGGTTTTTTCGGGGCTGCCGCGATAGCGGATGCTTCCCCCGCTGCTGGCACGCGCAACCAGCTCTTTTGATACCGAGATTTTAGCGCTTCCGGCACTGCTGGCGCTGGCCCTTACAGTTTCGCTCTCCAGCGCATACGCATCTACTTCACCTGCGGTGCTCACATCTACATCCAGGCTTTTGGCCTTACCTTCCAGCATCACATCGCCTGCGCTGGATGCCTCGGCCGTAACCGAACCGGCATCAATCGAAATTTCAACAGAGGCTGCACTGGATGTACTGATATCCAGGCTGCCGGCTTTAATAGTTCCCTCGGAAAAAATATTAGCCGCTGAGCTGGCGTGAATTTTACTTAAGGTAACGTAGGTTACGTACACCTTCACATTCCTGTTTTTGTAACGGCCATCGCGCATGTGAATACGCAAATAGCTACCGGAAACCTCGGTTAGCACATTGGAGGCATCGGTACCGGTAACCTCCACCCGTACAGATTCCTTATCGCCTTTTTTCAGGTAAACATCAATCGCTTCTCCTGCTTTTACACCGCTAAACGAACCAACCGATCGCACATCGCTTTGCTGGGCCCAGGCGATCATTCCAAACAGGAATACAACTGAAGTTACAAGGAGCTTTCTCATTTTAATTGCATTTAACCCATAGACCACCGGCATATAAATAGGTTGCGTGGTAATTGCCGGGGCCGTTCATTTTTTTAGGACTGGTGTAAGAAATAATCAATTTTTACCCTAAATTTCGATTACTGACAGCATACTTTTGCACAAAACTAAAAACTCGTCATGATTAAAGAACAATTGAATGTGCTAATTAACCTGGCCGCAAGTGATCGCTCTGTGGGTGAAAAGGAAGCCAAAGTAATCCATATGATTGGTAAGGCTAACGGCCTGTCTAAAGACGAAGTGGAGAATATGATGAAAAGCCCTCAGCCGATTGGTGATTTAAGCAGTTTCTCTGAAGACCAGAAATTTGAAAACCTGTATCACCTGATTCAGCTTATGAAAAGTGATGGCCAGGTATTTAAAAGCGAAATTCACTTTTGCGAGCAGATTGCAGAAAAGCTGGGCTACAAAAAAGGCGTGGTAGGAGAATTATCAAGCCGCATTTACTCAGACCCAACCATTACTGCCGACAGAAAGCTGCTCTTTGAACGAGCACACAAATTTTTGAAGTAATAAGGTTCGACCAAGGTAAGGGCCTGGGGAACCGGGCCTTATTTTTTCTCATATAAAACTTTCCCGCCCAGTATAGTCATGCTTACTTCCGTGGAAAGGATCTCGTTATCCGGAACAGTCATCAAATCTTTACTGAAGACCACAAAATCGGCCAGCTTTCCCGGCCGGATGGAGCCTTTGATATTTTCTTCGAAAGCGCCATAGGCTGCATCAAGCGTATAGGATTGTAAAGCTTGTTCGCGAGTCATTTTTTCTTCCGGCTCATAGCCTCCTGCGGGTTCGCCTTTCAAAGTCTGGCGAGTTACCGAAGCAAAAAAAGATGCAACCGGGTTGATCGGTTCAACCGGAACATCGGTACCATTTACGATTACCGCCCCCGACTTCAATAACGATTGCCACATATAAGCGCCTTCTTTGATCCGCTTCTCTCCTAATCTGTCGATAGCCCACGGCCTGTCTGATGATAAGTGAATCGCCTGCATGGCAGGCAACACGCCCAATTTACCAAAGCGTGGAATATCATCGGGATGCAAATGCTGCGCATGCTCAATGCGGTAACGATGGTTAGCTGCCTTTCCGGGATTTTCGGAAAATGCCAGCTCGTACCGGTCAAGGATTTCTTTGTTAGCCCTGTCGCCAATGGCGTGCGAGCAAACCTGGAACCCATACTTTAGACCTTCGCGGGAAATCTTCAGAACCGTGTCCATCGATAAAGTGGCCATTCCGCTAAAGTCAGGCCTGTCGGAATAAGGTTCCAGCAACCATGCTCCGCGTGAACCTAAAGCCCCATCGCAGTTTAGCTTTATTGCCCGAACGGTTAACCGGTTTGCCGCATCTATCTCCGGCCCTTTCTTAAACCATTCATACAGTAACTCACTATCAAAACCCGTTAGCATTACATACAGGCGCGTATTCAATTTACCGGCTTCCTTAAACTTGCGGAACAATTCAATATTCTTACGCGATACGCCTGCATCATGAAAGCTGGTAATGCCGTTTCGCAGACTGGCGGCAATAGCCAGCTCAAGCGCCTGCTCATCTGTTTCAGGCGTATTACCGGGAATATGCCGGGTAATTAAAGACTGTGCCCGCTCATTAAACAAGCCGGTAGGATTGCCGAGCTCGTCTAATAATATTTCTCCGCCTTCGCCCAAGTTGCGACCAAGCTTCTCTACCGAAAGCTGATTTACCCCGGCTATCTGCATGGCTTTGGCATTGGCAAACCCGGCATGTCCGCTTGCATGACTAAGGAATACAGGATTAGCAGGAGAAGCTTCGCTCAGAAGCTGGTGGGTCTGAAATCCTTTTACCTGTTTCTTCGGCTTGGTTGTCCATTTATCCTGATGCCAGCCCCGGCCTATTATCCATTGGCCCGGCTGCGCTTTGGCTACTGCCGCTTTCACTTTTTCCACCATTTCCTCATAGCTGGTAATGTCCATCAGGTCGAGGTTAAGCTCGCTGTAACCCAATCCCATAAAATGGCCATGCCCCTCAATAAATCCCGGTGTCATCGTTTTGCCGGCCAGGTCAATAATACGGGTCTGCTCACCCTCATATTTTGAAAGACCATCCAGGCTTCCGGCATACACGATCGTATCACCCACCACCGCAACAGCTTCTACCGTTGGGGTTCCGGGCTCAACCGTGTAAATGATTCCTCCTTTGATAACCAGGTCGGCCGGGGTTTTCTTTTCGGAACATTGTGTAAGTCCAAAAGCCAGCAGCAATACAAGGCGTAAGATTCGATTCATACCGTAAACAATGATTTATTAAAAGTACAATTCAATTCCGGAAGACCGATGAAACAGTTTTACGAATGGTTGAAATTTAGTTCTTTATTTATCTTCGCAGCGTAAATGCGCGACCGGTTACGTTTCTTTGGTTTCCTGGCCTTATTCTGGATGAGCTTCTTTACCCTGGGCCGAATTCTTTTCCTGTTATACCTGCTGCCGCAAACCCATACACTTACCTTCTACGAAATAGCCATGCCCCTCTTGCTGGGCCTTCGCATGGATGCTGCCATGACGGGTTATTGGTTGTTGCTTCCCGGGTTGTTGTTTGCTGCCTCCGCTTTTACATCCAACCGGTTCACTTTTTATTCGGTTGGCATCGTTACAGCCACACTCCTGCTGATCTCTGCTGTACTGGTAGTGGCTGATGTTGAGCTCTACAAGCACTGGGGCTTTCGCATTAACTCTACCCCGCTCATGTATATGGAAAGCGAGGCCGCCAGCAGTGTAAATCCAAATGTGCTGGTTATCCTGATTTTAATATTCGTAACATTACTGGGTACGTTCCTGTTCATCTATGCACGCTGGCTGGGGCCGCGGCTGCTGGCATTAACCCCCATCGGAAAAAAACGTGCGCTAACCTGGCTGCTGATCACTGTTGCTTTAATCATTCCAATCCGGAGCAGCTTTTCGGTCGCTCCTTTAAATACAGGTGTGGTTTACTTTCACAAAAAGAAATCATTTCCTAATCATGCGGGCATTAACCCGGTCTGGAATTTTTTCAGAAGTGTTTCGCGGAGCAAGAATTTTAAATATCCTCATAACCTTTATAAGCCGGAGACCCTCGTTCCTGATTTTGAAAGATTGATGCATACCTCCGGTAAAACCGAAATGCTGATCGACACCACAGTGCATAAGCCCAATGTGCTGCTAATCATACTGGAAGGCTTTACTTCGAAAATAGTTGAACCGCTTGGCGGGCTCTCCAACATTACTCCCCGGCTTAACGCATTGGTAAGCGAAGGCATTCTGTTTGAAAACTTTTACGCCAGCGGAGACCGTACCGATAAGGGAATTGTATCCATACTGAGCGCTTATCCGGCTCAGCCCAAAACATCCATCATCAAGTTTCCTGACAAAACACAAAAGCTCTCTTTTCTGTCCAGGGAGCTGGAACAAAACGGATACCACACTTCATTCATCTACGGAGGGGATATTGGCTTTGCCAACATGGAATCGTATGTAACCCTGGCCGGCTTTTCCGCGATTACAGAAGAAGGTGATTTTGACAACGACCTGGATGATTCCAAATGGGGTGTTGCCGATCATTACGTATTTGACCGGATGCTGGATAAATTGGATTCTGCAAATGCTCCTTTCTTTAAAGTGATGCTGAGCCTGAGCAGCCATGAGCCTTTTGAAGTTCCGATGGAAACGGTAATTGAAGGAGAAGATGAAGGATCGTTGTACCTGAACTCCTGCTACTATACCGATAAAAGCCTGGGTGAATTTATCCGGCAGGCAAAGCAAAAAACCTGGTGGAAGAATACGCTGGTAATAATTACGGCCGATCACGGTCATCGTTTTCCCGACCCCAAAGAATTAAAAGACAAAGACCGGTTTAAAATCCCGATGCTGTGGCTGGGCGGTGTAATTACAAAGCCCGGAACCCGCATCAGCACGTTTGCGGCACAACCGGATATTGCCCATACGCTTCTTGGCCAGCTACAAATAACACCAGCAACCGGTTTTTCCTTCAGCCGGAACATACTGGCCGAGCATGTGAATCCGTTTGCCGTGTATATATTTAACAATGGATACGGGTATGTGAGTGAAAATCATCAAAGCATTTATGATTTCGATCTCCGGCACTACCTGAAAGATAAAGGCAATAAAAACGAATTGCTGTGGGGACAGGCCTACGTGCAAACCTTGTTTAATGATTACAACCGGAAATAGTGTGAAATGACCATAAACAGAACCCGGCTAACCAGCATGATTCCCGATAGCTATCGGAAGTATATGCGAATTACCTGTAACCACTAAAAATTATCAGCACATGAAAAGATTTTTATTTATAGGCATATTAAGCCTCACAACGCTGGCAGCAGATGCGCAGGATGTAGGGCTATCGTTTTCTTACTTCATTCCGAGAAATGGTTATTTCTCCACACCCATAAGCCCGTTTTCGTTTCGGGGCGTAGGTGTAAACCTGAACAAGTTCATAGCGCTGGAAACTGGTTTTTCACTATACCGTATGTCGGGTATGAATATGCTTGATCTTCCATTTAGCACGAAAGACCCGTTGCTTGGCCCAAACTTCACGCTCTTTGTGCCGGCTGAGCTGGTGCTGGAATTTAAAGGCAAGCAAGCTGAGTTCGATATTAAAGGCGGTGGCTTTTTCTTTTACGGGTTCGACCAGAAGCTGAACCTTGGCAACTTTGACCGGGCTATTAGGCAACATGAACAATGGGATGTAGCCAACTCCGATTTAAGCTTTAAGAACAATCCCGGTTTCGGGTATCATGCAGGTGTTGAATTTACTTTTCCGGTAACCCGTCAATTCTCCCTTTCGTTCGAAATCAATTACTTAGTGGGTACAGCTAAATTTCCGCTTAACGGATCTTACACAGGCGGAACTGTATTAAACGGATTTGAAACGGTTAACGTGGATTACAAAGACGCGAAAGTGGATTTTACCGGGCTGGAGTTTTCAATCGGGGTTATTTTCGGATCGGGCAGGTAAATTGCTTATGCAACAGACCCGCTTTGCCAGCCGGGCATTTTTAAAGCCGGGCCGGGAACGAATTTCCTGCAAAGCCTGCAAGGCTATTTCAAGCTCGTAGAATAGCCCGGCATACCACGTAAAGCTGCCCGGATCGTGTTCAACTTTATCCAACCCATAGAAACCAAGCAAGCTATCATGCCTTATCAGCGAATCTGTTTCAGTAAAAACGCCAAGGCGCACCGCGTACACAATAGAATCAACTTCATGCTGAATCTTTCGCTCCGCCACATTCACGTTATGCTTTGTTAATAACGCCCTGGAATCCTTCACAAATAAGCTCATGGCATCGCGGGCGGTTTTCTCTTTTACAAATACGGTGTCGTTTTCAAAATACCGGAGCGGACGCATCACAAATTCAGTTGATTTTTGCACCCACGTCAATTCATATTCGGCCTGCGAAATTTTTGTAGTAACTATGGTGTCGGCTGCAATCTTTTGCAGGTCAACCCACAGCATAGCCCCGCCATCGCGGTAACGCGGCCGCTGCCCCGAAACAAAATTACCGAGTGAATACACTACTAACCTGTCCTGCTCTTTGTTCCATTCCATTGGTTGTAGTACATGCGGATGCGCGCCTATCACCAGCTTAGCACCTTCGCGAAATAAAAGCTTGGCCAGCTTCTTTTGCGTTGCGTTAGGCAAGCTTTGGTATTCATCGCCCCAATGCATAAATACAATAATGGCATCTGTTTTTTGATTACGCGCTTTTGCCATATCAAGCTTGATCTGCACCGTATCAATCAGGTTTACAATGTTGGGTTTGGTTACCGGGATGCCATTGGTGCCATAGGTATAATTCAGCAACGAAAGCTTAAAGCCATTCTTTTCAATGATTAAAGGATATGTGTTTACTCGCTCCAAAGAATCCCTGAATGTGCCGGTATGCAGTACCCGCAATGAGTCGAGCACACGTATGGTTCGCTCCAATCCCTTGCGTCTTCTGTCCACGCTGTGGTTGTTCGCTGTAACCAGCACATCAAACCCTGATCGTTTTAATTCAATAGCCAATGCATCGGGCGCGCTGAATTGCGGATATCCCTTATACGGTGCACCAGCCAATGTAAGCTCAAGGTTACCGATGGCTAAATCGGCTGATCGGATAATGGGCGCTATATATTCAAAGCAGGCTGCGTAATCGTACTGCTTCAATGCTGTATTGTAGGCAGCAGCAATATTGGAATCATGCTGCATGATATCGCCCGCAAACAATAATGAAAGGCGTGTAGTGTCTTGCGCAAACACACAGGCGGGAAATAACAAAACGGAAAGTGTCAGTCTGAGTTTATACATGCGGGTAAGCGATCACTTTGTTTTCTGCAATTACAAAAATTCTATCGTCTTTTTTGGGTTTAATGCGGGCCGTTCCGGTAAACGAACCGAATGCCGGCAAAATGCCTTGTTGCTTTCCAAAGTAAAAGCAAGGTAATGTAACCGACTGCCGGCCTGTACCGCGTAATTGCACAGCCGGATGAATGTGCCCCGAAAGATTGTACATCCCTTCAGGAATATCTTCTAATGGCTCATGCGTAAGCAGGAAATTACCCAACCGGTATTCACCTACATGCACCTGCAGGTTGTTGCGTTCATATTGCAATGCGCTAAGTATATCGTGGTTACCCAACACTAATTCAAACGAACAGCTCACAAAATGCCTGCGTACCTGGCCCAATACCTCCCACTCTTCATTATAATGACTGTGAAACAGGTCGCCCAAAAACAAGACCCGTTCGGGTTGGGTCGCTTGCAGGATCGAAATAAGGGTCTCGGTATTCTTATCATTTACCTGAGGCGGAACCGGGATACCCGACTTACGGAAATGATTGATCTTACCGAAGTGTAAGTCGGCCATCAGCACCATCTTCCTGCCTTTAAGCCACAGCGCTTTCTGGGGCATTAATTCTATTACCTCGTTCAAAATCTCAACTTCCATTTCCATGCGTTCAACATTGCAAATTGTCATAATTCAGTGTTCTAAAAAACGCTTTTTCAACCTTTAAGAAACTTTCTTATTAGCTGATAATCATGTGATTGTAAGCGCTCTTAAAATTCATAAGAAATCATTGCTCCTATTCTTGTCCCAAAATTGGTAACATTGGCTTAACATTGTCCAACTGACAACCTGTTACCTTTACCCGCGCTTTGCATAACCTATGTTCGATTTAGAGCTTTCCTACTCAATCCTTCTTGTTGTTTGCCTGCTTGCCGCCTGTGGATTTGAATTTGTCAATGGCTTTCATGATACCGCCAACGCAGTAGCCACCGTTATTTATACCAATTCGCTAAAACCCTGGGTAGCGGTAGTATGGTCAGGTATCTGTAACGCTATTGGCGTGTTCCTGGGTGGAATTACAGTGGCTATGGGTATTGTAAACCTGCTACCGGTGGAGTCGCTGGTGGATCAGAATATAGCCCACAGCCTTGCCATGGTATTGGCGCTTTTGCTTAGCGCGATTTTCTGGAACCTGCTAACGTGGTACTTTGGTATTCCCTGTTCCAGCTCGCATACCCTCATTGGTTCTATCCTGGGAGTTGGTCTGGCCTACTCTTTATTACCCGATGCCAACGAAGCGGCAGTTAACTGGGGCAAAGCGCAGGAAATAGGAGCTTCCTTATTGATCTCTCCGCTGTTCGGGTTTTCGCTTACGATTATATTGATGTTTCTGCTGCGCAACCTTACCAAGAATACCAGCGCAGGTGATGGATTGTTTAAAGAACCCAAGAAGAATCAACCGCCACCCTGGTGGATTCGTACTATTTTGATTCTGACCTGCACCGCGGTAAGCGGCTTTCATGGTTCTAATGACGGACAAAAGGGCGTAGGATTGGTCATGCTGATCCTGATCGGAATTGTGCCTGCATACTTTGCGCTCAATCCAGGCTTTGAGCCCGGCAACCTGGGCGCACCTTTAAAGAAAATAGAAGTAACGATTAACGGGTTAGACGGATCGCCACTCTCCAAGTCTGACAAAGTAAAGCTCGACAGCTCGAAAGTAATGACCACGCGGTTGCTCTCAAGCTTACGAGGTGTTTCATCCGTAAGCAGCATTCCTTCGCAGGAACGTTTCCTCGTTCGCAAGGATATTATGCTGCTCAACAGCAACATCAAATTACTATCTTCTAATAATGAGCTTGCCATGAGCGAAGCCGACAAAAAAACATTAACGGATAATATGAAGGCCGTGCGCAAGATTACCGATTACTCGCCACGCTGGGTAATTGTGATGATTGCGCTTTCGTTAGGAATGGGTACGATGATCGGCTGGAAGCGCATTGTAAAAACTATTGGTGAGAAAATCGGGAAAGAACATTTAACCTATGCACAGGGCGCCAGTGCCGAGCTGGTAGCCTCTACCACCATCGGGCTTTCCACCTGGTTTGGATTACCGGTTAGCACCACGCACGTTTTGTCTTCCGGTATTGCCGGATCGATGGTAGCGAGCAAAGGCGTTAAGAACCTGCAACCCGATACCGTGCGCAACATCTTAATTGCCTGGTTGCTTACTTTACCTGTGGTGATGATCCTGGCAGGAACGTTGTTCCTGATTTTCAGATCTACTTTCTGAATCAGGCGTCTTGTTACTGAAAGGCAATGCGCATTTTACGGATGCGGTCTTCCAGCTTCTCGGAAGTAAGCTTTTCCCGCGTGCGATCTACCATGATCGGAAATGCAAAAGGTGTAGGCTTTTCCGGTTCAGCAATCACAATTTTTTGATGCGCAATGCGAACCAGCGCCTTGCGCAATCGCGCTTCTTCCAACTGAAAGTCCATTACCTCCTCAAAAGCTTGTTGCAGCAACAGGTTGTGCGATTCATATTCATGGAACACATTGAAGAAAAGTTGTGAAGAAGATTGCAGGTGGCGCTCCTTTATCTTCCGGCCGGGTAATCCTTTAAAGATCAAACCTGAAATGGCGGCTATATCCCGAAACTTACGTTTGGCCATCTCCGTTGCGTTGATGCTGGCCTGAATATCCCTCAACAAATTTTCTGCACCCAGCACATTTGTTTCAATAGCTTCATAAATCGGTATCTCCTGGTCGGATAACAGCTCGAAGCCATAATCATTCATGGCAATGGAAAATGTAATGGGTTGAATTAGCGCCATACGGTAGGCAATCAGCGCAGCCATACCTTCGTGCACAGCCCGTCCTTCAAACGGATACATCAGCACATGATAGCCTTCGCTGGTACGAAAATATTCTACTAAAAACTCGTTCACTTTTGGCAGATGCGAACGTTCACGCTGCAACTGCATGAGCGGACGAAGAAATCTCATTTCGTCATCCATTTCTTTACCTGTTGCAGCTTCGTCAATCTTTAGCCGGATCATCTCGCTCATCTGCGATGACAAAGGCATGCGTCCGCCCTGCCACGAAGGCACCTTACCCGATTTCTTCCTTGATTTGCGCACATGCGCCTCCATTTCCTTTATGCGCACCAGCTCTAGGCTTTGGCCGGCAAACCAAAACACATCGCCAATCTTTAAACCGGAAATAAAATACTCTTCAATGGTACCCAGGAATTTTCCGCTTACATATTTTACATACAACAAACTATCGCCCACAATGGCGCCAATGGATAGCCGGTGCTTAAATGCAATACGCTTATTCTCCACTTTAAACACACCATTTTCTGCTACCACTTTTCTGTATTCGTTATAAGCCGTTAACGCTTCGCCCCCGGTGGTAATAAAGCTTAACAGCCAGCGCCACTCATCATCGGTAACGGAAGCATAGCTAACCGTGCTTCTTACTTCCTGTAGAATTTCTTCCTGCCGGAATCCATCCGATACGGCCAGTGTAACCAGATACTGGATCAGCACATCGAACGAACGCAGGTACGGCAAACGTTCTTCCACAATATCGCGGTGCATGGCTTCGCGCAAGGCAGCGCCTTCGGTTAGCTCAAGTGTGTTGGTAGGCAAAAAATAAATTTTACTTAACGCACCGGGCTGATGCCCGCTTCGGCCTGCACGTTGTAAAAACCGGGCGACACCTTTTGGGCTCCCTACCTGGATAACGGTCTCCACCGGGCGGAAGTCAACACCCAGGTCCAAACTGGAGGTACACACAACTGCTTTAAGCTTACCTTCATGCAATTGATCTTCCACCCAATCGCGCAGCTCTTTGCTGATAGAACCGTGATGCATGGCGATCAACCCGGAAAGTTCGGGTGCGGCATCCAGCATTTTCTGGTACCAGATTTCAGCAAACGACCGCGTATTGGTAAAAATAAGCGTGCTGTTACTCCGCTTCACAATAGGAATTACCTTATCCAGCAATTGAATACCCAAGTGGCCCGACCACGGCATACGCTCTACTTCATCCGGAAAAATGGAAACGATGTCTACCAGCTTCCGGATATTTGCCTTTACTACTTTGATCTTCCGTTCAGTAAAAAAATTACCGAGCAGTATCTGCATGGCCTGCTCCATGTTGCCGATAGTAGCCGATATACCCCAGACGCGCAGGTTCGGAGAAATAGTCTTCAACCGCGAAAGCGCCAGCTCCATCATAACACCGCGCTTGGAACCCACCAGCTCATGCCATTCATCCACCACGATAGTGCGCAGGCCAGCAAAGTATTCGGCATAGCCGCTTTGCGAGATGAGCAGGTGTAAGCTTTCAGGTGTGGTGATTAAAAAATCGGGAGGCTGTTCCTTTTGCCTGGTCCGCTCACGTGTGCTGGTATCGCCACTGCGTACCCCAATCTGCCACGCGGGTTGTAAATCGCGGGCCGCACGCTTGCCGGAAAGTTCAATCTCCTTAGCCAGCGCCCGTATGGGTGTAATCCAGATGGCTTTGGGGCCTTTCGTTTTTTTTGATCCGGCAGATTCCAAAAGAATCGGAATGAGCAGGGAATATGTTTTCCCGCTTCCGGTAGGAGCGTTTACAATGCCATGATAGCCTTCCCACACGCTTTGCCAGGCCTCCACCTGAAAAGGAAAGGGACTCCAGCCTTGTGCCTCAAACCACGCCATCCCTTTCGCAAGCATGCTATTCATCTTCACAAAATAGAAGTATTAAAAAACATTTTTACGCACGACTGTGTTATTTTGCAATAACTGAAAGTTATGGGTAAGTATTCTATCAAAGAGCTTGAAAAGCTATCCGGCATAAAAGCCCATACTATTCGCATTTGGGAAAAAAGGCACAGGTTGGTGAATCCACAACGTACGCAAACCAACATCCGTTATTACTCCGATGATGACCTGAAAAAAATCATCAGTGTTTCTGTGCTCAATAATCATGGTGTGAAAATTTCCAGGATTGCAGGGTTAAGCACAGACGAGTTGAACCACCGGGTTTCAGAGTTTAGCGAATCTAAAAACAGCATTGAGATTTACATCGATCAGCTGGTATTGGCCATGATCGACATGGAAGAAGAAAAATTCGAAAAGACCCTCGCCAACCTGATTCTGAAGTTCGGCTTCGAAAAAGCAATTGTTGAAATTGTGTTTCCTTTCCTTGAAAAAATCGGGGTGCTATGGCTCACGAATAATATCACGCCCGCCCAGGAGCATTTTGTTTCCAACATTATCCGCCAGAAGCTGATCGTAGCCATTGACGGTTTGCCACTGGCGCCCAAAACCGCCACTAAAGTGCTGTTGTTCCTGCCTGAAAATGAGCTGCACGAGCTTGGCCTGCTATTCTATTATTACCTGGCCCGGCAGGCCGGTATGCGTACGTATTACCTCGGCCAAACCGTTCCTCATAAGGATTTAAGATCAGTGTACGAAGCGCACAAGCCTGACATCCTGGTAACATCGCTTACCAGCGGACCTTCCCTAAAAAACCTGCCCGGTTACATGGCCCGCCTGGGCAACGATTTTGCCAGCGCCAAAATTTATATTTCGGGCAGCGCCCTTAAAAAAGCCCGTTTTAACCTTCCTTCCAACATCACTATATTTTCCAACGCACTGACATTCAAGTCGTTGATAGCCTGATTATCTTGTTTAATTATAATAAAAATTTATTAAACAATAATTTTGAAAGTCATTCATGGGCTATAATTTTGTTTAATAATTCACACAAAAAATTAAACATTATGACAGCGATAGAATTCAGCAAGCAGGTAGCCATGCTCCGCCCTACGCTCAGAATGTTTACCCGCAGGTTTACAACCGATCGGGACGAGAGCCTTGACCTCGTTCAGGACACCATCCTGAAAGCATTGACTTACCGCGACAAGTTTCGGGAAGCCACTAACCTGAGGGGCTGGCTGTTCACCATCATGCGTAATACCTATATCAACAGTTACCGGAAAAATCAGCGAGCCAAAACCGCGCATGATGATACTAAAGAGCTATTCTACCTTAACGTAGAGGATACACATACCTTTAACAAGCCTGAGCGCAGCGTGGAGTTTAAAGAAGTCTGGAAAAATGTAAATCAGCTTGCAGACGAATTACTGATTCCTTTCAAAATGCACGCTACCGGTTACAAGTACCACGAAATCGCGGAGCATCTGAACATTCCGATCGGTACGGTTAAGAACCGGATATTCCATGCGCGTAAAGAAATCCAGAAAAAACTAACCGGCTACCGGTAATCTGCACGTTCAGTCCAAACCACAACATGAAAAAAATTGCCGTAATAGGTGCCGGGTTTTCAGGGTTAGCAGCCGCAGCCAGTTTGGCGAAGGAAGGATACCGGGTTACTGTACTGGAAAAGAATAGTTCGCCCGGGGGCAGGGCCCGAAAATTTGAGGCCAGCGGCTTTACTTTTGACATGGGGCCAAGCTGGTACTGGATGCCTGATGTGTTTGAAAAGTTCTTCGCGCATTTCAATAAAAAAACTTCCGATTACTATACGTTGGAGCGATTGAGCCCTTCGTATCGCATCTATTATGGAAAAGATGATTATCTGGACGTTCCTGCAGGAACAGAAGCAATATGCAGGTTTTTTGATGAGCTGGAGCCGGGAAGCTCCAAAAACCTGATCCGTTTCCTGGAAGAAGGAAAATACAAGTATGACATTGGCATGGGTGAGCTGGTATATAAGCCCGGGCTTTCATTAGCCGAGTTGATGAATACCAGGCTTTTGACCGGTGCTTTTCGTCTGCACGTACTTCAATCTATCTCGAAATACGTGCGTAGCTTTTTTAAACACCCGCGTATTATACAGATGCTGGAGTTCCCGGTTTTGTTTCTGGGAGCAACTGCACAAAATACACCTGCGCTATACAGCCTGATGAATTACGCTGATATGGCGTTGGGAACGTGGTACCCGCAGGGAGGTATGTTTAAGGTTATTGAAGGCATGACCGGGCTTGCGCAAGAGCAGGGCGTTTTGTTTGAGTTCAATAGTGAAGTAACAAAATTGAATGTTGCGGATAACGCTGTTCACGAAGTTGTAGCTAATGGCCACGCCCGTTCGTTCGATTATGTAGTAGCCAGTGCCGACTATCATTTTGTTGAGCAAAAACTATTACCGCAAAGCCATCGCAGGTATTCTGAATCTTACTGGCAAAGTCGCGATATGGCTCCTTCCAGCCTCATCTTTTACCTCGGCTTCAATAAAAAGATTGACGGCCTGCTTCATCACACTTTGTTTTTTGATCAGGACTTTGGTTTACATGCACGCGAAATTTATAACACCCCGAAATGGCCAACAGCTCCGCAGTTCTACGTTTCCTGCCCATCGCAAACTGATGCTGCTGTTGCACCAGCCGGGCATGAAAATGTATTTATCCTGATCCCGGTTGCACCCGGGCTGGAAGACAGCGAGGCCACCCGTGAAAGGTATTTTCGCATCGTAATGGATCGCCTCGAACACCTGACGGGGCAATCGCTAACGCCTCACATGGTTTTCAAACGCAGCTACGCGCACAAAAATTTCATAGAAGATTACCACGCTTTTAAAGGAAATGCCTACGGTCTGGCCAATACGCTTAAACAAACGGCCAATCTTAAGCCCGGCATCGTAAACAAAAAGGTTACGAACCTGTTCTATACAGGTCAGCTAACCGTTCCGGGGCCGGGTGTTCCGCCTTCACTCATTTCCGGGCAGGTAGTTGCGAGAGAGCTGATAAAACAAGACAGACATCAAAATGATTTTCAAATATAATTCGGGAAGCAAATCAACCTTTACACTTTCATAACCGGGCAAACCTCAACGTATGAACCGAGCGCTCTTCAATACTGTTTCTGTTACGTGCAGCAAATTAACTACGCGGGCTTACAGCACTTCTTTTTCAATAGGCATCAGGTGCCTTAAGAAAAAATTACAGGGGCCTGTTTACTCCATTTACGGGTTTGTTCGTTTTGCCGATGAGATCGTAGATACATTTCATGAACATGATAAGGCCGCTTTGCTGCAGCGGTTCAGGGAAGATACTTATCGTGCGCTGGAAGATCGCATCAGCCTTAATCCTATCCTGAACAGCTACCAGGCCACAGCCAACCAGTACAATTTTGAAAAAGAGCTTACCGATCAGTTTTTGAAAAGTATGGAGATGGACCTGCATCTCAAATCCTATGATCAGAAAGAAATCAAAGAGTATATCCTGGGCTCTGCAGAAGTGGTGGGCCTGATGTGCTTACGGGTATTCTGCGAAGGTGATGAAGCCGCGTATCAGAAACTGAAGCCGCTGGCCATGAAGCTGGGGTCAGCTTTTCAGAAAGTAAACTTTCTCCGCGACCTGAATGCTGATTTTAACAGCATGGGCCGTACGTATTTCCCGGGAATTGACCTTACCCGGTTTGACGAAACAAGCAAAAGCAGGATAGAAGAAGATATTGCTGCTGATTTTCGTGAAGCTTACATCGGTATAAAACTACTCCCGCGCAATGCCCGCTTTGGTGTGTATGTAGCTTACCTGTACTATCTTGCACTCTTCAAAAAAATAAAGAATACCCCCAGCCACATGGTGTTACAAAATCGTATAAGCGTGCGCAACCGGCATAAGCTTTCAATCCTTGCTTATTCATTTGTAAAGCACCAGTTAAACATGATATGATGGAGGAAGTGATTTTAGTGGACGCGCAAGACCGGGAGACCGGCACCATGGAAAAGCTGGAAGCCCACCGGAGGGGGTTGCTGCACCGTGCTTTTTCAATTTTGATCTTTAACCGCGAAGGCGAACTCATGCTGCAGCAGCGGTCGCTTAACAAATATCACAGCGGAGGCTTGTGGACCAATACGTGTTGCAGTCATCCGCGCCCGGGCGAAACAGCCATTGAAGCCGGGAAACGAAAGCTGGCGCAGGAGATGGGCTTTGATTGTGATCTCTCCTATTCGCACAAGTTTATATATAAGGTTGAACTGGATAATGACCTGATTGAACATGAGTGGGATCATGTGCTGGTCGGCTTTTACGATGCCGACCCCATACCGAACCGGGAAGAAGTCATGGACTGGAAGTTTGTAACGCTTCCTGAAGTACGGGAAGACATCAGGCAAAATCCGCACCTGTACACCCGGTGGTTCAAATTAATACTTGCCCAACCTGAATTTGACCAGTTGAAAGTTTGAACGTGTTTGATCCCGGTTCCGGCACCTCGCTGATCGATTCTGCAACCACGTTATTCTGGTTCAGAAGAGATCTGCGCCTGCAGGATAATGCCGGGTTATACCACGCGCTCAAACACCATACGCATGTAATCGGCATCTTTATTTTCGATACCGGGATCCTGGGAAAGCTGGAAGATAAAGCCGATGCGCGGGTAGAATTTATTCTTCAATCACTAACCTATCTCCAGCAACAACTGGTTGAATTGGGTTCTTCTCTCCTCGTGCTTCACGGCAAACCGGTTGATATTTATAAAAAATTAAGCCCCAAAGCTATTTATGCCAACCACGATTACGAGCCGTATGCAACCCAGCGTGATGAAGCAATAAGAAAGATGCTGGAACAAGGGAATATTGCTTTCAAGACCTTTAAGGACCAGGTAATATTTGAAAAAGAGGAAGTGCTGAAAGATAATGGAAAGCCTTACACGGTGTTTACCCCGTATAGCCGCAAGTGGAAAGCGCTGCTCAATCCATTTTACATGAAGTCATACCCAACGGAAAAATATTTCAGCTCATTCAAAAAAATAAAGCCGGCTGCATTACCTGCACTGCACGATATCGGATTCAGGCCCTCGGGTATTTCATTTCCGGGGCGTGTGATCAAACAAACTGTTATAGACCGGTATGATAAGCAACGTAACTTTCCCGCTGTTGAAGGCACGACAAAGCTGGGCGTTCACCTTCGGTTTGGCACCGTAAGCATTCGCAGGCTTGTACAGGTGGCCCTGAAAAAAAACGAAGTCTGGCTAAACGAATTGATCTGGCGCGATTTCTACCAGATGATTTTGTGGCACTTTCCTCACGTAGAAACAAAAGCTTTTAAGCCCGCTTACGATAATATTGAGTGGCGCAACCATGCAGATGAGTTTAACGCGTGGTGCAACGGCTGCACCGGTTACCCGGTTGTAGATGCCGGTATGCGCGAGCTAAATACTACCGGTTTTATGCACAACCGGGTACGTATGATTGTGGCCAGCTTTCTCACCAAGCATTTACTGATTGACTGGCGCTGGGGCGAGGCTTACTTTGCCCAAAAGCTGCTCGACTTCGATCTGGCTGCCAACAACGGTGGCTGGCAATGGGCTGCAGGTTCGGGTTGCGATGCAGCGCCTTATTTTCGGGTTTTCAATCCCGAGCTTCAAACCGAAAAATTCGACCCTGAACGAAACTATATCAAACGCTGGGTACCGGAAGCCGGAACCCATGCGTATCCAAAGCCAATTGTTGAACACAGGTTTGCCCGTAACAGGGCCCTGAAAGCTTATAAAGCAGCTTTAGGCTAACAAAACTCTTTACCCGGTTGCGTGTTATACCTATATGAAATAAGCAAAAATTAACACATGAAGTGTATTCGATATCTCAAAAGCAGTTTTTGCTGATCCCGTTGACACAAGTGTGGGAGTTTTTCCAACATGCTCATGTCATTTTTGCTGGCCGCAAGGTTAGTCGTATTTTTGATTACCGGTATAAAACGCTGGAAAGCATACTTTAAAAAGTAAAGTCATGGATTGGAAATTAATTCTGCTTTGTTCTTTCATAACGATCGGGACTTTTCTGTTCTGGGAATTTATTGCCTGGTTCACGCACAAATACATTATGCATGGTTTTTTGTGGGTGTGGCACAAATCGCACCACACGGTACACGATCATACGCTGGAAAAAAATGACTGGTTTGCCGTGGTGTTCAGCCTTCCATCAATCGGAATCTTCTACTACTTCAGCTTAGTAAAGTACAATCCATATATGCTTGCGGTAGGTCTTGGTATTTTCTGTTACGGATTGTTTTACCTGATCTTCCATGACATTATTGTGCATCAGCGCATCAAATGGCGACCGGACAAACGAAGCAGGTATTTGCAGCGTATGATTCATGCGCATTATATTCATCACGCCAAACACACCAAAGAAGATTGCGAAGCATTTGGCTTTTTGTATGCCCCTAAAAAATATGAGCCCGGTAAGTTTGTATTTAAGAACAAGCGGCAGGAAACACAGTAGAGGCCGGGGGTTAGAAGTTGGAAGTCAGACTAATTAAATAATCCAGGTTGAAAGAAAACTATCTCTATCTCGCAGTTGATTTTTTCTCCATCATCTTCCCGTTTCTGTTTAGCTTTTATTCCAAAGCAAACTTTTCAAAGAAATGGCGTTACCTGTGGGTGGCCATTTTAATTCCGGCTATCCTTTTTATCGGGTGGGATGAATGGTTCACCCGAATGGGCATCTGGGGCTTTACCCCGCGTTACCTTACAGGGATTTACGTATCCTCACTGCCGGTGGAGGAGATCCTGTTCTTCATCTGCATACCGTATGCCTGCGTGTTTACTTACGAAGCCGTAAACTATTTGATTACATGGCGGCTCTCAGGAAAATACACTAACCTGATTACTGACCTGCTGACCGCAGCCATGCTGCTGTTGGGAAGTATTCATTATACCAAATGGTACACTGCTGTTACATTTATTCTTTTAGCCTTATTTCTTGCATTACACCGGTGGGTCTGGAAATCCGGTTACCTGGGAAAGTTCTATGTCGCCTTTATTTTCATTCTTATTCCCTTCTTTATTGTAAATGGTATTCTTACCGGAACCGGAATTGAGGAGCAGGTAGTATGGTATAACGATGCCGAAAACCTGGGCATTCGCATGGGTACCATTCCTGTAGAAGACACGTTTTACGGAATGCTCTTATTGCTGATGAACGTATCCGTCTTTGAATACCTGCAAAAGAAAAAGGGGCACACAGCCCCTTCACCTTAATCGGAAACAAAAATATTTCAGGCCTCCACCGGCTCAGGTTCTCTTACCTTTTTCACTTTCTTCACCTTAGCTGTCTTCAGCTTCTTCAAATCCTTTTTCATTTGCGCAGCTACGAGTGATGCCAATTGCTTGGATGATTTTTTGATCAGCCTTTCAGTCTTCTTTTTGGACTTACTTACACCCAATGTTTGTACCGTTTGATGCAGCGAATCGGCCAGCAGCATCTTGATTTCCTTCTTTCCTTTAAGCACTAATTTTTCCATAACACTGTATTTAGATACCCAAATTATCAGGTTAAGCCAGCATTACCAAACAGTTGAAAAAACTTAACATTGGAACACAAAAAAGCCCGAAACAATGCGTTTCGGGCCTTTTTTACCGTGCACAATTACTCGTAGCGTAATGAGTTTACCGGGTTAGACCGTGCCGCTTTAATAAAATGGAAGCTCACCGTAAGGGCGGCAACCCCGGCCGCCAGCAGGCCGCCCAACAGGAACAAGGCAGGGCTTAGCTCAACCCGGTAGGCGAAAGATGCCAGCCATTGATCCATCAGGTACCAGGTTGCAGCCGATGCCAATACAAAAGCAATTCCCACCAGCCACATAAACTCTTTGGATAACAACGCGCTTACCGATGATACCGAAGCGCCCATCACTTTTCGTATCCCGATTTCTTTGGTGCGCTGCTCGGCCGTGAAAGAAGCCAGCCCCATTAATCCGAGGCACGCTACAAAAATAGCAATGCCGGTAAGCACAGTGAACAACTGACCTAACCGTTGCTCTTCCTTAAAAAGGCTGTCAAAATTCTGGTCGAGGAAAGTATATTCAAAAGGCTCATCGGTTGCGTTTGTTTTCCAGGTGCGTTCAAGAACAGCTACCGCTTCGTTCGCTTTGCCTTCATAGCGAACCATCATATTGTTGGCCGTGTTGGTAAGCCGGATAACCAATGGCCGTACATTCGTTTTAAACGATTCAAAATTAAAATCCTTCACAACACCCACCACATTCATGGTTACAGGTGCCGGGCCATTGTAGTTAATCAATTTTTCGGTGAGGGGATTTTCCCAGCCCAGCTCGCGTACAGCCGCTTCGTTAATTACACAAGCTGTAGAATCGGAAGGAAAGTCTTTTGAGAAAAATCTGCCTTGTGCCAGTTCCAGCTTCAGAACACCCAGGTGATCATAATCCGCCACGTAAGTAGCCATAATGCGTTCCTGTGCAGAACCTTCCGCACGAAACACGGTGGTATTGTTTACGCCCGGAAATACATTGTTGGTAAAGCTCGTTTTTACAATGCCGGCCTGGTTGTTAACGCTTTCGCGGAAAGCAGCGCGGTTACTGCCCAGCCTGCTGGTGTTACGAATTACAATTACGCCTTTCTTATCCAAGCCTATGTTACGCTCCTGTAAAAAATTAAGCTGGTTATATACCACCAGTGTGCTGATGATCAGCGTAATGGAAATAGCGAACTGCACTACCACCAATGTGCTGCGAATGCCTTTGCTCTTCATGCCCGATCTTACTTTGCCTTTCAGTACTTCAACCGGGTTGAATGAAGTAAGATAAAAAGCAGGATAGCTGCCGGCCAGCAATGCCACTATTGCAAAAACGATAAGCATGCTTACCCACACCGGGATTTCCAGCATCATGCCGAAACTTAGTTCCTTACCGGCAAGCAGGTTAAAGGAAGGCAGCAAAAGATACACGGCCAGTATAGCGATCACCATGGAAGCGAATACATACACAAACGATTCAGACATGAACTGGGCAATTAGCCTGGATCGTACCGAGCCAAGTGTTTTGCGCAAGCCTACTTCTTTTGCACGGTTGGCCGACCGGGCTGTAGAAAGGTTCATGAAGTTGATGCAGGCAATCAATAAAATGAACAGCCCGACCGCCCCGATAATATACACATACTTAATATCGCTTGCCGGGGAAAGTCCATCCATCAGTTGCGTCTGGTAGAGATGCTTGCTGTGCATGGGGTAAGAGAAGTACGAATAAACTCCGCCCTGCTTTTCAAATTGCTTAAAGTCCACGCCCAAACCCTGCTCCAGCTCAGGACCAACGTGCTCGATCGTAAGCTCGCGCAAACGGGCATCAATACCGGCTACATCAGTGTTAGGGTTTTTACGATAGAAAGAGTATAAACCGTTGTTTGTCCATCCATCACTTTTCATATTGCTGTCAGAAGCTGCTGAAAGAATGAAATCGTATTGTATTTGTGAATTAACCGGTGCCGGCTCAGCAACGCCTGTTACTTTAAAAGCTTCATTATCATTTCCAACCGTAATGATCTTGCCAAGGGCTGGTTCATTTCCAAAATATTTCTCAGCCATTTGCGTGGTGATCACCATCGTGGCCGGATCTTTCAGCGCTGTTTTTACATCGCCCTCAATGAGCTTGAAGCTGAAGAACTCGAAAAAATTAGAATCGGCCAGCAATACTTTGGATTCGGTAAAGGCTTTCTCGTCATGCTTCATTACTATGTTCTTCCAGTTCCGTATCCGGATACCCTGCTCCACACCCGGTATATGATTAACCATAGCCTGTGCGAGGGGCGGGCATGACGATGCCGTATAAAGCTCCTGCCCTCCTATTTTTCCATGAAGCCCCACGCTATAAATATTTTCATAGTCTTTATGGAACCGGTCGTACGACAGTTCATCAAAAATGTAAAGCCCGATAAGAAAGCAGGCCGTAAGCCCGAAAGCCAGGCCCGCAATGTTTAGCCCGGAATAAAACTTGTGCTTAAGAATGTTTCGGATGGCAACTTTAACGTAGTTTTTGAACATAGTGATACAGGTTTAATAACAAGCAGATGCAGAATTGTCGGTAAGGGTTGCATGACCCCCAGGCAGCGTTAAGCTTAACAGAGCGAATAGGCAGGTGGCTTTTAGACGAAACCACCTGCAAAAATGTTACAACATCCCGGAATTATTCATCCCGTAAAGTTTTGGTCGGGTTGAGCATTGCGGTTGAAATGGTTTTGTAGCCCACCGAAGCGAGGGCTATAACCAGCAATGTAAGGGCCGATAATGCGAGGCTAAGGGCGCCCACTTTCAGGTAGTATTTCCAGATGGAGCTCATCAGGCCATCGGCCATGAGATAACCACCGACTCCGCCTAAAACAATGGCAATGCACAGGTTGATCATAAACTCAAAGTTGATCACCCCGGCAATATTCCATACCGATGCGCCCAGCACCTTTCTCACCCCAATCTCCTTCATCTTCTTCACAATATTCAACGACACGAGCGAATACATGCCGATACCCGTCATCAGCGTGGCAAAAATGGCTAAGAATCCAAACATGATTACCACGTTTTTATTAATGTCGTTAGTTTCCTGGAGCTCTTCATCCATAAGCTCACCGTTGTAAACCGTATTGGGAAAAACTTCTTTCCATTTCTTCTCCATAAACTCGTTAACGCTTTTCATTTTAGCAGGATCGGCCTTAACCACCACCTGGGAATACTGTGCCGGGCTTGTGTATCTGATCATCATAGGCTCAATGGGCCGCCACAGGGCGCGTGCATAAACGTTTTTCACCACGCCTATTACATACAGTTGAACGGTGTCCATCCACACCAGACGCTTGCCTACAGGATTATCCGTCCAGCCAAATTGCCGAACCAGCTCTTCCGTTACCAATACGGATTCTTTACGATCGGTTTCCGAATCCTTCTGGAAATTACGTCCAGCTATAAGCTTCATGTCTAATACATCAAAGTAATTATCCCCGATGTCAAAAATATCAACCTCCCGCTCAAGCGATTCAAATTTTACGGGGTCGTTATACCAGGAGTTAGCGAGGTGATGGTGGGTGCCTGCAATCAGATCAATATCGGTATTGGATGCCAATGCATCGCGGTACGTATTAAATGCTCCTTCATTATTTACCCAAACCGAAATAACGCCTTGTGTGGCAAATCCCAAATCATAATCCCGCTGGTATTCACCGTTGCGGTAAAAGGCTACACCCATAATGATCGAGAGCAGCGATATTGCAAACTGGCAGCACAGCAGAATGCGTGTAAACCAGTTGGTGCCGCCAAAGCGGGCTTTGCCTTTTAAAATGCTTACGGGCTCAAATGAGGTTACATACAATGACGGGTATCCGCCTGCGATCAGGGCGGTTAGCATCAGCAAGCCAAACAGGAAAAGAATAAACCCGATATTATCGGCATAGGTAAGCTTCAGCTCAAGCCACGGCCACAGCGAATCATACGCGGGCACGAGCCACTCGGCAATCAGCAACCCTGCGGCAAGGCCGAACACACACAGCAATAAATTTTCTCCAAGAAACTGGAAGACTAACTGCCTGCGCAAGCCGCCCATTACTTTACGGATCCCGATCTCTTTTAGCCTGCGGCTGGCAATTGAGATAGATGTATTGGTAAAGTTGAAGCATGCCAGCAGCATCAGTAACCCGGCCATTACAGCAGGCAGTGTTATAGCCTGGTCGGGAATGCCACTGCGTAACCATTCGTTGTTCACCCGCGGCTCAGCGCGGTTGCGCTTCATCATGCCATTAAAGTTCTCCAGATAATAGCGGGTGATTTTAAAATCTTCGCGCGCCAGGTTTTGCGGCTCTACGTATTGCTGCAGTTGCTGCGTTACCGAAGCCACATCGGCAGCATCGGGAATTTCGAGGAAGAGGGTATTCCAGCGCTTCCAGTTGGTTTCGCTGTTGTCAGGGTCGAGGTTAACTTCCCAGAAGTTATCAAACAAGGTAGCGATATCGAACCGGAAGCTTGAGTTTTGCGGTAATTGCTGAAACACCGCCCCGATCTCAAACTCTTTTGGCCTGCGCACACCATCCTTACCCAATATGATCTGGGTAATGGTTCGCCCTACTACATCTTCTTCGTTAAAATATTTGAGCGCTACCTCATCGCTGATAAAAACCTTGCTCTTATCATAAAAGTTAGCGAATGTGCCATACTTGAGCTTATAAGTAAACAAATCAAAGAAGGCGGAATCCACAAAAATCATCCGGGTGCCAAACACTTCCTCGCCTATGCGAATATCGCTGTAGGCCGATTGATAGCGAACTCGCTTTGTGATTTCGGGTATATTCTGCCTGGCAAAATTGCCGAGGGGGTTGGGCGCCATACCATATTTCTGCGTGTTGCCCTGAAACTCACGGAAAAACTGTACGCGGTAAATTTTATCAGCATTTAAATGCCCGGAGTCCCACCTTGCAGCAAAATCCCAGTTTACATAGGCCACCACGCAGCACGCTATGGCGATGCCCATGCCGAATACGTTAATTAATATGAAGAGCTTGTTCTTGGCGAGATTGCGCAGGGTGATGAGCAGGTAATTCTTAATCATGCGAGGTGGTTTTTAAATGTGGTAAAGACATGTTAGCTGGTTTCAGGGTTGCATCCCGGTGCTCAATAAAAAATATGCCACTGCATCAAAGCTCGTATTCTGATAAGATTACGAAGCCTGGCGCCTCTGCCCTGTTCAAAAATGCACAGCACACTGTACGAAAAGAAAAAGCCCGTTCCGCGGGGAACAGGCTTCATTCTTAACCTAAACCTAAACTATGAAGAACGAATCAAGGAAGCGTGTTCCCTGAAATCTTAAATCAACTTTAAATATGAAACTGCTCTTTGATGTTTTCGGTTACCACCTTACCATCAAACAGGTTTACAATACGGTGCGCATAGTTGGCATCATAAGGCGAGTGGGTTACCATAATTACGGTAGTGCCCTCTTCGTTCAGTTGCGACAGCAGCTTCATTACTTCTTCGCCATTGGCCGAATCGAGGTTACCGGTAGGTTCATCGGCCAGGATCACCTTAGGCTTGGCTACGATAGCACGGGAGATAGCCACACGCTGCTGCTGACCACCCGAAAGCTGCTGCGGAAAGTGATTTCTGCGATGCATGATGTTCATGCGCTCCAGCACCTCTTCCACTCTTTTCTTACGCTCGTCCGAAGGCACCCGCAGGTACAGCAAGGGCAATTCCACATTTTCAAATACAGTCAGCTCATCAATCAGGTTAAAGCTCTGGAACACAAAACCGATTGAGCCTTTGCGCAACTGCGCACGCTGGCGTTCAGAGTATTTGGCTACCTCGTGATCGCCAAAGTGATATTCGCCACCGGTAGGGTTATCCAGCAACCCGAGGATGTTCAGCAAGGTGGATTTGCCACAGCCGGAAGGGCCCATGATGGCCACAAACTCCCCGTCTTTAATTTCGAGGCTGATGTTATTGAGGGCGGTAGTTTCTACTTCCTCCGTAGTATAGACTTTCTCTAAGCTTTTTAATTTAATCATGACCATTCGGGTTAAGTGTTAGATGTTCTTGTGTATGGGTTTAGTTTTATAGACTACTTGATATTTTTAAAAAAGTTACTGTTCTCCAAATTATTTCCTTGTATTAGACGCCTGTTTTTCCAAATAGTTGCATTTAGTTCAGGATTAATACCTCGTTGTTTCCAAAATTTTCGTACGAAGAGGTGATCACCCGGTCGCCCGGCTGCAAGCCCTCCAGCACTTCAAAGTTCTCGCTATTTTTACGCCCCAGCTTGATATTTCTGCGCACGGCTTTGTTATCGCTTTCCAGCACAAACACCCAGTTACCCCCGGTGTCTTTATAAAATCCGCCCACAGGCAAAAGCAATTCTTCCGATGCCTGGCCCAGCTCAATGCGCATGCGCAGCGATTGCCCTCTTCTTATTCCCTGCGGAGTTTCACCGTCAAATTCCATATCCACTTCAAAGCGTCCGTTCTGAATGGTAGGATAGATATAGGTGATCACGAGCTTGTAGTCTTTATTGGCAAAGCTGGTGGAGGCCGGTAGGCCCACCGAAATTTTAGGCAGGTACAATTCATCAATCGGCACACGCACTTTATAGCTGCCCACAATATCTACCTGGCCCAATCGCTGGCCGGTAGTTACGGCCTGCCCTATTTCCCAATGCGGTGTAGAGAGCTGGCCATCTATGGGAGCCTTTATTTCAAGGTTGTCTAATATCTTGGAAAGGTTATTTAAGCTCACCATCATTTTCTGCTCAGACTCTGCAGTGAATCTTAGCTGGCGTATGCGATCCATTGAGTCTGCGCGATAAACCTCGTAGGCAATACGCATCCGTTCTTTATTGAATTTGTAGTTGGCTTCGGTTTGCTCAAACTCCTGCTTGGCAATAAGCTTCTTATCATACAGTTGCTTTTGCCTTGCATATTGCGGGCCAAGAATATCCAGTTGGTTCTGGATAGTAGTCAGCAACTGGCGCTGCTCCAGGTCGTTTCGCATAATGTTCAGCTTGGTTTCGCGCGCACGGTTAATACTTTCGTTGAAGGAAGCTTCCTGCTGCAATACCGATAGCTCGCGATTCAGGTTGGTAAGCTCCAGGATCACATCGCCCTTCTTCAGCATCTTACCACTTTCGCTTACAATGTGTTTGATGTTTCCGCCTTCAATGGCATCGAGGTAAACCGTGCGGGCCGGCTCTACCGTGCCGGTTTGGGGAATAAACTCTTTAAACTCTCCGCGCTGTACGGTAGAGATGGTGAGCTTATTTTTATCCGTTTTAAACGTTGATCTGCGGTCGGCAAAAATAAATTGGTACGCCACAAACACCACCAGCAGGGTAATGCCGGCATAGGTGGCGATCCGCTTAACAGTCCAGGTCTTCTTCTCGATTTTCTTATCCATGCAATTAAAAACAAAAGGTCAAGTCTTTACTCTGCCGTGCTCCTTGCCAACAAGTGTGCCAACAAGGTTTTGGGTTCAAAAACACCCTTAAACATAGGTTCAGGTATATTTTCAAGTTCAGATGTGAACGGATATGTCCGATTACGGACGCAGAAATGTATCTTTGAATCGGCAAAACAGGCAAATAAACGGCAAACGGGGCTGTCCTGATTTCGGTACCAATATTGCCCACTGGCGGACATTGATAATCAATTGAAATACTTATGACAGATTCCAGGCAAGGTAAAATTCTGATTGTGGATGACAACGAAGACCTGTTAAAGGCTGCCAAAATGTACCTGAAACGGCATGTGGCCCAGGTAGATGTTGAAAAGAATCCTGAAACCATACCCGCGCTGATGGGCAACGAGGAGTATGATGTAATCCTGTTAGACATGAACTTTACCAAAGATGTGAGCAGCGGCAGCGAGGGATACTACTGGCTTGAAAAAATCCTGGGTATCGATCCGTCTGCGGTAGTGGTATTGATTACTGCCTATGGCGATGTGCAGATGGCCGTGAAAGCTATTAAAGCCGGGGCAACGGATTTTGTATTAAAGCCCTGGGAAAATGAAAAGCTGCTGGCCACGATCTACTCATCCATGCGCCTGCGTGAATCGCGCGACCAGATTCAAACGCTTAAAACCAAGAACCACGAGATCAATCAATCCATAAACGAAAAGTATGCAGATATCATCGGCCAAAGCCAGGCCATGCACCGGATATTTCAAACCATAGAGCGCGTGGCACAAACCGATGCCAACGTGCTGATATTAGGCGAAAACGGAACCGGTAAAGAATTAATAGCACGCGCCATACACCGTAACTCTGCCCGTAAACATGAATCGTTTGTAGGGGTAGATCTGGGTTCGATTACCGAAACACTTTTTGAAAGTGAACTATTCGGGCATAAGAAAGGCTCGTTTACCGATGCCAAGGAAGACCGGCCCGGGCGTTTTGAATTAGCCAACCAGGGCACGCTGTTCCTGGACGAAATCGGGAACCTCTCGATGCCTTTACAAGCCAAGCTGCTTACCGCGATCCAGAACAAACGGGTAAGCCGTGTGGGCTCCAACAAAGAAATGAACATCGACCTCCGGCTGATCTGCGCTACCAACATGCCGTTGTACGAGATGGTGAAAGAAAATCGTTTCCGGCAGGATTTGTTGTATCGCATCAACACCATCGAAATTGAAATTCCGCCTTTGCGGGAACGCATCGAGGATATTCCGCTATTGGCTCAGCACTTTTTGAAGCACTACACTGTGCGATACGGAAAGAGTGTGAATAAAATAAGTGAAGCCGCCATGACGCGCATGACCAAGCACCCGTGGCCGGGAAACATTCGCGAGCTGCAACATGCGCTGGAGCGGGCAATTATTTTAAGCAACGGCACCGTGCTGCAACCGGAAGATTTTAATTTCAGCAGCCCGGCCGTGCGCGAAGGTGATCAGCAAATCAACCTCGACCAGTTTAATCTTGAAGAAGTTGAGAAGCTGCTCATCCGTAAAGTATTGAAAAAGTATAACGGTAACATTACGCAGGCTGCAGCCGAGCTGGGCCTTACGCGATCATCGCTTTACAGAAGATTGGAAAAACACGGACTTTAGAGCGGTTACCAGTTACTGGTTTTTTCCCTACCGGAAACTGGTAACCGGCAACATTAATCAAAAAATAGAATAAATGGCATTCAACGATTTCCGGTTCAGGGTTGCGTTTCGGGTAGTGCTGATCGGGCTAACCATGGCTTTGTTTGTATATATGGTTACGCGTCCCAATATGATCTTTGCAGCCGGCTTAATGCTGCTCATCATCATCGGGCAGTTGATTGAGCTCTTCCGGTTCTCCTCGCAAACCAATCGCAAGCTTACGCGGTTCCTGGAATCGGTGCGTTACTCCGATTTTTTATCCGGCTTTGCATACGATAACAAGCTTGGTAAAAGCTTTCGCGAATTAAACACCGCTTTTAATGAAGTGCTTGAAGCCTTTCGCAAGGCACGCACCGAAAAAGAAGAACACTGGCAATACCTGAACACTATTGTGCAGCAGGTTCGCACCGGTATTATTTCGTTCGATCCCGAAGGCGAAGTGCAGCTTATTAACCCGATAGCCAGGAAGTATATCGGCATCAGCAACATTAAAAACATTAACGAGCTTGCCAGTCGGAATAACAAGCTCTATGCAGCCTTAATAGAGGTAGAGTCCGGCAAAAGCATATTGTATAAGGGCAGTGCCGATGTGTTGTTAACGCTGCAAGCTACGGAGCTGCGCATCAGGGGCGGGCATGTAAAGCTGGTTACGTTGCAGAACATTCAAACGGAATTGCAAAAGCAGGAGCTGGAAGCCTGGCAGAATCTTACCCGCGTATTAAGGCATGAAATCATGAATTCGATTACTCCCATTTCGTCCCTCACCTCTACCCTGCGCGAAATATTAGATTACGATCTCACCAAAAAAGATACGCATTATGAGCTAAAGCCTGAAGGTGCGGAGGATCTGCGTGAAGGATTGGCAACCATTGAAGGCCGGAGCAAAGGATTAATTAAGTTTATCGATGCGTATCGCGAATACACTTCTGTTCCGCAGCCTAAGCTCAAAACCATTGTACTGAAAGACCTGATCGAAAAAGTAATACAGTTCTTAAAGCCGGAAATCCGCAAAACAAACATTGTGCTTGAAAGCGCTTGCGGATCGGAGTATCTCACCATTCAGGCCGATGAAGAAATGATTGAGCAGGTGTTGATCAACCTGGTAAAAAATGCGATGGAAGCATTGGATAATACAAAACAACCTAAAATTCAGCTAAAGGGATCGTACACCGAAAATGCAGTTATTGTAGAAGTAATTGATAACGGGCCCGGTATAATTCCGGAAGCCATTGAACGGGTGTTTGTTCCTTTCTTCACCACCAAAAAAACCGGGTCGGGCATCGGGCTTGCGCTCTCACGCCAGATCATGCAAATGCATAACGGCACGCTTACCGTACAATCCGAGCCCGATGTGCAAACCGTATTTACACTTCGGTTTTAATTTTTTGTTATATTTAACAACTGTAAAGAGCAGGCATGAAAAACGAAGAAAAAATTATTGAACTGTTAGCTGAGTACCTTAAAAAAACCGACCAGGCTTTGGAACGGATAGACAAGGCTTATGAATCCATCAAAAAGCATTCAGAGCAGTTCGACAAAAATGCTGAGCAACTAAAAAAACACTCCGAGCAGTTCGATAAGCATTCGGAACAGTTTGACAAGCACTGGCAGGAAATTACAGCCCTGCGCAAGGAGAGCATGAAAATGCAAATTCAAAACGATGTGCTGTTAAAAGAAATCCTGTCTATATCCAGGCGCGTGCAAAACCTCGAAGACAATTAATTTTCAGTTCAGATACTCATCCCATTCGGTGTGCACGTTATTTCCATCCCTGAGAAATAGCGCATAAGATGGCTTATGAGGCCTGCGGCTAAGCGGCATACCGGCTTCATCCGGTGTATAATCACCCTTTCGGGCATTGCAACGCTTGCAGGCTGTAACTAAGTTTGTCCACGTGTGTCCGCCACCGCGTGAGCTGGGTATTACGTGATCAAGCGTAAGGTCTTTGCGTGTGCCACAATACTGGCATTCGAAGTTATCGCGCTTAAATACATTTTGCCGGGTAAGGCTCACGCCCTTATAAGGCGCATGCACATACCGGTTAAGCCGGATAACCGAGGGCATGGGGTACGACTGGGTGATGGAGCGAATCCGGTGTCCGTTGGCAGGACGCACCAGCTCACTTTTGTTCAGGTAAACCAGCACAAAAGCGCGCGCTACCGAGCAAACCATAAGCGGGCTGTCATCCTGGTTCAATACCAACACGCGGTTATTCATAACGGGAAAGATAAACCCAAAGTTTGGGTTTATCAAGAGGGTTATACTGCAGAGCTTCCGGCAGCAGTAATAAATCTGCGCATGTCTGAAAGCTGGTGAGTATATACCTTGGTATCCAACCGCAGAATTCCTTCATCATTAATATGATCAATCCTCACCTTGCCATCCACATGAATGATGCGCTGCTCGTCCAGCACAATACCCACGTGCAAAGCGGATTTTCCTGTTTTAAAAAACGCAACATCCCCGGGCCGGCTGTCTGCTAATGTATCCACTTTATGACCTTCGCTTAATTGCTGCCGGGCAGTGCGACCTGATGGATAGCCCGCGATTTTCATGACCATTTGAACAAATCCTGAAGCATCAATGCCAAAAGGGCTCTTGCCACCTGCTACCTCAGGTGCATTGAGGTATTTCCGGGCTATCGATTTAACAAATTCAAATTCACGTTTCTGGCCCAGGCTTTTAGATTCTCCGTTAAAGGCAAATTGCTCTTCCATCTTAAACAGCTCTGAATTGGAGATGGGTACAATACTTCCTATTAAAATGGTAAGCGGGCTTTTCTTATAAAGAATACCACAGGTAAGATCGGTAGTTATTTTAAAGTTGGCCAGGTTGATCTGTTCAAAATAATCCTGTGTAATCCCATGGTGCTGGGCGGCATCAATCCAACCTTCAACGCCATCCATGTATATGCGAATGTAAATCCGGTTACATTTATCATCTACATGCAGCATTTCGTAATGGTCGCCAAAAAGCAATTGTGTTACCTGCGGGGCATGCGCTTCAGGGCCGAGGCGAACAGGCACCAGCGCTAATCTGCAAACTCCATAACCCAGTACATCCATTGCTATCGTATTTTTATTCGGTTCAGCTCCCGTTTTACATCACGTTCTTTTATGCTCTCGCGCTTGTCATGCAGCTTTTTACCTCTGCCTAATCCTATTTCCAGCTTTGCCAGACCCCTGTCGTTTATGAATAATCGTACCGGGATCAAGGCCAGTCCCTTCTCCCCTGATTTCGCTTCCAGCTTTTTCAGCTCTGCACGCTTCATCAGCAGCTTTCGTTCGCGGCCTGCTTCATGGTTGTAGTGCGTACCTTGCGCATAAGGCGTTATGCTTACTCCTTTCACAAACATTTCGCCTTTGCTAAAATAACAATATCCGTCCTGCAAATTCACTTTTCCTTCGCGGATGGATTTTATTTCCGTGCCCTGAAGCACAATCCCGGCAATAAACTTATCCAGCAATTCGTAATTAAACGTGGCCTGCTTGTTGCGCACATTCACATTATTTGAAAACCGTTTCTCAGCCATGCTGCTTTATTAAGCGTTTTAACTTTTCTTTCTTCAGCATCTTCTGTCCTGTTTTGCCAATGGCAACCACAGCATCATTGCACCTGGCCTCTATTTTACAGATCAATTCATTTCCCCGGATTAATTCTACTGTTGCCGTTATCAATACTTCGCTGCCCACATGCGCCATACCTTTATGCTCTATGGATAGTAAGGTTCCTACGCCCTCTTCATCATCTTCTTTCATCTCCAGGAAAAAAAGCCGGGATGTCCACTCAAAGTCGCGGGCCAATGCAAATGTAGCATACACCGGGTGCACCATTTCGCCATGAAATGCCGCGCAATCCGCTTCGGTTATGCACACGCGGTATTGTTTCTGATCACCTGCTTTAAAAATTGTTTTCAAAATAAGCGCGGTTTTTACTCCCCAACAGACAGGTTAGCCAACGGGGCCACATCCAAAGATGCAAAACGTTTGGCAAGATATTTATAATGTGCTGCTATTGCGATCATAGCGGCATTATCGGTACAAAACTGAAATCCGGGAATAAAAACACGCCAACCAGACTGGCGGGCATGCACCTGCAATGTCTTTCGCAATCCTGAATTAGCCGCTACACCGCCTGCTATGGCTACGCGGTTAATACCGGTATGGGTAACTGCCTGCTTTAATTTATCCATCACCATGCCCACCAGGTGAGCCTGCAGGCTGGCGCAGATATCGTTGCGATACAATTCTACAAAGTGCGGATCGTTTTTTTTGTGGTCGCGCAGGAAATACAGAAACGCAGTTTTTATTCCGCTAAAGGAGAAATCCAATCCCGGGATAGAGGTTTGCGGAAAAGTAAAAGCCTTCGGGTTACCTTGCTGTGCATATTTATCAATCAAGGGGCCACCCGGGTAGGGAAACTCCATCATTTTGGCTGCTTTGTCAAAGGCTTCGCCAATCGCATCATCACGGGTCTCGCCAATTACTTCCATGTGCAGGTGATCGCGTACCATAACTAATTGGGTATGCCCTCCGCTTACCGTAAGGCACAGGAATGGAAAATCGGGTTTGGGATCATCGATAAAATGCGCCAGCACATGGGCCTCCATATGGTTCACTTCAATCAAAGGAAGCTGAAGCGCCAGGGCCATACCCTTGGCGAATGAAACCCCAACCAGCAGGGAGCCCAGCAATCCCGGTCCGCGGGTAAAGGCAATTGCATTTAACTGGCCGGCCCGGATACCAGCCGAAGTCAAAGCCTCGTTAACTACATGCTGGATTTGTTGCTGATGGGCGCGCGAGGCAAGCTCAGGCACCACTCCGCCATATTTCTGGTGCACTGTTTGTGAGGCAATTACATTATTAAGTACCTTGCCTGCTTGTATTACCGATGCAGAAGTTTCATCGCACGAAGACTCGATGGCAAGGATTACGGGTTGCATGTTAGTTTAAATGAAACTGCAAGTTATTAAAAATCGTGTGTTTGCGTGGCTAAAGCGGGTGCTGCTTTACCTGATCTACTTTGTGATCATTTTTGTGGTCGGCAGTTTTTTTATCCTGCAGATTCCGGCTGTTCAAAAAAGTATTGCTCAACGCTTTACGGAAAAATTTTCCCGTCTTTCGGGCTTTACAATCCAGTACACGCGCATTCACCTGGTCTGGTACGACAGGCTGGAGCTGAGAGGCCTTGTGGTTACCGATCCTGCCGGAAATGCCATGATTGGCACCGAAAAGCTGATGGTTAATTTCAGGTTGTCCACCCTGCTTGGCAACAAGGATATTAACCTGGATGTAGTTGAGCTGGAAGATGCCGAATTGCAGTTTTACAAGATTAATCAATCTGACTCCGTTCGCGATCTGAATATCAATTTCCTGATAGCCGAAATCAATAAACAGTTTGCTGGCGGGGGAAAAGGAGGCTCCGCACATATCAACATCGGTGAAATCCTGATTGCACGTACCGGCTTTAAGCTGCATGACGACAGAAAAGACTCTATTCAAAATGCGTTTGACTACAATCACATCAACGTATTTATTGATGAGGCGCAAGCCAACAACTTTAAAGTTATTGGCGATACTATTGAGCTGAAGCTCAATACCCTGGTTGGCGAAGAAAAAAACTGCAAGCTCCCGATTCATAACTTCTCCACCTTTTTCAGGTTATCACAAACCGGGATGGACTTTTTGAATCTGAATGCACGATTAGGCGAGAGCAAACTAAGCGATACGATTCAGTTCAGCTATAAATCGCTGGCCGACCTGAATGACTTCAACAATAAAGTGAACCTTAAAGCCTCGATCCGGAATACCGTAATTTATCCGGCTGACCTCGCCCGGTTCACTCCGGGTGTAAAACCACTTCCCCGACCTGTTACCTTATCGGGTAACATAAGCGGGCGCATCAACCGGTTAACCGTACAGAATATGGAGCTATCATCGGGCGAAACCCAGGTAGCGGGCAAGCTGCAATTGGATGGCTTACCGGTTATAGGTGAAACATTTATTAACCTGGATATTAAATCGGGTAACATTTTTATTAACGATCTGGCTTTCCTGTTTCCGAACAATGTTAACAACCTGCTGCAGCCTATGGAGCGGTTTAAGTTTATCGGCAAGTTTACAGGCTTTATTGATGATTTTGTAGCAAACGGAAATTTTAAAGGAGGCTTCGGCCAGATCATATCAGATATTAACCTGAAAATAGATCAGCAACGGGTTGATCAATCTACTTACAGCGGGAACCTCAACCTTACTCAGTTTGATTTGGGGCTGATGTTGAAGGATACTACCTTGTTTAAAAAAGTAACATTATCCGGACGGGTAAAGGGAAAAGGGCTTACCCAGGAAACAGCCGACTTCCATCTTGCCGGAAAAATCAATTCAATCGGCATCCGGAACTACAATTACACCAACATTACTACCGATGCACGATTTGCCCGTGAACTCTTCAACGGAATTTTATCCATTGACGATCCCAATCTTCAATTGCGGGCCATTGGCGGAATTAACATCAGGCATGGGCAGCAGGTAATCAAAGTTAAAGCTCAGTTAGATACATTGCTCACCAGGCCGATGGGGTTCACACGCGATCATATCTTCCTTAAATCCAACCTGGATATTGACATTAAAGGCTTAAAGCTCGATAGCCTCTTCGGGCGGGCCCAATTATCACGCAGCCACATCGAGTTTAACGATCAGGCTATAGACATCGATACCGTTTCTGTTGTATCTACCCTGAAAGACAGCGTACGAAACCTGAGCCTGCACAGCTCCTTTGCAGATGCAACCCTGAGCGGTGCCTTTTATTTTTCTTCGTTGTTCAATGATCTGCAAAAGCTAAGTCATGAGTTCCGGCTCAACCTGCGCAACAACAAGGAAGAACTTGCGGCTTATTACACGAAAAAACCTAAAGCAAGCCAGGAGTACCAGGTCAATTTTTCAATTGACCTGCTCGATATCAATCCGCTGCTTAGCCTGGTAAAACTTCCGATTACCCTATCAGAAGAGAGCCGCATCGAAGGAACATTCACCAATGGTTACACATCACGGCTCCAGGCCTTTTCACGGATTGACACGGTATCGTACCAGGAAAAATATTTCATCGATAATGAAATTGAATTTTCGGGCTCTAAAATCCGCGACAGCACCAAGGTGCTTGCTGTGTTATCCGTTCAGTCGCAACGCCAGCAGATCAACAAAAACTTCGCTACAAGAGCTTTGTTTGCAGAAGCTGTGTGGGATGAAGATCACATAGACCTGGGGCTGGACTTTGACCAGGAAGGAACAACCAATTACGTACGGCTCCAATCCGAAATCGACTTCCTGGATGACAGCACGAAGATTAAAATCCTCCCTTCCCGCTTACATGTACTTGAAAAATCATGGCAGATCAGCACACAAAATTATACGTTGGTGAAAGGAAGCGAATGGCAGGTGAACAACCTGAATTTATTTCATGGAAATGAATCAGCGTTATTGAATGGACGGATTTCCAGGGATGTTTCCGAGCCCCTGGTATTAACGCTTTCCAATTTCAATCTTGATATTCTTAATTCCATCAGCCCTACAGCATTGGGAGGAATTATTGATGGCTTTGTAGAAATAAAAGGTTTGTATGGAGATTTTGCCTTACAAAATAATGTAACTATCAAGAATCTGAAAGCTGATGGATTCTTAGTTGGCGATGTTACCGGCACCACGTTGTGGGATCGTGAAACAAGGCAATTCCTGATCGACTTTTATATTGACCGGTTCAATCTTCGCACATTGAACCTGGGCGGACGCTACAATCCATCAGACAGTAAAAATCCGCTTTATGTTAACGCTACCCTTGAAGAAACCAACCTGAAAATTATAGAGCCGTTTCTGAAAGGCATATTCTCCAGGATGGACGGAACCTTAACCGGCAAGTATGAAATAACCGGGAACTTTGCCCAACCCCTTATTAAAGGCGAAGGTAAAATTGCACGCGGACAAATTATGATCGACTACCTGAAAACACTTTACACGTTTGACGGTACATTAGCCATGACACCCAACAAAATTATTTTTAACGATTTTACCCTTTACGATGGCTTACGAAACAGGGGTGTGCTGGATGGCTACCTGACCCATCGAAATTATTCGCGCTTCCGGATAAACCTGGATGCATCCTTTACCAACTTTCAGCTATTGAATACCACCAGTAAAGACAACAGCTTGTTTTATGGCCAGGCATACGGCACAGGAAACCTGAACATGCTGGGCCCGCTCAACAACATGAAGATTTCTGCTACAGCTCGTACGTCAAAAAACACGCGGGTGTTTATCCCCATAAGCGGATCTGAGTCTGTCGAAAAAAGTGATTTTATAAACTTCGTTCATTTCAGCGATACCGTGCAGATTGCCGAGAAAAAAGATAGCCGCGCCAGCAGCAACGAACCCAGCGGCATTATCCTTGACCTGAATCTTGACATTACGCCCGATGCCTATACGGAAATCATTTTCGACATTAAAGCCGGGGATATTATCCGGGGCTACGGCTATGGCGATATCAAGCTCCAGATTGATACTAAAGGCGAGTTTAATATGTTCGGGCTTTACGAGTTTGAGCAGGGGTATTACAATTTCACGCTTTATGATATCATCAATAAAGAGTTTGCCATTACCAAAGGCAGCCGCATAAGCTGGTATGGCGATCCGTATACAGGCGTGCTGGATCTGAAAGCGAGTTACAGGCAAATGGCTTCGTTAGGCCCAATCCTTCCCGATCAAAGCGAAGCCACACAAGGTTCTGCCCAGGTTCGCAGAAAATACCCGGTAGAAGTATTGCTGGAATTAGACGGCCCCATGCTTTCGCCACAAATTGCATTTGATATTGACGCCCGGAACCTGCCGGATAACATCACAGCCGACAATGGAACAAGCCTGCAGCTCAACTTTGCCTTCAAAGCTTTTAAAGCCAAGCTGGACGAGCAGGAATTAAAGCGCCAGGTATTCAGCCTGATTATTCTGCGCAGATTTTCACCACCGGATGCTTTCAGCACAAGCGGATCCATTTCCAATAGCGTGAGTGAGCTGCTTTCAAACCAATTGAGCTACTGGCTTACACAGGTAGATCAGAATCTTGAAATCGATCTTGACATCGGAGCTATGGATCAGGAAGCTTTCAATACATTCCAGTTGCGCCTCTCCTACTCATTCTTAAATGGCCGCTTGCGCGTAACACGCGATGGCACATTCGGCAACCAAACCAATCAATCGGATGTTGCCAACATGATTGGCGACTGGACAATCGATTACATGCTTACGCCTGACGGAAAGTTTAAGGTAAAAATGTACAGCCGTTCAAACTTTAACCAGCTAACCAATACGCTGGGCACGCAGGCAGCCGTAACCACAGGTGTAAGTTTATTACACACACAAAGCTTTAACAGCATAAAAGAATTATTGCGAACCACACGCGACCGCAGGCGGAAACAACTTGATACAGAGCCCGACACCGAGCAAGAGGATGATCAGACTGAATAAAGTTTTTATCATAAGCATACTGGTAAGCTACGGCTCAACAGTCTTTGCTCAACCCGATTCGCTTTCGCTGTTATACAGGAAGAGGCAAAAAACAGTAATCATTGCATCATCAGTGGCTTATTCTGCCAGTATGGTTGCCCTCGCATCGGCCTGGTACAGCCAGTACGATTCTCAGCCTTTCCGTTTTTTCAACGATGCCCATGAATGGAAGCAGATGGATAAAGCGGGGCATACCTTTTCCGCATTTCAATTAACAGCCATCAGCTCTGCAACCTGGCAATGGAGTGGATTATCGAAACAAAAGTCGGATCGGATCGGAGCCCTTACCAGCTTCGGCATTATGTCGTCCATCGAAATCCTGGACGGATTTTCAGCCGGGTATGGCGCTTCCGTAACGGATGTTATTGCCAATGCTGCCGGCAATGGCTTGTACTGGGGACAGCAAGCGCTTTGGAAAGAAACCCGCATTTATCCGAAAATTTCATTCCACCGTACACATTATGCCCCGTTAAGACCCCATACGCTGGGCAATGGATTGGCTGAAGAAATTCTGAAAGATTATAATGGCCAGACATATTGGCTATCCGTTGACATGGACAAGTTTACCCGGTTTCCGAAATGGCTAAATCTTGCCGTAGGTTACGGTGCAGAAGGAATGATTTACGCCCATGATATCAGTAATCTGAATGCTGGTTATAACCCTCACCGCAAGCTCTTTGTAGGTGTTGATTTTGATTTGACTGCATTCAAATCGCGAAACAAGACGCTTAACACGTTAATTTTTATTGCTAATATGGTGCGTTTACCCGCTCCTGCCTTACAATTTTCACAAGGAAGAGCCAAAGGCCATTGGTTTTATTTCTGAATATGTCGGGATTTAGTACCTTGGGAATACCTAAATCTTTATACCCATGGATCTTACCGCCTTTATGAAAAAATATGCCGACCAGGTTGGCGGACAATTTACACAATACGATCCCAGTCACTCCATCATTATTATGCCCGTGTCCGGGAATCGCTTCCAGACCGTTATCGGAACTGTTAAGCAGAGCGAGCTCTACAACCGCAGCCTGGTTGCATTAAACTCAAAAGTCTGCGCCATTAAACCTGAACTGGATTATAAGGTGTTGCTGGAACAGGCCGCATACTTTAATTATTGCCGCTTTGTAGTAAACGAGAATCACCTGCAGCTTGAAGCCGTTGTTGCGCTTGATGCGGCAACAGAGGGCACACTTGCCGAAATGCTGCAGGAAGTAGCCAACCTGGCCGATCAGTTCGAGCTAAAGCTCACGGATTCGGACATTCATTAAAAAAAACAAACGTTTCTCAGTTCATTCCGTAAATTTGCTATGCAAGCCGGCTTATCGCCCTGACTTTGTCGGGGAGGAAAGTCCGGGCAACACAGAGCATCGTACTTCCTAACGGGAAGGCCCCGACCAGTTCGGGGACAGAAAGTGCCACAGAAAACAAACTACCCCGATTTATCGGGGAAAAGGTGAAAAGGTGGGGTAAGAGCCCACCGCCCCGGTGGTAACATTCGGGGGCACGGCAAACCTTACGAGTTGAAAGGCCAAATAGGCCCCGATCAAGGGCTGCTCGTCCGCAGAATACTTTCGTATCCCATCGGGGTTGGGTAGGCTGCTTAGATCTTTACGGCAACGTAAAGGCAAGATAAATGATAAGCGCCCAACCGATAGCTATCGGGAAAGGAACAGAACCCGGCTTACAGGCTTGCATTTTTTTTTGAAATAAATGATCGTTTAATAATAGACATAATCAGCCGTGCCCAAAGTTTTATTGATTGAAGATGAAGCCAGCATTCGTGCCGTCTTAAAAGATATTCTGAAAGACCAGAAAGAGCTTAAGCTGGAAGTGGATGAAGCCAAAGACGGCCAGGAAGGTTTGGCCAAGCTGGAAAACAGCGCTTATGATGTGGTATTCTGCGATGTTAAAATGCCCAAAGTGGATGGCATGGAGGTATTGCAGCAAGCTAAAGAAAAGGGCAACCCGGCTACCTTTATCATGATTTCCGCCCATGGCACAACCGAGCTTGCCGTGGATGCCACGAAACTCGGAGCATACGATTTTCTTCAGAAGCCACCCGATCTCAACCGCCTTTTAATTACACTCCGCAATGCGCTGGACAAAAACAGCCTGGTACGTGAAACCAGAATCCTCAAGAAAAAAGTATCGGGTAAATACGAAATCATAGGTAGCTCTCCGGGCCTTACCGAAGTAAAGCAGATGATTGAAAAAGTAGCCCCTACCGAAGCGCGCGTATTGATAACAGGCCCCAATGGAGCCGGTAAGGAGCTGGTAGCCCGGCAGCTTCACGAGCAAAGCTCGCGCAGCCAGGGGCCATTCATTGAAGTAAACTGTGCCGCCATTCCTTCCGAGTTGATTGAAAGCGAATTATTCGGCCACGAAAAAGGATCGTTCACATCAGCCATCAAACAAAAGCTTGGGAAGTTTGAGCAGGCAGAAGGCGGCACTTTATTCCTGGACGAGATCGGAGATATGGGCGCAGCCGCCCAAGCTAAAGTGTTGCGCGCTTTGCAGGAAAACAAAATTACCCGGGTAGGTGGCGAAAAAGATATTTCCGTAAATGTTCGGGTAGTTGCCGCCACTAACAAAGACCTGAAAAAAGAAATTGCAGAAAACCGCTTTCGCGAAGATCTGTACCATCGCCTATCGGTAATCGTGATAAAAGTACCTGCGCTGAACGAGCGAACGGATGATATTCCGGCTTTAACCGAAAAATTCCTGGCGGATATCGCCTCCGACTATGGGAACAAGAAAAAAGAGGTAAGTAAAGAAGCCGTTTCTCTTTTACAAGAGCACAAATGGACAGGAAACATCCGCGAATTACGGAATGTTGTAGAGCGGCTGGTAATAATGAGCGATGGGCCGGTTATAGGGCCAAAGGAGGTAAAAAAGTACCTATAAGCGCTTAAATACGGCTCTCTGTAGGTTTTTTCACTTCTTTCTTGCTGTACGTAGGGCAGGTATACTGGCTGCACGAAGCAAGAAAACCAAGAAGGGCTGCAAATGCGAGGACTTTCTTCATAAACAGTGGTTTTAAAGGAACAAAAATATCAATCTTTTAAAATCATACAAACCTAATGTACTAAAAACGCCATTTGTCGACAAAATCGACTATCCGACCAATAAATTACAACCCCGAACATCACTATTGTCAATCCGGCCTAAAATCTCAAAACCGGCCTCAGCCACCGTTTTTCCCAAATCCTGCGTTTCTATAAACGCGCAGGAATGAAAATTAGCCAGATCCACCACATTTATCCCCCCCGTTTTTCCTTGCAGGTAGCTGAACGGGTCATTTATTTCCCGAACAACAATCTTCATCCAGGGCGGCAACCGGTAGAGGCCATTGCCGGTTGAATAGGCCTGCGACATCAATTCCGTCATGCCGTATTCGGAGTGGATAACAGCGGTGTTAAACTTTTTGTTCAGCAGTGCGTGAAGTTCCGGTCGTGTCAGCTCCTGCCTCCTTCCCTTCATCCCACCAGTTTCCATCACAATAGTATTACGCAGGTCGATCTCAAAATTCTCAGCCAGATCCAGTAATGCAAACGAAACACCCCACACCAGTATTTTACGGGAACCGGGTTTCAGTAATTCTATTTTTTGCACAAGCTCCGCATGATTGTAAAGGTAGAATCCCGAGTGCTCAGATTCACTTTTTTTAATGAAATGATCCATCATGGCAATAAGCGAGGAGCCGTTTCGCTCCAGATAAGATGGCAGCAATGCCAGAATATGATACTGTTTCAGAGAGCCATAAAAATGCTCAAAATTACGCTCCGCATGACGCAGGTAGAAACTCAAATCAAGAACTGGATGCCTGCTGGTGGCCGATCCTGTGGTACCGCTGCTGGTAAATTCCAGTTCGGGTGTCCAGCTACCGGTTTGAATTTGCTGTGTTTTGAAAAAGCTTACCGGTAAGAAAGGCACCTCTTCCAGGTGCTTTACTTTCGAAGGATTTGCCTTAAGGTTTTTCAGAAATCGGCTATAAACCAGGTTGTTTTCGGCCTGGTAACGAAACAGTTCAAGCGCAATATCAGTAAAGTTGCTGTCGTTAACAGCATACAATCCGGCTTCAAAACTTTTAAATGTGTCCAGGCGTTGTTTAATTTACAAACGATAAAGGTAAAAAATGAGCGTGATTAAGCATTTGCTGTGGGCTGGAATCCTTACCCTGATGGCTGGAGCCTGTTTTAAAGCTCCCGAGTTTTCAATAGTACCGCAGATCGAATACCAAAGTATCACCTTTAAGCCCGGTGGCACCGGGGGGTTTGATTCGCTTATCCTGGTCATATCGTTTAGGGATGGCGATGGCGACCTGGGTCTTTCTGCAGACGAAACCGGTTGTATGAGCGAAGACATCTGCTACAACAGTAAATTCTACTTTGTTAAATCAGATCAGACTTTTGTTACTTACAAAGACAAACGCACCAATCCTAATTTTAGCGATTTACCCGGCTTCGTTAAACCGTACAATTGCATTAATTGGGAAGTATACCGCGTAAACAATGTTGTTCAGGATACGCTCTACTTCGAACTGAACCCGGATCACTACAATATTGAGATAGATTTTTTAGTAAAAAATACAGATGGAACTTTCACCGAGTTTGACTGGACAACTGAATTTGACTACCCCAATTGCGGTTTGACTTATGATGGCCGCTTCCCGATTCTGTATGAAGACCGATCCGGCTCTCCACTGGAAGGTACTATTCGTTATGGCATGGGCTCCACCGGGTTCAGAATTCTGTTCAGCCTGAAAACAATTAAGCTTCGGGTCCAGATAAAAGACCGCGCATTGCACAGGAGCAACATTATTGAAACACCTGAGTTTACTTTATAGCGTATCAATAAAGTTCAGGAAAGCGATCCGGCTCTGCCTCGTGCATCACAACATACACCGCATCAAACACATCTTCAGCATTCGGTTTTGAAAAATAGTCGCCATCCGAGCCATAAGCAGGGCGATGCTCTTTGGCCGTTAATGTACGCGGCATAGAATCGAGGTACTGGTAGGCATCCTGCACCTCCAATACCTGCTGCATCATAAAGGCTGTTGCACCCCCGGGCACATCTTCGTCAGTAAATAAAACGCGGCTGGTTTTCTGAATGGATTGCAGGATGGTCTTTGTTAAGTCAAAAGGCAATAAGGTTTGCACATCAATTACCTCGCATGAAATACCAGCTGCTTCAAGATCGGCAGCGGCTTCCATCACAATACGGCACATCGAACCGTACGTTACCACCGTTATATCAGTTCCTTCTTTCAGGATTTCAGGTTCGCCAAGCGGCACCGTAAACTCACCGATATTGGCCGGTAATTTTTCTTTAAGACGATACCCATTTAAGCACTCAATAATAATGGCCGCATCATCAGCCTGAAGCAGCGTATTGTAAAATCCGGCTGCCTGCGTCATGTTACGGGGCACCAATACATACATGCCGCGTAACGAATGCAAAATCATGCCCATAGGCGAACCTGCATGCCACACACCTTCCAGCCGATGGCCGCGGGTTCTAACAATCAAAGGCGCTTTCTGCCCACCCTTGGTTCTGTATTGCAGACAGGCCAGATCATCAGACAAAGTCTGCAAGGCATACAGCAGGTAGTCTAAATATTGGATTTCAGCAATTGGCCTTAGTCCGCGCAAAGCCGCACCAATCCCCTGCCCAATAATGGTAGTTTCGCGAATACCAGTATCCGTAACCCGCAACTCACCAAACTTATGTTGAAGCCCGGCAAATCCCTGGTTCACATCGCCAATCTTACCCACATCTTCTCCAAAGGCCAGAATCTTGGGGTCGCGCTGCAAGGCCTCACGGAAACAAGCCTGCAATACTTCGCGACCATCAATCAAGGGCGAATTATCATGATAAACCGCATCTATTTTCTGCACATGAAGAGCCGACCATTGCGATTGACTATGCAGGTATGAGCTGAACCGATCAAAGTTTTTCTCTTCGGAATTTTTTATCCACGCAACCAATTGCGTACGCGCTTCTGATGAATTACCCCGAAGCAATCGTGCTGCCTTACGCGCTGTCTTTACGGAATCCATCAATAATGGGTTGATGGTTTTACGAAGGTCAAGCAAAAGATCTTCAATAGCAGGCTGCTCCGTAACGGCATCGTTCAGTATCTGCTCAAGCTCTTTCTGATCTTTCTGAATATCCTTATTGAAATCTTTCCAGGCTGCCTCCTTGGCTGCACGTGCGGCAGCTTTAGCCTGTTTCTCAATTTCATCTAATTCAGTAGCAGAGGCAGCGCCATGCTCAATCAGCCATTCACGCAATTTGCGGATACAATCAAACTCTGCTTCCCACGCTAATCTTTCTTTTGACTTATAGCGCTCGTGCGATCCCGAAGTAGAATGTCCCAGCGGTTGCGTCATTTCGGTTACATGCACCAATACCGGTACATGCTCTTCACGGCAAATTTTTTCCGCTTTCTCATAGGTAGCCAGTAATGCCAGGTAATCCCATCCCTTTACTGTTAAGATTTCATATCCTTTCTCCGTTTTGTTCCGCTGAAAGCCTGCGAGAATTTTTGAGATGCTGCCTTTCGTTGTCTGGTATTCGGCCGGCACGGATATTCCATATTCATCATCCCACACCGAAATCAGCATCGGAACCTGCAGCACACCGGCCGCATTAATCGCTTCAAAGAAATGTCCTTCTGAAGTAGAAGCATTGCCAATGGTTCCGAAAGCAATCTCATTACCGGCATTGCTCAGTTCGGGGTAAGCAGCAAGTCCCGGGTTATTGCGAAACAGCTTTGAAGCATAGGCAAGTCCAACCAGCCTGGGCATCTGGCCTGCTGTTGGTGAAATATCGGCACTGCTGTTTTTGGATTGCGCCAGGTTTTTAAAAGCACCTTGCTCATCAATCATGCGGGTAGCAAAGTGGCCGTTCATCAATCGCCCGGCCGATGCAGGATCAGCTTCTACACTGGTATGCGCATACAACTGGGCAAAATATTGTTGCAGGGTAAGCTCGCCAATAGCCAGCATAAATGTCTGATCGCGATAATAACCCGCGCGGTGATCGCCCGCACGGAAAATCTTTGCCATCGCAACCTGGGCCATCTCCTTGCCATCGCCAAAAATGCCGAATTTGGCTTTGCCCATGAACACTTCCTTACGCCCGAGCAAGCTCGCTTCACGACTTTCACAGGCAAGACGATAATCCGAAAGAATAGCTGCTACTTTCTTTTCTGATAACCCGTTAACCAAAGTTTTTGTTTGCGCCACCTCAGAATTCCAGTTTGGTTATGGGTAAAAATAGGGAAAAACAAAGGAGGTGTCAAAAGTGAAATTTCAGACAATAGAAAATCACGCTATTTTTTATGTTCACCAAAGAATGTCATCCAATCTCTGATCGGTACTTGCGGATAATTTGCTGTACGTTCAAAAAAAAATACTAACAGGCTGATTCCATTCCCTTGTGCAACGAACCGTAAAAAGCGTAAGGCGAATTATTCTTCATGGCATTTTGCAATCGTATCCGAATGTTATCTTTGCATTACAAAATTATTATAGCCACCACATTTTCAGAAATACTAAAACTATCCCATTATGATTATTGGCGTACCGAAAGAAATTAAAAACAATGAAAACCGGGTAGCCGTAACACCTGCCGGTACCCAGGAATTTATCCGGAAAGGTCATACCGTATATGTTCAGACCAAAGCCGGAGAAGGCAGCGGGTTTTCTGACGAGGAATACAAAGGTGCTGGCGCTAAAATTCTGACCACTGCCAAAGAAGTATTTGATATTGCCGAAATGATCGTGAAGGTAAAAGAACCCATTGAGCAGGAATACGGGTTGATTCGCCAGGATCAGCTGGTGTTTACCTATTTCCATTTTGCATCGCACGAACCGCTGGCGCATGCCATGATAAAAACCGGGGCGGTGTGCCTGGCGTATGAAACTGTTGAGCGCAACGACAGGAGTTTACCGCTGCTGGTGCCCATGTCGGAAGTTGCCGGTCGTATGGCCATACAGGAAGGCGCCAAATACTTAGAGAAACCATTGAAAGGCCGTGGAATATTGCTGGGCGGTGTACCCGGAGTAATGCCAGCCAAAGTGTTGATCCTGGGAGGCGGTGTGGTAGGAACAAATGCAGCCAAAATTGCTGCCGGCATGGGAGCCGATGTAATTATAACCGATGTAAACCTGAATCGCCTGCGGTACTTAGACGATGTTATGCCCAAAAATGTACACACTATGGCATCCAACGATTATGTGCTGCGTGAATTGGTGAAAACATCTGACCTGATTGTAGGCGGTGTATTGATTCCGGGAGCCAAAGCCCCGAAGCTCATCACACGCGATATGCTGAAGACCATGCGCCCGGGTACTGTGCTGGTGGATGTAGCTGTAGATCAGGGCGGGTGTATCGAAACCTGCAAACCCACCACACATGAAGATCCGACTTATATTATTGACGACATTGTGCATTACTGCGTAGCCAACATGCCGGGTGCGGTGCCGTATACCTCCACGCTGGCGTTAACCAATGCCACACTGCCTTATGCGTTGAAGCTGGCTAATCATGGCTGGAAGAAAGCCTGCCGGGAGAATGAAGATTTATTGAAAGGTCTTAATGTAGTACAAGGCAAAGTTGTTTACAAAGCCGTTGCCGATGCTTTTAACCTGCCGTACACAAACGTGCAGGAAGTATTGTAATATCAGGCAAACAGCGGAAAGGTTTCGAGAAACTTAACTTCGGAATCAGCCTGCGTTAACGCTTCAAAACAGTAATGGGCCATTCCGTTGGTAACCGCTATGTAGCGCGCCCCAACGGTCATGTTGTATACGGCTACCTGGTTAAATGCTTTTTGTGTCAGCTTTATTTCAGGCGCTTTACATTCAACCAGCATCCAGGGTTTACCTGTGCGATTGTAAATGATAATATCGGAGCGCTTCTGAAGCCGGTTATAGGTAAGGCTGCGCTCTACTTTAAAAAGCGATTTGGGATACTCCAGCTCATTAACCAGGTAATGGACAAAATGCTGGCGTACCCACTCTTCAGGAGTAAGCACCACATACTTTTTGCGAATGATATCAAAAATCCAAACTTTTCCCTGTTCTTTGCGCAAAGCGATATTAAATTCGGGAAGGTTTAATTTGTACATGCGCTAAAATTAACCTTTGCGATTCACATTGTCATAAACACTATTCATAACCTACTATTCGTATGAAATCGAAACAGGAAATTGTTGAAAACTGGCTGCCCCGTTATACGGGTGTAAAGCTGGAAGACTTTGGCCGGTATATCCTGCTCACTAACTTCGACAATTATGTAAAGAAGTTTGCCGAGTGGAATAATGTGGAAGTAGTTGGAATGGATCGCGCCATGCGCAGTGCAACTGCCGGGGGCATTACCATTATTAATTTTGGCATGGGAAGCCCCAATGCTGCAACTATTATGGACTGCCTTACGGCCATTGTGCCGGAAGCCTGCCTGTTCCTGGGTAAATGTGGCGGACTAAAAAAGAAAAATGATATCGGTGATTTCATCCTTCCCATTGCAGCCATACGGGGTGAAGGAACTTCCAATGATTATTTCCCGGCAGAAGTACCGGCTTTACCAGCCTTCGCCTTACAGAAAGCTATTTCCACTACCATACGCGATAATAACCAGGATTACTGGACCGGTACTGTTTATACCACTAACCGGAGGGTGTGGGAATGGGATGAACACTTTAAGGAGTACCTGAGAAAGATACGCGCCATGGCGATTGATATGGAAACCGCTACTATTTTCTCAACCGGCTTTTACAATGAAATTCCAACAGGCGCCTTGTTGCTTGTTTCCGATCAACCTATGATCGTGGATGGCGTAAAAACGGAAGCCAGCGACAAAGCTGTTACCACAAGCTATGTTGACCTTCATTTGAAAATCGGAATTGAATCCTTAAAGCAACTGATCAATAACGGTATGACGGTGAAGCACCTGCGTTATTAAGCTATACGCGAATGCCTCCGGGCAACAAGCAGGGCAAGAAAGCCCATTACAAAAAATGTAATGAGCGCCAATACCGAATTCTTCATTCCGAAAGCCTCATCGATATAGCCGAAGCTGAAGATGCCGATTACGATGGCAATTTTTTCGGTTACATCGTAAAAGCTAAAGAACGATGCCGTGTCTTTTGTTTCGGGCATCAGCTTGCTGTATGTGCTACGGCTCAGCGATTGTATGCCACCCATCACCAAACCCACGGCTATCGCCAACCCGTAAAAATGAAATTCCACATCGACACTTCCTTCTTTCAGGTTGGCAACTTCATAGGCTGCGATACAGACTAAAATCCAGAACAACACCACTCCCATTAGCACCTGCAGGTTACCTGACTTTCCGGACAGGTATGACATTAACATCGCTCCCGGAATAGCCACCAGCTGAATTAATACAACGGTAATAATAAGCTTATCGGCAGGGAGCCCCAGCACCTGGCTGCCGAATAAAGTAGCCGCTAACATTACGGTTTGCACACCCATGCTGTAAAAGAAAAATGCCAGTAAAAACCATTTCAGGAGCTTAAGCTTTTTTACCTGGTTCCACACCTTATTCAGCTCCACAAACCCGGCCCGGAATACTTCACCCAGCGATTTCTGCTGAGGTGTTTTACTATCCGGTAAACGGGCGAACGTAATTTGCGAAAAACCAATCCACCACAAGCCAACCAGCAGGAATGTATACCGCGGGCCAGACGTATCATCGCCCTTAGCGCTGAAATAAAGCACAAGCCCAAACCCGGCTAATTGCAGCAAGACGCTGCCGGCATACCCCATTGAATAGCCTCGTGCGCTTATCCAGTCACGATCTTCAGGTGAGGCGATTTCAGGCAGGTAAGAATTATAGAATACGAGGCTCCCGATGTATCCCACGGCAGCCAGGATAAAGCAAATTACACCCCAGCCTACGTTAGGCTCGGAGCCTTTAAACCAGAATAAACCCATACAGGCCAGGCCGCCCATATAGGTAAAAAACTGCATGAACTTCTTTTTGTTACCGCGCGAATCGGCAATGGAGGACAAAACGGGCAATGCAAGGGCTATGATAAAATATGCAAATGCCAAAGAATAATCGTAGAGCGCAGTATTCTTAAAGGTGCGCCCCAGCAGGGGCACGTTGCTTTCGCCATAGGCTGCTTTGGTGATGCCGGCAAAATAGATGGGAAAAAAAGTTGTGGTTATAACCAGGTTATAAACCGAGTTAGCCCAGTCGTACATACACCAGGCATTAATAACTTTTGTATTGCGATATCCCACAGGGTTCGACTATAAAAAAATAGCCCTCCTTACGGAAGGCTATTTTAAAGATAAACTCATTTAATCAATTATCATCTTTAGGGTTCTCCAAGGTAGTGTAGAGCAGCTTCCTTGCATTTGCTTTACGCAACTCAAGCTCCACATCCGCTATTAAGCCACGCTTGGCTTCTTCGTCTACCTTGAGCGCTACGGTTAGCTGGTCGCGCTCAATCTCATCTAACTTTGCCTTCTGCTCGTTAACCCACCTGACAATATCTTTGGTATCAATAAACACATCGTCAGCCTGGATTTTAGGCTCCTTGCCGTATAGCTGGGGTTTTGTAGGCTCGCCCACATATAAGTTGGCAACCAGACTTTTACGCATCAGCTTTCTTAGCTGAGTAGCTTTGGGGATCTGCTGCTTCACTTCAATGGAAGTTTCCCGAAGTTCTGTTGTAACCATGAAAAAGAACAACAACATGAACACTACATCAGGCATTGACGAAGTAGGAATCTCCTGCTTAACCTCTGTCTTTTTCTTAAACTTTGACATAATTAATTCTTTGGTTTAATTACCACCAACTTTTGTAGGATCCGCAATTGAGATATTAAGGGGAATTCCGGCCCTGCCTTTCTCATATATCGCCCTGTTATCCGGAATACTTAGATCAGAAGCCGCTTCTCTGAATTTTTCGTTGGTTACTCCCGCCTGTTCGGCATAGATGTCATAGTAAGCGCCTTGAATAATATCCAGTAACTGAATAAACCGTTTATGGCTGGTTCCTCTATCCGTTTTGAACGAAACAATGGCTTTTTCAGGGTTATCCGAACTTGAAGGATCCCTGCCATTATTCAGCACAAAAGCTTTAATCTCATCTTTCAGGGTACTAATATCTTCCCGTGGCTCTCCTTCAATCAGCAATGCATCCGAAGAGTTGATCTGGATCTTGAACATATTCCTTTCCTGGATTTTTATATCCTCCGGTGGAGTTGCCTCTGGCGGAGGTGGAAGGGCAATGCTGAGACCCCTGTTATTGGGCATGGTAGTAGTAACCAGAAAGAACGTTAACAGCAGGAAAGCGATATCCGCCATCGATGCGTTTGGTATTTCTGGTGTAGCTCGTGCCATTTACTTTAAAGCTTTATTAATTTCTGAGAATATGATTCCAACGATAGCAACCAGCAGGACTATGTAAAATAGTATTAATCCCGCTCCGATCAGCTTTACACTTGAGCCTGTCTGACCAAGAGATGCTGCTCGTAATGATACTTCAGAATCGGCAAGCGCATAAGCCACAAAGAATAATACTACCAGTCCGCCCAGCGCTATAAGTGACTTGAACAAGTTACCAGGCGATTTCGCCACATTTATAGCAGGCAATGCGATTGCCGCAATCAGCGCAATGCCAAAAAAGACATACGCTATATACAATCCAATGTCAACACCATTCATAACTATTATTTAGATAGCTTGTGCTTAACCAGAATATCAACCAGCGTGATTGAAGCATCTTCCATGCCGTTTACAAGGCTATCGATCTTAGATACCAAGTAATTGTAGAATACCTGCAGGATCATACCTACAATAAGACCACCTACCGTTGTAATCAAGGCCACCTTCATACCACCGGCCACAACCTGCGGAGAGATATCACCGGCTGCTTCAATCGCATCGAACGCCTGCACCATCCCGATTACAGTACCGAAGAATCCAAGCATTGGACCAAGTGAAATGAACAATGAAATCCAGATAAGTCCGCGTTCCAGACGGGCCATTTCAACGCCACCGTAAGAAACGATCGACTTTTCAACCATATCGATTCCTTCAGAAGAACGCATCAGACCTTGCGTGAAGATAGAAGCAACAGGACCTTTTGTATTTTTGGTTACATCTTTAGCCGCCTCGATTCCTCCTTTTGCAAGAGCGTCTTCAATTTTGCTTAAAAGTTTTTTAGTATTTGTTGTGGCAAGGTTAAGGGTGATGATCCTTTCAATGGCAACTGCAAGACCCAGAATCAAACAGATCAGGATTGGCCACATAAACTCAACGCCTCCTTGTATGAACTTGTCCTTTATTGCCTGGTGAAATGATTCTTCTGCAGGCCCAGATGCGTCCTGAGCAATTGCCTGGGCGGCACTAAAGGTCATTACCCCCAGAAAAGCGATAATCGATAATAGTTTTTTCATGGTTTAAGGTTTAGATAAAAACTTGAAGTGGCCAAATTTAAAGGTTTTGCTTAATCCCAAACAAGATTTTAAAAAAAAAACTGGAATTCTGTTCTGCCCGATTTTGCTTTCTGCCATAGAATTCAAAATACGTCCGTTAGTCACGCAAAATTTGATTTTGTTCAGTTCTTTTCAGGATGGTTCCGGCACGAAAAAAATGAAAACCGGGCGCTCTTTGAAAGGGTCGGATTAAATCTTTTCTTTGTGGCCTTTTTGGAGAGGTGTCCGAGTGGTTGAAGGAGCACGCCTGGAAAGTGTGTATGCCTGAAAGGGTATCGCGGGTTCGAATCCCGCCCTCTCCGCACTAAAACCTTCAGGCCATTTCACCGGCCAGGGCGTTCCCGATATTTTCGCGGGTATAATCCACACCAAATTCACCCAGAAGCAACATCAGCTTGGTAACGGCTGCTTCGAGTGTAATGTCGCCACCGCTGATTACCCCGATTTGCGCCAGCGCCTTACTGGTTTCATACCGGCCTTGTTCCACCATGCCCCCGGGGCACTGGGAAACATTCAATAGTATGATCCCCTGCTCAATCGCCAGTTTTAAACAGGAAACAAACCATGCCGCTGAGGGTGCATTCCCGGAACCAAAGGTTTCAATAATTACTGCCTTTACACCTTCGGTTTTCAACACCGCCTCCACCATTTGTTTACTGATACCCGGAAAAAGCTTTAGAATGGCCACGGAGGAATCGAACCGGGATAAAAGCTTTAACACCCCACCTAAAGGTTGAGCAATAGCCGCCACATTGTAATCGATTTTAACTCCGGCCCTCGCTAACACCGGGTAATTGCCGGATTGAAAGGCATCGAAATGCATGCTTTCCACTTTCTTGGCGCGGTTGCCCCGCAGCAGCTGGTAATCAAAATAAATGCAAGCTTCAGGCACCACCGGTATGCCACCGTGTTTTGCCGATGCAATTTCCAGCGATGTAATCAGGTTTTCGCGCGCATCGGAGCGGGGCTGGCTGATAGGCAACTGGGCACCGGTAAAGATTACCGGCTTAGCCAGGTTGGGTAACATAAAGCTGACTGCCGAAGCCGTAAACGCCATGGTATCGGTGCCGTGCAAAACCACAAAGCCATCCTGCGATTCATAATTTTCAAAAATGATCTCCCCAATGGCTTTCCAATGCGCGGGCGAAATATTGGACGAATCAACCGGTTGCATAAAAGAAACCACCGTAATTTCCAGGAACAAATTACGCAGGGCCGGCAGTTGCTCCCTGATCAACGAGAAGTCAAACGGGATCAACACCCCGGATTCATCATACGTCATTCCAAACGTACCCCCTGTATAAATAATCATTACCCGCGAACGTGCCGCTGCCGGGGTAGCTGTATTAATACGGATGGCGGTGTATTTCATCAGTCGATTTCTTTTTAGCTTACACAGATGTAACCTTATGCCTGGTCAAAAAGCTTACATGCATTGTTAAACGTGTGCGTCATCAGTTCCTCTACCGGCATATTTCGCAATGCAGCCACGCGTGCTGCAATTAAAGGAATATATTCGGGAGTATTGCGTTTGCCGCGATACGGCACCGGTGCCAGGTAGGGGCTATCCGTTTCCAGCACAAGCCGGCTGATATCCAGGTGCGGAATCACCGTATCCATTCCACCGTTTTTAAATGTGGCAACCCCGCCAATGCCCAGGTAAAAGCCCAACCCGGTTATCTTCTCGGCCTGTTCAACCGAACCCGAAAAGCAGTGAAACACACCGGTCAGTCCATCGCCTGCAAGCGGTTCCAGTAACGCAATGGTTTCAGCTATTGACTCGCGGCAGTGAATAACCAACGGCAACCGGTATTGCTTCGCCCATGCTGCCTGAATTTTGAAAGCTTCCTGCTGCTGTTCCCAAAAGGTTTTATCCCAATACAGGTCGGTGCCCATTTCGCCTATGGCCGCAAAATTCCTGCGTTGCAGCCAACTCTCTACACGGTACAATTCTTTTTCAAAATCTTTCTTAACCGAACAGGGGTGCAACCCCATCATAGCCGCACACTGATCCGGGTATTTTGCTTCAACTTCCAGCATGTCATCGATTGATGCATGATCTATGTTGGGCATAAAAATCCGGTTCACCTGAAGCTCAGCACACCGGGCCAGCACATCGGCCCGATCGGCCTGAAACTCCTTTACATAAATGTGCGCATGGGTGTCAATCCAAAAACTCATGCTATCAGAAATTCATTTAATGCCTTTTCCAAAAGATACTCATCCTGAACACTTTCGAATCCCGAATATTCAGGTAATTGTTTCAATGCCTGTTCAATGTCCATCTGTTCCTGATGCTGAACCACAGCAATTTTCTTTTCTCTCAGGTATTGCCCGAGATACTCCTGCTCCGTCTGGCCGGGTGTCGGAATCAGAATTACGTTGCGCTTTCCCAAGACATACAAATCCATTACCGTGCTGTAACCGCTGCGGGCTATTACAACCGCAGCATGATTAATTACATCCTGTAACGCAGAGGCCGACAAGTGATTGATCAGCTCAACTCCATTCTGAACCCGCACCTCTTCGGTTTGCGTTAAACCACGTACTATTACAGCCGGTTGGTTAAGCCTCATCAACTGCGCCAGTAAGTTTTGTTCGAAGACCGTGCGCTGATTTTCCGGCCCGGAAATCAAACCTATTATTAGCTGATCGTTTACTTCGTATGCTGTATTTTTCGAGAACCTGCTTAGCATACCAATGTACCGATGCGCTGTTTTCACCTTGCGGGTAAAAGGTTCTGTTATTCCTGTTGGTCCGAAATCCGGTATCCAAACCTGGTTGAACTTCTGAAGCGCATGTCGCAGTGAAGCATTTATAACCGTAGCTGCTATATTCCATATCCCGGAAAATAACAGGCGCAGCTGATGCGTGATCATTACGGAAGGAAGGCTTTCGCTGTAACAACCGTACCGGTTATCGGAAATAATATGGGTAATACCCAACTGTCCGACCAAACTCTTCATCTGCTGCTGTTCCTGGCGGATAGTTTTTCGGAGTCGCGGAAGCTGTATAATCATGTTCAGCATAAGCGAGCCGTGAGCCGGGTATGTAACTTCATAAGCCGGTAATTCCACAAATCTTAGCGTGGAAAATTCCTGTTTTAATAAATGAAGGGCGGCACCATCGCTGCCAATGGTAACTTCAACCTGACGTTGCAGCAATTGGTTTATAACCGGGATGCTGCGCGTAGCGTGCCCCAGTCCCCAATTCAGTACGGCAACAAAAACATGCATCTGCAAATATAGTTTTCCTAAAGCCTTCCAAAACTGTAGCCTTCGTCTGCCAGGTATTCGAGGTACCGGGGTAATGCAAACACCAGGTTTCGTTCGGCCTTGTAGCTGTCATGAAACACCACAACCGAGCCGGGTCGTGTAGCCTGGATGGTTCCGCGAATACATGTATCGGGCGCCATGCTGTGCCGGTAATCCTGCGTGAGCACATCCCACATGATGATTTTGTATTTCGTTTTCAACGCATTTATCTGACTGCATGTAATTCTTCCATAAGGGGGGCGAAAAAGTTTCGGGTTGCCGGGAAGATGCTGATCAATTTCCTCCTCACACTGCCTGACATTCTCTGTATAAGCCTGAAGCGATGCGCCCCATCCTTTCAAATGATTGAAGGTATGATTGCCGATACGATGTCCTTGCTGAACAACTTTCTGAAAAATGTGCGGGTGCTTACGTACGTTGTCGCCAATGCAAAAGAATGTGGCTGTAGCCCGGAATTTTTGCAAAGTATCCAGCACAAATTCAGTTGGCCCCGGTACCGGGCCATCATCAAATGTGAGATACACTTTTTTTTCTGACGCAGGTATTCTCCAGGTTAGCTTCGGGTAAAGCAACGGCAAGAAAAAAGGAGTTCGGAATAAATTCAAAATTCAGGATTTTATAATTCAAATTACATTCTGCATTTCAATCTTGAATATTGAATATCAAATTTTGAATTTATTCCACGCGGCACGACAATATGGTAATATCATCGCGGTAAGCATTGCGGCCTTTAAATCCATCCAGCGTTACAATAATATCCTGGTGAATGGTGCGGATATCTTTGGTGCGATTGGCTGCCAGGTAATCGACCAGGGCCTGCACCCCAAACTCGGCACCGGCCTCATTTACGGTTTCGGTAAGGCCATCGGTATAGGCAAACAGGGTAAACTCATCCAGGTCGGTGATGAATCCTTCGTTTATAAAAGGCAGCGGATGCATCGCGCCAAGCACGGTGCTGCCTTCTTCCAGCAGGCGCACACCGCTTTTATCCAACAGGATTGGCGGATTATGACCAGCGTTAACATAGATCATCGTTTTAAGGCTGAGATCGTAGATCGCACCAAAGAAGGTAATAAACTTTTCGCCTTTGGTGTTTTCCATTACCTGGTAGTTGAGCGCCTCCACAATTTCGCGCAGGTTAGGTGTTTGCCGAAGCAATGTGCGCAGCGAAGCCTGGAAGTTAGACATCATTAAAGCAGCCGGAATTCCTTTACCGCTTACATCGGCCACACAAATCAGGAACTGGTTTTTGTTGATCGGCACATAATCATAATAATCGCCACCTACCCGATCGTGCGGCAGGTAACTGGCTTCAATTTTTAACCGATCGGTATAGGGCAATCGCTCCGGAAACAAAAACTGCTGCACATCGCTGGCAATCTCAAGCTCTTTGCGAAAAGCTTCCTGCTCTAATTGCTTGCGCGCCAGCTTCTTGTTTTCAATGGCCACAATAATAATGTTGCTGAGCGCCTGGATAAACCGGATGCTCTCTTCCCTGCCCTGGTTGTTCTGCTGAATGCCTCCTACAAAAACCAATGCCAGCGTATCCGTTTTATGAGCTACCGGGATAACCATATCAAACTCATGGAAATCGCACTCGTCATCGAACTCATCCATCCGATGAATATTCTTGATCAGCTTGAAGCGATCATCCAGCTTATGCTTTTGAAAATTGATCTGCGTGCCGAAGTTCACCTTGCAATTCCATACTTCGTCTAATACAAATAAGGCCAGCTTTGTAATATTGAGGTTGGAGCGCAGGGTAAAGTTGAAAATTTTATAAAGCGAATCTTCCGGAACATTATTGTTGATGGATTGTGTAACTTCCAGCAACGCGTTGAGTTCCAGCTCTTTCCTTTCCAGCAGTTTTCTAAGCTCCAGTTCGTCCATACCCATGACTTGTAAAAATAACAATAATTGAAGTATGCCGCAGAAATTAACAGCAGCTTAACGTGGAGGTAAAAAGCTTCTGCCCTTCCACCGGTAGCCCAGTATTTGTGAGGACAACGCAACCAAAATTACATAGGGCGGATATAAAATTTGCAAGACCAGGAAAGCGGGCAGATAGAATTGCTGATGAATAAACCTTGCCGCAAGGGCCAGCACAACAAATTCAAGCAAAATCTTTAACACGACACCTGCCAGTAATAGTGGACTTTGCGTAAAAAGTGCAATCGCAACCACCGGCAGCCAGGTAACCTGGAACAAAAAAACAAATACACCCACAAATCTCGCAAGCCCCGAAGAGTTGACGCTCCACTTGCCGGCCCAGCGGATGCGCTGATCATAAAATTCACTTATGGTGGCTGCCGGTTTTGTCGTACAGGTATTGTTACCATATCTTACTGCACGGATTGAACCGGGAAATTTGCCGGCAATTTTTCGCATCAGGAATTCATCATCACCTGAGGCTACCTGTTCGTTTCCGGCATAACCACCCACCGCTGCAAAGGCAGATTTTCTAAACGCCAGGCTTGCGCCATTGCACATTACAGGCTTGCCCCAGCCTAACATGCCCAGTCCGGCAGCCATTACGCTGGTAAATTCCACTGCCTGCATCTTGCCGAAAAAGGTTGCCGTTGCTTTTAATCTTACCGCTCCTGCAACCAACTGTGTACTTTTCCCAAACGAATTCACCATGTCCGTTATCCAGTCAACAGGAAGCTCGCAGTCTGCATCGGTAGTAAGAATAATTTCACCGGTTGCGTTTTCAATGCCGGTTGCCAGCGCCTGTTTTTTTCCATCACCGGGTGATTGGAGTATGCTCACATCCAGGTTGGAATACTGATGTTTCAGAATCTGGGCTACCTGAATGGTATTATCCTCAGAATGATCATCGACCAAAAGCAATTGCCAGGGGCACGCGTAGTTTTGTTGAGCCAGTGAACCTACAAGGGTTTGCAGGTTAAGCGCTTCGTTGCGCATGGCCACCACCACCGAAACGGCAAGTGTATGGTTCGCTGGATTTTTGGATTTTCGCCAACGCAAAAGTCCACCGGCAAGCAGCAGCATAAAAATAAAATAGAACACAAAAATGCTGAGCCAGAGAACCATTAGCCGTTTATCAGTAAGTTTGAGGGCATGGGCAAAGTTGAAAAAAAAGCGATTAAGGAAAAGATTATTCTTGGCCTGGACCCGGGCACCAATGTGATGGGCTATGGTGTGATCCTGATTCGCACCCGCACAGTTACGCTTATCCAGTTTGGGGTGATCCAGATGGGAAAAACAGGCGAGCACGCCCTGAAGCTCAAAAAAATATTTGATCGTGTACTGGCCCTGGTAGATGAATACAAGCCCGATGAGGTTGCCCTTGAAGCACCTTTCTTTGGAAAGAACGTGCAATCCATGCTAAAGCTTGGCCGCGCACAAGGTGTAGCTATGTCGGCTGCCTTGTTCCGTGAAGTTCCGATTACCGAATATGCACCTAAAAAAGTGAAGCAATCCGTTACCGGGAATGGAAACGCCTCGAAAGAACAGGTGGCCAAAATGCTGATGCAAATCTTTAATATTAAAGAGATGCCCAAACTGTTAGACGCATCCGATGCGCTGGCTGTTGCCGTGTGCCACCATTACCAGCAAGGCACAATAAAAATCAAGGCAAAGAGTTGGGATAATTTTCTGAAAGCAAATCCCGGGAGGATTTCCGGTAATCGGTAAACGGTTATCGGTAATCAGTGTACCGATCTGCCGATTACTGATTACCATTACTAAAGGCCAAGTCGAACCAGTTCATGCACAATTCTATCTGCCGTGCGGCCATCCCACAATTGAGGGATGTGTCCTGTTTTCCATTGACCGCTTTTTACTTTTTCAAGCGCGCGCGATAGCGCCACAAAATCATCTCCAATCATCTCGTTGGTTCCTTCCGTTACCGTTTCGGGCCGCTCGGTGTTGTTACGCAGGGTAAGACAGGGGACTCCCAGCACGGTTGTTTCTTCCTGCACTCCGCCTGAATCTGTTATCACTGCCTTCGATTCCCTGATCAGGTAAATAAACTCGAGGTAGCTGAGCGGATCGCAGGCGCGGATATTTTTGGGCTTCGTTTCAAGCGTTGAAAAATTTTTCATCGTACGGGGGTGTACCGGAAACACAATAGGCAACCCGGTATCGTCCAGCACTTTCATCCAACGTGCAAATTTCTCAGGATCATCCACATTGCTGGGTCTGTGCAGGGTTAGCACAAAGTAGTTCTTGGATTGCAACCCAAAGTCATTCCACAGCGCTGGCTTTTGCGCCCGCGGAAGCTGTGTGAGCAGCGTATCGATCATGGTGTTCCCTACAAAAAATATCTGTTCTTCTTTAACACCCGATTTTTTCAGGTTGCTGTTAGCTACATGCGATGTGGTGAAAAAATAATCAGCCAGCGAATCGGTAACAATCCTGTTGATTTCCTCAGGCATGGTCATGTCGAACGAGCGGATACCTCCTTCCACATGGGCAACTTTTGTATTCAGTTTCTTGGCTACGATTGTACAGGCCATGGTAGAAGTTACATCGCCTACTACAACCACCAGGTCAGTCGGGTTGGCCAGCAGCTCTTTTTCAAACTCAATCATGATACGGGCGGTCTGCTCGGCCTGGGTGCCTGAGCCCGCCCCCAGGTTTATGTGCGCTTCCGGTATCTGCAACTGTTCAAAAAATATCCTGCTCAGCTTATCGTCATAATGCTGGCCGGTATGAACCAGCCTGTAGTGAATATCCTGCCCATCGGCCAGCGCCCGCTCTACAGCCCGGATAATGGGTGCGATTTTCATAAAGTTGGGCCTGGCCCCGGCAACAAGTGTAATCTTCATACAGACAAAGAAACGAAGGTGCAAAAATTCAGTTTCCTGATGAGAAAGAAAAATGAATTGACCATAAAGATGAGGTTGGTGATTTGAACGCTGACTCCTGGCCTGTGGGACACAGACGAGGCCAAAATAAAAAAGGCCTGCTCAACGCAAGCCTTAAGGAAATCAACTTAGAGGTTGATCTTATATACAATCAAATCTTCATTCCTGCGTAAGGCTTGGCCGTTCAGCTGAAGACCCGGGTATGAACACCGGCACCAGAGCCGGGCCTGCTGCCAGCAATAAAAACACCGCTCCCGCTCCACTTACATTTAATGCCGAAGTAAACGTACCCTGCGTGAGGTAAATCAGCATAACTAAAATAACCGAGAACGGCAGTGAGCACGCGAGTATGTTCATAGCAAAATCCGTATCAAATGTTGCGGATGCTTTACCATGTCCTGTTTCTAACTTATTCACTGCGGCCATGTGGGCAAAAGGCCAGAAGCTACATGCACTTTGCGGGAAAACAACGATCAGCAGTGCAGTACCAAGGTTTGCCGGCTCCAGCATAAAGAGCAACAGGGCCGAAATCAGGAATGCCACTCCTGATCTGAAAAATAAAAATACCATGATCGTGCGAACCTGCGCCCATGTGAACTTAACAGACATGCCAATGAACAGCAGCACAAGGGGTGTCATCATTAAGCTCAACTTGTCAATGCTGCCTTTCAAAAAGCCCGGAAAGGACTGGTAGCTGATACCCGATGAAAGCAGCAGGATGGCTGTTACCACCACCAGGTTAACGGGCTCATTCACCAATGCTTTCAGCACATCCTTCAGGTTAACTTTGCCATCGCCTGTAAATTCGCGGTTTAATTTGTAATACCACCGCATCGCAATAATGTAAGCGATGATCAGAACAAATACCTTGTTACCCAAATCGGCAACAGCCGCCATAGCCAGTGTGCTCTCACCGCTGTACTCCAGTATGAACGGGAAGACCGAAAGCCCGGGCGCCAGCGATGGAATAATCAGCATTAAGGTACGGTATTGATTCTGCTGAATACTGAACAACGAATCCAACGGCAGCTTGCTGATCAGGAAATACATGATGAAATTAAAAGCCAATGCCAATACGGGCACCAGCATCAGCTCAAGCGTAAAATCTACTTTCAGCAAGGCAATAAATATAGTGGCCGGCAGCGCCAGGCTAAGAATGATTGTACGTACTCCTTCCCGTTGTTCTTTTCCTTTAATTTTCCCGCTGATCAAAACACCAACAAAAATCAACAGTAAAAGCGAAACAGTTTTAGTTATCGCATCAGACATTAAATAACCGCGTTGAAAGTAGAAACAAACAATTTCATTTCATCCATTGTGCCTATGCTTACGCGACCGTAGCTCTTACCCGCAATTTCAAATCCGCGCACGCTCACACCCTTTTCAGCCATTTTATCCAGAAACTCTTTGGGCTTCATCTGAATAGGAAAAAGAATAAAGTTGGTATGGGAAGGAATTGGCGATACACCAGCCTTCTGAAGCGCTTTGAAAGTAAACTCGCGGTTGATCTTGTTGTTCTCTCGTGTAAATTTCTGAAACTCGGTATCGGCCAGGCTGGCCAGGGCGCCCTGTAATGAAGTTACACATAAACCCATTTCCGTACGTACCAGCTTTTTAATCGCCTTAATGCGCTCGGGGTTTGCCACCATGTAGCCCACACGCAAGCCGGCCATTCCATGTATTTTAGAGAACGTACGACACACGATCACGTCATGGCCATCGCTTATCAACCCGACAGCAGTTTGCGAATCCGCTTCATCCAAAAGCTCCAGGTAAGCCTCATCGATAAACACGGGGACCTTGCCGCTAACCTGCTTACAGAAACGCTTTATCTTATCGACAGGTGTAAGCGTACCGGTTGGGTTATTCGGGTTACAGATGTATACGATTTTTGTATCACCGTCAATCGCATTGGCCATAGCGTCCATGTCATGCGCATAATCGCTGGTAAGCGGAATGTTTTTCCAGGTTGCCCCGATAGATTGCGCTGTTCGCACCAAAGAAAGATAAGACGGATCGGCCGAAACCACATTTCCGCCTTTCATGCAAAGTGCAAACGCTATCTTCTCCAAGATATCTGTTGACCCGGCTGAAAGCAGTATATGATCGGGAGTTACTCCTTCTTTTTTAGCCAGGAGTTCTTCCATTTCGCGCGAGCTGTTATAGACATACCGGTTACCCTTTGCCGCACTTTCGGCAATAGCGGCTACTGCTTTTTTGGATGGGCCCCAGGGGTTTTCGTTTGCCGATAACCTGGCTTTTATCTCATTGGCAACTGGCGAATAAAAATCTTCGCGCAGGGCATAGCTGCCTTTGAAGGGCGTCATTCCGAAAGCGGGCTTATCTAAAACAGAAAGTCCGGTAACAAGGCTGCCGGCAGCAAACGCACTGGTGCGAAGCCAGTTTCTGCGGGTTAGGTTGGTCATGGCAATGGAGGTTTAGTGATTATATAAAGTTGTCTTTTGATGAAGATATTCTTATACAAAATCATTTTGCCAACGATTGCAAGGGTGATGAGCTTTTTGTGCGATTGGTTGAGTGGTAATCAATGGTTTAAGACCAAGAAAAAACGGCTGCGTACCGTTATCGTTTGCATAAAGTTGTGGTGCTCATGAATTCTTCACCATGATTGTGTTTCTTTGCGAAAAAAGAAATTCGTGTCAACTAAAGTTCTCATGTTGCTGAACGCACCTTATCCGGCCGACATCCGGATCAAAAAGGAAACGGGAGCGCTTATGAAAGTGGGTCATGAAATTCATCTTCTGTGCCTACGGAAAAAAGATCAGTCATATACTGAAGTTGTAGAAGGAATCCACATACACCGGATTGATGCCGGCAAGAATAATTATCAATTGGCATTCTGGGATGTGATCATGTCTTTAACATTTATTCACCCAAAGTTTAAAACCGCCATACGTTCGATAGTAAAGAATAATGAAATAGGATTGGTTCATGTTCATGATTTGCCATTAGCAGGGACTGTACTCTCGTTCAAAAGAGAATTGAACCTGAAAGTAATTCTTGACCTGCACGAAAATTACCCGGAAGCACTCCGTACGTGGTTTGCCTGGAAAACCAATCCGATTGTACGGCTAAAAAATTTTCTGTTTATGAATCCCGGTCGTTGGACACGGTGGGAGAAAAAAGCATGCGAAGAAGCCGATACTGTTATTGCTGTAGTGGAAGAGATGAAAGCCCGACTTGTTAGCCAGCATCATTTTAATGATGATAAAGTAGTAGTTATCTCCAACACGGAAGAAAAAGTATTTATCAATCAACAATTGGATAATTCAGTTTATCAAAACCTGGCTGGTAAGTTTATAATCGTTTATTCAGGTGGTATTGGGCCACATCGCGGGGTAGATATAGCCATTAAAGGAATGAGCCATGTGGTTACACCAGAAAATATTCATTTGGTTATTGTTGGTTTTGGAAGCAATGCGGTTATGCAAAATCTACAGCAAATAGTAACAGAGCGTAATCTCAATAATGTTCACTTTTTTGGCTACCAGCCTTTCAGTAAATTTTTCTCATACATGTCGCTGGCCGATGTGAATGTAATCCCGCATCAATCCAACGGGCACACCGATCATACCATCCCACACAAGTTATTTCAAGGTATGATGACAGGAAAGCCCATTCTGGTTAGTTCGAGTCCTCCCCTGAAAAGGGTTGTAGAATCATGCCAAAGTGGTTTGGTTTTTAATGCCGGGGATGAATATGATTTTGCACAAAAGGTTAACGAATTGTATTCTAATAAAGAACTTTGTGCAGCGTTAGGAGCGAATGGGAAAAATGCAACTCTGCAAGGCACACTTAACTGGGAACATGAACAACAAACCCTTTTAGATATTTATAGTAAGTATTGATGGATTCTACCGAAGCATATAACCTTAGTAACAAGGTGCTAAGCAGGCGCTATACTAAAACGCTGGCTTTCGTAAAAAAAACCTTGCCTGCTGGTAGTCATGTATTGGATATCGGCATTACCAATCCGCTTTCGCGATTGTTTGAGCAGGAAGGGTATCAGGTAACCAACACGACCGGAGAAGATCTGGATGAATTTCCAGAAGTTGTTGCTCCCTTCAGTGCCGATGCCGCTTTTGCATTTGAAATTCTGGAACATCTCATCAACCCTATGAGTGTATTAAAAAATCTTCAGGCCAATCGGCTATACGCAAGCATACCCCTATCACTTTGGTTTGCTAAGGCATATCGTAACAAGAATGATCGTTGGGATCAACACTTCCATGAGTTTGAAGACTGGCAATTTGATTGGTTACTGGAAAAATCCGGATGGGAAATTGTTCGCTCTGAAAAATGGATTTCACCAACAGGTATTTTAGGTATTCGTCCGTTGTTGCGTCACATCACGCCTCGCTATTATATTGTGGAAGCCAAACGGTAGTTTTAGTTTATAGGTAACAGGTATAACATTTTTCAACTAAGTTCGTATTTTAAAATCCTCGGATGGGCCTCGTAATCCGCCAAAGCATTTATACCACTATTATATCTTATGCCGGGGCGGTAATTGGGTATATTAACCTCTTATATCTTTTTCCTAAGTTTCTTGAACCCGAACAAGTAGGGTTACTCAGGACCATCCAGGATGCTGCCATCCTGCTGGCGCCCTTTGCTACGTTCGGGCTGGCGCAAAGCATCTTTCGGTTTTACCCGCAAATGGTTAAAGATAAAGCCAGCGAAGGAAGCTTTATCAGCCTGATTACCTTGTTAGCGCTTGCCGGGTTTGCCGTTTTCTTTATCATATTCAAATTATTTGAAACATCCATCCTCTCCTACTTCGAGTCCAATGCACGGGAAATCATTCAGTATGCTTCGGTAGTATTATGGCTTACGCTGATCCTGCTGATCACTTCGCTATTGGAAGCCTATTCGAGGTCGCTGCTGAAGATGGTTTTTCCTAACCTGCTACGCGAAGTTGTGGCCCGGCTGCTGCTGGCCATATTAGTTGTTATTTATTTCCAGGGTTACATCACGTACAACCAGTTTATTATCGGTACGGTAATCGGCTACCTGTTCTGCCTTATACTTTTACTTGCTTACCTGGGCTTTATCCATAAGCTTTCATTCTCTTTTTCCTTAAGCTCGCTACAGCCTGGTAAAATAAAATCATTAGTCTTCTACAGCTCCCTGAGCTTTGCCGGCACTGCCGGCATGATCCTGATCGGCAAAGTTGACAGCATGATGGTATCGGGCATGCTGGGGTTAGCTGCCAATGCCGTTTATACCACCGCTTTCTACATGGCCACCATTATCGAAATCCCCAAACGAGCCATGAGCCAGGTAGCCATGCCCCTGATTGCCCGTGCATTTGAAAAAAATGACCTGGCCGATATTCAAACCATCTACAGGAAAACAGCCATCAATCAGTTTATAATCGGTGCCTTATTGCTGATTGGCGTTTACATTAACTTAGGCAATATATTTTCGCTTATGCCGAAGCAGGAAATTTATGAAGCCGGTAAGTGGGTAGTTATTATAGTGGGCATTGGCAAACTGGCCGATATGTTGTTTGGCCCCAGCAGTGAGATCATTGTGCTTTCGCGGCATTATGCGTTTAATATCGTATTGCTCACCTTGCTGGCTGTAGTCGTAATTGTAAGTAACAATATCCTGATCCCGGTTTACGGAATAAACGGAGCCGCTGTGGGTTCGGCATTGGCGCTGATTTCATTCAATACCCTCAAATACTTTTTCATCTGGTATAAGTTGAAGATGCAACCCTTTAGCAGGGATTCGATCAAAGTTTTGATTATTGCGTTGCTGATGATCGGCCTTAACCTGTTAATCCCCAGAGTTCAATCCGTTATCCTGGATATCGGGGTTCGTTCTGCAGCCATCACATTAATTTATGGAATACTGATTTACTATTCCCGCGCCACACCCGATGGAAATGCATTTCTGCTAAAACAACTAAACCGGTTAGGGATTGTAAATAAAAGGTCTGACTAATCAAGCTTTTCCAGGAATTCAATCAAATTATCGGTCAATGCCCTGCGTGAATAGTTTGATAACGCTTTCGGGTCAGGTTTACGCCCGGACTCCCAGTTAGCAAACCCTTTCATAAACGCGGCCTCAAGCCCGGCAAGATCATGGGCCTCGTGCATACTACCCGCGCCTGCATTTTTTATAATTACTGCCGAATCGCCTTCGCTTGCCCCCACGCCTATTATTTCATTTCCGGAGGCGAGGTATTCAAACAGCTTACCCGGTATATTTCCGGAAGCATGTGCCGCGTGCGCCAACACCAGCAAGAGCACATCGGTACTTCCATACAAGTTCAATAATTCGTTGTGCGGTACCTGGCTTACGAAAGTTACACAGCCTGCCAGCAGCTTATCCTGCTCTACAAATTTTTTAAACGATGCATTAACAGAACCGACAAATTCAACTTGAACTGATCTTCTGAAGTCGGGGTCTTGTTCGCATAATTGCCTGATGGCAAGCATGGCCGGCCGCGGATCGCGCAATTCATCGACACCGCCAATATGCCGGATGGTGAACTTAACGGTGCGTTGATGTTCTGTTGATCTGAAATCATCTTCATCAAAGCCATTGGTGATCAGTTGCACATTTCTTCCACCCAATTGCAGAAACTGCTTTACATAATACGGTGTAACGGTTAAAACAAGATCAGCCTCCTGCAATACCGACCGCTCCATGCGCTGGTGCCGCTTACGCGCAAGGGATGAAGCATACAGCGTATCCAGCAAATCCCACTCGCTCCACGGGTCGCGAAAATCGGCTACCCATTTTAAAGTTGCATTTTTTCTTTTCAGGCCGCGTCCTATCAGATGCACACTATGGGGCGGGCCTGTGGTAATTACTTTATCGATATTGTTTCGCTGCACAAATTCGGTGAGATATTCTACCGAAGGCTTTATCCAAAACAAACGGGCATCGGGCACAAAAAAATTACCGCGCACCCACATGCCGAATTTTTGGAACAGACTTTTTTTACCGGTTGCCACAAAATCAACCTGCTGCATTTTTTTACCTGAAAAAGCCGAGGTAAGCCGGTTAAAGGCTTTGTATGGTTCCCAGATGGGAAAATGAATTACCTCTGCCTGTGGTGGTATGTCATTTAATAATGAAGCATCCCGGATAGTAACGTGCGGATTTTCGGGGGTGAATACATAAGGCTCCCAGCCTTTTTGTGCCAGGTACTTCACAAACTTGAGCCAACGTTGCACACCGCTTCCCCCGGAAGGAGGCCAGTAGTATGTAACGATGAGAACCCGCTTATTCATGAAATAGTAAAAGTAAGCAGTAGCCGGTAGGCAGCAGGCAAAACTTACTTAATTTTTATTATCCAGGTGCGCAACGATTTGGTCGACCTGATCAGCTTTAAACCACTTGATTTGCAGATCTTTTTTAAACCACGTAAGCTGTCTTTTGGCATAGTGTCGCGAATTGCGTTTCAGCAGGCGAACAGCCTCTTCTTTATCATACGCGTCTTCGAGGTAACCAAATATTTCGCGGTACCCTACCGTTTGCAATGCGTTCAGGTTACGCATCGGGTAAAACTTTTCGGCCTCCTCAAACAACCCCGCAGCAATCATCGCATCCATGCGTGTGTCAATTCGGGTGTAGAGTTCTTCACGTTCCAGCTCAATACCAACCTTAATAACGGAAAACGGGTGCTCGTGCCTGTTTTGTTTTCGTAATTCATGCATGGGTTTGTTCCAGGCCCGGTGAAGCTCCAATGCACGGATTAACCGATGTGGGTTTTGGATGTCCACTATCTCAAAATATTGCGGATCAATCTTTTTAACCTCGGCCTGCAACCAGCCCAGGCCATGCGCTTCATATTCCAGTATAATCTGCTCTCTTGTTCCTGCCGGAACTGGCGGCATTTCATCAAAACCTTCCAGTACAGCCTTTACATATAAACCGGAGCCTCCACAAAGAATAAGATTGTCGTACTTCTCAAATAAAGTATTAATCAAACTCAATGCATCGCGACCATAAGCCCCGGCATCGTAATCTTCGTTAATGGAATGTGAATTAATAAAATGATGCTTAACCTGCTGCAACTCGATGGCGCTGGGCTTGGCCGTACCTATTTCCAGCTCGCGATAAACCTGGCGCGAATCAGCCGAGATAATCTCTGTACCCAGGAGTTGGGCCAACCGGATAGCCAGGGCGGTTTTACCCACAGCCGTAGGCCCTACAATCACGATTAGCCTTTTCTTGGATTTCATTCTGAATTACGAATTACGAATTACGATTGAATGCACCAACCAAAATCGTAAATCGTAAAATTCGAAATTCGTAATTTAGGCCTATCTTGCAGGCTAAAATTCGCCACTACGAATGATTAAGTACACAAACCAATTTTTAACCAAGCTGGAAGACCTGATTGCCGAATCAGATTACATTCTGCGGTACGAAAAAGGCAATTTCAAATCGGGCTATTGCCTGCTGAAGGAGCAGAAGATCATGATTGTGAACAAGTTCTTTACCGTTGAGGGTAAGATCAATGCGCTTTTGGATATCCTGAAAAACCTGGAGCTGGATCCAACCCGGTTTTCTGAAAAAAGTAAGAAGCTTTACGAAGAATTGAACCAAGCTGAAATAAAGGCGTAGCGCAGCATGAGCGAAATCGATTATCAGATACCGCCCCGCACCTTACTGGAAGTATTCAAAATGCTTCCGGAAGGAACACGTGCTGAATTGATAGATAATTCCTTATATATGTCACCTGCACCCAGCACCAAACACCAGGATGTAATCGTTTCCCTTGCAAGCCAGATTTACGTTTTCACTCAAAAAAAGAAACTTGGAAAAACCTTTGTAGCTCCGGTTGATGTTTTCCTGAACTCAAAAAATGCCTTTCAGCCCGATATTTGTTTTATCTCCAAAAAGAACAAGGGCATTATTAAAGAAGACGGCATTTACGGTGCCCCGGATTTAGTTGTAGAAGTGCTATCGCCCGGTTCTAAAAAGCTTGATCTCACACAAAAAAAAGATGTGTACGAAGCTGCTGGCGTGCGCGAGTACTGGGTGGTAGACCCGGCCACTAAAATTTCGCAGGGATTTCGTCTTGTTAAAGGTGCGTTTGTCCCGCTCAAAAAAGAGAAAGGAAAGCTCGTTTCGGTCCTTCTTAAACAGGTTTTCAAGTTTTAAGCTCCTTGAAAGTTACTTTTCTTGGAACCGGAACCTCGCAAGGCGTACCTGTAATCGGGTGCACATGCGCAGTATGCCAATCGCTTGACTACCGGGATAAACGATTACGCTCCTCCATCCACATAATAGTTGACCATCTGAGCCTGGTGATTGACACGGGGCCGGACTTCCGGCAACAAATGCTGCGCGAAAAAATAAACCGGTTGGATGCCGTGTTATTTACACACAGCCATAAAGATCACATTGCTGGCCTGGATGACGTGAGAGCCTATAACTTTTTACAACAGACTGATATGCCGGTTTATGGAAGCCATCATGTACTCGATCAGCTAAAAACCGAATTCTATTACGCCTTCGAAAAGAATAAATATCCGGGCATTCCCCAGCTAAAACTTCATGAAATTGACCATACGCCTTTTACGGTTGGAACGGTACAGGTTACACCCCTGCCGGTGTTGCATTATCAATTGCCGGTATTGGGGTTTCGTATCCAAAATTTCAGCTACATCACAGATGCCAACCAGATACCCGATTCGACTTTCGGTTTGTTGAAAGGAACACAAACCCTGGTGCTTAATGCGCTTCAAAAAGAAAAGCACATCTCACATTTTAACCTGGAAGAAGCGCTGGCTGTAGCCGAAAAGGTGGGCGCTGAGCAAACATACTTCATCCACATCAGCCACAAGCTTGGTCTTCACAAAACGGTAGAGCATGAGCTTCCAAAATCAGTAGCTTTGGCCTATGATGGCCTGAGCATTGAAGCCTAACCCGTGCACAATAATTATTATTTTTTAAAGCAACTCAGCACACACCTGCATCGCAGGCTTTCGGGCTTTCGTGTGGTGGCCTGCTTTAGTCAGAATAAAGATGAGCTGGTGCTGGAGCTTAATAACGCGCGCGAATCGTTCTTTATCAAAGCAAGCCTGCAATCCGGTTTTTGCTGCCTGTCTTTTCCCAATCATTTTAACCGCGCACGCAAAAACAGCATTGATCTTTTTCCCGAAATTATCCTGAAGCAGGTAATACAGGTTCGCCAATTTAAAAACGAAAGATGTTTTACGATTGAGCTGGAAGATGGCTACGCGCTGCTCTTTAAAATGCATGGCAACCGGGCCAACGTAATTTTAGTTGAGCATGAACATGCGACTAAGCTTTTTCGGAGCCACCTGAAAACAGATCTGCATATTTCGCTCAGTGAGCTTGATCGTGAGATCGACTTCAGCGAGAAAGCTTTCCATGAAAATCACAAAAATCCTGATCAATACTATTTCACGTTTGGCAAGCTGGTTTGGGAATACTGGCGTTCGGAAACAAACGATTTAAGCGATAAAGACTTATGGCCTGAATTCCAGAAGCTGCTTCACAAGCTGGAATCACCTTCCTACTTCATTATTGAAAAATCGGGCAAGCTTCATCTTTCGCTCATCCAGACCGGAACTATCCTGAAACAACTGGATGACCCGGCCGAAGCGCTTAATTCTTTCTTCCACCAATATGTTTCGCACGAAGCTTTCCATTCGCAAAAGAACGCGCAGCTCAAAATGCTGCACGATCAGGTAAAGGCCGCACAAAACTATATTCATAAAAACCGGCAGAAGCTGACTGAATTGCAACACGACACGCACTACCAGCTTTGGGGCGATTTGCTGATGGCTAATCTTCACAACCTTTCCATCGGGCTTACGCACACCACGCTTACAAGCTTTTACGATAATAAGCCGGTTGATATAAAGCTGAAGCCCGATCTCCCGCCACAAAAAAATGCAGAAGTCTTTTATCGCAAAGCTAAAAATCAGCAGATCGAAATCAACCAACTGCAAAAAGCCATTGAAGCCAAAAACGAAGAGCTGGAAAAGCTAAGCCGGAGACTAAAAGAAGTAGAAGATATCACTGACCTGAAACAACTCCGGCAGGCAGAACATCAACCAGCTCCAAAGCAAAAAAATGTAATTCTTCCCTACCACGAGTTCGAGCACAAAGGTTTTAGAATTTGGGTGGGGCGCAATGCCGAAGCCAACGATGAGCTTACGTTGAAGCTTGCCTATAAAGAAGACCTTTGGTTACATGCCAAAGATGTAGCAGGCTCGCACGTGATTATTAAGCACCAGGCCGGGAAAAAATTTCCGAAAGATGTGATTGAACGTGCGGCACAATTAGCCGCTTATAACTCCAAACGTAAAACCGATTCGCTATGCCCGGTTATTGTTACACTCAAAAAATTTGTGCGCAAGCGCAAAGGCGACCCGGCCGGGGCTGTTGTAGTCGAACGCGAACAGGTAATTATGGTAGAGCCGAAGCTATAAAACGTTACCGGTAATCGGCAACAATCTTAATTAACCACATGCACCTTAATCATATTAGACCGGCCCCGTTCCTGGATGGGCATGCTGGCTAATATGATAAAGATATCGCCTGGCTGCACATGGCCATCGCGTTTCAGGATTTTTTCCACATCCGAAATGGTCTCATCTGTGCTGGAGGCTTTGTCGTAATGGTAAGCACGGGTAGCCCAAACTAAGTTCATGGTATTCAGAATGGTGCTGTTGCTGGTAAAGGCAAAGATGTTGGCATTTGGTCGGTGCGATGCGGCTTTCAGGGCGGCATAGCCCAACTGCGTCATACCTACAATAGCTTTGGCGTTTACATCCTTGGCCAGCTTGCAGGCCGTTAAAATCAAACTATCGTTAAAGTAATTGGCCGATTCCGGGTCAACATCACGATAGTGATAATAGATGCTACCCTGCTTTTCGACTGATCCGATGGTACGCACCATGCTGCGGATTACTTCTACCGGATATTTACCGGCAGCCGTTTCAGCCGAAAGCATTAATGCATCGGCACCATCCATTACGGCATTGGCTACATCGTTGGTTTCGGCACGGGTGGGACGCGGGTTTTCAATCATGCTCTCCATCATCTGGGTAGCCACAATAACCGGCTTGGCCGCCTGGTTGCATTTCGCAACCAGCATTTTCTGCACCATCGGCACTTCTTCCATCCAGATCTCCACACCCAAATCGCCACGGGCCACCATTACCGCATCGGTAGCAGCAATAATCTCATCTATATTTTCAAGCGCTTCGGGCTTTTCAATTTTAGCTACTATGCGCGTGTTCGACTTATGGGTATTGATAATCTCGCGTAAGGCTTCAATGTCTTTGGCCTTGCGCACAAAAGACAGGGCTACCCAATCCACTTTGTTCTTCAGCCCGAACTGAAGATCTTCCAGGTCTTTTTCGGTTAAGGACGGAGCCGAAACTTTTGTGAACGGCAGGTTAATACCCTTGCGCGATTTCAGCGGGCCTCCGTAAATAACGGTGCCGGTAACCTCCACACCCCGTATATCCTTAACACGCAATTCAATCTTGCCGTCATCGATCAGGATCATATCGCCCACTTTCACATCGTTGGGAAGCCCTTCGTACGATGTACTCACAAGGTCTTTATTTCCCAGTACTTCCTTCGTAGTAATTGTAATCGAATCACCGGCCTTTATTTCCACACCCGGCTCCATTTCGTTTACACGAATTTTTGGCCCCTGCAAATCCTGCAAAATGGCAATGTGCGTTCCCAGCTCTTCATTAATCTCGCGGATGTAGTTTACCACCTTTTGATGATCTTCATGTTTGCCGTGCGAGAAGTTAAGCCTGAACACATCCACCCCTTCGCGCGCAAGCGCTTTCAGCATTTCTTTATTGTTAGAGGCCGGGCCGATAGTTGCTACAATCTTGGTTTTGTTGTACGAAACACGTTCCATGTAAAGGGGTAAGGTGGGTTTAGAAAATAAAACTATCCTTCGATTTTAAGGCGGTCAAAGGTATAAAAGCGGTTAATTCGATGGAAGGAATATTTTTTAAGAGTTCCTGCAAACGTTTGCTGGCCATGTGCGCTTCTCCCTGCGCCAGTAAAATGTAATCATAGTGCGGAAATTCAGGCACTAATAAATTTTTAATCAATTCGGTTTCGTTGGGCTTATTCCGGAAAAGCTTCAGCACATTAACCTCATTTTCAAAGGCGTAGTACACATAACTGGCAAAAGTGTCCTTATTCAGCACAATCGTTAAATCGGGCTGGCGGGCAAGGCGTGTACCCAATATATGGTTTACTTCCCACGCCAGCTTATAGCCTTTGGCTGATGAAATTATGCCGATTAACTCAAAATCGAAGGTATATTCGATTTCCAGCCGCTTTTTCTTCATTTTTGCTACGGTTTTCGCCACAGCATAGTAGTTTTAAATGTTTGACAATATTGCATCAAATCTCTTTATTTGCACAGATTTTTGAATCCTCTAAACATTAAAAACATGTCTGAAATCGCACAAAAAGTAAAACAGATCATCATCGACAAACTTGGCGTGGAAGAGTCTGAAGTTACTCCTGAAGCAAGTTTTACCAACGACCTGGGGGCTGACTCGCTGGACACGGTAGAACTTATTATGGAGTTCGAAAAAGAATTTAACATTTCCATTCCTGACGACCAGGCCGAAAACATCGCAACCGTAGGCCAGGCGATTTCTTACCTCGAAGAGAACGTTAAGAAATAAGGTTTTGTCAGTTCTTTTGCTCCACTAACGAATTGTATGACATTTAAAAGAGTAGTAGTTACAGGTGCAGGTGCATTAACTCCAATCGGAAACAACCTCCAGCAATACTGGGAAGGTTTAAAAGCCGGGAAAAGCGGGGCTGCCCCGATCACAAAGTTTGACGCTTCTCTTTTTAAAACCAGGTTTGCCTGCGAAGTAAAGGGCTTCAAAATTGAAGACTTTATGGATCGCAAAGAAGGCCGCAAGCTGGATCCGTTCACACAATACGCCATGGTGGTGGCTGACGAAGCTATAACAGATGCCAACCTTCCGCTATCCGAACTTAATCCCGACCGTGTCGGGGTAATCTGGGGTTCTGGTATCGGGGGGTTGTTTACTTTCCAGGAAGAAGTTAAATCCTTCGCCAAAGGTGACGGCACCCCCCGTTTCAACCCGTTTTTCATTCCGAAAATGATTGCCGACCTCAGTGCCGGTCATATTTCGATCAAGTATGGTTTCCGCGGGCCCAATTTTGTAACCGTTTCGGCCTGCGCATCCTCCACCAATGCCATTTACGATGCCTTTACCTACCTGCGTTTAGGTAAGGCAGATGTAATTGTAACCGGTGGCTCGGAAGCTGCCGTGTGCGAAGCAGGCGTTGGGGGGTTCAATGCCATGAAAGCGTTATCCGAAAGAAACGACTCACCCGAAACCGCTTCCCGCCCCTACGACAAAGACCGTGATGGCTTTGTGTTAGGTGAAGGAGCCGGTGCCCTGGTGCTGGAAGAATACGAACACGCCAAGAAGCGTGGCGCTAAAATTTATGCAGAAGTTATTGGCGGGGGCCTTTCGGCCGATGCGTATCACATTACTGCACCCCACCCGGAAGGAGCCGGCATTATTAAAGTAATGGAAAATGCTTTGAATGAAGCCGGGATTAAGCCCGAAGAAGTGGATTACATCAACACGCATGGTACTTCTACCCCGCTGGGCGATATCGGGGAAGTTAAAGCCATACAGGCCGTGTTTGGTGAGCAGGCCTACAAGATGAACATCAGCTCTACCAAATCGATGACCGGCCATTTGCTGGGCGCTGCCGGAGCGATTGAAGCGCTGGCGTGTATCATGGCCCTGAAGGAAGGTGTGGTAGCACCGACTATCAATCACTTTACCGATGACGAAGGCTTAGACCCTCGTTTGAACCTTACCTTTAACCAAGCGCAGAAGCGCGATATAAAAATCGCGTTGAGCAACACCTTTGGCTTTGGTGGACACAACGCTTCCATCATTATGAAGAAAGCAGAGTAAGAACCGTGTGGCGCTTACTTACCTTATCCAAATCAAGCTCAAAAGAAGATAAAAAATTAGTTACGGCAATTAAAACTATTGCCGGCTTTACGCCCTCCAACCTGGCGCTTTACAAATTAGCCACCCTGCACAGCTCACGCAGCAAAGAAAAAAACGGCTTTCGCGAATCAAACGAACGGCTCGAATACTTAGGCGATGCTATATTAGGCGCGGCTGTAGCCGATTACCTCTTTAAAAAATATCCCTTTAAAGACGAAGGCTTTCTCACTGAAATCCGCTCGCGCATTGTTAACCGCGAATCATTAAACCACCTGGCCCGAAAAGTGGGTGTAGCTGCCATTGTGCAATTCGACAATAAGAATATACAATTACAGAAAGTTATCCTCGGCAATACGCTTGAAGCGTTAGTGGGCGCCATCTATCTCGACAAAGGCTACCTGCGCACCAAAAAATTTGTACTCGATAAGCTTATACAGCCTTACTTCGACCTGGAAGTGGTCGTTAATTCGAACTCTAATCATAAAAGTAAAGTTATAGAGTGGGCACAGCGCCAGGGTAAGGAAATCCGCTTTGAAGTGGAAGAGATAAAAAAGGGCCGTAATGCCCGCGAGTTTACCGCAACCGTTTACCTGGGCGATGAAGCCTTCGGACAGGGTTTCGGTTTAACCAAGAAAAAAGCCGAGCAGGATGCATCTGAAAAAACCTGCCTGTTGTTAAACATCTGATTGTAAAATGAGCACAGTTAGAATTGGTGGCGCTACCGTAAACCAAACTCCGCTGGATTGGGCTGGAAACAAAATGCATATTGTTGACGCAATTGAAGCTGCCCGGGCTGAACAGGTGAAGCTGCTTTGCTTTCCCGAGCTAAGCATTACCGGCTATGGCTGTGAAGATCTTTTTCTGAGCGATTGGTTAAGTGAAAAAGCCTGGCAAACCCTGTTGGAAATCATTCCGCATACACAAGACATTACCGTTTGTGTCGGCTTGCCGTTGCGCATGGATGGCATTACCTATAACGGAGCCTGCGTAATTCACGATCAAAAGATTCTGGGTATTGCCCTGAAGCAGAACCTTGCCCGCGATGGCGTACACTACGAACCCCGCTGGTTCGATGCCTGGAAACCCGACACGGTAATTGAAGTAACATGCAACCCTTATACTTTCCCCGTTGGCGACCTGGTATTTGAATTACACGGCATCAAATTCGGATTTGAAATTTGTGAAGATGCCTGGCGGAAAGAAAAGCGACCGGGCTACCGCCTTGCACAGCGCGGAGTGAATCTTATTCTTAACCCCAGTGCGAGCCACTTTGCTATGGGCAAAAGCCAGTTGCGCGAGCAGGAAGTGGTAATGGATGGATCGCGGATGTTTACCTGTGCCTACCTGTTTGTAAATCTCCTGGGCAATGAAGCCGGCCGTATGATTTACGATGGCGATATTATTTTTGTCTTGAACGGAGCGATCATTCAGCTTAACAACAGGCTATCGTTAAAGCCCTTTAACCTGCTGTGGTGCGATGTGGATTTCATCAACCCGGAAAAAACCAAACGCCACACCCTTACTGATAGTAAAATCAAAAACGAAGAATTTATCAAAGCCACTTCGCTTGCCTTGTTTGATTACCTGAGGAAAAGCAGGGCAAAAGGTTATGTGCTTAGCTTAAGTGGCGGTGCCGATTCTTCCCTGTGTGCCGTATTGGTTTCGGAAATGGTTAAACGGGGTATGCAGGAGCTTGGTGCCGAAAAATTCTGTGCGGAATTAAATCTGCCACTCACTGCTTCGCCAAAAGAAATCACAGGCAAGCTGCTTACCTGCGCCTACCAGGGAACCAAAAATTCTTCGGAGGCAACTTTTACTTCATCGCAACAATTAGCGCAATCCATAGGCGCAAAATTCTACCACTGGACAATTGACGATGAAGTTGAATCTTATGAAAGTAAAATTGAAAAGGTATTAGGCCGGCCACTCACGTGGGAACAGGATGACATAGCGCGACAAAACATCCAGGCAAGAAGCCGCTCACCCATCATCTGGCTGTTGGCCAACATCAGGCAAGCCGTATTGTTAACTACATCCAACCGCAGCGAAGGCGATGTAGGCTATGCCACTATGGATGGTGATACCAGCGGCAGCCTCGCCCCCATTGCGGGTATCGATAAGCCCTTTATCCTGCAATGGTTAAAATGGGCCGAAAAAGAACTGGGCTATACCGGGCTTCAGCATGTAAACAATCTTACCCCAACAGCCGAGCTAAGGCCTGGCGACCGTGCACAAACCGATGAAAAAGACCTGATGCCTTACCCTGTGCTCCTGGAAATTGAACGATTGGCCATCCGGGAAAGGCTGGCCCCGGCACAGGTTTACATAGCCCTGAAAAGCAAAGACCTTCCCGGTAGCCCGGATGCGGATGCGCTTAAGCATTACGTTCGCAAATTTTTCAACCTGTGGGCCGCCAACCAGTGGAAACGGGAAAGACTGGCGCCATCATTCCACTTAGACGAGTGGAATGTTGACCCCCGAAGCTGGTGCCGGTTTCCTATCCTGTCCGCAGGCTTCAGGTTTGAGCTGGAAGAGCTTGATAAACTCTGAAAAGCTATGGTTAAGCTCCTGTTAAGGCAATGGCTATTGAGCAAATAGCCCTTATATTTGCCCCTTGTGCTGCAAAACGCAGCAAAATTTAGCGCTTATGATGGTGTTCAATTACCTGATCTGGAATGCAAGTCCTGAAATTTTTTCAATAGGTTCGTTTGGCCTGCGTTGGTACGGCTTACTGTTTGCGGTAGGGTTTTTACTGAGCCAGCAGGTAATGTATTACATTTTTCGCAAAGAAGGCAAGCGAGAAAAAGATGTAGATACCCTTACCGTTTACATGGTAGTAGCCACTATCCTGGGCGCACGCTTGGGGCACGTAATATTCTATCAGCCCGAGTTATTTATTCAAGACCCGCTCAGCATTATTCTTCCTTTTGAGTTTTCTCCTTTCCGGTTTACCGGACTGCAAGGGTTGGCCAGTCATGGTGCTGCGTTTGCAGTCTTATTTGCCTTATGGCTCTTCAGCCGTAAGAAAATTCACCAGATCAGCTTCCTGCAGATAGTCGACAGGGTTGTGATTGTAACTGCGCTTATCGGTGCGCTTATTCGCCTCGGTAACTTCTTCAATTCAGAAATCATCGGCTTACCTTCCACTAATCCGTTAAGCGTGGTATTCATCAACCGTGTTACGGAAAGCATTAAAGACAAAAAAGACAGCCCGGTTGAGTATGTAAAAGTAGAGCGCAACAAGGAACTGCCGGAAGGTTCAAACGGGCGCGTACCCATTTTTATCTATGTGGTATTCAAGCCCGGGGTTGATCAGGCCAGGGCCCAATCATACTTAGATAGCGATGTAGCCTATTACATCAACTACTTTACCGAGTATGTGGATAACCAGAGAAAGGGCTTAAATTACAAATCCGATACGGATGGAGCGGGTAACATTACTGCGCGGATCAGCACATTAGGCATTGCACGCCACCCGGCCCAGCTTTATGAATCCATCTCATGCGTAATCCTGTTCGTTATCCTGTTCCTGATCTGGAACCACCGGAAAGAGAACACCCCGACCGGGTTAATCTTTGGTGTGTTTATGATTATCCTCTGGGGCTTGCGCTTTGCGTATGAATTCCTGAAAGAGGACCAGGTTGCATTCGAGCAGGACATGACATTAAACATGGGGCAAATCCTGAGCATACCGCTCTTCGTTGCCGGGATTATCATTTTGATCCGGGCGCTGCGTAACAAAAAACAATTACCGAATTAACCAGCCACTCGTGGCAGCACATGTGGGCACTGATTATCGGTTTGTTTTCATTTACTACGCAAGAGGTTGCTGCTGATACATTACGGCCTGCTCTTGATACAACGGCTAATCGTGTAGTAACGGTTAACCGAATCCTGGTCATCGGCAATAAAATTACCCGCGAAAAAATCATTTCGCGTGAATTGAGCCTGAAGGTTGGCGATACTGTAAGCACCCACCGGCTAAAGGAGCTCGTCAAGCGGGACCAGCAGAAAATCTACAACCTACGCCTGTTTAACAAGGTGGAGCTGCGCTGGTTTTCCATCGATAACCATCACATCGATTTGCTGGTAGATGTAGCTGAGCGCTGGTACACCTTCCCGGTTCCCATCTTCGAATTATCAGACCGCAACTTTAACGAGTGGTGGCAAAATTACAACCACGATTTCAGGCGGGTGAATTATGGCGTAAGGTTGTACCAGTATAATTCCCGCGGGCGTAACGAAACCTTGCGGCTTACTGCGCAGTTCGGCTTTACAAGGCGCTTCGAGCTAACTTATCGGATTCCTTACATCGATCAGAAACAAAAGCACGGGCTGATCTTTGATTTTAACTACATCGAACCACGCAACATGGCCTACTTTACGGACGATCATAAGCTCGTATTCAGAAAAGATACCCGGCCATTACAAGCTTCTTTCCAATCGGGCATATCTTACACGTACCGGAAAAATTTCTACCAAACACACACCTTCCAGTATCACTACCAGGACAACAGGGTATCGGATTCAATCGTGCACTTTAACCCGAACTACTTTGGAGCAAACAGCACGCGGCAATCCTTCAGCAGCCTGCGGTATTTTTTTAATGCCGATCACCGCGATGTGTTTGCCTACCCGCTTAAGGGTTACCAGTTCCTGGCTATGGCTTCAAAATCGGGCCTCGGCTTTGGCCGTGTAAACCTGTGGGAGTTAAGCGCCAGCTATGCCCGGTTCCTTGACCTGGATAAAGGTTATTACCTGTCTAATTACTCTGCTTTCTATTTAAGCTCACCCGATAACCAACCGTACAACCTGTATAGCGCGCTGGGTTACCGCAGGCAGCTTGTAAAAGGATATGAAGTTTATGTAATTGAAGGCCCCCGCTATGTGTTAAACAAAACCACGCTTCGCAAAAAAATCTTTTCACGAACCTGGCAATTAGATAATGTTTCCATTGAGCAATTCAGGCACTTTCCGCTGGCTATTTACCTGAAAGGGTACCTCGACCTGGGCTACGTAGAAAATTACCCTTACTATGAACAGCTTGGTATAAACTCAAGATTATCGAACCGGTTGCTGGCGGGCACCGGAACAGGATTGGATATTGTAACCGCTTACGATGCCATATTGCGTTTAGAGTACACGTTTACACGCGAAAAAACACATGGCTTCTTTCTGCACATGAAGAAAGAGTTCTGATGAATCAATAGCGTTTATAAACTTTCTTTTTCCCCTTTTCAAACCGGTACCAGGTTCCCACCTCGCGTCCCTGACTATAATCCCCGATAAATTCAAGCTCACCGGTATCCGTATAAAACTTCCATTCTCCATCTTCCTTGCCTTGCAGATAGCTGCCTTCCTGGATCAGAACCCCCGATTCATTATATACCCGTATAGGGCCTTCCGGTACACCAAACTCGTAATGCACAATTCGTTCAACTTTTCCATTCTCAAAATAATGAATCCACTTACCGGTATATTCACTTTGCGCATACTTGCCTTTACGGTGCAGCTTACCCGATGGATGATAGTACCAGGCTGAATCAACCAATGCACCCGCCAGCCAGCTCTCTTTTCCCTGGAGCTTACCGGTTGGGTAGTAATAAATCACCTCACCGTTTAGAAATCCATCAGAAAAATTTTCAACAGCGCTTTGCTGTCCGTTCGGGTAGTAATACGTCCATTGTCCTGTTTTAAGCTCGTTTTGTTTAAAGCCGAAAGCTTTTAACTCACCTGTAGCGTAGTATTCTTTTATCTCCTGCGCATGGGCTTGCGTTTTTACCAGCAAAAAAATCACAAAAAAAAGTATCTTAGGTACGTAAACCCCGCCCGGTGAGCCGACTGCTGATCTTGCTTTTTTCATTCGCATTTGTAAAGGTAATAAATGCGCAAAGCACATCCACACAAATGGGCGCCCGCGGCCTGGGTATGGGTAATGCAAGTACCGGCATTGCTTACGAATGGGGCTTATTTAACAATCCGGGCTCAATCGGGTTGCTTACCGAAACTACTGCAGCGGCAGCATATCACGCTCAAACCCGGTTAACCAATGCCAACCGGGCGGCTTTTGTTCTCAATTCACCCTTCCGGTTTGGTGTGGCTTCCGTTGGCACATTTCGTTTTGGCGATGATTTATATAATGAGCACCTGGTGAGTGCCGGCATGGCAAACAAATTCGGAATTACATCACTTGGATTAAAGGTTAACTACATTCAATACCAGGCGCAGGGATTTGATTCCCACAGGGCTATGACACTTGATTTTGGCGGTATTACGCAGCTTACTGAAGCGATCTTTATTTCGGCCAGCATTAACAATCTTACGCAATCCAAAATTAAATCGGAGCACATTCAGGAATCGTTGCCTACGCGGCTTACTGCCGGGCTTACCTGTAAAGTAAACAGCAAGGTTCTTGTCGCCACAGAAATTGAGAAAGACCTGCTATATGCCGCTACCTGGCGCACCGGGCTTGAGTACGAGTTCAGAAACAAATTTTTTGCACGTACCGGCTTTAACCTTCAACCTTCCAGCGGTTTTTTCGGATTAGGTACAAAGCAAAAATCCATCCGGGCAGATTATGCCATTCAACTGAATGCATTAACCGGTGCAAGCCACCAGGCTTCCGTAACATACCAATTCAACCGCAAAAAATCATGAGAACAACATTGCTTGCGATTTCCATACTGGGTGCAGGCGTTTGTTTTTCGCAGGATATAGCGCGCAAGGAAGTTGACCTTGAACAATTAGTGGATGAGCTGATGGCCGGGCAGGATGAAGATTTCAATTATGAGGAACTCTACGAAAATCTTGCGCTGCTGCTTTCGCACCGGGCAGATCTGAACTTAGTTACGGCTGAACAACTGCGAACGCTTTACATTTTAAACGAAGCCCAGGTACAAGCCATTCTCGATTACCGTAATGAAACCGGCCCGTTCGTTTCACTTTATGAATTGCAAGCTATTCCGCAAATAGACAGGCAAACGTTTGACCGGCTGATTCAATTCGTAACGGTTCCGGATCCGCAAAGCGGATTGAATAGATCTTTACTCATCAGGATTCTTAAGGAGCGGAACAACTACCTGATCTTGCGACATGATCGCACGCTGGAACGCAGACGGGGTTATAGCCCTGATGCGTCAGAAGCAAGCCGGTACACCGGTTCACCCGATCGTTTTTACACACGTTTTCGCACCAGCCGCCCCGGAGATTTCAGCATAGGCTTTACTGCCGAGAAAGATGCCGGTGAAAAAATTGAATGGGCGCCCGGCCGGAAACAATATGGGCCGGGCTTTCTCTCCTTTCATGCGCAGGTCATCAACAAGCATAAATTAAAGAACCTGGTAATGGGTGATTACCAGGCCCAGTTCGGGCAAGGCCTGGTATTAGGTTCTGCATTCGGCATTGGAAAAAATGCCGAGGCTGTTGCTGCTATACGAAGAGCGAACATCGGCTTTCTCCCCTACACATCTGCCTACGAAGCCGGTTATTTCAGAGGTGTCGCTACAAGCTACCAGCTTTCACGATCAGTAACGCTAAACGGTTTTTTTTCTACACGCTGGCGCGATGGCAGCCTTCAGGCTGATTCAACCGGTGCGTGGGGTGTTTCATCGCTTGGCACCACCGGGCTGCATCGGATACGTGCTGAAATCGCCAACCAGAATAGTGTTCGCGAAAGCAATGCCGGAATAGTCCTCTCCTTTAAATACAAGCGGCTGGATGCGGGAACCATCCTTCACCACACCCGGTTCAGTGTTCCACTACAGCGCAATGCCACACCATATAATCAATTTTATTTCCAGGGCGACAGGAATACCAACGGCAGCATCTTTGTTAACTATGCCTACCGCAACGTATCGGTATTTGGTGAAGCAGCTTACAGCTTTGCGCATGGCGCTGCTGCAATTGCCGGCAGCATCATGAGCCTTACACCGGCCCTTGATGTAGCCCTCCTTTACCGGAACTTCAGCAGGTCTTATTATACGTTTTACAGCAATGCCGTAAGTGAGAACTCCCTGCCACAAAACGAACAGGCGCTTTACTGGGGATGGAAATACACGTTCAATAAAAAATACTGGATCAGCGGCTACTTCGATTGGTTCCGGTTTAACTGGCTTCGGTACCGGGGTTACAGTCCTTCGGAAGGGCAGGAATGGCTGCTGCGGTTCAACTACAAACCTTCACGCCATGTAAGTTTCTTTGCACAAATGCGCGAAGAGCGCAAAATCAGAAACCAATCCGTTGAATCTAACCTCTATTCCACCGCCATAGGCACCAAGCGTAATTACTGGCTAAATGCCAGCTACCAGGCAACACCCGGGCTTTCATTACGAACCCGGGCCCAGTTCAGCAGCTATGCGCTTACCGCCCCGCCAACACGGGGCATGGCGCTTATCCAGGACATAACTTTTCAGCGCAGAAAGTTTACGCTAAACGGCCGTTACGCCCTGTTTGATACAGACGACTACGACAACCGTTTGTATGCTTTTGAAAAAGATGTATGGCTGGCCTTCTCATTTCCTGCTTATTATGGCGTAGGCGTAAGAAGCTATGTACTGGTTCAATACAGCATTTCACCGGCAGCAGATATTTGGTTGCGATGGGCGCGCACTACCTATTCCAACACCGAAACCATTGGTTCGGGCAGCGAAACTATTATCGGAAATACCCGAAATGATCTTAAATTTCAGGCCAGAATTCGACTTTAAACACACCCGGTATGCACGCAGTTAAGCTGATAACCCCTGTTGTTTTCTTTATAATATGCGTGGGATTAGCCCTGTTTGTGTGGATTTTCTGGTACATTTTCAAAAAAAAATAACATCGACAGGATAAGTTTAACCCCGGTTTAGTCATTTTATCCGGCTGCTGGTAGCTTTACCGAATTATCACTTCTGCAATCTGTAAAGCTTTGCAGTTTGGCAAACTATCTAACTAAGCTTAAGATGAGAAAGATCAACTTCATTTTCGCCATTATCCTCGTTTCGCTGGTGCTCCTGTCTGTGGCATCATTCACCTTTGCACAAACCACCAAAAAAACATTAGAGCTTCCCGAATTCAAAAGCATTTACGTAAACTCAAACTACACGGTTTATGTAAAGCAAACCAACAAACAAGAGGTAACGGTGGAGGCCCTTACCGAAATCTGGGAGCTTACCACGGTAAAAGTTGAAAATGGAGTTTTACTTATTAACGTAGAGCGTAAGCCTGATAATCCTAACAAAAGCATCTGGGCAAAAATCGATGATATTAAAATCCGCCCGACCATGAAAATTATGGTGAGCGTAAAAAACCTGAACGAGCTGCAGGTAAACGGTGGCGGCAAAATTATCTCTGAAAACTCCATAGCGGCTGATTACATCAGCCTGGCTGTGTCAGGCAGTGGCGCAATAGACCTGGATCTGAAAGGCAATAATGTAAAAACTGAAATCAGCGGCTCCGGTAACGTTACCCTGAAAGGCTATGCTGCGGCCAATGATATTGTGATGAGCGGCAGCGGGTCGCTGAACGGATTTTCATGCGAGCTGGAAAACGCCAAAGTAAAAATGAGCGGTTCCGGAATCTGCGAGCTTACTGCTTCAGCTTCTTTGGATGCTACCGTTTTGGGGAGCGGCACCATCAAACACAAAGGCAACACCAAAAACGTAACCAAAAAAGTTTACGGTTCGGGCAATGTAGACCGCGCGTACTGACCGGCTACTTTACTTACCCGATTTCGATCACTACATCGTCTGACACCGGGTGGCCTACGCAGGTTAGCACATAACCTTCGGCACGTTCCGATTGTGATAAGCCTTCTTCTTCATCCAGCTTAACCTGGCCGCTTAATGCCCGGCCCCGGCAAGCTGTGCACAAGCCGCTCTGACAGGAGTACGGCAGATCTATCCCGTTATCCAAAGCTGTTTCGAGGATAGTACGATCGGGTTCGACCACAAACTTATATTCCTGGCCATCGTAACGCACTGTAACTTCATGCGCACGCGGCCCATCCCCTGCTGCCGGGGCAGCTTCTTTCTTGTTCTCCTTGTCGATGGTGCCTTGCACAAAGCTCTCTTTGAAAATCTTTCCGGCCGGTATGTGGCGTGCTTCCAGCAAGGTTTGCACGTTTTTCATCATCCCTTCGGGGCCACACATCAGGTACGTGGTGCTGTCCATGCCCCAGTCCGGAATACGCTCCAGGATTTTAGCGAGCATATCGTGATTAAGCAACCCCGAATGCCCCTGCCAGTTTAAGGGTGCATTATCCAACACATGGATTACATGAAGGCGGCCTTCATACTTTGTCTGCAATTCATCGAATGTATTTTTAAAAATGATGCTGTCGATATCGCGGTTGCAGTAAATGAGCGAACAGATACTCTCAGGCTCTTCTACCAACGTTGTTTTTATGATCGACATCATGGGTGTAATGCCTGAGCCCCCGGCAAACAAAACAAGGTGCCGTTTATTCTCTTTTTTAAATTCGGTAGTAAACTGGCCCATTGGCTCCATCACCTTCAGCGTACTTCCGGCCTTTACATTGTCGGGCAACCAGTTGGACATAAGGCCGTCATCCACACGCTTTACGGTTACCGACAAATCTGCATCCGTTACGGGCGAAGAATTAAGTGAATAGGCCCTGCGCACCTCTTTACCTGCAATGGTGGCGATGAGGGTAAGAAACTGGCCGGCCTTATACGAAATCTTTTTTTCCGGCTGCTCAAAAACAATGCTGATGGCATCTTTTGTTTCCTGCACCACCTGCTTTACACGCAGGTTGTGATAATGCGGGCCTGCCGGTGCAGGCGCCTCTTTTTTCTCACCCTTCTTAAATAAACCAAACGCCATGCTCAATAAAAATTTCCTGCAAAGGTAGCATGATAGCGCGAATAATCCTTAACCTATGGGTTCACTTATCAGGATTCAGGCATACTAAGGCAAATCACACAGACACACACAGGACACATAGAAATGACTCATTATAAATTAAGCCAGTAGGTAAATTTGAATACCAAAGCACGATTTTTACTGCGCATATTTTCGGGCAGGTAATTTTCGGTATATACTACAAAAAAATCACTGGCCGGCTTGTAACGCCATTGCAGGCGGGTGTTCAGGTTTACATTATCAGCCAGGTTGTTGTATTGAACAAACGTGGTCAGAAAAATCTTGTCGGTAAATGTCAGGTCTATCCGGGGCCCCACCAGCAATAATTTTTCTTTGCCATACCCTTCGGCCAGGCGCAAATCATTATAATCGAATCTTACCGCCACGCTGCCATAGGGCTGGTACCGGTAATTCATTTCACCGGTAACATTAAAGTTGCTGCCATTATAAAATCCGCCATACCGGGCTTCAAGCTGGTAATAAAAGAGCTTGCGCTGATCGGAACTGACCCTTACCCCTGTACCATCCCAGGTGTACTCTTCTCCTGCTTTAAATTCAATATATTTTTCAGCGTCAACGGGGTTAAAAGAATTGGTAAGCTGCTGGTAGGTCTGGTAGTAATAAAATACAAGCTCGGATGTATTCATAAAATTAAAACCATAACCCAGGCTAAAGGATTTATCCGTAACCCTGCCACCCGGAATTACATTCATGCTTAATTCGGTGCCCACACCCATATTTACCAGGCGCTTTGTTTTCGGGAACATGATGTACTCGCCTCCGCCAAAATAACTCTGCACACCCGGGTAAACATTACGACTGGGCACAAAGCCTGCTTCTGCATTGTAGTTCTTTTGCACAAAAGTATTACCCGCCAAAAAATTTACTTTGCGCTTGGTATAGCGAATAAAGCTGCCGCCCGACATACGCTTGCCTGTCATCATGGGCGAAAAGGAACCGGAGTAGTAGAAATTGGCTGTCCATGTGTTATTGGCGCTGCGCATATCCAGGTCGGCCGTAAGCACCCGGTTATAGCGGCTGAACGCAGGAACGGTATCGTTCCCGGTAACCCGGTACTTTAACAAATCCTCGTGAAAATATTTTAAGGTATCGCGGTCGTTTACTTTTAATGATTCCTTGTTCACATACATGAAGGTAATGTTGCTTTGTTTCCAGAAGTTGCGTTGCACGGCAGCTACACTATAATTCTGAGCGGGTAACCCGGCCGATAGCTTTTCTTTGGTATGCATGTTCAACGCGCTTATGCGCCACTGTTTGTTGATTGACCCGCTCAGGCGGGCGCCATACAGAATCGGCACGCGCGTTAAGCTGCCTGTACTGTCTTTTGCAATTCCAATCCGCCTCGAAAAAAACGGGCGCGCTTCCGGAAAGCCTGCCCCGGCAAACAAATCATTATTCTCGAGAAAAAATTGCCTGCGCTCCGGAAACTGAAATTCAAACCGGGTAAGATTAATAACCTGCCTGTCCACCTCTACCTGCGAAAAATCAGGGTTAACCGTAAGGTCAAGATTCAGCGCGGGTGTAACCGCTATCTTGGCATCAAAGCCGACCTGCAAATCTGTATCGCGCGAAGCCGGCAGGGTTTCATTATCGCGATAAGCGCCACCCGCCACGTATGGAATAACCGAAACATTCCCTTTGCTTTTGGGTGGAAGCTCACTCCATACAAGCTGGCCGGAGTATGCAAAAGATGCCGGGATAAACTGAATGGGCGTGGCAATCCAGCTTGAAGAAAGGTTACGTTTCCGATCCCACCTTAAAAAAGTAATGTTCCACTCTTCCATGCTTTTATAGCGAAAGCTCTTGAACGGAATAGCCAGCTCAGCCACCCATTTGTCTTTTGAGCGCACTACTTTCGAGTACCACTTGTTATCCCAGGTATCGTTGTAGCTGTCATCACCTGCGCCCCCGGTGGAGATCACGCCTTCGGCCTGTACTCCGTAAGGCGTAACCTGGAAGTAGAAGCCATTGATGCGATCGTTGTACGGCCCTAAATAAATACCGATGTTATCCGTACGATCGAAATCAAAATCCCTTCTCAAAGATTGCATCAGGTCAGGTGTATCATCATCATAACACACAAACGACACATACAGCATGTGCTCGTCAAACGCCAGCCTCGCCTCTGTCTGAAAAGGAGCCAGCGCGGTATCGTACGGGTAGTTCATGTAAAAACCGGTTGCTACAGATGCGTCTTTCCAGGCTTCCTCATCCAGCTTGCCATCCAATACAATGGGCGAAGAAATTTTTTTGATGGGCAATTGCATGCCCGGTTTATTCTGGGCCGGCAAGGCAAAAGGTAACAAGACCAGGGCAGCAATACGAATAAGGCGGAAGTTCATGCGGGTGTGTGAGGCAGGTACAGCCTGATACGGCTGCTGACGTGCTATGTTTCTGGTTTTTGACGAATGGTGTTAGATGCTTGTTAAACAGTAAAGCGACAAAAATCCTGAAAAATTTTTAAAAAAGAATGTAATAATCGGGTAGCTGATTGCATCTGAGCATTAAAAAACCAAAAAGCTTATGAAAAAGACGATCCTCCGGCTGCTGACCTCATGCTCCGTTACAGCCCTGTCGCAACCCCCTGCGGTAAAAATTGAAAAAACAGTTTTTTAACCAGATAGCTATGATAAGCCAGAACAATTTTGACCTGCTGCGCATTGAGCTTTCGGTAAAAGCCAAGAATGGAATAGACTTTATAGTTGCCGCCAGTCTGGTTTGGTTGGTTATCAGCTACGTGTGGATGCTTGATCTGACTGCCTACAACCGGGCGGTTTTAACCTTTTGCGTTGGTGCCATCATGCTTCCGCTCGCAGCTTTATTTTCAAGGCTGTTTAAAACTGCATGGACTTTAAAAAATAATCCGTTAAACCCATTGGGGCTTTGGCTAAACTTCGCTCAGCTTTTCTATTTTCCTTTTTTGTTTTTTACCCTGCTTAAAATGCCCGAATACTTTGTAATGGTTTATGCTATTATTACAGGCGCCCATTTTTTTCCGTATAGCTGGTATTACAAGAATAAGCTATTCGCCATTTCGGCTGGCGTTATTTCAGTTGGCGCATTTCTGCTTGGCATGTATCTTCCAACGGATAAAATTTACCTGATACCTTTACTGCTTGGCTTTTGCCTGATGGCGCTGGCCGGCTTGTTATATTTTGATTTTAAAAGCAAAGCCCTGAAAACCCGGGCAGAAGAATAATGCTCCACGCCTTTAACCAGCCATGAACCAGGCACACTTACCCGAATTTGAAAAAATACACCGCCAATACTATAGTATGGTGCTGAACCTGTGCCGGGGCTTTATGAAAGGTGATATGGATCTGGCACACGATCTTGCCCAAGAAGTATTTATAAATGTGTGGAATGCCCTGCCGGGATACCGGGCCGAAGCGTCTTATAAAACATGGATCTATCGCATAACGGTTAATACCTGCCTGCTGCAAATCCGTAAAGACAAGAACAAAATAAAAGTTTCGTTGGAAACAGCAGCACATGCCACCGAAACAGATGCTGCCGCACAGGAAAACGAGAAAGTCCTGTACCGGGCCATTGGCCAACTGGACGAGGTAGACCGGTTAATGATGATGATGGTACTGGATGAAGTAACGTACGAAGAAATTGCACGCATAATGGGTGTAACCGAAAACAACCTGCGGGTAAAAATTCACCGCATTAAAACGAAACTAAAAACATTCATTGAATATGAAAGACGCAGAAATGGATGATGTGGCTGCCCTTTGGGAACAAGTCCGTGCAACCGGAAACGAACAACCGAAAGCCAACATTAAAACATTGATTGAGGCTGGCCAGGCTCGTAAAAAGAAGACACTTGCTGCACATTACGGTAATGCGGCTGTGCTTTCCGCTACGGTGGTGGTGCTCATGTTTTACTTCTACTATCTCTACAGCTTCCAGGACATGCTCAGTAAGATCGGTTATAACCTGATGATAGGAGGATTAGTGATACGGATTGCGGTTGAGCTTTTCAGCGTATGGCGCTCGCGTAAAATAAAAGTTTCGGATACGGCTGCCGCATCACTTCAAAATACAGTATCCTTCCTCAAGTTCCGGAAACACATACACGGGCCCGTTACAATCATAATCCTGGTCGTGTATTTTATTGGGTTCTATATGCTTACCCCCGAATTCAGCAGGCACTTTTCAACCTTCTGGATGATCGCGTTAGATGCAGGTGCGCTTGTAATAGCTGTTCTGCTTACCCTCATGATCCGGAAAGGAATAAAACAGGAGCTGCACCACCTGGAAAAGATCGTGGAGTTACAACGTAGCCTGGTTTACCCGGAATAGTCAGCACTTAATTCATACCCGAGGGTAATCTGAATTTTGTATCTTTACACCTTAACAGATTATTCGTGTCCGCATCACTTCATGCTCTTTCGCCCCTTGACGGGCGTTATGCTTCCGCTACCCAGCCACTTGCTCCCTACTTTTCTGAATATGGATTGATTTATTACCGTGTGCGTGTGGAAGTTGAATACCTGGTTGCCCTTACGCGCGTATTACCCGATCTGAAAAATTTTTCGGGGGGGGAAACAGCAGATGTGCGAAGCATCTATACGAAATTCAGCGAAGCCGATGCCGTGGCAATAAAAGAAATCGAAAAAACGACCAACCACGATGTTAAGGCTGTTGAATATTTTCTGAAAAAGAAATTTGACGAGCTGGGCTTATCGGATTTCAAAGAGTTTATTCACTTCGGGCTTACTTCGCAGGATATAAACAATACGGCTATTCCGCTTTCGCTGAAGGAAGCCATCGCAAATGTTCTGGCGCCTGCTATTCAAAACATCATTACAACCCTGAATAAACTTTCTGCCGAATGGCAGGATATTGCCATGCTGGCCCGCACACATGGCCAGCCTGCATCGCCTACACGACTTGGCAAAGAGATCCGGGTATTTGTTGTTCGGTTACAAAAGCAGGTTCAGTTGCTGGACACCATTCCTTACTCAGCCAAATTTGGTGGCGCTACCGGCAACTTCAACGCGCATCATATTGCCTATCCGCAAATCAATTGGATTGATTTTGCCGATTCATTTGTAAATACGCAATTAGGGTTACTGCGCAGCAACCCAACCACACAGGTAGAGCATTACGATAACCTGGCGGCCTTGTTCGATAACCTGAAACGCATCAACACTATTCTGGTTGATTTCAGTCGCGATGCATGGCAATACATTTCTATGAATTATTTCAGGCAGAAAATTAAAGCTGGCGAAGTAGGTTCCAGCGCCATGCCACACAAGGTAAACCCGATTGACTTTGAAAATGCGGAAGGCAACCTGGGCATTGCCAATGCATTGTATGAGCACCTGGCAGGCAAGCTACCCATATCCAGGCTTCAGCGCGACCTGACTGATTCTACGGTATTACGCAATATTGGAGTACCGTTAGGCCATACGCTGCTTGCGCTTAAATCGCTGGAGAAAGGAATTAACAAGCTGGAGCTTAATAAAGCGGCTATTGATCACGACCTCGAAGAAAACTGGGCCGTGGTAGCCGAAGCGATTCAAACCGTTTTGCGAAAAGAGAACTATCCGAATCCCTACGAAGCATTAAAAGAACTTACCCGCACTAACGAAAAAATTACGCAGGCCGGTATTCACAAATTTATTGATGGTCTGGATGTGAAGCCTGAATTGAAAGTAAGACTAAAAGAAATTAGTCCGTTCAATTATACGGGCATATAGTAATGGATTTCTATTTCTTTAAGCTTCTGACCACAATTAACACAAACTGTTCTACCATAGAAATCACATAGTTTTATATGATTTAAACAACCCGAAACAAAAAAGCTTCGTTTTGCTTATGCAGGTCAACGAAGCTTTTCAAATCAATCTGTCCTGTACCTTACATCTTCAGCCCCAGCTTCACGCCTTTCATTTCTTCCTGTAAGATAAACGGCTGATTGTACAATCGCTTGCCGGTTGCTTTAAAGATGGCGTTGGCCACTGCACCACCGGTTGGCGGCAGTGCGGGTTCGCCCAAACCGGTCGGATCAATTCCGTTATCTACAAAATGTACCTCTACTTCCGGAACTTCATTGTAACGAATCAACCGGTAATTGTTGAAGTTGTGTTGTTCGGCAGCGCCTTCCTTAAAGGTAACTTGTCCGTAAAGCGCATGACCCAATCCATCTACAATACCCCCCATTACCTGCTGCCGGGCGCCACTCAGGTTAATCACAATTCCACAATCCGAAGCGGCATAGATTTTTTTCAGCACCGGGTTACCACTAACCATTTCTACTTCGGCCACCTGCGCCACGTACGAACGGTGCGAGAAATAAACACTAAAGCCCTGCGCGAGGTTTTTCTTTTTACCCCATCCGGATTTTTCGGCCACCAGGTTGATGACCGACTTTGTACGGTCAATATCATACCGGATTGCACCTACCGGGGATTGCTTTGCTTTATCCAGCAGCTCCAACCGGAATTGTACCGGGTCTTTCTTGGCTGCCAGCGCCACTTCATCTAAAAATGCCTGTTCTGCGAAAGCAAGAAAGTTGGTAATGGGCGCACGCCAGGCACCCGTGGTAATAGGCGATTGATGATCGATTGATTCAATCAATAAATTATCGACCGCGCCTGATGGAAAATTATCTTCGCGTGTAGAGTTGCCCGCGTTGATTCCCACACCCCGAAGCTTATAGCCCGTCATGCTTCCTTTCGCATCAAGGGCAGCTTCAAACCGGTAGCGAACTGCAGGGCGGTAGCTTCCTCCCATCATATCATCTTCCCGGCTCCACGTAACTTTTACCGGGGCATTGATCAGCTTAGATAGCTCGGCTGCTTCTACTACATAGTCAGCTTGCAATCTTCTTCCAAATCCGCCACCCAGCCGGGTTAACTCAACCGTAACTTTATCGGGCGAAATGCCCAGCAACTGCGCGGTGGCATTACGCGCCCGATCGGGAGTTTGCGTAGGGCCAACTAATTCAACGCTATCGGCTTTTACATGCGCAAAAAAGTTCATCGGTTCCATAGGCGCGTGCGAAAGAAACGGACATTGATACTCACGCTTGATGACCGTAGCTGCATTTTTAAATGCCGCTACTACATCGCCATCCTGCCTTCTTACGGTTGCTTCGGGCTTATCCAGCAATTCTTTAAACAGCTTATCGTGATCGGTTGTGCTTTCGATATTACCTTCTTTTTCATACTCTACCTTCAGCACCCTGCGGGCTTTCATTATCTCCCAGGTGGATTTTCCTACAATGGCTACATTGTTTTTGAATGTAACCACATCTACAATGCCGGGTAATGCTTTGGCAGCGGCAGCATTTACAGATTTGATCTTCGTGCCAAACGCAGGCGGGCGCTGAATCATGGCATGCAACATGCCCTCGCGGTAGAAGTCAAGCCCGTACAACGGCTTGCCCGTAACCATCTCTTTATTATCAACATTAGGCACCGCAGTACCGATCAGCTTAAAGTCTTTGGGGTTTTTCAGCTTTACTTCGGTGGGCACAGGAATACCGGCTGCATCGGCAGCCAGCGCACCGTAGCTGAGCTTACGCCCGTCCGCATGGATCACAAACCCGTTGCTTGCAGTGAGCGATGAAGCTGACACGTTCCATTTTTTTGCTGCTGCTTCCATTAACATCTGTCGCGCTGTGGCGCCTGCTTTACGCAGACGTTCCCACGAATGCGGCACTGCACCGCTTCCACCGGTTAGCTGGCGGTCGTATTTTTTTACATCTAATGCAGCCTGCACTACGTTTACTTTTTTCCAGTCGGCATCCAGCTCTTCGGCCACCACCATCGGGAAAGAGGTTTTAATGTTCTGGCCCAATTCCGGGTTAGGCGAAAAGATGGTAATCACATCATCGGGCGAAATGGACAGGTAGCTGTTGAAATCTACATTGACTGCGGCTTCATCTCCCGCATGGGTAATCCGCGCAAGCGAATCACTCCAGTTAAAGCTCAGCACCAATCCGCCACCGGCAGTAAGTCCGAGCTTCAGAAAATCCCTTCTGCTTGTTTTGGTTAATGTTTCCATACCTATTTCATTTTGGATGATGCCAGTACAACCGCTTCTTTAATACGATGATAAGTTCCGCAGCGGCAAATGTTACCATTCATAGCTGTGGCAATCTGGTCTTCCGATGGCGATGGATTTTTGGTCAGCAATGCAGCCGCACTCATGATCTGGCCTGCCTGACAATAGCCGCATTGCGGTACATCTACTTCCTGCCAGGCTTGCTGCACCGGGTGGTCGCCCTCTTTGGAAAGGCCCTCTATGGTGGTAACTTTACTTGCCCCAATGGCTGAAATGGGCAATGAGCATGAACGTACAGCAGTGCCATTCAGGTGTACGGTACAGGCACCGCATTGTGCAATACCGCATCCGTATTTGGTACCCACAAGACCCAATGAATCCCGCAATACCCATAATAATGGTGTATCGGAAGCGACATCTATCTTTTTGGTTTCTCCGTTTACATGGATTGAATAGGCTGCCATATCAACTTGGTTATAGTTTTGGATTTTTATGCAAAAGAAATCATCAAGGAAAGTTAATGATTTAAATCACTATTGCTAATCTAAAACCTGTTGAAATGCCGGAACGCTTTACCGGTGGTTATTTAGAACGAATGTGAATAACGGCCAGGCAACGAGTCATGCGGGGCTGATCGTTTCGCAGGTTGTTTATCCAATTGTTTATCCAATGCCAGGATAGCCTGCCTGTAGCGGGCTGGCAGGATTAACGATTTTAGAAATCCGTCCAGCTTAACTACCCGGCTTGCCCGATAGCAAACTACAACCGGGTACAGAAAAGATACTTTATGAAAGCCCAGCAAATTTCGCACATGCCCCGGCATAATACAGGCTTGCACTTCCAGCAAAAGCCGATACCGCATTCCTCCCAAATGCTTCCGGTATTGTGCAAACAGATGGTTTGTATATTCACTGTATTGCAGGTTTTGCTGAAGATGTGCTTTGCGCATAGTCTGCCACGCTTCAAATGACCGAGGTAAACCGCGCAAGCCCATCCGGTTCCCCAGCCGGTTAAAGACATCAAACACTTCTTTCTTTTCGGCCAAACCCAGCTTATGCTCCAACACTTCAAACGCCCGAATGGAATAATCCGTAAGCATAAATAACACATCGCGGTATGCCTGATCCGGTATCCTGGTTCCGCGTTTTGCTTCTACCTGCGCATGTATCTGTGTCATGGCATCAATGGTGCGCCAGGCTGTTTGCTTTTCCGAGAACACAATAGCACGCGCATATGAAACCGTGGAGAACAACCGGCCGACCGGGTCGGCCGGAAGACGACCGGTAAAGTACAGCCAGTCCACCGATTTGTTTAACGCAAACTCGGCAGCAGCTCCTGCAAAAATAAACAGGATGGTATCGCTTCGTCCCCATATCTGCCGCACAATGGAGCGTTCATCTACAAAATATTCCTTCTTCATATCACCGGCTTTTTCAACACATATTTCTACCACTCCGGCAAGTCAATAAACGATTTAACAAAACAATAAATCAGGATCACCACCAGCACATCGCCCACGTAAGGCCTGATGAAGCTGTCGTGTACAAACAAGGCGATCAAAACCTCGGCTATGAAAATTGCCAAAGACCACACGAGGTAATTCCTGTTGAAATTTTCACATACCCGACTTTGGATGTACGTGTTTTATCGCGGATGATCAACTGGCCGATTTCTGAGCCTGGCGTTCAGGCGCTATGTAGCGAAACAACAATCCTGAAACAGTATACAGCATTACGAAAAAAGCATTCACGCCAATGATCTCGCCTACAGAAGAACCGGGATAAGCCTGCATATTGACAAGCAAAGCAATTGCCGCAAGCAGCATCAACGAAAGCGCAGCGCCAAACATGACCAGCTCCATTCCTTTTGCTGCAAGTTTTGAAAAGTATGTACCCACGATAACCACCGCCACCACACCGATATACATGAGATTACCTGCATGCGGACCGCTGCCAATCAATCCCACAGCCAGGTTAGCCCACACCATCAGGAACGTAGCGCCTATGGCCAACCCAATAGCCGCACGATAAATGAAGCCGGGGGCATAACGGCTAATCAGCACATAAGCCAGCATGGTGCTGAAAACAAGAATGCCCATGATCACAAAATCCGATACGCTCCAATTCACCTCGTTGGTAAACTGCATGGCTACAAACGGCACCGATAAGATGAGTAAGGTAATTACTGCCACACCGGGAATGGTGCGGCAAAATTTAACCAGGTTTTTCATAGTGGGCTTGCTGATTATTTTTTTTATTCAAAAGTACTTTGTATTTAAAAGTAAAGCAAGCAAAGCCAGAATTTTTTTACTGCTGCCCCTAAAAACAGGTCGTTTTAGAGAAAATCCAGGTTATTGCCCGGCTTCATTTACGAGCGTTTCCCGGGCCGGAGGGTGAAATTCGTTTTCGCTTTTAGCTACCACCACGGTTGCCACGCTGTTACCAATCAGGTTGGTGATGGCGCGCGCCTCAGACATAAACCGGTCTACCCCTATTAACAGTGTTAGTCCTTCCACCGGGATAGCCGGGTAAGCCGAAAGTGTAGAAGCCAGTACAATAAATCCGCCACCCGTAATAGCGGCAGCCCCTTTGCTGGTGATCATCAACACACCGATAATGGATGCCTGATCCCAAAACGTAAGCGGTACATTAAAAACCTGTGCCAGAAAAATGATTGCCATTGAAAGGTAAATGGTTGTTCCATCCAGGTTAAAGGAGTAACCTGCCGGTATAACCAGGCCCGTTACCGGTTTCGAGCAACCGTATTGCTCAAGTCGTTTGATTACAAGGGGCAGGGCCGCTTCGGATGAAGAGGTGCCCAATACAATCAACAATTCGTTACGAATGTATTTGATCAGGCCCCAGACACTGAACTTGTAGAGGTAGCCCACCAGGCCCAGCACTCCGAAAATGAAAATGAACATGGTAGCATACACCGAGCCCATGAGCCTGGCTAACGGCAATAAAGCTGCAAACCCGTAATTGCCCACTGTAAATGCTATACCACCAAAAGCGCCCAGCGGGGCCAGCTTCATAACCATACGCATGATTTCGAAGAAGACTTTCAATACCTTATCGAACATGCCGGTTATGGCTTCACCGGTTTTGCCGAGGCGGGTAACCGCCACACCAAACAACACCGAGAAAACCAACACCTGCAGAATATCGCCTTGTGCAAAAGCGCCAATGGCATTATGCGGAACCAGGTGACTGAAAAACTCGCCCCAGTTTACACCTTGTGCCTGCTTCTCGTATTGCGAGGCCGCTTCAGAAGCGGCAGCAGTAAACTCTACACCATCGCCCGGGCGTATCACATTGGCTACAATCAACCCGATTACCAGGGCCAGTGTAGTTATTACTTCAAAATACAGCAGGGCCTTGCCCCCTACCCGGCCCAGCTTTTTCAGACTTCCCACACCCGCTATGCCTATCACCACTGTAAAAAAAATGATGGGTGCCACCACCATGCGAATCAGGTTGATAAATACTTCGCTGATCAGTTTAGCTGTTGATGCAAATGCCGGGAACAACGCACCCACGATAATACCTAATACAATGGCGATAAGAACCTGGACAGTCAGGTTGCTGAATATACTTTTCTTTTCCGATGCTCCCGGATTTTCCATCGCGCTAAAGATAGGAAACTAATAACACGATGCTAAACCTATTTGCAGGGTTGCCGGGAAAACCTGAGCCCGGATGAAAGCTTACTTCCGCAGGATCTTTTCCATCGCTCTTCCTTTTGCCAGCTCATCAATCAGCTTATCCATGTACCGGATCTTTTGCATGAGGGGCTCTTTGATATCTTCTACACGATAGCCGCAGATTACACCGGTAATCATCGACACATTCGGGTTAAGCTGCGGAGCCTGCGCGAAAAAAGTTTCCAAATCAACTTTTGTATCGATTTGCTTTTGCAGGGATTTTTTGGTGTACCCGGTCAGCCAGCAAATAATGGTATCCACCTCTTCTTTGGTGCGCCCTTTCTTCTCTGCCTTTGTAATGTAATGCGGATAAACTCCGGCAAAAGACATTTTGTAAACTCGTGTATTGTTAGGGTTCATGTTATTTATGCGCGATTTTTTAAGTTAATTACTCTTTTTCTTTACAATCCATGCGCTCACCAGGGCCACCAAAAGCCCTACCGGTAAAACTTCAAAATAGGAAATCAAAATTGCAAAGAGAGGATTTTTATACATTTCCTTGAAATTCTCCATCTCGGCAGTACGCGCCTGCAGCTCTGCAGGTGGTGTGTGTTTCAGAATATACTGAACATAGACCTCAATAAAATCAGGAACCATGAGGTAATAATAAGATAACCCCAGTATCACATAGATGGTTGATGCCACAAAAGCAATCCATGCTCCTATTTTAAATGCATTTCCAAATGAAATAAATCCATCCAGGTGCTTGTTCCGGTAATTCCTGACGCCAACGAAAATAAGCGAAAAAAGCGCAACCATAGCAGCATAGCCCAATATGTCGTTGCCTTTAAAATCCGGATCGGTATACATCCTGTTCATCATTACAATGGTATTGGCTGATAAAATCGTCCCGATGATCAGTCCAATAACGGAAACTGTTCTTTTCATTTGTTCAGTTGTTAAAATTCACTGCAAGCTAAAACCGGCAAATGCGGTAAGGCTCATACTTAAGTACCAAAGTTTAATTTCAAAACGGTTTGTACTAAAGTATGAAATCACTTATTCAATGATTCTCAATCTTTTAGCTTTTTCCAATGCCTGTGTCCTGCTTTTTACATCCATTTTGGAGTACAGGTTGGAGAGGTGTGTTTTTATAGTGCTCAGGGAAAGGAACAGGCTTTCCGCAATCTCCGTATTACTGTGTCCTTTTGTCAAAAGCTGTAATACTTCATACTCCCGGTTGCTTAAATCGAGTTTTTTTAGCTCGACCTCGTTAATGGCAAATTCCCGGGGTTGCGTTATAAAAATCTCTTTTTCCACAATTACGGTTTGTATTTTCGGCTTTGCCAGTTGTGTTGCCACCCAAACCCCCAAAGCCGTAAAAAAGACTGCAACAAGCCCGATGTAGATATCTATCGCGTTGTCGATAATCAAAATCTTCCATTGCAGCCACTTCAGTGCAAAAACCAAAATCGCCAAAACTAATCCGTATAAAAAAATATGTTTAAAGTCCTTTAAAAGGGGCATGGCTGTTACTTATTCGTCAGCCGTTTAATTTCTTCAGCAATTTGCCCTATCACTTCTTCGTTTTTTAATCTTGTCGTCAATGCTGAAAACAACGAAAATCTATCATCATAATTATCGTCCCGAACTATATGAACAAAGTTTAGGCAAGCCAACGTCTTCTCTCCACTTTTTTTCAATAAAATCAAGATATAACGAAGACAATCCTGTTATATAATAAACTCTAAACTCAAAATTTTTATGTTTATCTTCACGGATGTCTATTCCATTTCTAAAATATATCTTTTCATATCCTACAGTCTCTATAATAGTTTTTTCAGAATCAGTAAGATAGATTTTTAAAAAATCGTCTTTACTTCTAATTGCTTTGAACACATCTACTTCATCGCCTTTAATATGCTGTTTTGTTTTTCTTTGTAACACTTTTTTTTCTTTTATGTAAGGAACTTTTCCTTTTTCAGATAATGCTTTCTTTCTGTGTGAAGTAGTGTCCCCGAAATGTATGTCAAGGCTGATACCCGACCAACCTGCGTCAACTTCACCGAAGAGATGATGTTTTACTCTCCCTTTAACATCATCTTTTGCAATCCCGTTGTATATAATTTCTCCTCCATTGAAAGGTAGTGGAGTGGGATTTTTATGAAGTGAATGTAAAACAGGCTCATTCGTCCAAATCCAATAACATCCACCTCCTTTTGGAATTGAATCGAGGTCTATTATCACTTTGGGCACTATGAGTGCAACATCTTCTAATTGTGCATTTGGAATTTTAACATCCTGTATTGCTTGCAAAAATTTTTGTTCTTCTTGCAGCCATAATTTATTTTCCATTGCTTAACTCAAGAAGGTTTAAAAATTTGTTCTTGTACTTGAAATCCATATCGCTGTCCACTTGCACCAAACCGTTTTTGATTAAATGAGCGTTGATAAACGTTTTGTTTTCCAAATAGAGATAGCAAAGCAAATTGTTTTCACTATCATGTTTTACGTTATCATATTTAAGAAAAACCCGTTTGCCCTTTGTTTTTTCAATCAGAAAAGAAGTGGCTTTCCCATTAATTTTCGGATTTTCTTTTATGCCGATAAGTTTTACGGTTAAGTCGTTGCTTAACCGAATTTTTTCAGGGCTGATTACTTCTTTGATTGTATAAAGCTCCTCGCGTTTGGTTGAACTGTTTTTATCTATCTTACTGCCAAACTGTAATTTTTTTATATCAATTTTTTTGTCAAGCACATGAGGGTCTTTGAAAATATAAGGGAGGCCTTGAATTTCTTTTTCAAAATCTGTTTTAGTTTTTTTCTGCTTCACAAATTCACAAGTCGTACCGCGCAAATCTTTTTGACCTGCCTTGCCGGCAGGCAGGTGAATTTCCAACTTGTCTTTAATGAATGGAATAAATTCAGGATTGATTTCGTACCCAACTGAATTTCTACCAAGATTTTTTGCTGCTAATGCAGTTGTTCCGCTCCCCGCAAAGGGGTCAAGAATTGTTTCTCCAACAAACGAAAACATTTTAATCAATCGCTTGGGCAATTCCTCCGGAAACATTGCGATATGTCCGTTTTGTCTTGCTCCCGCAAAATTCCAATGACCGGCAAAGTATGTATTCCATTCCTGGGCAGTCATTTTTGAAAGTTCTTTTTGTTCTTTTGTTGGTTTCGGGGCTTCTCCCAATTTTTTGAACACAAGAATAAATTCGTAATCTAATTTTAAAATGCCGTTTCTGGGATAAGGATAAGAACCCATTTGAACTCCGCCTCCTGTTGTATTGGAAGTTGTAACCTTTTGCCAAATGATTGCTCCCATGTAGTCAAACCCTATGTTCTCGCAGAATTTGATAATTTCTTCCCGAATAGGAATAACTTTGTACCGTCCGTAATAAACCGAACGCGCAAATTGGTCGCCAATGTTTACGCACAATCGGCAACCGTTATGTAACGTGCGGTAGCACTCTTTCCAAACCAAATTCAGATTATTAATGTAATTCTCGTAACTGTCGTGGAAACCGATTTGATTATCCGTTCCGTAGTCTTTGAGTTGCCAATAAGGAGGAGAAGTGATAGCCAAATGCACCGAATTGTCGGGCAGTTCAGTCATCAGCCGGCTATCTCCGTTGATTATTTTGTGCCTAGTTCCCAATTTCTTTCAATTTCACTATTTCATCCAAATTTAGTCAAAAAACCGACTTTCTTAGATTGTCAATTTTCTTCTTGGTTGGGAATGACTTAGTTATTTTGAATTGGAAATTCAATCTATCATGGTTCGCCATTGCAAATGGCGAACAGGTTTGTTTAGATTCTTCTATAATTATATAAACTTGAAACGTTATCGGTTTGGTCGTCATTTTTTCGCGAACTGCGTTGCGTACAATGTGAGCGCATATGCAGTGGTGGGTTTGGACGCGCAAAAAATGCAGCGAAACGGAATGTTTAGCACGACCTGCCAAAACTGTCCCACGTGACTAAACTTAATTTTGAAAGATAATACTTTTCGTTTACACTAAACCCGGCAATGACTTATAGCTTTTGTTGTAAGCCGGGCGCATACACTCCTTCATTTCATGTCCAACTATATGTCAAGTGCAGGTTTTTCGCTGAACTTATTTCATCCGTCCTTTTCTTAAGTTCAATTAGATACTGGAACTTAATAAGTTGTCGCTTAAACCAGTTTCTCTCGGTACTAAGACGCGCCTGACATTTGTCCTTTAGCTCTTGCTTTACTTTATTAATTCTCTTCTTAAACTCATCAGTCCGCTCCCAAGTATCCTTGCCTTTGTCGAACAGGTTATTTTGTTTATCAACCCCTATTTTCATATAATTTTGAATTTGGTCTTCATTGCGTATGGCTTACGACACCGAATATACACACCGGTACACATATTTCAGCTATACCGTGCCTGAAAAGGCGCATATATCTTTCGCTATAAGGCAGCTATATGCACGTTCTACCTCCTCCTCACCCCTCTTACCGCCTCGGCCGTCCACGGGTCTTCGGGCCAATGGTGTTTGGGATAGCGCATGCGCAACTCCTTGCGCACTTCGTGGTAGGTGGTTTGCCAGAAGCTTTTTAAGTCCTGCGTAACCTGCACGGGCTTGTAGCCGGGTGAGAGCAGGTGCAGTAAAATTTTTGTCCGGCCTTCATTTACGGCAGGTGTTTCCGGCAGGCCAAACATTTCCTGCAGGCGCACTTCCATTACAGGCGCGCGGCCATCGGCAAAATAACTGAGCTTAATTTGCGAACCGCTGGGCACACTTAATCGTGCAGGCGCGAGCTTATCTAATTCAGGTTGCAGATCCCACGGCAACAAGCCCGCGAGCATGTTCAGCAAATCAAGCTTTTGCAGTTCGGTGCGTTTGGTAATGTTGTTAAGGTAAGGTGTGAGCCACGCTTCGGCTGTAGCCAACAGGTTTTCGGTGGTTACATCGGGCCAGCCTTCGTCCGGGCGCCACGCGTGTAAACTCAGCACACGGTTTTGCCATTCGGTGTGCGCATCATCCCAACCTAACAGCTTCAATCCTTCCTCGCGCAAAGCAGACAACAGCACGGCAATACGTTTGGCATCGGGTATTTGTGTAACCGGTTTAGCGGATAGCACCGTATTGCCGATTTTCTTTTCGAGCTGCGCCACTACCATACCGCGTGCAGCATCCCACTTTATAATTTCTGTTTCGGTTGCACGATGTACCAGATCGGTTTCGTCTAAAGGTGCAGCCAGAAAAATTTTGCCTTCATGGCTGCCGGCATCGAGATGCGCAACGGCCAGCCAGCGTTCGCGTGCAAGCGCATCATGATCGGGCAGCTTCACTATACGTCCGTTGGCCAACTTGTAGCGTTCGCTATGTTTGTCCTGCTGCTGTGCAATGCGTTCGGGATACGCTTCCGCTATCAATCGCCCTGTTTCGGTATCAGGTGGAATGGTGTTATCCGCATTCAGCTTAAAAATCCTGCGCCAGTTGGAAGCCAGGCGTTCAATACGCTCCAGCACATTGCGGTCGGCATTTACACGCTCGCCTGCACGCCACTTGCGCAGAGCTTCCACCCGCAGGCTTAAATCGGCACCGGATTCTTTCGGCAGCGGATCGCGTTCTTCGAGAATGGAGGCGATGTCGGTGGCGACCTCACCCCTATCCCCTCTCCAAAGGGAGAGGGGAACTGCTCCGGCCTTGTTTGCTGAATAAATCGGAAATAACAACATGTGTGCGATGCGCGGATGTGTCGGTAATTTCAGCATCTCTTTTCCGCGCAGTGTGATCTTGTTTTCGTGTAACGCTTCGAGGTTGTGCAGCAGCTCACGCGCCTGGCTTACCGCACCCGGTGGTGGCGGTGTAATCCACGTAAGCTCACTCAGGTTGTTTACGCCCCAGTTGGCCAGCTCCAGCACGAGCGATGCCAAATCAGCTTCTAATATTTCCGGCTGGCGATTGGGCTGTAATGTATGATGGGTTGCCTCCGGCCATAACCGATAACACACACCGGGGCCCAAACGTGCTGCACGACCGGCACGCTGATCGGTTGCATCGCGCGTTACGCGCACGGTTTCCAGTCGCGTTAAGCCGCTGCGCGGATCAAATCGCGGCACACGGGCATAACCACTGTCAATTACCGTAGTAATGCCTTCAATGGTTAAGGATGTTTCGGCAATAGAAGTGGCCAGCACAATTTTTCGCAAGCCTTGCGGATGCGGCAATATGGCTTCCTGCTGCTTCTTAAAAGGCAGATCGCCAAAGAGCGGCACCACCCCGGAAATGTTTTCCGATTCCAGCAGTTGCTGCACCTGTTGTATCTCTCCCGCTCCGGGCAGAAACACAAGCATATCGCCCTGCTGTTCGTTTAATGCCTTGCGGATAACACGCGCTGCGTTTTGAGTTAAGCGTAAATCCTTATCGGGAGTAATGTACTGATGCGTGATGGGGTATTGCCTGCCCATGCTGGTAAGAACAGGTGCGTTATTCAGTATGCCGGAAATTTTTTCTCCATCCAGCGTGGCCGACATGATGAGCAGCCGCAGGTCATCGCGCAGCAAGCTTTGTACCTGTAAGCATAACGCCAATGCAAGATCGGCCTGTAAGCTGCGTTCATGAAATTCATCGAAGATCACAAGTCCCGCGTCCTCCAGCGTGCTGTCGGTTTGGATCATACGCGTGAGAATACCTTCGGTAACTACTTCGATACGTGTTTTAGCGCTCACCTTGTTTTCAAAGCGAACGCGATACCCTGCGGTTTCTCCCACTTCTTCATCCAGCAACTGCGCCATGCGCATGGCTACCGAGCGTGCGGCCAGCCGCCTCGGCTCAAGCATAATGATTTTTTTATCCCGAAGCCACGGCTCGTTTAACACATGCAACGGCAGCACCGTACTCTTACCTGCACCAGGTGGCGCCTGCAGGATCAGAATTTTATGTTGAGTGAACTGTTCTTTGAGCTGCGGAACAATTTCAAGCACGGGGTATTGCATAGGTGCGAAGATAGCAGGTATTAGGTAAGACCTAAGTCAATAATCACAAATCACTGATCTATAATCGCCAATCAAGAAGAATTCAGGATTTGCGATTATAGACTGGTGATTAGCGATCAGTGATTTTAAGATCAGATAAACTATATATTGAAGGGTCTAAAGTCAATAATCGCAAATCAATAATCACTAATCGCCAATCATGAAAGCACCATTCAGGATTTGTGATTAGTGATTATAGATCAGTGATTGGTGATTTACGAGAAACAGGCAACCGGCAACTAAAGAATATCCACATGATACACATCCAGCTCGTTTCGCTTGATGCCGGAAACAAAGAAGCCGCCTGCCTGCGGAATATCTTCTACGAGATCGAACACTTTACAATCTTTAGGCAAGGCTGAAAAAATAAGCAGGAAAGAAAAAACCATTTTACCTTGTATAAGCGTCCATTGCGGAGCGTATGAAATATTTTCGGCATGAATCAATTCGCTGCGTGAGCCGGTGGCTTTATCAATCAGAAAAGTAGATCGCCACACCCGGATCAGCATGTCATCCAGCTCGTTTTTATAATAACAATGCACATACACGTGCTGATCTTCCAGTGTCCACGAATCGATGGAAGTAAGCACATCGGTCTCCACTTTGGGCTTTACGGGAACAGGAATTTCAATTGAACCGCTCATCAAGTCAGTAATCACAAATCAATAATCTATAATCGCAAATCTAAAAGGCACTGTTTGGATTTGTGATTAGTGACTGGTGATTAGCGATCTGTGATTTTAAGATCAGAGAAACTATACATTGAAGACCTAAAGTCAATAATCGTTAATCACAAATCAAAGCATTAAATATCAAGTAACCGGCAACTCCTTCACTCCTCACCGGATTTACGCATTCTGTTATTATACGCCCCGGATTTCACTTTATTCATCAGGTAAAGCGCACGTTCAATCCTCAAGTCCACATTTTTGGTACTATTAATATAGTGTACCAGGCTGCGCTGCAAGCCCACGGTAAGCTTACTCCAAAGCTTGGCGCCCTCATCATCCTGCGCCAGCACCGCTTCCATTTCTTCAGGCAGCTCCAGCTTATCCGGGTCAACTACCTGGAAGCTTACTTTCACTTTACCGCCCGGCTTAACCTTGGCCGACCTTCGCATGGCCTGGCTGATGCTTAAATACCGCGCCCCGTTTTTCTTAAACTGGATGGCAAGGTTAAACGCCACTTCGTTCAGCTTGCCTTCTACCCGTACGCGACCTTTCGGTAGCTTTTTCAGGATGTCGGCCGGTATCTCCACTACGGCAGATACCAGCGTATCCTCGTATTCCACCAGGCGGGCTTCAAAAGAAAAACGTTGCTTTTTTACCACAATATGAATTATGTTACCAAATCTTTAATTTCGCTCGCTTTACAAACCTACTAAATCAATGCCTCTCCTCATCAGCAGCCACGAAGAATTTGAAGCCTATAAAGGAAAAGAGCTTGGCGTATCGGAATACCTGAAAATTTCGCAGGAGCAAATCAACCTGTTTGCCGATGCCACGCTCGACCATCAATGGATACATACCGACCCGAAACGGGCCGAAACGGAATCACAATTTAAAAGCACCATTGCACACGGCTATCTTACACTTTCATTGGTGCCGCACCTGTGGGATCAGATTGCCGAATTCCGCAATGTGAAAATGATGATCAACTATGGCATCGAAAAATTCAAATTCAATCAGCCGGTTACCGTTAACAGCGAAGTACGCCTGCGGGCCAAACTACATTCCATTGCCAACCTGCGCGGCATTACCAAGTTTGAAGTAGAGGTTACGCTGGAGATAAAAGATAATCCCAAGCCTGCGTTTAACGGGTTGCTGGTGTTTTTGTATCACTTTCATTGAAATCAGTTGGCAGTTAACAATTGACAACAGGCAGTTGACAATTATTAGCAGACAAAGAAGTTAATTGTCGGGAACAAGCAAACCAGTTGTCCGTCATTTTAGAACAACCGGAATTAGCAGGAATATTCTCACAAGAAAGGTCACGTAACTTCCAAACTTGGCCCTTACAACAATACAAGTACAATGAACCTCTACATAAAAAGAATCAAAGACTTACATAGCAGGTTAGATACTGAAATCCTTACAGCATTAGAGGAAGCATTTACAGATAAGAGATTTGAAAAAGGCTCATACCTGCTAAGGCCCGGACAAATATGCACATCGCACTTACTTATAAAAGAAGGCATAGCGAGAAAATTTTATATTCATCAAGACAGAGAAATCACGACAGAAATATACTTTCACGATGACGTAGCTATATCGTTGGACAGTTACATTATGCAAAATCCGGGAGATATATATATTGAAGCGTTGACGGAATTAGAAGTTACGGTGATTGATTACAGCCGGTTTTATTCTATGAAAAGCAAATACCCGGAAGTGATGATGCTCGACAAAATGTTTATAGAATATTACGCAGTGTGGTTTGAACAACAGCTTAGGGCCTTTCAAACCCTCAATGCAACACAGCGATATTTGAAATTGTTAGAAAAAGAGCCGCAGGTTGCCCAACTCCTGCCTGTTACGATTGTGGCTTCTTACCTGAATATCTCTTTGGAAACCTTGTCCAGGATCAGGTCTAAAGTTTCATAAGTATTTTTTGACTTGCGTCAAATTTCCGGATTGTCGGGGAATATAGCTTTGGGCTTGTATAAAACAAGTGTCCCGATGAAAGCAGTTATATTCACAAAGTTTGGGAATCCTGAAGTATTGCAATTGGCTGAAATTGAAAAGCCGGTTCCTAAAAGCAATGAAGTGTTGGTGAAAATATATGCGACTTCTGTTACCGTAGAAGACCCCAAGATGAGAAGCTTTAATCATTCGCCCCTGTTAAAATTGCCCGTTGGACTGATGTATGGCTTCAGGAAACCCAAAAAGCCCGTGCTTGGTATGGAATTTTCCGGGATAGTTGAATCCATTGGCGATAAAGTCAAAAGCTACATACCGGGCGACCGGGTATTTGGATATACCGGTATTGGCTTTGGCGCGTATGCCGAGTTCAAGTGTATGCCCGAAAATAGTATCATGCACATCAAGCCGGAAAATTTATCGTTTGCTCAATCAGCAAGTATGGTCAATGGTTTCCTTACAGCTTTAGCCTACTTAAAAAAGAAGGGCAAAGTAAAAACAGGGGACCGTGTGCTTGTATATGGAGCATCAGGCTCAGTAGGAACGGCTGCCGTTCAGTTGGCGAAATACTTTGATGCCCATGTTACCGGAGTTTGCAGCACAAGAAGTATCGACCTGGTAAAATCAATCGGGGCAGACGATGTAATTGACTACACCAAAGAAGATTTTACCGGAAGAAATGAAAAGTTTGATATCATGTTTGATACTGTCGGTAAAACATCCATGAAAGAGTGTTTGAAGTTGCTCAAACCCAATGGAAAATATTTGTTGACTGAATTTGGCATTTCGCATATCCTTGCGGCAATTTATACTTCCCTTTTCAGAAGCAAAAAAGTAATGGTTACGGCTTCAAATATGTATTGGGAAAAAGAGGGTTTAATATTTTTAAAGGAGCTTGCCGAAAAGAGGCATTTTAAACCTGTACTTGACAGAAGTTTTCGGTTAGATGAAATTGTGGAAGCCCATAAATATGTGGAAACCGGGCATAAAGTTGGAAATGTGGCTGTCCTGGTTCAGCAAGATAATTTGACATAAAAAACGAACGCACAACAGGATTTGGTGTCAGGCAGGGTGAAACGGCTTCGTATGAATTCAATCGTTGCGGAACTAAGCTTGAACTATAGTTCTCCGATTAGGCAGCAGTGTCAAAATTCCGGTCTTAACGCATGCTGCAACCGGGAACCGGCAACTACTCCTCTTCCGGCTCGCCTTCATAAAACTCCTGCAATGAAGCCATATAGGTATATATCCAGCCTTCGGCAATATCCTCGTAATCTTCATCGGGTATGTTGGTTTGCCTAACTTCTACGGAAGTGCCCTGTACATGCGGGTGTAGCTTAATGGTTACAACAGAAGGCTCAGGCTGATCACCAAAGTACCATTGCTGCACAATCTTTTTGTCTTGCTCAAATTCTATGTTTTTACCTGCAATGCTGCCATCCCACAACGAAAACTCGGTGCCGGGTTCGGCCTTCATCTCGGCTTTATCTCCCGACCATAATTGAATAGTTGCCTCGGTAGTCAGCGCCAGATATACCTGGTCGGGCCTGGCGGTAACAATAAAATATTTTTTAAAGTCTTTCATCTTCTCCGTAAAAGTAAGCTCTCATTTTGAATACAGGGTCATTAATAATAAGCCGTTAATCAAAAAAGTCCGCCTAAAGCCATTGTCATTCATTTGAATTAACCGCCTGTAGTGCTAAGTTTAGCTACGCAAAAAAGCTCACCACATGAGGTATTTCTTCACACTATGCTTATCGCTGCTCCTGCTATGGAGCTGCCAGGCACCGGTTAAGCAATCCAACAGCAAGTTAATCGCAGCTCAACCCGAAGCTGCTGGTTTTTCCGGGGAGCGGTTAACCCGACTTGATTCTACTTTTACCAAATGGGTGGATGCCGGCTGGATGAACGGAGCCGTAGCCTTTATTGCCCGCGATGGAAAAATAGTGTACCACAAAGCAACAGGCTACAATAACTTAGAAACAAAAGAAGCATTAGAAGTCAATGACATCTTCAGAATTGCTTCACAAACCAAAGCCATTACCAGTGTGGCGGTGATGATGCTTTGGGAAGAAGGAAAGTTTTTATTAGATGACCCGGTTTCAAAATACATCCCGGCATTTGCTGATGCTACGGTGCTGGATAAGTTCAATGCAAAAGATACCACGTACACGACCATACCCGCCAAAAGACAGGTTACCGTTCGCGATTTGCTAACCCATACTTCGGGTATTGGGTACGCACAAATCGGAAGTCCGGAAGCCAATGCCATCTATGCAAAGCACAACATAACGGCAGGGTTGGATGTAAGTGGCGATGGGCTCGAAGCGGCCATGAACCGGCTGGGGCCGCTGCCCCTGATGCATGAGCCCGGCAAGCAATGGACATACGGCTTAAATACCGATTTGCTCGGGCGGCTGGTAGAAGTATGGTCGGGCAAAACATTAGACGAATTTTTCAGCGAACGCATCTTCAAGCCATTGGGCATGAACGATACCTACTTCAATCTTCCGGAAGATAAAGCTGATCGCCTTGTTAATTTTTATCAGCAAGATTCTACCGGTCTAAAATTGCAACCCACCGTTTTCGGGGCGCTGGATATGAGTTTCCCGCTTAAAAAGAAATCCTATTTTTCAGGCGGGGGCGGACTCTCTTCAACTATTTATGATTATGCCATTTTCCTGCAGATGTTGTTGAACAATGGCGAATACAACGGAGTGCGTTTGCTGGCACGCAACACCGTTCGGCTTATGACCATGAACCAGATCAATGACCTGGAATTTGGCAACGACAAATTCGGTTTGGGATTCTTAGTGGTAACCGAAAAAGGTTCTGCCATTGCCCCTTACCGGGCCGGAACCTATGGGTGGGGCGGTGCCTTCTCCACCACCTATTGGGTTGATCCCGAAGAAAAATTAGTTGTGCTGCTGTACCGGCAAATGTGGGGTGCACATGATTCTGAAATTACCGACATCTATCGCATACTTGTTTACCAGGCGCTTAATGATTGATCCATGTTCAGGGTTACCGTTGCTTCCGTTTTATTAATCTTAAACATCAACTTTGCAGGTTATACGCAATCCTTAAAAACTTACACCAACAGCCTGGGTATGGAATTTATCGAAGTGCCTGCCGGTAGCTTTACGGTTGGTAAATTTCAGCCCGTTACATCGCAGTTTGGGTTTATGGAGCAATACCGGAAAAATGAAAATGACGACATGGGGTTGCCCCGGCTAAAAAAAAGTGATTATGAAAATGCACAGCAACTGGCTTTGCGCGATGCAAGTGCCGGATTTGAAGTAACTATTCCTCATTCATTTTACATTGGTAAGTTTGAAGTAACACAGGCGCAATGGAAAAAAGTAATGGGCACCAATCCGTCTTTTTTTCAGGGAAATATTATAGAAGGCAATACCGATAATTTTCCCGTTGAAACCGTAAGCTGGAAAGATGCACAGGCATTTATCAAAAAGCTGAACCAGCTTGAAAAAGGAAAAGCGGTCTATCGTTTACCTACCGGGTTTGAATGGGAATATGCAGCGCGTGCCGGAAATAAAGATGACATTGCGTGGAATGAGATAAACGAAACCGCACACATCGCCAAACAAGCTCCGCAGGCCGTTGGCCGGAAAAAACCGAATGCCTGGAGCTTGTACGATATGCTGGGCAACGTATGGGAATGGGTTGATGATTATTACAACGAAAAAATATTTGCTGATCCGGGTACTCCAAAAAAATCAAAAGAACATGTATTGAAAGGCTCTTGCTTTTATGGTGATGTAAAGAACGCCACGTATATGACACATGCCGGTGGGCCCGGAAGCGGGTATGATACGGGGTTTAGATTAGTGGTGGAGATAGTCAGAGTTTTAGAGGTACACGATTAAAAGGTTGATCTGCGATTAGTGAGTAGTGATTTATGATTTGCGATATATGAGACTCTGTATTACGTTACTTTTTGCGTTTATTGCTACCATTGGGTTTTCACAAATCCCGAAAGGATTTAAACCGCTCTTCAACGGGAAGAACCTGAAAGGCTGGCATGTGAGCCGGACTACACACCAGGGCACTACTCCCAATTTTTATGTAGAAGATGGCGCTATTGTAGCCAGTCAGCAGCCGTTTGGCCAGGGTGGCATTTTACTTACGGATAAAACCTTTCGCGATTTTGAGTTGTATATGGAAATCAAAATCGATTCCTTTTCCAATGGCGGAATTTTCCTGCGCTCCAACGAAGGCGGGGCTGCTTACCAGGTCGAATTAGTGCTGCCCGGCAACACGGGCGATTTATTGGGCGAACGCATCCGCGTAAGCAAACCGGGCAAGGCCACCAAACGCGATTCGGTCTGGAAAGCAGGCGACTGGAATTCATTCCGCATTCGCATGACCGGAGAAATTCCACACATTACCTTATGGATTAACGGGGTTGAAATGTGGAGCGTGCAGCAAACCCGTAACGATTTTATTGCGGGTGCTACCGAAGGCATGGTCGCCCTGCAATGCCACTGGACGGCCGTATATTCGCCAGCAGCCAGTGGGGGTATGCCCTTAAGTTCGTGGATACCGGGCGCAAAACACCGGTATAGAAATATTGGGATCAAGAAATTGTAAGGGTTTTATATATGGCAATTTTGTCTTTCTTCTACAATTGCTTCAACCGGATATTTCGGTACTCCACTTTCATAGGTGGTCCTACATGCACCTGCATACCGAGCAAACCTTTTAGTTTTCTGTTCACATTATCGTTATCGGTAACATCACTCATCAAAATACCATTTACAAAATGCTGTAGCCTGTTACCCTTTATTACCAGGTGAATTTCATTCCAATCTTCCTGCCGGATAAAGCTTTGCAGGGAATCTCTATTCATGGACCTGATCACTTCCGCTTTTTCCCATGCATTATTTTTTACAGCCGAATTTTTATCGGCTTCATTGATCCTTGTTGTCTGCCCGCGATAGGCCAACGTGGTTCTTCCGCGCTCTTCATAGTTCTGCCCCGTGTACCGGTTCATCCCGTCTATATCGGCCTGGTATCCTTTTAACGCATACGGTACTTCCGTAAGCCGAACGCTCCGGTAGTTAATGCCGCTGTTTCCTTCTTTACTGATTTTAAATTCAAGCTTCAATTCAAAATCACCGGGCTCGCCACCACGCCAGATGATAAACGTGTTTGCTTTCAATAGCTTATCTGTGGTTATTTCACCCACTATGCTTCCGTTCTCTACCCGCCAGTATGCAGTATCACCCTCCCAGCCTCTCAGCGTTTTTCCATCAAAGATCGAAACGAATCCATCTTTCTTTTGTGCTACTACTGTTGCTGCGATCAGCAGGCCGAACATCAAAACCGTGTATTTTGTTTTTTGCAGGTTTCTCATGCCGTTTATCTTTTAATTGCCACGAGGGCATCAGGACACTAAGGGGTTAAGAAAATCTAAAATGTATTCTTGCCTTTGTGGCTAAACTTTTAAAATTATTTATAAACTGCATGATCGGGATTCCCGCCCGCCACTAAGTAAGCTACTATATCTTTTATCTCTTCATCGTTCAATCGGCCCAACAAGCCCGGCAACATTAATGAAACGGTTGATCGCCTGGTAGAAACCACATCCGCTTTGGCAACTTCACGCAAGGATTGCGGCATAAACGGGTTCTGTGATACGAAATACTTACCGTCTTCTTCATTGATCAACCTGCCTACAATGGAGCTTCCGTCTTTCATGGTAAACACCGTGGCCGCATACTGATCGGATATTTCCTTATTGGGATCAAGCGTGTGCTCCAGAATATCTTTTGCCGAAAAGCGCGTACCTACCTGTGTTAAGTCAGGGCCAACTGCACCGCCCTCACCCCGCATACTATGACACGAGCTGCACAAGGTTGCTTCATACATATTTTTTCCCTGTTCAAAATTCCGCCCTGAAAGCGTTCCGTCCACCAATGCCAACGCTTCTTCCAGGCTTCGTCTTCTGCCGGGACCTTTCGGTTGTGGCTTATCCGCAAGATCATTGCCGGATTCGGTTAACAAAGCAGCTCCCGAGAGTGCATTGAAATATTCCGTCCTATCGGCTGGTGTGTGCGTCAATGCTTTCTTCCTCGCTTTGTCGATAAATCCGATATAACTCATACCGCCTTTATAGGTAAACGCATTGGCAAACCATTTAAAATAGGTTTCATGCAGCGCGGGTGTCCAGCCTTCGACTGCTTCGGAAAGTACAGTAGCTAAATAAGTTTGCTGTGCGGGCGGAACGTTCGACAACATGCGGGCAATATCTAATCCATATTGCGGATTGCGCATAATTAAATCGCTGGAAGCGCTTACGGTTTTTTCCTGCGGATCGTCTTTGGCATTAAGTAATAACGCCAATGTTTTTTCGGTAGAGCCCGGGGCTTCCATGTAAACCAGCACTTTACTCAACACACGATCCAATTCATTCGAGGAAGAAGGATAGCGGGCATCGAGGTAGGCAATTAACTGCTTCCGGGCATCGCCTTCCGGTTTACCCAAACGAAAGATCAGCACCTCGAATGCCCGTGCAAGATCAATCTTTTGTGGTGGCGTAAGCTTATCGAAATCAACCTTCACCAATGCCTGGATCATTTTATTCTTTACTGCCGGTTTGCCGTGTCGCGCCAGCGCAATCATGGCCTGTGTTAATGCTACCGGGTCGGCTTCGTTGAGGGCCCGATCCTGCCACTCCGCAACCGGCTGATGTTCTATCGCAATACGCGCAGCATACCGTACAAACCGGTCTTCGTGCTTCAGGTTTGGCCAGGCAATATCTACAGCGCCTTTCTTCGGCTCATGATATTGCTCCAGTGTTCTTCGTAATTGATTTGCTTCGTTAACCGTTGCGGCTGCCATCGGGGCAGCATCTACATTTTCTGTTGCCGTAATACGATACAAATCCGATTCTAATCTTCTTCCGCCTGTTAAAAAATACATGGCGCCATCGGGGCCAATGCCTCCATCGGTTAACGGCAATGGTGAGCCAGACAAAAATTCTTCTGCTGAGGCCGTATAGGAAGCGCCATCCGGAGTAAGGTGAATCGCATAGATAATTCCAAAGCTCCAGTCGAACGCGAACAAGGCATTGCGATACTTTCCAGGGAACTTTGCGCTGGAGCCATTCATAAAGTTAGTGGGCGAGCCCTGACCGATATTAATTACCGCGGGAAGATTATCCGGATACGCTGGCGTCCACTTTCCGTTTCCGGTTCGCCAGCCAAACTCACTGCCGCTGGTTACATGACAAATCCGTGTAGGGCGATACCACGGCATTCCGAAATCCCACTCCATGTCCGAATCGTAGGTGAACAAATCGCCTGCATGGTTGAACGCGATATCAAACTCATTACGAAAGCCCGCACCTACCAACTCCCACTTCTCACCCAATGAATCAATATGCGCAATCCATCCGCCCGGTGCTTCACGCTTAGTGGCATGACCACGCGGATCTTTGATCTGCGGAAACAGGTTATCCTCCTGCCAGACCGGGGGCAGCCGGTAAACATCAAACTCCGGAACATCCACATGATTACCCGCAGCAATGTAAATAGACTTTTTATCGGGCGCCAACACAATGCTGTGCGGGCCGTGCTCGCCCGGCTCGCCCGCCAATGATTTCAGCAAGGTTATCTTATCAAACTGATCATCGCCATCCGTATCCTGAAGCCGGTACAAGCCTGTATTCTTATCAAAGTTTTTATCGCTGTTATGGTTTACCATCACATATAAGCTATTGAAGGCATACAACAATCCCTGCGCAAAGCCCATTCCTATCTTTAACGTTGTGGTGTCGGCATTACGATCGGCTTCCGAACCGATAACCAGCTTTTCTACTTTTACTTTGGCGGTATCGCCAACGGCAGGCAATTCAACCCGGTAAATAGCGCCATACTGATCGGATGTAATCATCCTGCCCTTGTTGTCGAACGTCATAGCTACCCACGAGCCCTGGCCGTGTTCTTCGGGGCTATATAAATGTTCGGCCTTAAAGCCGGGGGGCAGCTTTAGCTTGTCAAGCTTAGGATTTGCAACCTGATTGGGTTCCTGGTTGCAGGATATGGCAACCATACCCAGTAAGAGCACCGGCAAAAGAAGTTTATTCATAGCAGCGAGGTAGATATTTTTTTCAATAAACATTTCTGAATGTAATTAAAAGTATGATCAAATCGTGCAATTAATTTTTAGTGGCCGCATAATTTTCGGTAAGGTTACAGATGCCGTAAAAACACCATTAAAAATCAGTTTGCTGAAACAGGCTGGGTCCAGGCCATTTCAAAATCACCTTCCTGAAAAGGATTTTCCTTTTGTTTGGTTGATGTTATGCGTGCACGGACAAAAACATAATCATCCGTTACTTTAAATTGAGCACGGGCGCCCTGATGCGAAATCGCTTCCGTTTTATCTGCGCCCGCTTTCAGGCTGATCATATCGATAGTGTACTCAATTCCCGGCTCCTCATCAATCTCAACGGTCAAAAGGTTGTTCTCAAACGATACATCTCGCAAGGTAACACCGGTTGAGGCATAGAACCGGCCTGCTTCCATAGCCTCGATAAGCGAAGCCGCATCAAGCTTCTTCGCCTGTACCATTACCCAACCCCGACCTGCATTGCTAAACGAAGATCCAAACTGGTGATAGCTATGACTGTCGTCTGTAGCCAGGCCAAACATCAGCGGCTGATTGCGATTCGCATAAGCGATATTGATTTTATCCCACATGGCTTCCGTACCCGGGCGGGTGGAATCGCCATAATTATGCACTAAGGGATGGCCGTTATAAACCTCGAAGAACCGTTCGCCCTTAAGCGCGGTCATGTCATCGGGTGTAATGGCCCAGCCAAAGTTCGGATGATTGATGTGCGGAAACATCGGCACACCGGTTTCTTCTCTTTGTTTCAATACGGCATCAACAGATTGCTGCATGGTTTCCACCACGGTTGCGGCATTGGGCGGTGCAATAAACTGCTGCAGGTTAGTGGCATTTACATGCACCGGAATTTTTCCGGCCACATAATTCGTAATCTCCTCCGAAGGAATGACCAGGAAACCGGGGCTTTCCATTTTCGATTTATATTCGGCAAAAGTTTTCAGCTTTACCTGAATGCGACCTGTATCTGTCTTGTACACCACCCAGTCCTCACCAAATTTTTCGAGGTACTTCCTGAAGCTCTCTTCATACAGCGGGCTCTTGGTGATCAGCTTCCACTTTTCGTCTTGTGCGAGGGTATTATGATCAGACAACGCAATAAAATCATACCCGTTCGACTTATACCAGTCCAGCACCATTTCCGGAAATTCATCGCCATCGCTCCAGTACGTGTGCGTATGCAGGTTGCCTTTGTACCAGGTTAACGATTCTTTGTCGGGTGCGCATGCCATCATGGCCATACCGGCCAGCAGCAGGAAACCTAATTTGTAATTCACAGCTTTACTTGGTTATGATGGATAAAAATAATTCTAACTTTAGCAGAAACCAATGTTCATGAAAAGGATATTACTTGCGCTTGCTATTATTTCGCATGCAGCATTTGCACAACAGGAAATAGCGCTTTATAAAGGCATTGTTCCCAATGCGATCAGGCCCACCGTAACCATCGACACATCCGTAACGCGCAACGTGGGCGACAATAAGATCGACATTCTGCATGGTGTGATCACACCAACGCTAACCTTGTATTTGCCTGACCCCGCCAAAGCAACCGGAACTGCGGTAATCATTTGTCCCGGTGGCGGCTATTCTATCCTGGCCATCAGCCATGAAGGACACGACATGGCTAAGAAATTTAATGAAGCCGGAATTGCGGCCTTTGTTTTAAAGTATCGCTTGCCACGAAAAGAGCTGATGCCGGACAAACGCATAGGCCCGCTACAAGATGCGCAACGCGCCATTCAATTAGTACGCGAAAATGCCCGGCAATGGAATATCCATCCGAATAAAATCGGCATACTCGGTTCGTCTGCGGGCGGGCATCTTGCTTCAACAGCAGGAACGCATTTTGAAAAAGCCTATATCGATAATCTCAACAGCATCAACCTGCGGCCGGACTTTATGATTCTGAATTACCCGGTAATCAGCTTCTCGGATAGTCTTACTCACCAGGGTTCGCGCATGAACCTGATCGGCAACCCGGATGTTGCCGTAAAGGGCTCAAAAAAATTCCAGGAGCTGGGCATGACGAAAGAAGATGTGATCCTGTTTTCCAACGAGCTGCAGGTAACACCTAAAACTCCGCCCACATTTATTACCGCACCGTTAACCGACAACGTGGTGCCGGCAGGCAACACCTTCGCCTTTATAGCCGCCATGCAGCAAAACAAAGTGCCGGTTGAAACTTTCATTTATGAAAAAGGGCCGCATGGCTTCGGTATGCATAACGCCACCGCCAGGGAACAATGGTTTGATGCCTGCCTGCGCTGGATAAAGAAAAATTTTGAGCCGAACATGGATTGGGCCAACCTGAAACGTTTTGAAAATGATAATAAAAAAGTATTGCAACCAGCAGCCAGCGAAAACCGCATCGTATTTATGGGCAACTCCATTACCGAAGGCTGGAGCAAGCTCCACCCCGATTTCTGGAAAGACAAGCCTTATATAAACCGGGGCATCAGCGGGCAAACCACTCCGCAAATGTTGCTCCGCTTTAAACAAGATGTGATTGATCTTAAACCGAAAGTGGTAGTGATACTGGCCGGCACCAACGACATTGCCGGCAATACCGGCTCAATGACATTGGAACAAAGCCGCGACAATATTATTGCGATGGCGCAATTAGCGAAAGCTAATGGAATAAAAGTGGTGCTCTCATCTGTTATCCCGGCTTACGATTTTCCGTGGCGGCCCGGGCTGGAACCGGCCGGTAAAATTGTTGCCCTCAACCAAATGATTAAACGTTATTGCGATGCCAACAAGATCGTGTACCTCGATTATCACGCGGCCATGAAAGACGAACGTAACGGACTGAAGAACGAGCTGGGTTATGATGGCGTGCATCCGAATGAAGCCGGGTATAAAGTAATGGGGCCGTTAGCCGAGAAGGCAATCGCAGAAGCGCTGAAAAGGAAATAATATCAGAAGCTAAGTCGCAAGCCCTGCTTCATAGCTTTGTCATACTTCCGTTTATCGAAGCGATAAAGAAAAGGCGCTTTGTGCGCGCCACCGGTTTTGCGTTCCTTCAACCGGATCAGCACATCCAGCGATATCATTTGCTTTTGAAAATTTCTGCGATCCAGCGCTTCATTCAGGATAGTTTCATATAATTTCTGAAGCTGGGGCATCGTAAACTTTTCAGGCAGCAGGTTATACCCTACAGGATGATCGTTAAGGCTAAGACGCAGCGCTTCCAGCGCTTTACTCATAATCTGGTTATGATCGTAGATCAGTTCCGGAACATTATCTACATCCCACCATTTACATTCGCTGCTTAATAAATCCGGTTCCGGAAACACTTGGGAATAATCCACCAACGCATAATACCCGATCGTTACAAATCGCTTTCCTATCCACGTGCCTTCGTGTCGTTTGCCTTTCTCCCGGTCCGGATCGCCAAAGGCATAAAATTGTTTCAGAAATATTTCCGCCAGGCCGGTCCGCTCCTTTAAAGTCCGGATGGCGGACTGATCGATTGACTCTTTATGTTTCACAAAACCACCCGGCAGGCACCAGGGCCCGTTTTTCCATTTCAACAACAGGACTTTAAGCGAATTTTCATGAAAGCCGAAAATCACGCAATCTACCGACAGGTGCGACAGATACACCCGGTCGCCCGATTCCTGAAACTCCTGCAAAGAGGTAAAGTCCGCCTTACTACGCGCCATACGTGCAAATCATCCGTTTATCACTATTTCCGAAAACAAAACTAACATCATTCTGTGAATCGTCATCGGAAATAAATATTATTGTGTATATCGTACACAATAAATCCATGAAACCGAAACTCATTACCGGGCCTGAACCAACAGCCAAACACATGCACCACACGCCTGTTCCTGCCGCATGGAGAAAGTCCGGGATACTTACCTTGTTTCTCGCTACCATGCTGATCACATGCAAACAAGCTGAAGAACCGGGCGACTCGCTTCCACCGGAAGAAAATCGTTTTGTCCGCTCCGTGCTTACGCAGCCCGGCCAGTTAGACGAGCCTATGGTAATGTCTTTTCTGAAAGACGGGCGCATCCTGCTTATTGAACGCAAGGGAAACCTGAAGGCATTCAACCCTGCCACCAGCGAAGTAATAACAATTGCCACCATACCCGTCAATACAAAATACACAAGCAGGGAAGGCCAGGTAACCGAAGCAGAAGAAGGGTTAATGGGACTAATTGCTCACCCGGATTTTGATAAGAACCATTGGATTTACCTGTACTATGCTGATCCTTCGGAACCCAAGCATGTATTGGCCCGATGGGAGCTGCATGGCGATTCATTGTATGCTTCTACCAAGAAAATTGTACTGGAGATACCTACGCAACGCGAAACCTGCTGCCACACAGGCGGGGGAATGGTGTTTGACAAAGCAGGTAATCTTTTTTTAACAGTTGGAAATAATACCGGCAACCCCGCCAACGGCACTGCCGGTTTTGATGAACGTGCAGGGCGAGAGAGCTGGGACGACCAGCGCGCAGCAGGAAGCACCAACGACCTTCGTGGAAAAATTCTTCGCATTCACCCGGAAGATGATGGTTCATATACCATTCCGGAAGGCAACTTATTTCCGAAAGGAACTGACAAAACACTCCCTGAAATTTATACGATGGGGCATCGCAATCCCTGGCGGATTTCCATGGATAGTAAAACCGGTTACATCTACTGGGGTGAAGTAGGCCCTGATGCTTCGCGCGATTCTACAATCGGGCCAAAGGGCTATGATGAATTTAACCAGGCGCGCCAGGCCGGTTTCTTCGGGTGGCCTTATTTTATTGGTGATAACATACCGTATAGTCATTACAATTATGAAACCGGTGTAGTGGGCGAAAAATTTAATGCCGCGCAACCGGTCAATAACTCACCTAACAACACCGGCCTGAAAGAATTGCCACTACCCCAAAAAGCGCTTATCTGGTATCCTTATTCAAACTCGGAAGAATTTCCATTAGTGGGCAGCTCGGGCCGAAGCGCAACAGGCGGCCCGGTGTTCAGGAAAACCGATTTCAAAAACGCGTCCCGCCCCTTTCCTTCCTATTATGAGGGTAAGTGGTTCATCGTAGAATTTATGCGCGGCTGGATTATGGTGGTTACGATGGATGGAGAAGGTAACTATAAAAGCATGGAGCGGTTTTTACCCAATGAAAATTTCAGCAGCGCCATTGATATGCAGTTTGGCCCGGAAGGCGACTTGTATGTGCTGGAATATGGCTCGGCCTGGTTCAGAGGCAATGATAATGCACGCATTGTAAAGATCGAATACAATGGCGGAAACCGTAAGCCCATTGTAGCGGCTAATGCCGACAAGCTTGCAGGAGCATTGCCTTTGCAGGTAAAGCTATCTTCAGCAGGCACTACCGATTACGATAAGTATGACCGGGATGCCCTGACGTACGAATGGAAGCTTGAATCTTCAAACGGTTACAAGCAAACCATTCAGGAAGCTAACCCCGTTGTTACGTTCGATGAGGCCGGTGAATACTTAGTAACACTAACGGTAACCGATACCAAAGGTGAATCAAATTACCAGGCTGTCAAAATACAGGCTGGTAATGATGCACCTGTGGTAGAACTTAACATACTTCGGGGGAACAAAACGTTCTATTTCGAAAACAGCACGATTGATTACGAGATAGCGGTGAATGACAAAGAGGACGGAACGCTTGGTCAGGGTATTCCACACAACGAAGTAGCTGTGAATTTTGATTACGCACCGGAAGGGTTTGATCTTATTGAGATCGCCTCTACCCACAGGAGCACCGATGAGTGGATTACATTTTCGGCAGGCCTGAACCTGATCAATAAAAGCGATTGCAAGTCTTGCCACCTGGATGACAAAAAATCGGTTGGCCCGTCTTACTTAGATATTGCCAACCGGTACAAAGGCGACAGAACCGCACAGGAAAAACTTGCCCAAAAAATTATTATGGGGGGCGGTGGCGTTTGGGGCGACCATGCTATGGCTGCTCATCCACAGGTTACTCCGCCACAGGCCGCCAATATGGTAAAGTACATTATGAGCATTACCGATACTAAACAAACCGTAAAGGAAATTCCGTTGAAAGGCACCTTTACCATGAAGGCCCCGGCCGATGATAATAAGCGGGGCGGTTATTTGCTGCGCGTAGCGTACAAAGACAAAGGCACATCTGTTATGCAACCTATTACATCGGAAAAAATTCTTGCGCTGCGCAACCCTGTGCTGGATCCCGAACTTCATGATGTCTCTTACGGCACACAATTGTTTACTACACCAAGCCGCTCTTTCTCTATGGTGGGTGATCAATCCTATCTCGGTTATAAGAACATCGACTTTACCGGCATTCGCCAGATTGAGCTCATGTTGCAGGCGCAACCTCGTTCAGGCGCTATCGGGGGAACGGTAGAAATTCATCTCGATAGTCCGGATGGGCCGCTGGTCGGGAAATCAGAACAAATTGTTCCTAAAGAAATCGATTTTATGACAGCTATACAGCTTATGCAACAGGAACAACAAAAGAACAATAAGAATAAACCAAAAGCTAATTCGGGAAGTGATGCGCCCAGTGCGGCCTCTATCGATTTCAACGCGCTGCGCAAGTTTATGTCTGATGTTATCAAAGTGCCCGTTAACAATATACAAGGCACGCATGATGTTTATTTTGTATTCAGAAATCCTGAAGCAGACGAAAATAAAATTCTGGTACAGATGGTTGAAATACAATTTCAGAACAGGATTGATCCGACAGGCAAATAACTGATTTAAACGATTCACTTAAACCTTCAACTATGAAAACCAAAACAACCAGGCGACAATTTATCGGGGCCGCATCCACGCTGCTGGCAGGTTCGGTGCTGGCAGGCCAACAGGCTTTTGCCATGCCTAACTTCATTAACAACCTGGGCAAATCAGGTTCAACCATCAAAGGAGTAAGATTAGGTGTAATCACCTACTCTTTCCGCGACCTGCCCGACCAAAGCGCGGAAGCTACATTGGATTATATCCGTAAGTGTGGGATCACGAATATTGAATTGATGGGAGGCCCTGCGGAATCATTTGCAGGCGCTCCGAAAAACCCGGTGGATTTTCGCACCCTGTTTCCGTTGTGGCGCAAGCGGCAGCAAAAAGAGGAGCTAACGGAAGAAGAAGCGAAAACACTGGCAGATGCCGAAGCCAAAACAAAAGCATACCGCGATGAAATGGCTGTCTGGAGATTAAAGGCTTCTATTTCAAAATTTGAAGAGTTTGCAAAAATGTATAAGAAGGCCGATATAGACATTTATGCTTTTAAGCCCGATGCCTTCGGTATGCAAAATTCAGATGCAGATATTGACTATGGCTTACGGGCCGCCAAAGCCTTGGGCGCATCGCATGTTACGCTGGAACATCCGGCCAACGATGCACACACCCTGAAGCTTGGTAAAGCTGCTGAAAAGTACGGGTTGAAAATAGGTTATCACGGCCACGAACAACAAACACCCACCTTCTGGGATACTGCCCTCAGCCAATCAACAGCCAACGCGCTTAATCTTGATTTCGGTCATTACATAGCAGCCGGCAATACCAATGGTCTTGATTTCATTAAGGAAAAAAGCAAGCACATTGTGAGCATGCACATGAAAGACCGCAAGTCAAAGGCTAATGGTGGCGATAACCTGCCCTGGGGCACGGGCGATACACCGCTTGCTGATGCATTACGCTTAATGCGCGATAACAAATACGCTTTCCCGGCTACTATTGAGCTGGAATATAAGATCCCGGAAGATTCCAACCCGATTGAAGAAGTGAAGAAGTGCCTCGAGTTTTGTAAAGCAGCGCTTGGATAATGGAAGATTCCGAGATAAGTCCTAATCCTGTGCGCAGCGAAATCCCAGGTTAGACATTCCGGAATCGAAGGCAGTGCCTTGCCGGGCAGTGGGCCGGTAGTTTATACAATAATTGGAAGCGCAAAGAAAGGAGCCCCCGCGCGTTACATGCTTTGTTATGTTGGGTTCGCGCGGATCAAAGGCTTTATCGGCACCTTTCGGGTTTACGGTTATTTCTGCTTTTGCCAGGTGCTGGTAATAGCTGATATTGTAGTAATCGCTGGTCCACTCCCACACGTTTCCGATCATATCATACAAGCCGCGTTCATTAGGCGGAAACGTTTTTACAGGAGCTGTTGAAGTGAACCCGTCTTCACCGGTATCTTTTACGGGAAAGCTCCCCTGAAATGTGTTTGCCATGAACTTTCCCCTTGGCGAAAGCTCATCGCCCCAGGCATAGGCAGCCTGTTCATCACCCTTAGCTGCAAACTCCCACTCTGCTTCCGTAGGCAAACGTTTGCCCATCCATCGGCAATAGGCCTGCGCATCTTCAAAGGCAATGTGAACCACCGGGTGATTCATTTTTCCGGCAAGATTACTTTGAGGCCCTTCAGGGTGTTGCCAGTCTGCACCGGTTACCCACTTCCACCATTGCGCATAATCATTTAATGTTACCACATCAGCAGGCGCCACATATACCAGCGACCCCGCCACCATCATGCTATCGGGCGGTTGAGGCGTGCCTGCAGGAAGCTGCTTCTTCAATTCGTCCCAGCCAGGTTTTCGCTCGGCTACGGTTTTATATCCTGTAGCATCTGCAAAAGCTTTAAAAGATTGATTCGTAACCTCTGTTTCATCTATCCAGTAGCTGTCAACCTTCACCCGGTGAGCCGGGCGCTCATGCTCGTAGGCATTGGGGTGATTCGTTCCCATTACAAACGTTCCTCCTGCTACCCGAACCATGCCTTCAGGTTTGTTGGCCACAGATTCTTTCTTGGCCGAACAGGCTACCACCAGTAAGCCCACGATGAGTAAAAAGAATTTTTCAGAATACATCTTTATTACGATGGTCGCCCCACTTTCCTTTCACGGTTCGCTTAAGCGGAATCTGCATTCCTCCCGTGCTCTCCAGCCAATCATAAATTTCAACCGTTAATCCTTTGATTAGCTGCTGATGCTCCGGGCTTGCGATCAGGTTATTCATTTCATGAGGATCTTCCTGCAAATCGTAAAGCTCGTTGGTATCCCAGATACCATGATACCGGATTAACTTATAACGATCGGTACGAACACCGTGCATGGTAGGCGTCTGCGGAAAATCATATTCCCAATAATACTCGTAGAAAATTTTGTCGCGCCAGTTTTCCTGCCGGCCCTGCAATACCGGAATAATCGATCGGCCCTGCATGTGTGGCGGCTTTTGAATACCGGCCACTTCCAGGATAGTAGGCGCCACATCAATATTTTGAATCATGGGATCCAGTGTTTTGCCGCCAGCAAAGATTTCAGGGCAACGGATCAGAAAAGGAATTTTTGCAGACTCTTCATAAAAATGACGTTTATCAATCAGCCCATGCTCTCCGAACGAAAACCCGTTGTCGCCCATATAAATTACCAGGGTGGATTCGGCTAATCCCTGCTCGTCTAAGTAATCGAGCATCCGCGCCACGCTCTCATCTACAGCCCGCAAAGTTTCACAGTAGCGTTTGTAAAAGCTTTCGAAATCCATTTCGCCATGATACATATAGTCCACACCGTGCCAGCTTTCGCGCTGCATCTTCTGCCAGTCTGGTGTACGGCCTTCGCCATAATAATCATTGCCTCTCAAAGGGGCCTGCTCTTTCTTCAAAGGCATCATGCTCAGCTTGCCTTTCACAGCCTGGTCAGATGTTTGAAAGGAAGGAGGATATTCAATCTTTTCATTACGATAGCTTCCACGATGCCGCTTTGCCGGCTGAAACTCGGCATGCACAGCTTTATGCGACAGGTAGAGAAAGAATGGCTTTTCCGTATTCCTGTTTTTCAACCAGTCAAGAGCATGATCGGTAAGCAAATCCGTAATGTAGATGGAATCACCGTACTCCATTTGCTTTCCGTTAATATTCAGTTTCGGGTTATAATAAACTCCCTGGCCTTTAAAGCTTTCCCAATGGTCGAAACCGGGACGTGGATCATCTTCCTCTCCACCCATGTGCCACTTACCAAAAAAGCTGGTTTGGTAGCCGGCCTCCTGCAAATACCGGGGAAAGTAAATAAGGCTGTCAGGAGCCGGGGCAATATTGTCTACCACGGTATGCGTATGCGAATACAGCCCGGTAAGGATGGAGGCCCGGCTGGGTGAGCAGAGCGCTGTAGTAACAAAAGCATTCTTAAAATAAATACCTTCTTTGCTTAGCCGATCCATGGCTGGGGTTTGCAGCCAGGGAACTTTTCCGGTGAAGCCCATAAAATCAAACCGGTGATCATCGGACAAAATAAAAATAACATTGCGCGGTTGCACATTTTTATCACGCACCAAATGCAATTTCTTCTCGTCCGGTGCGCAACCGGCAAGCAGAATTAAAACAGAAAAGCAGGTAAATAATCTCATGCCTGAAATTACTTACCTGACCAGCTAAATCACAACGTTTTTCTGTAAAAGGGTCAATTATTGGAACTCATCTTAAAGAATACTGGTGTAAACCGTATTTTTGTTGATGGTAGGTTTAGCTATAACCTGATTGACATGAACGTTGGCCTATTCATTCCCTGCTACATCGATCAGCTATATCCACAGGTAGGCATTGCCACGCTGGAACTGTTAGAGAAGCATGGCGTTAAGGTCAGCTACCCGGCAAATCAAACCTGCTGCGGTCAACCTATGGCCAACTCCGGCTTTGAACACCTGGCGCACAACTGCAACCGGAATTTCATTAACAGCTTCGCCAGCTTTGATTACATTGTATGTCCTTCCGGAAGCTGTACGCTTCATATCAAAGAACATCTGCATGATGCTAAGCTTGAAGCAGAAGCAACCGAAATAAGAAAGCGCATTTTTGAGCTGACAGAATTTCTTACTGATGTGGTGGGCATCCAACATTTGAATGCACGGTTTCCGCATAAAGTAGGTATACACCAAAGCTGTCATGGATTAAGAGGCCTGCACCTTGCACAGATGTCGGAGCTGATGGCGGCACCATTTTCCAAGCCAGGGCAATTGCTCAGGCAAGTACAAGACCTTGAACTGATTTCGCTGGATCGCAAAGATGAGTGTTGCGGCTTTGGCGGCACCTTTTCCGTTTTCGAGGAAGCGGTAAGCGTAAAGATGGGGCAGGATCGCGTAGCTGATCACGTGAATCACGAAGCAGAATACATTACGGGTGTGGACATGAGCTGCCTGATGCACTTAGACGGAATTCTGAAACGAAAAAAAAGTCCCGTAAAGGTTATTCACATTGCTGAAATCCTGAACTCGAAATAGTATGTACGTTCAGCATAAATCGCATGCCCAATTAGCCGAACAATTTAACCGCGATGCCAAGCGCGTAGATTGGCATGATGAAACCTTGTGGCTTGTTCGCATAAAGCGCGATCGGGCGGCAAGTCAGGTTGCGGAGTGGGAACAACTGCGTGAAGCGGCATCGCAGATCAAGAATAATGTGCTGAGCAATTTGCATGATTACCTGCTTCAGTTCGAACAGCACGCATTAGCCAATGGCATTCATGTGCACTGGGCCGCTGATGCAACGGAGCACAATGAAATTGTTCACGCTATCATTCGGAAGCATAATATCAACCACATTGTGAAAAGCAAATCGATGCTTACCGAAGAATGCGGGTTGAACGAATACCTGCACGGGCAGGACATCGAAGTTATTGATACCGATTTGGGCGAACGCATTGTTCAGTTGGCAAAAGAGCCACCCAGCCACATTGTGCTGCCCTGCATTCACTGGAAGAAGGAAGAAATTGGCGAGCTGTTTCACCAGCACCTGGGCACGCCAAAAGGCAATGCCGATCCGCAGTTTCTTACGGCTGCAGCACGGGCGCACCTGCGCGAACATTTTTTAGCCGGCAAGCTTGCCATTACCGGTGTTAACTTCGCTGTTGCAGAAACGGGTGAGGTTGTAGTATGCACCAACGAAGGCAATGCTGATTTAGGCGTACAGTTAGCCGATGTGCACATTGCCTGCATGGGCATTGAGAAAATTATTCCGCAACGAAAACATCTTGCAATATTTCTCCGGCTGCTGGCGCGGAGCGCTACCGGTCAACCGATCACTACGTATTCATCGCATTTTCAGAAACCACGCGAAGGACAGGAAATGCATATTGTGCTGGTGGATAATGGCCGAAGCAGGCGATTAGCCAGCGATGATTTCCGGAACGTATTAAAGTGCATCCGGTGTGGCGCCTGTTTTAATACATGTCCGGTCTATCGCAGAAGTGGCGGGCACAGCTACCATACCGCTGTTGCAGGACCTATTGGCTCTATCCTGGCACCCGGGCTTGATACGATTTACCTTTTGCCTCTACCCTGTGTGGGTCGTGCACCAATGTTTGCCCGGTAAAGATCGACATTCACCAGCAGCTTTTCAGGTGGCGGCAGGTGCTGGTTAAAAACGGCCACGTGGCTGCAACCAAAAAAATCGGGATGGGTGCAGCCGCATTTATATTGGCACGTCCGTGGCTCTACAAAGCAGCGGGTAATGTCGGCAGATTTTTTATGCGTACCATGCCTGTACTGATCAACAATAAATTTAATCCCTGGTATAAGCAACGTGAGATGCCAAAAGCAACACCGCAATCTTTCCATTCGTGGTATAAGCAAAACAGGAAATGAGCAGCCGCGAAAAAATATTAGCTGCGTTAAAGCAAAATCAGCCAGCACGACAACCGTTGCCCGATGCGCATACCGGTCGCACACAGCCCGGCAACCTGAAAGAAAAATTTATTCAAGCGCTTACCGATATTGGCGGTAAGGCTGTTGAAGCTCAGGGTTGGAAAGCTATTGCCGCTGCCTTACGTGAAGCATTTCCTGCTCCTGCACAAATTATTAACACAATACCCGGATTAAATTCAGAATTTGAAATTTTGAGTTCAAAATTTCATCCGCATGATTTCAGAAATGTATCCCCCGCAATTTTACAAGGTCAGTTCGGAGTGGCCGAAAACGGGGCTGTCTGGTTAACCAACGAGCAGATGGGCGATCAGGCGCTACCTTACATTTGCGAACATCTTGCGCTCATCATCAGCCAACGGGACATTATACCCACATTACACGAGGCTTATGATCGGATAAGTAATTCAACTTACCGGTTGGGAGCCTTTATAGCAGGCCCTTCCAAAACAGCAGATATTGAACAGTCGCTGGTGCTGGGGGCGCACGGCCCTAAAAGTCTTACCGTATTTATTCTTGATTAACTGATGCTACGCAGGGTGCATTTCATGCCTAAGTCCGGTTAAGTAATCCGCTCAACCTTCACAATAGCGCTTTTGTTTATCGCACCATATACATGCGGAAACAATTCATCGTTAGTCGATTTTTCGAAGCGCAGCCCGGGCTGAAGCTTACTTTCGTCTATCTCCAGCATAAGCAGACCGGTCTGCCCCTTGAAATACCGGGACAATACACCTTCTACCTGTTGCTGTGTGCAGCAATGTATAAAACCTTCCGTTTGCAATGTTGAAACACTGATCGATTCCGATTCTTCCTGCAACTGCGTATGCCAGTCTGCTTCGGCTATAATATGGTATATCATATCTCCACCACGATCCAGCGGCCATTTTCATCTTTCGCATAACGCAGTCCGTTGCTCATCTCGTATACAGGCTGTCCCTCCACCTCTGTTACCTTCTTTTCGTACACGCGAATTCCATTATTCTCACGCGTTAGGAAATTAATCAATGCGGGAAGTGTGGGCGAAATATCCGACAAGCTTAGCTCATCCCCTTCTCTTACAAATGCCTGGCTCATGGTTTGTTCTGTTAAAACACGAAAGTAACGTATTGAGAGGAATTATCAATCCGGTTTACGGACATTACACTTCGTGAAAATCCTTTTGCTGCTCCTTCCAAAATCCGTACCTTTTAGGTTCAAAAAATCCGCTATCATCTTATGAAGCATTCATTAACCAAACTGGCCGGAACTATGCTTTTGCTGGTAATCATAGCTCCGTTGCAGGCACAGGAGCTGACTGTGCCTTATGAACAATTTACATTACCCAATGGTCTTACGGTTATTCTGCACCAGGATAAAACGGTGCCTATGGTGAGCGTAAATGTGTGGTACCATGTGGGGTCGGGCAGTGAAAAGCCGGGGCGTACAGGCTTTGCCCATTTATTTGAGCACATTCTTTTTGAAGGGTCGGAACATGTGCCGGAAGGAAAATTTGATGAATGGCTTGAGGCGGCCGGTGCAAATAATAATGGATCGACTACCGAAGACCGCACGAACTACTATGAAGACCTGCCGGGCAATGCCCTTGACCTGGCCTTGTTCCTCGAATCTGATCGCATGGGCTTTTTATTAAAGCATCTTTCGGAAGCAACCGTAAACGGCCAGCGTGATGTGGTAAAAAATGAACGCAGGCAATCGTACGAAAACCGTCCTTACGGAAAAGCATGGCTGGAGTTACCCGCCCTGCTGTATCCTAAAGATCATCCGTATTCGTGGACGGTAATCGGATCGATGGAAGATCTTTCCGCGGCCAGCTACCAGGATGTAGTGGATTTCTTCACCTTATACTATGCTCCCGGAAATGCTTCGCTATCCATTGCCGGTGATATTGATTTAAAAGAAGCCCGTCAGAAAGTAGAGAAATGGTTCTCGGATGTTCCGGCCGGCAAAAAAGTACCGAAAGTAAATCCGCCTGCTGCTGAGCTTACCGAAGAAAAACGGGTTGTGCTGGAAGATAAAGTTCAGCTCCCGCGCCTGATGATGGTGTGGCTGACACCCGCCAACTTTACGCCCGGCAATGCTGAAACAGATCTGCTGGCCGACTTGCTGGCAGGCGGAAAGAACTCACGCCTTTACCAGAAGCTGGTGTACGAGCTGCAAATTGCCCAATCGGTAAGCGCCTACCAGGATTCTAAAAAATTCGCATCTGAATTTATCATTACAGCCACCGCGCGACCCGGTATAACACTCTCGCAGCTTGAAGAAGTTATCCAGGAAGAGCTTAACAAGCTTAAAGCCGAACATCCGCAGGAACGTGAATTGCAACGCATCAAAAATCAATATGAATCGGGCTTTTACCGGCAGATGGAGCGGGCCGGTGGTTTCAGCGGAAAAGCCAATCAGCTTAACCAATACCTCTACTACACCGGCAACCCGGATTACTTTAACGAAGACCTGCAACGGTACAAGGCGATTGGAACAAGTGATATTTCCGCCACTGCGCTTCAGTACCTGAAAGATGATGCACGCGTGGTGATGAGCATTGTGCCTGAAGGCAAAACGGATCTCGCGGCCAAAAAGAATTAACAACAAAAGACATTGGTATGAAAAACTATATTACAATCGCATTCCTGCTCTTTACAGCCTCAGCTTTTGCGCAGACACCGGATCGCTCGGCACCGCCCGCGCTTGCAAAAGCACGTAACCTGCAGCTTCCACCCATTCAAAAATTTACGCTCTCCAACGGGTTGAATGTTTGGCTGGTGGAAAAGCACACAGTACCACTGGTGCAGGTTAACCTCCTGGTCCAAACCGGGGCATTTGATGACCCGCAGGGAAAAGAAGGGTTAAGCAGCCTTGCATTCGATATGCTGGATGAAGGTGCCGGAACCTATACGGCACTGCAATTGGCCGATGAGATAGAATTTCTGGGCGCTACCATCAGTACCGGCAGCGGAAGCTTCAGCTCGCAAATCAGTTGTGCTGCACCTGTTTCAAAGCTGGATGCCGTCTTAAAGCTTTTCAGCGATATTACGCTTCGCCCGGCCTTTGCAGATACTGAGCTGGAAAGACTCCGCAAGCTCCGGCTCAACAGCATCCTGCAGAGTTACGATGAAGCTACCCTGATCGCGCAACGCGCCTACAATAAGCTATTGTTCGGGGTACAAATGCCATACGGAAAATTTCCGACCGAACAATCCGTAAGATCATATACCAAAGAAGACCTGCTTTCATTTCATAAAAGCAATTTCGTTACGGGCAACAGCACATTAATTGTGGTGGGTGATGTTTCAAAAGAATCCATTACACCATTGCTTGAAAAGCACCTGGCAAGCTACCCAAAAGGTGAAGCTGCGAAAAAAGATCGCCCTGTTGCCAAAGCCATACAAGGCAGAACAATTTACTTAGTGGACAAGCCCGGTGCCGCACAATCCGTAATTCGCATTGGCCGTATCGGCACAACCCGCAACGATCCGGATTTCAGCAACATTATGGTGATGAACACCATCCTGGGAGGATCGTTTGCTTCGCGGCTGAATACCAACCTGCGGGAAGAGCACGGCTATTCTTATGGAGCAGGTTCTAACTTTGGATTCTGGTCGGTACCCGGCCCCTTTACGGCCAGCTCATCCGTTCAAACCGATGTTACCGGCCCCGCTTTAGGAGAATTTTTTGTGGAGTTTAACAAAATGCTCAAGCCCATACCAGATGCAGATCTTACCCGTGGAAAAAATTATGAAGCGTTGGGTTATGCGGCAAACTTTGAAACAAACGGAAGCGTGGCCGCGCAATTGGCGGATATGATTTCCAACCGGTTGCCCGACAATTATTTCAATACCTATGTAGATAAAACGCTTGCGGTAACCAAAAAGGGAGTGGAAGCCGCAGCCAAAAAGTACATAACACCCAAAAGCATGCTGGTGGTGATTGTAGGCGACCGGGCTAAAGTGGAAGAAGGCATTAAGAAGCTCAATCTCGGGAAAATTACTTTCTTAACCATTGAAGATGTGCTGGGTAAGAAACCAGAGCTCTAACCGGTAAAAGATGTTACAAAAAAACTGGCAGCTCTGATGTTTATCCGGGCTGCCGGTTTTGTTCTTATCTGTTTTAAAGGCAGCGCCTAATCATTAATACCATTATAGCTTCTGATATAAGATTCCATCCAGCTAATGGCATCTTCCAGCTCGCTGAACAATTTTAATTCAATACCCAGCGATTCTGTTTTCGCTATCATGCGCTGAAAATATTCTTTACGTATAGGGTCGGCCAGCCCAACTCCTGCAATTCTTTTTAATCCGTGCCTGACCGCTTCGGGTATTACTGTCCCTATCAGCCAATGTTGCTCCTCGTCCGGCACCACGCCCTGTAACCTGAAGTCGGTAATGCACCCGGGAGAGTTATAGGTTTTTAAAGAATGCAGTACAGCCTGAAAAGCTTTTCTATACTCTATAGCAGTAATATTTCTCCGCCAGAGGATAACCGTATTATTAATATCTGCATCAAAATAAATCTGGGCGGCCTCGCTTTCAAAAATGATCTGCTTGCTTACGTTCTGCGGGTGAGGCAAGGTAACGATAAACGTAGTGCCCCGGTTAATCTCGCTTTCAATCGAAATTGAACCGCCAAGCGTATCCACCTGTGTTTTTACGAGGTACAATCCTAACCCTTTGCCATCCACATGAGAATGAAACCTGCGGTAAAGCTTGAATACATTATCCTTCTGGGTTCCCAGGTTAATACCAAGACCATTGTCGCTAACGCTTAGCTGCACAGCATGATCGGATTGCCGGGTGGTTGAAATTTCGATGCACAGCTCACGTTCAGGGTTACGATACTTGATGGCATTGCTCACCAGGTTGTACAGGATGCTTTGAATCATTGCCCTGATCGAATAAATGACCGGGGCCTGCTCAAAATTGGTTTGAATTTTATACCCCGGCCTGATCTGATCCTGGAGAACAAATAATGTTTTCTGCCATTCTTCCTGGAACTGAATTTTTTCCCGTACGCGGTAAAGGTCATTCCGCAGGTCAATAATCTGGTTAAGATCTTTCAACACTTCATCCAGCTCCCTTCCCGACCTTTGAATCATCAGGGCGATTTCATTCTTATCATGATCCTGCTGAGATCGTTTGAACAAATCGGTAAGCCCCAGCAAACGGGCTACGGGCGCCCTGAGATTATGCGAAACCGTATATGAAAACTGGCGCAGCTCATTATTATGGCGAATCAACTCTTCATTCGTCCACGTTAAAGCATCTGTCTTCTGCTCCACCAGCTTGGCCAGTTCTTTATTCGATTCTACCAGCTTTTCCTGCTGCTGGCTGATTAATAAGTTAGCTTCTGCAATTAACTCCCTGCTTTCCTGAATTTCTTTTTTCTGCCGGATCAGCTCCTCACTTTGCTGAGCCATCGATTCATTCAGGCTCATCAGCTCTTCATTCTTAGCCAGCAATAACCGGTTACTTGAATTCAGCTCCTGAATAGATTTTTTAACCTGTACCTCTGCACGACCGGTTATTATTTTCAAAACAATTACACCAAACGATAATACAAGAAAAGATATGAGGGCTATATAATTAATATAATAATAAGAGCGTGCCGTAAATCCCCGCTGAAAATACCCCAGGCCCAGTGCATTGTGAACGGGGTCAAACAAAAGCAGGCATACAAGCGTGGAAACCATGCAAGCCGTGATCTTCCACTTCTCTTCAATTACAAATGCGATTGCGGGCAAAATGGTCGTAACCAGGATGATAAACCGGGCGTCAAAATAGGTGATGTATGATTGTTCGGGCACTTTAAGCTTTCCATACAATGAAATGCCGAACGTAACATATACCGGAACCAAGCAAAACAAAAGGCGGCCAACATTATAGTTAACCCTGTTGATTACGGGTATGATTCCGAAAATTACGGATACAAGAATTATGAAGATTGATGTTTTTGTCCAGCCAAACAACGAGAAGAGAACACCGAAAAGAATAAAGGCCAGAAAGGCAAAAATCGAAGAAAGGATATTGGTAATAAATACAGATTGCCTCAGCGCATCAGGAATTTTCCCGGAAGGCGCATAGGTATTAAATTGGCTCAGCATCAAGTACTTGAATGATCTGCAAAATTAAGAGAAACCATTAAGTCTCAAACACCTACCGCCTGTTAGCTTAATCTTATTTTATCAGTACTTTTACGCGATTAATCGGTTAAGCAATGAGCGCTGAAACGAAGACTGCCCAAACTCCTCAAGCCAGGTTAGCCGGTCATGCGGCACCACAACCCTATAAGCCCCAAAACAAAGTACGTATTGTTACCGCTGCCAGCTTGTTTGATGGGCACGATGCAGCCATCAACATCATGCGCAGGATTATCCAGGCAACAGGTGTAGAGGTAATTCACCTCGGCCACGACCGCAGTGTGGAAGAAGTAGTGAACACTGCCATACAGGAAGATGCGCAGGCCATCGCCATAACAAGCTATCAGGGCGGCCATAATGAATACTTTAAATACATGTACGACCTGCTTCAGCAGAAAGAAGCCGGGCACATTAAAATCTTTGGCGGTGGCGGTGGTGTAATCCTCCCGGAAGAAATTAAAGAGCTCATGGATTATGGCATCACCAAGATCTATTCGCCCGATGATGGCCGCGCGTTAGGGTTGCAGGGAATGATTAATGACCTGGTAGAAAAGAGTGATTTTCCAACCGGCCGGACAGTTGACAGTCAACGGTTGACTGTTGACAACCATTTAGAGATAGCACAATTAATATCGGCAGCAGAGAATTATTATGACGATCATAAGCAGGTTTTTGATGCCATCAACAAACAGGCAACTCAATCCAAAGCCCCGGTATTGGGTATAACCGGTACGGGCGGTGCGGGAAAATCTTCAATGGTGGATGAGCTTGTAAGGCGTTTCCTCATCGACTTCAAAGATCCCGACAATAACGGGACAGGCAAAAATATCGGGATTGTTTCAGTCGATCCGTCCAAACGCAAAACAGGCGGTGCGTTGCTGGGCGACCGCATCCGCATGAATGCGATCAACAACAAACGCGTGTACATGCGTTCGCTGGCCACGCGGCAAAGCAACCTCGCACTTTCGGCTTATGTAAAAGAAGCCATCAATATATTGAAGGCTGCGGGGTTCGATCTTATCATTTTAGAAACATCAGGCATTGGCCAGAGCGATACCGAAATTCTCGACCACAGCGATGTATCGCTTTATGTGATGACACCCGAATACGGTGCCGCTACCCAGCTCGAAAAAATCGACATGCTGGATTTTGCCGATGTAATTGCGCTGAACAAGTTTGATAAACGGGGCGGATTAGATGCTTTGCGCGATGTAAAAAAGCAATATCAGCGCAACCATCAGCTGTTCGATCAAAAGCCCGAAGATATGCCGGTGTTCGGGACTATCGCTTCGCAGTTTAATGATCCGGGCACCAATCGTTTGTATAAGCACATCATTGAAAAAATTGTGTCGAAAACCGGGGCAGACCTAACATCATCGTTTGAGATCACACAGGAAATGTCGGAGAAGGTGTTTGTTATCCCTCCGCACCGCACCCGTTACCTCAGCGAAATTTCAGAAAACAACCGCAGCTATGACGAATGGGTAAATGAGCAAGCCGCTGTTGCCGAAAAGCTGTTCGCCATTTCCAAAACACTTGAATCATTTACCGGTCAGCCTGATATTAAAAAAGTATTGCAGGCCGAATTCGATCGTATAAAGCTGAATCTCGATCCTAAAAACTGGCGGGTTATTGAAGGCTGGAGCGAGCGCGTAAAGCAATACAGGGAGCCGGTTTTTAAATTTAAGGTGCGTGATAAGGAAATCGGTATTCAAACCCACAGCGAGTCGCTGTCGCATTTGCAAATACCGAAAGTAGCGTTGCCAAAATATTCCAACTGGGGCGATTTATTAAAATGGAACTTACAGGAAAACGTTCCGGGTGAGTTTCCCTACACGGCAGGCATTTATCCGTTCAAGCGTGAAGGCGAAGATCCTACCCGCATGTTTGCCGGGGAAGGCGGCCCCGAACGCACCAACCGAAGGTTTCATTATGTCAGCATTGCCATGCCGGCCAAGCGTTTGTCCACGGCTTTCGATTCGGTAACCCTGTATGGAAACGATCCGGATTACCGCCCGGATATTTATGGCAAGATAGGCAACTCCGGTGTAAGCATCTGTTGTTTGGACGATGCCAAGAAATTATACAGCGGGTTCAACTTAGCCGATCCGAAAACATCGGTGTCCATGACCATCAACGGCCCGGCCCCTATGCTGCTCGGCTATTTTATGAATGCCGCGATTGACCAGCAGTGTGAGATATACATTAAGAAGAACGGACTTGAAGAAGAAGTTAGAGAAAAGATTAATTCTATTTATAAAAATGTCCGGGGTCCACGGTCAACAGTGGACTGTGAACGTCCTTCGTATCAGGGCAGCCTGCCCAAAGGCAATGATGGTTTAGGATTGATGTTGTTAGGCGTAACTGGCGACCAGGTATTACCCAAAGATGTCTATGAAAAAATCAAGGCCGAAACATTATCGCAGGTGCGCGGCACGGTGCAGGCCGATATTCTGAAAGAAGACCAGGCACAGAACACCTGCATTTTCTCTACCGAGTTTGCCCTGCGCCTGATGGGCGATGTGCAGCAATATTTTATCGATAAAAACGTACGGAATTTTTATTCCGTATCCATTTCGGGATATCATATTGCCGAAGCGGGCGCTAACCCGGTTACACAGTTGGCGTTTACACTGGCCAACGGTTTCACTTACGTGGAATATTATTTGAGCCGCGGAATGGACATCAACGACTTTGCTCCTAACCTGTCGTTCTTCTTCAGCAACGGCATCGATCCGGAATATTCAGTAATCGGGCGCGTGGCGCGCAGAATATGGGCCAAGGCCATGAAGAAAAAATATGGCGCCAATGCCCGCAGCCAGATGCTGAAATACCACATTCAAACATCGGGACGTTCGTTGCACGCGCAGGAAATTGACTTTAACGACATCCGCACCACGTTACAGGCGCTTTACGCGATTTATGACAACTGTAACTCGCTGCACACCAATGCGTATGACGAAGCCATTACCACACCCACCGAAGAAAGCGTGCGCAGGGCTATGGCTATTCAGCTGATCATCAACAAAGAATTAGGACTTGCCAAAAACGAAAACCCGTTACAGGGCTCATTCATTATTGAAGAGCTTACCGACCTGGTGGAAGAAGCGGTGTTAGCCGAGTTCGACCGCATTACCGAACGTGGTGGCGTGCTGGGTGCGATGGAAACCATGTACCAGCGCGGAAAAATACAGGAAGAGAGCTTGTATTACGAAACCCTGAAACATACCGGTGAATACCCGATCATTGGTGTGAATACTTTTTTAAGCTCAAAAGGTTCGCCCACCATCATTCCGCAGGAAGTAATTCGTGCTACTACCGAAGAAAAAGAATACCAGATTACCATGCTGAAAGACCTGCATGCCACACAAGGGAAAAAAGCAACGGCTATGCTGGAACGTGTGAAGCACGCAGCCATTCAAAACAAAAACATCTTTGAAGAGCTGATGGAAGCCTGTAAAGTGTGCTCGCTGGGCGAGATCACCAAAGCCCTGTTTGAGGTAGGCGGACAGTACCGGAGGAACATGTAGGGAAGTGTTATAAAAAAAGAACCCCGCCCTTTGCAGGGCGAGGTCTTCACACACTCCTAAAACAACAATTAGGTATCTTTAATATCTCACTACTTTAGTAGCTGATGCGCTGCTCACTTCAAAGCGGGGTGATCCAATAATTTTGTTCAGGTCATATACTAACCCGATGCTGCCGTTTACAGCTACATCCTGATCGTGCACCAGCGTATTGGTTCCATCATAAATTTTCACGTTCACAGCTTTTGTGTTCGCTACTGCCAACAGGTATTTATTCTCAGCAGCCAGTTTAGCCACGTGAATTGCACTCTCATCAGAAGCGGGCTGATAATTAATTTTCTGAGATCGTGTACCGCCTGCGCTTACAACTTCAATCGTATATTCACCGGCAGTCATACCAGCGAAATTTAAAGTACGCATAAAACCTTCCACGTTTGAAATGGTTTCAGACACTACCTTTCTACCTTCGCTGTTAATAATTCTCAAGGTAATTTTTCCAGCCTGGCTACCTTCGTATATTACTTTGAAAGTCCCCGGATCCTTTTGGTTAACTACAACCATCTTGGGCCCTACCGGATCAGCCGCAAGCGCTGCCACTGATACGAACGCCATTAACAAGGCAAATACAACTGATTTTTTCATAGTCTTTTTCGTTTTGTTTCGATACAAATGTACGATCGACTATGTATGCAGGTTGAAAGTTGTAAGTAAAGTTGATTTTTAAAATGAAAAATCGTTTGCGGATTTTTTGCAATTCATTTCATGAAAAATGATTGTACGCCAGCGCTATTCATAACGCAAAAACGAAGGCGGACAAAAAAATAAATCACTCAAACGATTGCATTCTCCATAAAAAAATAGAGGCTGTTTCAAAATACATTCCACTGTCAGGTTGAGCTTGTCGAAACCGGTTTTTAAGGCTCTAAATAGCCTTCGACAGGCTCAGGCTGACAATGAAGTTAATTTTTGAAACAGCCTCATTTTCATCACGTATCCTGCCCTTCTAATTCTTTAAAGTCTTCAGTACACCCTGGCTATCGGTAACCTCGATAGTGAAATCATTAATGTCCTTTAGATTAAGCACTTCCGCAAAATCACTTTTGATATCACGAGATACAGAATGAATCAGCTTGTTGCTGCTGTCATACACATTTACATTAATCTTATCTGAAGCTGCTGATCTGACCGATAGTAAATATTTGCCTTGCTCAGGCAAACGCACAATATTGATAAACTTTTCGATCTTGCCGGCTGAGTAATTTACTTCTTCTTTGCGTACACCATTCCTGTCCTCTATCACGATGGTATATTTTCCGGCAGCCATACCGGTAAGGTTATAAGGCCTCACAAACCCGGATACTTTCCTGAACCTTTCCGTGTATACAGACCGATCTTTCCTGTCCAGGATGGAAACCTTTACATCGCCTGCCTGCGCTGAAGCATAGTAAACTTTCAAAACTGAACTTCCCGCAACATGCGTAACCGCTACACCTTCTGCTGAACCTGGCTCATCCGCCACTCCCGCAAACGCACATGTGCTTACAAGCACACCTGCCAACAACAATCGTAATGCTTTCATAAAAAATTTTAAATTATAGCCTTAGGACGCTGCACAAACGTTAATTGTTGCATCGATGCAGTTAAAGAATGTTAAATATTTTATGAAGCGGGTGTGATACGAAAAGACTCCTCAAACGGGCATCTGGGGTAAAGGTTTTGTTTCAGCAAAAAAATTCTGACAACGAAACTTAGTTGAGGTGATATACGTCTTTAGCTTTTTCAACTTCTTTTAACAGCTGCATCTGGTACTTCAGACGAGTTATCAGAAAAGATGATTTACGATCGTCCGCTGACTGTACGAATTTGAGACGATCCTCAAAACCGAGGTTAAGCTCGTTGGCTGCATCATACATGGATATGGCTTTTTCCGGGTGATTCAGTCGCATCATGCTCATGTATTCCGAAAAATATTCGCGTAAAGCCTGCTCCATAGGCTCGGCCAGGTTAATATTCCATAGCTGAACCTCTGCGCCCGGATAAAGCTTATCGCGAAAGGTGCGGTACAGCTTACTCATGGAAAGCAGGTCCACGCACTTTACAATAATATCCGATTCGCCTGTGCGATAGCGTTTGATCACACTTTCCAGCTTAACCAACGAGCCCAGCTTTTCGACATTCGACACATGATTGTAATAAATGCCAAACGCAATGTCTTTGTTCTCGGCATCTTCCAGCAACTGGCGGTAGCGCGGTTCAAAAATATGCAGCGGAACCATTTCTCCCGGTAATGGAAAAATGGAAAGGGGGAACATCGGGATTTTTATCACATTCATCACCCTTCTTTAACAATCAATTTTACCTGAAAGTTATATGTAAATTAATTTCGCACAAATTAATTGTACCTGGCTAAGTAATGCGGGTTAACACCAAACTTACCAGTCAGAAATTGCTCACCGGGTAAAAAAGCCAGGTTTATAATAAAGGAGAACCCGGCCACCACACCTCCCAGCTTATGAATCAGGTTACCGGCTGCACCGGCAGTACCGCCTGTTGCCAGCAAATCATCGTGAATCAGCACGCGACTTCCCGGCTTAAGGGCGTCCACATGCATTTCGATTGATGCCTTTCCATATTCCAGGTCGTACTCTTCCCTTATCTTATGATAAGGGAGTTTTCCAGCCTTACGCACCGGCACAAACGCTACATCAAGCGCCTCGGCTAATAATATTCCGAAAATAAATCCCCTGGCCTCCACGGCAGCAACCGCATCAACCTGCTGATCCCGAAAGTGATTGGCTATTTCTTCCACTACCAGCTTGCGGGCGCCCGGATCGGCCAAAAGAGGTGTTATGTCTTTAAACAAAATACCCGGCTTTGGAAAGTCCGGCACATCCCGCAACAAGGTTTTTACTGTTTCTTCTTTCAACATCAGCGTTTTATCCAGTTATGATTTTTCCATTCAGAATCGCCTGGCTTACCGGGTTGCTGCTATAGGAATAAGGCATAGCCGCTACCGATCGCATGGGTTTGGTAATAAATACGTTGGCTACTTTACCTTTTGTAATAGTAGCGTGCGTTTGAGAGAGGCCCAATGTGTAAGCTGTATTAATCGTAGCTGCATTGATGGCTTCCTCCGGCAACAGGCGCATCTTAACACATGCCAACGAAATAATAAACGGCATGCTTCCACCGGGTGCGCTTCCCGGGTTGTAATCGGTGGCGATGGCAATGGGCAAACCTGCATCTATAATTTGTCGCGCAGGTGTAAAAGGCAGGTTGAGAAAAAATGCCGCCCCGGGTAACGAAACAGGCATGGTTGAAGTGCCCTTCAATGCTTCAATTTCTTCCGTACCTATATTTTCAAGATGATCGACACTAATCGCATTTGTTTTAACACCCACCTGCACCCCGCCTGACCGATTTAGCTGATTGGCATGCAGGCGCGGTATAAGTCCATATCGCTTTCCGGCTTCCACAATGCGTTCGGTTTCTTCAGGCGAAAAGAACCCGGTTTCACAAAACACATCCACATAGTCGGCCAGCTTTTCTTCGGCTGCAGCCGGAATCATTTCATCAATTACCTCATCTATGTATTGTTGCTTCGATTTGTCCTGGGGTACCGCATGCGCACCCAGCAAAGTTGTTTTTACGGTTAAGGGCGTGTGCTTCCCTAATCTTCTTGCCACGCGAAGCATTTTCAATTCATCTCGTGTGGTAAGTCCATAGCCGCTCTTGATCTCAACTGCACCCGTCCCGGTTTTAATAATTTCATCCACACGAACAAGCGCTTTTTCAAAAAGCTCATCTTCACTGGCTTGCTGAAGCTTACGGGCCGAGTTGAGAATACCGCCACCCGAGGCGGCAATCTCCTGGTAAGTGGCTCCTTTCAGCTTCATCACAAATTCCTCTTCGCGTGTATCGGCAAATACCAGGTGCGTGTGCGAATCCACAAAAGAAGGCAAGACCAGCCGGCCCGAAGCATTTAATATGGTGGTCGCCTTTATGCCAGGCGGCAAATTATCCATTGAACCATAATCCGCAATCAGGCCATTTGAAATAGCTAAGTATGCATTTTCCAATACCGGTAGCTCACGCATGGAAGCTCCCGCTACAAAATCCAACGCATGCTCCCGCACTTGCACTAAGTTGCGGATGTGCGTGATCAGGATGTCGTGCGTCATTCCTTGAGCTACTTTTGGAAAGCTTCGACTTTATTGTCGAGGTTGGAACTGAAAACGGGAAAGGCAATTTTAAATACGGCAAAGAAACCGCGGCCATCCACCGAAGGACGATAACCTACCTCGCCTCCATACGACCATCCAAGCGTGCGATTGTATTTACCTTCAAAACCTGCGCGCACGCCAATCTTGTTTAACTTAATGGCGCTTGTAGAATAATCAAATCCGTTATAGCTAACCGGATCGAGCTTTACAGAAGGCGCAAAGAGCACATCGAAGTAAACGTTGAAGATACCATCATCCACAGCCGCATCATACTGATCAAAGCTTACCGCAATATTCCTGATCCACGTAAGCGAACCTCCTACATATACATTGGTGGCATACAGGTTGGCAAATGCCTGCATGTCCTGTGTTTCGCCATTTCCATCCACATAGGTAGCCGGCAAGCTGGTGCCTTCGCTATTGACCAGATCGGCATAGGTTAACCCCTGCTTTTCGAGCGTACGATTGATGTCTGCTGTTGCATCCCAGATAACCGTACCAAGCCTTGCCCCGTAAATTTTTCTGAGCTTACTGGGTACTTCTGCATAGTTTGCAACTGTTGCCGACCATTTGGTTTTGGCCATTTTTTTCCGGTGCAAAAATATTTTGGCCGTTGAGCTTTCATCAAAGTCCTTGATATGGTACGTGCCTCCGAATTCAAAATAGTTGAAAATTTCGGGTGTGATGGAAACCGTGCTGTTGCGCAGCGCTATCTCACGGTTAAAATCCATGAACTTGCTGCTGTAGGATTTACGGAACTGACCTTTGATGTTGAACTTATTCTTATGAAAATACTGGGCCTCCAGTCCATAGCCGGCATTTACATTGGTGGCAAAAATTTCTCCGTAAAGCGGTTGAAAGGCAATGAACAGCTTATTGATGGAATAGGGTTCATCATAAAGCTCATCGAAAGTAACTGCAATCTTTTCGCTGGCCTGGCCAAACACCATTGCCGAAGCCAGTAACAGCAGGCAGGTAAACGTAACGCGCACTTTAACCATAAGTTTGATCCTAAAAGTAGTAAAAGAAGCGGACTTCTATTGCGATTCAAAGGTATTAAATGCCGTGCGAATGGCCCGTTTGGTGTAAGGAATTGACCAAAATACAACCGGCCCTACTCCGGGATGCTTACCGTAATAGCCCCGTTCTGGAAACGGATAAAAGGAATGAGGCCATTATCATGAGCAGGCAGCATGCTATAGCCCATACCCAGGTAGCCGGGCTGCAGCTCGCCCGGTGGCAGCAGCTCCAGGAACCGGGCGCCATACTTCCTGAAAAGCTGGCCCAGCGCCATGGTAACTTCATAACCGAGAGTAGCGTACTCGCCCGGGAGCAAACCATGCTTCTGAATAAACTTCTTGCGAAAATCGGCATAGGCCGCAGTGTTAACGGGTCTGTAATTAGGGGCTGCGAGGTTAACCCTTGTCCGTTCAAACTTAGAATAGTCAATAGAAGTGTCTGTAAGCCAGCTCTCCTGCCCCATTACCACAATTGAATCGCCACGGGTTTCCACTCCATTCACCACTTTTGAGTAGATCAATTCATTATCGGAAGCTACAAAGATGCTGCCCAGGCTATCTTTCTTCAGCTTAAACTGCAGCGGGTTTTTCCATTCGTCATGCTCTGTTGCCGAAACCAATGTGGAGAGAATGCCGGCCGATGTTTCCCTGCGAACTTCTTCTGCATACACCACATTCACGCCCAGCTCAAGCGCTTTTTTAATAAAGGCAAACGCCATTACCGAATCTTTTACCGATTCGCCATAGTACACCAGGCAGTTTTTTCTACGTACATTTTTGGCAACCCACTCGGCTGAACGGATGCCCAGCGTTTCATGACCGGGTTGAAACAAAAACGAGTACGGGTGAGGAGCAAACTCAATGGTGCTGGAAGCCGGGTTAACCAACACATTAATGTGGTTAGCCTGCGCAAATTCCAAAACCGGCTTAGACTCCTCGGGAAAGAGCGGGCCCAGCATCACATCCACTGATTTTAGCTCTTCCTGCAAAAGAATCTTGCGCGTTAAATCTGCAGAGCGCTCATTGTCATACGCCAGTATTTCAAGATTGATCCCTTGCTTCCGCAACGTATCAGCCGCCAGCTTAACACCATCATAAATATCCAGCACAAACTGATTGCGTTTTACTACCGGGCTGGGATCTAACGTAGCTGCCAGAAAGGGCATGATCAGCGCCACGCGGTACGAATCTTTGAACACCGGTTTCGGTGTTTCTACTGTTACTAATTTTTCGCGGGGCAGGTTGAATTTGTTTATCAGCAACTCCATCATGGCCTTTTCCTGCAAATGGTACGGTTGCTGTCCCAGCACCTTTAATAAGGCACGGCCCGCTTCCTGTTCCTCCGGGTAGTCTTCCAAAACCATTTTAAGGGTTTCGCTGTCATTTACTTTATCGAGGTAGTAACGCTTAAGCTCGGTAAGACCAGCCCGGAGCGCTGGCGCCTTAATCCTGGAAGCAATGGATAATGCCTGGAAAATATCGCCCTGGTCGAAGTATAATTTGCACAACCAGTAATCAACTTCCTGCATCTGGTCCCATGAAGGGTACAGCTTCTTAATCTGAAGAAACATGTCTTTTGCTACAGAACCATATCCCAACTGCTGAGCTGAAAGCGCATAATAATACGAAGCATACTCGGGAAAGGGATTGGCCTGATCGTACACGGTAAGCGGCTTAAACGCTGCCATAGCCGCGCTGTACTGCTTTTCTTCGTATAGATCTTTTGCCTGCCTGTACTGCTTTCTGAAATCCTGTGCGGTCGCCTGCGTAAGGCCGCCTACAAAAAACAACAAATACAAATACCTGGTCATGCGCACAGCCTTTTTCATTGCTTCGGTTGGCCAATATAATGAATCAAAAATTAAGCCGCTATTCCCACTCGATGGTAGCCGGTGGCTTGGAGCTGATGTCGTACACCACGCGGTTTACGCCCTTTACCTTATTGATGATATCGGAAGATACCTCGCTTAAAAACTCATGCGGTAAATGCGCCCAGTCGGCTGTCATGCCATCCACGCTTACCACCGCACGCAGGGCAGCCACTTGTTCATAGGTACGCTCATCGCCCATTACTCCCACCGAGTAAACCGGCAACAACACCGCACCTGCCTGCCATACCCTCTCGTACAAATTATGCGAACGCAAGCCGCTGATAAAAATTGCGTCTACCTCCTGCAGCACCTTCACTTTGTCAGCCGTAATCTCACCCAAAATGCGAATGCCCAAACCCGGCCCCGGGAAAGGATGTCTTCCTAAAATAAGCGGATCGATACCCAGCGTTTTACCCACCAGGCGAACTTCATCTTTAAATAACGTATTCAGCGGTTCCACCACTTTCATTTTCATTTTTTCCGGCAAGCCGCCTACGTTGTGATGCGATTTTATGGTAGCCGAAGGGCCCTTTACCGAAACCGATTCAATCACATCGGGATAGATGGTTCCCTGCCCCAGCCATTTTATTCCGCCAATGCGGGATGCTTCCTCATCAAACACATCGATGAATGTTTTACCAATGGCTTTGCGCTTGGCTTCGGGTTCGGAAAGTCCTTTTAATGCTGAATAGAATTTATCTTTTGCATCAACCCCTTTGATGTTAAGCCCCATACCCCGGTAAGATTGCAGCACCTGCTCAAACTCATCCTTGCGCAACAACCCGTTATCAACAAAAATGCAGAACAGGTTTTGGCCAATGGCTTTGTGAATTAACATGGCCGCTACAGTGGAATCCACACCACCGGATAAGGCCATTACCACTTTATCGGAGCCTAATTTCTTTTGCAGATCGGCCACAGTTGTTTCGGCAAACTGATCGGGTGTCCAGTCTTGTGCGCAACCGCAAATATGAACCACAAAATTGCGCAGCAGGTTTTTACCTTCAAGACTATGCGTTACTTCCGGGTGAAACTGGATGCCGTATAGCTTCCCGCCTTTCAGGTGAAAAGCTGCCACCTTAACCGATGGCGTGCTGGCGATAATCTCAAACTGATCGGGAATAGCGGTAATGGTATCGGCATGGGACATCCACACCTGCGAATCAAGCGAGATTTCTTTTAACAGCTCGTTATGATGATTGACAGTGGTGAGCTTTGCGCGACCATACTCCCGTATCTGCGAAGGCGCCACTGAACCACCATTTTTATGCGCGATTAACTGTGCCCCATAGCAAACGCCCAGCACCGGAATTTTTCCGAACAGGTTCAAATCCACATCAGGAGCGCCTGCATCGCGAACCGAGCAAGGGCTTCCGGAAAGAATTACTCCTTTTATATCGGGTGTAATTTCAGGAATGTGGCTGAAGGGATGTATCTCGCAATACACATTTAACTCGCGTACCCTGCGCGCGATCAACTGTGTGTATTGCGAACCAAAATCAAGAATGAGAATTTGCTGTGCCATGCGACAACTAAAATTTACAATCGGTAAAGGTTATTTTAGTACCTCGTAACAATATTGCTTCAGGTAGTCTGCTGCATCGTCCACACCACCGTAAAAGGCTTTGTTCAGGCAGCGGCAACCTTCTTCTTCGCGCTTCAGCTCTACCAATGAAATTCCTTTGTAGAACAAGGCTTGTAAATTTTCAGGGTCAAGCCGCAGGGCAACATCCAGGAACTTAAGCGCCTGTTCATAGTTTTCCTTTTCCAGCATAAAAGCCCCGCCATAAAAATAGGCCGGGCCATAGGCGCCATCCAATTCAATTGCTTTGTTAACCGCAATAATAGCGCTATCTAATTCTTCTATTGAATAATAAGCCATTGCCAGGTTCATCTCCACCTCCGGGTCGTCCTGTATTTGTGCAATCAGCCTGAAATCATTTATAGCAAGCCTGTATTCTTCTTTCTCCATCAGCAGGCTTCCGCGCCAGCGAAGCAGTTGCGGATCGCCACCGCTTAGTTCAAGGGCCGCCTCCACATCAATCAGCTGATTGTCTGTATCCTCCAGCTCGCGGTAAACAAGCGCGCGTAAAATTCGCGCCTGGTAGCTTTGCGGAAACTCCGGAATGAATTTGGAAATATCGGCTATGGCGGGTTGCCACTGCCCCATGCTATAATAAGCTACCGCCCGCTTATACAGCGGACGATAATTTTCTTTTTGCTTAAGACCGGATGCTTTGATGATTTTGGTGTAAAGCGCAACGGCTTTCTTAAATTCTTCGCGCCCCATCAATGTATCTGCTTCGGTTTCCCAGGCAGTCCACTTTGGATTTTGTGCGAACCCCGAAGTGAACACCGCCAGCGAGAAAAAACCGATCAGAAAAATTTTATGCATTCGATAAAGCCTTGTTGCGTTCGCGCTTGCGGTCGTTTTCGTTCAGGTATATTTTGCGCAAGCGGATGGACTTCGGGGTTACTTCCACGTATTCATCTGACTGAATATATTCCAGCGCTTCTTCCAGTGTATGCTTAATAGCCGGGGCAATGCGCATTTTTTCATCGGCACCGGAAGCACGCATGTTGGTAAGCTTCTTGGTTTTGGTAACGTTTATCACCAGGTCGCCACCACGGCTGTGCTCACCAATTACCTGGCCTTCGTACACCGGCTCACCCGGTTCAATAAAGAACTTGCCCCTGTCCTGCAGGTTATGCAAGCTGTACGGAATGGCTTCGCCCTGCTCCATTACAATTAACGAGCCGTTGATGCGGCCCGGGATTTCGCCTTTGTAAGGCTGGTATTCTTTAAAGCGGTGTGTTACAATGGCTTCACCAGCCGTTACGTTCAATAAATAATTTCTCAAACCGATAATACCCCGCGAAGGGATCATGAACTTCAGGATCATACGATCGCCTTTCGGTTCCATGTTTATCATTTCGCCTTTACGAGTTGAAACCGTTTCAATAGCTTTACCGGCATCTGTTTCAGGTAAATCGATCGTCAGCTCTTCAATCGGTTCGCACTTTACACCGTCAATCTCCCTGTAAATTACCTGCGGCTGGCCGATCTGCAATTCGTAACCTTCCCTGCGCATGGTTTCGATCAATACCGACAAGTGCAGTACCCCGCGGCCAAACACCATAAAGCTATCGGCAGAACCGGTTTCGCCTACGCGCAAGGCCAGGTTCTTTTCCAGCTCACGATCCAGGCGGTCTTTAATGTGGCGCGATGTTACAAACTTTCCTTCCTTACCATAAAACGGTGAGTTGTTGATGGTAAACAACATGCTCATGGTTGGCTCATCAATAGCAATCGACTTTAATGCTTCCGGCTTTTCGATATCGGCAACGGTATCGCCAATTTCAAAACCTTCAAGCCCTACCAATGCGCAAATTTCTCCGGCTTTTACTTCTTCAACTTTTTTCTTTTCAAAACCTTCAAACACATATACTTCCTTGATGCGGGTTTTCACCACTGTTCCGCCATCGCGCTTTACCAATGCTACCTGTTGCCCCGGCTTAACCGAACCCCGTTGCACACGGCCAATGGCAATACGACCAATAAACGAAGAATATTCCAGCGATGTAATCAACATCTGTGTAGTGCCCTCATCAATCTTAGGAGCCGGAATGTATTTGATAATACCTTCAATCAGGGCTGTAATATCCGTAGTGGGTGTTTTCCAGTCAGTGCTCATCCAGCCTTGCTTGGCCGAACCGTAGAAAGCCGGGAAATCAAGCTGCTCTTCGCTGGCATCCAGGGCAAACATCAGGTCGAAAACCGCTTCATGCACTTCATCAGGTGTACAGTTTTTCTTGTCCACCTTATTGATCACCACGATCGGCTTAAGGCCAAGCTGCAATGCTTTTTGCAATACAAAACGGGTTTGCGGCATAGGGCCTTCAAATGCATCTACCAATAGCAGGCAGCCATCGGCCATGTTCAGCACCCGTTCAACTTCTCCGCCAAAGTCGCTGTGGCCGGGTGTATCAATTACGTTGATCTTATAATCCTTGTACCGAACGGAAACATTTTTGGCCAGAATGGTAATGCCGCGCTCGCGCTCCAGGTCGTTGCTGTCCATGATCAGCTCGCCCGGGTTCTCATGGTCTTTAAATAAATGACCGGCATGTAATAATTTATCAACCAGGGTGGTTTTACCGTGGTCAACATGGGCAATAATAGCAATGTTCCTGATTTTACTTACCTCCATAAACGCTGTTTTCCGCTTCCTTTTTTGACTTTAAGGGCGCAAAGATACGCTTATTTGCGGATTTTACCGGGGGCTCTTACAATATTCCCGAAACCTGAAAAGGCCATATTTCAATCGGTTTACCTGCCGGTTTTCTTCTTTTCGAAGAACCCGTGCAGGGCTTCCATAATGGCATCCGGATCGGTAAAATAGTGCACGGCAGGGTGTTGAATATTGAATTGCTCCACCAGGTTATAGTACATCTCCTCATCAATATGATGATCTTCCATCATAATGGTTTTCACATCCGGATCGGTAATAACCTGCCGGAAGGTTTGGGTGCGGTTGTTTTCTTCAATTACACGGGAGAGCTTGCGCTTCTCGCGTTCCAGCCTCCAGAAATAATCGAAGGGTGATTCAAACATTTGTATTTTACCAAGTGTTTGTGGCGCCACTTTCGTGCGATTTTCAATTTTGTTGGGATACAGGCGGTTTGATTTAATCGTTATTTCCTGCAGCATAATCCTGTTTTCACGCAGCATGATAAACAACGCATCTTCCTCAAACATAAGCGGTAATTCAAAGGCATGATAGCCTACCGAGGTGAACACCAATGTATCAATCGGCCTGGCCGCAATCAGAAAACTACCTGATGTATTGGTTGCCACGCCCCTGCTTGTGTGCTTAACCGAAATGTGAACACCGGGTAAATTGGCCATGCTGGCCGAGTCCACCACAATGCCCCGGTATATATTCTGGCTTAATGCAGCAGAGCTCACCAGAACCAACAGCAAAAAAATTACGAGGCGCACCAATTCTTTTTTGTTACGATGTTGAATACGCCCTAAAAGTTCTTTTTACGAAACCGGCTTATGGCCTTTAGCGCCATAATATACAATATACAGGTAGCAGAGCACCGGCAGGAAAAATGCCATTTGTATGCCGATAGAATCGGCCAGGGCGCCCTGGGCCAACGGAACTATGGCCCCGCCTACTATGGCCATGCACAAAATACCCGAAGCCTGACTGGTGTGCTTACCCAAACCGTTTAATCCCAACGAGAAAATAATGGGGAACATAACCGAATTAAACAGGCCCACTGTAAGAATCAGCCACATCGCCAAACTTCCCGAAGTAAGCATAGTTGCCAGTACCAGCATAGCGGCAGCAGTGGCGGCAATACCCAATACTTTTCCCGCATCAACTTTTTGGGTAATGACAGCGCCAATAAACCGGCCTACCATAGCGCCACCCCAATAGAACGACACATACCTGCCCGCTTCTGATTCAGGTAAACCGGCAATGTTGGGCTCGCCCAGAAAATTTACCAGGAAGCTACCGATGGAAACTTCTGCCCCCACATAAACAAAGATACCTACAGCGCCCAGTATAAGGTGGCGGTACTGCCATGCTGAAGACTTGGTTGTAACATCAACGGTTGATGCTTCCGCAGAAGCTGTGGCCGTAATAACCGGCAGCTTGATGATGGCAAATACTCCGGCAATCAAAAACAACACTGCTGCCAGTAATAAATACGGCCCCTGAACTGCGGCTGCTTCTTCAGCCTGGTAAGCCACTAATTCTTCGGGCGACATGGCTGCCAGTACATCCGGTGCTTTAACGGCAACTGATAAAATAAGGGAGGCACCAAATAAAGGGGCAATGGTTGTACCCACCGAGTTAAAGGCTTGTGTCAGGTTTAACCGGCTGGAAGCTGTTTCGGGCTTGCCTAAAATTGTAACATACGGATTGGCAGCCACCTGTAAAATGGTAATGCCCGTAGCCAATACAAAGAAAGCGGTAAGAAACAATCCATACGACCGGATGCTGGCCGAAGGATAAAACAACAGGCAGGCAATACCCGCAATTACCAAACCCAGGATAATGCCTCTTTTATATCCGATCTTTTCAACAATGTAGCCGGCCGGCAACGACACAATAGCATAAGCCGTAAAGAAGCAAAACTGAATTAACATAGCCTGTGTGTAATTCAGTGTAAACACTGCTTTCAAATGCGGGATCAAAATATCATTCAAGCATGTAATAAATCCCCACATGAAAAAGAGTGAGGTAAGCACGGATAATGCAAATGTGTAATTTCTATTGTCGGGTTGAGCTGCTACCTGCGAACCTCCAGATGAAAATCCTCCAGCCATGACGGATAAAGTTTAGTATTTTAAAAGCTCAAGATTCTTATACCTGTTCGATAAAAACAAGCTGCTCGTGTAAAACTTATTTTTTAAACCTGAGATACGTTCCCATTGGCAAGTCCCTTCCGGTTTGGGATTTGAGAAAGAACTCCCCGAACTCCGGGTTAACATCCGGGAAATGTGTTTTCACCACGTTCAATCCCACCAGCGAAGACAACCCCACGGCATACATGGAAAGAATAAAAAAGGATGACGAGGGCTCCAGCAGCCGGCTGGCGAGGTAAACCAGCTCATTCAGCTTTTCCTGTAAAGTCCACTTTTCTCCTTCCGGCCCGCGACCGTAAGGAGGCGGATCCATAATAATACCATTGTATTTGTTGCCGCGCTTTACTTCACGCTTCACAAACTTCAGCGCATCTTCATACACCCAGCGAATGTCTTTCAGGTTATTCAACTGCATGTTCTGGTTAGCCCAGTTTAACCCGGGGCGGGAGGCATCTACATGCGTAACTTCCGCTCCTGCCGCACGCGCCACTACCGAAGCCGCACCTGTATAGGCAAACAGGTTCAGTACTCTTCCGGGTTTGCTCCACGAAGAAACCGTATCATAAATAAAATTCCAGTTGGAGCCCTGCTCAGGAAAAACACCTACGTGGCCAAAGCCGGTGAGCGCTAAACGTAAAGTAAGCGTAAGCGACTGATGGCGGTAGTTTACCTGCCAACTATCTTCTATAGGCTTTAGCTTTTTCCAGCCGCCTTTTACTTCTTCGCCAAAGCGGTAGTTGTCTTTCTGCTCGCGTGTAAAATGTGCGTGGGCATTTTTTTTCCATTCATCTTCTGGAAAAACAGGTTGCCAGATAGCCTGTGGCTCCGGCCGGATCAACGTTACTTTACCAAAGCGTTCCAGCTTTTCAAAGTTGCCGGAGTCCAGCAGCTCGTAATCTTTCCACGATGAAGGGTGAATTAAATTCAAGGCTTGAAATTTCGGATTCAAAATTAAAGAAATAACAGTCAGTCAATGCTTTGATCTTGAATTTTGAATCTTGAATTTTGAACACATGCACTTCCTTATCACCAGCACCCAGAACCCGAAAATCAAAAGCCTGCTTGCATTAGAAAAACCGCGCGAGCGCAGAAAGCAGCAGCTCTTTATTGTAGAAGGCGCTAAAGAAGTGCGCATGGCTATGGAAGTCGGTTATCGTATCGGTAATATCTTTTTCTGCGAAGAAATCTTAGACAAAAAAGAATCGGGCGATTTACTGCGGCAAGACAAATTGCTGATTCCCGTATCCAAAGAAGTATTTGATAAAATCGCTATCCGCGAAAGCACGGGCGGCATTCTGGCTGTGGCCGAACAAAAGACACACCGGTTGCAGGATATTAAGCTAAGCTCAAATCCGTTGCTCTTGATCCTGGAAGCGGTAGAAAAGCCCGGCAACCTGGGGGCCATATTACGTACAGCCGATGCTGCCGGAGTGGATGCCGTAATTACCTGCGATCCGCAGACTGATTTCTATAATCCCAACGTAATCCGCAGCAGCGTGGGTTGTGTGTTTACCAAGCAAATTGCTTCCGCCACCAGCGAAGAAACCATAAGCTGGCTGAAAAAGAACAACATTCCTATCTATTGCACTTACCTGAAAGCTTCAAAGCCGTATCATCAAACAGACTTTACCCAACCGGCTGCCATCGTGATGGGCACCGAATCCACCGGGCTTTCTGATCTGTGGATTGAGAGCAGCACAGCCAATATTATTATCCCCATGCAGGGCAAAATCGATTCGATGAACGTTTCCAACGCGGCTGCCGTAGTGGTTTTTGAGGCCAGAAGGCAACGCGGGTTTACCCACCTTGCCTGATCTTACAACTCACTACACCAATACCACGGTTCATTTCATAAGGTTTGCCAGCCTTGAATCCCTGCCCCACCTTTGCATCGTACAAGGTTAAAAAAAGCCTTTTGTTATGAGATCAGTCTTCTTCTTCATGTTAATGGCGCTCGCCCTGAATGCGGCCGCACAATCGGAAAGTTCCAGCGTATATATATCACGCAACGATTCCAAAACAACGTACCGCACTTCCGATGCCTTCAACAGCTTTAACATTGAAATCCGCGGAACCATTGAAGTAACGGATGACGACCGCGATATCAAATCCATGTCGCACGATGGGTATTTCGAAGTAACCAAAACTTCGTTTGGAACAAGACGTACCATTAAAATTACCCGCGAAGGCAGTGTGCTGATAAAACGGTACTACGAAGGGCGCACCGAGGTAAACTTCGACCCGGAAGGGCGTAAGTGGCTGGCAGAAGTTTTGCCTGAAGTGGTACGCACTACCACCATCGCTGCCGAAAGCCGTGTAAACCGGTTTTATTCCAAAGGCGGCACACAGGCTGTGCTAAATGAGATTGACGCCATAAAAAGTGATCATGTAAAATCGCACTATGCACGCCTGCTTATGAAAAAGCCGGTGCCGGAGAAAGACTACGCGGTTATTGTAAGTAAAGTAACTGCCAACCTGAACTCTGACCATTACATGACCGAGTTTTTACAAAACAACCTGGATAAGTTTCTGCAAAACAAGGAAGCAACCGAAGCGGTGTTTATTGCTACCAATAAAATGGGCAGCGATCATTATAAAACCCAGGTAATAAAAGAAGCCTTACGCTTCCAGCCGGCTTCTACCGAAAGCATCAAGATTGCCCTTGCATCTGCCTCAAAAATCAATTCCGACCATTATAAAACTGAGGTGCTTACTTCGCTTATGCGTCAAAATAACATAACTGATGAAGTGGTTGTCGAAATGATCAACACTTCCAAATCCATAAATTCCGACCACTACCGAACCGATGTATTAACTAAAGCCCTGGAGCGCAGCCTTCCTGCTGCAGCACACCAGCGCGCGGTAGAATCGGTTAAAGACATTCACTCCGATCATTACAAAACACAGGTTATAAAGTCTATGCTAACCAAATCCATAGACGAAAAAGTTTTAGCCGAGCTATTACCGGTAGCTTCAACCATCAAAAGTGATCACTATCGCACCGAGGTGCTTACCCGTATGCTGGATCGTCAGAATTTTTCTGATGCTACCTTCAAACAATTGGTTGAATATGGTGCCGATATGGGCAGCGATCATTACAAATCGCAGGTGCTGAGAACGGCATTAGACGGTCCGGGGATAAATGAAGCCAAAGTAATTGCGATCCTCAGCGCAGCCAAAAGCATCAGATCCGATCATTACCTGAGTGAAGTGCTGATCAGCACGGCTCCGCGCGTGCGCACCGGCAGCGATGCATTGAAAAATGCTTACCGCGATGCAGCCCGTAAAATAAGCTCGGAAACATACTACGGCCGTGCCCTGCGCGCCCTGGATCGTTAAACTCTTTCAAAAATTAAGTAGTTTGGGGCTATGCAGGCCCCACGCTTCATTTCCCGCACAATTATGAAATGGCCGCTAAGATGCGCTACCCACAACGGTATGAAAATTCAGGCCATTCTCCCGATAGCTATCGGGAACCATCAACAAAAAATTATTATCCGATGAAAAGGTACGGCACGCTGGTACTTGTTTGCACCCTGCTGGGCATCCTGTTTTTCGTATACATTTTTTACAGTGCCGAGGGAAAATTTCCATCGCTGAAATTTGAGGCTTACGAGTTCGTTGTTTTTACGGTTATTTTAAATATTACTGCATTTATTGCCTGGCAGTTCGACAAAATGCTGGATAAATGGATTGACTGGCGCACCCGTTTTCTACTTCGTTTTATCTCCGGCTTTTTTCTGAACGGTATTATCGTGCTTCTGCTATCGATAACAGCCAGCATCCTGCTGTTAGACATCCGGAATGACGATGTGATTAAAATGGGTATCCTGCTCATTATTACGTTGTTCATCTCCGAAATATTTTACGGCCTGTTTTATTCTTACCGGTATTATGCCAAAACACAGGTGGAGGCTATGCGGTTAGACCGGCTTCAGCTTGAGCTGCAATTCAATTCCCTTAAAACACAGATCAGCCCGCATTATCTGTTCAACTGCCTCAATACGGTTTCATCTCTCCTGTTTAAGGATACCACAATGGCCGAACAGTTTATTCGCAGAATGGCCGAAACGTTCCGGTATGTAATCGACAACCAGAAAGAAAAATTAGTAACCGTTAGCGAGGAAATCGAATTTGTAAAAGCTTATTACTACCTGCTGCAGGCACGTTACGAACAGCACCTCACGCTGGAAATTAACCTGCCGAAAAACCTGTACCACACGTTTATTCCGCCCATGACCTTACAACTGCTGGTGGAAAATGCCGTGAAGCATAACAAAATTTCCAAAGAGCAACCGTTGCTGGTTTATATCTCGGCACAGGATAATACACAGATCATGGTCAGCAATTCCAAAACAATGGCAACACAGGCCGAAAGCCTGAAGATCGGGTTGAATAATATTATTAGCCGCTACCGGTTTTTTACCACCGGGAAAGTAACGGTTAAAAATGAAGCACGGTTCTCGGTAGCGCTTCCGGTTATAAAAACATTGCCTAAAACACCTGCTTATACCCCTTAGCGAATATGAACCGCCTCTTTATACACCAGGTTTTATTCCGCATACTTTCAGCGCCCGTGCTGGGGGTAATGGTGTACCTGCTTATCCTGCTCATCAACAACAATTTTTCGGAGCTGGAAAACATTTTCAGCAGCGCTGAAGTGTATGTGTGTATCGGGTTAGCGTACATCTCGCTTGAAGCCATGCGCCTTACACTTTCCGTTTCTGAAAAATGGCTCAGCAAACAGTCCACCAGGCGAAGGATAATAGTTCAGCTTACAGCAACACTTGGCGTGTCGTTGTTGCTGATTACGCTGTCCATCCAGGCATACTACAACTGGATAATCGGCTTTAGCATCAGCATGGGAGAGCTTCACGTGTTCCTGGCCATCTACGGTGTGATCGGCCTGCTCTATAATGCGCTTTTCTTCAGCAATTTTTATCTTAACCGCGAAAACACCCTGCTCATTCAACAAGAGAAAAAGCTGCGCGAAAAATTAGAGTCGGATTTTATTTCGTTCAAAAACGACATTAATCCCGATCTGCTTTATGAAAGCCTGGAGAACCTGATCCTTACCCTGCAGCATAATGTAGATAAAGCCGAAGAGCAGATTGATTACTTAGCCGGCATTTACCGGTACGGATTAATCAATCGCCACAAGGAATTGATCTCGCTGGAAGAAGAGCTGCAGGCGGCCGAGCATTTAGTCAAATTACTGAACTATAAATATCACGGACAGCTCAATTTATTAAATGCTGTTCGCGATCCGGATCATATTCAGCTCATTCCGGGGTCGTTACTCGTTACTATCGATTCCATTGCGCGCAATACGCTCATCTCGAAAGAATCGCCCTTAGTTATTCGCCTGTACTTAGAAGAAGGTGATGAATACTTGGTATTGCAGCACACGCTTAACGACAGGCTTCTGTTACACCAGGATAGCTTACAAGCCTATAACCGGTTAAAACGCTCGTACTCGTTCTTCAGCGAGAACCCTTTTGTGCAGGTTAAAGCAGGCAAAGAAAATTATATTAAATTTCCGCTCGTGCAAATTGCAGATGAAGTAACAACAAATGAATAGCCTTTCGTTACAGGTGCTGATTGTGGAAGATGAAACCCCGGCTGCTGAAAAGCTGGAGCGTTACCTTTCGCGCTACAGCGAAGGCATTGTGGTAAAGGGTAAGGCACAATCGGTAGAAGAAGCGGTGAACTGGCTGGAGGTCAACCAACCCGGCATTGATCTTATTTTTATGGACATCCAGCTGAAAGACGGGATGAGCTTTGAAATTTTTAAAGAAGTAAAAATCAGCAAGCCGGTTATTTTTATTACCGCCTACAACGAGTTTGCCCTCGATGCCTTTAAAGTAAATGGTATTGATTACCTGCTGAAGCCCATCACCTTTACCGACCTGGCTAACAGCCTTAAAAAGGTTGAAAGCTTAGGCAATCAATTGCGCTGGGGCGATGACCGGAACGAAACTGTATTGCGCGCGCTGAACGCCCCGGAACGCGCTTACAAGAACCGGTTCATGGTAAAGCTGGGCGATCATATCAAGTCTGTTACCAGCGACCAGATCAGTATATTCTTTGCGGATGGACGCGATGTGTACTTAGTTACCAATCAACTGCGCAAGTTTATTATCGACTATACACTTGAAAGCCTGGACGAAATGCTGGATCCGAAAATTTTCAGGCGAATCAACCGCAGCTATATCGTAAACATCAGCGCTATCCAGGATGTGGTGGTTTACTCCAACAGCCGGTTAAAAATTACCCCGCACATTAAGTGGGAGCCCGAAATTATCGTAAGCCGTGAAAAAGTGAGCGATTTTAAAGAGTGGTTTGACGGGGTGCATTAAATGCCCTTTAGCAAACGAGCTGAATGGTGAATCCGGGCTATACCAATATGATCTGCTTTGATTCGGAAAATAATTCTATAATTCCCTTCAATTAACTCCCGGACATCTTCTTTACCTATTTCAGGAACTTGTCTTCCGGATCGGGGATGGTTTTCAAGCTGCTCAACCCGATCAATAAGCTTTGAGACAAACCGATCTGCATAAAATCTGGAATCCTTTGAGATATACTCATGAATTGCCTTAAGGTCTTCAAGAGCAAGATCTGACCATAAGATCTTTACCATTTTTTTACCAGCTCTTTTACTTTAGCATGGTCAACTGTCTTGCCTTCATCTAATTGTCGAAGTCCCTGCTCCACTTTTTCAACAAATACGAGCTTTTCAATAAGCTCATCCAGATCAAACTCCAACGGAAGTTCTCTAATCGCTTCTATCACCTTCTCTCTTTTCATTTTCTTGATTTTTTGTGAATATACTTTATCAGGAGAAATAAATCCACCTGCAAGGTAAGCGGCAAAGTGTTTTTCACGAAATTCCCGGTATGAAAAACGCATTCCTTATTGGTATAGTGGCTTTAGCCTTATCCTGCAACAGCAAAAAGACACTGCAAAGCTATTCCCAGCTTGACACTACTTATATATCGCACGGCAATGCCATTGCTAAAATTTCGTTTGAAGCATTAAGCAGTGAATTACAGAGATCCATGCAGCATGGAGGCATAGATTCCGCGTTGCGTTATTGCAACCTACGCGCCTATCCCGTTACCGACTCGCTTTCGCAGGCACACTACGCTACTATAAAACGTGTAACCAACAAAACACGCAATCCTCGCAACAAAGCAGACGAACTTGGCAATTTCCTGATAAAAGGCTTTGGTATTGATTTAAGCGAAGGCAATGCCCTTACGCCCAAGCTCATATTAAAAGATGACTCCGTACTTTTCTTTAAGCCCATCATCACACAACCCTTTTGCCTTACCTGCCACGGAACACCCGGTAAGGAAGTTGCATTTAGCACCGATTCCACTATTCGGAAGTTATATCCGCGCGACAAGGCCGTGGGTTATAAAAATAATGAAGTGCGGGGATTGTGGCGGATTGCGTTCAAGGTTAATTAAATAATACCAAAAAAATTACCCTTTCCAAAATTTGATTTTTCTTTACCTTAGTCGCAAGACTTTGCCTGAATTACCATGGATTCCAACGAAAACAAAAACCAACCCGCCCAATACAAATTCCGCAGCATTAAAGTCCACTCGTCAGACGAATGGATGGCCGATGCCACCAAAAAATACCGCAAGGTTTACGACCGCTACGAAACCACGTACATCCGGGTGGAATTTTCCGTTTTCAATAAGCTGTTTGACGAAGCCGAGTGGGATGCAAACGTGCGCCTGAAGTGCTTTTTTGTAAATGGCACCCACCGCAGGGAGTTGTGCAACCTGCAGCAAAGCCGCAAGATCGGTAAAGACGAAAACATTGTGTACTTCCGCGATTCCTGGGGCCAATCCACCCTGGGTACATACTGGTTAAAAGGAACGTATGTGTGGGAGGGCTACATTGATGAAGTAAAAGCGGGCGAGGCTACTTTTTACATTGAAGATGTGGGCGCTCCCCGAAAAGGAGAAAACCTCTTTTTTGATATTGAGTCTGCCAGGTTGTTTGAGGGAGATGGTAAAGCCTCGCAGCTCGAAAATAAAAAATACCTGAAGACATTCAGCCAGAAAGAAACCCGGTACGTGTGGAGCGATTTTCGGTTTAAGAACAAAGTACATAGTGATTATTATGCTGAATTGTTTTTCAACTTTTACGATAAAGCCGGTTTGCTGAAAGGAAGCAGCTCTTATGTAACCCATGTAGCCGCTAATACCCCCGGCCAGGTGTATACGTTATTTCCCGGCTGGGGTGGCGAAACCCCCGGGCGCTGGGGCAGCGATACCTATACCATGGAAGTAATTTTTATGGATAACCTGATTGCCACCATACCCTTTAATGTGGCTGATGCAGCGGAAGAAGGCGATGCACCTGTATTAACCAACGGAGTGCAGCTTACCGCCAATGCCGGGCAGGCAACTACAGGCTCGGCACCCGTTACTCAAAATTCAGAAGACCTGCTGTTTGAAAGCCTTGCTGAGCTTAACTCGCTAACGGGCCTTACCAAAATAAAGCAGGAAGTAAACGAAATGGTAAAGTTGGTAAAGTTCTACCAGGAAACCGGGAAAGATATCCTCAATAAGTTTTCGTTGCATACGGTGTTTACGGGTAATCCCGGCACGGGTAAGACAACCGTGGCCCGCATCTTATCCAAGATTTACAAGGGCCTGGGTGTTTTGGAGAAAGGACATTTGGTGGAAGTGGATCGCGAAGGATTGGTGGCCGGGTATGTAGGGCAAACTGCAATTAAGACAGGCGAAAAAATCAATGAGGCCATGGGTGGTATTTTGTTTATTGACGAAGCCTATTCGCTTGCACAAGGCAAAGGTTCGCAATATGATTTTGGAGGCGAAGCAATCCAGATCATCCTGAAAAGAATGGAAGATAACCGTGGAAAGTTTGGTGTGATTGTAGCCGGCTATACCGAAAACATGCACCAGTTCATTGAATCAAACCCCGGGCTTAAATCAAGGTTTGATATGTATTTTGAATTCCCGGATTACGAGCCTGAAGAAATGAATTCTATTGCGCAAGCCTTGTTTAAAAACGAAGGTGTAAAAACCGAGGAAACTGCACGCAAGCACCTGGAAGACTACTTTGCGTTTCTGCATTCCGAACGCGACCAGCATTTTGGCAATGCGCGATCGGTTCGACAAGTAGTAGGCGAATCGGTGCGCAACCAGCACCTGCGCTTAGCTTCTATGACAAAAGAAGAACGTACGCCTGAGCTGATGGAAACCATCATCTTTGATGATGTGAAGGAGTTTGAGATCAAACCTACAAAATCCAAACGCCCCAGCATTGGGTTTCAAACCGGTAATGGATAAAATCACTCATATCGCAACGAATGAGCCGGATTAACCAACGAGGCTTTTAGCGAGTGGTAGGTAACAGTAACCAACGAAACTACCAGGCAGGCAATCGTTGCCACCACCAGTGTAACCCAGCCTACCTCTACCCGGTACGGATAATTACCCAGCCAGCTATCCATCAGGTACTACCCTGCCGATGAAAGGTTACAGCCTGACTAACAAAAATCTCTGCGCGTTAAAACCAATAATTGATTAAAGCAACACGGCAGGCTCATCCTGCACTACCCGCCTGCGGGCACGGTAGCGGATCACTACCTTAACGGATGTGAGAATAATCACGGCCATCACTACCGTTAACCACATGCCCAACACCATCGGCATGGAAGTACCCGTGTGCAGGGCGCTTACAATGGCTGTGATGATTCCGCCTACCAGCATACGGAAGCTTCCCAACAGCGAAGCTGCACTACCGGCATGCCTGGTAAACGGGGCCAGCGCCAGTGCCGAACTGTTAGGCCCGGTAAGTCCCTGCCCCAACATAAAGAGGAAAATGGCCACCGTTAATCCGACCAGGTTAAACCAATCCAGGGCAATGCCGGCAACCATAACAGCGCCTGCAATCACCTGGTACCGCAACGCGAACTTTACTAATTGCTGGCTGGTGAACTTTTTCAACAAAAAATGATTGAACTGTGCCGAGCCTATCATGGCCGAAGCAATAAAGGCAAAGATCCATCCGTATTGTTGCTCGGTAGCATGAAACAAATTCAGGAACACATCGGCAGAAGAAGCAATGTAGGCGAACGGTGCCGACATAGCAATGCCACCGGCTACAGCATACATAATGAACTGCGGTTGCTTCAGCACTAATAAAAAGTTGCTCAGGATAGCGCCCGGCTGTAAAGAAATGCCTGCATCGGCAGGTTTACCTTCGGGTAACAGGAAGAACGTTGCCAGCAGGATGAGAAAAGTAACAACAGCCAGTGCAATAAAAACAGATTGCCAGCCAAACGCCACGGTAAAATAACCGCCTACCGTTGGCGCAATCATGGGCGATACGGCAATCACGAGGATAATAGAAGAAAATGCCTGCGCAATTTTTCGCACGGGAAACAAATCGCGCACCAAAGCCTGTGCCGCTACCATACCCACACACCCGCCCAGCGCCTGCAGAAAGCGCATGAGCACCAGCGATTGCAACGAAAATGAAAACGCACAACCTACCGAGCTGATGATGTAGATCAGCAAACCGATATACAAAGGCCTTTTTCGTCCGTACCTGTCCAGCAGCGGCCCATACAATAGCTGTCCCACTGCAATACCGACCAGGTAAGCGGTAAGTGAAAACTGCACCTGCGAAATGCTCACGTTTAAATCCCGGGCAATAGCCGGAAATCCCGGCAGGTACATATCAATCGAAAACGGGCTGATGGTAGAAAGGGAACCGAGAATAAGAATCAGGAGAAGGTAACGGCTGCGGGTCATAAACTGAACTGCAAATATACCCGAACCGGCAAATACATTCCTCGCAAAGCAAAGGTTTACCTGTAAAAACGAAAGAAGCTACCTTGGCGGCATCCTGCGTGAAGGTACTGTTGTCAGGTTAAGCCCTGCCTGTTCGGCAGACAGGTCTGCCGAAATCCGGGTTAAATATTTCTACAAGCTTAACCTAATTCTCCTCTGCCATCTTGCCCACAGCAAAGTGTTTTATAATGTATCCAATCAACAAGCCGAAAGCGCCAAAGCCCAGCATAATGAAGAGCAGGTTCTCTTCAAAAACCTCGGTTTTGAAATTAAGCAGCCGGCCTATCCAGTACCCGGTTGTGCTCACAACAGTTGCCCAGGCCAGTCCGGTTACGGTGCTGTAAAACAGGTATGCAGCCGGTCGGATGCCGCTCATGCCTACCACCAGCGGAATAATTACACGAAAACCGTACAGGAACCGGTAGCTGAACAAAATCTGCAGCTTATGCTTTTTGAAGAAGTCCGTTACCGGCATAACGCGCGCAGCCAGCTTTGGTCTTTTCTCTAAGAAGTATTTGCCGTTCAGCCGGCCGATGAAGTAGTAGATCCAATCGCTTGCGAACGAACCGAGGAAAGCAGCCAGCACCGTTGGCGGAAACTGAAACGGACCGTGCGCAATCAAAGATGAAGCTACGAGTATAGCCGTCTCACCTTCCAGGAAGGTGCCCACCAGCAAAGCGAGGTATCCGTACTGCTCAAGAAAACTTTCCATTCGTTAGCCTGCCACAAAAAACTTATCATAAAAATGAACCAACTATTGAAATATTCGTTTTCTAATGCATTAATTTTGTAAAAACTTTATTCTGAATGCCTTTTATCTAACGATTTAAACGCAACAACCGAAATTGAAAACAACTGCCACACCTTTTGAGCCCGCTGACGTTACGTTCAGCTTCGCCATCCCGGCACTTACGCTCATGTGTACCGATTGCCTGCCCCGCCCGGGGTTTAGAAGCTATCGAAGGCAGATCAGGATCTGATACCGTCCTTTTACTAACAAGTGTATGGCGGTCTGCCGGGCAGATTTCGCCTTGAAGTGCTTTAAAGCATTTTTATTCTCTATTCAACTTTAATGAAATACAACCTTGGACAATAATATTATCGTCAGAGCGGCTACACCCGATGACGTACATTTTGCAGAAACCATCACTACCGAGATGGCCGAATCAGCCAAAGCGCGGGGCACCGGCATTGCCCAGCGCTCGCCTGATTATGTGAGAATGAAAATAAATGAAGGCAAAGCCGTGATTGCTGTTACCAAAGACGGTACGTGGGTAGGCTTTTGCTACATCGAAGCGTGGGAGCACGAAAAGTACGTGGCTAACTCAGGGCTTATCGTATCGCCTCCGTTCCGCAAAACAGGCGTGGCTACCGAAATCAAGCGCAAAGTATTTGAGCTTTCGCGGAAGAAGTACCCGGAATCGAAAATTTTCGGGCTTACTACCGGGTTGGCGGTAATGAAAATCAACTCCGACCTGGGTTACGAACCGGTAACGTACTCCGAGCTGACAACCGATGAAGAATTCTGGAAAGGCTGCCGCAGTTGCGTGAACTATGAAATCCTGGTGGCCAAAGGCCGGAAGAACTGCATGTGCACCGCTATGCTGTTCGACCCGGTGGAAGATGCCAAAAAGAAAGCCGAGCTGGCCAAAACCGTAGTTACCCCGGAGGGCAATCTTGAGCAGCACAAAAAACGCGAGTTCAAGGGCAACTTTAAGCTGTTTGAGCGCTGGGTACGCTTTAAGCAGTTCGTGCTGCTGAAAAGCTGGAAGAAGCAGCAAAAGCAAAATGAAGATGATAAGAAAAAGTCATCTTTCCTGAGTTTCTTATACTTCTGGTAATAGTTTAATTAAAAATAAATTTAACTCCGCTCCCCTCTCCTCCGGAGAGAGGCCGGGGGTGAGGTCATGAAAAAAAAAGTTGTTTTAGCATTTAGCGGTGGACTCGATACTTCGTACTGTGCCATTTATCTCTCTAATGATTTAGGTTGCGAAGTACATACCCTTACGGTGAATACCGGGGGCTTTAGCGATGAAGAAGTAAAAGAAATAGAAAAACGTGCGCTTGGCCTCGGTGTGGCTTCGCACAAAACCGTAAACGAAACCAGAAACTATTACGACACGGTAATTAAATACTTGGTCTATGGTAACGTATTAAAGAACGGAACCTACCCGCTAAGCGTAAGTGCCGAGCGCATGAGCCAGGCGCTCGCTGCCGCGAAGTTCGCTAAACAATTAGGTGCAAATGCTGTTGCACACGGAAGCACCGGGGCCGGTAATGACCAGGTGCGTTTTGATATGATCCTCCATGTCATCAATCCCGGTATTGAGATCATTACGCCCATTCGCGATAAAAAATTAAGCCGCGAAGAAGAAGTAAACTACCTGAAAGAAAAAGGCATTCATTTCAGTGCCGAAAAAGCAAAGTACTCTATTAACAAAGGTATCTGGGGAACTTCCGTGGGCGGAAAAGAAACGCTTAACTCGTTGGGTCAACTGCCCGAAGAAGCCTGGCCCACACAGGTTACGAAACAAAACAGCGAAGAAGTAAAGCTTGGCTTTGAGAAAGGCGAGTTGCTTTCCGTTAACGGAAAAAAATATGAACACCCCGTAGATGCCATTCATGCATTGCAGGCTATTGCAGGCGCTTACGGCATTGGTCGTGATATACACGTGGGTGATACTATCATCGGTATTAAAGGCCGGGTGGGCTTTGAAGCAGCCGCACCCGTGCTCATCATTAAAGCGCATCATGCTTTGGAAAAGCACGTGCTTACCAAATGGCAGCTAAGCTGGAAAGATCAGCTTGCGCAGTTTTACGGAAACTGGCTGCACGAAGGTCAGTACCTCGACCCGGTTATGCGCGATATGGAAGCGTTCCTGACCAGCTCGCAACAGCATGTAACCGGAGAGGTTTCCATTACACTTTATCCCTACCGCTACCAGGTCAATGGAATTGAATCGAAGTACGATTTAATGTCTTCCAAATTTGGCAAGTATGGTGAGATGAACCTCGGCTGGACCGGTGATGATGTAAAGGGATTTACCAAAATATTCGGCAACCAGGTGGGGATTTATTACCAGGTGAAGGAAGAAGCGGAAAGAAAGTAGCTAAGTGGTAAGTTGAAAGTTAAAGTGAACACTGTGTTACTTTCAACTTAAAACTTTAAACTCTCAAAGAATGAAGATAAAAGCAGGAATTATTGGCGGAGCAGGCTACACGGGTGGCGAAACATTGCGGTTATTGTTAAATCACCCGCAGGTAGAAGTTGCATTTGTGCAAAGTCGCAGCCAGGCCGGTAAACCGGCAACTACAACGCACCACGATCTTATTGGTGAAACGGATCTGATCTACTCAGCCGATTTTAACCAACCGGTTGATGTATTGTTCCTTTGCCTCAGCCATGGCGAAAGTAAAAAGCTGCTGAGCGAACATAGCTTTGCTGCCAACACTCGCATCATTGACTTAGGTAATGATTTTCGTATGGGTGATAAGGCCGGTGAGCGTAAGTTTGTGTATGGCTTGCCCGAATTTCAACGCGATAAAATCAAGCAAGCTAAAAACATTGCCAACCCGGGTTGTTTTGCTACTACTATTCAGTTGGGGTTGCTGCCACTGGCACAAGCCGGACTATTGACCGAAGTGCACACCACCGGCATAACAGGCTCAACCGGTGCCGGGCAAAAATTGCAGGACACCACGCACTTTACATGGAGAGCGAACAATATTTCGGCTTATAAAACGCTTACTCACCAGCATCTAAGCGAAATCAACCAGACATTGAAAGAGTTGCAACTTGCATTCGGTGGCGAAGTAAACTTTGTTCCCTGGCGGGGCGATTTTACAAGGGGCATCTTTGTAACCTCGGTTGTAACCTCTGCGCTTTCGCTGGATGAGTTAACAAAGCTTTACAAGGATTATTACGCTTCGCATCCGTTCACGCATGTAAGCGATGAGCCCGTCAATCTTAAACAGGTAGTGAACACCAACAAGTGTTTAATCCATTTGGAAAAGATAGGGAACAAATTAGCCGTTCACTCCATTACCGATAACTTATTGAAAGGAGCCAGCGGCCAGGCCATACAGAATATGAACCTGATGTTGGGGTTTGATGAGATCGAAGGACTTAGATTAAAAGGAAGTGTGTTTTGAGTATTAAGTTATTAGTTAATAGTTGAAAGTCTAAGTCGAGTAATAATGCAAAATTTCAGAGATTTAATTGTTTGGCAAAAAGCACATCAAAATGTGTTATCCATTTACAACTATACTAAATCTTTTCCAAAAGAAGAGCAATATGGTATCACCAGTCAATTAAGACGTGCAGCCACTTCTATCCCTACTAATATTGCCGAAGGTACAGGTAAGTTAACTAAAAAAGATTTTGCCAATTATCTGCAAACTGCTTTAGGCTCTTCTCAAGAGGTTGAATACCTGTTGCTCCTTAGCTGGGAGCTTAATTTTCTAAACGACAAAACATATCAAGAACTGAATAATGTAAATAATGAGATCAAAGCAATGTTAATTTCACTTATAAAGAAAGTACGATCATAATGCTCTGCTTTAAACTTACAACTTTAAACTCTTAACTTTAAAAAGTGAAACTATTTGACGTATATTCCCTCTTCCCCATCGAACCCGTAAAAGCCTCCGGCTCGTGGCTGTGGGACAGTGAAGGAAAAAAATATTTAGACCTGTATGGAGGGCATGCCGTTATCGCTATCGGGCATAACCATCCGCACTTTGTAGAAGCATTAAAGAATCAGCTTGACAAAATCAGCTTCTACTCCAACAGTGTTAAAAATTCCATGCAGGAAAAATTAGCTGAAAAATTAGGGCAGCTATCCGGCTACAACAGCTACCAGCTTTTTTTATGTAACTCCGGTGCGGAGGCCAACGAGAATGCCCTGAAGTTAGCTTCGTTTGTTACCGGCCGAAAAAAGATCATCGCTTTCAAAAAAGCTTTTCATGGTCGTACCTCCGGTGCAGTGGCTGCTACCGACAATCCTAAAATTGTAGCTCCGTTTAATACCGGGCATGAGATTGTGTTCCTGCCCTTAAATGATGTTGCTGCTTTCGATCAGGCAATCGACAACACCATTGCCGCAGTAATCATTGAAGGCATTCAGGGCGTGGGCGGTATCCAGATTCCTGATGCATCGTTCCTGAAACACATCGCACAGAAAACCAAACAAGCCGGGGCGTTATTGATCCTGGATGAAGTACAATCCGGCTACGGTCGCACCGGTAAATTTTTTGCACATCAGCATGCAGGTATTGAAGCTGACTTAATTACGCTTGCCAAAGGTATGGGCAACGGTTTCCCGATCGGGGGAGTCCTGATTCACCCGGATATAAAACCGTGGAGCGGCATGTTGGGCACCACGTTTGGCGGTAACTATTTAGCCTGCGCTGCCGGTCTTGCTGTATTAGAAGTGATCGAATCGGAGAATCTTTTAAGTAACGCGGCCGCTATTGGAAACTATTGGATGAATCAACTTACCGCCTACCCTTCTATTCTCGAAGTGCGCGGGCAGGGCCTGATGATCGGGTTTGATCTTCCTGAATCGCTGGCTGGCTTGCGCAAAGACCTACTTTTTAAGCATCATATTTTTACCGGTGAGGCAAAGCCCAACACCGTGCGGTTGTTGCCTTCATTGGCCATAACAAAAGCTGAGGCTGATTTATTATTGGAGGCATTGGCCACAGAACTAAAACAGGCTGCCGTACTATGAGAAATTTTTTATCTGTCCACGAAGTCGAAAATCTTTCGCAACTCATAAACAACGCGCTGGCTTACAAAGCCGACCCGTTTAAAGATGTTACGCTGGGCGAACGCAAGCGGCTGGGCATGTTGTTCCTCAATCCCAGCATGCGCACGCGCATCAGCACACAGATTGCTGCCAAAAACTTAGGCATGGATGCGATTGTGTTTAATGTGGGGCAGGATGGCTGGACGCTCGAATTTGAAGATGAAGCCATTATGAGCGGCACCACGGTAGAGCACGTAAAGGAAGCCGCACCGGTATTGGGTAAGTATTTTGACATTCTTGGAGTTCGTACGTTTCCGTCCTTGAAAAATAAAGAAGACGATTACAGCGAGCTCTATATCAACCAGTTTATTAAATATGCCGGTGTGCCGATTTTAAGCCTGGAGAGCGCTACGCTTCATCCGCTGCAAAGCCTTACCGATTTAATTACCATTTCAGAAACATGGAATTACTCCCCTCTCCCCCGGAGAGGGGCTGGGGGTGAGCGCAAGCCTAAGATTGTGCTCACGTGGGCACCGCATGTAAAAGCGTTACCGCAATGTGTAGCCAACAGCTTTGCACAATGGGTTAATGCATGGGAGCAGGCCGATTTTGTAATCACCCATCCGGAAGATTATGAACTGGATGAGAAATTCACCCGTGGCGCAACCATTACCCACAACCAGGACGAAGCGCTGAAAGATGCAGACTTTGTGTATATTAAAAACTGGAGTACCTATAATGACTACGGCAAAATTTATTGTAACGATCCGGAGTGGATGCTCACCAATGAAAAGCTGGCGTTGACAAACCATGCCAGGATTATGCACTGTTTGCCCGTTCGCAGAAATGTGGAGCTGAGTGATGAAATTCTGGATGGCCCGAACAGCATAGTTACACAACAGGCCGGCAACCGGGTGTGGGCTGCACAGGCGGTGTTGGCGGAGTTACTTAAAACCAAAAAGCAGTAGGCAATCCTCAATAGGCAAGGTTGCCTGTTGCTTTTGCCTATTGCCTACTTTAAAAAAGTATGAACAAACTCTATATAATCAAGATCGGTGGCAACGTATTAGATAACGAGAGCGCCTTAAAAAACTTTCTCAAGGATTTTGCTACCATACAGGCGCCCAAAATTCTCATTCACGGGGGCGGGAAGATTGCTACGAAATTAGGTGAGCAGTTAGGCATTCAATCGCGTTACGTTAAAGGCAGAAGAATTACCGATGCCCAAACGCTTGATCTTGTAACAATGGTTTACGGTGGACTGGTTAACAAGCAGATTGTAGCGGCCTTACAAAACCATCATTGCAATGCGATGGGTGTAACCGGTGCCGATGGCAATATCATCAAAGCAAAGAAACGCCCGGTAGGTGAAGTGGATTATGGTTTTGTTGGCGATGTAACACCCGATAGCGTAAACAGCACCTTGCTTTACTTTTTACTGAAACAAAACATCATTCCTGTTTTTGCCCCGCTTACACATGAGAACGGTGTGATGCTCAATACCAATGCCGATACTATTGCCTCTGTATTGGCTATTTCATTAAGCAAACATTTTGATGTCCGTTTGATTTTCTGTTTTGAAAAGCAAGGCGTGCTGCTGGATGTGAACAAAGAAGACTCGGTAATCCGAAACCTGAATCACAGCTTATACAAAGAGCTGCTGGAAAAAGATTCATTTCATGATGGCATTTTGCCCAAGCTGGAAAATGCGTTTAAAGCCATTCAGTCAGGCGTAAAAGAAGTATTGATTGGCGAACACACGCACCTGCTTGCCAACACCGGCTATGATACGAAAGGAACGCTCATTACACAGGCATGAAAGAGCACCTGACATTTATCGGGATAGATTTGTTACAGCAGTTGGTTGCTACGCCTTCTTTCAGTAAAGAAGAGGACAAGACTGCCGGTTTGCTGATGGGATTCTTTCAACATCATGGTATGCAAGCCTTCCGTAAAGGCAATAATGTGTGGGCTATCAATGAACATTTTGATGCAAGCAAACCTACTATCCTGCTCAACTCACATCACGACACCGTAAAGCCTAACCCCGCCTACACGCGCGATCCGTTTGCTCCGCACATTATTGATGATAAACTCTACGGATTAGGGAGCAATGATGCAGGCGGATCATTGGTATCGTTGATCATGACCTTTTTTTACTTCAGCAACCAACCGAACCTGAAATACAATTTAGTGATGGCTGCCACTGCGGAAGAAGAAATTTCCGGAACCGGGGGCATTGAATTAACCTGGAATGATCTGCCCAAAATTGATTGCACCATTGTAGGCGAGCCTACACGCACCGATATTGCTGTTGCTGAAAAAGGATTAATGGTACTGGATTGTGTAGTCAAAGGCAAGGCCGGGCATGCCGCACGCGAAGAAGGCGTGAACGCCATTTACGAATCCTTGAAAGATGTTGAATGGTTCCGAACCTATTCTTTCCCGAAAGTATCGGATACGCTTGGCAAAATAAAAATGTCGGTAACGGTAATCAACGCAGGGCAGGCGCACAACCAGGTACCGGCCGAATGTAAATTTACGGTTGACATTCGCGCTACCGATGCCTATTCGCTGGAAGAAATCCTGGAAACTGTAAAGCAGCATGTTACGTGCGAGGTAACTCCCCGTTCGCTTCGGTTGCGTCCATCCGGCATAGCGCAAGACCATCCTTTGGTTGTAGCGGGAAAATCAATAGGTAAAAAATTGTACGGCTCACCCACTACTTCCGATCAGGCATTGATCCCCGTGCCCTCTATCAAAATGGGGCCTGGCGATTCAGCCCGCTCGCACAGTGCCGATGAGTTTATTTATGTGCATGAAATTGAAGCCGGAATTGAAAGCTATATTCAACTTTTAGAACAAATTCTTTAGTAACAAGTTTCCGGTTACCGGTTTCCTGTTATATGTTTGAGCAGGATAAACCGGAAACCCGAAACCAGCAACCGGAAACTAATTATGAAACTCTGGAGCAAAAACAAAGAATCGCTTAAAACGGTAACCGACTTTACCACCGGGCAGGACAATGTGTTGGATTTGTATCTTGCACCTTTTGATATATTAGGCTCTCTGGCTCACATCACCATGCTGGAAGCTATCGGGCTGCTTACCAAAAACGAGCTTGAAATTTTAAGCAAAGAGCTTAAGTCCATTTATAAAGAAATTCAATCCGGCAAGTTTGAGATTGAAGCCGGAGTGGAAGATATACACTCACAGATAGAGCTTCTGCTTACAAAAAAGCTGGGCGATGTCGGAAAAAAAATACACAGTGGCCGCTCACGCAACGACCAGGTGCTGGTGGATATTAAACTTTACCTGCGCCATGAAACAGAGCAGCTCACGCAAGCCGTTCAACAGGTTTTTGAGCTGCTGATCGCACAAAGCGAAAAACATAAGCGCAAACTCCTTCCGGGTTACACGCATTTACAGGTAGCCATGCCCTCATCATTCGGGTTGTGGTTTGGCGCTTATGCGGAAAGCTTAGTTGATGACCTGATCACTTTGGAAGCTGCCTACCAGGTTGTGAACAAAAATCCGTTGGGCTCTGCAGCAGGCTATGGCTCATCGTTTCCGCTGAATCGCTCGCTCACCACGCAACTTTTGGGTTTCGATGATCTGAACTACAACGTGGTGTATGCACAAATGGGGCGCGGAAAAACAGAGCGCATTATGGCACAAGCCATGAGCAACATAGCCGCTACAATCGGCAAGCTCGCTATGGACTGTACGTTATTCCTCAACCAGAATTTTGGATTTATATCCTTTCCCGATGAGCTGACCACCGGTTCCAGCATTATGCCGCACAAGAAAAACCCCGATGTATTCGAGCTGATACGGGCGAGGTGTAACAGCATTCAGGCTTTGCCGAATGAGTTAACACTACTAACATCCAATCTTCCCTCCGGCTACCACCGCGATTTACAGCTATTAAAGGAGAAGCTTTTCCCTGCCATTCAAACCCTGAAAGACTGCCTGCGGATGACACACCTCATGCTATCGGCCATTGAAGTAAGGGACAACATCCTGCAGGACGAAAAATACAAGTACCTGTTCAGCGTGGAAGAAGTGAATAAATTAGTCTTATCGGGTATGCCCTTCCGCGATGCCTACAAAAAAACAGGGCTTGATATTGAA
>JAHCHY010000007.1 GCA_026129485.1 Cyclobacteriaceae bacterium
GTGGTGAAGCATTTTCTGTTTATAACATTTTTTGCCCTGGTTTTTTCGGGATGCTCTGTTAGTATAAAAGAAACCTACGATAAGCAGGTCGATTTCAGTCAGTATAAAACATTTTGCTGGATGGCAGGCTGCGAGTTTAAATTCAACGGGCCGGAATACCTGCAAGACAGCTTGCTTCAGGACAGGATTAAAAGCGCCATTGTAGATGAATTGACGCGAAAAGGTCTTACACTCAACACCGATAACCCCGACTTGCTGGTCGGGTTTACCATTACGGTTAAAGATGAGCAGGCTATTGTGTATCACCGGGCTGAAGATTCGCCTTTTTTTATTAAACCGCTTGCCTTAGACAGAGAGGTGATCAATTACCTGAAGGGATCGTTGATTATTGGCATGGCCGATGCAAAGGAAAGCCGCATGGTGTGGCAATCGCATGTGTCGGCTTATATGGAATTGGAACCGGATTTGTCAGAAGCCAATATCCGGAAGGGAATAAAACAAGCGCTTAAAAATTATCCACCTAAAACAGATCAGCACTAATGCTCATGATTGAACCGAACGCAAATCGTACACAAGTTTTTGAAACTATCGCAGCCTATTTAAAAGAAGAAGGGTTTACCGTTGCCGATAAGGATTTTAATCGTCCGTGGGGCGGGTTTTTTGTTCTGGAAGAAGGTGACGCGCCTGCGTTTGCTGCTAAATATTTTCCGGAAGCAGATTTTTCAACTCTTAAAATTGCAGGTAAGCTTAGCCCTAAAATTCTGATTGTAAGTGCAAACAAAAGATTAAGCTGGCAATATCATTTCAGGCGTGCCGAAATCTGGAAGCTGATTGCCGGTACTGCCGGGGTAGTGAAAAGCGAAACGGACGAAGAAGGCCCGGTTCAGAAGTTAAGCATTGGTGAAATTGTTCGTCTGCCTAAAGGTCAGCGCCACCGGCTGGTAGGTTTAGATGGCTGGGGCATTGTGGCTGAAATCTGGCAGCATACCGATGCATCAAATCCATCGGATGAAAACGATATTGTAAGACTGCAGGATGATTTTGGTAGGTGATTGAGTGGCTACTGGCTGCTCGTTTCTGGCTGCTGGCTTGTTGAACTCAATCAAATCTTGGTAATTTTTTAGTTGGAAGTTACTGGTGTTTCCTGCAATAAAACTTTCTTGTATCCGACTTGTTTGATAAATATCGATCTTACATATGAAAAACCTGTTGCGAATTGAAGAGGCTTTTATGCTTGGCCTGGCCATTTACCTGAACTCATTCCTCCCGTTTGCCGGATGGGTTTTCTGGGCGCTGTTCCTTTTGCCTGATATTGGTATGCTGGGTTATTTAGTCAACACCAAAGTTGGGGCGGTAACGTACAACCTGTTCCATCACAAAGGTGTTGCTATTGCGCTTTACCTGGCGGGATATTTTCTAAAAATTCATGAGCTTACGCTGGCCGGTGTAGTATTGTTTGGCCACAGTTCGTTTGACAGAATGCTGGGCTACGGCTTAAAATACCCGGATAATTTTAAGCACACGCATTTAGGGTGGATAGGGAAGTAGTGTTACCGGTTACTGGTAACCGGTAACTGATCACTTCTTCGCTTCCTTCACCCACATATCACGTAAAGTGGAAGTGCGGTTAAAGACCAGCCTGCCCGGTTGTGAGTCAGGATCCAGACAGAAATAACCCATGCGCAAAAACTGGAAGTGTTCGCCCAGCTTCGCATTCGCAATTTCAGGCTCAGCATAAACAGTTGGTAATACCTGTAACGAGTTTGGATTAAGATGATTCCGGAAATCATCTTCCAGTGCGTTCATATCTTCCACATTGAACAGCCGGTCGTATAAGCGCACTTCTACAGGTACAGCCTTTTCTATGCTTACCCAATGAATTACACCCTTTACATGAATGCCCGAAGTATCGTTACCACTGCGGCTTTCCGGGATGTAAGAGCAATGCAACTCGGTTATATTTCCGTTGGCATCTTTAATAAACTCATCGCACTTAATGATGTATGCACTTTTCAGGCGAACCATCTGGCCGGGCGCCAACCGGAAATACTTTTTAGGCGGTACTTCCATAAAGTCTTCGCGCTCTATGTAAATCTCCCGGCTAAAAGGCATTTCGCGAACACTACCGTTCGGATCTTCGGGGTAGTTTTCGCTGGTCAGGGTTTCGGTTTTACCTTCCGGGAAGTTGGTGATTACCACTTTTATCGGATCGAACACTACCATTCTGCGGGCAGAGATTTTATTCAGATGCTCGCGCACGCAAAACTCCAGCAGGCTGATGTCAATCAGGTTATCGCGTTTGGCTACACCAATACGATCGCAGAAATCGCGTATAGCTTCCGGAGTATAGCCGCGCCTGCGTACTCCGCTAAGGGTAGGCATACGCGGGTCGTCCCAACCGGTAACATGCTTTTCGGTTACTAATTGTAGCAGCTTGCGTTTGCTCATCATGGTGTAAGTCATGTTGAGGCGGGCAAACTCGTACTGGCGCGAGGGATAAATTTCTAACTTTTCAATAAACCAATCGTATAGCTCGCGGTGCGGAACAAACTCCAGCGTACAAATGCTATGGGTGATGTTCTCAATCGAATCGCTCTGACCGTGCGCAAAGTCATACATCGGGTAAATGCACCACGTATCGCCTGTGCGGTGGTGGTGCGCGTGCTTGATGCGGTATAAGACCGGGTCGCGCATCAGCATGTTGGTGTGCGCCATGTCAATTTTAGCCCGCAATACTTTAGAGCCGTCCGGGTATTTGCCGGCTTTCATATCGGCAAACAAAGCCAGGTTTTCTTCAATGGAACGGTTACGGTACGGACTGTCGGTGCCCGGCTGTATAGGCGTGCCTTTTTGTGCCGCCATTTCATCGCTGGTGCTGTCATCCACGTAAGCCAGCCCTTTGCCAATCAGCTTTACAGCAAGCTCATATAACTGCGCAAAGTAGTCGGATGCATACAGCTCCTCAGCCCATTCAAAGCCCAGCCATTTTACATCGCCTTTAATGCTTTTTACATATTCCGTTTCCTCGGTTACGGGGTTGGTATCGTCAAAACGCAGGTTGGTTTTGCCCCCGTATTTCAAGGCCAGCCCGAAGTTGAGGCAAATGCTTTTGGCATGGCCAAGATGCAGATAGCCATTGGGTTCTGGCGGAAAGCGTGTGGCAATGCTGGTGTATTTTCCCGACTTTAAATCGTTCTCGACTATTTCTTCAATAAAATTCAGGCTCTTTTCTTCGGTCATGGTTCGCTTAAAAAATGTAAAGTTAACCGTCCGGCTGTATTTTGTGAAAGGGATAAACAGGATTTATCTTGTCGGGCACTTTTCCGGATTTTATTCGGTTATACAGCCGCCAGAAGCTATGTTTTTCGAGGCAAAAGTACCGGGGAAAACGAGTAAATTTGGGCATGGGATTAATGGAAATATATAAGGACCAGATTCAAAGACTTTGCGAAGACCACAAAGTAAGAACTTTGTATTCATTTGGTTCTGTTAATACAGCCAGGTTTACATCAGATAGTGATGTTGACTTGGTGGTAGATTTTAAAATTGATGATCCTATTGAATATACAGAGAGTTATTTTAATCTCAAGTTCGAGTTGGAAAAGATACTGAACAGACAAATAGATTTACTGGAAAGCAAAGCGATAAAAAACCCTTTCTTAAAAGAAAGTATAGATAGAACCAAGGTTTTGTTGTATGGATAACGAAATTAAATCCTGGTTAAAAGACATTGAGCAGGCAATTCAGGAAATCAACTCATTCATACCGGATGTTAGGGATTTTAAAGCCTTTCAAAAAGACCTGAAGACGAAAAGAGCAGTTGAAAGAAATGTCGAAATTATTGGGGAAGCTATGACAAGAATTCTTAAGGCTGAACCAAACATCAAAATTTCAGACACAAGAAAAATTGTTGATACCAGGAATAGAATTATTCATGGATATGATTCGGTTTCGGAAGAAGTATTATGGGGAATTATTATTCGTAATCTCCCTGTGCTGAATGAAGAAGTTAAAGAACTTTTAAAGTCATGATTTCGGATTCAACAATAAGCAAAAGCAACATACTGCATATCAAAAACATGGTCTGTAACCGTTGCATTATGGCGGTAGAGCAGGTGCTGGATAAAGCCGGCCTTGAAGCAGAACGTGTTAGTCTGGGTAAAGTGGTTTTAAAAGCTGAGCCTGATTCAGATCAGTTAACACAATTGGATAAGACTTTGCTGGCTTTGGGCTTTGAGCGTATTGACGATAAAAAATCAAGGCTGATAGAAGCGATCAAGAACAAGGTTATTTGGTGGATTCATTACACTAATAGATCGGTAAGAAAGCATAACTGGTCTGATCTGCTGGCCGATGAATTACATCATGACTATAATTACCTGAGCAGCTTATTCTCTTCGGTGGAAGGGGTTACGCTGGAGCAGTACATCATCCGGCAAAAGATTGAACGTGCCAAAGAGTTGCTCTTTTACGATGAGCTTACATTAAGTGAAATTGCGGACCAGTTAGGCTACAGCAGTGTGGCTCATCTTTCTGCACAGTTTAAAAAGGTAACGGGTTTAACGCCATCTGCCCTCAGGCGTCAGCACAGCGGAAATGCACGCAAGCCATTAGATGAAATTCTATAATTCTTTTCAGAAATTACGTAAGCACTTTGTTTCGCCCTTGCCGTTAATTTGAACAGGATTTCAAAGGTTTAAGGGGTATGGCTAAGGAACAAATAATCAAGCAATCTTTTCCGGTGCTGGAAATGACCTGCGCGGCATGTGCGGTTAGCGTAGAGTCGATGTTAAGCAACACGGCTGGTGTTAAAAGCGCATCGGTAAACTATGCCAATCAGAGTGCCTTGGTGGAATATAACCAGGCGCAAATCTCTCCCGATCAATTAAAAGCAGCCGTACAAGCCATTGGGTACGATCTGGTTGTGGATGACGCGGAGAATCCGGAATTGCTTGCGGAATATGAACAGCAACATTACCGGCAATTAAAGCAACGCACCCTTGGCGCTGTTGCACTTGCTGTTCCGGTAGTGGTGCTGAGCATGTTCTTTATGGACTGGAAATACACCAACTACATTTCTATGGTATTGTCAGCACCGGTTGTGTTTTACTTTGGCAGAAGCTTTTTTATGCATGCCTGGAAGCAAGCGCGGTATGGGCGGGCCAACATGGATACACTGGTGGCTTTATCCACCGGTATAGCTTTTATATTCAGCGTGTTCAACACGTTGTTTCCCGAGTTCTGGCACAGTCGCGGGTTACATGCGCATGCTTACTTTGAATCGGCCGCAGTGGTAATCGCTTTTATCTCGCTGGGCAAGCTGCTGGAAGAACGGGCCAAGTCAACCACATCATCAGCCATTAAAAAGCTTATCGGGCTACAGCCTAAAACCGTGTGGACAAAAATTAATGGCATAGAAAAAGAGCTGGCCATTGCCGATGTGCAGGCAGGCTATACCATAATAGTAAAGCCGGGAGAAAAAATTCCGGTGGACGGTACCGTAACCTCGGGGCAGTCTTTTGTAGATGAAAGCATGATCAGTGGCGAGCCTGTTCCGGTTGAAAAGAAAACGGGTAATAAAGTTTTTTCAGGAACCATCAATCAAAAAGGAAGCTTTGAATTTGTGGCTGATAAAGTTGGCGCCAATACCTTGCTGGCGCAGATCATCAGGATGGTGAAGGAAGCGCAGGGCAGCAAAGCGCCTGTTCAGAAATTAGTGGATAAGATTGCAGGAGTTTTTGTTCCAATCGTTATCGTAATATCGATTCTAACATTCCTTACGTGGATAATTGCGGGAGGCGATCAGGCTTTTACGCATGGGCTTTTAACTTCCGTTACGGTGCTGGTTATTGCCTGCCCGTGTGCATTGGGGCTGGCCACACCCACCGCCATTATGGTGGGGATTGGCAAAGGAGCAGAGCATAATATTTTAATTAAAGATGCCGAAAGCCTGGAACTGGCGCATAAAGTAAATGCTGTGGTGTTAGATAAAACCGGTACCATTACACAAGGCAAACCTGTAGTAACAGAGTTGATATGGGCTAAGGATGCCGAACAGTATGCTGCGGTACTCTATACGCTCGAAGCAAAGTCAGAACATCCGTTGGCAGATGCTGTTGTAAAGGCGCTTCGGACAACCAATGCAGAATCATTGCCGGTACAGGCTTTTGAAAGTATAACCGCACGTGGTGTAAAGGGGCAGGTAGCACAGCAATGGTATTGGATAGGGAACCTGAAGCTGCTTACAGAAAATCAGGTTCCGGTTTCGGATGAATGGATACAAAAAGCGGCAGCGCTTCAGGCGCAAGCCAGAACGGTTATCTTCTTTGCAAATGCGCAGGGTGTATTAGCTTTGCTGGCAATTGCCGATCCCGTTAAGGAAACATCCAAAGAGGCCATTAAAACATTACAGCAGAAAGGCATAGAAGTGTATTTGCTTACGGGCGATAATGAAGCCACAGCTCGGTCTGTAGCACTGCAGGTGGGCATTACACATTACAAGGCAGAAGTGTTGCCTTCCGATAAGGCCGGTTTTGTAAAAGAACTTCAGCAGCAAGATAAAGTGGTGGCTATGGCTGGCGATGGGGTTAACGATTCGCAGGCATTGGCGCAGGCCGATGTAAGTATTGCGATGGGCAAAGGATCTGATATTGCTATGGATGTGGCCAAAATGACGTTGATTACTTCCGACCTGATGGTTATACCCAAAGCGTTAAAACTCTCTACTAAAACCGTTCAGGGTATTCGGCAGAATTTATTCTGGGCATTTATTTATAACCTGATTGGTATTCCGCTGGCGGCAGGTGTGTTATATCCGGTAAACGGATTTTTGTTAGACCCGATGATTGCCGGTGCGGCTATGGCCATGAGCTCACTGAGTGTAGTGGGTAATAGTCTGCGTTTGAAATTTGCTAAACTTTAAAATGATAAATCTTAAATACAATTTAATATGGAAGTGAAATACAAAACCAATATTAAGTGTGCGGCCTGCGTGGCTAAAGTAACGCCTGCGCTTAACGAAACCGTAGGCGAAAGCAAGTGGCAGGTTGATCTAACCGATCCGTCAAGGGTTTTAACGGTTGCTGTGGATGAAGATAAAACCGGCCGGATAGCAGAAGCCCTTCAAGAAGTAGGGTATAAGGCTGAGCGGTTGTAAGCCAAAGGTTGACAACTTTATAAGCTTCGGCAAACAAAGGTTGTCAACCTTAGAGAATTTTTTTATACCTTTGACGCCATGATGCTTATCCGCAAAATAGTTTCTGTATCGCTTGCCTTGCTGGTGTTTGTCGCCTCGGCCAGTTTTACAGTAAATATGCATTTGTGCGGTGGGCAGGTGCAAAGTGTATCGTTTATTGAAAAGGCTACACCTTGCCCCATGGAAGTAAAGATGCCGCCCTGCCATAAAGAGTTTGCTAAACGCAGCTCCTGCTGCAACGATGAGCAACTGACTTACAAAGGACAGGATTTTAAAGTACACGATACGTCATCTATTCAAATTGCACAGTCGGCCTGGGTTTTGGAATTGCCTTTGATTGCCGAAATTGTTCCGTCTTCAACACATGCAGCAGTACATTACCAACCGTACAAGCCACCGTTACTCCGGCACGATATTCCGGTGTTGATTCAATCTTTTTTGATTTAGACTTAAGTAGTAAGACTTAAGATACAAGATTTTCTTGTCGCTTGAGTTTTCCAGTACACATTCGTATTACGTCTTGTGTCTTATTACTTACGTCTATTTTATGATTGAAAATATAATATCCTTTTCGCTTAGAAACCGCTTTCTTGTTTTGCTGGTAGCAGCCGGATTATTCTTCTGGGGCTATCACGCTGTGCAAACCAGTAAGATCGATGCTATTCCTGACCTTTCTGAAAACCAGGTAATCGTTTTCACCGAATGGATGGGACGCAGTCCGCAGATCATGGAAGACCAGGTTACCTATCCGTTGGTAACCAATCTGCAAGGGTTGCCACAGGTAAAGTATGTGCGTGGCAGCTCCATGTTCGGGATGAGCTTTGTGTATGTAATCTTTAATGATGATACCGACATCTACTGGGGCAGAGAACGTGTATTGGAGCGCCTGAATTATGCTGCACGTTTGTTGCCCGAAGGTATAACGCCAACGCTTGGGCCTGACGGAACAGGTGTGGGCCATGTGCTTTGGTACACGTTGCAGGCACCGGGTATGGATTTGGGCGAACAACGTGCCGTGCAGGACTGGTACATAAAATTTGCGTTACAAAATGTACAGGGTGTAAGTGAGATTGCCAGCTTTGGCGGATTTCAAAAACAATACCAGGTAACGCTTAATCCAAATAAGCTTCAGTATTACAACCTTTCCATACCAGAAGTAATGCAGGGCATTCGCGCCAATAACAATGAAACAGGGGGGCGCAAGTTTGAGATAAACGATATAGGTTACATCATTAAAACCACGGGCTATCTCAAGTCTGTAGAAGAAATTGAGAACATAGCGCTGAAAACAGTTAACTCCACACCCGTTAAGGTTCGAGATGTGGCCACCGTGCAAATGACAGGCGAACCTCGCCTCGGCATTTTTGATTTTGATGGCGAAGGTGAGGTAGTGGGCGGTATTGTGGTAATGCGTTATGGCGAAAATGCTGATGAAGTAATTGCCCGCGTAAAAACCAAAATGGAAGATGTGGCCAAAGGCTTTCCGGAGGGCATGTCTTTTAATATTGTGTACGACAGGAGCGAACTGATTGGCGAATCCATCTCATCTATTAAAACCACGCTTATCGAAGAGATGATTGTGGTTTCCTTGGTGGTGTTAATCTTTTTGTTTCATGGCCGTAGTGCGCTTAGTATTATTATTCAAATACCTATTACGCTTGCCATCAGTTTCATTTTGTTAAACGCGTTTGGTATTACCTCCAACATTATGTCGCTTACCGGTATTGTACTGGCTATTGGTGTAATTGTGGACAATGGCATTATCATGTCAGAAAATGCATATCGCAGCTTGTCGATGCGCTATTTGCACGGAGGTGCTATACCTGATCTGGAACGTTTACAGATTATTGAAAAATCCTCGCAACAGGTTTCGCGCGGTGTGTTTTATTCAACTATCATCATCATTACGTCATTCCTGCCCGTGTTTATGCTCGAAGGGCAGGAAGGAAAACTATTTCATCCATTAGCGTTCACCAAAACATTTATTATGCTGGTGGATGCAATATTGGTGATTACACTGGCGCCCGTGCTCATTTCTTTTTTCATGAAAGGGAAATTCACAGGCGAGAAAAAGAATCCGGTTAACCGATTGCTGGAAAAATTTTATGAGCCGGTTCTGCGTGTATGTTTGAATTGGCGCAAGACAACAATAGGCGTGAATATACTGGCATTGGTAATCAGTGTGCCGATGTTGTTTAGTTTGGGAACGGAGTTCATGCCCCCGTTAGATGAGCAATCTGTTCTGTTCATGCCCGTTACATTGCCCGATGTATCGAACGAAGAAGTAAAACGAATTTTGCAGGTGCAGGATAAGATCATCAAGTCTGTACCAGAGGTCGATAAAGTATTAGGTAAAGCCGGACGTGCCAGCACGGCTACCGATAACTCACCGCTTTCCATGATCGAAACCATTATTACACTCAAACCAAAATCAGAATGGCGGGTGGGGTTAACCAAAAAAGATATTATTAATGAACTGGATGCCAAACTTCAGATTCCGGGTGTGGTAAACGGATGGACGCAGCCTATCATCAATCGCATTAACATGCTGGCTACAGGCATTCGTACCGATGTAGGTATTAAAGTCTTTGGTCAGGATCTGGATAGTATTTATACACTTTCTGAAAAAGTAAAAACTATTCTGGAACACATTCCTGGTGTAAAGGATTTGTATGTGGAACCCATTACAGGAGGAAAATACCTGACTATTGATATTAACCGCGAAGCATTGGGCCGGTATGGCTTAACGGTTGATGATGTAAACATGCTTGTGGAATCTGGCATTGGTGGCGCTTCCATCGGGCAAACCATAGAAGGCCGGCAACGGTTTTCGATTAGCGTACGCATGGCGCAAAACTTCCGAAGCAGTATTGATCAGATGAAACGCATTCCCATCAAAACACCAGCGTTGGGAACCATTCCGCTTTCGGCTGTGGCCGATATCCGGTATGAAGACGGCCCGCCCATGATTATATCGGATAATGCCTTATTGCGTGGTGCGGTATTGTTTAATGTACGCGATCGCGATTTGGGTTCAACCGTAGAAGAGGCAATTGAAAAAGTAAATAGCGAAATAGGCGTGTTGCCAAAAGGATATTTCTTAGAATGGAGCGGACAGTATGAACACCTTGTTCGCGGCAAGCAAACGTTGATGATAATCTTGCCGGTTGTTCTGCTGATTATTTTTGTTTCACTTTATCTCGCGTTTAAATCGTTGCGCGAAGCTTTTCTTAGTCTTATCACCGTGCCGTTTGCGCTTATTGGTGGCGCGTATATGGTGTATTTCTATGGAGTAAACATGTCGGTGGCGGTGGCGGTTGGGTTTATCGCCTTGTTTGGTATTGCCGTGGAAACCGGGGTAGTAATGGTGATTTACCTGAATGATGCCATGCGGCAGCTGATTCAGTTACGTGGTAATAGTCGCGAAACAATTTCTTTTCAGGAGTTGAAAGAATATGTAGTGCATGGCGCGGCTAAACGGTTGCGTCCTAAAATTATGACGGTGTGCGTGGCACTTTTTGGCTTGATACCTGTGTTGTGGTCAACCGGAGTGGGAAGCGATGTAATGCAACCCATTGTGTTGCCCATGATTGGCGGTGTGCTTACTTCGGCCACACATATATTGTTGGTAACACCGCTTATCTTTTTAATGACGAAAGAGTACGAGTTAAGAAAATTTGGAAAACTGGAAGGATATGAAAAATAGAATTCAGAATGTAGAATACAGAATTCAGAATGGAGAATATGGCAGCCATATAAAGCGTGTATCATGCTATATTCTAAATTCTATATTCTGTATTCTGTTATCATTGACCACTCAAAGTCAAACGCTTTCGCTTGATAGCATCCTTCAGGTAATAGAAAAGCAAAACCCGATGCTGCACAGTTATCGCAGTCGTGCTACGGCTATGAACAGCTATGTGGCTGGCTCTGCTTCGTTGATGGCACCGGAAGTAGGAGGTGGGTTGTGGATGTTTCCGTATCAGAAGCAAAATTATGAACATCAGCAAGACACGCGCCAGGTAATGGTCTCGGTTTCTCAAACCTTTACCAATCCGGCAAAACTAAAAGCTAACAAAAGCTATTTAAGTTCAAGGGCAGCCGTAGAGCAATCGCGTGAGCGGATGGCTTACAACGAACTTCGTGCACAAGCCAAGGCGGCCTATTACCGTTGGTACGGATTGGAGAAGAAACAGCAGGTATTAAAAAACGGTGAAGAAATTCTTAACCTGATGATGAAGATTGCGCGGCTGCGTTATCCGTATAACCAGGGTAAGCTGAATACGATTTATAAAACGGAAGCTTCCCTGCATGAACTGACTAACATGCAACTGATGAACGAAAACGAAATAAGGCAACAGCGCAGGTTGCTGGCAAGCTTAATGAATGTAACCCAAGCTAATTTTCAAATCGATACGGTATCATTAAAGCCAGCATCAGTTTTGTCTGCTGAGACGGACACTACGTTGCTGGCAGCGCAAAGGAGCGATGTGCAGCAGATTGATCGAACTATTCAATCGATGCGGTATAATCTGGCTATGGAAAAGACACAACTCAAACCGGATTTTAATATCAACTTCAGCCACATGATTTCGGTAGGGGCCGGTATGCCTAACCAGTTTATGTTGTTGGGTATGGTTACCATCCCGATTGCCCCGTGGTCATCCAAAATGTATAAGGCGAATGTGCAGGGCATGAACCATGAAATAGAATCGATGAAGCAGGAACGAGCCGCTATGCTGAACGAAGCACGGGGTATGACGACCAACATGGTTACCGAAATTAAAACACTGGAGAAGCAATTGGAAAATTACGAAAAACGCATACTGCCTGCATTAAAGAAAAATTATGATGCCTTGATGCTGGCTTATGAGGAAAACCGGGAAGAATTGCCCATGGTGTTGGATGGATGGGAAGCGTGGAACATGACGCAGTTGCAATACATCGATACGCAAATTCGCTATTACGAAATGATTGTTAGCTATGAGAAAGAAATTGAACAATAAATTGTCAATTGATAATTGTCAATTGACAACTATGCTGGTACTGTTGAGCAGTATGTTAATTTTTTCATGCGCATCAAAACAAGAGAGTAGCGCAAGCGACACTTACACCTGCCCGATGCACCCAACAGTTGTTTCAGACAGGCAAGGCGTGTGCCCGGTATGCAACATGGATTTGGTGCGCAAGGCAAGAGCGGGTGAAGAAGTGAAGATTACGGAAGAGCTGGCGCGACTCATTAAATCACCAAACGAAAGTGTAGTTTCTGATATTAAAACAGTGAAGGGTGAATATACCTCGCAGCCTGTAACCGGAACAGCAACCGGAGTGGTTACGTACGATACCCGAAACCTGTTTACCATACCTGCACGGGTTGGCGGAAGATTGGAAAAAGTATTTCTCAAGTATGCCTTTCAGCCGGTGCGAAAAGGACAAAAGGTAGCGGAGATTTACAGTGCCGATCTGGCAATAGCTCAACGCGAATTGCTGTTTTTGATTTCGCAGCAGGAAAGCGCAGCACTTATAGAAGATGCAAAACAAAAGCTACGATTAGTAGGTGTTACCGATGCACAGATAAAAGAACTTATTCAATCCAAAGAAATACAATATCGTTTTCCGGTGTTAAGTGCAGTAGAGGGCTACGTGATTTTGAAAGAAGCACAACCGCCAGTTGTTCAGGTGCCCGTTGCTATGGGAATGGCAGCGTCAGTAACGGGCTCAAGTCAATCGCCTGTAGAATCAACAGCACTTGTGCGCGAAGGTGAATATGTAAATGCCGGTGCTACACTTTTTAACATTGTGAGTACATATGCACTTTGGATAGAAATTTCCGTTCCGTCTGACCAGAGCAGAAATTTGAATGTAGGAGATACGCTGAACCTGGTGTTGAACAATCAGCAAACGAAGCAAGGCCGTGTTGGGTTTGTGCAGCCATTTTTTAATGATAAGCAGGGGTTTGCCATTGTGCGTGTATATGTGCCCGATGCAAACCTGAAGCCCGGTGCTATTGTTACGGCACAATGGACAGTTCAGTCCGATAAGCTGATGTGGGTTCCGCGCGAGGCAGTTATTGATTTAGGTAACGAATCGGTTGTGTTTGTGAAAGAGCGTGGTGCTTTTGTCCCGAAGCAGATAGCTGTAATAGAAAGTATAGCAAATAGATTGGCTTTGTCTGGTATCAGTTCGTCAGATGAGTTGGCAGCAGACGCTCAGTTTATGGTAGATAGTGAAGGTTTTATCAGAACCAAGAAGTGATGTTTATGCGTATCGAAAAAACAAAACTAATCTTACTGACTGCCATGCTGGTAGTAGCATGTAATCAGGTGACAACAGAAACGCATACAGACCATGCTGTCATGCAAGAAGAGGTGAAATCAACTGACCTGATGTTAACCGAATCGCAGATTATGCTGGCTAATATTAAAACCAGAAAAGTATCTTACCAATCGGTAGCAGACTCAAAAGTAATTAACGCGCGTATTGTTACGAATACAGAGTTGTCCAGCGTAGTTAGTAGTCGTGTGGCGGGTAGGGTAGAACGATTATTTATTAAGGAGACCGGTCGTACTATTAAAGCCGGTGAACCGCTTTATGAAATTTACAGTGAAGGTTTGCTTACGTTGCAACAGGAATACCTTCTGGCACGCGAACAGTCCGTGCAGTTAGGTTCAACAAATGCGCAATACAAAAGCTTTGAAGAATCGGCACGTAAAAAACTCTTGCTTTACGGACTAACGCAAAAGCAAATAGATCAATTGGCAAATACGGGCAACGTTAACCCGCGCATTACTTTTGTTGCGCCTGTGTCGGGCATTGTGCAAACAATAGCTATAGCCGAAGGTCAAAACATTGCTGAAGGAAGCAATCTTTATACATTGGTTAACTTAGATAAACTCTGGGTTGAAGCCGACCTGTATGCCGATGAAATTAACCTGGTAAAAGCCGGAGATGAAATCAACATTCAGTTTGCCGGGCAACCTGCTGTTAAGACTATTGTAGATTTTATAAGCCCAGAGTTTAAGGCTGGTTCACAGGTTTGGGTATTACGCGCTACTATCCCCAACACGGGCAATCTTCAACCGGGTATGTTTACACAGGTTTTGGTAACGCAAACTGCCGGGCGTGGTTTGGCTTTGCCGGTGCAGGCGGTAATCCGGAGTGAGCAAGGTACGCACGTGTATGTGGAAACGGATAAAAATGTCTTTCAACCGCGCATGATTAAAACCGGTATAGAAAGCTCAACTACCGTACAGGTAACAGATGGTTTAACAGAAGGCGAAGCGGTAGTGGTATCGGGCGCCTATTTGTTATACAGCGAATATATTTTAAAGCACGGAGTAAATCCGGCACATCAACATTAATTAATTTTAAACCTTTAACTCAAATTACGATGAAAACCAAATTAAGTACGTTAACCCTGATCGTTTACCTGGCTGCTTTTGCATTTGCCTGCTCGGATAAAAAGCAGGAAGCCGGTCATGACGAACATGCCGGAATGGAACATGCTACTACGGAAAGCGAACCTGTAGAAGCGGCTGCTCCCGAGTTTGTTGTAGCGGAAGAATTTCAGAAACAATTGGCGACTGCTTTTGCTGCTTATGTAGAGCTGAAAGATGCATTTGTGGCTACGGATGCTGCATTAGCCAAAACTAAAGCAACTTCTTTGCAACAGGCATTGGGCACTGTGGATATGGAACTACTGACGGATGCGGCTCATAACGATTGGATGAACTACCTTTCGGGATTGGACAACGCTTTAAAAGAAATTCAGGCAAATGATGATGTGGAGCTGCAACGTACCGCATTTAGCCTGCTTTCCGATAATATGTATAAGAGTATTAAAGCATTTGGCCTTGGCGGATCAACAGCATATTATGAATATTGCCCGATGGCCTTTAACAACCAGGGTGGTTATTGGCTAAGTGATAACGATGCGGTGCGTAATCCTTACTTTGGTGATAAGATGCTGAAGTGCGGTTCGGTGAAAGAAAAGCTGCAATAAAAAATGCGGATTCTGTTTTTGCTTACGCTGATATTTTTTTCGTGTACATCCACTCATAAAGACACAGCTATTGGACTGGAGAAGATCAGGTTAACTGATCTCTCCGGTAAAACAATAGATTATACACAGTACAAAGATAAAGTGGTACTGATCAATTTTTGGGCAACGTGGTGCAGACCCTGCGTGCAGGAAATGCCAACGCTTGCCGCTGTGCAAGATAAATTCAAGGCTGAGCCTGTGGAGTTTTTGTTTGCCTCAAACGAGGCATTAGAGCAGATAACCGGCTTTAAGCTCAAAAAGAGCTTTGACTTTAACTACGTGCAGGTATCCAACCTGGAAGAGCAAAACATCCAGGCGCTGCCCACCACGTTTATCTTTAATAAAAACGGAGAATTGAAATTTTCAGAAACAGGCTACCGCGACTGGGCTTCTGATGAAAGTATACAAATCCTGTCCGACATTATAAACCAACCATGAGTCGTATTTTTATTTTCCTGCTTGTTGCTATAACGGCATGCTCCGATCACAAGGAAATTAAAACGCCTGCCGCAACGGGTAGCGCAGAACCTTTTTTGTTTACAGACGAAGTGGGGCAGGCTTATCTTTCATGGCTTGAGAAGCAGGACACCATTACTTATTTCAAGTATGCTACATGGAAAGGCGATGGCTGGTCAGAACCTGTTGTTATTGCCTCCGGCATTAAATGGTTTGTAAACTGGGCCGATTACCCGATGCTGGCGGTAAACAAAGGAAAATTCATAGCACATTTTCTGGCTAAAAGCGGTGATGGAACTTTTGCCTACGATGTAAACCTGGTTACTTCAGCTAACGGAACAGACTGGAGCAGCCCTGGAGTTATTCATGATGATCAGAAGCAGGCAGAACACGGTTTTGTTTCATTGCTTCCTTACGGTGATAATTTTTTAGTAGCCTGGTTAGACGGTCGCAACACGGTAATGGAAGGTATGGGAAACATGGATCATCATAGCGGCCATCACGGCACCATGACTTTACGTGCAGCAGTAATTGACACACAGGGAAATAAGCTGAGTGAATGGGAGCTTGATTCGCGAACGTGTGATTGCTGCCAGACTGCTGCGGCCAATACATTAAACGGCCCGGTAGTGGTTTATCGCGACAGGTCTGAAGACGAGATACGCGATATCGCAATTACAAGATTGGTAAACAACGAGTGGACTGTTCCGGAAGTTATATATACTGATGATTGGAAAATAGCCGGTTTGCCCGGTTAACGGTCCGCGCATTGATGCACATGGTAACAACCTCGCGGTAGCGTGGTTTACATCGGCAGAGAATGAGCCGGCTGTCCGGGTTATTTTTTCACAAGACGGTGGCGCCACATTTGGCAGGCCGGTACGTGTGGATACGGGCAACCCGATCGGGCGGGTTGATGTGCTGCTGATCAGCGATAGTGAAGCATTGGTAAGCTGGATGGAAGCCGGCAAGATTAAGGTAATCCGTACCGATAGAGAAGGTGTGCTGAGTGATATAGCCGTGGTGGCTAATACGTCTGAAGCCCGCTCAAGCGGATTCCCCCAGATGACACGTTTGAACAATCAGGTAATTTTTGCATGGACAGATGATGAAGCTAAAGTGGTGAAGTCAGCCGTTATGAATATGGATGCGTTATAGTTTCTATTGACAGACAGTCAATAGAAAAGCGGCCCGCTGTGTTAATTCAAATAATTATTTGTAATTAACATCCGTATGAGTCAACCCAGGAAAATCGGACTTTGGACGGCCACCTCGCTGGTAATCGGGAACATGATTGCCTCCGGGTTGTTTATGCTTCCGGCCACATTGAGTGTATATGGTGGAATAAGCTTAGTGGGTTGGGTTGTATCGGGAATAGGCGCGATGTGCCTTGCGCTTGTATTTGCATGGCTTAGTAAACTAAAACCGGAAGCTACGGGCGGCCCGTACGCCTACACACATGCCGGTATGGGCGACTTTGCCGCATACCTCGTAGCATGGGGCTATTGGATTTCGGTCTGGTGCACCAATGCTGCTATTGCCGTTGCCTTTGTAAGCTACCTTACTGCGTTTGTTCCGGCACTTGGCAATAACCCGGTTTTATCGGTAGGCACCGGGCTTGCCGCCATCTGGTTTTTAACATGGATCAACACACAAGGCCTGAAAGAAGCCGGGGTGGTGCAGGTGATCACGACTGTTCTGAAAATGGTTCCATTAGTTGTAATCACCATAGGTGGATTGTTTTACCTGAACAGCAGTCATTTCACCCCGTTTAATTTAAGCTCACAATCCACATTATCGGCTGTTACCAGCACAACCACGCTTACGCTTTTTGCTTTTTTGGGTTTGGAGTGTGCGACTATTCCATCAGGCCAGGTAATTCAACCTGAAAAGACTGTAGCCAGGGCAACAATTTTCGGTACGATGATTACTACTGTTCTTTATATCGCCAGCACCGTAGCCGTGATGGGGCTGATTCCACCCGGTGTGCTGAGCCAATCCAAAGCGCCTTTTGCGGATGCAGCAGCTTCCATCTGGGGCGAGAGCGCCCGTTACCTCGTGGCAGGCGGTGCGGTTATCTCAACGTTTGGCGCATTAAACGGCTGGATCATGGTGCAGGGCCAGATGCCACTCGCAGCCTCACGCGATCATTTGTTTCCACGCATCTTTGCCCGCGAGAACAGGAAGGGCACGCCTGTGTTCGGGATTATTGTTTCCAGCATCCTGGTTTCGGTTTTAATGAGCATGAATTTTTCCAAAAGCCTGGCCGATACCTATACGTTTATCATCCTGCTTTCTACATTAACGGTCTTGCTTCCGTACTTATTCTCAATTGTTTCGTTTGTGATGATCGGGGCAAAACAAAAAATACTAAGCCCGGTTAAATACGTTGTGGCAGCGCTTGCGTTTTTGTTTTCGATGTGGGCCATTATTGGTTCGGGAGAGGAAATCGTGTTTTGGGGATTTATCCTGCTGATGGCGGGTCTTCCGTTTTATGCGTTCATCCGGATCAACCGCTCTTAGATGTGAAGGGCGGGGGCGACCCAACCTGCTTAACCCGGCCGATTGAAAGAATTATTTAAATTTACTTTCGGTAAATGACCGATTTCTAAAATGGAAAGCTTTTTGAATTTTTTCGAAACCATGCCCACCTGGCAACGGGCTGTATGGATTGTGATCTGCTTAACGTTTTGCTGGATACTGGAAGGAAGTATCCCGCTGTTTCAGCTCAATTATAAAAAGTGGAAACATGCAGGAGTAAATTTTACATTCCTCCTCACCACCATGATTATTAATGTCTTTTTCGGAATAGCTACCGTTGGTGTGTTTGAATGGATAGGCCGCAGCCAGTTTGGCTTAATGTACCGGGTAGATTGGCCCACCTGGGTTGAGCTGCTGATCTGCCTGCTGATTTTTGAATTGCTCGCGCAATACACCATTCACTACATTTTGCATCGTGTAAAATGGATGTGGAAGTTTCACATGATCCACCACAGCGATACGCATCTTGATGCAACGAGCGGCACACGCCATCATCCGGGCGACTTTATTATGCGCGAATTGTTTGCCCTGATTGCGGTGATTATTACAGGCGCCCCAGTTTCATTTTACTTTTTCTATCGCATCTGCACGGTATTCTTCACGTATTTTACGCATGCCAATATCTCGTTGCCATTGTGGCTCGATAAATCGCTCAGCTATGTGTTCATAACGCCCAACATGCACAAGTTTCATCATCACTTCGAACGGCCCTGGACAGATACCAACTTTGGTAATATGTTTTCGATCTGGGACAGGCTGTTCGGCACATATGTTTACGATGACCCGAAAAAGATTCAATACGGACTGGATGTGCTGGACGGAACGAAAGACGAAAATATCGGCTACCAGTTCAAGCTGCCTTTCGATAAATCTGTTAAAACGGATTATTAGCCGATTTGCCAGAAGCTGGTTTATTTCACTAAGTTTGTGCAGACTGACAGAACTATGTATAAGCACATTTTCAAATTTGTATGGTTATTGGCGATCTCGCTATTCTATAACCAGGAGTTAAGGGCACAGGCCAGCGTAGTTACAGGGTCAGTTACTACATCCAAGAATAATTATGTGGTAGGTCAGGGCAAAAACAGGGTAATAGTAGTTGCCGTTACGGGAGAAGTTGGTACGGGGCCAATAGGTACCATCACCGGAATTACTTGGGGCGGCCAATCACTTACACAAGCGCGTGCGCAGACCTCTCCCGTGGCCACACCTGTTTTAAGAACTGATATCTGGTATTTGAACGAAGCCGGAATTTCGGCAGCGCGCGGCAGTTGCAATTATAATTTTGTTGTTACCTGGTCATCAGCTCCGACCAATGAGGTTTTTGCTGCGTTTACTTTGAAAGATGTAGATCAGGCTACACCGGTAGCCAATGTAAACAGCGCTCAGTCTGGAGCAGCTACAACGCGTAATACGGGTAATATTGGCGTTGGTGTTAATGACATTTTAGTTTACGCTTCATCGTCAGACAACAGTCGCACTCATACACCACCCGGTACCTATACGGAGCGAACTGACCAAGCTATTGGAGGAGCAGGCGGTACCAGCATGGCCACGGCTACCCGTTCTATAACTGCTGCCGGGAATGAAAATCCGACAGCCACCTGGGCCACAGGTAACTCCAGGCTCATCAATGTTGGTGTTGGATTTAATGGAGTAGCCGCAACAGATTTGGTAACCTATTATTCCAGGAATGCAACCTCCGGTGGTCATTGGGACGACCGTAATTCGTGGACGTTAAGCTCAGATGGTACAGGCGGGCCGCTTCCCGCAGGCGTGTGGCCAACACGCACCGATCATGTGGTGATCAGGGCAGGTCATACCATTATTGTAAATGCCACTGATGATAACAAACGATGTGGTGTTTCGCCTGACGGGCTGAGCCAGTCTAACATAGGGCCTTTTGTTTCCTCTAACATCCCTATGTTTTACCATACGGGAGATATCACCATAGCAGGCACATTATCGGTAACCGGAATTGAAATGATGACGGGCGGCTATACCCACATCCTTTCAAGCGGTTCTTTCAACCTGGGATCAAACCTGGTGCAGACAGGATACCTCGAAGCCGATGCGGGCTCAGCTTTCAGCAGCCTGGACGACCTGGTGCTGACGGGCAACAGCGTGAGCATCATCAATACCAATTCAACATCTACGGATGACCTGATAATAGATCACACAGATGCCACCTTATGCGGTACCGGTACAGCCACCTTACAAAACGGTGCAGGCAGCCAGGTAACGTATGCCAATGGCGGATCGATTAACCAGATATGTACTTCGTTTACCATAAACTGCACAGGAGGCGGCTGTACGGGCTTCCCGGTAGTAGGTACTACACCTGTTTTGGTGGGCAATGCAGGCCCTGCAGGCGTAGGCAATGCAACAAACAATAAGCTATGGCTTATGGCCGGCAGGGGTGCATTCTCTGATCTTGGCGTAACAGCCGCTGTAAATACGGGCACGGTAAGGCAGTGGAACGATCAATCAGGCAACGGCAATCATGCGCTTCAAAATACAGCCGGTAACAGGCCGATATTCAGTACCGGGCAGGATAATGCGCAGGCTGCACTCGAGTTTACAGGTGATTTGTTCATTGACGGGCCATCGCTGGGGATAGCTGGTAACAGCAGCGCCACATACATGATGGTATTCCGGGATACCCAAACCGGCTTGGGCGGAATCAACGATGGCAACGGACATTTTATATTGGACAGGACTACTGCCACAAACGGATTATTCTCCTTAAAGCCGATAACGGGAAATGTGTATGCGTTTCAGAAGCGCGATGATGGAGGCGGAGGGCTTGGCGGGCCGGCCAGTACCACCACTGTTAATACGAACAGCAAGTGGATTGAAATGGTGCGGAACAGGGGTGTTAACTATCGCCTCTACTACAATGGGGTTCAGGAAGCTTCTGTTGCAGATGGTGATGGTAATACAACGCCACCCGCACCCCGTATCGGAAGGCATGCAACTACTACGAATGGAGGGTTGCGTGGTTTAATTTATGAATTCATCATTTACTCAGCCACCCTGAATGAAGCGCAGCGTATTCTGATGAACAACTATATTTCAGCCAAGTATGGCTACACATTATCAGCAAATGATGTGTACACGATGGATAATGTTGCCAACGGTAATTTTGATTTCGAGGTAGCTGGTATAGGTCAGGCGGGTGATGGCAGCCGGCACATTGATGCGAAAGGAACAGGCGCGGTGCGCATGTGGAATCCGTCCGGGCTGGCCAACGGTGAATTCCTGGTTTGGGGACATAACGGGCTGGCCTTCTCAGGCGGCAATACCAGCGTGGATGGTGTTATCATCCAGGAAAGGCTAAACCGCGTGTGGCGGGTAAGTGAAGCTGGTGATGTAGGTACGGTTTCCATCTCGGTAGATCTTGCCGGAACGTTGGGCTCAGCTCTGGGTAGCAATCTCAGGCTGCTGATAGACCGGGATGGAGATGGCTTTGCAGATAATGATGTTACACCCATTGCGGGTTCTTTTACCGGTACGGTAGTTACATTCTCAGGAGTAAACTTTCAGAATGGCGACCGGTTTACGATTGGCAACACCAACATACTGGCACCGCTCCCGATTGAGCTGATCTCATTCACCGCAGAAGTTGTTCAGAACGAAGTTTTGCTTCAGTGGTCTACCGCATCAGAAAAGAACAACGATTACTTTACCATTCAGCGTTCGCAATCAGCCGAAGTATGGGAAGATATTGCAACCCGGAAAGGAGCCGGTAACAGCCAGGTGCGTAAGGATTACCAGTTAACCGATGGAATGCCTTACGCAGGTGTTTCTTATTACCGGATCATGCAAACTGACTTTGACGGTACTTACACCTTTTCTCAGGTTAAACGGGTACAGGTAGAAGCAGGGTATCAGCTAAAAGCCTGGCCGAACCCGACATCAGGCAAGCTTACTGTTGTTACCGGCTTTAAGCTTGAATCGCAAGACATCCGGTTAATTAATACGGTAGGGCAGACCGTACCGGTTGAGGTGTTCCGGGCAGGAGCAGAAGCTGAGCTTGACATGCAAAGCCTGCCGCCCGGCATCTATTTCCTGCAGGTTCGAAAAGGATTCTGGCAACAATCTTTGCGGATTGTAGTGGATTAACCTCTTGCTGCAATTGGCGCAGCCAGGCAACTCTCCGGAATCTTAAATGCATCGGTAAGCGGTACGGCATCCTGGCGGACTTCCCAGCAGAGCTGGTTTACCAGCTTGCGAATAGCTTTTGTTTTAACGCCTTCCATGTAACCTTGCTCTAAATACCAGCCTTTGTTTTTGTGTATCTGCGAAAGCGCAAACAAATCGCACAACTTTTTAAGTACGGCCTTGCACCCGGCATCGGTGGTTTTTTCTACCTGTTGAATAAACTGCTCTAATATAATTCGCTCTACATACGCAAAGCCCACTTCAATTAAATGCTGTTGGGCCACATTCATGGCATCAAACGAATCCATGCCACTTTCGATGTGTCGTTTCAGGCGCCTGGCGGCCGAGGTCAGAATATCACGTTCCCGGTAACGAAAGGCATTCAGCTGAAACTCCGGATCAAGCAGGTGCGCTTCATCGGTATTGCGAATGGTAATCGGATTCATTTCGGTAATACCCGTTTTCGCTTTTTCAGCCACGTAGTTCAGAATGGTGAACACATTCATATTGGCAAACTCCTGTCGGAATTCGGTAAGCCTGCTTTTGGCCACCAGTTGCATCAGCACAGTGTTATCGCCTTCAAAAGTGGTGTAGATGTCGGTGTCATTTTTTAAAATCTCAACCCGGTTTTCCGACAGGTAGCCTTTCCCTCCGCAGCACTCACGGCATTCCTGCAGCGTGGCGGTTGTATTCCAGGTAGCAAATGCTTTGAGCGCGGCAGCCAAAGCTTCAATCTCCTGCATTTCTTCTTCCTTGCGATTAATGAAGCGCTCCGTGAGGTATTGTAATGCAAAATGCAGGGCATACGTGTTGGCCAATAGCGGCATTAGCCTGCGCTGGTGTGTGCGGTAATTCAGGATCGGAACTTCGCTGCCGCCTTCCGGCCCGAATTGCCTGCGCTGATCTCCGTACCGGATGGCAATGGTTAAACCGGATTTGGAAGCTGCATTTCCGGAACGCGGAATACCAATGCGCCCGCCAACCAATGTACCTAACATCGTAAAGAACCTGCGGTTATCACTGGATATAGGACTTTCAAATTTTCCTGCTGCATTAACCGAAGCAAACCGGTCCAGCATATTGTCTTTTGGAATTACTACATGATCAAAATAGATCACGCCATTATCCACACCATTCAGACCCATCTTGCGGCCGCAATCCTTGATCTTAACACCGGTATGCAGCTTGCCTTTTTTATCGCGGAGCGGAACAACAAAAGCGCTCACGCCATAATCCGTACCATCAATGATCAGCTTGGCAAAAACAGTAGCCATCTGGCCGTGGCATGCCGCATTACCAATGTATTCCTTACGCGCATATTCATTCGGGGTGTGAATGCTGAATGTCTGGCTGGCATGATCGTAAGTAGCCGTTGTTTCAATACCTTTTACGTTCGATCCATGATTGGTTTCTGTCATAGCAAAGCACCCGGGCAACTCAAGACTTCCTATATCCTTCAGGTATTTGGCATGATGCTTTTCGGTACCCAGGAAATAGACACTCATTCCCCACAAGCCGAACTGTACGCCAAACTTTACCACCAGGCTCAGGTCGTGGTAGCTGAGTGTTTCCATGATGGTAAAATAGGCGCGCATATCTCCACCACCGCCAAATTCTTTCGGATAAGCCATAGCACCGTAACCTTGCTCAGCCAGGAACTTACACCATTGCAATACCTGCTTCCGGTATACATCCAGATCGCCAGGCCCTACATAGCCAAACTCCGGGTCGGACAGCAAGGTTTTTACTTTGCGGATAATGTCGGCCTGGTTACCGTCCAGGATTTTTGCCAGCTCGTCAATATTAAAATTGTGCTGTGTGCTTTGTTCGGACGTAATGGTCTTATGTCCGGCCTGGAAATTAAAGATGGCTTCATGGCTGATGAAGCCAAGCGTGGATTCGATTTTGGCAAGGGCGGGCCGCGCGTTCTCAAGGGTTGCGCTTATCGTTCCATCGCCCTGCAAGCTGGCCAGCCGGATTCCAAGGTTAACTAATGTTTCGCGTTTTTCCGACTCATGGGTTACCTGGGCAATAGCTGTTTTCCAGGCATTAAGCTCGTTAATGGTTGGCGGCTGTGCCGGGTCGATCTTCGAAAGCAGAAATTTACGTTCCGCCTCGCTCAACCAGTCTTGCGAAGTGAGCAAGCCCTCCAATACAGAAATTTCGCTGGGTGTAAGAATGGAATCGGACCACACGGTGTAAAAGAGTGGTACAAATACCAGCAGTTTCGGGTTGTTCTTTACAAGCGGTGAATCGATCATAGGAGTGCAGTTAACCGTATTTCTTAAAAATAATCAATTTTCTATTGAGTAGAATATCGATCAGGGATTCAAAAATCAAGCCTTTTCTGCCGGTGTACCGCGGTACTCTTTCAAATTACAGGTTAATTACCTACATTCATATAACCTAAAAATCTACCTGTTATGAATTTTAAACCTGAGATCAAATCCAAGGAGCAGCTTAATGGCGGTCAGCCGCAGTATGAATCTGTTGTAAAGTATATGGTGCAGCAGCATAACCTTGTAACGGTGCGACCGGATCAATCCATTAACGATGTGATTAATATCTTTATTGAGAAACGTATTTCCGGTGCGCCTGTCCTGGACGAAAACCGCAAGCTGGTAGGTATTATTTCGGAGCGCGATTGCCTGCGTTTGATTGTGGATCAGGCCTATCATAACCAACCGCACAACGAACCAAAAGTGTCGGATTATATGACCCGCGATGTAAAAACACTCACACCCGGTAATGACGTGGTTGAAGCGGCTACGGAGTTCCTGAATACACCTATACGAAGAATGCCCGTAGTTGAAAACGGAGTATTGATCGGACAGGTAAGCAGGATAGATATTCTTCGCGCAGCCAAATCCATAAGCCCCACTACCTGGGGCGGTTAAAGTGAAGCGGCTGTGCAGGCTTAACGGTGATCGTACTTTTTAAAAACATACAGGCACATAGAGAGCATATAAGAAAATCTATGTGCCTGTGTTATTTAAAACTTATGCAGCCCGGCTTATTTTTTTGACTAATTTTAAGCTGGGGATTTTAATTTATCCGTATGCGTTTTGTTGTGCTTTTCTTTTCAGGTATGCTCTTACTTTCCTGCAGTAAGCCAGCGTATTTCAGAACCTTATCCGACACCGAAACATCGGAGCTCAAAAGATATCAGAAGCAATTCAGACCGGACGACAGCTACCGGGTGTTGATTCTGACTAACCAGGGGAGCATGGTAGTGAAGTTATTTAACGAAACGCCTCTTCATCGTGATAACTTTGTAGCAAAAATAAAAGCGGGGTTTTACGATAGCCTGTTGTTTCACCGTGTTATTGATAATTTTATGATACAGGGTGGCGACCCCACCAGCAAGAAGGTTAATTCCGGAGACCGCTTAGGTTCCGGGTCCGCTCCCGGAGATCGCATTCCCGCAGAATTCAGAACAGAAAAAGGGATATACCATAAGCGGGGCGCGCTTGCTGCTGCCCGCGATAACAATCCTGAAAAAGCCAGCAGCAACTGCCAGTTTTATATTGTGCAACGGCCTGCCTGGCGCACTGCACAGTTAGACAGTGCGATTGTGCAGCGCAGCCTTAACCTGAACGATGCGCAGAAGCAACTGTATACCACACGGGGCGGAACACCCCACCTGGATGGCGGCTATACTGTATTTGGTGAATTGCTATCGGGTTTTGATGTGCTGGACAAGATTGCGAAAACCAAAACAGACCAGGTTGACAGGCCACAGGAAGATGTGCGAATGAGCATGTTCATCATAAACGAACCTAAGAAATAATGAAGCAACTATTCTCATCTGCCCCGCTTTATCCTGAAAAAGCGCTTGGAATTATTCGTATCGCGGTGGGCCTGTTATTAGCCTATCATGGCCTTGAAGTCTTTGATTCGGAAGTTATGCTTGGCTACCTGACATGGGATGTTTTTAAAGGAAACGCTGGCGGATTTTGGGTTTACCTCGGCAAATCTTCCGAGTTTGTTGCCGGGGTGCTGCTTACGCTTGGACTTTTCACCCGTCTGGGTGCAGTAATAACCGCTGGTACTTTAGGCTACATTACCTTTTTTGTGGGTAATGGCAAATTCTGGTACGAAGATCAGCACCCGTTTATGTTTGTGTTGTTTGGAGCTTTATTCTTTTTTACCGGGCCGGGCGCCTGGAGCTTGGATAGCCTGATAAAACGCAGCAACCCGAAATAGTACATGAAGAAAAGCGCTCTCGTAAAACGACTGCTGATTTTTGTTGTTCTTGTTCCGGTTATTCTCTTTGGTGTTTTGATTGGTGTGCTGTACTGGAAGCAGGATTCCATTGTGCAGCAGTTGATTGATACTGCTAACCGTGATTTTGCTGGCGAGCTTGAAATCCAGGGTAGTCATATTGCGCCATTTGCCAACTTTCCATACGTTTCCATCGACCTGGATCATGTAAGGGTTTATGAAAGCAAAGACAAGAATGGGGCCGTGTTGCTGGATGTGGCCGATGTTTACCTGGGTTTTGATTTGTTTACTGTGCTGCAAGGCAAAATGAACATTAAGGTTATCCGGGTTAGCGATGGGGTTATTAAGCTGGTGCAGCATGAGGATGGCAGCTTAAACCTATCCAATGCCCTGTCGGGGAAAGAAGAGGTAGCGGATGCAAGCCCGGAGCTTCACCTGGATATTAAATCGATCGAAGTAAACGATGTGCACCTTATTAAGATCAATGAATCCAGCAGCCTGCTGGTGGACACTTTTATTGAGAAAGCCCGATCCCGGTTTAAAGCCGATCAGCATCATGTGCTGGTAAAGCTGGACGCCCGCTTTGAAATGAATGTGTTGCTGGAAGGCGATACAACTTTTGCAAAGCACAAGAATTTTAACCTCAGTACTCAGCTTGATTTTGATCAGCAAACGAAGAAGCTAACGATTCAGCCTTCCGAATTACAGTTGGAACGTACCTTTTTTAAGGTAGATGGCTCTGTTGATTTTGATGATGACATGAACATGGATATCCGGTTTCATGGTAACAAACCTAATTTCAATTTATTCCTGGCCTTCGCCCCGGAAGAGTTGGTGCCGGCATTGCAGCGTTACGATAATGCCGGGAAAATATTTTTTGAAGCGGCTGTTACCGGTAAGGCAATCAATGGTTATAGCCCGCTGGTAGAGGCCGAGTTTGGATGCGAGGACGCATTCTTCAATAACAGGGAGTCCAACAGAAAGCTGGATCAGCTGTTCTTCAAAGGGAAGTTTACAACCGGGGAGATGCGTAACGCTTCTACCACGGAGTTTTCGTTGTACGATGTTTCGGCCCGGCCGGAAGCCGGAACTTTTAGTGGTAAGCTAAACGTAAAAAACTTTGAATCGCCCGAGATCGAGATGCAGGTACGTTCAGAATTTGATCTTGATTTCCTGGCCAAGTTTCTCAACATCAAAAACCTGGAAGAGCTATCCGGAAGCATAGCGCTTACCATGAATTTTCATGACATTGTTGACCTGGACAACCCTGAAAAGAGCATTGAAAAGCTTAATGAATCGTACTTTACGGAGCTGGATGTAAAGAACCTTTCATTCCGGCTGCCCGATTATCATTTGCCGGTTCATGGTGTTAATATAAAGGCATCAATGGATGGGCACGAAGCCCGGATTGACCGGTTTGATTTAAAAATCGGGAAATCCGATCTCTCTGTTTCGGCCGACATCAGCGATCTTCCTGCTATCCTGCATCACACCACCAACCCGGTAACAGCTCATTTGGTTATTAAATCTGCATGGCTGGATATAAAAGAGCTGACCAGTGGCGATACACTGAAATCAAAACCTGTAAATGAACAGATCAGCAACCTGAGCATGAAGCTTAAGTTCAACAGCTCGGCCCGGGCTTTTACGGAGTCGCCCAACTTACCGGTTGGTGAATTTTTTATCGATGATTTATACGCAAAACTGAATCATTATCCGCACACCCTGCACGATTTTCATGCGGATGTTTTTGTAGATGAGCAGGATTTCAGGGTTGTGGATTTTACCGGTATGATCGATAAGAGCGATTTTCATTTTAATGGTCGTTTAAAGAATTACGATTTGTGGTTTTTAACCGAGCCGTTAGGTGACACAAAAGTGGAGTTTAACCTCACGTCTGCACTGCTGCAACTGGAGGATGTGTTTGCATACGGAGGCGAGAATTATGTGCCTGAAGATTACCGTCATGAAGAATTCAGGAACCTGAAGCTGCATGGCTTTGCCGATCTTCATTTTAACAAGGGATTGAAGTCAGCCGATGTTAACCTCGATAAGGTTGAAGCACAAATGAAAGTTCATCCCATGCGTTTTGAAAAATTCAAAGGTAGAATTCATTATGAAGATCAGCACCTGGTGGTTCAAAACCTGGGCGGTAAGCTGGGAAAGAGCGAATTTACAGCAGACCTGAATTATTACCTGGGGCCGGACTCTGTTATCCGCAAACGCGACAATCATTTTGCCTTGCGGGCATCTCATCTCGATTTTGATGAATTATTTAGCTACAATCCGCCACCGGCCACTCAAGCCGCTGCACCGCAGGATCATGAGTCGGGTTTTAATATTTACGATCTGCCGTTTACCGACATGACTTTTGACTTTGATGTCCATCATCTGAATTATCACCGTTACCTGGTCGATAATTTTAAAGCCCGTGCAAAGACAACTAAAAATCATTACATCTATATTGATACACTCAGTCTTGCCGCAGCAGGTGGAACTATTGGAGTGAAGGGTTATTTTAATGGCTCCGATCGTAACCGGATTTATTTCAGCCCTGAAATGACGGTGAAGCAGGTGGATCTGGATAAGCTGCTTTTTAAGTTTGAGAATTTTGGCCAGGATCACCTTGTTTCTGAAAACCTGCACGGGAAGCTGAGTGGCAAGCTTTCCGGTAAAGTGCACATGCATGCCGACATGGTACCGATTATAGACGATTCAGAGCTGCACCTCGATATCCAGGTGTTGGATGGTCGGTTGGAGCGCTACAGCGCGTTGGATGCCATGTCCGATTTCTTTAAAGATAAGAACCTGAGCCGGGTGCGGTTCGATACCTTACAGAATAAATTTGATCTTGTAAACGGTGTGCTTACGGTGCCTGCCATGAATATCAATTCTACACTGGGCTTTATTGAAATATCGGGTAAGCAGGATTTGAATATGAACATGGAATACTTTGTTCGCGTGCCTTTGAAATTAGTAACACGGGTAGCAGCACAAAAATTGTTTGGCAAGGATAATGCACCGGATTCTTTACAGGAAGACCAGATTCAATACAGAGATGAAAGCAAACGTGTTCGGTTTATTAACCTGAAGATTTCCGGAACACCGGATGACTATAAGATAGCGCTGGGGAAGGACAAGAATAAGTGATCCCGGCCAAAGCGTAAAAAATTCCGTAAAGATTTATGGAATCCGGGTTCAGAAGGCATCTGGTAATAAAAAACCAAATGCTTATGAAAACAAATTCTATCTCCAATTCTCCGGTATCCGGTAGAAACATCGGGCAGGTGTTTACCTTACCGGGATTACGTAATGCGATGGTAATTGCATTATTGCTGTGGTCTGTAGCCGGCTTCGCACAGGCATCAGGTCAACCGGATGAGCATTTTATTAAAGGAGTTGTACTTTCTGCGGAAGAAGGCAGCCCGCTTACCGGTGTCAACATTTACCTGAAGGATACCAACATCGGTACCTTTTCAGATGCGGATGGCAGGTTCTGGTTTCCCCGTAAACTGAAAGCAGGCGAAATCCTGGTGTTTAGCTTTGTAGGATTGAAAAAGCAGGAGTATGTGGTGGCGGCTAACACACCGGAGTCCCTTGAGATTCGTATGGAAGCAGATCCATTAAATATCCTGGGTGCTGTTTGGATCGATGCACCGGAAAAGCCGAGGCAAAAGCGCAGAAGCTTAGCCGGTAACTAACATTATGCGACTGCTTGCCTACACATTGGTATGGATAGCAGTATTACCCGCAAGGGCTCAGGTAAGTGATTTTAAAGGAACGGATTTTAGCAGGGCAGATAGCGTGGCGAAGCTATATCCCAATCATCCTTTAACCAATTTACCTGACCTTGCGGGTAAATTAACGCATTCGTTCAGTCGCGATGAAGAAAAATTCCGGGCGTTGTTCACCTGGGTTTGCCTCAACATCAGGAATGATTACAGGCTCTACCTGGAGAATAAGCACGCGCGGGAACAATGTAAAACAGAAGCAGCGCTAAACGAGTGGTATAAAACATTCAGCAAAGTATTGTACCGGGAATTGTTGCAGGAGCACAGGACGATTTGTACCGGGTATGCTTACTTAGTTCGGGAACTGGCATTGGCTTCCGGGCTGGAGTGTGTAATGGTAGACGGGTACGGTCGCACGCCCGGTACGAGGTTAAGAAAGAATTATCCTAACCATAACTGGAATGCTGTAAGGCTAAACGGTAAATGGTATCTGTGCGATGCTACATGGGCAAGCGGAAAGATTGACAGGCAACTGAATGAATTTGTGCCGCGATACGATGATCGTTTTTTCCTGGTGAACCCGGCTGAGTTTGCCCGCCATCATTACCCATTAGATACAAGTTGGTTATTAGTGCAGGATAAACCCGCGCTATCGGGCTTTCTTAAGTGATTTGGAAAATAACCGGAAACTACCTTTTTTCGGGAAATTGGATTTACTTCTATCATAGACAATAACCAATTCTGACTAAGAGGTAATATGCAGGTTTCTGTACCAGATCGATCTGAAGAAGAAAAAACTGAAAACGTTGTAATTTTTAAACTTTGCAACCATGCACACCGGAAAACGCTATACCCCGCTTGAGTTTTTTAAATGGACAAGACATGATGTGTATTGGATGCTTGCAATTGCCACCGTTCCCACTGCATTGTATGCATTTAACATAAGCTTTGTAGCCTTGCCCTGGCAGCCCATTGCCATTATGGGTACAGCCGTAGCATTTATTGTAGGGTTCAAAAACAACGCCAGCTACAACCGCATCTGGGAAGCCCGGCAGATCTACGGATCTGTAATCAATAACAGCCGTAGCCTGGCGTTTACATTGCGCGATGCATTGGATGGAAAGCAGTCTGACGTAGTGAAGCGAATGTTCTATCGCCATTTTGCATGGCTTACGGCATTACGATTTCAGTTGCGGGAGCCGCGTGCCTGGGAGAATATGCAGCAAAGAAGAAACCTGGAGTTCCGGCAGGATCATTATGAAGTTGCAGAATGGAAAAGTAAGCTGGATGAAGAGCTGAAAGTCTATTTGTCTGAAGATGAACTGAAATTTATTCTTTCAAAAAAGAATAAAGCCACACAGCTTACGGCCATGCAATCCGAGGAGCTGGCGCATCTGCGGAAAACAGGAGTTATCAATGACTTTCAATGGACACAGCTGCAACAGGGGTTGATTCGGTTAACCGATGACCAGGGCCGGGCAGAGCGTATCAAGAACTTTCCTTATCCGCGAAACTTTGCGTCAATTGCTACATACCTGCTGTTAATCTTTGTGGTATTGGCCCCCTTTGGCCTGCTAAAAGAATTTGCCCGGCTCGGAGATGGAACATTCCTGGAGGGCTATACCATTTGGTTCAATATTCCTTTCTCGGCCACCATTACATGGGCCCTTCATACGTTGGATACGGTAGGCGAAAGTTCTGTTAACCCGTTTGAAGGTAGCGCCAATGATGTGCCCATTACGCAAATAAGCCGAACCATTGAGATTGACATGCGCGATATGCTGGATGAGCAACCCTTACCTGAATCTATAATGCCTAAAAATAATATTGTGTTGTAGCTATTAGAGACATCTCAAATATGAAGATGCCCGGTTTCTCTGTGCTCATGATTTTGTGCTACAGCAATTCAATAAATCCTCCCGATGGAATCGGCAATAAGTTTTCGTAACGCCAGCGGATCAATAATTCCCTGCTTGGCATAGAGCACTTTTCCGCCCGGGGCAATAAACAGGGTATAGGGGAGCGCGCCTTCCCACTTTTTATCAATAGCTTCAATAAACTTGTATTTATCGCCCGTATAAATAAAGTTTTTCATGGATGCCTGCTTGCGGATAAGAAATTTGAGCGCGGCCGCCTCACGGTCGGCATCATCCAGGCTAATGGTAATCAATTCAAAGTCGCGGTTACGGTACATCCGGTTCATGTCCACAAAGCTGGGAAACTCTACCACACACGGACCGCACCATGTAGCCCAGATATTAACTAAGCGATAGTCGGTGGTATTGTTACGCAGCAGCTCAGCTAACGCATCGCGTGTAATGGTTTGCAGCTCTACTTTTTCTTTGGCCCATTCACCGGCAGCCGACTCTGCATAGGCCCGTTTGTCGGGCCACTTGACAGAACAACCAAAGGTTTTGGTTTTTTCTACAGATACGGAATTGTCTTTCAATAAAGCATCCAGTGCATTCCGGGTATCATGGGTTTTGGCAGTCCCGGGCTTTTCACCATCGTCAATCCTGCCCGTATAGCGGAGCTTACGGTCGGCATCAAAAATAAAAACATGCGGAGTGGCCTGCGGCCCGTAGCGTTGCGATACCTGCGAATTTTCACCATCATAGAGATACGGGAAGTTAAATTGCTTGTCGTTATACCGGATCTTCATCTCTTCAAAACTGTCGTTTAAATCGGTGTAGCCCAGTTCGTCTAACCGTACACTAAGCGGATCATTGGGTGATATGGCCACCAGGGCTACGCCTTTCGGCTTATAATCTACAACTAATTGTTTAATGCGGTCTTCGTATGCCTGCGCAGTAGGGCAGTGGTTGCAGGTAAATACCACCACCAGGATTTTGGCTGTGCTGAAGTCGCGCAGCGAATACATTTTTCCATCCGTAGCCGGAAGTGTAAAGTCAGGGGCTGGTGCGCCAATGGCTAACGGAACAGGATCAGCGACCTTCGCAGCTACGTAAACAGTACTCGCAAACAGGAAGAAAATCAGGTTTTTCATACCTCAAACTTTTAGTTGAAAGTACACATTCTATATCTTATTTGGACCAGGATTACAGAATTTTGTATTACTTGGGACGGTGCCGCACGCATTTCGAAGCCCTAAACCGATTCATCGGTTAAAAATTATATATAATATTCCTGCCCCGAAGGGACTTGACAGCCTTAACAGATACTAAATTACCCGAGAAGATGACTGGTGGTCGCCCGAAATGTCTTTTATCTTCTTCCGCCAAAGCGCCCGCAGTGGCATACGCTGCAATACAAATTCAAAATAGGCGATACCAAAGAACACCACACCGTACCCCATAGAAAGCAACTGGTAAAACATACGCTTATCCTCAAACCTCTCCACCATGATCGTGAACGGAAGCACAAACACGTACTTATCAAAGTGTGGCCATTTAAGTTCGAGGGCAGCCGTGGGGCCAATCAACCATAGCAGAAAACCGATCGCGATAGGCGCAATGAAATTCTTGTATCGCAGCGCGAGCCAAAAACTAAGCACACTGATACCCACCGTTGACCCCAATGCCATCAGGTTAAGCTTCAGCAATTCAGGCCACCGATCGAGGTACGCTAAAAAATCTACTCCGTAGATCACGTCAATCAACGCACAGCCCATCACCATGTAGGCGTTAAACACGATAAGGAAGACAAGCGCCAGTACCTGTATAACCGCAAACTTGGCCAGCAGGATGTGAAGGAATGATTGTGGTGATGCCAGCACCTGCTTCCACGCATGGTTTCTCACTTCAATCTGCATCAGCAGGGTGCTTGCCAGTATAAAAAAGAACGGGATGAAAAGAAACGCGAATACCTTAAACCCATTGCTGTAAAAATGATCCCCTCCATTCGCAGGATTGTTCGGGGCCGGGATATCATGATCGAAAACCAGGACAAACGGTACAACGAATGCGGCAATCAGTATGAGATAGATTACAGAGGTGCGTTTTATTTTCAGAAATTCTGATCGGAGAGAAGCTGTAAAAGTCATGTTAATCGTTTGTTAAGTTCATAAAAATTGTTTCGAGCGTTTGCTTGTGTGGATGGAGATTATACACATCAAGGTCATTGTCAACCAGCATCTTGTTGATGGCTGCCACCTGTTGAATATCCGTATACGGCACCACCAAGTCATGTTCCGTTAACTCAGCCTGTAATTGTTTTAACACGGCCCAAGCTCGCAGGTTATCGGATGTGTCTAAATGCACCAGCGATTGTTGTTGCTGTAACCGGTGCAATTCTTCCAGCGATCCCTGGAATCGCATGCGGCCTTTGTAGATGATACCAACCCGGTTCACGATCTTTTCCACCTCCGATAAAATGTGGCTGGAGATAAGGAATGTGATACCTTCAATTTCTCTTAACCTGCCGATCAGGCTTCGTAACTCCATGATTCCGGCCGGATCAAGACCGTTGGTGGGCTCATCCAGCATAAGCAACTCGGGTTTCGGCAGCAGCGCAAGTGCAAGCGACAACCGTTGCCTCATGCCGAGGGAAAACTGCTTCACTGTTTTTTTTCCGGTCTCGTTCAGACCTACGATTTTCAATACTTCATGCAGCCTGGATTTTGATGCGCCATAAACCTCACGATACACTTCCAGGTTTTCTTTGGCCGTAAGGTGATTGTATAGAGAAGGATTTTCAATCAACGACCCCACTTTGCACAATATTTCCTGGCGATGGTGTTGCATATCCTTGCCGAGTATCTCAATGGTGCCGCGCTGGTTTTTCAATAATCCCAGCAGCAAACTTAATGTTGTTGTTTTTCCCGATCCGTTCGGGCCGAGAAACCCGTAAATATCGCCACGATTTACCTGCAGGTTAATGTTGGTGAGTGTGTTAACACCTTTGGCATAATCGTAGCAGAGCCGGTCGGTGCGTATAATGGTTGAATTCATTTTTTGTTTTTTGAGCAACATTACAGGCCTTTTTTCAGCACGCCCAACCAGTGTGATCAATACGCGCATAAATGTGTCCGGACAAGGCAGTGGAGTGATGAATCAGGTTAATCGTTAATAGCAAACCGATTCTACTAATGATTAACCATCAACCGTCACATATATTATGCCTGTTCGTCACAAACGCTCTTTATGGATAACCATTTCTACTAATATTGTGCCGTGAATACATCGACACAGCAAATTCCTTTCAGCAAGCTGCTCACTACCCGCGAAACGATTATCCTTTTTGCGGTATGGCTCTTCGTTACAACTTTCGTGTTCGTGGTTTTCCCGTGGTCTGAATTTTTATCGTCATGGGTCATCACCATTCCCTTTGGCTGGCTGATGTATCATGTTTCTTTCCGATGGCTTTTCCCGAAAGCGCTTACCTACCGGTTCCCCTTTCTGTTCTATACCTTTTGCATTTTCGTGTATTGCTTCGCAATCTTTTTTACGCAAGCCATCATTCTGTCCATGTATATCGAGCAGGAGGATTTTTTCATTGGTCTTGGCGGCATTACCGTTTTCACGTTGTTTTTTATACTGGCCCCTGTTCAATGGTTTATCTTCAAACGTTTTGCCCGAAACAATGAGGAACTTTTTGTTCTCAAAAAAGAATTAGGCCAGACAGAAGCGAACGTAGATATGCTGCGTTCACAAATCAACCCACACTTTTTATTCAATGCGCTGAACACGTTGTACGGGTTGGCTATCCACGAAAAAGCAGAACGAACCAGCGAAGCCATCGAAAAGCTGGGTAGTATGATGCGCTTTATGCTACAAGAGAATGTGCAGGAGAAGATTTCACTTGTGCGCGACATTGAATACCTGAACAACTACATTGCGCTGCAACGTTTGCGTACAGATATAAACCCGAACATCAAAATTCAAATCACTATTCACCAGGAGGTAAGCCCTGCCGTGCAGATTGCTCCTATGCTGCTCATCCCGTTCATTGAAAATGCTTTCAAGCATGGTATTAGTTTACGGGAAGAATCGCATATCAGGGTTTCGCTGGAATTGAAACAATCAACTTTATACTTCGATGTGTTCAACACCAAACACGTACGATCGGAAAATGACCCCGAAAAAAACAGCAATGGTATCGGCCTGGTGAACGTGAAGCAGCGCCTTCACCTCGTTTACCCCGGCAGGCACGAACTGGTGATCCGGGAAACGGCTCACGACTATTTTGTGCATCTTGTGATTAACTTGGCACCATGAAGGCAATTGCGGTTGATGATGAACCCCTGGCGCTGGAAATAGTGCGTTCGCATGCTTCCAAAGTTCCTTTTTTGGAGTTAAAGGCCGGGTTCACCGATGCCTTCCAGGCCTTGGAGTATTTACAAAAAGAGAACATCGACCTGATCTTCCTGGATATTAAGATGCCTGACATCTCCGGCATCGAGTTTTTCAACAGCCTTCGTAAAAAGCCGTTGCTTATTTTCACAACAGCCTACACCGAACATGCCGTTACCAGTTTTGAAATGGACGCCATCGATTATTTGCTGAAGCCATTCCCGCTGGCAAGGTTCATACAGGCATGTAACAAAGCATTTGAACTGTATAACTTTCGCAACACTACCGAAACCAGCGACCATTTATTTCTTAAAACCGGTTACGAACAGGTAAAAGTGATGTACGATGAAATTCTTTACGTAGAAGCCACCGGTAACTATGTAACGTTTGTGCTGAACGATAAAAAAATATTGGCGCGCAGCACCTTTGCAGAAGCTGTTCACTGGCTGCCCCAGCAGAAATTTGTACGTGTGCATCGGTCGTACATGGTATCTGTAAGTAAAATTGAAAAAGTAGAAAGGCACCAGGTTACAATCGGTACACATAAAATCCCTGTGAGTGAAGCATACCAGCAGCAGTTGCAGATGATGCTGAGGTAATGAACAAAGCCTGGTCAAAACTCCGTCCATTATCAAAGCTCGACCAGCTTGCAGAAGCAATTATCAAAACTGCTTTTATACTATCTGAAGATCATTTGGGGATAGGAGATGCTTGCTAAGCAGGATTGAAAACAAGCCTGAAAATGGCTATCTTTGAAAAAATTAAATGAAATAGTTATGGCCGAAATACTCATTGCTAAGTTTAAAACCAAGCGCGAAGCCGATGCCGTATCAAAACTGATAAAGGAACGTAAAAGAACTGCGCAGTTGATGCGTGGCAACAGCATAGAAGATATTGTGCTGGGCGAATTGATTACCGAGGGCATGAAAGGAAAAAGTTACCCAATCAAAACATTTAACAAAGCATTGAATGCCCAGATCAAAGCGTTGAAAAAGTGAATGTTTTTACCAAAGGCACTTTTAACCGCGATGTAGCCAGCCTTTCAGATGTTGTGCTTTTGGAAACACTGCAAGAAAAAATCAAAGAACTTATCACTGCTCCCAACATCAGCCATGTTACCGGGGTGAAGTTGTTAAAAGGTTATCAAACACACTACCGGATCAAAGTAATTACTGAACGTTCGTCTTTCCGTATCGGAGCAGTGATACGTGGAAACACGGTTTGGCTGGTTCGGTTTCTCCCGCGGAGAAAAATATACCTGCATTTTCCTTAATAGCATGCGTCAATTTCAGGGAATCGGCCTGTCCCGGTATCTCCTGGTTAAGAAAACAAAATAAATATTACTATAAAATAGTATTTTATTGCAACTCTCCTTAATATTACTACGTAATAGTATTAATAATGAAGAAAATCCAGCTCGGTGAATTTGAAGAAGTGGTTCTGCTGACGGTAGGGGTGCTGCATGGCAATGCGTACGGTGTTACCATCAAAGACGAAATTGAACAACGGTTAGACCGTGAAGTAACCATTGGTGCGTTGCAAATCACGCTGCGAAGGCTTGAATCCAAGGGCTTCCTGAAATCAAAACAAGGTGAAGCAACCGAGAGCAGGAGAGGCCGACCGAAACTTTTCTTTGAGATTACAGCTTACGGAAAAAAAGCATTAGTGCATAGTAAAGAAACACGCGATGAGCTTTGGAACGCACTGCCCAACCTGGTCTTAAAATTAAAATAAGGTGAAAAAATCAGCGCCACCCCGTTACCTGTTACGCTTGCTGAAAGCGTTTTGCAAGCCGGAATATCATGCCGACATCGAAGGCGACTTGCTGGAACTTTACGAGCGGAGAGAACTGGAATCGGGGAGAGTGCGCGCCAACCTATTGCTGTTCAAAGATGTTCTGTTTCTGTTCAGGCCGGGTATAATCCGGTCGGCCGCTATCCAACCTTTAACCAACAACGATATGATCAAAAGTTATTTCACCATGGGCTGGAGAAGCCTTGCGAAAAATAAACTGTACTCAACCCTGAATGTAACGGGCCTTACATTTGGCATTGTATGCTTTTTGCTTGTCGGCCTGTATGTGTACGATGAACTTACGTTCGACAATCAACATACGCAGCGCGACAGAATTTACCGCGTGATCTCGCACAACGAAAATCCAAATAATGGGCTGACGGTTGTTGCTGCCGCAGGGTATATGCTGGCCGAAGAATCGCCAAACGCCATTCCCGAAGTAGAATCAACAACCCGCATCCAGCGCATCGGTCGTGCGAACCTGGTGGACCCTGAGAACCCGGTATATGTTCAGGAAACCGTAACGATTGGAGACCAATATTTCTTGCAGGTATTTGATTTTCCGTTGATCGAGGGCGACCGAAGAACAGCATTAAAAGAACCCAACTCGATTGTGATTACAGAAGATCTCGCGATGAAGATCTTTAACCGTGTGGATGTAGTGAATAAAAACCTCCTGTTCGACTTTATGCGAACTCCGCTCAAGATCACGGGTATTCTCAAAAATCATCCGCACAATTCGACTTTCAACTTTACAAGCGTCATGTCAGAACCCGGCAGGAATAACGCAGATGGCTTCAGACAGGGAGTAGAAACCGATTGGGCATCCACCAGCTTTACGGTGTATGCGTTACTCAAGCCGCAGTCCAACGCAGATTCTGTGGCAAGTAAAATGACCCGTCTTGTTCTTGCGAATGCTGAACTTGCACCAGGCAGAACGTTATTCCACACGTTGCAGCCTTTGAAAGATGTTCACTTGCGTTCGGAAGGGATCGTGGATGGCGGACGAAATACAAATGTTGACAGTATTCCGCAGGGCAATCCTGTGTATGTGTCTGTTTTTTCTGTTGCCGCCATTTTTGCTTTGCTCATCGCGGGCATCAATTACACGAACCTCACCACAGCACGGGCTTCCAGCCGTATCAAAGAAATTGGTGTGCGAAAAACCATTGGTGCCGTGCGCGGAAACCTCATCCGGCAATTTCTGGTGGAGTCGCTGATCACAACGGCCATTGCCTTTTTGCTGGCCGTCATCATCGTGAACTTGCTGCTTCCGCCCTTCAATAATTTTGTGAACAAGCAATTCTCATTCTTTACGGCTACAAGCTTACGCTTCTGGGGCATCGCGCTTGCGCTTATTGTTTTGGTTGGCGTTATATCGGGCGGGTATGCAGCGTTGTTGCTTTCGCGTTTCAACCCTGTTGCACTCTTGAAAGGATTAAAAATCAGGAGTGGGAGCGACTTCACCGTGCGAAAAGTATTGGTGGTGTTTCAGTTCACGATCTCCACTATTATGATCATCGGTACCATGGTGTTGCTCATGCAGGTGCGCTACCTCAACAATTCCGATCTCGGTTTCAATCGCGATCTCATGCTGGTGATTGATGTGAATGTAGGAAAGGCCCGCTCCAATTTTGAATGGGTAAAAACCGAGATGGCAAAAGTGCCGGCTGTGCAGCATGTGTCGGTAACCTCGCGTGTGCCGGGTGAGTGGAAAACATTCCGTAGGGTGAAGGTAAAAAAAGAAGGCAGCAGTAGTGAACACCAGATCGCATATGTTATTGGTGCCGATCCGGACTTTTTAGCTACCTATGATATCAAATTGCTCAATGGCCGCAACTTTCAAAATGAGAGCGACTCATCTGCCATTCTCATCAACGAAACAGCCGCCAACATGCTCGGCCTAACTCCAGCCGATTTCAACGACCAGGTTGTTGACATTCCGGTGATTGCGCGCAATTCTTTCTTCGTTCCGTTGTACAATGATGTAAATGCCTCGTTCAAGCCTCGCGTGGTGGGCATTGTGAACGATTTTCATTTTCAATCGTTGCGCGATAAGATTCAGCCGTTGATCATCGCCTACAATAACAACCCCATTCATGGCATCGACTATTACTCTGTAAAAATTTCTCCGCACAACATCCAGTCCACGCTCGACAAACTCAAGGCCATTATGGTAGCGAACGATGAACGCGAGCCTTTTGAGTATCATTTTCTGGACGATCAGCTTGCGCTGTTTTACATCGAAGACCAGCGCAGTCAAACCATTCTCAGTTGGGTTGCCATTGCCAGCGTGTTCATTGCCTGCCTCGGCCTCTTTGGGTTGGCCACGTATGCTGCGGAACAACGCCTCAAGGAAATCGGGGTGCGAAAAGTTTTAGGCGCGAATGTGGTAAGCCTCATCACCCTGCTCTCGAAAGATTTTGTGAAGCTGGTGCTGGTGGCATGCTGTATTTCATTTCCCATAGCATGGTGGGGCGCCAACCGCTGGCTGGAGGAATACGCGTATCATGTTGACGTTACCTGGTGGGTATTTGCGCTGGCGGGCGTACTGGCAACCGGTATCGCCTTGCTAACCGTGAGCTACCAGGCCATCAAAACTGCGCTGGTGAACCCGGTAGAGATTTTGAAGTCGGAGTAGGCCTTCTACTATTATTATTTAGCAAGGCAAAATTTACAATATGTACTTTCCCAATGGCTATCGGTACGGGCCTACCGGAATCTTTATAGAAGTTTTTGCTGCAGGATTTCATGCTTATTTTGCTGAACTGGCAAAAGAACAAGGATGCCGGATTTATGTTACCTTCGTTGCATCAAAACAGGCACAGGCAAGCAAGACCAATAACTATGTTCAGGCACTACTTTATCACAGCCCTTAGAGCTTTCTACAAACGTAAAGGTGGGAGAGGAGCAGGCGTGTTGTTCACCTACATTAATATCTTCGGCCTTACGGTAGGATTAGCAGCCTTCTTAGTCATCGCTCATATCGTACACTATGAACTGAGCTTCGATACGTTTTTTGAAAACAGTAAAGACACGTATCGCGTAGCGGTGAAAAAAACAGAACAGGGCAATGTGGTGATGGAAAGTGCACGGAGTTACCCGGGGCTTGCCACGCTGTTAAAAAATGAGATACCGGAAGTAGCGGCTTGTGCCCGGCTGTATAAGGAAGAGTGCATGCTGCATTATAAAGAAGGAGATGTGAAATTCAATCGGCAGCACACCTTCTGGGCCGACCGCAATTTTATTTCTGTCTTCAACCTTGAATTTACCAGGCAGGGCGATTTGACATTGCTTGATAAACCCTGGAGTGCCATCATCTCTGAGTCGGGGGCTAAACGCTTTTTCGGAACAGACTGGGAAGGTGAGCACGACCCTATTGGAAAAACAATCTGGCTGAATGAAAATCTCGGGTTCACCATCCAGGGTGTTTATAAAGACCTGCCGGTGAACTCACACATGAAGGTTGATTTCGTAGTATCGTGGTCAACATTGGTTACGCTGGCAGGGCCGGTGTTTGAGAACAGCCTTCCGCCAGACTGGAACGCGAGTTACGTTTATCTTCAGTTAACTCCCGGCACATCACCGGAGAAGGTGGAAACGATGGCTGCAAAAATATTGAAAGACCGTATTCATGAATCCGTTACACGCGATGTTACCTATGAATTTTATCTTCAGCCTGTAGAGTCTATTCATCTGCACTCCAACATCGCAGATGAATTGCAACCCAACGGAAGCCGCGCATTTGTTTATTCCATGATCGGGGCGGCTGCGCTTATTCTTGTCATCGCGTGGATTAATTTTACCAACCTGTTAACCGTGCGCTCGCTTGAACGTGCCAAAGAAGTAGGCGTGCGAAAGGCCATCGGCTCCACACGCAGGCAACTGATGATTCAGTTCCTGTTTGAAGCCATGTTGTCAAGCCTGGCAGCAGGAGCATTAGCATTGGGTATCGTTTATTTTTCTGGCAATATGGTTCATGAGATAACGCAGATACAACTCCCTGTATTTGCGCTTTCAGGGCAGGGTACTGTTATCCTGATTTTATTTTCAATCATTATCTTTTTTGGCGGATTAGTTGCAAGCCTGTATCCTTCATTGGGATTATCCGCACTTCGTACAACCGAAGTAATCAAAGGCAAAGTCAATGCAAAACCCGGTAAAGCATACTTTCGGAAAACACTTCTTGCCTTCCAGTTTTTTTGTTCGGTATTCCTGCTGACAACCACATTGGTGATTTATAAACAGGTGAAATTCATGCGCAGCCAGGAGTTGGGTATGAATCCTGACCAGGTTATTGTGTTGCATTCTCCGCGCTCGATGATCGGCAATGATAAGCGCATCCAGTATTTTGAAAATTTACGTGAGAAGTTGTTGCCGTTTGCCGAAGTGAAGGAAGTAGGCGCTTCGGGGTGTATTCCCGGAAATGAATTCCTGGTAAGGAAAGATAATGTACAGGCAGCAGGAGGGGAGGATGGAAAAAATATAACGTATGATGTTGCATACATTGATCGCGGCTATGCGCCTGCGCTGGGCATACGTTTCCTCGATGGAAGGAATTTTACCGAACAACCTGGTGAAGAAACAAAGATCATCATAAACGAAACGGCTGCACGCATGATGAATTTCGCGGCCGAAACGGCTGTGGGTAAAACCGTGATGATGGAAAACCGGCAATACCAAGTTATTGGTGTAGTGGAAGACACGCACTACCAGGGGCTGCAAAAATCCATCCATCCGCTTATCTTATTGCGTGGGCATGATTATGAGTTTGGATTCTTCCCAATAAAAGTACAAAGCCATAATATGCCACAAACCGTAGCGAACATAGAAATGGCATGGAAAGAAATATACCCCAACGACCCGTTTGATTATTTTTTCCTGGATTCATTTTTTGATGAGCAATATGCCCGCGACAAAGCCTTTGGAAAATTGTTTGGATTGTTCGCGGTGCTGGGCATAACCATTGCCTGCCTGGGGTTGATCGGCCTTGTTGCTTACACCACTTTTCAGAAAACGAAAGAGATAGGCATACGAAAAATATTGGGAGCCAATGTATGGACCATCTTAGTGTTGCTCACCCGCGAGTTTTCAATGCCTGTACTCATCGCCTGCGTAGTTGCTATCCCGGCCACACAATATACCGTACAGCAGTGGCTCGAAGGCTTCGCTTACCGGTATGATGTTTCCTGGGGGGTGCATTTCATTTCCCTTGCCGTTGTCAACATGCTGGCGTTGCTGGCCATCAGTTGGCAATCCCTGAAAGCCGCTTTCGCCAACCCGGTGGATGCGTTGCGGGAGTAGGTGCCTTACTATTATTCATTATTTACCAGAAGGCCCTTAAAGAAATCAGTATTTTCTTCTACCACCTTGCGCACATTTTGAGGAGTAACCCCGTCAATCCTGCTTACATTAATAACGATAAGCTGAGGCGCCCATTTAGGTAGTTTTTTGTTGTAGTAATCTGGATTGGGCATAATGGGCACCACCATATAGGGGTCGTCTACCGTGGTAAAATCATACCGACTGTACTGATGTGCATTTGTTGTGGGTTCTCTTATACTCACATATTTCACCACGGCTATTTCATTAAGCCATGCCGCATCTTTTTTCATATCCTGCCGGTAGGCTTGCAACGGGTTTTCGTAACCGACCAGGTGTTTTTTTTTATCCTCCAACATTTTTTCCTTGTATTGCGGAAACATTTCAAATTGCTCTTTCCACCCCTTGGAGGAATAAAATATGTTCAACTCTTTAAGCTTTGCTTCGCTGATAGCCACTTGTTTTTCCAGAAATTCCTTACGGTTTACATAGCGATAGGGTAGTTTGCCTTCGTAAGTAATCCAAACGTAATAGTCGTTTCCACTTTCGAAGCTGTGGTATCCGTTTGAAAGGTCGGGTAGTTTTTTCTCTTTGCATTCTTTTGATGAGAGCGAATTAAAACCACACGTATTGGTAACTTCTGAACTCACTTCGCCCGATTCATTGTAAACCAGTATCTCGCTGAATTTAGTATTCAATAAACCATTGGGGTTCACATGCACGGCCGAACTTACACCTTCACTATTCCTCGCCTTTTTTCCGTTCGAACAGTAAAACATAAAATTGCTGATGGTATAAATGTACCAGTTTCCATAGACGCTGCTGCCCGGTGTAATATTATGGGTTAAGTAGTTATAGACATCGGCACCAACGGGTTTATAGTGTTGCTGAAACAATTTCCCAATCTGGTTGAATACATTCTTAGCACCGGCAGCATCTGCCGCGGCAGGCCGGGGTGAGCCTGTAAGTACCTCATCAGCGGGTTGTGGCAACCAATTGCCTGGCAATGTTTTCAGTTTCTCTTTGTCGCAGTCTTGTGCCACAGTAGTCATACTGCACAAAACCAAGAGGATAATGAACTTGTTTTTCATGCGAATATGTTTACATCTGAGATTATCAATTCCTCAAAAAGCTACTGCCCGGAGAGTTTACCGAAGGACCTGCACCATTAAAACCACCTCTCAGCGTATATTCACCGCTCCCAAGACTACCACCTGCGCTGCCGCCCATCGGGCCGCTTACGCCAGCGCCTACAGAACCATTTACACCTGCATTCACTATATTTCCACCGGCATCAAAAGTTATAGAGCCGCCTACACTTGCACCTATTTCTCCTTTAAGTGTCTGGCCAACACCAAATTCTTTTTTAGTGCCTACTTCTACCTTTGCGGTATAGCCGGTGGGGTTCCAGGTTACGGGGTCAATGGTTTCGCCATACCCAACCTTCACAGCGCCTATTCTGGCATAGGTTTCAAAACCCTGGCAGTTCATTTTGAAGCCCGTTACCATTAGGTCAACTCCCCAATCCAGGTTGCAATGGTCTGCTTCCCATTGCTTGAGTTTGCCGGTTATGGATGGTTCTTTTTCTGGTAAACCGCTGGGACGACATTCAAGTATTTTATGGATATCTGTATAGAGGCTGTTAAAAGAATGTATTTCTTTGAGGTAGGAAAGATATAATCTGTAAACTAATCCGTTGGAGTTATAGGGATGGGTTACGATGGTACAGAAAATATTTTCCTGCAATTGCTGGTTTAGCAGGTCTTCCATTTTCCGGATATACTCGTTATTGATTGCAGATATACCACTGCTATATTCCCGTGTATAATTGTTGTCGAGATTGCATAGCTGTAGTGATAACTGTTCTAATCTCTCTTCGCCTTCTATATCCCCTTCGCCCCCTTCTATACCATCCATTTGTTTACGTATTGCCCTGCCTTGTTCTCCATAGTGCCTTAATGATTTTCTGAGGGCGGTTTCCTGTTCCTGCCTGTATCTTTTTTCCCTTTCTATGCGGGCAGTGAATGAAGTGCTTAAGGCAGGATCACCCATAATGGTTTGCAGGGTTGACGCACCATACATGAAAGGATGGTAGTATTTATACACATAGTCTGCCCTTTCTTTTGCTGTTTTAAGTCCCTTTACTTCTTTCATCCCGTTTTGCATTCTGTCTTGCATCGCTGCTTCATACTCCTTCATCAGTGCATCGGTTATTCCGTATGTTTCATTTATTGTAACGTCAAGGTCTGCAAAGAACTGTTTTATCTCTATCATGGCGCTTTCGCTGTAGCCTGATGGCACCGCAGGTGGCATGAACCGTTTGGTAATGGCATGGTCTTTATATAATGGCTTGAATTTTTTCCTGATATGTTCGGCTATAACATCTGCCGCAACACCGGATTCTTTTAGTATCTCTATTGCATCTATGGAGATGCAACCTCCTTCTGCAGCTTTTTGGGCATAGCTGGCACATTGTTTTGTATTGCCCTGCTGCTTATACATCACGGCAAGGGAAAGAGCAGCCCCCGTATTTTCTTCATCCTTATCCAACGCATCTTTCAGAAATTTTTCAGCCTTATCAATATGCCCAAGGCTAAGCCATGCCTGCCCCATGTTGCCGAGCAGGGTGGGGCTTTGCGGAAATTGCTTTTGCACATACTGCAATATAGGCAATGACTTATGGGCATAGCCTGCCATAGTTATCATAGCGCCCAGGTTGTTGAGCGAGGCGTAATCTTCAGGATTGGCGATGCCGGCATTAAGCAGGAGATACAGCGATTTGTCCCATTCATTTTTCAGGACAAAGCCCATAGCAGCCTGGCTGGTTTCTGCACCTTTGTTCAGGTATTTTTTTGCTTCGGCTTTGCTCTCTGGTTTCATGGCTGCTTCGGTGCTTTGCAGCATGGGTTGCAGGTAAGATTTGAGTTGTTCCTTATTTACAGGCGTGGGGTTAATAGGCAAGGTGGATGGTGTTTTGGGTATCAGCTTAGCCTGGGCTTCTGCTTCTGCAGCCGCCATTACCTGTTTCATATCCACTCCCTTTGTCATTTTTTCCACATCTTTCAACACATCCAGCAGCCCCATTTCTTCCATGATTTTCTTATCTTCAGGGCTCATGGATTCCATTTGCTTTTTCAGATCTTTCATCATTTCTTCCATAGATTGCTCCTCTTTGGGTTGCTGCTTCTTTTTTGCAGGAGGATTTTGCGCCTGCACAAAGGCGACACATACCAGGAAGTAAATAAGCAGTAATGTGATTTTTTTCATGGCAAGAAGTGTTTAATGATTATTTAATTTATTCTATAAGATAATTTTTTCCCACTCAAAATCCAAGAGCCAGTACCCTGCGGCCTTGGCTTGATTTTCAAATTTCTTTAAATGCAGTAGATAATGATTTCTATCTCTTGAACGAATAACATAGTAACCGCCCGATTTGGGAGAAAATACATAGTCTTCCCACGCATCAACCTGCAAAGAAGACAGACCGGTGGGCGGACTATCGAACTCACGAATCTTAGCTGCGCGCAGGTATGCAAAAACAGCAAGTCGCCTGGTTTGCTGATAAAAGGCAACATCCACCAGGCTCGGTTCGCTGCCGTACTTAACTACACGGTTGTTAGGGAAATCAAATCCATGATAAATTTTGAGTTGAAAAGAGTTGGTGGTTTTATCCGGGGCAGCTTCACCTTTTTCATCCTTTTGTTTTGATTTAAGCGTTGATTGCTGGTCAATATTTTCTTCGGGTGAAGATGCAATATCCTTATCCCAATCGGCTCTGTATATAGTACGGATTTCATCTTGATCGTCTTTTTTGGCTATGCGCACCACACCCTGTTCAATAAAATTGAATTCCACCGGCTCGAGTGTCCAGGGGCTGAAGCCGGTTGTGGTGTTCAGCATTTTTTTGGCATGCGCTATGTCGCCAATGAGGTTGCGGTTAGCGTTGTCCTTTGAGCGGTCAAACTTAGCAATTGAAACATTGCTGAACAGAATGGTGTTTCCATCTGTTCGGTAGTTACCTTTGTATATGACTTCCATGGCATAGAGCGAACCCGTTCTTAAATAGTTATTTCTTACAGCAGTATAGTGAATGCATGTACCATCCTGATTAAAAATGTAAACCCCCGGTTGCGATTTGTCACCGAAATAGCCCCATGAACCAATAAGTTGTTCGTTGGCATTGCTCTTGTTTTGTGCCTGAGCCTGAGGGTTACCGCAGGCAGCAGGTACCAGGGCATAAGCGGCTAACAACAAGGAGAAGGTTATAATTGGTCTCATTGCAGTACAAATTTGATTCATTCGATAATGATTCCTGACTAAAAGTTAAGCCCTATAACACTAAAGCTTCCATCGGTAATTTTAACTTCTGGGCCTAAACAAGTAGGTGAATAGGGATCGTCAGGATCCAGCTTCTCCTCACGCGATACCAACAAGCCGCTAAATGTTCCCGTAAAGCGAGCCATGTTTGGCAGATAGTCAAGGCCCGTGCTTTGTTTTTGTATATGAAAACGAAATGAGTCATTCGTACAATCATCTTCAGTAGTTGAGTTGTATTCTTCTGAGCTTTCGGAATAACTCATTTCTCCTTCTGTAAAATCGAGCGAAGAATTTTCCACATACGGCCCTGTAAACTGAAGCGTAATATCCTGGGATGGATTAAACTGGACAATCAACCCCTCAACGGGTGAATTTTGAATCATAAATGACGGAAATTGGCTGCTGTCGTCAGCGTCTTTGTTAAAACTGATTAACGTTCCGTTCGCCTTAAAAGAAACCGAAGTTTCCAGGTTGCTACTGCTGTTGCTGTTATCGTTGTCAGCAACATTTTTTTTACAGGCGCCAAGTATGGTAATCGCTATAATATAGAGTGTTACTCTTTTCATAATTCTTGTCTTATGGGTTATTTATAATTTCCACAATCGGCTCTGAATTTTGTGCGGGGTTCGCCTTTATACTTCCTTCTATTTTCTGAATTTATAAGCCGTACTAATATCTACATAGGTAACACCGTACAGAAAGTTCGCAATTTTCAGGTAATCACCATCATCGTCTTTGCCTATCTCATATTCATAGATCGCATCGGGGTATTGTTCTTCCCAGGTTTCTCCTTTTTCGTATATGATATTGGCAAAATATACTTTATTGCCGGATGCCGTAAACTTTCCTTCTGTCTGGCTGGTGGTACTAAAATGATTAAATCTTCCGTCAGTATGAAATACATAAATTTCAGCAGTAGAAGCCTGCCAACTTCCTATCAATCTCTGGTCAATATCTCCGCTTGGTTTAGGTGTATCCTGTCCGCAGGCTGCAAAAGATAATATGAGTGCAATAGCAAGGATTGTCCTGGTTGCCCGGTTATTCAGCGAGATCATCGCACTGATTGCCGTTAATAATCCAAGTAGTATTTTCATTACAGTATTAAAATTTGATTCCTTTTGATAAAGTAAATTTCGGGCATCGAAGGCAATGCTCTTATCGTTAAAAATGATGATTTTTTAGGGTAAATAATCATTAAAAATGATGAGGCACGGAGTGTTGATTCTATGTTCTTTTGTACCTTCAACTGAATCATAACCAAGAATTGTATGCGGGAGCTGGCTATCATCCTGTTGATATGTGCCTGGCATAGAGAAGCCGAAGCACAAACTTATATGAACAGGGATAGCCTGCTGAACCTGTTATCAGTTGCCAAAGAAGATACGGCCAAAGTGCAACTTCTCCTTGATATCGGTTTTCAATATGAAGGAAGCGACCTTCAAACTGCCGGTAAATATTACCTGATGGCGGGCAGGTTGAGTGAAAAACTGAACTATAAACAGGGAATTATAAAGTTTATCGCCAATTATACCTACCTGCTCAATGTACAAGGGCAATACGATAGCTCGATGCTCTATAATAAACGTGGGGTTGAAGTAGCTGCTGAATTGAATGACAGAACATTGATGGGAAAAGCCAATGCAAACCTGGGCAATGTTTTTCTCTATACAAATATGTACGATAGTGCCGTATATTATTATCAAAAAAGCCTGCAATATTTTGAAGCTACCGGGGACAAGGTGCTAATAGCCAGGTTAAACGATTTACTCCAGGTTGCTTACTATGAGCTACGCTTTTTTACCAAAGGATTGGATCATGGCAAAAAGGCGATAGCCGTACTGCGTAATGCAGATGAACCTTTGTCGCTGGTAGGTGTACTTTCTAATACCGGTAATATCTATATGAGCCTAAAGCAATTTGATACGGCATTGGTTTATTACAGGGAAGCATGGGCATTGGCTCAACAATTGAATTACAAAATATATGAAAATACCCTACTGCAAAATTTGGCTAATATCCATATGCACACTTTGCAAACAGATAGTATGAGGTTTTATGAAGAAAAGGCGCTTGCACTTAGCAGGGAGTTGGGTTTACCCGAAAGTGAAACAAAAGCTAACAGGGGCATGGCTAATTATTATGCTCTAAAAAATAATTTTACTGAAGCACATAAGTACATCACCCGGGCGCTGGATTTAAGTGAGAAAAATGGTTTTAGAGAAGAACATGCCCTGAACCTGGGCACACTCTCTGTTATTTTGGCTGCCATGCACCGGATGGAAGAATCATTTCTGGTAGGGGAGAAGGCCGAAGCAATACAAGACAGCCTGATAGGAGCCGATATACAACAAAGAACCCTGTTGCTTTCCAAACAGTTTGAAACAGAAAAAAAGGAAGCGCAGATAGAATTGCAAAAGGCACAGTTAAAACAAAAAAGTATTTTGAGTTATATCCTGATAGGAAGCATAACGGCTTTATTAATTATATCACTACTCGGTTATCGCAATTACCGCCATCGCCAGCGATTGCAACAATCAAAAATAGATGAATTAGAAACCGAAAAACAATTAGCCGCTACCGAAGCCATACTCAAAGGCGAGGAGCAGGAACGTACCCGTCTGGCCAAAGACCTGCACGATGGCCTGGGTGGTATGCTTAGCGGCATTAAATACTCATTCCAGAATATGAAAGGAAACCTTATTCTCACACCGGAAAATGCACAGGCATTCGAGCGCAGTATCGATATGCTCGACAGCTCTATCAGGGAAATGCGCAGGGTAGCGCATAATATGATGCCCGAAATGCTGGTTAAATACGGACTGAACGTAGCGTTGAAAGAATTTTGCAATGAAATTGATCGCAGCGGAGTGATTCATGTCAAATACCAGCCAATCGGGATGAATGACAGTAATGTCGAACAGACCACGGCTATAACAGTTTACCGTATCGTGCAGGAATTAGTGAACAATGCCATTAAGCATGCTGCTGCCAGTCATGTGGTAGTGCAACTACAGCTATCCGGGCAGTTATTGTCCGTAACCGTAGAAGATAACGGCAAAGGCTTTGATACCGCGCTGTTACAACGTGCACAAGGTATGGGCTGGAACAATATCCGGAACCGTGTCGATTTCCTTAAAGGAAAGATAGACGTGCATTCAGCCCCGGATAAGGGTACTTCTGTTTTGATGGAAATACCCTTGTCATGACAACAAAGCTTTTCATAGTTGACGACCATTTTATGGTGATTGAAGGCATCCGTTCCTTGCTTGAGAACGAAAAGGATATCGAGTGGATGGGGCACGCCATGAATGCTTCATCCTGTCTTGCTTTCCTGAAACGCCAGGAGCCCGATGTCATCCTGATGGACATTAACCTTCCCGATAAAAGCGGCATTGACCTCTGCAAAGAAGTAAAAGAATTGTATCCTGCTGTTGCCGTGTTGGGGTTGAGCACCTTCAATCAACAGCCTGTTATCCGCAATATGATGGACAGCAGTGCATCGGGTTATGTGCTGAAAAACGCCACGAAGGAAGAACTTCTTACAGCTATTACTACCGTAAGGTTGGGCAAAACTTTTCTGAGTTTTGAAGCGGTGGAGTCGCTCAGGGAAACAGCCAATGAGGCCCCCGTTATCACCAGGCGTGAGAAAGAAGTGCTGCAGCTTATTGCAGAAGGCCTCACCAATGCCGAGATAGCAGAACAACTTTTTATCAGCATACCTACGGTAAACACCCACCGAAAAAGCCTGATTGAAAAATTTGACGCAGCTAATACAGCCGTGCTTATAGCAAGAGCTGTAAAAAGAGGGATTTTGTAGGCTGTACGTGTGGTGCAGCAAGAGTTATATAATGTTCCTTGTTCCCGCACCATTCGGGATTAAATAGCTTAGACTTCAGGCCTACGGCAGTGCATCATCCTGTGGTCGGGTGTTGAGCGTGCAGGAAGGAAATACTATCTACAGATTACAGCCTCGGTCTTAGCATGTACCGGTACACCAAGCTCTTTTGCTTGCTTCAGATCACTACAAGCCTCCGTATATTTCCCTAACCGGTGCCAGGCCTGGGCCCGGTTATAAAATGCAAGCCCGTACTCCGGGTAATAGGTGAGGGCTGTAGTATAATCTTCAATGGCATCATTAAACCGGTTAAGCTTCACCATTACGTTTCCATGACTTAACCAGCCCTTCTCAAATTCGGGTTTAAGGATAATTACCTGTTTGTAATCGGCTAACGCCCCGGCAAAATCGTGCATGCGTTCTTTTATAAGGCCACGGTCCAGGTAATACTCGTGATTGCCGGCTTCTATTTTGATTGCCTCGTTATAATCGCTTAATGCGCCCTGCAGGTTACCGGAATTTAATCGTAGCAGCCCTCGTTCGGCATAGGAGTACGGAAGCTTCGGATTAGCCTCAATGGCTTCTGTAAGTAGCTTTTCAGTTTCAGCAGAGTGATGATCATTTCCCAACAAAGCAAGGTTATGACGGGCCAGGCTGTTGTCCGTGTCCATTTGCAACACCCGCTTAAAATCGAGGCGCGCTTTTGAGCTGTCGCCTGCCTGTTGCAAGGCAAGGCCCCGGCCAAGAAAGAAATTGGGTTGATCGGGCTCAAGCATAATGGCTGAATCAAAACATGTAACCGCCTGCGCATAGTTCTTAAGCTTCAGCTCAATTTGACCGAGGTAATCAAAAAGCATCGGTCTTAAATTATTGCCGGCTGAAAATGCGCGGCCTGCGCCATCATCGCCTTCCTGGGTTTGAAAGAATACCGTATTGGTTTCGCCACCGGCAGGCAGTGTGAGCAATTTGATAAAGTCTTCTTTTGCCATCGCCCATTGGCCGTACTCAAACCGGCTCACCGCGCGGCTGAACAGGGCTTCCTTATTCTCCGGGTTGATCTCAATGAAAATGTTATAATCCGTAAGCGCCCCTTGTTTATCGCCTAATGCTTCGCGTACCTGGCCGCGACTGAAATAAGCCTGCATAAAGTAGGGATCAAGGCGAAGGCATTCATTGAAATGCGCCAGGGCGGTCTTGTACAAACGAACAGTAAAAGCGCTCTCGCCCTTATCAAAGTAGTGTTGTGCCGTTCGTTTCTCCTGCGCCCAAAGATGCCCAGCGCCAATGAAGACGGCCACGCAGCAAATGCGGATCAAAGCCATGGTGAAAGTTGCTGATTATCTTATCAAAAGCAAAGTTGCTTAACGAGGCGTTAACATCATTTTAGTGTTATTGAGCCTATCAGACATGAATGTATCCCGACATTTTTCAATGGCACCTTGTCTTTCAAACCACCTTTTTTGTCGCATTCACCCCCTAAACGCAATTTTGAAAAGATATTCACAACCAATAACTTAGCAGCCTGCTCTTAATTTTTTAAACTAAGATATTTATGCGGGCTATCTGGAAAGGACACATTCAGTTTTCACTGGTTACAATCCCGGTTCGGATTTACAATGCGATTGATACAGGCTTAACCATCAGCTTCAACCTGCTGAGCCGGGATGGGCACAACCCGGTCAGCTATGAAAAGAAAGACAAGGTTACCGGCCAGCCGTTGAAGACCGAGGACATTGTAAAGGGCTACCAGTATGAGCCCGGGCAGTTCGTAATTATTGAACAGGAGGACCTGAACAAGGTAAAGCTCAAGAGCGAGAAAATAATTGAGCTGGAAGGCTTTGTAAAAGCAGAAGAGGTTCATCATACCTTGTTTGAGTCGCCCTATTTCATTGGGCCGGATGGCGACATAGCAGCCAAAACGTATGGCCTCTTATGCCAGACTTTAAAAGAAAGCGGCAAAGTGGGCGTGGGGAAAGTTGTTTTGCGCGACCGCGAAACCCCGGTATTGATTTCCCCGCACGAAGGAGGCATCCTGATGTACCGGTTGCGGTATCCAAACGAAGTACGCAAGATGAATGAAGTGCCCCAGTTGCTTGAAGTAAAAGCTGACAAGGAACAACTGAAGCTGGCCAAAACCCTGGTGGATTCCATGACCACCTCATTCAGTAAAATAGAAATGAAAGACCATTACTATGATGCGTTAAAAGCGATTATCGATGCCAAAATTGCCGGTAAGGAAATTGTGATGGTGGCCGAAGAAGAGCCACAGGTAGTGGATATTATGACGGCACTGAAAGCAAGCATTGAAGCTGCCAAAAAGAAACCCATGGAAAAGGCCAAGGGCGCTACCATGAAGGTGGAAAAGGAAACCAAAAAAGCAGCACGCAGAAAAGCCGGCTGATCTCCTGCCAACAAGCAAGCCAGTTGAATTTGGTTAACTTTGTACTATGGCCAAAGTAATCCAGTTTCCGGTTCCCAATCCTGAAAAGTTCGGATTCAAGCCGGTTCGGAAAAAGAAACCCGGTACCGAACCCGGTAAGCATGGCCAGTTGCATTTGTTCGGTGGGGCCAGGGTTGTAAACCTGAATAACCTCACGCCATTTGAAGAAGCGCTGATCTTAGATGAGCAGGGCGACAGCCGGGCCGGTGCTCAATATCAGAAAGCCATTGATGCCGGAGATTCCTTAGCCGATGCTTATTGTAACCTGGGCATTATCGAATCCGGCAAGCGGCAATACACCAAAGCCATAGATTGCTTTACGCGTGCCCTCAAAGCTGACCCCCGGCACTTTGAAGTACACTATAACCTCGCCAATGTCTATGCGGAAATCGGGAACCAGGCGCTTGCCAAAATTCATTACGAGGTTTCTATTGAGATTGAACCGACTTTCCCCAACAGCTACTTTAACCTGGGGATTACGCTGGCCATGAACAAGGAGATTGAAGAAGCTATCCAGAGCTTGCTCACCTACCGGAAGCTTGCCGGTAAAGAAGACCAGGGGCAGGCAGAAGACCTGATCGCCAGCCTGATGCGATCGCTCCGCTGAATCAGAGCATAAAGATGGTAACAAAGAAAAGTATGCTGCGGTAAATCTCAAGCGCCACCTTCAGAAACAAGATCAGGATTACCGACTTCAATACCAGCCGCCAGTTGCGCTCACCGTAAAAGGTGTAGCTGCTTCGCAATACAAAATACAGGTTCGTGGAAATGAATATTATCGTCAGGATGGTTTCATCCAGGTAAGCGCCTAAGCCAAACAGCCGCACGATTATGGTAAGCAGGATAGCGTTTACAACTAAGTTAAAGCTTGCAAGCTCTACCGCATACCCCACATGATCCATAAAGAACTTGTTCTTTTTCCAATACAGAAAATTGAGCGGTAGCGAGCTGATCACCACAAAAACCATCACCATCAGCTTGGCTAAGCTTGCCGTCTTCAGGTTGTAAATCATGGCAAAAGCATTTACATCCACGCGCAGGTTTACGGCTTTGGCGGCAATAAGCGTTTTATAAAATTCGCTGAAGGGCGACATCAGCTGTGTATGGAGAGAAGCATTAAAAAGCTGTATAAGCGGGAAGAAGAAATAGACGAGGTTGAGCACGAAAAACAGCGACATCGGGCTGATGTTCTTCACCCGTTTGCCGGCCGCAAAGTCGCGGGCAACTGTGCCCGGATCCCGAAGCACCTGCCATAGCGTTCGGATAAACTTGCTATCGGCAAATGTGACAGTAAGCAGAACAGAGTTCAGGATAGATTTGAATGACTTATCTTTTTTGGTAAGAACTTTTTCGCCACACAGGTTACAGAAGTTACCGGTAAACTCGTTGCTACAGCTTTTACAGATGTGGTGATTTCCTGGCATGCCTGCAAATGTACGGCAACTACCTGAGTTGCTTCAGTACACGTTTCGCTCTGGAGATAAACCCGGCAGAACCATACGGCAACTGGCTTTCGATGATGGGAATGATTTCGTTTTTAAGCTCCTGGTTCTCCTTAGCCAGGTTGGCCAGCACGGTCATGGCAAATGCTTTAACAGCAATGGGCTCCTTACCAGTCATAAAAGCAAAGCAGCAATCCGCTATGCGTCCCTGATACCGGGTTGGGATTTTAACGAACTGAAGCGCCCGCAGAAGATTGCGTTTTACCGCATCGGGTTGGCTGGGCGAAGCAAGCAGCTTAGACACTGCACTATAATGCGGATTAAGTAATTGTGGTTGTTGCTCCACACAATAGCTCATAGGCCATGCGGCCCGCTGGGTTATGCGATAAGGGCCCTGGATAAGTACCTGCATCAGCTCATCAAACCTGTGCTGGTCGCTCACATAACGTACAATTCTGTCGCGTTGGGCTTTTGTTTGAGGCTGCTCCAGCATTTCTACCAGTTTCATAGTCAGCAAATTAGGTTAAATGTAAAAATTATAACTAACTGATTTACTGTATTTTTAACCAATTCATATTAACTTTAAATTTAATAATAAACCGATGGAGTATATGATGCTCATTTTTACCATCGCAGCCACAGCATTTTTTCAACTGGGTTTGTGCTTTTTCTGCTTTTACATGAAGCAGTCGCGCACCGCCTGACCTGAAAGCTGTTCTGCAAGATTTTATTTTTACAGATACCCGTTACCATAACTTCGGGCTGGTTGTCTTGTGCTAACTTTGCGGACTTAATCTATCAGGGTTCGTGAATTATTTGTCAGCAGAAGGAATTGCCAAGTCGTTTAATGATCGTTGGCTGTTCAGGGATATTACGTTAGGCATTGGGCAGGGAGAGAAGCTTGCATTGGTTGGAGAAAATGGTACCGGCAAATCAACCTTGCTGAAAATACTTACCAGGCAACTGTCAACTGACTCCGGGGCGATCAGTATCCGCGAAGGAATCCGTTCGGGGTTCCTGATCCAGCAGCCTGATGCCGATGATCAACTCACCGTTAAGGAAATCATTTTCGATAAGCATAATCGTGTGGCTGCGGCTGTCAATGAATATGAATCCTGTCTGCACGATCCGGAAGTTTCACCCGAACGGATGCAACATGCGCTGGAGCAAATGGAAGCGCTGAATGCCTGGGATTATGATGCAAAGGTGCAGACCATTACCGGTAAACTGGGCATAACCAACCTGGAACAGCCTTTTGGCGAACTCTCCGGTGGCCAGCGCAAGCGGATCTTCCTGGCTCAAATGCTGCTGGCCGAGCCTGATCTCATCATCATGGACGAGCCCACCAACCACTTAGACCTAGAGGCTATCGAATGGCTGGAAAGTTACCTGGGCGGACAGAACATAACCCTGCTGATGGTTACCCACGATCGTTACTTTCTGGACAACGTAGCTAACGAGATTCTGGAGCTTGACCGGGGTAAACTTTATAGGTATAGAGGTAACTATGCCTATTTTTTAGAAAAGAAATCGGAACGGGAAGAGATGCTGAAAACCGAGGTAGCCAAGGCCCGTAACCTGCTGAAGAAGGAGCTGGAATGGATGCGCAAGCAACCCAAAGCCCGGGGCACGAAAGCCAAGTACCGCATCGATGCCTTCTACGATCTGCAGGAAAAAGCATCGGTAAACCTGAAGAAAGACAAGCTTGAGCTGGACGTGCAGGAAGCCCGGCAGGGCGGTAAAGTGCTGGAGCTTCACAGCGTGAACAAACGCTTTGGCGATGCCGTAATGGTGAACAATTTTACCTACACGTTCAGGAAAAAAGATCGCATCGGGATCGTAGGCAAGAACGGTGTGGGCAAGTCAACCTTCCTGGATTTGCTTACCGGTAAAGCCAAGCCCGATAGTGGTGAAATCATTCCGGGAGTAACAACCAAAATCGGGTACTTCACACAGGAAGTAGAAGATCTGAACCCGGCCCACCGTGTAATTGAAGAAGTAAAAGAGATAGCCGAGTTTATAACACTGGCCGATGGCTCGCAGGTGTCCGCTTCCAAATTCCTGGATACGTTTTTGTTTTCGCCCGAAAAGCAATACAACTTTATTGAGAAGCTGAGTGGCGGAGAGAAAAAACGGCTTCAGCTTTTGAAAGTGCTGGTGCGTAACCCGAACTTCTTAGTATTGGATGAACCCACCAACGATTTTGATATCGACACGCTGAATGTGCTGGAGGAGTTTCTCGAAAAATTTAACGGTTGCCTGGTGCTGGTTTCGCACGATCGCTACTTTATGGATCACCTGGTGGAACAACTTTTTGTTTTTGAAGGTGATGGCAAAATCCGGTTGTTCAATGGTAATTATTCTGACTACCGCCTGTGGGCCGATGAAGAAATCCCGGAGTCTGCGATAAAAGAAACGGTTGCCGAAACAAAACCGGAACAAGCCAAAAAGCGGCTTAATTTCAAGGAAAAGCAGGAATTTGAGCTGTTACCATCCGAAATCCAGCACCTGGAAAACCGGAAAGAAAGCCTTACCCGTGAGCTGAACAGCGGAATTACTGACCATGTAAGGCTGCAGGAGCTTGCCGGGCAGGTAAAGCAGGTTGGAGAGGAGCTGGAAATCAAAACCATGCGTTGGCTGGAATTGTCGGAATTGGAAGGCTGATACCGCTTAACCGAAATCCGTTTGCCATTGAAAATCAACCTGTATCTTTGTGCTTTATTTACCGGTGACACACGCTCAGACCATAACGCTTTACCAACCGCTGCTGCACCAGATTGCGTACAACCTTTTGCGTTGTAAAGCAGACGCTGAAGACATTGTGCAGGAAACTTTTGCCCGGTGGCTTACCATCGATCAGACCAAAATCGAAAACACGAAGGCATACCTGATGCGGGCTGTTACCAACAACTGTTTCAGGCACCTGGAGGCGTTGAAGAAAACCCGGCTTGTAAACTGGGATCAGTTGAGTGTAAAAGACTGGGTGGGTAAGTTTAAGGAAATCGACATATCGCATATCGATGTGGAAAAAGAGCTTTCGGCCGCCTTCAAGGTTATTCAACACAAACTGGAACCGTTGGAACGTGCCGCCTACCTGCTGCGCGAAGTTTTCGATTTCGACTATCATGAAATCCAGGAAGTGCTGAACAAAAAGGCTGACCATTGCCGGCAGTTGTTCAGCCGGGCCAGCAAAAAGATTGCAGCCGAGAAGAGTAAGATTCATATCGGCCTGCCCGACACATCACATCTGTTTGAAAGTTTCAAAAAAGCCTGCCATTTCGAAGATGCGCAGGAGTTTATCCAGCACCTGGAAGCCGATATCAGGCAGGCGCTTTCGGCCAAAAAATAATTCCGGCTTTTTGTCACAAAACCGGTACAAACCGATCTTACAGGTATAACGGGGAAATTCTGTTTGTTTAACATTTTAACCTACCTGTATGAAGGAAATCCTGATTTTTTTTGTAGCGCACTGGTATTTGTCGCTTTTCTTCCAAACATTCTTTTTGCATCGGTATGCCTCGCACAAGGCATTTACCATGAACAAATTCACGGAGAGAGTTTTCTTTGTCCTTACCTGGATTTTTCAAGGTTCCAATTACCTGAGCCCGTTTGGCTACGGAACCATGCACCGTATGCATCATGCCTATGCAGATACCGAGAACGATCCGCATTCGCCTATGTATGATGAAACCATCTGGAACATGATGTGGAAAACCAAAACGATCTATTCCGATATAGCCAACGGAAGGGTGGTGCCTGACAGCCGGTTTACAGAGGGCGTACCGCGTTGGGATGCTTTCGATAAGATCGCGCGTTCCTGGCCATCGCGCATTTTCTGGGGCGTATTATACGTGCTGTTTTATGTGAAATTCGCTACCGTATGGTGGTTATGGCTGTTTTTACCCATCCAGTTTTTAATGAGCCCGGTTCATGGCGCCATTATTAACTGGTTTGCGCATAAATACGGTTATACCAATTTTGAGGTGCGCGATACCTCCAAAAACTTCCTGCCTGTGGATGTGCTGATGATGGGCGAGAGCTATCACAACAACCACCACAAATTCGGCTCACGCGCAAATTTCGGGGGAATCCGATGGCACGAAATCGATCCCACGTATTATATTATTCGGGTGCTGGACAAAATAGGCGTTATTCGTTTGGCCAAACAAAAGGAGATAAGGCTGGAACGAATTGACCGGGCTGCTTAATGATTCGGATAATATCCGTATTTTTGCCGGATAATTTTTAACAAATCATAATGAAAGAAGGAACAGTAAAATTCTTTAACGAAACCAAAGGATTCGGTTTTGTGAAAGAAACGGCAACGGGTCAGGAGTACTTTGTACATGTGTCGGGGTTGGTGGATCGGATTCGTGAGAATGACCACATTACTTTTGAGCTGAAGGAAGGAAAAAAAGGTTTGAATGCAGTTAACGTACGCGTTACTAACTAATAACTAATTTTTCGAGTGAAAAAGCCCCGCCACAAGCGGGGTTTTTTATTGCCTTTTAATTGGTGCTGCCGCTACGCCATCGAACGTAATGGTTACGGGTTTGATCTTACCTTCCGCATCAAACTCCATCTTATCGATGCAGACCACACGCGCATTGCGATCGGTCTCGTTCAACGGTCTGCGATGGTAAACAATAAACCACTCATCGGTACCCGGCCGGTTGATAACAGAGTGATGTCCTGCTCCTGTAGCTACAGTAGCATCCTGCTGCAGAATTTTCGCTTCCCGCTTAAACGGGCCGAACGGGCTGTCTGCTATCGCATAGGCCACGCTGTAATCCGGGCCTGTCCAGCCACCCTCTGACCACATAAAGTAATACTTGTTATTTCGCTTAAACATAAACGGGCCTTCCACATAGCCTTCGGGTGTTATCTCGCGAAACAATACACTGTCAGCCTGGGGTACGATCGTTTTGAAATCGGGACTAAGACGAGCCATGTTACAATGCCGCCAGCCGCCATAAATCAGGTAATATTCACCGTTATCGTTAAACACAAACTGATCGATGGGTTGAGCGCCATTATAGAACCGGCTTACCAATGGCTTGCCGAGGTAATCGGTGTACGGCCCTTCGGGTTTATCCGACACACCTATGCCGATACCTCCGTATTCTTCATCGCTTTGAATGTCATTCGCTCCAAAAAAGAGAAAGTACTGGTTGTCTTTCCGGATGATAGCCGGGGCCCACAAGGCCCGCTTTGCCCATTTAATAGCGGCTGTATCAATTATTCGTTCATGCTTTGTCCAGCTTACGAGGTCGGGCGATGAAAACGCATCCATATAAACCTGTTGCTCGTAAGGCGCTGAAAAAGTGGGATAGATCCAATACTGATCATCGAATACGATACCCTCCGGGTCGGCATACCAGCCTTCAAACACCGGGTTACCCGATTTTTTTTCCTGTACGGTTTCTTTGGGTTGGCATCCGAAACCACTTATAACCAGAAGCGCTATTACAAACCTGTTCATACGATAAAAGTTGAGAAAGCAAATTACGTACAACCTCTAAAGATAAAAATCTATTTTGTTCAACCTGGCATTAATTGTTGTTGTGCTTTCAAAACTGTCTTCCAAAAATGACCCTTCGGTTTTGATGCAGATTCAAATAAAATCAGCCATCATTTCGGGTTCAATTCGTTTGGGTCGCAATGTTTGGGCATCCAGCATACACCAGGTAGTTTTTGCCATAACCACACGCCTGCCTGCGGTATTGGTAATTTCCACAAAGCGAATGGATTTAACCCCGGATATTTCGCCTACCCAGGTCCTGGCATTGAGCATTTCACCGGCAAAAGCAGGAGCGAGGTAATCAATTTCGTGGCGCAAAACTACCCAAAGCACAGCCGCACGTAATTCATCCGAAGCTTTTGCCATCCAATGCGCGGTTGCGGCTTCCTGCGCATAGCGCACATAAACCACGTTGTTCACATGCCCCATCGTATCAATGTCAGCATCCGGAACTGTAAAGGTGTGGGTATAGGATTTCTGTGTATTCACCGGGAATTAGTTTGACAAGGTAGTGTATTCCGGCCAGTTCAGCGTGTTTGCCTAACTTATTGTACCTTGCATCATGTTTCATTTTTTAAACTTGATTACCGCTTGACATTTCATGAGTTTGGTTTTCATGCCCGGTTGCTTGACGGGCTGGATGCCATGGGCTTTTCAAAAGCTACGCCTATACAAGAGCAAGCCATTCCGGTTATCCTCAGCAAGAAAGACCTGATTGCGTGCGCGCAGACCGGTACCGGCAAAACCGCTGCATACGTGCTTCCTATTCTTAATAATATTGTCAGCACCGAAAACCGGCATCTCAACACCGTTATTATAGCGCCAACGCGCGAGCTTGCCCAGCAGATCGACCAGCAGATTGAAGGCTTCTCTTATTTCCTGGGTGTGAGCTCAATTGCCATTTACGGTGGCGGGGATGGTGCCGTGTGGGATCAGCAAAAGCGCGCTATGGAAGGTGGTGTGGATATTATTATTGCAACGCCCGGCCGGTTGATTGCCCAGATGGCTATGGGCACCATTAAGTTTGATCATGTAGAGCACCTCGTGCTGGATGAAGCCGACCGCATGCTCGACATGGGCTTTTATGAAGACATTATCCGCATTATCAAGGAACTGCCGCAGAAACGGCAAACCCTGTTGTTTTCTGCAACCATGCCGCCTAAAATCAGGGCGCTTGCCAATCGTATCCTGAACAACCCGGGAGAAATCAACATTGCGATTTCCAAGCCGGCCGAGGGAATTTTACAACAGGCTTACATGGTGTTTAATGAGCAAAAAGAAAAGCTGATTGACATGCTGCTCAAAGGCAATACCTATAACAGCGTGCTCATCTTTGCATCAACCAAAGACAATGTAAAAAAGCTGGATCGTAACCTGCACAAGATCGGGATCCGTTCAAAATCGATTCATAGCGACCTGGAACAATTAGAGCGTGAGCATATTTTACGGGAGTTCAAAAACAAACAACTGAGTGTGCTGATCGGTACCGATGTGCTATCGCGCGGAATTGATGTAGAAGGAATTGACCTGGTAATTAATTACGATGTGCCACCCGACCCGGAAGATTATATCCACCGCATCGGTCGCACGGCACGGGCCGCTACAACCGGTACGGCTATCACATTTATCAATGACCTTGATCAGCGAAAATTTTACCGCATTGAGAGCCTGATAGGCAAAGAAATTCCCAAAATCGCTTTACCTGCAGAGCTTGGTGCAGGCCCGGTGTATTCACCTGAAGTCCGCACACGGAAGCCGGGAGAGCAGAAAGGTGGCAACAAAAAATTCAGAAGGAAACCCTTCCGGGGAAAGAAGGGTGGGAAGCCTGCTCAGTAAGCCTGCATCACAAGATGCAAACGACAAGTCCTTACTTCGCAATTACTTTCCGAATCATTTCGGTAAAGTACCCGCCAAAGTAAGGCCCAACCCAGTTCATGGTAGTTACCTCTTCGCGTAGCGAAGTTTCATAATGCACATCATCCGTAATGTAACCGGTGTAATCTCCGTTAAAGCTGGTAACAATAAGATGTTTGTTATATCGCGCAGCCTCGGCTTCCAATTCCCGGGTTACATAAATTTCACCTGAGAAATCGCACGGTGTACCCACCAGCAGCACCTGGCCAAGCTGCAGGCAGGTGAGCTCACCTTTCAAAGGATCAAGCGCGGAGGCAAAAATCCAGTTGCGTAATTTGTAGTCTTTGTTCAGCCGGAGCTGTGCACCGCCATATTCGATTGGTAAATGCAGCGTTTTGATGTCCGATGAAATTAAGTCTTCCCGGGAAGCCTGAAGCACTTTGCCCGCCAGGATTTTTCCGGCTTGCTCTGCCCCGGCAAATTCCGTTTCAGTAATTCCATCCAGCCGGTGGCTACCCACCATGCCCGCCATAAACATTCCGAAATTTCCATTCACCTGTTCAATGTTTTGTATGAGTGCCGCAGGGTAATCACCCGACAGGGTCGTACTCTTGCTGCTGATGCTGGTTGCATGTGCGCTGAATGTAACTAAGTAAGCATGTGCACTATCGGCCTTCGAAAGCTTGATGCCACGCAGCTTACCATCGTATGGATTACCCGGCTTAAGCCGGTTGGCAGCATAGTCTTTTGCGTCTGCTTCCCAATACCGCGTATGGGTGGGAAGCAGCTCTTTGCGCGTTGCCTTAATGGCTTGCACAATTGCCGAAGCAGTAGCGCTAACCCAGGCATCGTGATATGCACCCACAGCAAGCTGTGCCGCCCGGGACGGATGCCAGCCGCCTAAGCCGTTGTGTGTATGGGTTGCACCGTAATAGATAAAAGAGGGCCCGACACCTGCAGCTAATTGTCTTTCAAGTTCGGCTTTTAGGGCAGGCGGAAAGATCAGCAGATCTGCGCTTACCAGGATAGCTTCTGAGCTTCCGTTATTAAGTACAATCACCCGTACATAAAGCGAATCGTGCACACTTTTGAATGCCGGGCGGTTTCGGTAACCCGCTATGGGCATCGGGTAATCGGGGGTAATGTTCACCTTGCGCCAGGCTGATTGCAGCGGTTGGGTTGCACTATGAACCTTTGGCTTAATGGTATCAAGCCTGTTCAGCATCCGGGTATAAAAGTCCTGTTCAGCCAAAGGTGTACGGTCAATCCGTCCCACCATACTGCATGTAATGCCGGCTATGACCAGGATAAATATGCCAAGTCTGGCTAACCATCTACCCGGGCCTGCACGCATTATTTCTCAACAATAGTAAATTCTGTTCTGCGGTTAAGCTGGCGATTAGCGCGTGTATTATTATCCGCAATAGGCTTTTCCGGGCCATAACCCGCTACGGTAATCCGGCTTTCATCTATACCTGCATTCACCAGGTGCTTCTTCACAGCCATGGCGCGCCTGCGGCTAAGCCCAACATTGTAGGCATAGCTTCCAATGTTATCGGTGTGCCCGCTGATCTCTACCTTAATGGAAGAAGATGTCTTCATGATCTGCTCCAGGTACAGAATGTCCTCAAATGATTTTGGCACATCGCTATCATGACCAAAATAAACATTTAGTGTACGCCTGTAATTAACTGCGATCTTATCGAGGTAAATCGTATCGTTCAGGGCGGTGTTCATGCCGGGGCCAAACACGTACGTTGAAGAGTAGGGTATATGCTCCAGGCTGGAGACCAGGAGCTTATAGCGTTCCACACCCGTTGTCTTGTTTTTCACGATGGTCGAATATGTACCCGTTTTTGATTCGGCAAGATTTTGATCGCTACCTGCTGCGGTAAGCTTTACCTGCACGTTCGACAAAGGCTTTTTGGTGTCGCCCTCGGCTACATAAACCGTAAGGTTAACCACTGCCGGGGTTAATGCTGCCGGCTTTACTGTTGCCAATGTATCGGCTTTAACAATCACGTTGGGGTCTTTTACCACAGGCCGGTTGCCAAACAAAGGCATTTGGTCTTCCAAAGCCAGCACGGCATCAGCAAAATCGGGTTGAGAGTAGGCGGGCTCTTTCCAGTTGCGAATGTCGATTTTATAAATATCCTGCTCACCAATTCCTTCGGGTCTTACCGAAGAGATGTAGGCATAATCCTCATCGCGGGTAAGCACGATGTAAATATCATTCTCTACCGAGTTGATCGGGTAGCCCATGTTGATGGGTTTTTCCCACATATCTTTTTCGGCATTGAAGGTACTGCGGTAAATATCCAGGTCGCCCATACCGGCATGACCGTTGGAGCTAAAGTACAAATGCTTACCGCTTGCCGAAACGTAAACACCATCTTCATCCATGTCTGTATTTATGTTGCGGCCCAGGTTACGCGGTGTTCCCCAGCGGCCTTTTGCATCTTTTACGCTCACATAAATATCCGTGCCGCCATATCCGCCCGGACGGTTGCTGGTGAAGAAAAGCTGCTTACCGTCTGCCGTAATAGTTGCCGAGTTTTCGATGTATTCGGTATTGATCTCCAGTATGGCCTTGGGGTCTGTCCAGGTGCCATCGGGTTTCAGAAAAGAAGCTAATATATCGCCACCGTTGCTATCGTGGTAGAGCAACATCTCTTTACCATCGGGCGAGAGGTTAATGCTGGCGTTATGATAGTTATTGTTTAACGGCCCGGAGAGATTTCGGGCCGGAGTCCATTCGCCATCTACTTTTTTGGAGTAAAAAATCTCCTCGTAGTATTCGTTGTCCTGCGCCAGCCGGTTGTTCATGTTTTCTTCCGGCCTGCGCGTGGTAAATACCATAAAGGTTTCATCCGCATTGATGGTTGGCGCATAATCCGGCCATTCGGAGTTAATGCTGTTACTTAAATGCGATATGGTAACATCTACCGGTTGCCCGATCATAATTTTTGCATTATGGCATTCAAAGATTTTGCGGTTAACCTCGTTTATCTTTTTGGATTTTTCATAGTCGAGCGATCGGGCCAACAGCCGGTTATAGCGATCATACAGCATAATAGCGCTGTCAAACTTTTCTGAATAATGATAGGCCTGCCCAAGGTAGAACAGGATATCCGGGTCGATTTTCGGCTCAAGCTGGTAAGCGCTTTTGAAATATTGCAACGAAAGCTCTTTCCTGACAGTAAGCATAATAGACCGGCCTGCCATAAACTGGGCCTCTGCATTTTTCGGGTTAGCTTTTACAGCCAGCAAAAACAGCTCAGACGCCACTTTGCGGTGTTCGTAATCAAAGATCTCCATTCCCTGGGCATAGTATTGTTTGGACAATGCTATAGAATCCTGTTGACTGAAAAGAGGTAAGGCAAGGACAGAAAAGATGATAATGGTGAGAAGCCGTTTGTAAACGCTATCCATAGGTTGAAGTTGGGTTATTCAAATTCAACCTTAAAGGTATTGATTTTTTGGCTTTTAGCGCGACTTACCCAGGTGCACTATTTTCAGGCGCTGTGGCGATAGTGCTCAGCCTCCCATGTATTCATTTTCTTCACCAACGCAGCTTCCTGCAAAGTCAGCCTGGTAGAATCTTTAGTTTCTGTTGGTACAGAATAGTGAAACCGTAACCTATACCTGAAAATAAGCTTACTGCCGATTTCATTCTTGAAATCGCGCAAGGGAATTGAATTATCAATCCAATAAAGTAACAGATCGTTTTCCGAGTCGGCAGCTCCCGGAAGGTAGGAGCGACTGGTGTGATGCAGCTTGTGCATTACTGCTTCTTTAAACCCGGGGCGACCGCTGATATATAATGTTGTCCATGACATAAAATACTCCTGTTAAATACTCCAAAAAAATCCTATTGGGTCAGGTCAGGAAAAATCAGAACTTAAAATGGCTACCCGGGAAGTTTAAAAAATAAAATTCGATTTGGTAGTTTTTGTGTTCAGGATACATAGTACAATACGACACAAGAAATAAATAGTTACAATGAACAAAGAGATTATTTGCAAGCGCCTGGCAGGTATGAAAAGGTTTACCGGCAATCTGAATTTATCGCTTCATCGCCATCATTATCCGGCACATCCGGATATAAAAGATCAACCCGAAACGCTGGATTAAAAATACAACAGATTGGTTCTATTTAGGTCATAAAATCCCAAAAAGGGAATTTTTTGGAAACGAAATCATCGAGAACAGTTCAAAAACAGCACTTTTATCAGTGGCACGATTCTGCCTCAAGCTGTCGGCATGAAAAAGAAAATAGTAATTGGTGTGTTTGAAAATGACGCGCTTAACCGCTTTATCTATCAACGAATGGTTAACCTGCAGCCGGGTAAAGTTGATGCCCACATTTTTGAAAGCCATGAGAACGTTAATGATCAGGTACAGGAAGTTAATCCTGACATCCTGTTTATTGATTTGCACATGCATGGCGAATACCTGGGTGGTATCGAATGGCTTAAAACCATGAAACGGATGTTACCGCATACCCGGTTTGTGGCTATGACTACGCTTTTGCAAAAGAGCGACAATGAAGTTGCTGTTAATGCAGGCTTTGTCAGGTGCATAGAGAAGCCTTTGCCGTTTCATAACCTGGAAGAATTGCTTAAGACATCTATGAATTGATGGTTCAGATAAAATTTACTTCTAATTTCCCCTGTCATAGTACGTTTCGTCTTTGACGATCAGCCCATCTTTAAAAGTGAATACGCAACAGATAGGAAGGCGCCATTTCTGTCCTGTGCCTGCTGTTCCTGATGAAATAAATTGGATAACTACTTTATCACCCACACCAAAAATAGAAGTTATACTATCTTTGATGTCAGGCGATCGTTGTTCCATCTGTTTATACTTTTCAATTTTTTCCCTGCGACTTACAACCCTGTATTCTTTGCCATAAGACGGGTCTAAATATTTACAGGTATCCGAGAAACAACTTGCGTGCTCCTCCCAGTTGTGCAGGTTAAAAGCCGCAAAAGATTTTCGGGCTGTATCAATGTTTTTTGCTATTGTGTTTTCCTGGCTGGATATGAAAGCTCCATTATTGGCATGTTCCGCTTTTTTCCTGTATATAAGCGGTTGTTCAAATTTCAAAACGGGCACATTCTCCGTTTCGCTATATGAAGCATAGTACAGAAGTGTATTGCCGTCTTTTTTAACTATGGCAGATGTATAGGATTTAACTCTCGCACTACCTGACAGTTGCGCGAAATGAAAAAGTGTATCTCCGCTTACCTTACAGGTACCCGTATGGATTTCGTTTTTATTAATAGTTGTAAAGCCGATGTTCTTTAAAGCCGGGTTATAAAAATATGCGCCTTCGTATTCGGTAAAAATTTTCCCTTCTTTTGACATCAGTGTATTGCCAGCCATGAGGAAAAACTTATCTTCTCCCTTCCTGTACTCAAGCCGGGAAACAAATGAGTTATCCGCAGGGCTTGCCTGCCAGGTACCGGTTATACCTGTGAAGAAAGATGTAAGCGGATTATTCTTTTGATCAGGTGCTTGTCCGAAAGACGCTTTTGCAACAAAGGCCGCAAAAAGCAAAAAAACATACCTGTACCTGATTCTTTGTGGCCTTCTTTTTTTCATAACATTTCTTTTAGTCTGGCTTACAATTTTAATTTCATCCACAGGATACCTCCATCCGCAAGGCTGGATTTACTTTGTACCAAACGATTGGTTTCGGTATCAATCCAATACAATTTTTCAATCTTTGGGTCAGTACTCGTTATTTTCCAGACAGCACATTTATATTCCCTGCCGTGCAAGATCAAAATTTCTTCTTTATCAAAATAAAAAGACTGGTTGGCTTTTTTGTTGGCATAAGTGAAGACCGGCAAATTGATTTCAGCATCTTTCTTTTCCCATGAACGGATTGCATACAGGATAAGGTGCGGCCAGTGATAATCGTACAGGACTTCATTTGTCTGTTCGGTTATCAGAGTATCCGCTTCATAACCCGGAACTTTACGGTTCATATTTATAACCGTTTCGCCCGGAATCCTGTATGTTACCAAAATATCCTGAATACCCGGAACAAAGGAATGGTATTTAATGGGAACGAATGTTCTTTTGTCAGCTATGATCGTATCCGTTACCGTAACGTTTGGAAGCTTCTGAATAAATGAAATAATAAGCGTACCCGCCTCCTGATCCAAAACAATGCGCTCGTGGATTGTTCCAAACACCTCGCTGCCTTTACCAGTTACCCGTTCATACTCGTAGAGGGTTTCCCCGAAAGAGAGCTTTTCAGGATGTAAGACAGCATCCTGAGCAAATGCAGGGCAAAAGAGCAGAATAAGCGCAGCGAATAGTAAACTGCGTTTTTTCATTTTAAGAAATCTTTCATCGCACGGTAAACAAGATCAGGTTCTTCAATCCAGGGCAGATGTCCGGCACCTTCAATTTTCAACAATCGGGCATCCGGCAGATTTGATGCCCACTCAAGCCCTGCACCCCACGGAGCATTCCTGTCTTTTGTGCCGTGAATGGTGAGGACAGGGCAGGAAACATCCGCGTAGTCTTCTATGGTATCCGTCATTTCCATAACTGACCCGAAATGATATTTCATTTGCCGGTACATGAAGTTAATGTAAAGTTCGTTGGAATATTTTAGATGATCGCCCCACTGCCTTCCTAATTTTTTCATGTTATCCGGATTCCCGAGAAGGTTAGGTTTTGATGCTTCCCACCATACATAAGAAAACATAACCGGGTCATTCTTATGCGCACCGGTACTTTCAAGCGAATCAAATTTATTCCACAACGCTGCTGTGCCCTGAGCAGGGACAAGGTATTTCAGGCTATCGGGATAACTGGTATTCCATTTTACAGGCACGGGGCCGATCTGCACTACTCTATCAATATGGCTGGGGTATTTTTTAGCATACATCATCACGGCTTTTCCGAGGTACGACCAGCCCACAAGGCTTACTTTATCTAAGTTAAAATGCTGCCTGATCTTTTCGATGTCTTCCACATCTTTATGAATGGATATTAACGTGGTATCCTTTACGAAATCAGAATTTCCCCTGCCTCGCATATCGAAGAAAATAAGGGTTTTGTCTTTAGCCAAATGCTTAAAATCATCATACAGCCAGAAACCGGCAGGAACAATAACGGCTTTATTACCTGTTCCGGTTTTCTGGTAAAAAACCTTTACGTCAGGTTCAACTTCGATGAAACCTTGTTCGTAAGAAGATTCAGCCGGTACGCATGATACTATCGCTGTTATCATCAATGCTATTCCGGCTTCAGATATTTTTTTCATACATATCATTTTAAGAGATCATCGTATTATTTTAATCGATCAATTTTACTATTTCCTTATCCAGGCTGGCAACGGTTTCTTCATGGTAGCCAATAGCGGTATAGGTTATTTTTCTTTCCGCATCCAGCACCACATGGGTAGGAAATGCCATGATGCCATACCTGCTTATCACATTCCGGGCATCCTTATGCGGGATAAGGTTATAATTAAATGGTTTTCGCTCAAGAAACTTCCTGATCTTCGTTTCATCATCGCCCATAGCCAGCGCCAAGAACACTACATCTTTGTTTTTGTATTTTTCGACAAGCGTGTTCAGTTCAGGTATTTCCATGATGCACGGGGCGCAGCCTGTAAACCAAAAATTTATTACGATTATTTTTCCCTTCAACTCAGACAATACCCATGTTTTACCGGTTATATCTTTCAACGCGAAATTATCAAAGGTATCGCCCTGCTTCATGGTTTGTGGCTTTGTGTTCATCCGGCCTTCCATCCGTTCCCTGATGTCGATAAGCTCCTGCTTTGTATGTTCTCTTATCAGCATCTCCGTGGGTTTGCCGTTCACTATCGAATACGGCCTCAGCCTGTAATTACCGGTTTGCATCATCTCCGTCCATTTGGAGTAAGCTAAAACAACACCGGCAGTATCTTTCACAACAGAGTTTTCGTTAACCGCAAAGCGTGTACCTTCAAAGTCCACGAAATAGTTGTGCCGCACCTGGGCTGTGAGATCCCAAGGCACATAAAACAAGACGGCAGCAAGCGTAATGCAGAGAATCAATCGTCTTTGTATTTTCATATTAGTAGTTTAATTAATGTATCTCATCACAAACAATGAAGGTTTATTAAAATCCTGTTACCGGCTTTGCATCGGGTACAAATATCCAGAAGTCATATCCATACACCATATCGCGAACCGGCTGCAACACTTTATCCGGTACGGAATTCCGAAGCGGCCTCATATCCATCAATACCCATTGCTTGGTATCCGGCCGGCTTGCGATCACCTGCGCGATGACCGGGTTCATCGACCGGGTGTTATCAAACGGACGGGGCGGGCCAAACGGGCCTTGCGCCTGACCTGTTACGCCTGTTACATTAAAATGCAACGAATAACGGCCATTCATTTCAGCTAATTCCGACACCATGTTGCCCAAGTCAAACTGGTCGTATGCCGAAAGTCCGCGATACGTGTGTGTAGATCCGAATTTGAAAACCACCTTAGGTAATTTGCCGCCTTGCGCTGCCCGGTTATAATACTCCATGAACTGTTTTTTCATGAGCTGCGATCTTGCGTGATTGTTATCGTATTGCTTCTTCATGGCCCACAGAAGATATACTTCCTGCGACTTTTGAATAGCCTGTATTATGCGAGTCGCTTCACCGGAAGCTTTGCCAAAGGCATCATACAACGTTTTGAAATCGTCAGGCTTAAGCGAGTAGAGCAGGAGCTTGGACGGGTTATTGGTTTTCATCGCCTCTTCAAAAGCAGCCTTCGCTTTTTCCAGGTATGCAAGGGCAACTTGTTCAGCCTTTTTGTTCGGGGCGATTTCAGCAAGCCTGCTGAACAGGTAACGCGGGGCAGTCATAAACACCTGGTCTGTTCCCCAAAGCACGGGGCCGGATGCCTTGGAAGCTTTCACAGCTTTTTGCAGGAGGTCAAACTCTTCTTTGAAACCGTAAAACGGAACACTCATCGGGAAGGCTTTGGAGAAATCAAGGTATGCTTCAACATCGCTTCCCGCTTTTTCTTCAAGAACCGATGCAATGAACGGATCAGTTTCAATACATAAATATTCAAACCCGCTATTCGTTCCTTCAAGGAACAATGCACCTGTAAATGCCGCAACTTCGCGAATGCCGTGTTGCTCACCTACCAATAGAAATTGAGCTTCGCTTATTGCTTTGCGGATGATTTCTGCCCCGTTACCGGAAAACTTTCCGTCAGTAACGGCAAGGTTATATGTATTGGATTGAATGGCAGCAACCAACAAGCTGTCTTGTGATTGCGAAAAAACATTTTCACCAATCAGGATTGCAGTTAATGCTAAAATTGGAAGTACTTTATTTATCATAATGCGGAAAATTTGTTTGGTTTGTTCGTTTTAATTACTAATGGATATAATCCGCCACGAATCTGGCCTTGTATGGACTTCCTGTTGCTGAAAATGAAAGTAATTGCATCCAAATTTTTCATTTGGTTTCAAATTTTTTAGTTCTGTCCAAAGCATATTTAAAGATTTCTCTGAAATCCGTAGGAGTATCAATCCAGGATAAATGTCCCGCTTTCTCTATTATACTCAGCGTTACATTTTGCGCATCATTTTCAATGACATGCTGCCAGACAGGGCTTCCGATCGCGCCTACCACTAAATCATATTCTCCATTAATAACCGTTATTGGTATATCGCTTTCAGCGAGAAGGGAAACAAAATTATACTTCCAGTCAAAGCTCTCACTTGCTGCCTGAGCAGCAATCTGGTTCCAATGCGGGAGGCTAAGCTCTTTCCATTTTTCGATATGATAAATATTTTGTGCAGCGTAATATTTAATATGATTGTATAACTGACGTTGCCAGGGGTTTCTGTTCACGATATTCAACCCTGCTTTATTGATTTCTTCTTCAATTTCAGGCCGGGAGCTGAAACGCTCGCGCTGTACTCTTGCTGAATCCCACGTAGCACGCTCTTTTTCAGTGAAAAAATCGGCACTTCCATTTTTAGGTTCCATAGCGCCAAGTAAAATTAAGTTCTCTACATGGCGTGGATATTTTTCCAAATAAAGAAGCGCTAACACCGTTCCTGCGGAATGAGAAACCAAAGTGAATTTTTCAAGGTCTAATGCCTTTCTTATTGTTTCTAAATCCTTTACATGATTTTGAACCGAAATGTCTTCTCTTTTACAGTAGGATAACGAGGAACCGCGCTGATCGTAAAATATAAAGCGAAACTGATCGTGAAGGCCACTGGCCACATCAATTACATTAGTATGGTCATTTCCGAAACCCCCATGCAAAACTATAACAGGGTTCCCTCTGCCCGCTTCTCTGATGTAAAGATGTGTCGCTTTATCATCCGCAGTAATAAAGTATTCCTTATCAGCATCCAGTTCTGTTTCATTCTTGCTTTCATGGTTTCCCTTTGTTTCGGAGTTGCATTTAGAAAATACCACAAATATCAGCACGATCAAGGCTGCCAACCCTGATTGATTCAGGAATGTACTCATTGTTAAAATCGGAAATGTTTTGTTTCTCATAATGTGGAGGGCTTATTTATTGTGTGCGTTTTTAATTACGAATGGATAAGGTCTGCCACGAACGTACATCATATTGATTTCCATTTGCCGGGAATGAAACGTGTATGTCCGCATCAACGAAGTCGCGCATCACCACAAGCAGGGAAAATTCTTTTCCCGTTTTGCTGATCGCAATTTTAAATTCCTGCCCCTCGTAAGCATTTACCTGCTCACGAAAAGGCTGATTCTCCGAAGCTCCAGTCTTATACGTTACCGTGTTGGCTGTCCAGTGCGTATTGTTTCCCCAGTTCCATGCGGGCGTTTCATCATTCCACGAATTATCCTGTGGCAGAAGCCGTTCGCCCAACTGCATAGAGGCGTGCAGATTTATAAGTCCGGTTGTGGTTTTGATATACATATCCGTATAGGGCATTGTTTGCCGGCCGAATGCTCCTATATATAACCAGTCTTTGTCGGCTTGGAGGTACAGGCCGTAATCTCTTTCCAGAGAAATTTTCAGCGCATTACTCCATTCCTGTTGGCCTTGTGTACCATCAGGTGTAATAGTGATATTTTTTCTCAGGGGCACGTTGATCTGGGCATCTGCCTGAATTGCTTTGAGCAGTAACAGGAAGAAGATGATTGCAAATGTTTTCATATAAAGTTCAAATATTTATTGTTACTTATTCATTAATGTTGCGCATTCTTTGCGTTTACTTTTACCGAACCATACAAGGCATTAAAGGTTTGCGTAACATCAGTTATTAAATGTTAATTATGGTTAAACAGTATTCATTATCATTTCCGGAAATACTCACTCCTGCAAATTTTTGATAAACTCTTCAATGCCCGCAGTCGGGAACCTCGCCTTTGTTAATAAGTCGCGTGCTTTCACGGCATACTCAAGTGCCTCCTTATTGTTGCCTGACGCTTTCAATATCCTCGCCTTCAATGCGAGGTTGCCACCGGTTTCTTCGAGGGCAATAGAAGCATTAGCCCATTTTAAAGCTTCGGTATAGTTCTTCAGATTTTGATAATAATAATCAGCAGCAAACCAAGCGCTTCGCCAGGTAAAATTTTTGTGTACCTCCATTTGAACGCTTCTTAACAAATCAACCTTAATGTTGAGCTCCACCCGCACTTTTTCCCATCGAATAGTCATTTTACAGGTGCTGTCCTGAACTTCCGGAAAAGCGTACAACAAGGTTTCTTGATGATTATCAACAATTGGCTTAATGTCGTTAATCCTTAGCTGGTCTTGCGCTGCATTATACGTGAACGCGCCCCATTGTTCAGCCACCTTATTAAATATGACCGTCCATTTATCGGCATGAGGAATGAAGAACAGGGAATACGTTCCTGCCGGAAGCGTTTGGTTTTCAATCAATATATCTGTTGTTGTGGAAAATACTGTGGCCTCATTGGAGCCTGCCCTCCATACCTGCTCGTAAGGAACAAGCTTGCCCCAAACCTCACGGCCATTTACATTGGGTCGATGATACGCAACCGAAATATCCGTAACCCCGATACGCTGTGTAACTGTTGCCTTTTGACTTTCACGTGGCATAACCCAGTAAATGTCCTGGCATATTGCATTGAAGGCAGTACATAACAGCAATGTTGTTACCTGGTAAATTTTTCTCATATCATTATAGTCTAAGTTCTTCTTACCGATTACAGTGTTTGCTGTCAATCTTTTTAGTTTATTCTATTAAAAGTGTAACATTTACCGGTGTCCTGTAAGGCAGTACAAGGTGCTTACTCATACCACTGATTTTTAAAACCAGCGGTTCGTTTTTCCATTTCTTTTCGTTCACGTACTGGCGGTATGCGCATATATCAGCAAACGAGCTAATGGGCTTTTGATCAATTTCCTCAACCTCGTCCAGTATGCTAATACTGCTCAGTAAGCTGTCAGCCGCATTTTTCTGGATAACTCTCCATTTGCCATTATGATAGTGGATCGCTATCCCATACGACAATCCCTTATCTCCGTCCTCCACAGTATCGATAGCAGAGAGCACATACGCCTGCTCGGACGAATTTATCGCAACCAAAAAATTCCTGAAGTATGCTGCTCCGATATACCCGCTATATTTCAGTGTTGACGACAGGGTTACTTCAGCCGAAGGCAATGTTTCGTTTTTGTGCTGAATCGAAACGGGTTGTGCCGTGTGGTAAAAGACTTCAGGCGCCCCAATACCGTGCGAAGAAACCGCACGTATTCCCTCCATTTTCTTCACGGGAGTATTACTCATAAATGAAATGACATCCTCATAACGCAGGCTTAGCGGTGAGTTTTTCCCGAAATCTATTTTGCTGTTAACCGGATGGTTGCCATTTATGAGGAGCGTTGTAAATGTGTTGTTATTCCCGCTAAATGATATATCCATCCGGATTCCCTTGTTATCAAAAGGATCCGGGGATATGCGAATCTTGCTTTGCCTGAAATCAATTTCCCAATTCGCTTTGTTGATTATTGACCCACCGATAATACCATCAATAGCGGTGCATGGAAAGAATACATCGGTATCAACCTCGTAAAACCCTGTATTGACAAAGCTGAGGTGCCCGAAACGGACTGTATCCACTATGGCTACAGGGGTTGAAACAGCATTGTTGTTGGCATCTGTCAGCTTCATTTTGTTTTTAAATCTGATGCCTGCTCTTTCTGCGAACTGAGGGGTAACCGCGCTCAGGCTGAAACCGTTGTCAAACAAAAACTGTCCGTGAACACCGTTTATTTCTGCTCCGATTACAATAAGCCCGTTTTCTGACCGGAACGGGATTTCGGTTATGGTGTTTGGCATCGCGATAAGCTCGCCCCTGTCGAAATAGTTAATGCTGATGCAGCCCGATACCACCGGAAGAACGCAGAAAAAAAAGACTCTGACCCTGCTTCTTTCCATGGTTTGTAAAATGTTATTAAGCCGATGTTTTATATTGAGCATCAAACCTGCTATTGCTTATTCAATTGTTGTTTCAACCATTCTCATGTGTTTGTTCAATTTAAGTCCAACCATTTTATTGCGGCTTTTATCTTTTCATCGTGTAACAAGTCATCAAAATTATCTCCTGCTGTAATCAACAAATCCGGAGCAACGGTTGTCTTATATATTGTGCCGTTTCTGTCTGCCACAAATGAGGTAGACAGGTTTAACACTAAACCTTCACTAAGCTCGTTCCAACTGTTTCCGGTAGTATATCCGTCTGCCGTAGGCTCACCAATGAAATAAGTTTTCCTTCTGCCTTTAAAAGCAATGGCCGTCATGCTGCCTGAACTTTTTGTTACCGGCCCGGTCAGTATAACTACCGGCATCTTCTCATAATTTCCTGTGCATTTCGAGGTTATATCAGTAGTCTTGTAATCCTCCATATATAAATTTCCTTTGTCAATCTGCCATTTACCGAGGACATTATCCGCTATGTCTGTTGTTCCTCCCAAGTACACATTCCCCAACAGCATACTTACGCCTGCCAGCATAGGCTTTATGTTACCGCCTCCGTTTAACCGCAAATCAACAATTACCCCCTTTGGTTTCTTTGAATCATACTTGCATATACTGTCATTTATAGCCTGTGCATATTCATTGATTTGATCGCCCCAGGCTGTAATACCCGGTATTTGCAGGTAAACAAACCGGTTAAGAAGCAGTGAAGTTTTTATATTTCCCGCCTCTGCATTTGAACGATTTACCAATGGAACTAATCTTTTAAGCTCATCATCGCTGAACACGGGGTAGGAACTGTAAATTTTGTTGTTGAAGTACAATTGACTATGCACATCACCAAGCCGTTCAAAAACCATGACAAAACATTTCAGGGTATCATCCGGTGTTTTGGCGCTTGCTAATTTTTTATAGAATTCTTTATCTATCACTTCCCACTGAACTGAATTTCTATGAATTGATTTGTGCCTGATAAAATTATAGATGGTATCAACAGGTACAGGGAATTGGGAGTAAGCCTTGCTTGTGATAAGAGTAAATACGATAACAATGACAGAATACTTTATCATTCGGCTTTTATCTTTTCATCTTGTAACAAATCATCGAAGAACTTTGATATCTATTTTCTTTTGTATGTTGATGTCATATACACCTTTCCAAGTGTTCCATTATCAAATTCACATACCTTGAATGTATAAGTATCATTGTCAACATAAATCCAGGCGTCCGCAAGAGTTAGAACGTTTCCCTTTTTGTCGGGATATTGATAAATATGATAGATGTTTTGCCCATCAATCATTATTTCTCCTTTAGTTATTCCGCCAAACACATCAAATTCCCAAAATTTCATTTTTTGTTCATTCTTGTCCCAAGCCCTTATCCCAAAATTTCTTTGTGCATTGTCGAATTGTTTTGAATCGATATAGTCACGGGTTTTGACTGTGAAAATATTCTTTGTCAATTCCATTTCAACAACGATTTCCTGATGATATTCTGCTCCGCTTTGCCATTTTCCTTTTGTTTCCCATTTACCTCCTATAAGGTTAGAATACATTTTATAGGTTTCCTCTTTTGTCAGAGGTGAGTCTTGAATTGTTTGTGCAAATGTCATTGATGACACAATAAGTGCTATCAAAATTGTTTTCATTGTTAACGTTGTTTTTTTGTTAATTTTTTTCATATAGTAAACCTTTGTTTTTTTTCAGATTGTCATCCTAAAATGCCTTATAACTATTCACTTCTCAGGCTCTTTATTTCACTTTAAGGGATTCATTTTCCTTCACTCCGTTCGCAATGACTCAACCGGATTTACCATTGCCGCCCGCATGGAATGCCAGCTTACCGTGAGCCACGCTACGGATAGTATGGATATGGCAGCCACAACAATCATCCCCACCGGCATATCAATGCGGTAGGCGAAATCATTTAACCAATAGTTCATCAGCAGCCACGCTGCCGGAAGTGCGAGTATCAAAGAAAGAATCACCAGCTTGGTGAAATCCAGTCCCAGCAGGCGGACAATATCCCATACGGAAGCGCCTAACACTTTGCGCACGCCAATCTCTTTGGTGCGGCTTTCTGCCGTAAACAGCGACAACCCGAACAATCCCAGGCAGGCTAAAAAAATCGCCACTGATGAAAAGCCGAGGATAGAGTTGCCTAACTTTTCTTCCCGCGCATAAGCAGCCCCGAAAGTGCTGTCTAAAAAATAATACCCGAACGAAGCCTCAGGTATAATGTTAGCCCAGGTTTCTTCTAAAAATTCAAGCGTGGATAACATACCTTCAGCATTGACTTTAACAAAAATGAAATCAACAAGGTCAGGCCGGTTGGCCAGCGCAAAGGGTTGTATGTCGTTATGCAGGGATTTGAAATGAAAATCCTCCACCACGCCAACCACCTCGCCCGACATTCGCAGGGAACGGTCTTCCAGCATCCGCCCGATTACCTCTTCGGGCTGCACACCCATTTCCTGTACGGCTTTTGTGTTAAGTATAATGGCATTCGTATCAGCCGGAGAATCATACCTGAAAAATCTTCCTGCAACCAGCTTCATGTCGTACACTTCCGGGTAATCGCCTTCTACCGTATAAACTTCCCATCGATAATCTTCTTCCGTTCCGAGAAACCGGAAGGTATCTGTATAGGTATAGGGTGTAAACATCAGGTGTGAGGATGCCGTTACACCCCGCACTGCGCTGTGCTGAAGGTAGGCTTCCTTCACACGGCTGAAATTGGGGATGATTACATTGTCGCGATGAATGGGAATAACCACCACTTGCTCTTCCGAAAAGCCGAGGTCTTTGTTCTTCATAAATTCTAATTGTTGGAACACCACCATCGTGCAAACAATGAGCGCACCACTGAGGGCGAACTGAAGCGTAACCAGCACTTTTCTCAACCCGCTGCCACCCAAGTGCGTGGAGTACGTTCCTTTCAGCACTGCCCCCGGGCTGAATGCGGAAATGAACAACGCAGGATAAGCCCCCGATAAAAGAATCACGAGCATAGTAAGCCCTGCCAGGGAAAGCAACGCAGGATAGCCGGAGAAAAAACTTATAACATTATCGGCAAGTATGAAATTTCGCAACAAGGGCAGCAGGAGCTCTGCACAAAGCAGGCTGATACATACGGCTGCCAGCACCATCAGCGAACATTCATAGTAATGCTGAACCATAAGCTGGAAGCGTGTGCCGCCTATTGTTTTTCTCAGCCCCACTTCTTTCGTGCGCTTCCCAGCCTGCGCGGTAACCATGTTCACAAAATTGAAGCATCCCAACGCTAATATGATGCAGCCGATTGCCAGCACGGCATACACATTGGCTAAGCTGCCATTTACTTCAAACTCCCCGGCATCTAACGTTGAGGTGAGGTGAATGTCGGTAACAGGTTGCGCTAAAATGGTATAGACAGACCCGGGAACCTGCAAATGTTCATTCGCCTGTTTGGTAGCTTCGGCAAGAATGGGGTTCAGATCGGTTCCGGGAGCAACCATAATGTAAGCGGGCACGAACAGGTTTTGCCAGCGCTGGAATATTTCCTGCGTAGCTCTACCGCCCTGCCAGAAATCTTCGGCAGCGGTTTTAATGTTCGCTACAAAATCAAATTGAAAATGTGATGTAGCCGGAAAATCTTTCATCACAGCCGTTACCATCACCGGAATATCCGTTTCGCCCCGAAAGTGCAGCGTCTTGCCAATGGGGTCTTCATCATCGAAATACTTTTTTGCCGTTGATTCGGAAAGCACAACGCTGCGGAAATCGCCTAAAGGGTTTTCACGGTTGCCTGCTACAATCTCAAAATCGAAGATGTTGAAAAAAGAATCTTCAGCCCAGGCAAAACGGTCTTCATAAAAGTCCACATCCCTATCGGGAACGGAAACCGGCATAGCCCTGCGGTACACCCACACCCGTGCAAAGTTTTCCACTGCCGGGAAGTTTTCACTAAGATGGGCGGACAAGGGCAGGGGAACAAAACCCACCTCGCGCCTCACGCCCCGATTCTCACTCACGGTAACCAGCCGGTAGATGTCGCTGCTGCGCTCATGGAGTTTATCGAAGCTGAATTCCTGCTTCGCATACATACCTATCAGGATAGCAGACGTAATGGCGATAACCAAACTTGAAACAGAAAGCAGGGCAAAGCTTTTGTTCTTAATAAAATTTCTAAAAGCGATACGGGTGTAGTTTTTAAACATGGTACAGGAGTTTAATTATAATAAGGCTGCTTTGTTTCCATCAATCAATCTTTTCAAAATCAGTTTCATTGAATTTTAATTTAACCGGCTTCTTATTTTCTGTAACAAACTGGATAACCTGACCCCTTCCGGGAATTAACTCTACTCTTATGCTTTCTTCATTGGTATATGGAGTTGCTTCGCATTGCATATTTCCCATGGTAACATTTAACCCACGTGTGCTTCCCTTGACAGATATGGCTCCATACTTTTCGGAAACATATTGCCCGGAGTAGTAAGTGAAATCGTTTGACAGCGTCCACGGGCGGTTGTTGAGTTGCTCTGTTCCGGTTGCTACCCTGCTGCGCATCACTTTTACCTGGCTTACAAATTTGTCTAACTGTTCGTGATGAACGGAAACGGATTCATGCCCTTTTAAGAAATAATCATAAGTAAAGGCAGCAATCATATTCATAAGTTCGCTGCCCACAAGACCTTCGTTTATCAGAATAGCCAGGCCGATTTGTTTGCCAGGCAGAAAGGACGTATGGGCAGAGAACCCGGCAAAGCTGCCAAAGTGATGCATCACTTCTTCCGTATCATACGTTCCAAACATCCAGCCCATTCCATAGTGGCTCGGCTGGAAAATTCTTTTTGCTTCCGGCATCTCGACAAGTTTTTGTCGGCAGGCTATCATTATTTTCTCTGGTATAATTTGCTTTCCGTTGAGCCTGCCATTTCCAAGCTGGAGTTTCAGCCAGGTAGCCATATCTTCGGGTGTGCTTATAATGCCCCCGGCAGCGTGCATAGTATTGTCTTTTTTCCTCAGTTGAATTTCATGAGTGGAGATGGTAACCATATAAGGTTTTGCCAGTAGCCAGCTTTCAGCTTCAGCCTTAGAGATAAGGGCTGTAGTGTGTTTCATTCCCGCAGGGTCAAATATTTTTTCCTGCATCCAGGTTTGCCACGGCTTCCCGGTAGCTTTTTCTAAAATGATGGAATAGATGTTATAACCCACATTGGTGTATTCATACTTTCCATAACCCGCTTTATTTGAAACACAGTATTTCATAAGCTCAAGAAGTGTCTGGTGGTCGTGTTCACCGGAATAAGCTACACGCCATCCGAGAGGATCATTATCAATACCTGAAGTGTGTGTAAACAAATCCCTGATCTTGATTTTGGCAAGGTCGAGATTCGACTCTGTTTTCAGCCCCGGGAAATACTTAAGCAGCGGATCATCCAGCGGGATAATACCGGCATCATCCAACAGGGCGGTTAAAAGAGCAGTAAACGGCTTGGTTGCCGATGCAATATAATAAGACGTGCTGCCGCTGGCTGTTCTTTTATTTTCAATGTCAGCATATCCATACCCGCGGGCGAGTATTGTTTTATCGTTCTGAACAACTGTTACTGCCAGACCGGGTATACCCAGTTTATTGACAGCTTCATTAAAATACTGGTCTGCCGCTGATGCAAAATCATGATACCGGGTTGATTGACCAAAAACAACAGGAGATAGTAAATAGCCCCCAAGCAACAAGAGCAATGTAAGATTACGTGGTTTCATAGCTTAATTTGTTTTGTTTGGGGAGTTTGACACCATGATAGTACCCGAAGTTGCAGGCATTATCCCTTTCAACTCAGCTATGAACCCTGAAGCTGCCTGAACAAACACTTATCGGTCTTTTTTTCTACTCAACCGGAAAAAATGAATACTGAAACGGCATTAAAGATCGTCCTGTTGTAACTCAACGGAAGACAATACAAGATAGTAGAATGATTCACCTCCCAAGACATCAGGAATCGGGATCCCTTCAACCTTAGTTCCTTCGCCACTGAATATGACATTATCCCCGGCCTGAAATTCATCAGGCAAAGAACAGGGTACATATACATCCCGGCCATCACCCGGAGTATGGAGCATAACAATTATGACATTCCGGTTGAAACGATTGTCGTACCGGACTTCTCCTTTCAGGTCTTCAAAAGTCAAATCCGTTTTCCCATTACAGGGATTCTCTTCCTGATCACAGGAAAAGAGTAAAAGCACAGTCATTAAACTGAACAGCCTGGTAAAAGTTGTTTTCATAATTTATTGTTTTAAGTGTGTGTATCAATTTCCTGTATATTCTTTATACAAGTGTTTATGTCAGGGATTGCTTTTAAAAACTTCAGGAGTTTTGCACAGTATGAAGCACTGTGTTTCACACTCCACGCAGGATTAGGTATGGTTCTTTGGCAAGGCTGCATCAAATATAAGCCACGAGCCATAGGTTGTTCTTGTCCTATGGCAAGAAATGGCTGTGAGTACCTGTCCTGCAAGATGTTATGTGCCAACGTTGCTGCTAACAAAATCTTTCCTGATCCTGCTTAATGATGTATCGGTTATCCCCAAATAAGTGGCGATATGCTTGAGCGGGGCATGTTTTAAAATTTCCGGGTGCTGCCGGATGAGCGCCTGGTAGCGCTCACTTGCAGAATCGGTTATCATGGAGATCGAGCGCTGCTTAAGCCGGAATAAACTTTCGGACATCCATGCACGGCCCCATTCGCTGAACCCGTGAATAGAATGGTATAGCTGCTGAAAGGTTTCAAAATCAATCCTGTAACATACGCAGTCAGTCAGGGCCTGAATGTTTTCTGAGGACGGAATCCTTTGAAACAGGGACATCACATCTATTATAATTTCATTCTCTCCTATAAAACCGGTGGTAATTTCCCTGCCGCTGAAATCAATCACATAAGACCTTACCAATCCTTTTTCGAGGCAATAATATTCATTCGCTGTTTGTCCTTTCTTTAAGAAATAATCCCCTTTCCGGTAAACGGTTTTCTCATGAGCATCAACAATAGCTTGAAGCTCTTCAGGCTTCAGAAGCGGATGCCGGTATATGCTTTGCAACGTTGTCATGCTCTATTGTTTGGACAAATCCACATTGTTATCATCCAATAATCTACACTTTCCCTTCATCAGCTTGATTTGTTTGAATTACTCCAGTACGGATTATTTAGCAACCGGGTTGTGTCTGTCGGGTTAATAGACACACTTATTCATTGCCTTACACAATGTTCGTAATGTGTTGAATTTGCTGCTTTATACTATTACAATACGAGAAATTTTACCCAACCGGAAAAAATGAATGCTGAAGCAGCATTTTTAACTCCGTCAAAGCGTTACTCGCCAAGGACGTGCCTTGAGCGAGTATTTACACATAAGGTCGAATTACATAACCTGCCTGCCGGAAGAGGGCAGGCTGTACGGCCGGGTTATGCCAACTAAACCCGAACTACATTTCGAAGCCTGTAACCCCAGATGGCTCACTCTCATTTCCGGTTTTACGTTTGATTTAATTTTCATTGTGGGTAATTTTTTGTGATCTTACACCCAAAGAAAATATCATGGCAACCACATTAGACAAGCTGCTCGGCATCAATTGCCCCATACTGGTTGCTCCGATGTTCCTGATCTCGAATACCAACATGATCAAAGCTGCGCTGGACAGTGGCATAACCGCAGCGTTCCCGGCCCTTAATTACCGCACCGATAAAGAGTTGCGTGCAGCTATACAGGAGATCAAAGCGCATACCAACAAGCCGTTTGGTGTTAACCTGATCGTGAACAAATCCAACTTCAAGTATAAAGACCAGCTCAAAACATTGGTTGAGCTGAAAGTTGATTTTATCATCACGTCATTGGGAAGTCCGCAGGAAGTAATAGAACAATGCAAGCCGGCCGGTATCAAAGTGTTTTGCGATGTGATTGATTTAGACTACGCCAAAAAAGTTGAGGCGCTTGGTGCGGATGCCCTGATTGCCGTAAACAACGAGGCCGGTGGTCATGCCGGAAAAATTTCACCAAAAGAGCTGATCACGTTGTTAACTGCGCATTGCAAAATACCGGTTATCTCGGCCGGTGGCATTGCCTTTGGAAAGGATATTAAAGAAGTAATGGGCTGGGGTGCGGCTGGTGTTTCGGTGGGCACTATTTTTATGGCCAGCCATGAAGCCGGTATTTCGCAAGACTATAAACAGGCATTGATTGACTATAGCGCAAAAGATATTGTGATGACGTCCAAGCTTTCGGGCTCACCGTTAACGGTTATCAATACTCCGTATGTGCAGCAATTAGGCACGGAAGCCAACTGGCTGGAGCGGCTGCTGCAAAAGAACAAGCGGCTGAAAAAGTATGTAAAGCTGCTGATTGCCTGGAAGGGAATGAAGCAAATTGAGAAAGCCGCCTTTGGCGCCACCTATCAAACTGTATGGTGTGCCGGGCCGGCTATTGAGCATGTGCACGATATAAGGCCGATGAAAGAGATTGTAAAGCAGTTGACGAGCGGGTTATAGAAGTTATAAGATAGAATGTTGAATTTTAAATTCTGAATTAAGCAACGTGAACGAAAAGAAGCATTGGGAAAAGCTGGCACCGGGTTATAACGATGAAATCTTTGATGTATATGCCAGCGATAAGTTCAAAAAGCTTCCGCGCTATATTAAAAAACATGCTTCGCTTGGTAAAACAGCCATTGACTTTGGCTGCGGAAACGGGAAATCGTTTCCTTATCTCGCCCCGCAGTTCAGGAATGTATCAGGTCTTGACATCTCGAAAGGATTGCTGAAGCAGGCGGCTGCACGCGGCTATAGCAATGTAACATTACAGGCTGTGGATCTTACCAAATCCGCACTGAAACTACCCAAAGCTGATTTTGCCTTTTGCTGCAACGTAGTGATGTTTCCTGATCTACAGAAAAATGCTATAGCTTTTAAGAACATTGCCCGTGCGCTCAGGCCCGGAGGCACTGCGCTGTTCGTGCTGCCTTCATTAGACTCGGCCCTGTTTTCATCCTGGCGGTTGATACAGCTTTATGAAAGGGAAGGGGTGAAGGCTGCTGATATTCCTGCCCGCGAGTTCCATTACTTTAAAGGCAACAAGCGTGATCTGGTGCAAGGCATTGTATATATCGATAACGTGCCCACCAAGCATTACTCTGCCAGCGAGCTGGAAGTAGTATTACCACAGGCAGGCTTTAAAATAACCAAACTCGAAAAATTAGAATACGACTGGAATACCGAGTTAGCAGAACCGCCTGAAGATTTTGGGGCGCCTTATCCGTGGGATTGGTTAGTGGAGTGCCAGGTCTAATTTAAAATTTTGAATTCCGAATTTTAAACCCTACACACTCTTCCTCACAAACTGCGATTTCAACCCCATAGACCCAAAGCCATCTACCTTGCAGTCGATGTTATGATCGCCCGTAGTCAGCCTGATGTTCCTGACTTTTGTACCGGCTTTAATGGGTTTGCTGGCGCCTTTCACGGGCAGGTCTTTGATGATGATTACGGTATCGCCATCCTGTAACACCGTACCGTTGGCATCTTTTACGACATCTGCTGTGGTTTCTTCTTCCGCAGGCGCAGCAGCTTCATCGGGGTTCCACTCATGGCCGCACTCCGGGCACATCATGGAGGTACCGGTAGGGTAACCGTATGGCGATTGACATTGAGGGCAAAATGTATCCGACATCTATACTTATAATTTTATACTTGACAACCTTACAACTTTCAACTTTATAGCTTTCAACCTTTCCGCTCTATTTCCTTCAAATTCTCCAGCTTCTTGTTGCGTAAAAAACCGTTAATGTCTTCAAAATGTTCGCGCACGCGCTTGTTACCAAACTCAAATACCTTTTGGGCCAGCCCGTCTAAGAAATCGCGATCGTGCGAAACAAGTATAAGCGTTCCGTCAAAAGCGAGCAGGGCATCTTTCAGAATGTCTTTGGTTTTGATGTCTAAGTGATTGGTCGGCTCATCGAGGATTAGCAGGTTTACCGGTTGCAGCAACAATTTAAGCATAGCAAGACGGGTTTTCTCACCGCCTGATAATACTTTTACTTTTTTATCGATGTTATCGCCACTGAACATAAAAGCACCCAGCATGTCTTTGATCTTCGTGCGGATGTCGCCCTGCGCAACCTGGTCGATGGTTTCAAACACGGTAAGCTCACCATCCAAAAGCGAAGCCTGGTTCTGCGCAAAATAACCGATCATGCTGTTGTGCCCTACCTGTAGCCGGCCTTCAAAATCAATCTCGCCCATAATGGCTTTGATGAGGGTTGATTTACCTTCGCCATTCTTGCCTACAAATGCTACCTTTTCGCCACGCGCAATGGTAAGCGAGGCATCTTTAAACACGAGGTGATCGCCATACGATTTGGTAAGGCCATCCACAATAACCGGGTAGTTACCGGAACGCGGGGCGGGAGGGAACTTGAGATTAAGCGCAGACGTGTCCATTTCATCCACCTGCACGATCTCCATTTTCTCCAACATCTTTACGCGCGATTGCACCTGCAAGGTTTTGGAATACGTGCCTTTGAAGCGTTCGATGAAGGCCGTTATATCGGCAATCTCTTTCTGCTGGTCGTCATAATGCTTTTGCTGCTGCTCGCGTCTTTCCTTGCGCAGTTGCAGGTAATGCGAATAATTGGTCTTGTAATCATAGATGCGGCCCATCGTTACTTCAATGGTGCGGTTGGTCAGGTTATCGACAAATGCCTTATCGTGGCTGATCACAATTACCGCTTTGGCGCTGGTCTTTAAAAATTCCTCCAGCCATTGTACCGATTCTATGTCGAGGTGATTGGTGGGCTCATCTAATAAAATCAGGTCGGGTTTCTGCAGCAGGATTTTGGCCAGCTCAATGCGCATGCGCCAGCCCCCGCTAAACTCCTGGGTAGGCCGTGTAAAGTCGGTACGTACAAAGCCTAGGCCCATCAGGGTTTTCTCTACTTCCGAATCATAATTGATCTCTTCTATCGAATAGAACTTTTCGCTTAGCTCCGAAACCTGCTCAATGATTTTGGCATACTCGTCCGATTCATAGTCGGTGCGGGTTTCCAATTGATGATTCAGTTCATCAATCTGCGTTTTCATACCCTGAATTTTGGAAAACGCTTTGGATGCTTCTTCAAAAACGGTGCAGTTATCTTCGGTTAACAAATGCTGGGGCAGGTAGGCAATAATGGCATCTTTGGGAGCCGAAACCTTGCCGCGTGTGGGTTTGTTCCTGCCGGCAATGATCTTGAGCAGGGTAGATTTGCCTGCCCCGTTCTTGCCCATCAGGGCTATGCGATCGTTTTCGTTGATGTTAAAAGTGATGTTACTGAAAAGAGCCGAGCCGTTGAACTCTACTGTTACCGCGTCAACCGAAATCATAAATCATTAAAATAAGCCTGCCAGAAGGTAGGCAGGGGCGCAAAGATATTATATTCCGGGCTGGGCCCAAATACACCTTTAATCCCTCCTCCAAAGCAAGAATATCCGTTTTGCATCCCTTACTTAACCGGCATTACGCAAACCTGAAATCCTTTGCGGCTTTGTGTGAAAGATTTAAAGCAATGTGTGCAGCATCCGTTACTTAACTTCAAATAAATTTCCTTTTTTTGTTATTCTACCCCGATGGCCTATGCAACCTGTTATTGATTTCCTGAAGCTGAGCATTGAAGACGAGCTTTTTTCAAAGTCGGAGCGAAAAACGCTGCGCCAGATTGTGGATGAAATAAAGCCCAACGAAAACCAGTTAGCGTTTTTGCGCAGCCAGATTTTTGAGCTGGCCAATCAGAAAGTAACGCCTGAAAACTACCGGTTTATTGTAGAATGGATACGTGATGCCACCAGCGCATTGATGAACACCGCGCCCAATGCACCCGGCTCGGATGCATACTTCAGTCCGGGTGATACCTGCCGGAATGTAATCATCCAGCAGATCAGGCAGGCTGTTAACCACGTGCAGATTTGTGTATTTACCATCAGCGATGATACCATTGCAGCAGCGATATTGGAATCGCATAAAAAAGGAATTCCGGTAAAGATCATAACCGATAACGACAAGATGCTGGACGAGGGCTCAGACATTGACCAATTAGCAGGCGAGGGCATACCCGTTCGCATTGACCGCACCGCCAACCACATGCACCATAAATTTATGATTACCGATAACAGGGCCCTGATTACCGGCAGCTACAACTGGACACGCAGCGCAGCACGATTTAATCACGAGAACATTTTGCTTACACGCGATGGCAGTGCGATAAAATCTTTTGCCCGCGAGTTTGACCAGCTCTGGAAAACTTTGGCGGTATATGAATAATTCATTGTTGAAAGCTCATCAAATCAGCAAGTCAACCGAATTTGGCAAGGTGCTGAGCAAGGTGAGCTTTGAAATAAAGCCGCGCGAGCATGTAGTAGTTGCCGGGGAAACCGGTTCCGGAAAAAGTACGTTGCTGCGCATTATTGCCGGGCTGGAACAGCCTGATAGCGGAACCGTTATTTTGAATGACGAACCGGTTCGGGGCCCGGCTGATAATTTAGTGCCGGGACATCCGCACATTGCTTATCTCTCGCAGCATTTTGAGCTGCCGAAGTTTTTGCGTGTGGAGCAGGTATTGGAATATGCGCGTGCCGTTTCTGAAACGAACAGGCAGCGTATCATCAGCGTTTGTAAAATCAGGCACCTGCTTGCGCGAAAAACCGATCAGCTTTCGGGCGGGGAGAAGCAACGCATTGCTATTGCACGTTTGCTGCTTACCCATCCGCAAGTGCTGCTGTTAGACGAACCGTATTCACATCTTGATGCCGGTTTGAAAGCTACTTTAAAAGAAGTGGTAGAGCAGATAGGAGCAAAGCTTGGTGTTACTTGTGTGCTGGTATCGCACCACCCGGAAGATACGTTGCCGTGGGCCGACCGGGTTCTGGTATTAAGAAAAGGAGTTATCGTTCAGCGCGGCACACCGCAAGAAGTCTATCACCAACCGAAAAATGAGTATGTAGCGCAGTTGTTCGGAGAATACAATTTGATAGATGGAAGCCTCGCCCGGCTTTTAGGTAAATCCAACCTGAAAGGAAAATTTGTGAGACCCGAACAGTTGAACCTTGTAGAAAAGAAGACCGGCAAGTGGATAGTTACCGGGATTGAATATTTCGGGAGCTATTGCTTAGTATCGGCTCAATACAAAGCGCTGCAGGTAAAGGTGTTTTCTTTAAAAGCAGGATGGAAAGCAGGTGAGTCGGCAGAATTGACGTTGAGCAAATCAAGGTTGTTATAAAAAACGCGGGGTCGCTACACCCTGCTTGACGTAATTAGATTTCCAACCTTTAAAAGATTGGAAACCCTTAAAAATGTTATCCGAAAGTTTATTATCATTGATATTATGAAAATATTCGCTACCGGAGTATTACTCCTTCTGATGACGCCTGCCTTTGCACAGGTTGGCAACGATGTACTTTTAAAAATCAAAGCAGCGTCTGACAAGAACCCACAGGCTATGAATATTGTCAGTTACCTGTCGGACGTTTATGGCCCCCGACTGATGGGCACACCCAATTACTACAATTCAATTCTGTGGACGGAAGAGCAGTTGAAGAGGTGGGGCATCGACAAGATTGAGCATCAGTCTTTCGATAAAGACCACCGTGGATGGGAGGTTATAGATTTCAATGTTGAATTGATAGAGCCTGTAAAGAGCACTGTAATAGCTTATCCGCTCGCATATACGTCTTCAACCAATGGCGAGGCTACCGGAGAGGTTATATACCTGCAACGACTGGATTCGGTTTATACCCTCTCCGGTCAGTTGAAGGGGAAGATTCTTTTAATGGGTTCCTTCTATCAACCTGTGCGAAACATATCTCTTCCATTCTCGCAACGGCTAACACCTGAAACGTTAGAGCAGGCAAAGAACAATCCAGACCCGAACGACTTAATAATCGGCTACCATAGCCGAAGATCTACCAAGGCTGTATTTGCCTTTCAGCTTTCGCTCCGAAAGCAACGGGAGAAGTTTTTTAATTTCTGCAAAGAGCAAGAAGTGCTGGCCATCATTGAGCCGAGCGATTACCCGTATGGCATTTTACATGCCGATGGGAACCGTGCAGTTCCATCGTATATGAAAACCACCGACATTACACCGGCTGCTTCCTTTGTAATAGCGAACGAACATTTCGGTCGGTTAGTGAGATTGATAGGGTTAGGCTTTAAGCCGAAACTGAAAGTAAATCTGAATGTGAAGTGGTATGCGGAACCAAAATATAATGTTAACCTGATTGCCGACATCGAAGGGTCTGACCCTCTGCTGAAAAACGAACTCGTTATCATTGGCGCGCACCTCGATAGCTGGCACTCCGGAACAGGAGCCGTTGATAATGCTGCTGGTTGTGCAACCATGATTGAGGCGCTGAGGCTTATAAAGGCTTCCGGATTAAAACCAAAACGCACCATCCGGTTAGCATTGTGGGGTGGCGAAGAGCAGGTTTTTGCAGGCTCGGCTTCTTATATCGAACAACATGTAGGTGATTTGGTAACAACTGAACCCGTAAAACAAAAATCAGCCATCTCAGCGTATTTTAACTTAGACAATGGTGCCGGTAAAATCAGGGGAATCTATTTGATGGGTAATGACGCTGTGAGATCCATTTTTGAAGAATACCTCAAACCATTTGAAAACAACAATACACTTACGATTCAGAATGCCAATCAAACAGACCATGAGCTCTTCGACTTTCAGAACATTCCTGCTTTTCAGTTTATACAAGACCCGCTTGATTATATAAGCGCGATTCATCATACAAACATGGATATGTATGAGTACGTGCCTGCAAATGACCAGCAGTACAATGCCGAATATGTAGCTTACCTGGCCTATCAGGTTGCCCAACATGACGAACTTTTGCCACGAAAGAAATTTAATTCGCAAAAGCCAAGTACTAAAGGCAATACCGTTTTCAAACTGAAAGGGTTTAAGGACGCACAGGAAGTAAACCTCGTAGGTAATTTTAACAACTGGAACATGTTTGGCACGCCACTGTATAAAACAAAAGATGGTTGGGAGTGCAAGATTGATTTACCAAAGGGAAAATACGTTTACAAGTTTATAGTAGATGGTAGCTGGACCAACGATCCATCTACACCCGCTGAGAAGCTGGTTCGGGATGGTAAAGGGCATGCAGGGCTAACAGAGAAGATTGTTGAGTAGGTGTTGAAGTTTAATCGTCCGACCACTCGAAGTGATCGGACGACTTGAACCTACTTCTTCAACACCAGGTGCTGAATAAAAAACTCCATCATCCGGTCGCGGTTCATGGCCACGTGCCCGCCATCAGGGGCGATTTGTACTTCAAAGCTCTTGCCGGCTTTTTGTAAAGCGTTAATCAGTTGCAGCGAGTTGGAAGGGTGTACGTTATTATCGGCTGTACCAAAGAAGATAAGCAATTCGCCTTTCAGGTTTTTGGCCATCGGCATCAGGCTGGATGCTTCGTAACCTTTTTTATTGTTCTCCAGCGTATTCATAAAACGCTCGGTGTAAATGTTATCGTAGTTACGCCAGTCGGTAACGGCCGAGTTGGCAACGGCAGCATGGAACACATCCGGATAACGCAACAACAACGTAGCTGCCGTAGTACCGCCATACGATGTGCCGTAAACTCCAACTTTATCCTTATCAAAATACGGACGGTTGTACAAGGCTTTCACACCGGCCGCAAAATCATCCATCTCAACAAAACCCAGATTACCATAAAGCTGGTCGAGCAGCTTCTTGCCTTTACCGGCTGCATTGCGACCGTCAATGTTCAGTACAAGGAAACCATATTCCGTTAAAGCATCCGGGTAGATAAAGCTTTCGCGGAATGCGCTGGTGGCCGGGCCGCCATAGTTGCTGAGAATAACCGGGTACTTTTTGGCAGGATCGAAATTGGATGGAAAGTGGATTACACCATGCAGGGGAGTAACGCCATCTGCGGAAGTGAAGGTATATACTTCCACTTTCTTTAATCCAAGCTCTTCAAACTTGCTCATATCGCTTTTGGCAAGCTCGGCTACTGCTTTTCCGTTGGCATCCATCAAAGAAGTAACAGGAGCGATGTTATAGGTTTCAGCCACATCAATAAAATATTTATTATCGGGTGATAGTGAAACAGTATGATTGTAGGCCGGGTTTGTTAAACGGACATCTTTGGTGCCATCCAGCTTAACGCGATGCAGTTGCAGCTTCATGTGGTTATCGCCACTGCGGGCCATGTAGTATAAGGCGCCCTCCTTTTCATCAACTTTTACAATGCGCGAAACTTCAAACGGATGTTTGGTAAGCGTGCTGAGCAGCTTGCCGCTAAAGTCATACAAATAATAATTGTTAAATCCGCTACGCTCCGAAGCCCAGATAAAACGTCTGCCATCTTTCAATACATAAATCTCAGGCGTGTTTTTGGTAAAGCTGGCTAACCATTCTTCGCGCACCACCGTGCGGCTTTTACCGGTTACCGGGTCGGCTGCGCGGTATTCCATAATATCCTGCTTGCGGTTGGTGCTGTGGTACAGCAGCTCTTTTCCATCAGGTGTCCAGTCCATACCGTAGATGTAGGTGCCCAGGTCGCCATCGTGGTAAGGCTTGCCATCGCGCAAGTCAAATTGAATGGTTTTTTTTGTTTCGAGGTCATATACCATTAAATCAACAGGCAAATTAAGGGCGCCTACTTTGGGGTAAGCCTCAATCTCCAACGAATCCTGTAGCTTAAGCTGATCGAGCAATACATAATATTTTTTGGCATTCTTTTCATCGAACTTGTAAAAGGCTATCTTTTTACTATCGGGCGACCACCACATGGCGGTATTTTGTCCAAGCTCTTCGCCATATACCCATGTAGCAATGCCATACTTGATTTGGTTTTGCTCATTGCCATCGGTGGTAATTGCCACTGCATGAGAACCGCTTATATCGCTGATGTACATATTGCGGTCTTTGGTATAGGCTTTCCATTTTCCATCGGGCGAGTTGGCAAAATCGAATTGACGGCCGCGCACGGGGCGTGGAGGCATACGCCTTTCGGTGGCAGGGGCATCGCCAACCTCAACGGCCTTTTTTGTTTTAACGGAATAGCGGTACAGCTTTTTATCCTGCACATAATCGAACGAGCTGCCGTCTTCTCTCCACGTAACCGAAAGATTTCCGGGTTTAACGGAAGTACGGATTTGCGGGGCAATTTTGCTATACTGTTCATAGCCGGGCATGGATTTGAGCTTGTCCTGTGCAAAGGATATGACTGGCAAAACTGCCAGCAGAAGTAGTTTGATAAGCTTGTTTTTCATAAAGACGATTAATTAGAAAAGCTAATTTAAGTGAATGTAAGTCAGGAAAAGTTGATTCTACATGAATGGTAGTATGAAATCATCCGTGATTTTATTGAAGAATGATAACAAGCTATTTCAGGGTTGACTTTAATAATAATTTAACTAACTTTTTTGGATCCTGACGGTTATCCCAAAAAGCCATGATAAAAACCTCAACCTCCGTGAACCTGTAATAGATGGAAAAATGTCCCATCGAGGCAACGTGAAGGTTTCTGAAATTTGTTTTTCTGAATGTCAACGGATTTTCGGAGATGGCTTCCGTTTTCTTATCGGATAATTCAAGAAGCTTAATCGCATAACGGGTTGACTGATTGCGGTTGACCCAATATTCCAGAATCAATCTTCGTTGCAGGGCTGCTGTTTCTGTCCAGATTATTTTTCGCTTAGCCATTTCATCTCACGGGCTGTAAGCTTACTCTGCTCAATAACTCGGCCTGTAACAATATCGACTTCGCTCATTTCGATCATCATTTTCTGATCTTCTGTTAGCGAAATAACAGGTAACTCTACTTTGGCAGCTTCAATCAATTTTGAAAGTGCCAGCAAATAGTCTGTATCGTTTATGCTTAGAATCTGATCTATCAGGCGGTCGCGTATTTCAGATGAGTTCATATGGTAATCTGCTTTAAGGCAAGTAAAGTTAAAAAATACCCCGGGATTTAGTATGAACAGTTCCCGGCTTACTCCTAAAAGTTTCCTTTTATTTATCTTTCGCACTTAACCTACTATTCCATGCGAGCTCTAACCTCAGCTTTTTTCTTTCTGATTCTGTCGGTAACTATTTTCCACTGCGCACAGCCCCCGGCCGATTTAAGAACCAGACAGTTAAATCCGTCAGAAGCGGCTCAACTTGCGCAAGCCATTCAAAAAACCGTAGCTCCGCAGGTTGATTCCGGGCTGGTGCTCACCCTGTGGGGCAGCGATTCGCTCGTGGCCGACCCGGTGTCCATCGATATTGACGATATGGGAAGGATTTACTACACCCGCACCAACCGGCAAAAGAATTCCGAGTTTGACATACGCGGGCATCAGGATTGGGAGATCGGCTCCATTCAACTGCAAACCATTGAAGACAAGCGTGCTTTTTTAAAGAAGGTGCTCGCCCCTGAGCTTAGTGATAAAAATACCTGGCTGGCCGATCTGAATGGCGATGGCTCGCACGATTGGCGCGACCTCACCGTACAGAAAGAGCATGTCTATCGCATTGAAGATACGGATGGCGATGGCGTGGCCGACAAATCGCAATTAGTAGTAGAAGATTTTAACGATGAAACAACCGATGCGGCCGGTGGTGTTTTAAAGCATGGCGATGATTTGTTTGTAGCTATCGGCCCCGACCTGTGGCGCATTCAGGAAAACAAATGGGGGCTTGCCGAAAAGAAAACATCGCTTTCGCATGGCTATGGCATTCATATCGGCTTTGGCGGACATGGCATGTCGGGCATTGAGGTTGGGCCCGATGGCCGCATTTACTGGCAGATCGGTGATATTGGTTTTAACGGAGCCGGCCCGGACGGTAAAAAGTATGAGCACCCCAACAGTGGTGTGATCGTGCGATCGGAACCCGATGGAAGCAACTTTGAAGTGTTTGCGTATGGCAATCGTAACACACACGAGTTTGTTTTTGATGAGTACGGAAACATGATCAGCGAAGACAACGATGGCGATCATCCCGGTGAAAGCGAACGCCTGGTGTATGTGGTTGATGGCGCTGATATAGGCTGGCGTACTAACTGGCAGTTTGGCAAATACCGCGACCCTGACAATAACACGTACAAAGTATGGATGGATGAGAAAATGCATATCCCGCGCCATGAAGGACAGCCTGCATATATTCTGCCCACCATCAAAAACTTTGTAAACGGCCCGACCGGGATGTTGTATAACCCGGGCACAGCGTTAGGTGAAAGATTTAAGAATACATTTTTCATTGTTGAGTTTGTCGGTAACCCGACCAGGTCGGGCATTCATGCTTTTAAGCTGAAACCCAAAGGTGCTTCATTTGAGTTTGTAGAATCCAGGATGATCTTAAGCGGAGTGCTGGCTACAGGTATTGATTTTGGCCCGGATGGCGCTTTGTATCTGAGCGACTGGATTGAAGGCTGGGGAACGAAAGATTACGGTCGCATCTGGAAGTTAGACGTGAATAATCCTGACAAAGCCGTTCGCGCGGAAACTGAAAAATATCTTCGTGATGATTTTTCAAAATATAAACCGGATGCGTTGGGCGAATTGTTAAAACATGCGGATATGCGCGTGCGACAGAAAGCACAGTTTGAGCTGGCATCGCGTAAGCAGGCTGAAATTTTCAAAGCATATCTCAGTCAGAAAGAAAACCGGTTAGCGCGTGTGCACTCCGTTTGGGGCTTGAGCCAGATAGCGCGAAAGGATATAGCTGTTGCGGATAACCTGGTTCCCTGTTTAAAGGATGAAGATGCGGAAATACGCGCACAGGCTGCACGCTGGATAGGCGATGTTCGCTATGCCAAAGCTGCAACCGAACTTGTTCCGTTGCTGAAAGACGAAGCGCCCCGAGTAAAATTCTTTGCAGCCGAAGCATTGGGAAGAATAGCATACGAACCTGCTTTTGACGCCCTGATTGAATTGCTGCAATCCAATAACGATACGGATGAATACATCCGCCATGCGGCCGCTCTGGCGCTTGCGCGGATCGGCAAAGCGGATAAGCTGATGACGTTAAGCAGTCATCCGTCCAAAGCCGTGCGCCTGAGTGCGGTGCTGGCGTTAAGGCGTTTGCAACATCCGGGTATTGCCATCTACCTGAATGATGTGGATGAGTTTATTGTAACGGAAACCGCCCGTGCCATAAATGATGATCTGTCCATTCCGGATGCATTGCCGGCATTGGCGGGCCTGTTGAATACAACTTCGTTCGATAACGAGCCGCTCATCCGCAGAAGCATCAATGCCAATCTGCGGGTGGGTACAGATGCAGCCTTGCAAAACCTGTTAGCTTATACATTGCGCGGAAATGCCCCTGCAGCATTGCGTTCGGAAGCCATCGCAGCGCTGAGCACGTGGGCCAAACCTTCGGTGCTTGATCGTGTGGATGGCCGCTATCGCGGTGAGATAACCCGTGCGCTTGAACCGGTTCAAAATATTTCCGCCCCGGTTATAACAAAGCTCCTGACCAATCGTGATGCCGAAGTAAGAAAGCAAACCGTAAAGGCAGCAGGTAAGCTGAAGCTGGACGGAACTGCAATCAACCTGCTGACTGTATTAAAGAACGATGCAAACACTGCTGTCAGGGTAGAAGCATTGCGTGCATTGGCCGTCCTGAAACATGACTTCATGAAAGATGCCATTACAACAGCCCTCGCTGATAAAGAAAAGGATGTGCGTGTGGTTGGCTTAGACATGGTTACCCGGCTCGATCTCGATAAGGCTGTAATGGTTAAGTTGTTGGGTGATGTAATCAGCACGCGCACAACAGAAGAACGCCAGGCGGCCATCACGGCATTGGGTACATTGCCGCTTTCGTTTACTGAACCTGTATTCCAGAGCTTAGTTCAGCAAATGGAAAACAAAAAATTACAGCCCGAGTTGCAGCTTGAGCTATCGGAAGCGATTGACAGTACACGGTCTGATCTGTTGAAGAAACGATTCTATACCGCCATCAAAGCACAATCTGCGGATTCATTGGATGCGCTTTATGCCGGTGCGTTGTCAGGTGGCGATCCGGGTAAAGGCGGCCGGTTGTTCTGGAGCCATCCTACGGCCCAATGCATTCGCTGCCATGCGTATGACGATGCAGGAGGAATTGCCGGGCCGCGTATAAACGGTGTGGCAAACAAGCTTTCACGTAAACAATTACTCGAAGCCTTGATTAAGCCAAGTGCTCGTATTGCGCCCGGTTATGGCATGGTTACGCTGGAGCTGAAATCCGGGAAGAAGGTGATCGGGATTTTACAGGAAGAAAAACCGGAAGGCTTTGTGATTAAGCCGGGTGATAAAGCCGATACGCTGATTGCCAGAGCTGATGTGGCGAAGCGAACCGATGCACCTTCCAGCATGCCGCCTATGCAATACCTGCTTACCAAACGCGAGCTGCGCGATGTGGTGAGCTTCCTGGCAACGCTTAAAGAGGAATAATGCCTGCCACGTTTGATGTAATTGTTCTCGGTGCAGGCTCGATGGGGGCATCGGCTTGTTATTATCTTGCCAAAAGCGGGGTTAAGGTTTTAGGTATTGAGCAGTTCGGCATTCCACATGAGCAGGGTTCACATGCCGGGCAAAGCCGCATTATCCGAAAAGCGTATTTCGAGCATCCCGATTATGTGCCGTTGCTGGAGCGTGCCTATCATAACTGGAAAGAGCTTGAAAGTGAAACCAGTTCACAGCTTTATTTTCCTACCGGGCTGCTCTATGCCGGCAAGCCGGGTGGCGTGTTGATTAAAGGTGTAAAAGAATCGGCAAAAAAATACAGCATTCAGGTTGATGAATTAAACGCAGGTGAACGTGCCAAGCGTTTCCCGCAATTTAATATTCCGGCTGATTACGAAGTTCTTTTTGAGCCTGATGCCGGATTTCTGACACCGGAACGTTGCATACTTTCCTTTACAGAACAGGCGATTAAATCAGGCGCGGCCATCCATACACATGAACAATTACTGGAATGGAAGCAGGATGGAGATAGCATTTCGGTTAGGACAAACAAAAGCAGCTATGCGTGTAAAAAGCTGGTTGTTACAACCGGTGCATGGACACCGCATGTGCTTCCGGTACTGCAAAAGCACCTTACCGTTACGCGGCAGGTGCTGGCATGGGCCATTCCCAAACAATGGGAACAGTTTTCTTTAGAGAAATTTCCGTGCTGGTTAATAGATGATGAAAATAAACCGGGCATGTATTACGGTTTTCCGGTATTGCCTGCATCTCAATTTGGCGGGCCGGTCGGGCTAAAAGCGGCTTACCATTATCCCGGTCAGGCAACTGATGCGAATTTTGTCAATCGTAATGTTGCACCTGCGGAAGAACAGGAATTGATGCAGGCCGTTAATCGCTATTTGCCTGATGGATTTAATACGATCCATACATCAAAGACCTGCCTCTATACCAACACACCCGATGAAAATTTTATTATCGATTTTTTGCCGGGTTACTCAAATGTGGTGATAGCGGCCGGTTTTAGCGGGCACGGCTTCAAGTTCGCCCCGGTGGTGGGAGAGATCTTAAGCGAGCTTTCGATAAACGGTAAAACCAATTTGCCTGTCGGGTTTCTGAATGCTAATCGCTTTCAATAGTTTTGAATCACCTAATTTACAATATGCTTACAAAAACCTGCCCCAAGCTGCCGATGCGCAACAAAATGATTACCAAAAATTTTTACCTGAATCAATTAGGGTTTCGCCCGTCAGCTACGGATTACGAGGGTTATCTGATGATTACGAAAGATGAAATCGAAATTCATTTTTTTGAGTTCCGGGATTTAGACTCCAAAGAAAACTATGGACAGGTATATATTCGTACCAACGATATTGATCAGGAGTTCAATGAAGCGAAGTCAAAGGGAATTAATTACACAAAATTAGAAACCAAACCATGGGGACAAAAAGAGTTTTCTATTCTCGACCCGGACAATAATCTTCTGACTTTCGGGCAATCAGCATAGTCAAATACCGATGATGTAGCTGTGATTTTTAAAAACGTAATTACGGAAACCTGTGGTGAGAAGCTTTACAATTTTTAGTAACTATTCCATGATAAAATGAATAACCCGTAATAATCATGAAAAATACCCCGCTACTCCTGCTTGTGTTTTTACTTATTGCTTGTGGGCAAAAAGCTGGTGCTCCTCTTGAGGTTGCAACCACGCAAAGCGGGGAAGTGCGGGGCGTATTGAATACCGGCAAAGATGTAGCATCCTTTAAAGGTATTCCATTCGCAGCGCCTCCCATAGGCGACTTGCGTTGGAAAGAACCGCAACCCGTTAAACCGTGGACGGGAACTTTGCTGTGCGACAGGTTTTCAGCGAGCCCGTTTCAGAATAAGCCGGCTCCATTTGCCATGTGGACGGAAGAGTTTATTGCACCACCGGAGCCGCTCAGTGAAGATTGTTTGTATTTGAACGTCTGGACTCCTGCCAAATCTGTTAACGAGAAATTACCGGTGCTGATGTGGATTTACGGTGGCGGGTTTGTTTCCGGCTCAAGCGCCTGTGCGGTTTACGATGGAGAAGCGCTGGCGAAGGAAGGGATCATCTTTGTGAGCATCAACTACCGGGTGGGTGTGTTCGGTTTTCTTTCTCATCCCGATCTCACCAAAGAATCAGGCCGGAATGCTTCGGGCAATTACGCCCTGATGGATCAGCTTGCCGCATTGAAATGGATTAAAGCCAACATTGCTGCATTTGGTGGCGATCCGGATAAGGTTACCATTGCAGGGCAATCGGCAGGATCGTTTAGCGTACAAGCCCTTGTAGCCTCGCCATTATCCAAAGATTTGTTTCGCGCGGCCATTGCGCACAGCGGAGCATCCATGAACCGGTTCGCTAAAAAGCTGGCCGATGCCGAGAAAGCAGGAGTGGAGCTTTCGCAAAAAGTCAATTCGACAGATATAAATGCGCTTAGAAAACTTTCAGCCGATAGCTTGCTTAAGCTGGCCAATACTTTTCCTTACGGAACATACGTGCCGGTAACGGATGGCTATGTGCTGCCGGACGACATGGGATCAATCTTCCGGAACAAAAAGCACAACGATGTGGCTTTGCTGGCGGGATGGGTAACGGGCGATGCTGCTCTTACCGGTGAGCCTAAATCTGCCCGGGAATTTGAACAGTGGGCAAGTGAAGCCTATGGCAACCGTAAAGATGAATTTCTGAAAGCATTTCCGGCTTCTACTGATGAAGAGGCAAAACAATCGCAGGTTAAATTAGGGAACCTCAACTTTGCCGGGTATGCCGATCATGTATGGGCATTGAGCAATGTGAATAGCAGTTATCTTTACCAGTTCAGCTATGTACCTACCGATAAGCCGGGTTTCCCGGATTACGGTGCATTTCATACGGCTGATGTTCCTTTTGCCCTTCGCACGTTAGCAAAGTGGAATCGCCCGTGGCAGGATACTGATTATGCCGTAGAGAAAGCTATGTCAACCTATTGGGTAAACTTTGTGAAGACGGGTAGTCCCAACGGAGCAGAACTACCGGAATGGAAAGCATACAACGCAACTGACCAAAATATTATAGAGCTGAACGAAAAACCCGTTCTGAAACCCGGATGGTACAAAGCAGAGCTTCAGTTTCTTGAGTCAACGCAATAGCTTCTACCCAAAAACAAGGTCACTTAAAAGCCGAAGTAAGCCTTTGCATTATGGTAGCAAATGTCGGACACGATTTTTCCCAGCCATTTTTCATCTTTTGGAAGCTCACCATTTTCCACATCCTGCCCGATAAGATTGCAGAGGATTCTCCGGAAATATTCATGGCGCGGAAAGGACAGGAAGCTCCTCGAATCGGTGAGCATTCCAATAAAACAGCTTAAGAGTCCCAGGTTAGACAGTGCATTTAATTGTTTCTCCATGCCATCTTTCTGATCGAGAAACCACCAGGCCGAACCATATTGTACTTTGCCTTTAACGGATCCATCGTTGAAGTTCCCGATCATCGAGGCGAATACTTCGTTATCGGCAGGGTTTAGGTTGTAAATAATAGTCTTGCCAAGCTGGTTGGTGCTGTCTAAGTCATTGAGAAATGTAGCCAGCGCAGTTGCCTGCGAAAAATCTCCGATAGAATCAAAGCCTGTATCGGGCCCAAGCTGTTTCATCATCCGGGTATTCGTATTGCGCAATGCCCCTACATGGAACTGCTGTGTCCAGCCCAGCTTATGATACATGCGGCACAATTCCGACAGCAGCTTATATTGAAACACAACTGCTTCATCCGGGTTTAACGATTCATGCTTGTTCAGCTTCTCAAAAAGCTTTTGCGGATTGTAACCCCCGGGGTTACCCGGCACACTGATCCGCGCCAGGCCATGATCCGCCAATCGGCCGCCTGCTTCATGAAAATAGTTCACCCGCTTCTGGAGCGCCAACAATAAATCATCATAAGATGTTATTTCAATGCCGCTTGCCTGTGCCAGCTTATCCTGGTACCGGAGATATTCGGTAGCGGATGTGAAATTGTAAACCTTATCGGGACGGAATGTAGGAAGAACTCTCGTACCGAAATCTGCCTGCGACAATGTACGGTGTGCGTGCAGGTTGTCAACCGGGTCATCTGTTGTACAGACAATCTCAACGTTCATTCTGGTAAGCAAACTGCGGGTAGAAAACTCCGGTGTTCCCAACAAGGCATTCGCCCGCTTGTAAATTGCATCAGCAGTTTCCGGTTGCAACAGCTCAGGCACATTGAAGTAACGCAATAACTCCAGGTGTGTCCAATGGTACAGCGGATTCCGAAGCGTGTATGGAACTGTTTTAGACCATTTGATAAATTTCTCATGGTCGGGTTTGTTCCCGGTAATAAATTCCTCACCTATACCCAGCGTACGCATGGCACGCCATTTATAGTGATCGCCACTCAACCAGGCCCGCGTCAGGTTTTCAAACTGCCGGTTCTGCGCAATTTCTTCCGGGGGCAAATGATTGTGATAATCAATTACCGGCAGTGAACAGGCATAGCCATGATACAGCTTTTGAGCGAAATCACCTTTAAGCAAGAAATTATCTGTAATAAAGCTTTCTTTCATGACAGGCTATGCAGGTTTACAGGTTAAGCATCCGGCCAATACCCAGTTCAAGGCCTCGCAGCTCGGCAAGCCCTTTCAAACGGCCTATGGCAGAATATCCCGGGTATGTTTTCTTGTTCAGATCATCCAGCATCTGGTGGCCATGATCCGGGCGCATGGGTAATGAAGCTTGCCTGCGTTTCATCAGCAGCAAGATTTCTTTCACAATTGCAGTCATATCTGCATCGCCACCCAAATGATCGGCTTCAAAAAAATTACCTTCCGCATCGCGCTTCGTATTTCGTAAATGCAAAAAGTGAATATGATCGCCCAGCCGTTGAATCATCCCGGCAAGGTCATTATCTGCGCGGGCGCCATACGAGCCCGTACAAAAGCACAGGCCGTTTGCCGGAGAAGGAACTGCTTTGAGTAATTCCTGCGCGTCTTGCTCGGTGCTCACCACACGCGGTAAGCCCAGCATCGGGTAGGGCGGGTCGTCCGGGTGAATGGCCATCTTTATTCCAACCGATTCCGCCACCGGGATAACTTCTTGCAGAAAATAAAAGAGGTGCTGCTTTAGCTTAGCGGCATCAATATGATCGTATTCCTTAAGCTCCCGTAATACCTGCTGCGGTGTAAAGCTTTCATCACTGCCGGGTAAGCCCAGCAGGCAATTGGAAAACAAATACTTCTTTTCCTGTTCGGTAGCGGAATCAAAAAAGCTTTTAGCCTTAGCTGTTTCTTCCGGGGTGTAATCCTTTTCGGCATCCGGTCGCTTCAGCAGGAACAAATCAAAAGCAACAAATGCCGCCCGGTTAAAATACAACGCTTTGCTTCCTACCGGTAACGTGTACGAAACATCGGTACGCAGCCAGTCCAGCACCGGCATAAAATTATAGGTGATGACTTTTAACCCGCAGGCGGCTACATGACGAATGCTTGTCTTATAATTTTCAATCCACTTTTTGTATTCGCCTTTCTGCCTTTTGATATCTTCATGCACCGGCAGGCTTTCAATCACCGTCCAGGTCATACCGGCATCGGTAATCATTTTTTTTCTTTTGTTGATCTCGTCAACCGACCAGGTCTCTCCAACCGGAATGTGATGAAGGGCTGTTACCACACCGGTACATCCTGCCTGCCGGATGTCGCTCAGCGTTACCACATCCTGTGGCCCGTACCAGCGCATGGTTTGCTCCATTGTAATCATAAGCGTCAGTTAAAACCCAATGGCATTACCGCCATCCACGCGCAAAATACTACCTGTAATAAAATTCGCTTCATCGCTGGCCAAAAAATATACGGCCCTTGCCACATCCTCGGGTTGCCCCAGCCGCCCCATAGGCGTGCGCGACAAGACTTTTCTTCTCCGTTCAGGATCTCCATTGAGTGCTTTTGCGGACATTTCTGTTTCAATGAATCCTGGTGCCACACAATTTACGCGAACGCCAAAAGGCGAAAGCTCCACAGCCAGCGATTTGGTAATTCCTTCTATGGCCGACTTGGATGCCGTATAGGAAACCACAGCCGGAATGCCATACTGCGAGGCCATTGAGCTGATGTTGATAATGCTTCCGCTTCCGGATGCTGTCATTCCTTTGGCTGCTTCGCGCGTAAGCGCAAACACGCTGTTCAGGTTGGTCAGCAAAATATGCTGAAAGTCTGAATCCGTTACTTCCAATGCATTTTTCTTCTGATTGATCCCGGCATTGTTCACCAGGATATCGACTGAACCATATTTATGAATGACATCCTGAACCAAAACCGGGATCTTTTTCAAATCGGTAAGATCAAATGAAATGGCCTCGACACCGTTCCCGATGTTTTTAACAGCAGCATCCAGCTTAGCTTTATCGCGACCAATTATAATTGTTCGGATATTGCTTTCAGCAAGCTTCCGGGCTATTGCAAGACCAAGCCCTGATCCGCCACCTGTTACTATTGCTACTTTTTGCCTGTTCATAGAATAATTATAAAAACTACCATTGCGGTTTAATACCGGGTGCGTACGGAAATTCAAGGCTCATGTAATAAGACAATGGCTTATCCGGCACTGGTAATGCTTGGGGTATAGGTTGCTTTGAAAAAGTCTGAAAGTACAGCACACACGAATTGCGCCACCAAACCGCTTCTTCATACTGAATGCTTAGCAACTGACGTACCTGCTCAAACCTGCCGGTATCAATTTTCCCTTTCAGCGAATCCCAATCCTGTTGCATCTTCTTAACGGCTTCAGCACCCCGGTAATACCGGTAGCAAAGCTCATCCCACAATGTATTCCCGGACTTCAGCTTTTCATTCCAGTTTACATGATGAAACCACAAAAGAAATTTCTCCGGGCAGGTTTCACGATTAGAAAACAGGTTTTGAATTTCAGGCGCATATTGTGCAAGCGCATGGCTGCCCGATTGGGTACGATCAAATCCAATTCCGGATGAATCCGCCTTGTGATAATAAACCGAAGTCCAGTCAGCCCGGTGCCTGTCTTTTATCCAGGGAGCAGGCCCGTAATGATGACTCCAGCCCATAATGTGATGCAGCCCCAACGGAGTCATGTAGTTCACAACTGTTTCCCACGATTGATCCATCATGGACGTAACCCGGGTAATTGCTTCTGCATCATTTGAAAATGTCATCCTCGTCCACTCTTTCGCAATCTGTTCAGATGAAAGCTGATGATCCCACGCGAGGCGGCCAAACGCATACCAGTTGGCCTGTGCCATCGGATGACCGCACCAGTTGCGGTCTGAGCCGATGTTGGTTACACCGGCAACAGCCGTTAACTTCTGTTTTGTTGCGCTGCCGTCAATTATACGGGCCACCGTACTTTCTTTTCCATATTGATACGTGTCGGCATCAAGGCATTCCTTAAACAAATTGGCCAAGTAAACCAGGTTGGTGCTTTGCCCGAGGTATTCCTGCGTAATCTGAAACTCCATCATTAAAGGAGTCTGCTTCATGGCGCCAAATAAAGGATGAAACGGTTCACGCGGTTGAAAATCAATCGGGCCGTTCTTTACCTGTACGATTACATTGTCGCGGAACTTTCCGTCTAACGGCTTAAACTCATTATACGCCTGCTTGGCGCGATCATCCGGAACCTTATCATCATACACAAAGGCGCGCCACATCACAATGCCTCCATGTGGTGCAAGCGCATCGGCCAACACATTGGCGCCATCGGCATGTGTGCGATTATAATTTTGCGGACCCGGCTGGCCTTCTGAGTTGGCCTTTACTACAAACCCGCCAAAGTCCGGAACGTATTTATAGATTTCAGTTACCTTTTCTTTCCACCATTGCTTAACATCTTCGTTCAGCGGATCGGCAGTTGCTAACTTTCCAATTTCAATTGGTGCGCTAAATCTTGCGGTGAGATAAACTCTTATCCCGTAAGGACGGAAAACATCGGCCAGCGCAGCTACTTTTTTAAGATAAGCGGGCGTAAGCACCCAGGCGTTTGCATTTACGTTGGTAAGCACTGTGGCATTAATGCCTATGGATGCATTTGCACGTGCATAATCAATATACCGTTCATCAATATAGCCGGGCAGCTTGTGCCAGTTCCATAACGAAAAACCTGCGTAGCCACGCTCTACTGTTCCGTCTAAGTTATCCCAATGATTCAGTATCCGCAATTGAATTAACGGTGAGCTTTGAACGGACAAAGCCCGAAGCGGCTGCCTGGTTTGGATCAGCTTTAGCAAATGGAATGTTCCATACAGTAATCCGATGTCATCATCGGCAGTAATTACGGTGATGCGCTTACCGGCATGCGTTATGCTCCTGATGACAAATCCTTCTTTTCCGGGTTCTTCGGTGAGGCGAGGGTTCAGGCTTTTGATCACATCGGTGTTGCGGGTGGCAATTAAAAGTGTGCCATGCGCATGAAGCGATGAAACTGTTTTGGGTTTCGAGCCAAGCATTCCTTCAAGACCTTTATCCAGCTCAGCGCGGATTACATTCAGGGTAGGAGACTGGCCTGCTATATAAAGATTGGCGAGCTCTTTTTTATAGTGATTTAAAAGCCGGGCATCTTCAACCTTGTCGTAACGCAACCATAACCGATACCCATCTTCTCCGTAAACGGCAAAAGCATGTAGTAAAAGAACAAGCAGCAGGAGTTTTATACGCATCATTATTTCCGGGTAGAAGATTCCCTTATTATCAGCTCATGTCGCAGCACAATGGTATTTACGCCCGGAGAGTTGGATTGATCTAATTTATTTACAAGTGTGGCTGCTGCTACTTCACCCATTTCCTGGCCGGGATAATTTACGGTTGTCAGGTTGGGATCAATTACCTTCGATATAGGATCATTGTTAAACCCAACCACGGCAATGTCGTGCGGGATTTTTATGCCGGCCAGCTTTAACTGGCGCATACAGGCCACAGCCGATGTATCGTTACTGGCAAAAATTCCATCCGGTTTTTCATGCATGGTCAGAATTTCCTGTGCAGCATCCACTCCGCCCTGTTCACTAAGAAGCGAGTTGCTGATCACCAAAGACGGATCGAACGGAATGTTAAATTTCGCCAAAGCCATTTTATATCCTTCCAAACGGTCGGAATAAACATTCCGGCTCAGGTTACCGGCAAGGTGCATAATCCGTTTGCAACCCTGGCTTAGCAAGTGATGGGTTGCATCGTAACCGGCCTGCCGGTTATCAATCACAATGCTGGTACATCCCGGGTGATCAATCACACGATCAAAGAATATGATGGGAATCCTCTTCTTCAGCAGCACTTCAAAATGCTCCGTGTCTGCGGTGTCGTAAGCCAGCGAAACCATCAGGCCATCAATGCGGCTGTCGTACATGGTTTTTACGCTTATAATTTCCTTCTTGAATGACTCCTGCGATTGACTGATAATCAGGTTATAGCCGCTTTGGTTAGCTACTTTTTCCATACCGGAGATTACAGTCGACATGAAGTAACTGTTCAGCCGGGGTATAATAACGCCTATGGTATTGGATCGCTTGCGCCTGAGATTACTGGCAAAAGTATTTTGCTGGTAACCCATTTTGCTGGCTGCATCAAGTATTTTCTTTTTGGTGCCCTTCCGGATGGCCGGATGGTCTTTCAACCCGCGACTGACAGTTGCCGGTGATATATTAAGAGCCTTGGCTATATCGTATATGGTGATCTCTTTCGGAGGAGTCATTTTTTGGTCGGTGTACATCAGGTTTATCAATTACAAAAATAACAAAATCATATCGGTGTAAGGGTTGAAAACAATCGGGTCTGTTACTATTTCATATCATTTTGATTGTATCTGATCTTCCGTACTAAATGGCGATGCGGGTAATCCTTCCTTGTTATAAAGGTTAGCACCTTCCGGATTATCGGCCCACGCATATCGTACAGCTACCGGCTTGTCGACCTGCTCGCCCCAAACCACCACCTTGTTACCTTCAATAGTAGCCTGCGCCCACACAAACTTTTTATCAGCTCCGGCAATAGCAAAATACTTCAGCGCATCGCCCTTGGTTACAAGTCCGCCACCGGTTTGTTTAAATTGTATTATTATTTTGTTTCCCTTTACCTCGTGCGACTGGTAGAGCGGACCTCCGCCAATCACGTTGGGTTCGTTATACGCAATTTTTTGCGCGGCAATCGCAAGACGTTTGCCTACATCCGCTTTGTTTAACGGGTGAATGTCATTCCACTCACCCAGGTCAATCGCAACAGCCATCGCGGTATTGTTCACTGAAAGAGTTTTAAGCTGTGCCTGTCTTAAAGCAGCCCATGAACTTTCTGTTGGATTAGGTTTTGCTTCCAAGAAATTGGCAAGTTGAACATATAGAAATGGGAAATCTCCCTGCTTCCATCTTTCACGCCAGTTATGAATCAGGGTCGGAAATAACTTTTCATACTCCATCGGGTTCCTGACATTGGATTCGCCCTGGTACCAGATCACACCCTTTATGGAACAGTTAAGCAGTGGGGCGATCATCCGGTTGAACAACCCGGCCGGTTTCCAGCGCACAATTGTCTGGCCCGGCAAGGGCGGCATGGCGGCCCCGATGCTGAATCTCCATTCACCTTTAAGATCAATCGTATCAGCACCCACAGCAATATAGTATGGCTTATCGGGCACAAAGCTTCCGCGACCGGCATTGCTGATTACCCGGACAGTTATTATATTTTCGCCCGGCTTCAGCACATCGGCCCCAAACGAATATCTTCGGGGCGGATACTGATAGCCTGTAGTGCCTGTAAACTTTCCGTTAATAAAAACGGAGTCTGAGTCCACAATACGACCTAACCAAAGACGCCCGGGTTTGCCTGCCATGGAAGCCGGTATTTCAATTTTTTTTCTGAACCATACTGAACCGTTCTGCTCGCCTGACTGGTCGTCTGCCCAATAGCCGGGAAGGTTAACTTTGTTCCATTGTGAATCGTTCCACTCCGGTTTATTCCATTTGCCTGTACCGACATCTTTGGTATTCAATTCATTATACCATTTTGCGCTTGTGCTACGATCGTGCGTTTCAATTTCTGCAATAAGCTTATCGTTTTTAAACCGTTGCAATTCCCGGTAATAATCCGGAAACGGAACCAATGCATCTTCACTCATCCAGGCTTCGGCAGGAGAGCCGCCCAATGCGGCATTGATTAATCCAACCGGTACTTTGTACTTTTGGTAGAGCTCGCATGCAAAAAAATAAGCAACAGCCGAAAAGTCTAATACCGCAGCCGGAGTAGCGGCAACCCAATTGCCCGCGTCCAGATCGTTGTGCTCTTTATTAAAATCGTATTTATCTGCCACAAGGAATTGACGGATGTGATCGTTCGCAGCCGTTTCAATAACCTTACTGTACTTTTCTTTAACACGTTCCATTGTAAGCTCCATGTTCGATTGGCCGGAGCATACCCATACATCACCAAAGAGCACATTGTTTACAGCAACCTTATTTGTTCCTGAAAAGACCAGTGTAAATGGCCCACCGGCAGGCTGGGGCGGAAGCTTGATCATCCATTCACCGGAAGAATTTGTCTGTGTTGAAAACTTTTTATCCCGGAAGCTCAATTCAATTTTTTCCCCCGCTGAAGCCCAGCCCCAAAGCTTAAGCTCAACATTACGTTGCAGCACCGCGCCATCACTGATCAGCCGGGGAAGCTTAACCTCACCGGCAAGCAAGCCGGCCTGGAGAATAAGTATAAAGCAAAACGTGTATCGTATCATTTCTTAAAAGTCAGCAACAGCATGGTATGCCTTTTTCGGCTGCAGGTCTTTATCAAACAGTAAAGGGTGATCCTTTCGGTTACGCACCGGAAAATTATCGAGCCAGCTATGGCGGTCGCTTATATTCCAGAATGTAACTCCCGTTATCACATCTTTATGTTTTCTGAATACCTCGAAATAAGTTTTATATGCCTCTGATTGCTTCTGATCTTTTTCCGGGGTGAAGTCAGTTAAGTCATCTTCCGGCTTACGTTCCCTGCGGCCATGTTCTTTCGGATAGACTGATACATCGAGCTCTGTGATCTGCAACGGAATTCCTAATGCTGAAAATTCAGTAAGTGCACTGTCCAACCGCGCGTACGAAGGCTCATAGATTGACCAATGCCCTTGCAGCCCGACACCATGCACAGGTACATCTGCTGCTCTTAATCCTGCAACAAGCTGAATGATCTTCTTCCGTTTAACCGGGTCAATTTCATTGTAATCGTTATAAAAGAGCAGCGCCTCCGGATCGGCCGCATGTGCATATTCAAAAGCTTTGGTGATAAATTCGCTGCCGCAGATTTTATACCAGGGGCTATCGCGGTAAAACTCATCTTTCTTATCGGAGATAACTTCGTTCACCACATCCCACGCATAAATCTTACCCCGGTACCGGCTCACTACTGAAGTGATGTGATCTTTCAGCCGGGCCAGCAAAACTTCCTTGCTTACCCAATTGCTGTCAGCATCGATAAACATCCATGCAGGAGTCTGGTTATGCCAGCACAACGTATGCCCGCGAATTTTCATTTTGTTACGTTCCGCAAAGGCAACAATGGAATCGGCATGTTTCCAGAAGTATTCATCTTCTTGGGGATGAATGGGTCCCATCTTCATCGCATTCTCAGCGGTTATGCTGTTGAATTGCTGAACGATCAATCCCGCTTCATCAGTAGAAAGCGCTCGCGGAGATACCGCAACACCCATTGGAAAGTATTCCCCGTAGAAATCTTTCAATCCTTTTTCTTCCTCCACGTGGCTTTCGCGATTGCTGCACGAAAACAATAGCGCAATAAGCAGGAGCGTTAGAAATGCTTTACAGGACAGCATGACCAATCAAATTACTTGTAGGGAAATATTTCCTGGATGCTGCCATCGGCATTGTGCTGCAAGCCGGTAACCTTTATGTTGCGCAGGTGGGTTTTCCCTGACAATTGCGAATCGTGGTAAAACAAGTACCAGTTGCCTTTAAACTCAACTATAGAATGATGGTTAGTCCAGCCCTGAACCGGGTGCAGCACCACGCCTTTGTAGGTAAAGGGGCCGTAGGGCGAATCGCCAATGGCATAGTTAATGAAATGGGTATCGCCTGTTGAGTAGGTGAAGTAATATTTTCCGTTATACTTGTGCACCCATGCTGCTTCAAAAAAGCGCTTGTCATTCTCGCTTTCGGTAAACAGGTTTCCGTTTTCATCTACCAGTTTTACCTCGCGCACGGGCTCGGCAAATGCTTTCATGCCGGGATCTAATTTTGCCACGCGGGGAAGAACAGCCTGCTCCCCGGGTTTCCGGTTCTGCCCGTCTGCATTATATTGATTATTGTTATCCCAACGCTGCAACTGGCCACCCCAGATACCACCAAAATACATGTAGTAAGCGCCATCATCATCTTTGAAGACAGCCGGATCCATACTATAGCTTCCTCCGATAGGCTCAGGCTCAGCTACAAATGGCCCTTCCGGGTTCTGGCTTGTCGCCACCCCGATTTTAAATACATCAGCTTTATCCTTTACAGGGAAATACAGGTAGTACGTACCATTCGCAAAGGCTGCATCAGGCGCCCACATCTGCCGGCCGGCCCAGGGCACGTTTTTAATATCCAGCGCAACTCCATGATCGGTAACTTCCCCGCCAATGGCATCCATCGAGAACACATGGTAATCCTGCATTCCGAAATGGCCGCCTTCATCATCCTCGGGAATTCCGGCATCAATATCGTGCGAGGGATAAATGTAAATGCGATCGTTAAAGACATGTGCCGAAGGATCGGCTGTATAGAGATGCGTAACCAAAGGCTGGGAGATCGGTACCGGGGCAGCCGGATCAACCTCAGCCTGATCGGCAGTTTGTTTAGCGCCACAACTCCAGATCACAACTGCAATGGATATCGCGGCAGGAAATGAGAACGAAAATTTCAGGTTCATATTCATAGTATAGTTCATTTTTGCTTTTTTAAAATTTAGTTTCAGGCGGCCCGAGGAAGCTTGGCTTTACTCCGCCAAAATCTACCACGATTTTTTGCAGGACAACGCCCGGGTCAATCATCCAGTACCGTATAACATGCTTACCCGGTTTAGCTGTCTTGTGTGAGCTTGTTTTAATGTTGATGTTATCGGCTACCCAGCCTTCCCATGTCTTCAGGTGGTGATCATCGGCATTGAGGCTGAACACCTGCGGCTTTTCGTCATCAATTGAAACTGCATATTGCAAACCTTTCGGGGAAGCATGAAAATTAAGCGTGGGAGAGAAGTAAAGCTGTACCGTAGCTGTTCCATTGCTGTAGGAATAAAATTCATACTCCACATGAGGCGATGTTTCTGAAACCTGCTGTTGTGGCGCTATAACCGGAACGGGCATAATAGCTGAGCCGGTTTTACCGAGGTTGGGTATTACTTTCCAGCTAACGGTTGACGTATTATGAATCCGGGTTGCATGATGCGCTTCAATCGAAACATAATTGTCCGACTCATAAAAAACATTTCCTGCAAGTGCACGCGGCACCAGGCTTCGCGCATTTTTGGATACAACTTTGGATACAACGGGGGCTTGTTTTTTTTGAGGCTTAGCCCCGGAAGGTATGTAGGTAACGGCAGGCATTTTGTTAACCGGTGGCTGTTGCCAGTACGTATAGCCGATGTGTGTCTGGCTCATCATGTGGTTCCACTTGCCATTATTGCGCTGATGAAACTCAACGGTGATCAATGAATCTCTTTTGTAATGTTCTTTCGCTTTATCGGCATATTCATTAGCCAGCGCATCGTTTCGGCTTGCAGCCTGCTTATTCAGCGCCACGTAGCAATACAGTTCATAAAGATTGGAGCTGGCCATTATGGGATGGAGAATCAGCTGGTAGTATGCTTCCTGCTGTGCGTGATCTACTTTTTTTGCTAATGCATTGGCTCTTGCCGCCAGATCCCGGTATTCCTTAACCACTCGTTCAAACTCATTATAGTTTTCAAGGCTGTATGTGTTTTCGTTCAGCAGCTCGGGCTTTACACGACCGTTATATTTTAGATAAAGCGAAAGGAGAGAGGCCGATTCCTGCTTATGCTCCTCACCAAATTGCTGTGCGCACCAAAGCTCTGTGTATGCTTGCAGTTGCTCTGCCTGTATGGCTTCCGGGTTCCAGGCATAATCCAGGAAAAATGAAATCGGAAATTCCATAGGCTTCAGATCGCCCACATTCACTACCCAAAGCCGGTCAGCGCCATATTGATAGGCGAGGTGCATTTGTTCCCACACGCGCTCAATGGGGTTGGTGTTTATCCATTTGTAGTTTCGCGGGCCGCCCACATAATCAAAATGATAATAGATGCCATACCCACCCTTACGTTTCGGTTCGGTTAACGAAGGCAGCTTTCGGATATTACCCCAGTTGTCATCGCACAATAGCAAGGTTACATCATCGGGCACGCGCATGCCTTTATCATAGTATTCCTGCACTTCCTTGTACAGCGCCCACACCTGCGGGGTAGCAGTTACCGGTTTGCCTGTTACCTGCTCAAGAATGTTACGTTGATCGGATACGATTTTTTGAAGCAACGCGATATTACTTTCTTCCGACATGGGCTCATCGCCATCGCCCCGCATGGCAAGGGTTACAATGCTTTCATAGCTGCCCATGCGTTCAATACCTTCGCGCCAGAATTTCCGGAGGGTTGAATCATTTGTTTTATAGTTCCAGTCGCCACCTTTGTTACGTTGCCATTCCACATGCGCGCGCATCATAGGCTCGTGGTGCGAGGTGCTGATCACAACCCCGTACTCATCTGCCAGCTTAGGATTTAAAGGATCTTCCGTATAAAAGCTTTGTCCCCACATGGCCGGCCATAAAAAGTTTCCTTTCAGGCGAAGGATAAGCTCAAATACCTTTGTATAGAACTTGCTGTTAAAGCCGCCATAGTTTTCATTTACCCATCCGCCCAGCGCAGGCTGCTCATCGTTCAGAAAAATACCCCGGTATTTTACTTGGGGCGCATCGGTTTGCCTTTCGGCAGAAATATAAATGTCTTTTTGTTTTTTCACAGGCACATCGGCCCACCAGTACCAGGGCGAAACACCAATCTGCTGTGAGATTTCATAAATACCGAAAATGGTTCCGCGCTTGTCGCTGCCAGCAATAACCAGGGCGCGTTCAACATTCGGAAATGGTTTTTCAATGGTCTGGATAATGTAGGCTTCCCATTTTCCTTTTACATCATCTACGTTCAGTTTTTTATTTTGAATCAGTTCGTCAATGAATGTTGATCTTCCAATCGTTCCAATAACTACAACTGATTTTTCAGTGGGTATTGTTTCAGAAAAAACGGGAGCAATACTTGTTACATTTTTAATATCGTTCTGTAAATCATGTGCTGCTTTTATCACCCCGGCAAAATCATTTTTGTCAACACACAGGCTTGCTGCTTTTCCATTCTCCACTAACGGAAATGCTTCTTTATCTATGCAAAATGCCTGCGTGATGCATGTTGAAAAAATGAAAAAAGCAGAAAGCGTACGCATGATAAAATAATTAAGCATCAATTCAATTCAATTCAATTCAATAACCACCACCGAATTCGGTGGCATATTAACCTTTAAGCTTCCCTTTGAAAGCGTCATGTCCTTAAAAATTTTGGGCACCACATTTGCCGGATTATCAAATGTATTGTGATCCTGAACTTTGGATGAGGTCAATATCCTGCCGCTCATCCCGGATATCTTAAGACCATTTATCCCAATGTCTATTTCCTGCCTGTTTTTATTGTCAATGTTCGTGAGTGAAATATGCAGCTTGCCCGATTGGTCTTTTGATGCCGAAACAGAAATTGCCTGTAAGCGATTGCCTCCCATTGTAAATTCATTTGAGGTGAGCCGGGCGGGTACCAACGTGGCGTCCTGGTGGACTTTATACATTTCCATTACGTGATACGTTGGCGTGAGGATGATTTTCTCCTTATCGGTAAGAATAACGGATTGGAGCACATTTACGATCTGCGCCAGGTTCGCCATCTTCACCCGGTCTGCATGGTTGTTAAAGATGTTGAGTGTAATCCCTGCAATCATTGCATCGCGGATGGTGTTTTGCTGGTACAATTGTCCTCTTCCTTCAGGATCAGCGCTGTACCAGCCGCCCCATTCATCTACTATCAACGCTACCCGTTTTTGGGGATCATACTTATCCATGACCTCCGCATTTTTCCTGATCATATCTTCCATGCGCCAGGCTTGCTGCATGGTTTTAAAATATTCTTCGTCAGTAAATTTTGACGATGAACCTTTATTGCTCCAGTCAATGACGGAGTAGTGATGAATGGATATGCCTTCAAAACGCCTTGCCGGAATATTTTTCATAAGCGCTTCTGTCCACGCATAATCGGGCGAGCCGGGGCCAACCGCTATCCGGAATAATTTCTCCGTATTTCCATAGCTTGTCATGGCTGTTGCATATTGCTTATACAGGTTGATGTAATGCTCTACGGTCATATCGCCCCCGCAATCCCACGATTCATTTCCTATTCCCCAATATTTTACGTTCCACGGCTTGCTGCGCCCGCTTTTTTGCCGCAGGTCAGTTAAGTAGCTTGTTCCACTGGCATGATTGGTATATTGAACCCACTCCACGGCTTCCTGTACTGTGCCCGTATTCATGTTCACGGCCAGATATGGTTCCGCTCCCAGCAGCTCGCATAAGTTTAAAAATTCGTTGGTGCCAAAGCTGTTGTCTTCGCGCACATTTCCCCACGACAGGTTTTCGATGGGCTTTCGCTCAGCCTTCGGGCCGATGGCATCTTTCCAGTGATAAGTGTCGGCAAAGCATCCGCCCGGCCAGCGAAGATTGGGTATCTTCAGCTCTTTGAGCGCCTGTATCACATCGTTGCGCACACCAGCAGTATGTGGAACGGTTGTATTGTTTTCTCCGACATAAATTCCGTCATAGATGCACCTGCCGAGATGTTCGGCAAAATGCCCGTAGATATGTCTGCTTATTTGTGTGCCGGCCGAATCAACCTGTAATGTGATCTTGTTTTGTGCGCTGACGGAACAAAACAAAATTCCAAGAAGAAGTATAAGGGTTGTTCTTTTCATTTTTATTCTTTACCTGTTAATTCTCCACTACTACAGTGGTTACACTTTTTGGTGCAAGTGCCAGGATAAGGTTTCCATCCTGCGGCTGAAGGATGGTTTTATCTCTGTTTACCGAAGTAGAGGTTACATACATTGTTGCAGATAATGGGGTTTGCCCGGCAACCTTAAGGCCGATATTAGTAATGGAGGTTGTGCCTGTGTTTATTATGACAAGAACAGTTTTGTTTTCACCCTTGTATGCCGAAACCAGCGTGTTGGGTTGCTGGAACTCAGCTTTTATACGAACATAACCCGGATGAACATATTTTGAAAAATGAGAGAATGCGTAGCCTCTTTTCAGAGTTTCTCCAGAAGTTGTTCCGTTTGTACCATCACCGATAAAAGAATAGTAACGTTTTAGGTACCACCAAACATAGGCATTCCAGTTATGTGTCATAGCCTGGTGAACCGTATTAAGCATTTGAAGTGTTTCATCCCAGATTGCTTCCTGGCTGTAGGCAGTCCACGCAGGCATTCCCGCTTGGCCGGTGTTCAGGTTCAGCAGGTATTCGGTCATCCAGATTTCCTTGCCTTTTTGCTCAGCAATAGGAAAAGACGCCAACCCGCTGCCATAAATATGACCAGCTACAATGTCGAGATTTGCTGTGGCTTCATCATCGTTTAGCACAGTGTTAATAAAACCCGGGTTGAAGTTGAACGATTCGGGCGCTGCCACCTTTACACCAGCAATGAGGTGCCCATAATTTTTTAAGAAATTCCTCATTTGCAAAACACTCCAGTCGCACGATTCATAACTTACTTGTATGTCGGGTTCGTTCTGAATAGAAATGACATCAATACCTGCGTTGTTTGAAGCCATATAGGCAATGAATTCATTCAGGTAATCGGCAAATGCTTCATAATTTTCTTCAGGTAAATGCCCTCCAATTTCGCTTCCATTACTTTTTAATGCCGGAGGAGGCGACCATGGAGAGGCCAGAATTTTTGCCCCGTATTTTTTGGCTTCTTTTGTTACACTTACAATCAATGACCATTCGTCAGGATTGGAAGGGACGCGCACCCTGAAAATGCTCAGTCCGAGATCTGGCTCATCGGTTCCGAAAGCGCTTTTCATATCGCTTGCGCTGGGAAACTGCGTACCCCACATTTGATTAGCTCCGCCAAACCCGGCAATGGTTTGATAGGTAGTAGCAGGGTCAATGGCAAGTAACTTAACCGGAATACCGGGCGCAGGCGGCTCTTCTGTTTTACTACAATTCATTAAGCCTGCCAGCAACAGGCTTGTGTACAAAAAATACTTTCTAAAGATGTGATTCAATCTGTTCATTTATTAGACAATAGCTATGAATTATGTGCCTTGCTGGCACTATTGTACAATCAGTTTCTTTAAAAAAGTTTGTTTACCATTAAAAACCTCTATTATGTAAATACCAGGTGATCCAACAATATGTATTTCAGCGGATTCATTAGCGTTTACCCTTTGCCGGCTGATTATTCTTCCCTGCATATCTCTTATCAGAATATTCAGGTCATGTTTGGCTGATTCAAGTACAAATTTTCCACCCATAGCAGGGTTAGGATATATGTTCAGCAGAAGATCACTTTCTTCAATGCTGGTAGTCAGGCAGAACGCACCACCCGGCTTGGTGGGCACATAACTTTTAAGCCACGTTAAAGCGGGGCGTTCGGTACCATCACCGCGAAGCAGGTACGCTGTGGACTGCCACGTTTGTCCCTGGATATAGCCCCATATCGTAATGCCTTCTACAGCCGGGTGCTCCCACAGTACCGGGAAAACCCGTTGCATAATTTCAAGCTGCTGGGCATCGTTTGCCACGCCTTCGTTGCTCAGGTTGCCAATGTCAAACTCCGTTATATATATCGGCAGGCCGCTTGTGGCCAGCTTATCGAGGTTGTTTTTTAATTGGGTAACCGGGGCGCTTTCTACCTCAAACCGGTGGCATTGTATTCCTATGCCGTCAACCAGGTTATCAGCTTTCAGCAAGTTAACAAGCGCCAGGTACGAATCGGTGGTTGTATTGCTGTTGATGATGTTGTAATCATTTAAGATCAGCTTGGCATTGGGACAGTATATCCTTGCTTTCTGGAAAGCCCATTTCACCCAGTTCCAGCCTGTACCCAGCGCGAGGTCGTAAGAAGGGGTGGCATGAAAAGGTTCGTTTACCACATCGATCTGATCGGTGTCAGGATAACGTTCACAGTAAAGCCGTATCCATTCTTCCACCTCTTCCCGTACCTGCTCGTATCTTTCTTCTATTGGAATAGAGGTGTCATTCATTAAAGCGGTTATCCAGGCGGGTTGCTGCTGCCCCCATACAAAGGTGTGCTGCTTAAACGGGAAGCCATTGCTTTTGGCGTGATTATAGGCCAGATCAAGCGCACCCCAGTTCATGACGCCCCGGGTTCCTTCTACCGATCCCCACTTACCGCTGTTCTCCGGTGTTACCTGGTTCCAGTAGGTGTTAAAGGAAGACGGTACGTTGTTAGCGATAACATTGCCCAGGAATTTACATTTACCTTCAGCAATCTGGCCGTTTGCCTGTGTGCTGAAGGTAAGCGCTATTATACAAGCAGAAACAAGGGGGCTGATTGACAAAGACTTTTTCATAAGAAGAACAGTTAAAAAAGGATCAATCGGGCGCTTAGCCCGATTGATCGCACTCATAAAAACACAATATAGACCCTTAAACTATATCGGTTAGTTTTTAATCAGCTTTATATCGTCAATGAAAAAGTTAGTTACTGCCGTATTATTCCCGTTAAGATCAAGCACAAAGCGTGTATTGGCATTTTGTATGCGATCGCCCGGTACAACAAAGGTAAACCGCTGCCATTCCGTTGTTACGGCAGCATCGGCACCATAATATCCTGTATCGGGGTTGAGGGATACGCGGAAAGCGCCACCGGCTGCTGAGGCCCTTGCCCATACATATACCGTATAGGACGCGCCCACTTCAGTAGCTACCGGGTCAGAAACGAACTGGATACGCCACTGCCCGCTGGCCAATGATCCATCGCGAACTACCTTGAGCGCTCTTGATCCCCTGTAATATTCACCGGGCAAGGTAGTAGCTGTCATAAATCCTCCGCCATTCCACTTGCCCCAGTTTGTAAAATCATCACCGCTTCCATCTTCAAGATTTCCGTTCAGGTTAAGCGCAGCCGCACAATCTGTTGAAGCAGGGGAAGCAGCACATGAAACCAGGTCATTTGCGCTGCTTGAGCTGCCGGCTTCACCCAGCAACGTAATCTTGCCTGTAGGCGCACCGGTTGGCATGGTAAACTTGAGCACGGTGGGTGTTTGCGATACAATGGTGGCGCTTACATCACCCAACTTTACACCTGTTACCAGGTCGAAGTTTACACCCAGCATGGTTACTGTTTCTCCTGCCGCAGCAGCATAGGGGGTGAAGCTGCTTACAGCCTGTAAGGGCACTACTTCTATTTTGGTGAATGCACGCTCCGAGCCGGAGAAAGCGACCAACACATTGGTTAATGTACCATCTGTATATACGCCAACCGTAGTAGGAACATTAAATGTGATGGCTGATTCCGTGTGGCTGATAAAGTTTCTGGCCAATATCACTTCATTGCCTATAAATATGCGCTGCACATTTCCCAACTGGGAACCGTTAAGGGTAAGCTCAGCCCCGGGGCCTGTTTTTGCATTGCTGAACCCGGAAATCCTTGAGCTTACATCCGTCATCGAAAAGGTAATCCCTTCGTCATTGCTGCATCGGGTGGCTGTCAATGCCACCACCGATACAAACAGTATTGTTAATAATCTTCTTGATTTCATCGTGATACATTTAAGTTTATTAATACCCGGGATTTTGATATTTCTGCTTGTCGGGATCGCTTATCGCATCTAATTGTGATTGTGGGATCGGGCGAATCCTGTGATGCGCCTGAACCTTACCCGTGGCATCTTCATTCAGGTTAATGCGGCTGATAAATTTGTTTGGATCAGAACCACCCCGCAGGGCCAGGTCAGTCCAGCGTCCGCCTTCACCGGCTAATTCGCGGGCGCGCTCGTCCATAATAAAGTTGAACGTAACATCGCCTGCCGATATCTGCATATTCGCTACCCGCGTAGCCAGCTCCCCGGATGACAGCCCGGGGCGGTATGCGGCACGTGTCCTGATCGCATTGATCAGTTCTGCTGCACGGGTACTGTTACCGTTTTCAAAAGCTGCTTCGGCAGCCAGCAGGTATGTTTCAGCAAGACGGAAGATCGGCATCGGCCTGCCTGACGATCCGTTGGGGCTGGCGCGTTCCGCATCAACAAACTTCTTAAGCGAAGGATAAACCAACACCACGTTTGAAGGGGCAGGGGGACCGGGGTAAAGCTGGTTGCTGTACCAGTTGGCAGAAGAGTAGACCCTGTAGTACTTGGTGCCAAACGGGTTCGCTCCGCTCACGCCCATAGCGGCAGCCTGGGCAGGGCTATCGGCCAGGAAAAAGGCGGTATCGCCAAGCACAAGCCCGTTGGTCGTTAATGTGTTTACAAAAGTGTTATAGGCTGCGCTTCCGGATGCATTTTGTGTTGCTGCTGTCCATAAGGTGCGGAAAGAATTATGATACCGGCTATCATTCACTTTATCGGCAAATGCCGTTTCAGTAAGCCAGCGTGTAGGGGCCAGCTTCCTGAGCGGTCTTTGGAAGGGAAAGGGTCTTCCGTCTATAATATCCAGGTTCGCAGGGGTTTGCAATACCGGCTGCTCGTAGTTGCTGGTAAAACAATTGGATGCCATATTTTCCCCGTCACCAATCCCATCGGCATTGGCATTCAGATACCCGTTGTTGATATAGTCGCCCGGTATGCGCTCTGCAGCAAGCAGTATCTCACTGTTGTAGTCGTTACCCTGCCTGAACACTTCAGCAAAATTCTGCTGAAGCGCCACTCCGTATTTACCGGGGTTGCTCACTACTTCATTGGCAGCATCGTAAGCCTTTTGGGCATCGCCTGCCTGGGATGCGGTGGAATAATGCCTGGCCAAATAAACTTTTGATAACAGGTGGAGGGCTACACCTTTGAATAACCTGAACTCGCCCGGAAGCCGCTGGTCAGGGAGATTCTCGGATGCGTACGTCAGGTCATCTATCATGGCCTGGTAGTTATTGGTCAGCAACACGGCACGTTCCGCTTCGCTGTTTCCACGGTTAAAGCCTGCATAGGGAATGGTATTGAAAGTCAGATCGCCACTGCCAAGATCTAACGGAACTGCACCGAAATGCCCTACCAGCAGGTAGTAGTAATGCGCCCTCAGGTAGCGGGCCTGTGCAACCGATTCGCGGTATTGTTGTTCCGTGAATGTAGGCACCTGGTCTGCAAAGGCGATCAGGCCATTCAGCGTGTTGATAACCGGGAAGGTGCGGTTAAACGTAACCTGCAAATAGCCGGCTTGCGGAGTAACATCATACGTACCCATCAGCTTATGCGGCTGGTTATCGCCCGAGCTATTGTAATTGGGCTCAGGGCCGAATGTAAACTCATCGGTGCCGGTAATGTTAAGGCCCAGTGCCGGGTTTGACCCGTACTGGAAACGCAAGTAGGAATAAGCTGCGTTAAGCCCGTCCTGGTAGCCTTGCGCGGTTTTGTAATAATCTGTTGTAAAGGCTGTTTTAGGATCCTCTTCAAGAATATCGTTACACCCTTGTGATACAGCCAGCAGCACAACTGTGGTTAGAATAAGTAATCTATATTTTCTCATAACAATCATATTATGGTTATCAGTTAAAACGTCAGGTTCAAGCCGAAGATGAAAGACCTGGTAGGCGGTGTTGAAGCTGAGATCACGAGGGCAGGGTTATTTCCACCCGTCCTGAAATTGCCTCCTGTAGCAACAATACCCGTTGCGCCCTGGCCGGTTGGTTCCGGATCAACACCATTGTGCTTAAATACATACGGGCTCCACAGCAGGAAGGGGTTTTGCGCAGTAACATAAACGCGAACATTCTGAGCCTTTATCTTGTCTGTGATAGACCGAGGCAATGTATAACCCAGGTTTATGCTTCTTACTCTTCCAAAGGATGCATCATAATAGGCAAGTGTCGTCCATCCTGTTGAGGCTCCTCCGGGAAGGGCAGCTCCCGGTGCCGGGAATTCATTTGTTGGATTATCGGGTGTCCAGTAGTCAACCTTCAGGCCGCTTCGCTGCCCGGTAAGGTTAGTCAGGTAGGCACCGTTGGGCGCATGCAGGTAGCTCAACAATGTACCGCCCTGCCGGGCATAAATCACAAACGACAGGTCAAGGCCTTTATAGCTAAACCGGTTGGTGATACCGCCCTGCCAGTCGGCTTGCTGGCTTCCCACAATCGTCCTGTCATCGGCATTGATCACACCATTGTTATCCTGGTCTCTGAACTTGATCTGCCCGGCTTGCTGGCCATAGGCGGCCGCATCTTCACCGGTTTGCCAGATACCTATTTTTTCATAATCGTAGATAGCGGTTATCGGGTGTCCTACAAACAAGCCGTTGGCTATATCCTGATCCACTCCCGGCAAATAGCTCAATAGCTTATTGCGGTTGTAGTACCAGTTCAGATCAACACCCCATGTAAATCCGTTGGTCAGCTTTAGCACGGTTCCGCTAAGCACTACTTCAAGACCTTTGTTCTCCATTCCGCCAATGTTGGTCTGGAACTGCTGTTCGTAGCCGGCTGTAATAGGCAGGCTCAGGTTAAAGAGCAGATCGCTGGTCTGGGCATTATACCAATCGACACTACCGGTAATGCGGTCGTTCAGAAAACCAAAATCAACGCCAATGTTGGTTGTTCCGGTAGACTCCCAACGCAATGTTTTGTCGGGAATGCGGGCTGCTAAAAATCCCTGCACCTGTGTAGGGCCATAGTTGTACCGGAGCGGCACAGTGCCTCCGGCTATACCTACGGTATTCACCACTCCGCCAAGGGTAGTGTAAGGATTAACCGACTGGTTTGAGGTCTGACCGTGGCCGATGCGCAACTTCAGGTTACTTACCACATCGCTGATATCCTGCATGAACGACTCGTTTATAATGTTCCAACCCACTGCAAATGCAGAATAGGTATGCCATTTGTCAGCCAGCCTCGAAGAGCCGTCTCTTCGTATGGTAGCTGTAAGCAGGTAACGATCTTTAAACGCATAGTTCACTCTGCCCATATAAGACTCAAGACCCCATGTTTGCTCGCCACCGCTTAACACAGGCGGCAGGGCGGGATCTGCTATAGACATATCATAGAATTCAATGAAGTTTGCCGTGATCGCATCTTTATTGGCCTGAGTGGCGAAGCTGCGGTTTTGCTGGCGGCTGTAAAGACCGGTAAATGTAAAGCGATGGTCTTCCGCAAAAGTCTTTTCATACGTCAGGACGTTTTCGGCTGTCCAGGATAAGTTTTCACTATTTCTTACGGCAGCGCGGCTGTCAACCAGCTTCCGGAAGTAAGTGCCTTCTCCCTGGAACTGGGCAGCATTTACCTGGCCGAATTCAAGCCCCAGGTTAAAGCGATATGAAAGGCCGTCTAAAATTTTCAATTCGGCATACGCGCTGTTGAATGTGCGAAGCCTTCTTACACGGTCTGTCCAGTCGTTGTTATTATTCTTGATATAGAGTGGATTCAGGTTAGCCGAGGCATCGTCCAGGTTACCAAACGGTTCCGGGTAGATTTCCCCGTTAGCCGTATAAGGCGGCATAAGCGGGCTGGTGGCTAATATGTTGTACATAATACCTCCGCCAAAGCTGCCCGGGTTGCCGGGCTGAGGGTTTACAAACTGGGTACCATTCGCATAGTTCACGGTGTTCAGGCTGGTCAGCCCGATTTTCAGCCTTTCACCGACTTTTGATTCTGTTGAAATCTTTAAAGAGAAACGTTCAAAATCCTGGCCGGGCAGCACCGTGGTTTCTTTAAAGTATCCCGCCCCAACGGCATAAGAACCTTTTTCTGTTCCCCCGGTAATTCCCAGGTTGTGGTTGGTGATGTACCCGTTCTCATACATCAGGTCTTGCCAGTCTACATTCCGGCCGAGGGCTATGCCCTCCACTTCCTGCGGTCTGTAGGGCCATACCCCGGTATAATCGCGCATGGCCTGGTATTCTTCGGCATTGAAAAGCGGGTATTTGCGGGCCACTGTTGTAACACCTATATAGCTGCTGAATGACAGCCGGGTTTCACCGGCCTGACCTTTTTTTGTAGTAATCAGCATAACGCCATTGGCTCCCCTCGAACCATAAATGGCTGTAGCCGAAGCATCTTTCAGCACGTTAACCGAGGCGATCTCATCGGGGTTAATATCATTCAGGCTGCCCTCAAAGGGGATACCGTCCAGGACGATAAGCGGATCGTTTGAGCCCAGCACAGAGCGCTCACCCCTTACGCGAATGCGTGCCGTTGCACCGGGAGCCGTACCCACGCGCTGTACTTCAATACCGGCTAATCTTCCCTGCAGGGCCTGCTGCAGGTTAGCTACCGGTACTTCACGCAGCGCTTCGCTGCTAACCGAAACCAGCGAGCCGGTAACATCAGCCTTGCGTTGGGTTCCATACCCCACTACTACAATTTCACTCAGCGATACCACACTGGTTGCCAGGCTTACATTAATAGTAGTGCGGCCGTCAAGCGCCTGCTCTATGGTTTCGTATCCTATAAAGGAGAATACGAGTGTTTTCTGCCCGCCATCGGCTGGCACCTGCAAGGTATAGTTGCCTTCTGCATCGGTGGTGGTGCCGGAGGCTGTACCTTTAATCAGGATGTTTACACCGGGCAGGCCAACGCCCGATTCGTCTGTTACTTTACCCCGAACCGTTGACTGGGCAATAACATTAAGGCTGATAAAGAGAGCAAGAAAAGCCAGCAGTACAGATCGGGCAGGGTAAGACCTGTGCCAGCTTCTTTCACGAAGAGGTGGTAGAATTGTTTTCATCATACTGGTTGATTTTTAATGGGTTAATTGTTTCCATTTCCTGTAAGTCTTTTCCGTAACAGAGTTGTGTGATTACGGCCTGATAAAGGTGGGAGAAAGAGTTCAATTTTGCAACCGATTGCATTATTAAATTTAATGAAATCGTTACAAAACACTCAAAAATGAATAAATTTCAATGCAATCGATTATCAAAAAAAATGTAAAAAGGCATCTTCGGTAACCTGACTGGTGATATTCAAGGAAATGCTGGACATGCCTCCGGCCATACCAATTCGTACCGCCATTTTGATACAATTCAATACCTTTTGGGCTAATTGTTATCATGAAATACCTTATCATATCCATTTTGCTTTTGGCCGGCATTAGCCTGCAGGCACAGCCGTTTTCAAAAAAAGAGGTCGCCAGTTGGCAAGCACGGGCCAAACGGGTTACCATCATTCGCGATACGTGGGGCATACCCCACATTTATGGAAAGACCGATGCAGATGCCGTGTTCGGCTTTCTGTATGCCCAATGCGAAGATGATTTTCCACGGGTAGAGCTTAACTACATTACCGCAGCCGGCCGGCTGGCCGAAGCAGAAGGAGAGGACAAGCTCTATCACGACCTGCGGCAGCGCCTGTTTTACGATACGCTGATGGCTGAAGATGTTTACAGGCAAAGTCCGCCCTGGCTGCAGAAACTGTGCAACGCTTTCGCGGATGGGATTAATTATTATCTCTATACGCATCCGGAAGTAAAGCCTAAGCTGATCAGACGCTTTCAGCCGTGGATGCCTTTTCTGTTCAGCGAAGGAAGCATTGGTGGTGATATTGAGTCTGTTTCGGTAAACCGGTTAAAGGCGTTTTACGGTAAGGGTGAAGTGTATTTGCCTGAGCCCGATCCGCGTAAGCAGGAGCCTGAACCGCGCGGCTCAAATGGTTTTGCTATTGCTCCTTCGTTAAGCGCTTCGGGTAATGCGCTGTTGTTAATCAACCCGCACACGTCATTTTACTTCAGGCCCGAAGTACACGTAAGCAGCAACGAAGGGTTAAACGCATACGGGGCTGTAACATGGGGGCAGTTTTTTGTGTACCAGGGGTTTAATGAATATTGCGGCTGGATGCACACCAGCAGCTTTGCCGATGTAATTGATGAATACCTTGAAACCATCGTTACAAAGGGCGACTCCATCTATTACGTGCATGGTGAAAAGCAAAAACCGGTTATCAGCAAAAAGATTGTGCTGGCATATAAAGATGCAACCGGCAAAAAGAGCCTGCGCGAATTTACGGGACGGTTTACCCATCACGGCCCGGTGATCGGAACACAAGACGACAAATGGCTGAGTGTTTCATTAATGGTAGAACCCCTGAAGGCGCTTACGCAATCTTACCAGCGCACAAAATCAAAAGGCTATGCCGATTACAAAAATATCATGGAATTAAAAGCCAACTCATCCAACAATACGGTGTTTGCCGATCGTGATGGCAACATTGCCTACTGGCACGGTAACTTTATTCCCAGGCGAAACCCTTCGTTCGATTGGAGCAGACCGGTGGATGGCAGCAACCCTGATACGGACTGGAAAGGGCTGCACGATGTTCCAGAGATTGTGCAGGCGCTTAATCCGGCCAACGGGTGGATACAGAATTGTAATTCCACGCCTTTTACCCTTGCGGGGAAATACAGTCCGGATAAAAATAATTACCCCGACTACATGGCGCCCGATGCCCAGAATGCACGCGGCATTAATGCCGAACGTGTACTCAATCGTGAAAACAGCTACACACTTGATAAGCTGATTGCTGCGGCCAACGATCCGTACTTGGCCGGTTTTGAAAACCTGCTGCCTGCGCTTATCAAAGCGTATGATGGCGCGGATAAAATCAGCTATGCAGACCTGCAGGAACCCGCAGAAGTTTTGCGTGCGTGGAACCTGAGCTATGGAAAAGAATCGGTAGGGGCTGCATTAGCCATGTATTGGGGAAATGAATTAAGGCAAAACGTGGCCACGCGCATAAAACCCGGAAGCAGCCAGTTGCAGGTTATTGACTTTTTAACCGAACAAACAAGCGATGAAGAGAAGCTGCAAGCGCTTCGCACCGTGGTGAGCAGTTTTAACCGCGACTTTGGCAAATGGAATGTAGCGTGGGGAGAAGTGAACCGCTTCCAACGTCTTACCGGCCAGGTTACGGAAACATACGATGATGCCCAACCCAGCTTGCCGGTGGCATCGGCATCTTCGTTCTGGGGGTCGCTGGCTGCATTTGGTAGCAGGAAGTTTCCGGGCACCAGCAAAATGTATGGCTATGTAGGCAACAGCTTTGTAGCTGTAGTGGAGTTTGGCAAGACTGTTAAAGCAAAATCCGTACTGGCAGGCGGCAATAGCAACAATCCGCAATCGCCTTACTTCACCAACCAGGCCGGGCTATACAGCAATGGTGAGTATAAGGATGTCTGGTTTTATAAAAAAGATGTGCAGGCGCATGCTGCGCGAACGTATCATCCGGGTAATTGAGAATTACGATTTACGAGTTTCGCATATTCACCGGCTGATAGATAAGATAACAAAGTAAAGAGAGAGAAACGGCCACCAACAGGCTTGACATTCATTTGCAGTCAGGTCTTCCAGTTTGGCAATGTCAATCCTCACTCACCACAATCTTAATAATCTCATCGCCCTGGCGGATCTGGTCAATCACATCCAACCCTTCCACTACTTTGCCAAACACGGTGTGGTTACGATCCAAATGCTTGGTGCGCTCGCGGTTATGGCAGATAAAAAACTGGGAGCCCCCGGTATCGCGGCCGGCATGGGCCATCGATAACACACCACGATCATGATATTGATTGTTGCCCGTTAATTCGCATTTAATAGTATAGCCCGGGCCGCCATTACCGATTTTATTCGGGCAACCGCCCTGAACTACAAAATTCGGAAGCACGCGGTGAAAATTAAGACCGTCATAAAATCCTTTTTTGGCAAGATCGGTAAAGTTCTTCACCGTGTTGGGCGCATCTTCTTCAAAAAACTCCACTTTCATGTTTCCGTACACGGTTTGTATCTCTGCTGTTTTCATTATTTAAGTTAATAGGTTGTTAAAACAAGGCTGCAAGTTAAGCTGTTTTGATTCTAAAAAAATTTCAATAGCTATTGCTTTACAAGCGTTGTAACGATAACTTGTGGATCATGGTGCGAATTTTATATGTGCTGTCGTTTTTGTTTGTGGTGGCTTCTGCACAGGCACAACCCGAACCTCCTTTTAAATCCGAAACGGAGTTTGAATTCAAATTGGATTATTCATTTAAAGAACGTGCGCCCCAGGAGAAATCCGATTACGAAGCATACGACCCCGGTAAGAAAAAACCAAGCACCGGTCCGTTGCCCTACCTGAAAACCGAACTATTACTGTTAACGCTTGCCCCACAGGAAGTGCGATTAAAAGTAATCAACAAGAAGGGTACAACCATTTTAAACCGCAAAGCCACAACCGCCACCGTCATCAAAATTGACTGGGGCTTTAGTGATGATGTGAAAGACCAGATCGTTTCAAACAGCTATACCATATTGCTTCAGAACGAAAAAAAAGAAACTGTAACCCGCATTATTCTGCTTGCCGAAGCAGATGGTACATTTTTAGTGAACGGGCAAAAACGCGGACGCCTCTGACCTTCCGCTCATAACCTCAGCGCACAGCACGCATGATTGGTGAATGGCATCAAGGTTAATTTTAATTACTTTGCCTGCATGACAGATGAACAACCGCCCGTATTTAAAAGCTGGAGCGCCTGGTATTGGCTAATACTTGGTGTAATGGCCGCGCAGGTTATCCTGTTTTACTGGCTAACCCGCTCTTTTGCATGAACCTGCTCGACTGGATCATCCTGTTCGGTACGCTGCTGTTCATTGTTCTTTACGGAGCCTGGAAAACACGCGAAACCAAAAACATAGACGGCTATCTGAAAGGCGATAACAACCTGAAGTGGTGGATGATTGGCGTTTCCATTATGGCTACCCAAGCCAGCGCTGTAACGTTTCTTTCTACACCCGGGCAGGCTATGGACGATGGTATGCGTTTTTTGCAGTTCTATTTCGGGTTGCCGTTAGCGATGGTAATTATAGCCGTTACCATGGTGCCGATTTATTACCGGCTTAAAGTCTATACCGCCTACGAATACCTGGAAACCCGCTTCGATTTAAAAACCCGTACGCTTGCGGCTGTTTTGTTCCTGATTCTGCGCGGGCTCTCAGCCGGAATCACGCTTTATGCCCCTTCCATCGTGCTCTCAACCATTTTAGGCTGGAACATTGCATTTACTACTGTGCTGATCGGAGCGCTTGTAATCATCTATTCTGTTTCGGGCGGAACAAAAGCCGTAAGCCTTACGCAACGCCAGCAGATGACCATTATCATGGGGGGTATGATGCTGGCCGGGATAATGGCCTATCATAAGTTACCCGGATCCATTTCGTTTACCGATACAATTCAGCTTGCCGGTGAGCTGGGCAAGCTAAACATCGTAACCACCGATTTCAGTCTGGGCGACCGTTTCAACATTTGGTCTGGCTTGCTGGCTTCCACATTTCTCTTTCTCTCGTATTTCGGAACCGATCAGTCGCAGGTAGCCCGTTACCTCGGTGGCAAATCATTAACAGAGAGCCGTATGGGGTTGATCTTTAACGGCCTGCTTAAAATACCCATGCAGTTTATCATTCTCTTTATCGGGGTGCTCGTGTTTGTGTTCTACCTGTTCAATCAGCCACCAGTATTCCATAATCAAACATTGAAGAACCGGGCTGCACAAACTGTTTATGCCGATTCACTCAGCCGCCTGCAAAATGGCTATAACGTTGTGTTTGCCGAAAAACAAGCCGCCATTCATAACCTGGTTTCCGGAATTCAATCCGGCAGCGAGCCGGTGATTCAATCCGCCAAAGCGAGCTACCATTCCGCCAAAAAGAAAGAAGACAGTGTACGAATGGTTGTGAAGAAAACAATTGCTGCAGCCGTACCCGGTGCCAAAACACAAGACCGCGATTACATGTTCCTCAACTTTGTGCTCAGCTATTTACCGCACGGTGTTATCGGGCTGATCCTTGCGGTAATGTTTTCGGCCGCTATGGGCTCAATGGCCGGTGAGTTGAATGCACTTTCATCAACCACCACAATTGATATTTTTAAACGTTCTGTAAAACGCGAGGGCAGCGAAAGGTATTATCTCAATGCATCCCGGTTGTTTACCATTATGTGGGCTTTACTGGCTATGGTGTTTGCGATGCTCGCCAACCAGGCCGAAAACCTGATCCAGTTTGTGAACATTGTGGGCAGCTTGTTTTATGGAACCATCCTCGGCATTTTCCTGGTAGCCTTTTACCTGAAATCCGTAAAGAGCGATGCGGTATTTGTAGCTGCTATCATAGGCGAGGCTTCCGTGCTTACCTGCTACTTTTTCTTTTATGAAGAAATTGCGTTTCTGTACTACAACATTATTGGCTGTGTGGTAGTGGTGATATTTGCCTTGCTATTACAATTTCTGGACAGGAAGGGAGAAGCAGGCATTAAGCAATAGGCATTGGGTATTAGGAAGTGAACGTAAATTCAACTGCTTGTTGTGCAAATTGTCTATTGCTTAATGCCTGCTGCCAACTACTTCAATGTCTTCTGAAGCTCTTCATTCATCGTTTGGTAATCGCGGTTGCCGGCTTTCTGTGCACCTTCCCAGCTTGCCTTGGATGTAGCCAGTGCACCGGCCTTATCACCTGCCGCTTTTTGAATGCGTGCTTTCTGGTACAAAACCCAGAATGCTGACGGGTTTGCCTCCGCAGCTTTATTTACCCACTCCAGCGCCTGCTTAATATCTTTTCCGTTTTCCAGGTAGTAAACAGCAGCCTGGAAATAGTTATTGGGATTTACCTGGGTGTTGGCCTCAATCGACTTCATCACCTTCGCGTCATAATCCACTTCTACTTTAAATTTAACCGAAGTGTTTTCCCACGCCAGTTGAATTTTTGCTGATTTATTATCTGCTGCAAGATCACCAATGCTGATGGTAAAGGTTTCGATCGGGGAGGCCAGCTTTTCAACTTTTACTTTGAAGCTGGCGGCTTCTTTTGCCTTGTCGTAAGCCTGTGTGTTGCCCCCGATAGCAAGATCTTTGTATAGCGAAACAATCCACTCGGTGGCATTAGGCCACGTAAAAACCAGGTATTCACCTTTGGGCACTACAATACCATCTACTTTCACATCATCGCTGAAAGAGATTTTAGTACCGGAATTTGCCCCGGTGCGCCAGATGGTTCCGTGCGGATACATCACATCTTTCTCGCCAAAAATCTTGCGACCCTTCAGGCTGGGACGGTAATAATCAATTTTTACATCCGTCAATCCCACAACTGTTGAAACAGAAGCGGCCGGACTGGGTTGTGGCGTAAGCACCTGCGCTTGTGCACTTAACGCAAATGCCACCCATACAATAGCCAAAATGTTTTTCATGTGTTAATATTTTTTAGTTTAAGGTTACATAGAATGGTCAAGCTATTATCATGCCTTTTGGTGAACTTTGCGCATGGCCATTTCATGGTAGATTAGTTTTAGGGTTGTAAAAATATAATCAATTTACAGGCTATAAAACCACCAATTCAGTAGACTAAATGAATTTATTGCCTTACTCTTTTTACCAGCGTGGCACGGTTACTTCTATTGCGCGTGAGCTATTGGGAAAAAGATTAACCACAGTTATTAACGGGCAGGCAACCAGCGGTTTAATTGTAGAAACCGAGGCCTATTCTTTTAAAGAACGCGGATGCCACGCCTATAACAACAAGCAAACCGATCGCAACCGGGTTATGTTCAATGCCGGTGGTGTGGCATACGTGTACCTGTGCTACGGCATTCATAACCTGTTTAATGTGGTTACCAACAAAGCAGGCAGGGCAGAAGCAGTGCTAATCCGCGCGCTTGAACCCGTTTCCGGCCAGGCGGTTATGCTCAATCGCATGAAGGCAGATAAGATCGATCGCATAACATCGGGCCCCGGCAAGCTTACCAAGGCTTTGGGCATTAGCCGGTTACTCAACGGTGCTTCATTGCTTGATTCAGAGCTGATGATTGAAGCAGGAGAACACATTCCGTCTAAAAAGATTATTGCTACAACCCGCATTGGCATTGATTATGCAGGTACGGATGCATGGCTACCCTGGCGATTTTATGTGAAAGACAACGAATGGGTAAGCAAATGGTAAACACTATGTTGTATTTTTAGCTTTTGATTACTACGGACATGAAGTCGCGGTTTATTTTTTTGTTCCTGTTTTACTTTTCCATGATTGCCAATGCCCAGTTCGAGCTGGTTAATTCCGGTTACGATGAACAGGCGCCCGTAATAAGCCCGGACGGCAAAACACTTTATCTCACCGTTGCCAATCATCCGCAGAATGTGGGCGGTGTAAAAGACCCGGGCGATATCTGGATTTCGGTATGGGCAGGTAATGCGTGGTCGGCTCCCGTACATGGCGGCACGGTAATCAACAGCCGGGGGTATAATGGCGTAGCCGGAATCAGCCGCAGCGGTAACGAGCTTTTTTTGTTTAATCATTATACCAAAACGGGCGACCCGCCCGCTACACAGGGCATATCCGTTTCAATCAAAAGTAATGCAGGCTGGACGGCACCTAAAAACATTACCATTCCGTATTTCCGAAATCGCTCGGCACACTTTAGCGGGCAATGGCATGAAGGTCTGCAGGCATTTGTCTTTGCGGCAGAATCATACAATACGCTTGGCGCGGAAGACCTGTATATTACCTTTTACCTGGAAGGCCGCTGGTCTGAGCCGATACACCTGGGTAATCTTGTCAACACGCCTTTGCAGGAAATGAGCCCTTCGCTAAGCGCAGATGGCAGGCATCTTTTCTTTGCATCGAACGGAAGGCACGGCAGCACAGGCAGCTATGATATTTACATGAGCGAACGTTTGGATGATACCTGGAAAAGCTGGTCGATACCGGTGAATCTTGGCGCAGATGTAAATACCGATGGCCGGGAATTATACTTCCAGAAGTTTGAATCTCAAAGCCAGGCAATTTATACCTCAACCAACAACAGCGATGGCTATGGCGATATCCGGATTTACCGCGAAAAGCTGCCGGAAGTACAGCAGGTAGATACGCTTTTGAAGATTGTGGAAAGTAAACGTGAATATAAAGACACCCTTAAACGGGTAAAGCTTTTCGGGCGTGTAAGCAGCTCGAAAAACGGAACGGGCATTCCTGCACGGATTATTTTCAGGTCTGACTCTACTTACGTAACCCATGCAAATGAAAGCGGAACCTATACTTTTCAGATACCATCCACCCGTGTGTATACAATCGAAGTAGAAAGCAGGGGTTACATTAATCTGGCCGAGCGCCTCGATATTCATACGTTCGAGATGGCCTCGCTTGAAATGAACTTCAGGCTTCAGCCCATTGAAGTAGGAGCAAGCGTTAACCTGAAAAGCGTGCTGTTTGAATTAGGTACCACTGAATTGCTGGAAGAGTCGTACCCCGAACTGAATGTGGTGGTGGATTTCCTGAATAATAATCCAAAGGTGGAAATTGAGCTTCAGGGGCACACCGATAACCGGGGCGACCGTGTAAAAAACGTTTTGCTCTCGCAGCAGCGGGTGGATAAAATCAAAGCATACCTGATAAGCAAAGGAGTAAACGGTAAACGTATCAGGGGCAAAGGATTTGGCGGCTCGCGCCCGGTAGCCACCAGCGATTCGGAAGAAGCCCGCAAGCTAAACCGCAGGGTAGAGTTCAGGATTGTCAGGAACTAAAAAAAGATACGCTTCTATCTAAACAAAAAAGCCCCGTAAACATACGGGGCTTTTTAGCATCAGTAATTCTGATTGATTACTTGGCATGCTTGCCGATAAGCTTAGCCAGGTCGAACATCGATACCTGGTTCTTGCCACCGAAAACAACTTTCAGCTTTTCATCGGCATTGATCATGCGCCTGTTCTTAGAATCCTGCAAGCCGTTCTTCTTAATGTAAGCCCACAACTTCTTGATGATCTCAGTGCGGGGAACAGCCTTGTTACCAATTACCGCTGCCAATGCAGGGCTTGGTGCTAACGCAACCATGAATGCCGCGTTAGGCTTGCGAGCCGACTTTTTCTTAGCTGCTTTCTTAACAACTTTCTTAGCGGCTTTTTTAGCTACCTTCTTAACAGGTTTCTTAGCAGCTTTTTTAGCTGCCTTTTTTGCTTTTTTTGCCATAGCAATAAATAGTGTTTAGTGGTTTCTTCCGGAGTTAGTTTACAGATAACCGGAATTGGGCTCAAATGTAATAAGTTATCTGAATTATTAAACAATCGGTAGTAAATTCCTATAGGGGAAACAGCCCTCACAGCAATTGCTTATCTCATATAATATGAATCGAATTCTATCACTTGAGTAGAAAGATTTCAGAAGTTTTCCTTCCTCGTGGCGCGACTATGGCACCAGCTATTTACAGCTTATTGCTACCCGGTGTGATGGCTATAAACCGGTTCTTCCCCCTATAGAAAAAGACTTAAGACAAACCGTAACTCCAAGTGGTTGAATTGTGCTTCGGGAGTAGACGAAGGGGTAATAATCTCTTCAAGACACTGACGGCAAGCAACCTGAAGTAAGTTAAGCACGAACTGATTTGTATTCGAAACATAAAGGTGTTGAGCAAATACCTGCTGCTGATCCAATTATAATAACTTTTGAATCTCAATTAGTTAATACAACTGATTTACCCCAACACTTGAAACAAAAATTCCAAACGATGTTGGTATCGTTTCATTATATGGACGAACCCAAACGCTAAGAAAATTTTACAGCAGGCAGTTAGCAAAAAAGTTCCGATTGCCACCTTCGAGCCACTCCCCGGAAACGTTCCGGCCTTTATCGCTATGCTCTTTGTGCCGCTTAATGAGCTGGTTGTTTACACCCGCTATCAGATCCGTACACTGAGCGTACTGCCATTCATTTATCTTATTCCATTGGCATTCTATGAAATGGCATTGCTTGCATCTTGCGGATGTAACCTCCACCCAATCGGAGGCCTTGATTTCCACCTAAAAAAAATTGGAAAATTTTTTCCGGGGAACAGGAAAAACCGGCTCCGGCCCAATGAAAATCACCTGCCGTTACGGGGAGCTGAAGGATTAAAACCCAACGGCCGTATCATCACCACGGGTATTATCTGCACCGCCTTCTAATTTACCATCGGGCAGAACGAGAATGGCATCTACACGACCTATTGCCCTGCGTGGCGTTATCTTGTGCCCCATGTTTACAAGCGCCAGGCTGTCGGCTTTGGTCAATGCGCCTGTCTCAGGTATAACCATGTCCGGCTGCCATTGCGAATGTATTCTGCGTGCATTTACTGCCTCCTGCATGCGCATGTTATGCTCCACTACATTCAGGATAACCTGGAACACAGAAGTAATAATGGTTGAACCGCCCGGAGTGCCCACCACCATAAACAAGCGTCCGTCTTTCTCTACAATAGTGGGTGTCATCGCGCTAAGCATGCGCTTGTTGGGCTCTATCTTGTTAGCTTCAGCACCCAGTACGCCAAACATATTCGGCACGCCCGGCTTCGCGCTGAAGTCGTCCATCTCATTGTTCAGGAAAAACCCGGAGCCGGCAACCACTACATGCGAACCAAACCAGCCGTTGATGGTAGTGGTTACCGACACAGCATTGCCATACGGATCAACAATAGAGTAGTGGGTTGTTTCTTCTGATTCATAACCGGGTATTACACCTTCCTTTACTTCAGCGCTGGGAGTAGCCTTTTCAGGATTGTAGGTACTCATGCGGTCATCGTTATACTGGTCATCAATCATTTGTTTGATGGGCACCTCGTAAAAATCAGGATCACCAAGGTAAATAGCACGATCAGCATAAACCCTGCGCTCGGCTTCTGTCATCAGGTGAACCGCAGCAACCGAATTGTGTCCCCATTGACGAATAGGGTAGGGCTCTATTGATTTAAGCAACTGTACCAGGCACACCCCTCCGCTGGATGAAGGTGGCATGGAAATAATTTTATATTCCTTGTAATTGGCAATAACCGGGTCGCGCCAAACGGCATTGTAGTTCTTCAGATCTTCGAGTGTAATCAAGCCCTTGCCGCGTTTCATCTCTGCGGCAATATTTTCTGCCGTAGCACCTTCATAAAAACCGGCCCGGCCTTTATCGCGAATCAGCTCAAGTGTATGCCCTAATTCTGTCCAGCGAATGGAATCACCGGCCTTCCAGGAATCGCGCAGTAAATAACCGGGCATTATAGTATTGTATTTCTGCAGGTCCTCCTGCATTTCGTTAAACCAGTTAGCCTCCCGTTGCGTAAGCGTAAAGCCATTCAACGCAAGATCAATGGCGGGTTGCACCAGGTCTTTCCATGGAAGTGTGCCATACTTTTTGTGAGCTTCCGCCATACCTTCTACCGAACCGGGAACACCCGAAGCAAGATGCCCCTGTGTGCTGAGTTCGGGAATCACATTGCCGGCAGAATCGAGGTACATATCAGTAGTGGCTGCCGCAGGGGCCTTCTCCCGGAAATCAAGCGCAGCGGTTGTTCCGTCTTTTAACCGTACCACCATAAAACCCCCGCCACCGATATTCCCGGCTGCCGGAAACACAACAGCCAGCGCAAAGTGTGTAGCAATAGCTGCATCTATGGCATTGCCACCTTTCTTCATAATGTCCGACCCTACCTGCGAGGCCAGCGCATGTGCCGATACAACCATGGCTGAGTCGGTCACCAGGCCAATTACTTTTTCTTTTCGGGAGGTGTTACAGGCAAGGACTATAATGGCCAATGGCAGAACAAAGATGCGTTTCATGGAGCAGATGGTTGGTTTTATGAAGCTAAATGTATTACTTCCGATCGAAGTTTACCATGAGCCTGCGAAAAGAAAAAGCTGCCCGATTAAAACTCAGTGTGCTGGACCACACCATCAAGCTGATCGGCAAGAAATCATTTGATGATCTGTATGTGGAAGAGATTTGTGCCAAAGTAAAAATCTCGAAAGTAACTTTGTTCAAGTACTTTCCGCAGAAGGAAGACATCCTGCTATACTATTTCCGTATCTGGTGCCTGAAGCGGGCCGTGGAGTTTCGCGATAAGCCCAGAGAAGGAGTGGCTGGTATTACCTATCTCTTTGATAAGCTGGCTGAGGATTGCGAAGCCCACCCGGGTATAATCCTGAGCTTGTTTGCTTACCTGGCCGACCTGAAGCGTCCGCCCAAGCCATTCCCGGTAAAAGCAGAAGAAAAGAAGCTGATCTTTCCGGAGGTGAAGGATATTCAATTGGTAGAAATTCAATCGCTGGACCAGATGTTTGAGAAGTTTACCCTCGAAGCAATCTTTAAGAAAGAAATTACCAAAACGGCATCTACCCGCGATCTTACTAATTTGCTGAGTACCATCTTTTACGGATCGGTGGTTACGGCACACATCCAGCAGCTAAGCCCGGTAAAGTTTTTCTTCAGAAGAAATATTGAGATGGTGCTGAAGGGGCTTCAATAATCGGGTATTGGGTATTAGGCATTAGGTATTGGGAGCTGATAAAGATTACAAACTAATGCCCAATACCTGATACTCAACATCATTTCATCCGTACCATCTTCGTGCGTTTACGCTCAAACATGCGGATGTGCCTGTTCCCCACCGGAATATCAATTACATACCGGTTACCTCTTGCCCATACTTTGTGTGTACGGGGCTTTACCACTTTCTCACCTTTACCCAGCAGACCGCAGGAAGAAACCAGGACTGCCAGCAGGAATACAAAAAATCCGCGCTTCATGTTGATAACCGAACTTTAAAAATAGCTTTTTATTTCGATAAGAGAGATGTAAATTTCAATCATGGTACCAGCAAAATTTTATGAAACATTAAGTGAGGCAATTACCGATTTAAAGAAACGCGGGTATGTTCATGATTTCAACCTGCATCCTGAATGGATTGAATGCCCGCCACTCAATTTACAGTTTAAGCCTGCTGAATTTCATGTAGATGAAGTGCATCGCTTTGAAGGCATGACCAATCCTGCCGACAGCTCCATTCTTATGGCTATTCAATCTTCAACCGGCATCAAAGGATTATTGGTTGATGCGTATGGCATGTACAGCGATTCGTTAAGCCCTGAGATGATCAAATGCCTTACGATCGATAAGAGAACTTCACATTGAAAGAGAAGTAGTCTTGTTGCACATCGAGCGTAATTAGAAAGTGAGCGCATAAACTTTTACCCTGTATGAAAAGGCCGAAGCTGAAAATTGAAATGACCAGGCTGGATTGGGCCATAGAGGCAATAGCTTTTATGATCTGGGCCGGCACTATACTTTTCTTAATTCTTAACTTTAGAAGAACACCCGAAGAGATTCCAACACATTATGGTACTTCGGGTGTGCCCGATGCCTTTGGCAGCAAGGACACACTCTGGCTGCTGGCTGGTATAAGTACCTTACTTTATGCACTCCTAACCTGGATAGCAAATTATCCTCATTGGTATAATTATACTGTTGAGATTACACCGGAAAACGCTGAGCGTCAATACACCATAGCCGTTAGAATGATGCGTATATTGAAGATTGTAATAATGATAATATTCGCTTATATCCACTTCAGCTCTATGATCGGCAGCTACCTGGGAGTGTGGTTTCTGCCAGCAACCTCATTGGTGCTGGTGGCGATAATTGGTTTCTACCTGTATAAAGCAAACACCAAAGCAAATAATGTAAGCCATTAAGAAATAATTTCGTTGTTTTTTGCAATGCATGAAGGTAGCACTATATTTGCAACCTCATTTTTAGCGCCTGGCGCCAGGAATGAGGGAATGGTCCGGTAGTTCAGCTGGTTAGAATGCCTGCCTGTCACGCAGGAGGTCGCGGGTTCGAGTCCCGTCCGGACCGCTTAGAGGGGTTTATACCCCTCTTTTTTTAAATATAGGGCATTTCCGTGCCAATTACAACCCTTTAGACCCCACTGAATCTTGACCTGTACCTTGACCCGTTGTATATTGGGTCAAAATGAAGATCAGGTTCCTTTTAAAAAAGAAAGCAGGTCAAGGTAGTTCAGGATTGATTTATGTTGCCCTGTATTTCAAAGACCAGGCAGAGCTGATCTCTACCGGGCAAAGGATCCATAAAAGCGATTGGAGCCCGGTTGACCAATTTCCGAAAGATCATCGCGGTGAGGTAGCCAAAGCTATCACCGAAGTAAAATCAAGAATCAGTAAGGCGATTACACGGTTAGAAGCCCAGGAGGAAATAGTAACGCCATTCTCTGTTAAGCAGGAATTCAACCGGTTTGAAAGTGAACGCATAACCAAGAAGCTCGCCAGCGACAAAAAACAAAAGGCAGATAATAAATCCGTAAAGAGCCTGGTTAATGATTGGCTCGAGAATAGCCTTTTCCATTACGAGCCATCTACTCAAAAGGCCGTGCGGGAATCCATGAAGCAGTTTCTTGAGTTCTTAACGAAGTCAGGAAACGGGGGTATAGAAAGGGGAGACCTTAACGAATCAATCATTACCGCCTACGAGCGCTACCTTCAGGAAAAGCGGAAGCTGGCCAACAGCACACACGGCAAGCGAATGAAGCACCTCCGGTGGTTTTTGAAAACGCTGGGGTACGATGTGAACACCATTAAAATCCGTACCGGCAAAAAAGAAATTATTGCCCTTTCAGATAAAGAGGTGGAGCAACTGGAGCAAGTTGACGTAAACGATAGCTCTGAGCTGCAAAAAGCAAAGGATATCTTCCTGCTGGGTGTTTACACCGGGTTGCGGATAAGCGATTTGAAGCGGGTTAATGAGACCCGAATCATTGACGGCAAAATCAGAATGACCCTTCAAAAGAACGATAAGGAAGTTACCATTCCATTATTAGCCAAAGCCCGGAAGATTATAGAGCGGCACGGCAACCGATCGCCCCGCATAAGCGAACAGGCGCTTAACCGGGCAATAAAGACAGTATGCCAAAAGGCCGGTATTGTAACCAGGTTAACCATCCGGGTTAATATTGCCGGCCGCGACACAGACAAAGAAGAACCCAAGTATAAGCTGATAACCTCCCACACGGCCGGTAAAACGTTTATCTCACTTGCCCCCCAATGGTTTGGGCTTAGCCCGGCAGAAGTAGCTGCAATTGTGGGTAAAGACCTGAAGACAGTTTTGAATCATTACTATAAGCTTCCGCTTGAATCGGCCATTATAAAAATAGAATCGCATGAGCAAAATTGATCTATTTGAAATACGTACAGACATCTTATGTGATGTTTACAAGGCAACAGGAAATTTTAAGATTAGAAAAACTATTGCAGATGTTTTGAGTAGGGAAAATCTCGATAAATCAACCCTTGACTTATACAATGACTTTTTAAGAAGGCATCCGGAATTTAAGATTGAACTACCTGATGAAGAAGAATTTATAAATAAAGGGTTTGTAACAGGTGCCAGGTGTATGAAAATGGTACATGAACTTTGGAGTAGGCCTGATCTTGACGACCTCATAGAAATTCATTCCGACAATTCACGGTCATACGGTAGAGAGAATCATTATTATTTTTTTGGAGAAACAGAAAATCCTGGAGAGTTCTTTCAAGTTCCACAACAGGGAGTAATACTGAATCAAAAGGTTGAAATTGATCGAACAAGACACCCAGTATTATATAGATTTTTGTTTGCTTTCGTATTCTATGTTACCAGCGACCCGATCAGTTTTTTATCGTATCACTTTGAAGAAACTTTCAAAAGAAGCTTAACCGATTACAAAGATTTTTTATTCATTGTTGAAAAGGAGAACCCCAATTTAATCGAACCTGGTAAACGGATATGGAATAAGTGGATTGAAGATGTACCGCCACTTGTAAAAATGACACAAGAAGCATCTGAATTCAAGGCACTATTTAAAGATGATAGGCTTTATAATTACGTTATTGGTGAACTTTCAAGAGAAGACCCCGAAAAATGGTTCGACTCACAAGGTAATTTTATCCGAGTTGGTAGGGGTAACGATAGTCCGGGTGCTGTATGTGATTTACTATCTTTGCTTAAACAATTCGATTACTTTAAATCAAGCATCGATTTCTCGAATCCCCAAATTGCACATTATGCAAAGTCGTGCTTTGGAGTCATTGTTGGCAGTAGATCAAGCCGCATTAATCACCCTGGTAATCCATTCAATGAGTTGAAAAAAAGACTTGTGAAAGCCGGCCGTGTTTAGGATAAATCCTAACAAACCTGACATTAAAACATGGCATTTTCTGACATAAGGGTTAATACCAACATAGGTATATAGTTTTTTAGGTGCATCCTTACACCTGAAAACAAAATCGTATGCCTTATGGAAACCAACAAACAATTAGTTACAATCAAACAAGCTTCTGCCAGAACAGGTGCAAGTATTTCTTTCCTGAAAAAGCTACTACAAGAAGGGCGCTTGAAACGGTATCGAATTAACTCTGCCGTTTATTTAAGCCTAACGGAATTTGAAAAAATTGCCGAACCGGCAGAGGCTTAATTTTTACAGATCATGAGAACACTTCAATTTAAATCGCCTGAACTTGGTGCAGTACCAACTGCCGCGATTATCACCGGGGCGTCAAACATTGTTTCTTCATTATTTGCTTCATCGGCAGCCAAAAAGACTGCGGCAAGCCAGGCAAGTATTGCTCAAAGTCAAGCTTCAATTGCAGATGCTCAAACACGGTTGGCAGAATCCAATCAAAGCTTTGAGTTGACAAAACTTGAAAATGAACGAAGGGCAAGGACACAAACTATCCTGATAATTGTTGGCGGTGCGGTTGTAGTAACCGGTATTGGTGTTGCTGTTTACTTTTCCAGCCAAAATAAAAAGCAAAAGCCATGAGAACATTAACCATAACTCAGCTTGGTTCCATCCAAGTACCAACATTTCGTGATACCCCAACTAAAGATTGGGATTGTGCCCAGTGGATGATATGGCACAAAGACCTTGTTAAAGCATTTATGGCCGGTGCATTTGCCAGCAACATCAAATATACTCAGGATAAGGCTATCGAAAACGCAAACAATGTGTTCATAGTCCATTGGAACAAATCGGCCAGTTTCATGAACAGTAACTTTTGTGGTTACAAATCAGATTTTTTTAACTACTTCAAAAGTGTTGGTTTAGGCGACATCTTATCTTATTTCCAGGCCGTATTTACGCCAACAGCAACAGCCACAACCGAAGTAGTTTCATCTGGTGCTAAAGCTGCGACTAACGTGGCGCAATCAGCAGGTCAGGCCGTTGAGAATGTGGCAAAAGGTATTGAAAACACCTCGTCAGTTACCAAGTGGTTACTTCCGGCTGTTGCCGTAACCCTTGTTGCAGGTATTGGCTACCTATTTTTTACGAATGCACAAAACGTAGTGCCAAAGGCTGCGAACAAAAAAGCACTTTTCCGCTTTGGCCGGAAATCCAAACAAATTCAAAAATGAAAACGAAAAAAAAGATTGAACAGAAATGAAATGACAGGCCTTGAGGGTGATCAAGACAACAACGAAAGCGGCAGCAATTGGGGCTTTGCAATTTTAGCATTGCTTGGACTGGGCGGTGTAGCCTGGTACTTCATGTCTTCAAAAGACAAGCTTCTTGCTCCACGTGTACGGACAGAGGAACAAACAAATTCCTTGCGCACAGGAATCAAAAGCATGTATGCGGAACATGGATTAGTAATTGGCGGTGCTCAACTGGATGCAGCTGTGGATGAATTTTTGTTGCTGGAAAAATCCATGAATTCAAACGATGCGCTTAAACAAATTGAAACCGGGCTATCAAACACTTCACAAAAAGGACTTGTTTACGGTAACTCACATGGGCTTTATGGCCTATTTCTCAGAGCATAATCCTAAATAGGAAAAGCCCCGTTGGTAGCGGGGCTTTAAAATTCTTCAGGCAACAAGATTAAATTTTTTAACCTTATGACAACAAAAATACAAAAAAAAACTGTTTCTGCAAGGCTGAAAACAGTTCGTACTCTACTCCCCAATAACAGTTTATCAATAGAACAGATCGATAAACTGATCTTAGAACTTCGATCCAATCGCGCCATAGATGCTTGGGAAATAAGAAGGTTAAAAGCCTTAAAAACACTCATTTGAGCATTTCAAAACTTTCTTGGCATGTCATTCAAAAATTTTTTGAAATCAGAAGGGTTAGCTACGTTCACTACTGACCAGCTAAAGAACGAAGTAATTCGCAGGCAGAGCAATAATACATTTCCGATGCACGTATTCAATGAGAAAATAAAACCGTTTCTCGATACGCTCAACAAAGGATATGACTTGCCCGCATCATACATCGGTACCACCCTCCTAAGTGCATACAGCACGGCTATAGGCACTGCATACAAAGTCAATAGTGGTAACGATGATTTTGTTTACCTGCCAGTATGGGCGTGTTTATGCGGCATCAGTTCATCGGGCGGCACTACGGCCATAAACAAGCTGTACGCCCCTCTATTCAAAATTCAATCCGGCTTTGATTCTGACTGGCAGGAAAAAACCAGGGGATTATCGCGTGAAAAAGTAAACATGGAAAAAATGGAAACGGTTGTTTACCGGGACAGCCATATTCCAACATTGGTGCGTACTATTCTACCCGATAACCCTAAGGGTTTATGTAAACACTCAGATGAACTACTGGAATGGATTAACGGAATGAACCAGCTTACCCGGAGGGAAGGGACAGATGAACAGTTTTGGATATCATCCTGGAATTGTACGCCATACAGTGGGATCCGTTCGGGTAAAGATAAGTTTGTAATTCAGCGCCCCTTTGTAAACGTAATTGGTAAGGCACAGTACCCGATATTGAATAAGCTGTTTACAAACGACAGGGATACTACAGGGTTTATTTTCCGAATGCTCTTTGCGCTACCGGAAGAAGACAGTATATCACAACGCGACAGCGACTTTGTGATGCCGGCAGAATGGACTGAGCTGCACGAAAGATCACTTACCCGACTTTACAAAGACCTGCCGGTGCATGATGCTGAAGGAACCAGGTGCTGCGTAATAGACCCACCAGCCAAAAAATTGCTTGACTTATGGAGGCGTGAAAAAACACAGCTCATTAACCGGCTGGACGATTCAACGGAACAAAACATTAAGGCCGGTATTCTGGGTAAGGTATCGGAGTATGCCTACCGGTTTGCTGCCTTACTGCACTTGGCCGACAAAACGTTTGACCAAGACTATAGCGCAGACTTTCATATCGCTTTCAAACAGGAAGAATTAATAACTGCCAATACGATGAACCGAGCCTTACAACTGGCTGAGTACTTCTACCAAAGCGCCAATGAGGTGTACGACCTGGTACAAAAGAGTTTAAATGCGCCACCAGAGGTGCTGGCCACAGCCTTTATGATGAAGCGGAATAAGAGTAACGCAGAGATTGGAGAAATGCTTTATAGTAGTAAAACGGATGCTAATAAGGTCAAAGCCAGGCGGCAGATAGAGCGCTGGATCAGGGAATATCCCCGGGTTTTCGGAGCATATTCAAAATAAAAAAGTGTTCCGGTCAAAAAGGCCAATAAATATCCTTTTAAGATGGATTAAGCCTAATTAGCACCGGAACATTTTCGGAACAAATCGGAACAAAGTATGCGAATACAGCAAAATTTCGAGGTTTTAGCGGAACAGAAAATGTTCCGGTTACCGGAACAAAATGTGTTCCGGCAAAACGGCCTAAACACTATCAAAAACGGGGGTTTTGTTTCGATTTGTTCCGATTTTGTTCCGGCCAAATTGAGCTTGTTTCCGTGTTTTTACTCAAAAAACGAAAATTTTGGGGCTTTTTAAAGTGAAAAAAATCGGAACACTTTTCAGAAATTGAATATGGACAATTTCAGGCTAAATCTGGAGCAAACAATAATCGGGGCATGCCTGCTGGAAAATGGCTACAGCCGGGTAGCCGGTGTGCTTACCAGCCGGAATTTTACCCAATCAGAGTACTACAACCATCGCACAATTTTTGAAGCCATTGAACGTCTTTACCCCATGTGGCCGATTGACCTGATTACGGTTCTGCATGAGATTAATAAAAATGGTTACGCCTCATACCTGGCAGGTTGTACCGCCAAAGTTTGCAGCTCTGATAACCTTCGGTACCATGCTTTCATACTCCTGCAGCTCAGTATGCGCGATGTCCTTATCCATGCCCTTGACAAAGTACGGTCCGCACATATAAGCAGTACCACTCATGCAGCCATACAGGAAATAATCGATGAATGCCTGGACACCGGTAACGATATACTGGAAATATATCCAAAAGCATTATCATACCTTGAAACTACCGGAGCGGAAGAATTCCTACTTGCGGACATCCGCAAGCTGAATGAAGGTATTGATCGTAAAATCAAAGTTATAAAAGCCCAGGCGCACATTGATTGCCTGATCAACAACCTGAACCAATTAAGTACAGAGGGACCTGATACAACCACACGATTAACCTTAGCAAGATTAGCTGAGCTTATTAAGGGGATTCTTGTAAAGGGGAAAGTTAATTTGGGTACGCTGGAAGCATTGAACAAGATTGAGATATGATAAACAGTTTAAGAACCGTTCAGGGTAAACCATTGGCTAACCGTTAAACGGTTCGCCAACATAAGTGGCAACATCTTGCTAACACCCAAAAAACACCCTGCTAACATACCTTAAAGCATAAATTTCTTGATGATTATCAGCCTTGCGCTTTACACTACAATTGTTTTGAAACCGTTCCCATAATCCTAAATAGGGTATGCGACCTCAGAGGCGGGATCGCCCCATGAAGATTACTTCTTCAAAATTGTCAGGAGTTGGTGGTTAAGATAGAGTTTCTCTTTGCCTACCTGAACACTTTTCAAGACACCTATTTTTTCCAGCTCAGCCAGGTAGCTACCGGCTGTTTTCAGCTTGGCTATACCGGCAGCTTCAAGGAATTGCCTTTTGCAATACGGCCGATGAAAAAGTACTTCTACAAGGTCTTTTGAATAGATTTTAGGCAGTTTCTTTTCGATCGTTTTTCCAACCATGGTCATGGTTTTAGAAATTAATTCTATTTTCGATAAGGTGTGCACACTGGTAGCCTCTACTGCTTTAATCATGTACAGTATCCACTCCTGCCATGCTTCTTTTTCGGTAACTTCCCTGAGCCTTTGATAGTACTCGGCTTTATGTTCGATCACATAACGGCTCAGGTAAATGACGGGTAGGGAAAGTAAGCCCTGCTGCACCAGGTAGATAATATTCAAAATCCTTCCGGTACGTCCGTTGCCATCAGCAAAAGGATGAATGGCTTCAAACTGATAATGGATAAGGGCCATCTTAATGAGTGGATCCAAGCTATCATCGGGAATGTTTATGAATTGCTCCAGGTCATGAAGCTTATTCCGGATAATAGTTTCGCCTTCGGGCGGTGTATATACAATCTCACCCGTGCGATCATTCCTGATTTGAGTTCCGGGTATTACACGAATTGCTGCCTGATTCTGCTTGAGTAGCTGAACTATTTTAACACACAGGTTAGTTGTAATCAGGCCTTTCTTTTTCACTTGTTCATACGCATACCAAAGCGCTTCCTTGTAAAACAGAACTTCCTTGGTAGCCGGGTTCTCAACCCTGCGATCAGCTACGGCAGACTGATACAATTCGTCATGAGTTGTAATAATGTTTTCGATCTCGGAGCTTGCCTTCGCTTCCTGCAAACCGATGGTATCTACCAATACAGCCGGGTTGGGAAGTTGTGTAATCGAACCGTCTAACTTGGCCAGTGCACGGTTGGCAGCTATAGCCGCTTTAAGAATAGCTTTCGTTTCCAGTTCTGTTTTAGGAGGCAAAGCCGGTAGCGAATTATGAGGTTTATCCGGATGGTGTTTCATTTCGACATGGGCAACTAATACTCTTTTGAATTTAAACGAGGTCAAATTTAGTTATTTTTTGCCCTCGTTCAAACAACGAGGGCATAGTGCGCCCTCGAGCCTTATCCTTGAGTGAGCTTCGTAATACAAAGATACGCAACATTGCGGATCCGCTGCCCATTGCAGCAAAGGCATTTGCAAGCTGCATACCCAACTGGCTTTTGCTGCTGTGTGTTTCGCCCGGAATAACTATTTGCAGTTTGTAACGCTGCAACTGGCCCAGCATAGCCATAGGGCCGGGCAGGGTAAAGGTGTTGGCGGGCTGTGCCGGGGTTTGATCGGCAGAAATGAAGCCGAGTTTAGTTGCCGGTTGCCGGTTGTTGGTTGCTGGTTTCAGGTTGCTGGATGGTTTTTTGTCTTTGGCCTTTTTCTTGCGCTTTTTAGTATCTTTGCTTTGCAGGGGTTGAAACGACAGCGGAGTTTCAGAGCCTTTTGACTTTTCAATGCCGAGAACTGTACCATTGAGCCCCTGTTTTTTTATTGCCTGGCTTCTCAGGTCAAATCCACTCAGCAAAAGAATTTTTTTCTTATTGAAAAACTTTGTGGTTATCACTACCATGAATAAATCTGTTTCCAGAACAATTTTATCTTCTTCCTCTTTTTTGTTCTTCACTTTACCAAACTTTCCATGCTTAATCGTGGATGGAATTATTTTTTCGGGCTTTAACCCGATTTCTTCCATTTCTTTACCGTGCTTGCCCATGATGTGAGCAAGCCCAAAACCCTTACCTGTCTTGCTGTTATGCTCGCCCCAAACAAAATCTATATGGCCAATGCCTTTGCGGTAGATGGCATGCTGTACTTCGCCTGATTTTTCTTTCATTAAATGAAGTATGGCTTTATCTGGCTTGTTTCTGAATTGGGAATAGTTTTTTCCAAAATCAAAATCGGGCTTAACCTTGCCAAGTCCATTTTCAAAGCTCTTTAATCCTTTTGCAAAAAGTTGCTTTTTAAATGCGGCTTTATCTTCCGAATAGATATTAACCAGGTCGATAAAATCTACTGGCTTTTGGTTAATGTATTTTGCGCCCTGATCTGCCTGAAGGTGAAATGCGTGGTCTATTTCTTTAATTCTTTTCTGAACGGATTTTTCCACATTACTATTACTGAAACCTTGCTCTGCCTTTTCCAGTAATTTTTGCTGCTCCTGTTCCAGCGCCAGGTAGCCATCCAGGTATTCAATAAACTTTCGCAGGTCAAATTTTGTATCACCGGATTTACCTAACTCTTTTCTTCCTACTTGCACTAATTCTCTTAGGCCCATGCCGGGGTGGTATTTTATTGGTTCAAACTCCACCTGGTTTGCGCCAACCAGGTTTTGTTCGGTGCACTGCTTTATAAACTTAGCCAGCTTGGCGCGTACCTGTTCAAGGTCTTTTGCCGTGCTAAGGTTTAGCGCGTTGCCGTTTATCCGGTAACTGAGATAAAGCGTTAGTTGTATTTATCGTATATAGCAGTTGTTTAAATTCTGGCTCTGTTATCAAATGGTAGGAGTGAAGCTTCTTAAAAAGCCGTGATATGCTGCCTGCAGGAAAGTGTAGCCAAGCAGGATAACGTCCAGAATTATTACTCCACGAATAGCATGTCCATGCAATAATGCAGAGGTTAAAGTAATAAGTGCCTGTGCTGGGTATGGGGTCAATTGATATAATGAACCCAGGCCGCACGTAATCAATCCGGTCAATGTATAGATTTTCGTAATGCCAGGAATATTTAATTCCTGCTTTTCTGAATAAATTTCTAAGCATCAGCAAGTGCTTGTTGCGATGATTACTCTTTTTCTTCATAAAAGCTACTTTTCGGGAAGACATTCGTTTTGTTAGCTACTCAAGGTTCTTCGTAAACAACCTTAACACGATGTCCAATTTCGTTTTGTAGTTTGTTTGCCAGTACCATCCCGCGTTTGTTATACTTTTCCCAGTCGATGGGGCAGGGCACTTTATCTGAAAATCCTTTTTTAACTCATCAGACATCTTAAATCCTTCCAACCCGTCTATCTCCAGATCATCACCAGCCGAACCGATGCATACCCCTTCACTGTCCCAAAAAAGGGCAGTATAATCAGACATCACTTTAATAATGTATTTCATTTTCATTGGGTTTTGTATCTAAGCATTTAGAAATTTCCTTTAGCTTTTTACCCTTATCAGTCTTGCGCTTTGCACTACGGCTCGAGCAGGTCGTTTATCTGATCCCAATTGTGCTGAAAGAAGCCGTGCGTGTTGGCATCATACTCTGTAGCAGCCAGCTTGTACATAATGTGCCCAAGCATTTGGTAGATAATGGCCAGGCGAACATCGGTAGTGGTGGCGTAGGTGTTGCCGTTAAAATCCAGATGGTCTTTGTACCCATGCTTTTGATACAGGCGTTTGCTTTTTTCGTTTACCAGCCTGTGGTAGCTTTGGTGCGTAAACTGGCGAGGGGCAAACATGCGTTCCTCTTCAATCTGATCGGGTGTTTTTTCGTTTAAATTTTTCATTTCTGTTTTGTTTGATTAAATATTATTAGAACCAACTAAATCTTGACCTAATCCCTGACCCAAAACTTATAAAACATTGAAAATCTGCTTGTTTTGAAGGAATTTAAGTATTCCGATTCGTCCCGTCCGGACCGCAAAGTCAAAGCCTCTTTTCGAGGCTTTTTTATTTTATGCCCGGTTAGGCTACAGACCCTTGCGGGTACACTTCAAGCTGTATTTTCGCTCAAATACAGCAAACGATTGCTCTCAAAAGCATAAAAAGGAAGATTCACCCTGAAAATAGGCCGTTCAACGGGTTTCAGTTTCAAAGCCTTACACTTGCCGCTACATTTGATTAACAATTTTTTAAGCTATGGATAAAAAACCACTTTTTCTGAAAGGTCTGTTGAATGCCTTGCTGATAGAGGCTATCATTCTGGCGCTCATCATTCTCTAAATTGACCGATTTAATCGATAGATAAAGTCCTTGCCGGTTTAGTCTGGTCAGGACTTTTTTCTTTCTTACCGGTTAAGAATCGCCATATCCTTACATCAAAAACCGCTATTTCAAAAATATTCTAATTTTGTAGCCTTGTTTAAAACTAATCAGGGGTAATGAATCTTTTGGATTTTGAAAAACCCATCGCAGAACTGGAAGCAAAACTGGCCGACATGAAACATCTTGCTAATGACAGCGATGCTTCTGTTAAAAGCGCCATCCAGGCGTTGGAGAAAAAGATCACCGATTTAAAGAAAGAAACGTTCGATAATCTTACCGGCTGGCAGCGTGTTCAGCTTTCCCGTCATCCGGACAGACCTTATACACTGGATTATATTTACGCGATCACTACCGACTTTATTGAACTGCATGGCGACCGTACCGTGAGCGATGACAAAGCGATGGTAGGAGGTTTCGGAACGATAGATGGTCAGGCCTATATGCTGATTGGTCAGCAAAAGGGCCGCAACACCAAGCAACGGCAGCTACGTAACTTTGGTATGGCCAACCCGGAAGGCTACCGGAAGGCGCTGCGCCTGATGAAGCTGGCCGAGAAATTCAATAAGCCGATCATAACCTTTATTGATACACCCGGTGCATTCCCGGGTCTGGAAGCGGAAGAACGCGGGCAGGGCGAAGCCATAGCGCGCAACCTGAAGGAAATGTTTATGCTGAAAGTACCGGTTATCTGTATCATAATTGGCGAAGGAGCATCCGGTGGCGCATTGGGTATTGCTATTGGTGATCGTGTATTGATGCTTGAGAACTCCTGGTATTCGGTTATTTCGCCTGAAAACTGTTCGGCTATTTTATGGCGCAGCTGGGATTTTAAAGAGCAGGCTGCGGCCTTGCTCAAGCTGTCTTCAAAAGACATGCACGCACTTAAGCTGATTGATGGTGTAATTAAAGAGCCGCTTGGTGGTGCGCATACCGATGTAACAACCATGGCTGCTGAAGTAAAAAAGGTTATCATTAACCTTACCGCAGAGCTGAACAAGCTAACACCGGAGGAGCGAATCAATCAGCGCATTGATAAGTTTACTTCCATGGGTGTCGTAAAAGAATAATTCCAAAATCAGGATTTAAAATTCAAAATCAAGTAATTTGAGTTTTTGAATTTTAAATCCTTAAGTCTTGAATCTTCACGTAATCAATACCGGTTTTTTTAAGTTGGATGGTGGAGCCATGTTTGGCGTGGTTCCAAAATCCATCTGGCAAAAAACAAACCCTGCCGATGAGCGTAACCTTTGCAACTGGGCGATGCGCTGCTTGCTGGTGGAAGAGGGTAACACGCTGATGCTGATCGATAATGGCCTGGGCGACAAACAAGATGAAAAATTTTTCAGCCATTATTTTTTACATGGAGATGATTCGTTGATCCGTTCCATCAACAAAGCCGGTTACTCGGCCGATGATATTACGGACATGTTTCTTTCGCACCTTCATTTTGATCATTGCGGAGGCGGTGTAAAACGGGCAGGCGACAAGCTGGTTCCTGCATTTGCCAGCGCAACATACTGGAGCAACGAAGATCACTGGCAATGGGCTACTAAACCCAATGCCCGCGAAAAGGCGAGTTTCCTCAAAGAGAATATTTTGCCCATGCAGGAAAGTGGGCAGCTCCGCTTTGTGAAAGAAAAAGAAGCTTCACCCTTTGGGTTCATGGATATATTCTATGCATCCGGCCATACCGACAAGATGATGATCCCGAAAATCAGGTATAAGGGGCATACCATTTGTTTTATGGCCGACCTGCTACCCTCTGTTGGCCACATTCCGCTGCCTTATGTAATGGGTTACGATACCCGCCCTTTGATTACTCTTGAAGAGAAAGCATTATTCCTGGATGAAGCGGCCGATAACAACTACATTCTGTTCCTGGAACATGACCCGGAGCATGAATGCTGCACTGTGAAGCATACTGAAAAAGGCGTTCGGTTAGACAGGACTTTTCCGCTAAAAGAAATTCTATGAAGCGCGGGCTGGTATTATCGGGCGGAGGGATAAGAGGCATAGTACACATCGGTATTCTGAAAGCGCTGGAAGAAATGGACATTACCTTCGATTGTGTTGCCGGAACCAGTGCCGGCTCAATTGTGGGCGCGTTATATGCAGCCGGGCACAGGCCCGACCAGATTTTTGACCTGGTAAAACACCTGGGCTTTTTTAAAGCCGTTCGCCCGGCATTTACGTGGACAGGGCTGCTTACCATGAATGGATTAAAAGATGTATTGCTGAAAAATATTCCGGAAAACGATTTTTCGAAATTGAAATTACCCTTAACCGTGTCTGCCACTAATATCCGCAACGGGCAAATACATTACTTCAGTTCGGGAGAATTAATTTCGGCCGTAATGGCTTCCAGCAGTATTCCGGCCATTTTTAACCCGGTCCGGATTAACGGGCATTTATATGTAGACGGTGGCATACTGGATAACCTTCCTGCAAAAACCATTCGTAATCAATGCGATGTGCTGGTGGGCTGCCATTGCAACCAAATCAGCCCTGATTTTGATGTTACTAACATGAAGCTTGTGTTGGAAAGAAGCTTGTTGATCTCCATCAATGCCAATGCACAAGCCAGCAAGCACCTGTGCGATGTGCTCATTGATCCGCCCGGCATGGATCGTTACAGCAGCATGGATTTAAGTAAAGTACAGGAGATTTTTGACTACGGCTACAGGTTCACAACAGAAAATTTTACACCACAACAATTCCGGAAAATTAGCGCATGATCCCAGATTTTAAGTTACAGGCTATTCAGGGTATTCCGGATACACTTCCGGAGAAGAAGCCTTATGACTCATCCGTAAATCATGCGCCCAAACGAAAGGATATCCTGTCGCACGATGAAAAAAAGCTGGCCGTAAGAAATGCGCTCCGGTATTTTCACCCGAAGCATCATGCTGTATTAGCATCTGAGTTCCTGGAGGAGCTTGAAACCTACGGGCGGATTTATATGTACCGGTTCCGGCCGGATTATAAAATGTATGCCCGGACCATCGAAGAATACCCGCACCGATCCAAACAAGCTGCGGCCATCATGCTCATGATTCAGAACAATCTTGACCCGGCTGTAGCGCAACACCCGCATGAATTGATCACCTACGGTGGCAACGGAGCGGTGTTTCAAAACTGGGCGCAATACCTTCTAACCATGAAGTATTTATCCAGCATAACCGATGGGCAAACGTTGCACATGTACTCCGGCCATCCGATGGGTTTATTCCCTTCATCAACAGAAGCTCCACGTGTGGTAGTTACCAACGGCATGATGATACCCAATTATTCCAAACCGGATGATTGGGAAAAGTATAATGCGCTGGGCGTAACCCAATACGGACAAATGACGGCCGGCAGCTACATGTACATCGGCCCGCAGGGAATTGTGCACGGCACCAACATTACCATTCTGAATGCCGGTCGTAAAATTTCAAAGCATGGTGAAGGTCTTGCCGGTAAGCTGTTTGTTACTTCCGGCCTGGGCGGTATGAGCGGGGCACAGCCAAAAGCAGGCAATATTGCAGGTTGTATTACGGTTGTGGCTGAAGTAAATGCAAAGGCAACCTGTAAAAGACATGAGCAGGGCTGGGTAGATGAGGTGATTGACGATCTTGACAAATTAGTTGAACGTGTGCGCAAGGCAAAAGAAAGTAAAGAGATCGTTTCCATCGCTTACCGGGGTAACATAGTTGAGGTATGGGAAAAGTTTGATGCTGAAAATATCTATGTTGATCTGGGTTCTGATCAGACCTCCCTGCACAATCCCTGGGCCGGGGGATATTACCCGGTTGGATTAAGCTATGAAGAAGCCAATCAACTGATGGCCGACAATCCGGATGAGTTCAAAAGACAAGTGCAGCAAACCTTGCGCAGGCATGCCGCTGCAATTAATAAACATGCCACTAAAGGAACGTATTTCTTTGACTATGGAAATGCATTTCTATTGGAAGCTTCTCGCGCAGGTGCCGATGTACTGGCTACGGATGGAGTTTCATTTCGGTATCCATCATACGTACAGGATATTATGGGGCCCATGTGCTTCGATTATGGCTTTGGGCCGTTCCGGTGGGTGTGCGCTTCCGGCAAGGAGAGCGACCTGGATTACACGGATAAGCTGGCGCAGGAAGTTTTGGAAAAGCTTCTCAGCACCGCAAGCGAAGAGATCAAATCGCAGTTAGCCGATAACATACAATGGATTAAATCCGCGAAAGCGAACAAACTGGTTGTGGGCTCGCAGGCCCGCATTCTGTATGCACATGCCGAAGGGAGAATAAAAATCGCGGAAGCATTTAACCAGGCAATTGCGCAAGGAAAAATCGGGCCGGTGGTATTAGGGCGCGATCATCACGATGTTTCCGGAACGGATAGCCCGTACAGGGAAACATCAAATATTTATGACGGCTCGCGCTTTACCGCAGATATGGCCATTCATAACGTGATTGGCGATTCGTTCAGAGGTGCTACATGGGTTTCCATTCACAATGGCGGTGGAGTAGGATGGGGCGAAGTGATCAACGGAGGGTTTGGCTTATTGCTGGATGGCTCTGCGGATGCTGCCCGTAAATTGAAAAACATGCTTTACTTTGATGTGAACAACGGCATTGCACGCAGGGCCTGGGCCCGAAACGAAGGGGCGCTTTCCGCGATACAGAAAGAACAGTCTGAGCAATTTACGGTAACCATACCTTACCGGGCGGATGATGCATTGATCGATAACTTATTGTAACATGCTCCGGCCTCTTTACAAGCTGATCTTTAAATTATCCGGCTGGAAGATGGAGGGATCCTTTTCACCGGAGGTAAAGAAATATATTATCGCTGTTGCACCGCACACCAGCAACTGGGATTTTGTAATTGGCGTAATGGCCCGTAGTATTCTGCGCTTGCAACGCGCACGTTTTCTGGGCAAAGATTCGTTATTCAAACCGCCCTTTGGCTGGCTCTTCCGGTGGCTGGGCGGTTACCCGGTAGATCGCACCAAAAATAACGACATGGTACAGCAGGTTGTGGATATTTTTAACCGGCATGACCAGTTTATATTAGCCATGGCCCCGGAAGGTACCCGGAAAAAAGTAAGCAAGCTCCGAACAGGTTTTTACTTTATCGCGAAAAACGCTGGTGTTCCCATTATTCCGGTTGGTTTCGACTTTTCGAAAAAATGCGTTGTAATAGGAGAGCCCCTGTATGCATCCGATAACTTAGAAGCTGATTTCAACAGGTTATTGTCATTTTACCGGAATATCCGCGGCAAAAACCCTGAATCGGGCATCGATTGAAGCAAACCGGGGCATACAAAAATTATATTTGTAAATTTGAAGGATTAAATTAATCGCCCGATAGGGGAATCTGGCAAGTAATTTGTCTACACTAAAAACGTTTTACAATAAACATTCCTGATATGAAAAAAATCTCAATTTTGATTCTTGTTTGTGTGTTCTCGTATTCGCTGGCAAACGGCCAGGTACAATTTGCGTTGGGCGTTAAAGGCGGGCCAAACTTTGCAAAGCTGGACGCAAATTCAAGTGTGGGTGAAAATTACAAAAACCGCACAGGATTTCACGGTGGTGCCTTTGCTTTAATCAAGCTTACCAAGATCGGCATTCAGCCTGAGCTGCTGTTCTCTCAGCAAGGCTCTACTGTAAAGTTTAATTCACAGGATCTGAAATCAAATTTTACGTATGTAAACGTACCTGTTCTGTTAAAGCTCTACACGGTTGCCGGCATTAACCTGCAGGTAGGCCCGCAGTTTGGCTTCTTAACAACGGCTGAGTCTGAGTATGATCCAATCGAAAATACCCCGCAGAATATAGCTGACGTTAAGGATGCCTACAAGAAATCGGATATAAGCGCGGCACTGGGTGTGGGTTGGGATCTTCCTTTTGGGCTTACTATTGATGCCCGGTATAACCTTGGTCTTTCTAAAATAAATGGCGGGCAAAACGACAATGAATCGAAGAATCAGGTAATTCAGGTGTCGCTGGGTTACAAATTGATTAAGCTCGGCAAATAAAATCCGAGCGATTAAAAAAAAAAGAATAAAAAAGGTCGCCAGCAACGACCTTTTTAACCCACAACAAAGCGAATAATTTCGCGGGCCATGAGCTACGCTGAAACCGTTGACTACCTGTACAAAAGCCTGCCCATGTTTCAGCGTATTGGGGCCAGCGCTTTTAAGAAAGATCTGGCCAACACCCTTGCGCTTTGTGAAGTGTTGGGCAATCCACATCGGAAGTTTAACAGCATTCATATTGCCGGAACAAACGGCAAAGGAAGCACATCGCACATGCTGGCGGCCATTCTTCAAACGGCTGGCTATAAAACGGGCTTATACACTTCACCGCATCTCAAGGAATTTACAGAACGTATCCGCATCGATGGTAAGGAAGTAAGCCGTGAGTTTGTAGTTGACTTTGTGTCGCGTATCAGGCCGCATATTGAAACCATACAACCTTCTTTTTTCGAGATTACGGTAGCTATGGCGTTCGATTACTTTGCCAGCCGGGAGGTTGATATTGCTGTGATCGAAACCGGCCTTGGAGGAAGATTAGACTCAACGAATGTGATTACCCCGGTACTTTCCCTTATCACCAACATCAGTTGGGATCACATGGATTTGCTGGGTAATACATTACCTGAGATCGCTAAAGAAAAAGCAGGCATTGTAAAGCATGGTGTTCCGGTTATTATTAACGAAACACAACCTGAAGTTCAGGATATTTTTGTTTCAACCGCAGCCAGCCAAAAAAGCAGGCTTGTGTTTGCCGACCAGGTTTACCGGGTTACAAAGCAGCCTGATGGTTTTGTAATCAAAAAATCAAATGAACAGCTTATTATAAGCTGCGACCTGAATGGTTCTTATCAAGCCCGGAATATTGCGGGGGCTTTAGCAGCAATTGATGAATTAAGACAATTGGGAATTGATATTTCACAACAAGCCATTACAGGCGGCCTTAAAAATGTTACCGGCCTGACAGGGCTTAAAGGTCGCTGGCAGAAATTAAATGATAAACCTTTAACCATTTGCGATACGGGCCATAACGAAGCCGGCATAAAAGAAATCTTAAACCAGCTCAAAGAGCTGAACTATCGCAAGCTGCATTGGGTATTAGGCATGGTAAAAGATAAGGATGTAACCAAAGTGTTGAAATTACTACCTGCATCGGCAACCTGTTATTTCTGTCAGGCGTCCATACCCCGTGCTATGGAAGCCAGTACGCTGGCACAACAAGCATGGACAGTTGGCTTAAGGGGCGTTGTTGTGCCCGATGTAAATGAAGCAATACGAACCGCTACCCAAAATGCGCACCCTGATGATTTAATTCTGATAGGGGGGAGTACTTTTGTGGTCGCTGAAATAGAAAATTTGTGAAGAGCAAGCTAAAACGTTTTGAAATAATTTCGCAACGCGAGAACGTGCTGGAGCCCGGCAAAGAAATCTTCCTGAAGATAAAAGGTAAATGGAACAAGGATTACTTTAAACGCGAAAAGCCCATTACGCTGGAGCTGGCCTGCGGACGTGGCGAATATACCGTGGGGATGGCTAAACTTTTTCCCGAAAGGAATTTTATTGGTGTAGATAAAAAGGGCGACCGGCTCTGGAAGGGCAGCACCTGGGCGGTGGAAGACCAGCTCAGCCATGTGGCTTTTCTTCGTACGGAAATCCTGTTCATCGAAAGCTTTATTGCGGAAGGCGAGATTGATGAAATCTGGCTCACGTTTCCGGATCCGCGTCCGCGCAAGCGCGATAGTAAAAGAAGGCTATCCAGCAGCCGGTATATCGATATGTATAAAAAGTTGTTGCGACCGGGCGGATACTTCCGGTTTAAAACTGACAATACCGACTTGTTTAACTTCACGTTAGAAGAGCTGGGGTATCGTAACGACATTGAAGATTATAAATTCACCCACGACTTGTATCAATCTGATTTAAGGGCTGAGTGCTACGATATTAAAACCCGGTACGAGGAAATGTTTGCCGCTAAAGGCGAAACGATCAAATATTTGCGCTTCAGGTTTGCGCATTAACATTTTAATAATGCATCCGTTACGGTGAAGTAATATACAATCCTTTATTTTGTAATAAACCCGATGGGTAAACGTAAGCGAGAAGTTGAGCTGGTTATTATCTCAGATACACACCTGGGAACTTACGGCTGCCACTCCGAAGAATTGCTCCGGTACCTCAAATCAATCAAACCAAAAAGACTGATCCTGAATGGCGACATTATTGATATGTGGCAATTCAGTAAACGCTACTGGCCTAAAAGCCACATGCAGGTGGTAAAGCACATTACCGGGCTTATTGCCAAAGGCACCAAAATAACGTACCTAACCGGAAACCATGATGAAATGCTGCGCAAGTTTGCCGGCTTTCGCCTGAGCTCCTTCCAGATCGCCAATAAAAAAGTACTAACGCTTAATGGTAAGTCGGCCTGGGTTTTTCATGGCGATGTGTTTGACGTAACCATGCAGCACTCCAAATGGCTCGCCAGGCTGGGCGCTGTGGGGTACGATACATTAATACTGATTAATTCGTTTGTCAATTTTATTCTGAAAGCATTAGGCAGAAATAAAATCTCGCTATCCAAGCGCGTAAAAGACAGTGTAAAGCAGGCTGTTAAGTTCATTAACAACTTTGAGCAAACGGCAGCCGATATTGCCATCAGCAACGGGTATGATTACGTAATCTGCGGTCATATTCACCAGCCCGAAATCAAAAAGATCAGCAGCGAGAAAGGAGAGGTTACCTACCTGAACTCCGGTGATTGGGTAGAAAACCTTACCGCGCTTGAGTATAATGAAGGCGCCTGGCGCATCTACCGGTATTACGAGGATTCTACCGCTCCCTCTATCAAAATCCCGAAAGGGGTAAAGAACAAGCTGGATAATGACGAGATATTTAAAGACCTTGTAACCGAATTCCTGACCATCAAGAAATGAACATTCTCTATGCCATACAGGGAACCGGGAACGGGCACCTGAGCCGGGCCGTAGATATTATTCCGGAATTGCAAAAGTATGGCAAGCTTGATTTGTTCGTGAGCGGGGCACAGGCCGAAATAGTATTGCCGTACCCGGTTAAATACAAATCGAAAGGCTTAAGCTTTTATTTTGGCAAGCAGGGTGGAATAAATTTTTTAAAAACTTTTCAGAAGAACAGCTCCAAAGATGTAATTAAGGAGATCAAAAGCTTCCCGGTAGAAAAGTACGACCTGGTCGTAAATGACTTTGAGCCCATAACCGCATGGGCATGCCGCAAGAAAGAAGTACCCATTGTGGGGCTGGGACACCAGGCTGCATTGCTTTCCAAAAAATCGCCCCGGCCAAAATTTGTTGATCCTTTTGGTGAGTGGATGCTGAAGAATTATGCACCCGTCAAAAAATATGTAGGCTTTCACTTTGACGAATACGACAAGAATATTTTTACCCCGGTTGTACGTACAGCCATTCGCGAAGCTGCGCCTAACGATCACGGTCACTATACCATTTACCTTCCGGCTTACGATGATAAAAAGCTGGTGCAGCTTTTACTTAAAATAGCAAAAGTAAAATGGCACATTTTCTCCAAGCATACGAAGAAACCTTACCACGTAGGCCGCATTTCGGTTTACCCGGTTAGCGGCCATGATTTTATTGAGAGCGTAGTTACCGCATCAGGCGTATTGTGTGGTGCCGGCTTTGAAACACCTGCCGAAGTGCTGCACCTGAATAAAAAACTGCTGGTAGTACCCATGAAAAGCCAGTACGAGCAACATTGCAATGCAGCGGCATTGAAAAAGCTGGGCGTACCCGTATTGAAAAAAGTAAAAAAGAAATCGATAAAAAAGATCGAATGCTGGCTGGAAGAAGTCAAACCGCTCAACATCTCATTTGAAGATGTGGCAGGCAAAGCCGTAGAGAAAGCTTTATCGAAGTTCAGGGATTAGGCTACTCTGCTTCTAATTGTTCCAGCACATCGGCTAATTGTGCATAGTCCTTTAGTCCCGGCCTTTCTTCCGAGCTACCATGAAGCTGAATGCCCGAAACAGACCACGAAAGAATTTCATCTAAGGAATGAGGGTTTTCATTCATATCAACCAGCACCGGAAACAATTGCCCAATGGTTAAGGCCGTTGCTTTGCCATCGCTCCCTGAAAATCCGGATAGAATTATTGCTTCAATCCGATCGCTGTTCGTCCGCAGCAACGCCTCGGCTTCCTTCCACCGGTACGCTTCAAGCTGCACCATAACAGCGCCCGGTAAACGCAGGGCTTCTTCAAAATCGTTTAACGAACATTGCCACACCTGCGCAGCATAATCGGCCAGAACAGGCCACGGCTGTTTATCCAGCTCAATTACCCATTGCGGCCCTGAAAGCCAGCCCGTTATTTCCCGGAATAATTTTGCATCCACTTCTGCAGCCGGAAACCCGATCCAGTCCACACCCATACCGGCACAATAGCGGGCATCGCTCAGGTTGGTGATGTTGGCTGCCTTTACTTTGGTTACTAACGCCATGGCTCAAATATCAAAAAGAAAAAATAACTTTGGAACGAAATGAGGTACGGTTGGATATTTATTCTGGCGCTGCTGACGTGTAACGATAAGCCGGTTACAGTCGATCTGGGTACCGACTTCTTTCCCTTGCGCACCGGGCGGGAGTGGACGTATTCGGTAAGCAAGACTACCTACACCTATTTGAGCGAACCCGTTACGGAATCATATCAATTAAAAATTGCGATAGCGGATTCAACCCTGGCAAACGGGATAGCTTCCTACTTCATCTTGATTTCAACCCGAAACACAACAGGAAACCCCTGGCAAGTGGTTTCTTCCTGGTCGGCCCATATAAGCGGCAACCAGGTTATTCAGAACGAAAGCAATATTACACGGGTTAAAATGATATTTCCGGTTGGCCCGGCTACAGTGTGGGACGGCAATCAATACAATGATGAGCCTCCTTTTCTGGAAGACTATGTAACCACACCGGGTCAACGTTTGTTCCGGATTGAAAACTACAATCAACCAAAAGATCTGGCCAGCGGACTCAATTTTGAAAGCACATTAACCGTTGTGATCAGTGATCTTTCCGATCCGATTATTGGTGAGGACATTCAGAAAGAAATCTATGCGCGCAATATCGGGCTTGTTCAGAAAGAAGTATCCCAGCTTGTGTTCTGCATGCAAGGCAGCTGTACCGGTTTGCAGCAAGGTACCCGCTACACACAAACCCTCACCAGCTATGTGCCGTAACCTGCTGGTTCTGTTTTGTTTTTTTGCGATAGGTGCGAGCGCTCAAACCAACCGGTACTTTGTCTTCTTTAAGGATAAGGAAGGCACACCTTTTAGTATAACACAACCCGAAGATTTTCTAAGCGCCAAAAGCATTACCCGAAGACAGAACCAGCAGATCAGTATTACTGAAGCCGATCTGCCCGTAAACCCGGCTTATGTGCAGCAGCTTAAAGACAATGGCGTTGCTGCTTTTTATACTTCGCGCTGGTTAAATGGCGTGCTGGTTGAAGCCACCGGCACACAACTTTCAACAATCAGTGCGCTTCCGTTTGTAGATAACATCTTACTGGCGGCACCCGGGCAAAAACTTTCAAACGGACGAACGAAGCGCATCAAACGCAGGCACGATACAGGCGACCAGCCGCTTGCCAATGCTACCCAACTGCTTCAATTGGGAATACCGGCTATGCATGCAGCCGGTAACCGGGGCGAAGGTATGGCCATTGCTATTTTCGATAGCGGGTTTCAGGGTGTAGACACAGCTGCACCATTTTCGTTGCTGAATAATGACAACCGGGTTAAACAGGTTTTCAATTTTGTAACCAACAGCACCAATGTATTTACAGCCGATGATCACGGCACAGAAGTACTTTCGGTGATGGCCGCTTATATAGAGGGCAGTTATACCGGGGGCGCCTACCTGGCCGATTATTATTTGTACCAAACAGAAGATGTTTCGTCCGAATACCGTATCGAAGAATTGAACTGGACATTTGCTGCCGAAAAAGCGGATAGTGCCGGGGTTCAGATCATCAACTCAAGCCTGGGGTACAACGAGTTTGACGATAACGGAATGAATTACACCAAGGCACAATTAGATGGCGAAACCGCTTACATAACCCGCGCAGCCCGTATGGCCATTGAAAGGGGAATAATTGTAGTGTGCAGTGCCGGCAATGAAGGAAATAGCTCGTGGCAACTGGTAACACCACCGGCTGATGCAGCGGGAATATTAGCGGTAGGTTCAGTTAACGCTGCCGGAACAAGAAGCCCGTTCAGCTCACTCGGCCCCACAGCCGACAACCGGGTTAAGCCGGACGTGGTGGCCCTGGGTTTTGGCACACAAGTGATTCGTGCAAGCGGAAATATAGGCACCACTTCAGGCACATCGCTGGCCAGTCCGCTGGTTGCCAGTCTTGCAGCAGGAGTATGGCAGGCTTATCCTGATTTTACTGCACAGGAAATTTATGAGTTGCTTACCGAATCGGCCAGTCAATCAACTACACCGGATAATTTTCTGGGCTATGGTATTCCCAATTATGAAGCCGTAGTCAATTACCTGAAAGAGCCTGAACCTGAGAATGCTTTAGCGCTGTTTCCCAACCCGGTAGTTCATAATCGGTTTAACATTCAGCTGAACGAAATTATAAACCCGGTAACCGTTACCATTTTTGACAGTAAAGGTGCGCGCGTAGCCGAAACCAGTCTGCATATCAACTGGCAGAATAACCCCTTTGAATATGACGTTGAATATTTGCTGGCAGGCTTGTATTATGTGCGCATTCAATCCGGAAGCACCCAAACTACGTTTCGCATTATGAAACAGTAAGGTGAAACGCCACAACTGTGTATCTTTGTCCTTTATTCAATTTATCCTGACATGCCTGTTATTGCACCTTCTATCCTGGCAGCCGATTTCGCCAACCTGCAAGCCGATGTTACCCTGATTAATGAAAGCGCTGCAGACTGGTTTCATGTGGATGTAATGGATGGCGTTTTTGTACCCAATATCTCATTTGGCATACCGGTGATCAAAGCCATTAAGAAGCATGCTCAAAAACCGTTGGATGTACACCTGATGATTGTGCAGCCTGAGCGGTACCTGGAAACATTTAAGGAAGCAGGAGCCGATATTCTTACCGTGCATCTTGAAGCCAGCACACATTTGCATCGCACTATTCAGCAGATTAAAGTTTTAGGCATGAAAGCCGGGGTTGCCATTAACCCGCATACTTCGGTTTCGTTGCTGAAAGACATTGCTGTCGATATTGACCTCGTTTGCCTCATGTCGGTTAACCCCGGCTTTGGCGGTCAGAAATTTATTGAAAACACGTACTCCAGAGTTTCAGAGCTGTCAGCCTTATTGAAAACGACAAAATCATCTGCTAAAATTGAGATTGATGGTGGCGTTAACCTGGACAATGCCGGCAAATTGCTGCAGACCGGGGCCGATGTGTTGGTGGCGGGTAATTTTGTGTTTTCGGCTGCTGATCCTAAAGAAGTAATTCAACGTTTAAAAGCATTGGCTTGATAGTTGATTCTAATTGTATAGACGCATTGCCAACTTATTATAACGCTTAATACCTGCTTATGCGATTTGTGTATGTTATCCCGGTTTGCCTTTTGCTTTCAGCCTGTGCACAAACCGTTTCGCGTGTTGATCCCGGGCAACAAATAGACTTAAGCGGCAGGTGGAATGATTCTGATTCGCGGCAGGTAGCCGAAAAGATGATTGCCGAATTACTGAACAGCCCGCGTTACCAGGAGTATGCCAAACAGTTGGGTAAGAAGCCGGCCATTATTGTCGGGTTGATCCGGAATCGTACCAGCGAGCACATTGACGCCAACAACTACATCAAGAAATTTGAAGTAGCCATTTTCAATTCGAATGTGGCCGACCTGATTGAATCAGATACGTTTCGCGATAAGCTGCGTGAAGAACGCGCTCAACAACAAGACTTTGCCGACCCCGCCACCATAGCCCAATGGGGTAAGGAAGTGGGAGCCAACCTGATGTTATTTGGTGAAATGACATCCGAAACGGATGTGCTCAACAAGCAACGCGTGGTAAACTACGTAACCACCCTGTTCCTGACCGATATGGAAACCAGCAAGCGGGTGTGGTACGGTCAGCACGAGATCAAGAAGTATATTCGTAAATAAGATCAGTTGCCGCCATGGACTTTCGCAGCAGGACAATCGCTAAAGTTATGGCAACAGCTACCGTATGGTTTGCTACCGCCTGTGCAACCTATTACCAGGCTAATCATTCCTTTAACCAGGAGTTTGAACGGGGTAACCTGCAAGCCGCATTAGTCAACCTGCAGGCCAATACCAAAGAGGCTAAAGGCAAGCGCGAGTTCCTGTATTATGTAAACAACGGCCTTGTGCTTTCCATGATGAGCCGGTATGAAGAAAGTAATTCCTACTTTGAAAAGGCATTTCTGTTTGGCGAAGACTATCGCAAAAACTACCTGAATGAAGCTGCCTCTTACCTCACCAATCCCAACGTAACAACCTACAGAGGCGAAGACCATGAGCACCTGATGCTGTTATACTACAAGGCCATCAACTACCTGAAGCTGGGCAACACCGAAGCCGCGCTGGTAGAATGCAGAAGGGTGAACATCCGGTTACAACAATTGAGCGATCGCTACCAGAACGAAAACAAGTTTCAGCGCGATGCCTTTATCCACACCCTGATGGGACTGATTTACGAGGCTGATAAAGATTATAACAACGCATTTATTGCCTATCGTAATGCCGTTACCATTTACGAAGAAGATTATGCACGGCTGTTCAGCATTGCCATGCCCGACCAGGTAAAAACCGATTTATTGCGTACAGCCTGGTTAAGCGGATTAACAAATGAGCTTGAATTCTACCAGGAGAAGTGGGGGATTACTGACTTCGAAGCACCGGCAAAAAACAATGCCGAGGTAATTTTTTTCTGGCATAACGGGCTGGCCCCGGTTAAGGCCGAGTGGGGCTTAAGCTTTGTAATAGACAGGCGCGATAACTGGGTTTATTTCTACAACCAGGAGTTGGGCATCAGCTTCCCTTTTTCATTGGAAGGATATGACAATAACGATAAAGAGGGGCTATCCAGACTGGAAGTTTTCCGAGTGGCATTTCCCCGTTACCTCGAACGGCCCCAATACTTTCAGCAGGCGACTATTTCAGCTAACGGAAAAGAGCAACCGTTACAATTGCTGGAAGATGTAAACAAGATTGCATTTAAAAGTCTGCAGCAGCGTATGCACCTCGAATTCAGCAAGGCGCTTATCCGCGTAGCATTAAAGAAAGTTACCGAGCACCAGGTTCGAAAAGAAGACAAGACATTGGGTAGCGTGCTGGGCATGATTAACGCCATAACCGAAAAAGCAGATACCCGAAACTGGCAAACCCTGCCGCACAGTATTTACTACACCCGCATCCCGATGTCCGAAGGCCGGAATAGCCTTACGCTTACGCTGAAGGATGGTAGCCGGGAAACCACGCACGACTTTACCTATAACCTGGCCAAAGGCCAGATACTGTTTCATACCTTCACATCGTTAGAGAGCCGATACCCCAGCTATGGTGCATCCGGATATTGATTTTTACCATCCCGATCGGGCTGTTATCTTTAAGGTTTTAAATTCACTGTTCTGAAAAGAAGGCGCTGCATATATCTGCCATTGGTTTTGGGGTTTCTGTTGTTCTTTCCGGCATGGCTAAACGCGCAGGACGACAAAAAACCTACCTTCCCGTTAGAAACCATTTATGCCGAGCGTAAGCCTAACACCATTCGGAAGTTTTTAACCCGGCTCAATTTCAGCTTTAGCACCGGGTATGGAAACACATACATGAAGCACGCCCTGGATGATTTTGGCGTTTTTCAAAGACCCGGGTTTGCGCCACGGGTGTTCCGGAACAACAGCCCGCTTGATACCACCTATACAAACTGGATAAACCGTGTTACGGCCGACACATTATCCGTTATACCACAAAGCTTTCTGGTTACGGGGGATACTGCTCAATTGGGGTTCAGGGGAAGAAGTAAAAATATCCCCGTCAACATACGGGTGCATTACGAATTTTTGAAACGGTACAGGATAGGTGTGGGCTATAGCTACGAACATCTTACTCTTGGCGAGTTCAGGCCCACCGCATATAAGGATAGCATCGGTACATTCAGGCCTGATCAATATCGCGGTTGGATGCGTAAGTTTTATGGGTACGCGGGCGGTTCATTTTATCGTATAGACAAGTTTCTGTTTACGGGCGATCTGGAAGTAGGTAGCTATAAGCCTAACCGCATCTTTGATAATAACTCGATCAACAGAAGCGTCTATTTCAACCTTGGCGTTACAATCGAACGGGAACTCTCTGAGTATTTGAGGCTTTACATAAGACCTTCCTACGATATCAAGAAATACACCCTCAACGTTCCCGGCAGCAACGGGAACTCGATCGTACACCGGATGAATGCCGGTTACCTGCAGGTGGGACTTACTTATTCTATTCCCGAATTACCCCGATGCTACCTGAAGGATTGCAAGATCCAGATCAACCACGCACACGGCAACAAAGAGTACCGCAGCCGGGTACACCCCATATACAAAAAGCAGAACCCGGGGTATGGCGAAAATAACCCCACGCTCATCAAATACAAGGGTAAGAACAAGCGAAAGCTGAACCCCTATTAGGCCGGCAAAAAACGACTTTGAGGGGCTAAAAAATCAGGTTTTTGGCTACCTGAAAAAGCACCTAATTAACCAAAATTCCATACCTTGCAGGCCTGATTTTTACCCGGTTACGAAAGGTAAAAACACATACCTTAAAACAAGAAATCTGTGGCTGACGAAAGCACTAATTTGCCCGAGCGGCAAAACATAATTCCGATAAATATTGAAGATGAAATGCGCGGGGCCTACATCGATTATTCGATGTCGGTAATAGTTTCGCGTGCGCTCCCTGATGTACGTGACGGGCTCAAGCCCGTACACAGAAGGGTGCTTTACGGAATGCTTGAGCTGGGTGTTAATTATAACAAACCGTACAAAAAATCAGCCCGTATTGTAGGGGAGGTTTTGGGTAAGTATCACCCGCATGGCGATGCTTCGGTATACGATACGATGGTGCGCATGGCTCAGGATTGGTCGCTGCGCTATACACTGGTTGATGGCCAGGGTAACTTCGGTTCGATTGATGGTGATTCCCCGGCTGCTATGCGGTACACAGAAGCGCGTTTGAAACGCATTGCAGAAGAAATGCTGTCCGACATCAATAAAGACACGGTTGACTTTCAGCCCAACTTTGATGATTCCCTTACTGAACCGTCTGTGCTGCCGGGTAAAGTACCCAACCTGCTGATCAATGGGTCAAGCGGCATTGCCGTAGGTATGGCCACCAATATGGCGCCACACAATCTTACCGAAGTAGTAGATGGCATTTGCGCCTATATCGATAACAAAGACATTACCATCCCTGAGCTGATGAAACTAATCACCGCTCCCGATTTTCCTACAGGCGGATTGATTTACGGATACCAGGGCGTACAGGAAGCTTTCCTTACGGGAAGGGGCCGCATTGTGGTGCGCGCAAAAGCTGAAATTGTTACGAATAGTAACGGTCGCGACCAGATTATAGTAACCGAAGTACCTTACATGGTGAATAAGGCGCAGATGATCGAAAAGACTGCAGCCCTGATCAACGAGAAAAAGCTGGAAGGTATAAGCGATATCCGCGATGAATCTGACCGGGAAGGTTACCGTGTGGTGTATGATCTGAAAAAGGACGCCATTCCGAATATCGTACTGAACAACCTGTACAAGTACACCCAGCTGCAATCATCGTTTGGTGTAAACAATGTGGCATTAGTTAAAGGCCGGCCGCAAACCCTTAACCTGAAAGACCTGATCGTACACTTTGTGGATCATCGACATGAAGTAGTGGTTCGCAGAACAAGATATGAGCTTAACGAAGCTGAAAAGCGTGCACATATCCTCGAAGGCTATCTCATTGCGCTTGATCACTTGGATGAAGTAATTGCGTTAATCCGCAGCTCGCGCGATCCGGAAATTGCCAAAACCGGTCTGATGGAGCAATTCAAGCTCTCCGAAATTCAGGCCAAAGCTATCCTGGAGATGCGCTTGCAACGATTAACGGGTCTTGAGCGCGAAAAAATTCAAAACGAATACGAAGAAGTAAAAGCGCTGATTGCCCGGTTAAATGAAATCCTGGGCAATGAAGGGCTTCGCATGGGAATCATCAAAGACGAGCTTAGTGAGCTCAGGGAACGCTACGGGGACAAGCGCAGGACAGAAGTGGTGCACAGCGATGATGATATTACTCTTGAGGATATGATCCCCAATGAGGAGATGGTGATAACCGTATCCAACCAGGGATATGTGAAGCGTACATCGCTTTCAGAATATCGTACGCAGGGAAGGGGAGGCATCGGCTCCAAAGCTGCAGGCACCAAAGAAGACGATTTCACCGAGCATCTTTTCATAGCCCAGGCGCACAACTACCTGCTCATCTTTACGGAGCTTGGCCAGGTATACTGGAAAAAAGCCTACGAAATTCCGGAAGGCACCAAAACATCAAAGGGACGAGCCATTCAGAATCTTTTGAACATTCAGCCGGGGGACAGGGTTAAGGCAATCCTGAATGTAAAAGACCTGGTGGACGAAAATTACATCAACAATACCTATGTAATTCTCTGTACCGAAAAAGGTACGATCAAGAAAACTTCGCTGGAAGCTTATTCAAGACCGAGGGCCAACGGAATTGCAGCCATTACCATCAACGATGGCGACCGCTTGTTGAATGCCGCATTGACAAACGGGAGCAACGATATTATTATTGCCAAGAGTGAAGGAAAAGCCGTTCGCTTTAATGAAGCCGATGTGAGACCGATGGGCAGAACGGCCTCAGGTGTTAGGGCCGCTACGCTTGAATCGGACGAGGATAAGGTGATTGGCATGGTTTGCATCAGCAGGCCGGATGCCAATTTGCTGGTGGTTTCGGAGAAAGGATATGGAAAACGATCGTCCATTGATGACTACCGGATTACCCGAAGAGGCGGAAAAGGTGTTAAAACGATCAACATCACGGAAAAAACTGGCAAGCTTGTTGCAATCAAGGAAGTGGTTGACAATGACGACCTGATGATTATTAACAAGTCGGGTATCAGCATCCGCATCAGTGTAGCAGAATTGCGCATTATGGGACGCGCTACGCAGGGTGTTCGCCTGATTAAATTAAATGAAGAAGATGCTATTTCATCTGTGGAAAAAATCCAGAAGATAGAAGGCGATACAACAGAACCAAAAACCGAAATAGAACCAGGACAAAATTAAAATCAGAACTAAACCTTAATTTGAAATGAAAAAAATAGTTGTGTTCATGTTTGGGGTTTTACCCTTTGTCGCCTTTGCGCAAAAGGAAATAAAACCCAATGTAGGCAATGCCGAAAAGGCATTGAAAGCCGGAAAGATTGATGAAGCCAAGGCTATAATTGATGTTACCACTGCCAGCCAGGAATTTATGGTTGACAAAAAGGGAAATCCTTCCAAAAGCGCAGCCAAAGCCTGGTTTTTGAAAGGTGTTATTTATGCGGCCATTGATACTACAAAAGAACAAAAATTCAAGTCGCTTGCACCCGAAGGATTTGCCGTAGCGAAAGAAGCTTTTGAAAAATCTAAAGAGATTGATAAGGATAAGACAGCCTCTTTCTTAACAGATGCAATAGGCTTCCCGTTAATGAATGAACAGGTAACGGGTGCAATGGCTCAGAGCTATTTTGATAAAGCCCTTTCTGCTTACCAGGATGAGAAAGACTATAAAAAAGCTTTCGCGTTCACTGAAAAAACCATGTATTTCATTCCGAATGATACAGCCATCCTGATGAATGCTGCGGTATATTTTGCACCGGCAGCCGAAGAATACGATAAATCAGCTGATCTGATTAAAAAGTATCACGCAAAAGGAGGTAAGTCTGCCGATTCTTACATCGTCCTTGTAGATATTTTCTACAACAAGAAGAAAGACACGGAGGGAGCACTTAAAATTCTCCAGGAGGCTAAAAAAGTTCACCCTACCAGTACAGATTTTCCGCAAACCGAATTGTCAATTTATCTGAACGACAAGAAGTATGATGTAGCCAAACAAATGGTGGAAGCTTCGTTGCAGAAAAATCCTAACGACACACAGCAACTATACCTGCTGGGAAGGCTGCAACAGGAAATAGGGGAGAATGAAAATGCTAAAAAAACGTATTCGAAAGTACTGGCGAGCGATCCCAAAAACTTCGATGCTGCGGCCATGTTAGCTGACCTGTACTGGAAAGATGCCAAAGTTATCAAAGATCAGATGAGTAATCTTAGCAATTCCAAGGCTGATCTTGCTAAGGCGCTTGAGCTGGATAAGCAGTATGTTGAAAAGCTAAAAACCGCGCTTCCTTATGTAGAAGCCTGCGAAAAAATTTCACCCGATGATGTAAATGTGCTGTATAGCTTATTAACCATTTATGGTGATCTTGATATTCAAGCCAGCGCAAACCGTGTGAAAAAAAGATTGAAAACACTGGGCGAGGATGTAGATTAAAATCAGCACGCTTATGCATAAAAAAACGTCCCGATCAATCGGGACGTTTTTTTATGCATACATCGCTACCTTCTGCGCAGCTATCGATTCATTTTCGATATACTCGTCATAGGTCATTAGCCTGTCAATATGCCCCTTGGGTGTAATTTCAATAATTCGATTAGCTACCGTTTGGGTAAACTCATGATCATGAGAGGTGAAGAGAACCGTGCCCGGAAAATCGTTCAACGCATTGTTGAATGCAGTAATGGATTCGAGGTCGAGGTGATTGGTGGGCTCATCCAATATCAGCAGGTTGGCACCGGCCAGCATCATCCGCGAAATCATACAACGCACTTTTTCGCCTCCGGATAATACGTTACACTTCTTGAATACCTCTTCGCCTGAGAAAAGCATTTTACCGAGGAACCCCCGAATGTAAACCTCATCTTTGTTTTCGTCCGCAGCAAACTGCCTTAACCAATCCACCAGGTTATCGTCTGACTTGAAATAATCTTCATTGTTTACAGGAAGATAGGCCGTGGTAATGGTTTGCCCGAACCTGAATTCACCCGAATCCTGTTTCAATTCACCAGCCAGGATCTGGAACAGGGTGGTAACCGTTAAGCTATCCTTACTTAAAAAGGCAATCTTATCGCCTTTATTTACAAAGAAGTCTAAGTTTTTAAACAGGGTAGTGTTATTAAGCGAGTGGCTGAGATGCTCAACCTGCAAGATCTGATCGCCCGCAACACGTTTCTGCTGGAAGATAATAGCCGGGTACCTGCGCGTGGAAGGTTGAATATCATCTACATTGATCTTCTCCAGCAATTTACGCCTGCTGGTCGCCTGTTTAGACTTGGAAGCATTGGCGCTGAACCGGGCAATAAACTCCTGTAGTTCTTTTCGCTTCTCTTCGGCTTTCTTGTTAGCCGCAGAACGTTGTGCCGATGCCAGCTGGCTGGATTGATACCAGAATGTATAGTTACCGGTGTAAAGCCGGATCGCCTTGAAATCAATATCCACAATGTGCGTACATACGGTATCAAGAAAGTGACGATCGTGCGATACCACAATTACGGTGTTCTTAAAATCCAGCAGAAAATCTTCCAGCCAGGTAATGGTCTGAAGATCCAGGTCGTTGGTGGGTTCGTCCAGTATCAAAACATCGGGGTTACCATAAATAGCCTGTGCCAGCAACACGCGAACCTTCTGTGCGCCACTCAGGTCTTTCACCAGCTTGTAATGATCTTCCTCCTGAATTCCAAGGCCGCTGAGTAACGCTGCCGCATCCGACTGCGCATTCCACCCGTTTAACTCGGCAAACTCTGTTTCCAGCTCGGAAGCCCGAATGCCATCTTCTTCTGAAAAATCGGGCTTGGCATATATCGCATCTTTCTCCTGCATTAAGCTCCAGAGTTTGGTATAGCCCATCATTACGGTATCCAACACAGGCACCTCATCAAATTCAAAGTGATTCTGGCGAAGCACGGCCATGCGCTTGCCCGGTTCAAGGCTTACCTGTCCGCGGGTAGGTTCAATTTCGCCTGAAAGAATTTTCAGAAAAGTGGATTTACCGGCACCATTCGCTCCGATTACGCCATAACAATTGCCTCCCGTAAACTTCAGGTTTACTTCATCGAACAAAACCCGCTTGCCAAACTGGAGCGATAAGCTACTTACTGAAATCATCTGCTTCTAAAAATAAGGCGCAAAAGTACATAAACCGCCTGAAAGTATTCCAAGGCTATTACCGGGTTCAGCGTTTAACCCCTGAAAGATATAGGTTAGCCGAAATTGCGTTGATGCAGATGAAAACTACACCTGTTTTTCAGGTTATTACCCTATCTTTATAGAATTGTTTCTTTAAAGTTAAGTATTGAAAATGATAAGCAGGCTCTTCAGGTCTTGGTTGGTTCTGGCGCTTATGGCAGGTGTACTTCAGTTCCAGGCGTGCGATCCGCTGGAAGAAGAAACTCCGCCCGTTACGGAAGAGGGGTTATTCATCAACGAAATTTATGCTTCAGGTGAAGATTGGGTAGAAATATATAACAACCTGGAAACCAGTATAAATATTGGCGGTTACTTCATCTACGATAAGCCATCATCCAAATACACCATTCCGGCCGGAACAACCATCCCTGCAAAGGGCTTTATTGTATTTCTCTGCAACGATCTGGGCACGGGCTTAAATACCAATTTTAAGCTTACTTCGGCAGGCGAAACTGTTTACCTCGAAAACGCAAATAACATCCTGATCGATCGTGTGGAGTTTCCTGCCCTCAGTGCCGGACAGAGCTACGGGCGTTACCCCGATGGATCATCTAACCTGGCTATTTCAGGAACACCAACCCAGGGCACTTCAAATGGCGGCAATCAAACACCTGCCATTCTGAGCACAATACGCGAACCCATTGTACCGGGGTTTGATCAAACCGTAACCATAAAGTGTACGCTGGTTAGCACACAAGGCCTGGCCGGGGTAAAAATCTACTATCGCTTTAATGGCGGAAGCTATGCTTCTGCAACCATGACACTTCAGAGCGGTTTATATACCGCCACGTTACCCGCACAATCCGTTGTGGGTAAAATGGAATACTACCTGGAAGCCGAAGGCACAAACGGGCTTAAATCATACGAACCTGCCACAGCGCCCAATAAGGTTTTAAGTTATCTTTTAAATACAGATGAACTTCCCGTGCTTTACATCAACGAGTTTCTGGCCTCCAATTCGTCTTGTTGTCCGGATAACTCATCTGGCAGCGCTGAGTATGACGATTGGATTGAAATTTATAACGCGGGTTCGGTGGCTGTAAATATTGGCGGCATGTATGTGTCTGATAACAAATCAAATCCATTCAAGCATAAGATTCCTGACGATCAACCCGCGCTGACAACCATACCGGCCGGGGGGTTCCTGCTCATCTGGGCCGACAACCAACCGGAACAGGGCGCCTTACATGCCGACTTTGCCCTGAGCGCTGCAGGGGAGGATGTGGGTATCTATTATATAGATGGTCGTACCATTAATGACTATACCTTTGGTGCACAAAGTGAAAATATTTCGTGGGGAAGAACAACCAATGGCGCAGCAACATGGAAGTCATTCAGCACACCCACACCGGGGCAATCCAATAATTAACCCGTATTTATCTCATGCTTGAGCTATTCCCCGATCAACCCGTTTACGAATACCCGCAGCTCGTCAACATCACGTATTCGTTTCTATGGGCCTTTGTGCTGGCTTCGCTTATCGCGATCACACACAAGCTTACCTTTACAGGTGATTATTATCCAAAGAATTTTTTTCAATCGCTGGTATTAGGCGCGGTGGTTACCACACTGGTCATGATGGCTATTGGCGATAGCCTGGCACGCGGGCTGGGTGTTTTTGGCGCGATGGCAATCATTCGTTTCCGCACACGCATTGATGACCCCCGCGATGTGCTCTTCCTGTTTGCCGCGCTCAGCACCGGGTTAGCCATTGGTGTATATGGGTTCACCATCTCATTTGTAGGCTCCGTTCTGTTTTGCCTTGTAGCTTTTCTGCTGCACTTTTCGCCCTTTAAAAGCTATGTGCACCATAATCACTTGTTTTTTTCATTGGCTAACCCGGATAAACTTGAAAGTGTGCTGACATTAATCCGGGAATACTGTAAAGATTACCGTTCCATAGCCATGTATGTAAACAAGGAGAATGCACTTCGTTATCACTATGCCATAACGCTAAAGAAAAATTTTTCCAAGGAAGAGCTGATGCAACGTTTACTAAGGTTGGAAGGCGTACAGCATCCCAAAATATCATCAAACGAAATTGAGCAAGCCTGATGCGCATCAATTGGTTTTACATACTCACGGGCGCCCTGTTTTTTACGATGCTGTTCATCAGTTCCCGTTATTTTCGCGGGAGTGGTGATGCGGCAATCGGGCTGGCACAATCCATACAGTACAAAATCAGCTCAGAGAAAGCTGCGCTTGTCAAATCGGTACAGGTGGTTCCCGGTATGCAGGTGAAAGAAGGCGACTCGCTGATTAAACTAACCAGCCAGGAACTGGAAATTGAAATAGCGAAACTGAGTAACCGCATTGCTGTATTAAAATCGGAGCAGACCGAGAAAGCTAAGCTTACCGAAGCAGAGATTGCCTACATCAAAGCTGAAAACAGTATTGTAATCGAAGAGCTGGATGCCGAAATTCTGCAAACCACCAGCGAGTTGAAGCTGAATGAAGATCTTACCCGCGAGTTCGTATCTGCTGAAAAAAACCTGAAAGGATCCCCGTTGGAGATTAAGATCAATTCGCTGGAAAAGCAAAAACAAAAACACCTGCTGGCACAGGAAATCAAGATACGGGATATCCGACAGGTACGAGCCACTGAACAGCATCAACTGGAAAACCAGGTCGTACTGTTGGAAAGTGAATTAAAGCTATTCCTAAGCGAGCGCGAGAACCTCGTAAAGGTAGCCACGGCTCCGGGTGTCATAAAAAATGTATTTGTAAAAGCAGATGAGCAGGTTAGCGCTTACACGCAATTACTGGAGATTAACCCGTTAAGACCTACTACTGTGGTCATTTACCTGGTCGGAAAAAGAGCCGATCGTTTTCCGGTTGGAGCTACGGTTACGGTATCTTCCTACGATCAACTGCGTAACTCGGTTTCAGGCAAAGTTATTGGATACGGATCGGTTGTTGAGCTTCCGTCCATTCTGCAAAAATCAACCGCAGTAAAGGCATTCGGGCAAGAGGTGTTCATTGAAATTCCGGGTGATAATAACCTTGCCAATGGTGAAAAGATATTGGTGCGATGAGGGTGCGGCTTGCGCTTACCGGTATAGTGTTTAGCCTGCATTTGCAGGCCCAGGTTACGATCGAAGAATTTTTATATTCTGCCTACCAGGAACCCGTCCTCAAATCGTTCGATGCACAAACCAGTTACCTCAGCAACAAAAGCGTTTACCGGTTGGCGCCCATTCAAAAAATGGAATTCCGCACCGAAAGCAACCAATTAGACCGAACCCGGCAGGATTACGGACTACGGATAAATCCCGCTAACCCGTTTGAAGTGAAACGTACATCGCAATACTTTAAGACCTACCAGGAGCTGTTATACCTGGATCGCGAACGCACGCTGAAAGAGTTGCTATTTGCCCGGTATATGGTTGTTATCGGCTGGACATACTACCAGGAAATTCTTGAGCTGAAGGAAGAAGACAAGAGAACCACTGAAAAGTTATTAGCCATTTTGGAAGGACAACGATTCTCCGGCTTCTTCGATGCAGAAGATTATCTGGAGCTGAAGATGGAGCAGGTGGACAAAACGATCAAAGTAGAGGAAATTCTTTTTGAGATTGATAACCAGAAAAGGAGAGTAGATGCGCTTTACGATGCAGCCCGGCTAAAAACTGTAAGCTGGCCGGTAAATCAACTAATTACGCTGGAACGTTTGGAAATTGTAGTCGACAGCCTGTTTGTTCTAAGCGCACGACCAGGTGTGGCTGCTTATCGCGAAAAACAGGTTGACCTGGCGAAGCGCGAATGGCAATTAGAGAAATCAAACATCAATGTAGGCTTTCTGCAAACCGAATATCAGGAAAGGCGCATCGCTCAAAACCGCAGGCCCTGGAATATCAGTATGGGCATAACCATCCCGGTGTTTAATCCTAACAAAGGCGATATGACCAAACGAAAATTAGAAATGCTGGAAGCGGAGGGTGAGTTCAATGCGGCCAAAAACGACCAGTTAGCCGGTCGCGAAATCAGTCGCGAGAAAATCAAAAGCCTGCTTAAGCGTTACCGCGATGTGCAGGCGATGATGGAAAACCTGAATGTAGGCTCAGCGGCAACCACCTTACAACAAATTAAAGACAGTAACCCGGTGGCCGTGGTACGTATGCAGAACAACCTGGTCAAGCTTAAAACGATGGCCGCACGTTTGCGGCAGGAAATTTACCTGGGGTATCTTGATTTTTTAAGTTACGCAGAAGTAGTACAGCAACAGCCTGTTCGCAACTTTCTAACCAACGATTTACGGTTGATTGGTGCACCATGAGAAATTATGCGGATTGTATTAACCCGGTTTCTCTCAATTCTTTTCCGGCAGGAACATACCGGAGTTACCACCTGTAAAAACGAATCTTATTAAGTATCAGACTTTCTGTGAACTCTGGATTTAATCCAATACTTTAGGCTTCTACTGGATAGAGCTTGTAAAAAGTTTATGTCAATTTTAGCCCGATACCTAACCATCATTACCTTAGTCTTTTGTTTCGTGCAGGTAAAAGGTCAGCAGGGATTGAAAGTACCCATTGAACGAACGGCAGGAGGGCAGCCGTTACTCACCCTGCTTCAGAACCTGGAAGAAAATTATGCCATTCAGTTTCATTTTTTGCCTGAGTGGCTAAAGCCTTTCCGGGTAGCAGAAATATCTGCCAGCCAATCGCTTGAAGAAGTGCTGATATCAACTTTATCGGGATCAGACATTAGCTTTATTTCTTTGTATCCGAATAGTATCGTCTTTATAAAAGATCCGGAATACGCCAGGATGCGTAATCAATTACTAACACAGGCCCGGGCTAACCGAGCACGGATATCCAAAACCATAATCGGCAGTCCCGGGCAGGCATCGACCCAATCCGTTACTATTTCCGGAATTGTAATGGCCGACAAGACACAGGAACCTCTTCCGGGGGTAACAGTCAGGCTGGGCGAGTCTATTGGTGTAACAACCAATGCAACAGGAAAATATGAGCTCAGGCTTATGCCCGGTATCCACGGGCTTTCGTTCAGCTATCTTGACTATGAAACACAGGTAATTGACCTTGAGGTCTATTCCGATGGTGAACTAAATGTTACGCTGGAAAAAGCTCCCCACATGCTTGATGAAGTTGTGGTTACCGATAAATCCATTGCCGAAGTAACAACCAGTCGCATCGGCCAGATTCAATTAACCATGCGTGAAATGAAGCGAGCCCCGGCTTTTATGGGCGAAGTTGACCTGATTAAGCAAGTACAGACGTTACCGGGCGTTACAACCGTAGGCGAAGCTGCAGCCGGCTTTAATGTGCGCGGGGGTAGCGTGGATCAAAATCTGGTGTTATTTGATGACATGCCCGTATTCAATAGCTCGCATGCGTTTGGTTTCCTGTCCTCATTCAATCATGAAGTGGTGCGCGATGTTTCGTTTTACCGGGGAGGCATACCCGCTGAATACGGAGGCAGAAATGCATCCGTGCTGGATATTCAATCGCGGGATGGAAATTTTGAGAAGTGGGCAGGTAGTGCAGGTATAGGATTGGTTACCAGTAATGTGGCTGCCCACGGGCCATTGAAAAAAGACAAAACATCCCTGCTGGGCTCATTCCGGTCAACCTACTCCAACTGGCTCGTTAATTCTATTCGCACCGATTATATCGATTTAAGAAACAGCTCCGTAAAATTTTATGATGGCACACTAAAGCTCTCGCATAAATTTTCTGAAAAAACAATGTTGGCTGTATCGGGTTATTCCAGCCACGATGCGTTTAGTCTAAGCGGTGATACAACTTATCAATGGAATAACTTTGTGCTGGCTAGTCGTATCAATCATCGGTTTTCAGAATCACTAAATGCTGAATTCCAGGCCGGCTTTAGCCGGTACGGATACGAGGTGTTTAATGTCCCCGCTGAAACAGCTTCCAGGCTTTCGTTCCGGATCAATACCGTCCGCATAAGTTCAGATTTTCAATATCAAAAGCAAGCGCATACTTTCAGAACCGGATGGCAGGCTTTATTCTACTCCATACAACCAGGGGCATTAAGACCTGAATCAGCCATTTCAAACGCGCGTAGTTTTAAACTTGACAACCAATTCTCAGTTGAAAACGCATTCTATCTTTCAGACACATGGAACCTGGGCAATCATTGGCATGTAGAATCCGGCATACGGGTACCACTTTTTCTCTCCTTCGGAAAGCAGGATGTATACCATTACAGGGCTGATGCTCCGCGGGAAACGGAAAATATTACAGATACTACCTATTACGGCAGTGGCGAAATAGTAAGGGCTTATGCAGGAGTGGAGCCCCGGCTTTCTGTACGTTGGCAACGCTCGGAAAAAGCATCTGTCAAATTCGGTTATCACCGCATCAACCAGTTCTTACATTTAATCACCAATTCAACTTCCGTTACACCGGTTGACATCTGGCAACCCAGCAGCTACTATTTCAAGCCTCAGCGTGCCGACCAGCTATCAGTTGGCTATTACCGCGATATGAAAGCCAAGCATTATAATTTCTTTGTAGAAGCATTTTACAAAAACATAGCTAATGTACTGGACTTCAAAGATGGCGCACAGCTTGTGCTTAACCCGCAACTTGAAACAGAATTGCTGCAGGGCAGGGGATATGCTTATGGAATTGAATCCTACCTTTCCAAAAATTCCGGAAGGTTAACCGGTACGATCAACTACACCTACTCACGCAGCTTCCGTATTATCCACGGGCGGTTTAATACCGAATCCATCAACCGGGGAAATAAATATCCCTCTAATTTTGATCAACCGCACATTGCCAATCTATCGTGGAAGTACAGTCTTTCCCGCAGGCATTTCTTTACAGGAAATTTTACCTACCATACCGGAAGACCCGTAACCATTCCCATAGCCGCGTTTGAGTTTGAAGGAAGCCCGGTTGCTTACTTTTCAGGTCGCAACCAGTATCGCATTCCCGATTATCACCGGCTGGATCTTGCCCTGGTTTTTGAAGGAAACCATAAGCGCACACAACGCTGGAAAGGCACCTGGGTATTTAGTGTATATAATGTGTATGCCCGTAAAAATCCCTACACCGTATTTTTCAAAAATGATGGTAGCGGAGTACCCGTTCCCTACCAGCTTTCTATTATAGGCACTGCCTTTCCTGCTATTAGCTACACCATTCGTTTTGAGTAATGCGTAATCTCCGATTCATCACCTGGCTATTTGCATTTGGCTCGATAGGAGCTTGCGTAGAGCGCATTGAATTTGATGCACCCGTTGCGCAGGGCATAATTGTAATTGAAGGCTCCGTAACAGATGGGTTGCCGCCTTATGCCGTTCAAATCACGCGGGCCTTTCCGATCGATGCGGAATCCACGAACCGGCCCGCTGTTTCGAACGCCACCGTTACGTTGTTTGATGATTCCGGTAACGAAGAAGTACTTACTGAAGCAGAGCCTGGCCTATACAAAACCAATGGCCTTATTCAAGGTAGCGTCAATCATTCCTATTTTATACGTGTACGGACATCCGATGGCCAGGTATTTGAATCTGAACCGGACCGTATAAACCCGGTCGGTGAAATCCGGGATATCCGCTACGAGTTTGAAGCCCGCACTAAAGTTGAAACGCATGGAGAAGCGGATGCCAATGTATTTAATATCTATGTTGACGCAACTGCCGGGGATGCGCAGGAAAAATACATCCGCTGGCGATATACGGGAACATACGAGGTTATCACATCTCCGGAGCTGCACATGACCTGGTATCCCCCTTACACTGCCTTTAAAGATCCGTGGCCATGCAGCGGTTATATCCTGGTGGGCGGTCCGCCAAACAGTGGCGGGGTTTTAGTGCAGGTTGGCGAATGTGAATGCTGTACCTGCTGGGTAACAGTACCCGAAGTTTTGCCGCAACTTTCCGATACACAGTTAATATCCGGAAATGAATTCAAGAATGTAAAAGTGGGAGAGGTGCCTGTTAACAATACCACTTTCTATCACAAGTTTAAGGTTGAAGTAGAGCAAATGAGCCTTACCCGAAATGTGTATGACTTCTTCAAGCTGGTGCGTGAACAAAAGGAAAATGCTTCCAGTATTTTCCAACCACCTTCCGGTGAAATAAGAGGGAACATACGCGCAATTAATACCAACGAACCCGTTGTGGGATTGTTCTGGGCTACATCCGTTAGGAAAAGGGTTATTTATCTTTTCCCTGAAGATGTTCCGTTGAATCTTACTCCTATTGATTTCAATACATTGCCCTGTAACGAGTTTCATAAAAATTCAACCACTAAAAGGCCCGAAGGATGGTAAAATACTATCTTCTTTTAGGATTAATTTTTAACTACCCGCTGGTAAGCTGGTGTCAATTGGCACAAGATTGGGCTGTGGCATCCGAAAACTATTTTCGCACGTGGAGGGAGCCTGACCTGATGCTGGTGCTGAATCAGGAGAAATATGTTCCGGGGGATACCGTCTTTATTAAGGCATTCTATCGGCTCAATCCTGCTGAAGTTAGTGTACACGATGAACTGGTACAGGTTAACCTGATTAATTCGCATGGCGCATCGGTTAACCCGATACTGTTTCCGGTTAAAAAGGGTGGCGGGCAAAGCCAGCTTGTATTGCCCGATTCACTTCCGGCCGGACTTTACCGGTTAATCGCCCAAACAAACCTGATGCGCAATTTCAATAAAGTATTTACAGAAGTAATTACCATAGTACGGGATAAAAAAATACATCGAACACCAGCATCGTTTGTAAAGCTACGACCGGAAAGCGGTCAACTGGTAGCCAACCTTCCTAGCCAAATTGGTATCAATACCGATTACCGGAATCGCGCTTTCGAATTTACAGACGAGCAAGGCAGAGTAGTGGTAAAAGGCTCTACAAACCGGTGGGGGAGCGGGCATGTAACCCTGGTCCCCGTGCAAAACCAATATTACTTTCGCTGGGCCAATGATTCGACACGGTATGCATTACCTCGTACCGTATCACAAGGAATCACCTTAACAATAAGCAGGAGTTCTTCAGACATCCGAATTAACATGAGCCAATCTTCAGAATACCTTGCTGTTTTAATTACCGGAAGGGGGAAGGTTCATTATACAAAAGATATTCAACCCGGTAACAGCTCATCAAGCTTATCTGTACCACTCGATAAATTTCCTGCCGGGATAATGAAGATCAGTGTTCTCAACAAAACGGGTGTTGTGGTAGCAACCCGGGATTTTTATAGTGCACCGAGGCAACCCGTTATGAGAATTGAATTTTCAAAACATCAATACAAGCCACGCGAACAAATCGAATCTAAATTGAATCTTGTTGAGTCAACAAGCTTGGTATCTGTTATTCGCGCTACGAATCAATACGCTTTGCCATCAACTGTGTATCCGCACCTGGATTGGATCCAAGCCGGGTTTAATTCTCCATTTACCACAGACTCCATAACACTGCAAGACATTGACAGGTGGCTTATTGCTGAAACCAAAGAATTACCCTGGAAAACCATAATCCAGCCTGATCAAAATCGCAAGCGTTACTTACCACTTAATGTAATTGAAAGAAGGGGGTACATCGTCCATGAATTAACCGGTGATCCTGTTCCGGTTGGGACACAAATTATGTTCCTCCTTCAAAAGAAAAAATATACTTACCAAACATTTACAAGCAGCCCGGATGGTTTTGTGAGCATAGCTATTCCCGATTTAACAGGTTCGGATGAGTTTATGTACCTGGCAGAATATAAAGGCGCTCGTATTCCGGTTCGCGTTGATTGGATTAAGCCAGCTACCAATTGGCCTTTACCTCCTTTATTTACACAAAGTGATTCAATTGATTTATATGCGGATTTTCAAAGCAAAATCAGGCTTATGACAAATTCTTACGAGGTTTTTCAAAGCAGGCCGATGACCGATATTAGTTCATCCCCGGACAACATTACGAGTTGGCTGGGGCGCAGCGATGTGAATGTTTCCGCAGAGAAGTTTATCGCTTTTTCCACCATGGATGAATTTGTTAAAGAAGTGGTGCCTTCCTTATCGGTAGGCAAATCCAAGAAAGGTGCATGGGTTAGGGTAGGACTAACAGCCTGGCAGGCTAATAACGACCCGTTATATATCATTGATGGCCAAGCAACACTAAACACCAATTCTTTCCTGGAGCTTAAACCGGCCGATTTAAAGACCGTAAGAATTTACAACACACCGGCTAAGCTGATCGGGCTTGGATTATTGGGCAAACAAGGTATTGTGGTTGTGGATACAAAATCCGGCACGTGGCGCAAACAGCCCATAGAGTCAAATTTAATCAATGGCATAACTTTACCTGTTTCAACTACATCTAAACCGACAACGGGTTCCGGCCCTGTATTCAGATCCACCATTTATTGGACTACTGAAATGGCAAGTAATGTAATCTCTTTTCCGGCAACAGATGATTTATGTAATGTCCGTTTAGATTTCATTGGAATGATTTCCAGTGAACTGGTTTATGGTGAGGGAAGCTTTAAGATTTTGCCGGGTAAGTAAAAATGCGATCTCAGTAGGATAACAACTATTACTTAACATAATATAAATTATATAACAATCGGGGGCTTGAAATAAGGGTTTTTGAAGATAAGTGTTACAAACTGATACCCAACTACCCCATGAGAGAAATTGTCATAAAGAGCTTTAGTCGCGAAAAATCGGAATATGTTGTTCAGCTGGGCAACGGTACCACGTTCCGGTTCAAATCAGAGAAGGCTACCAAAAAATTCCTGGCCGATACAAACCGGTTCCTTTCCGAAGCGGCCTTCCAGCTTAACCAGGTGTTAACTGAACTGTATAAGCATAGCCGCGAAATCTGGCTGGTTGCTCCTGATTTTAACCTTGCTTCAGCACAAGCCATCGCTCTGCTTCAGCAAAATCTTCAAATACCCTGATGGTAAAACCTCGTCTTTCGCTTAGCTCCTGCCAATAGCCGGCAAAGGGTCGGTGATGTGGTTCGAACACAGCGGCCACCACAATGTTACGAAGCCCAGGTATTTTTCGTTCGTAGGCTTTTACAATATTAAACGCTTCGTTCAGGTTTACCTTGATATCCAACAAACGGTAGTCCACCAACATTTTACGGCTATTGGTTTCTTCCGCTTTTTGAAAAATCAAAGAAGCGGTAGTAACCATTTCGGCTAACGAATTACGCGCACCGTGTCCTGTTACCAACAGGTAATGCTCGCGAAGATCGAACGTAACAAGCGGCTGGGTCATTACTTTAAGCTATAACAATCAGGTAACCCAATGTAACGTCTGCGGCTGAATGGGGTTTTGAAAAGGCTGATTGTTTTGTTGAGCTAGGGCCCAAAGCCGCTTGATCTCATAATACCACCGCGCCTGCATATCGGGCTCCCCAATCAGCATAAGTGTGGGCCTGGATTTCAGACCTTCGTTCAGCTTGTTAAACACACCCAGATCCTGCCCGATAAACTGCTTGCCTAAACGCTTAAGCGGCCACCACAGCCAGCGTGTAGCCGGTAACGAGCTGTAGAAAATATGGGTGAGCTCCGTTTGATTCTCATTGACCGGTGTAAGCGCGGTTATGGAAACCACCTGGTGCTTCTCACCTACCAGGATATGCTCCGTACGAATGCCGGGTATTTCGAATGTAATCTCGGTTGAGGTTCCTCCTTTCAATACACTGTAGCCTTTTGAGTTTGAGGATGGTGCATGTCTTACCATCTTAAATCCCTTACCTGTAGGCTCAAATTTCTTCTCTTTGATCTTTAATTTTTTTGCCGAGCGCCAGTACCACGACTGGTGGACAAACGTAACGTGCGAGGGATCGATCAGCCCGATAACGGAGTGATCAATGTCGGCCGGCATGGTTACGGTCTCTACATGCAGGAATTTTTTATCTGCATCTAACACTAAGTCAGGTGGCGGCTCTTTAGGTGTAACATTCGGCAATTTCTTTTCAGGTATATACACCCATACCGTATCGTTCTTCTCTTCGCAAGGGTATTGGAATACTTTGATCTTCTTTACATCGATCGTATTATCAGGAGGCAGGGCCGGAATTTCCACGCACGTACCCGTAGTATCAAACTTCCAGCCGTGGTAACAGCATTGAATGGTACAATCTTTAAACCAGCCTTGTGAAAGAGGTACACCCCGGTGTGCACAATTATCCCGTAAGGCGAAAGGCTTACCTTGCGCATCGCGGCCAAATACAATACGTTCCCCGCAGATTTCCTTACCTACCAGCTTACCATTCTTCAAAAAGGAACTATGAAAGGCGAGGTACCAGAGGTTCTTTAAATAAAGTGCGGGATCGGCCATGCAGAACAATAATTATAACCGCTAAAGATAAGCATTCCTGCATCAACTAACTTATATCCGGGCGCAGGCGAACAAAAACCGGCTCACGGAACTGCTGATCTTCCGTGATCATGGAGAAGCTGATCTCAGCCATCAGCCTGGGCTCTACCCACCTGCTGGTTTTCTCATCCATCACCTTACCGGGCACTGGCTTTTTGATCTCTCTCAGTAACTTCAGTTGTTTAAAGATTTCTTTTATAGTAGCATCATCAAAGCCGGTACCTACCTTGCCCCTGTAGATCAGGTTGTCGCCATCGCGTTCGGCAATATGCAGCCCGCCAAACGTAACACTGCGGTCGCCTTTGCCGGGATTGTAACCCAGGATAACACACTCGCGCGTGTTTCTTACTTTTACTTTCAGCCAGTAGTCCGACCGCTTACCGGGCAGGTACCGGGCTGATTTATCTTTGGAGATAATTCCTTCAAGCGCAAACTCACGGGCAGCTTCAAACAGCGCTTCACCATCGTCAACGGCTTCGCTTATGCGATAAGGGGTATCCGGTCTTATCGCATCTTTCAGCCACTCCCTGCGCTTGTGCAACGGCTCATGGATCAGGCTTCGGCCATCCATGTATAAGCAATCAAAGATATAGCAGTAAGCGGGATTGCTCTTCATTCCATTTTGAATGGAGGTTTCGCCTGTGCTCATCATCCGCTGGATCACTTTCTTAAAATCAGCCTTGCCTACTTTATCGAGGCACACGATTTCGGCATCAAATAAACCACATGTTGCCCGGAAGGCTTTATCGGCAACAGTAAGCTCCGGGAACTGCCTGGTTACATCAACCTGATTACGTGTGCGAATTCTCACCTGGCCATCTTCCAGGGCAATCAGCACGCGAATGCCATCCCACTTGATCTCATGCAGGTAGTTATTGCCGGGCGGGGGCTTATCGGCTGAGCCTGAAAGCATGGGCTCAATAGTATGCTGAAGATAATTTACCTGCGGGGTATCCACACGTTCAAGCAGCCACTCTTTTGCTTTGATTTTATAAATGCGATACTCGCCATTTACTTCTTTACTGCTCAGGCGAAAATAAAACCCATCCTTCTTCTCTTTGGTAACCTGATATTTTCCTAACGCATAGATCCACATTTCGCCCGCCCCGTATTGTCCTTTAGGGATCTCACCATCAAACGTAAGATACTTCATGGGGTGGTCTTCCGTTTGCACAGCCAATCGTTTTATGCCGGGGTATGGTGGTAAGCCCCGCGGTACAGCCCACGATTTCAGAACTCCGTCCTGTTCTAAGCGTAGATCGTAATGCAGGTGCGAGGCATGATGTCGGTGAATCACAAAGCTGGTGCCTGTACCTTCTGCCAGACGGGCTTCCGGCTCAGGTGTTTTTTGGAAGTCGCGTTTCTTTTCGTATGATTCGAGCTGTTCAGGAGTTTTATGCTTCGGGTTAGGCGGCAATTTTTTTTCCTTTGTAATTTTAGTTTTACGGTGTGTGTGTATCTCCACCGCAAAGGCATCCATGCCTTCCCAGGCATCGCCATCCTGCACCACTTTATCAACCGCATTGCAGATGGTAAACTCCAGCGGGGATTTCAATTGTGCTATCTCATCCCACGTAAGTGGCATGGATACGGGTGCATTGTTTCTGCCGCGCAAGCTGTAAGGTGAAACAATACTTTGCCCCGAGCGGATTCTGAAAATATCGATCAGCACACGTCCCTTGCGTGCTTCTTTTTTGATGTGCAGGGTAGTTTCCTTCGGAAATTTTTCGGTGAAGGGCCTGGCGATGGCTTGCGCAGCTTCAAACACGGTATGAAAATCCCACTTCGCCTCCAACGGGCAACAAATGTGAATGCCTTTACCGCCTGTTGTTTTTACAAAGCATGTATAACCGAATGATTCAATAAAAGTACGTAGCTCCAACGCAAGCGAAACGATCTTGGTGAAATCAAAGTCTTCCGGTGGGTCAAGATCAAACACCATATAATCGGGGCGTTCAAAGTCCGGCTTGCGGCTGTGCAACTGATGCAGCTCCAGCGAAGCGAGGTTTGCCAGCCATACCAATGATGCCGGTTCTGTGGCAATGATGTAATCTTTCTTGTCTTCCTTGCCTAACTTTACAAACTCCAGCCAGTCGGGCGCCCATTCCGGGCGATTTTTCTGATAAAAGCTTTCACCGGTTATGCCATCCGGAAAACGGATCAGCGTAAGCGCACGACCTTTTATGTGCTGCAACAAAGTAGGCGCAATCTTCAGGTAGTATTCGATTATTTCAGCTTTGGTTACAGCATCTTCCGGGAACAAGACCTTCTCCAGGTTGGATAGCTCCAGCTTGCGTTTGCCTACCAATGTCCATTGCGACTTCTTAGCCATTATTCCATTACATCAGCGCGTTTCCTGTTGCTGAGAAATATCATTCCGATTACAAAACAACTGGCGGCTACAGCAATCGGGTACCACAATCCCGCAACGGGATCTCCTGTTCCATCACTGCTTTTACTTTGTTCGAACAGCCAGGTAGCAATAAAGGGTGTAAGCCCTCCGAAAATTCCATTACCGATGTGGTACGGTAACGACATGGACGTGTACCGTATCCGGGTAGGAAATAATTCGACCAGGAATGCAGCAATAGGACCATACACCATAGTAACCAGGATAACCTGGATAAACACCAGCGCGATCATCAGCCAGAAGTCGCGGTTCGGCAGTATGATCTCTGTTTTGGCTTCATTGAGGCTGCCATCGCTTCGGGTTTTCCGGATTTCGTTCTGAATGGTATTGTCCGTGTACATCCTGCTGGTTTGATGAACAAAGGTTGTGTCGCCCGCAGCATGAATGGTGCTGTTTCGTGTAAGTGATTTTGCGCCTTCAATCTCTACTTTTGCTTTTACATCAGCAATGGCGTACATGGTACGGTATATAGGTCGGTAAAGCAGAACAGCCAGCAGCATACCACCGAGCATAATATACTTCCGCCCTACGCGGTCGCTCCAGCCACCGAAAACAATGAAGAACGGTGTACCGATCAGCAAAGCGATGGCAATAATGTCGCGGGTTTGAACAAACTCAACTTTGCAGATCTGTTCTAAGAAAGTCATGGCGTAAAACTGCCCCGTGTACCAGACCACTCCCTGCCCCGCTGCTGCTCCGAACAATGCGATCAAAACCATTCGCAGGTTCTCTTTCTTACCAAAGCTTTCTTTGATCGGGTTTTTCGAAATCTTGCCTTCCGCTTTTATCTTTTTAAACAACGGGCTCTCCTGCATACGCAACCGGATGTAAACGGAAACACCCACAAGCAAAGCAGATAACAGGAAAGGAATACGCCAGCCCCAGCTCGAAAATTCATCTACGCCAACGGAATGACGCACAGCAAGTATCACCCCGATTGAAACAAATAATCCCAGCGTGGCCGTAGTTTGAATGAAGCTAGTATAGAAGCCTCTTCTGTTAGCCGGTGCATGCTCGGCTACATAGGTTGCTGCTCCGCCATACTCGCCCCCCAAGGCAAGCCCCTGCAACAAACGAAGAACGAGCACCAGGATAGGTGCAGCTATTCCAATAGTTGCATACCCCGGAATTAAGCCAATGGCAAATGTGGAGCCGCCCATCAGTACCAGCGTAACCATAAATGTGTATTTACGACCTACCAGGTCGCCCAGCCGGCCAAACACAACTGCACCAAATGGCCTTACAACAAAACCCGCTGCAAAAGTTGCCAGCGTGGATAAGAAAGCCGCGGTCGGATTACTTTGAGGAAAAAATTGCTGCGCCAGTATGGTGGCCAGGCTTCCGAAAATATAAAAGTCGTACCACTCGATTAACGTACCAACGGATGATGCGGTGATAACAGACCACAGGGTGCTTTTATCTTCTTTGGTGATAGCAGTTGAAGACATGAACTCAAAAGTTTCAGGGTAAGTTAAATGAATTTGAAGAGGATAAAACTACCGGTTAAAAGAAAATGTGCTGCGCCAGCCGGTACGTGTTGGCATGTACTTCGATAACGTTCCAATAAAAAAGCCACCATTCGGTGGCTTTCATTTTATATTTAATGCTGGTGTTCGTGCTTCTCACCTTTTCCTTTGTGCCACGCTTCCATGATGCTGTGGAAATTATCATGCAGGGCTGTGAGGTCAGCGCCTATTTGCTCGTTGGTTGCACCGGCTTTGACTTCATCGGCCAGGGCACGGGTATCGGTCTTAAGCTTCTCCAGTAAGTTTTTCACATCCTCAGAAGCTACTTGGGCTGGCAGCTCGGCAGCAGCCCACTTACCCGCTTCAGCAGCCATTTCTTCTGCCAGGTTTTTGGCAGGCTCAAGGTTGGCTGAATCTTTAAACGGGTGAAACGCCTCGGCCATGATCATGTGGAAAGCGTCCATTTCGGCCCACTCGTTAATTTCTGTTTCTTCTGAAAGAAGATTTTCGTCTTTTTTGGAACATGCTGCCAGAACAGCCATGCCGATAACTATTAAGAATAATTTTGCTTTCATTTGTAAGATTGATTTTAGCTTGATTGATTACGGTTCAAAGGTATAAAAGTCAGCTTAATCACGGTCTTTCTTCCGGTATTTTCGGTATAGCTCAAAGCTGCTGATGGCTTTTTGCAGCACCCGGTAATAAAGTGTTATGTAAAGGAACACGGTAAACACCCATATTACTGCAACATTGAAATACAGGGTATCGAACGTGCGGCCCAGGAAAGGTTTGGCGGGTACATAAAAGTTCGATCTGAAGTCTAACAAATGTGCCGGGCGATGATCTGTGAAATAAATCGGGTAGAATCGTTGCACCAGCTCCCCGCGCCATTCCAGTATCCGGTTAGGATCACCCGAGTTTTCTACCATATCGGTAACCGCTTCATTGGTATATTTCATCCGCAACATCATGAATGCTGATTCGTTGCCTTCACCGGATGTGAGCAATGCACGCAGCGAATCCCGCTTTTCATTGGCCTTCCGGAGCTTAATACCATAATACTGTTTCAATACTTTTAAAAATCCATCCGTCTTCTGGTAAAGTGCGGAGTCGAATCTACCAACCTGAAGCCTGTCCAGGTCAGGAAATTTATCGGCACCTACTTGCTGAAGCTCATACCCGATTTCTGTCCGGAGTAAATCAAGCGCGCGTTTTACGGGATTGTTTTCACTACGGTCGCGCCAGCGTGTACGGTTGTTGATCACGGTAGCGAGGCGCGACTCCAGCGTTGGAATCATATAAACCCGTTTGAATTCGGCCCGGGCGGCTTGCTGATCGTATGGGTAAAACTGTTTCTCAAGAGGATTGTCCTTGAATTGCGTAACCATCAGCGCTTCGAATGCCCAGCGCGAAGCCATCAGCTCCCCTAACACAGGAATACCGTTGGGCGTACCCACTTTGGGATTGAACTTATCAAAGCTGATGACCACGCCACTCAGCAACAATTGAGGAATGATGAGCACAGGAATAAGGATGTAGATGGTTACAGCCGAATCGAAAGCGGATGAAATGTTGAGTCCCAACATATTGGCAAAACAGGAACAGGAAAATAATACGAGCCAGTACCGCAGCTCGCTCAACGGTATTTCGAGGATCCAGTTGCCCAATGCCATAAACATGATGGTTTGAACAGCCGACAGCACAAAAAGTATAATCACTTTGGAAACCAGGTAGCTGCTGCTGCTCAGGTTGAGGTAACGTTCCCGTTTCAGAATTTTCCGGTCGCGGAAAATTTCTTCCGCGCTTACAATCAGCCCGACAAACAAAGCCACTACCACGCTCATAAAGAAGTACACCGGAATATTGGTGTTGTGATAGAAGCTGTACTGGGGATTATCCGTGCTGACGGCATCGTAGTATTTAACAAAGTAGGCAATAAATATGGCCAGCACGGGTGCAAGCGAGAGGTTTACGACCAGGTATTGCCTGTTGGCGAGCTTGGCCAGCACATCGCGGATAATGAAGACCTTAAGCTGGGTTAACCACCCCGGGATTTTCTGAACAACCGGCAGCGGGTCTTTTACTTCCTGTACTTTGGGAATCTTTATCTTTTGCTTGAAGTACTGATACCACTGGCCGGGCGAAATTTTACGTGTTTGGGTAAACCGGCCAAACTCATTTACAACACGGGTTTCGATAATATTAAATACCTGCTCGGGGTTAATGTTACCACACTCCGGGCAGGCGCCCGGTATTTTGTTGGCGGCATTAACAATATCCTGGAAGTAATTAACCGATTCGGTCGGGTTACCATAATAAATCTGAAACCCGCCTACATCCAGGATGATCAGGGTATCGAACATTTTGAAAATGTCTGACGAGGGCTGGTGGATCACGACAAAGATCATCTTACCCCGCAAAGCCAGCTCTTTCAGCAAGTCCATAATGTTCTCCGAATCGCGCGATGAAAGCCCGGATGTAGGTTCATCCACAAACAGAATAGTAGGCTCACGCAAAAGCTCAAGCCCTATGTTCAGACGCTTGCGTTGCCCGCCACTTATTGTTTTATGCAATGGCGAACCTACTTTAAGGTTGCGTATTTCGGATAGCCCCAGGTTAACCAGCACTTTTTCAACCCGTTCCTTAATCTCTTCATCGGTAAAATTGCCGAAGCAAAGTCTTGCGGAATAATACAGGTTTTCAAATACGGAAAGATCTTCAATCAGAAGGTCGTCTTGTGGAATGAAGCCGATAATACCATCAGCCTTATGGGGTTCCTTGTGGATATCAATGCCATTGATGAGCACACGGCCGCTGGACGGTTTTTCAGAGCCATTCAGCACATTAAGCAGTGTGGATTTGCCCGAGCCGCTTGCTCCCATCAGCCCGATCAGCTTACCTCCTGTTTCGGCAATGTTAATATTTTGTAAGCCGGCCTTACCGCTTTTGAAATGGTAAAAGATGTGCTCGCTCAAAAACGAGATCTCAGTATCACTTTCCTCGAAAAGGAATTTACCCACCACATCCGAATAGTATATCGGGTCAATCTTGGCACCACGAATGGCGCTACCCGTGGCGAACACATCAATCTTCCGGCTTTTGAGCGGAATGCTGTTCAGGTACAAAGGCGTAATGCCCATGTATTTGATCAGGTACGTTTCGATGTCGGCCAGCCGCAGTATGGCAATCAGCCCGGTAAGATCTTTAGCCGTAATCCTGGGCCCTGTAAAGCTCTCGCCTCCGGAACCTTCATCAATAACCAGGATATTCCTGGAAGATAATTCTTCAATATCCTGCCCATGCACAAACGTGCGCATAGCTTTGATATCGCGCTGCGGTATCTTAAGCGCTTCACCGATGTAGTAAACCAGGTTACTCTGCCGTTCGGAGAGATCGCCATCGGCATAGCACAGCTCAATAATCTTTACCGTAAGCACAGCTTTTTGCTGCATGGTAAGCGACTGGTTTACTTTCTTGGCAATCTGCATGATCTGCGACCAGTCATCCACAAACTCTAATGTTTCGGCATCTACGTTCAGGTTAGACTCAACCGTGCGTTTATTGGCCTTGCAGAACTCATCAAACAAGGAAAGATAATAGCGTGTTGCTTCCTGGTTGAGGTGCAGCGATAAAAAGTCTTTTATGTTGGCACGCTCTTCGTCCGTAATCCGCTCCTTGACAACAATAGCGAAAAGTTGTACGATAGCTTTTAAAAGTTCTTCACTCATGCACGAACCAAAAAGCGTAATTTACAAGGATTAACGCAGCAATCCATTACCCGTAAATCGGTTTTGCAAATTTTGTACGCTTCCGATTCTGCTCCATTTCTGTTTTCTTTGTTTGTAAAAATTACCCGCATGAAAAAATGTTTGATCGCCTTTGGTTTAATGCTCTCGTCTGCATCTGTTTTACCGGGTCAGGACAACAGCATCCTGTGGGAAGTTACCGGCAACGGAATCTCCCGGCCTTCCTACCTGCTCGGCACATTAAAATTTACAGGCGAAAAAGAATTTTATTTTCCGCAGGAAGCTAAAGACAAGATCAGGTCTGCCGATTTATTTGCCATTGAAGACCAGGTAGATCATCATGCCCAGCATGAGTTAAACAAAGCCCTGCACTTTGAAAAAGGTGAAAGCCTGGCCACCCACACCACACCCCAGCAATATAACCAGGTAGTTACCTTGTTCGAAAAGGAGTTTGGAATCAGCAAATCCGCTTTTGAATCAAAGTATGCCCGCCTGAAGCCGTTGGCTATATCGGTAGCCATGACCCGGCTTTCTTTAGGTGAACGGGTAAAGTTCTATGACATTGAGCTGCTCAGGTTTGCCAAAGCCAACAAGGTAAAAACCTATAGCCTGGAGAAAATTGAACGCGAAGCTGCAGCGCTTAATTCTTTCCCGGTAAACGAGCAGGTATTAGCCCTTCTGCATGGCGTTACGTATTTTGAAGAACAAAAAGCGGAGTTTGTCAAACTGATGAATGATTACCCGCAGGGTAACCTGGAGGAGATTGTTGAATATACGCTGCACCCATTGGACAACAACCGGAAATTTATTGAAGCGTTTTACTACAAACGAAATGAAGAGTGGTTACCCAAAATTGAGAAGATGATGAAAAATAATATCGCCTTTATCTGCGTAGGCATCGGGCATCTGGAAGGTGAGCGCGGCCTTTTGGCTTTGTTGAAAGCAAAGGGCTACACGCTCACCCCCATTAAGATAACCCGATAAGCATTATCCAAATCGTTTGGTAATCAGGTCGCTCAGGATCAATAACCCTTCGCGCAGGTATTCGTCCTTCATATTCTGGAGCTCGTCTACAGGCAAGCCGTCCTTGGATGTTATTTTGGTATCTAATTTTTCAGAAGCTTTTTTCTGTTCAGCCTCTGCTATTTCCTGCCTGCGTTTAGTTTCATTTAAAGAAATCCGGGTTTCATTCAGGCTCTTCTTCAAATCTTCCGTTTCGTTGATATATTTCTTTAGATTGGCGTCATAACGGGTGCGATCCTGGTATGCCCTGTTAAGTCCTGCCAGAACCCGGTCGTTTATTTCACTTACCTTTTGAAAATTAGCAGGCTTTATAACATCCCAGGGAAGCGCGCTTGGGCTCGCACTTTCGCCAAAATGGTCGGCATCAAAAGCCGAAGGCAGGTTAATGTCAGGCGAAACACCCTTATGCTGGGTGCTGCTGCCGGTAACGCGATAGAATTTCTGAAACGTAAGCTTCAGCTCGCCTACCGGT
>JAHCHY010000008.1 GCA_026129485.1 Cyclobacteriaceae bacterium
AGCCAGATGCAGGAAATGCAATGAATGGCCGGCACATAAAAGCGGATTCTCGAAAACGACTCTGAGTCAAACTCCAGCAACTGTTTCCGGATCACGGATTCGTCTAAGTAAGCATACGTTTCATCGCTTACGTGGCGCAGGTTTACGCCCGGGTTTTTATCGAAGGCATAATATTCGCACAGGTTGTTTTCATGGAGGATTTCATAAACTGTTTTGCATCCGTAGCAGCAGAACGATTTATCGGCCAGGCTGAAAATTTCTTCTTCGCAGGGCTGACCGCAATGGTAACAGGTTATTTTTTCGGTAACAGCTACTTCCATTATGCGTTGGAATAAAAAATCGACATGTGATGATCCGCCACCTGTGTGGCCAACTGCTCGTTATTCAATAGCTCCAGTGCCGTTTTTCCCATTACCAGCACCGGGCGGGTAAGCTTGGTAGCGTGGGCCATTACCTGTTGCGCCATGTTCTGATTATTGAGCGGCACAATACCCACATCGTTAAAGAATTTCTGCAGATAGCTCACCAGGTATTTTTCAAGATGAATTTCGGGCGAATCGTCCGGGCTTACTGTTAGTAAAGTTACTTTTTTATCGCTGCTTACCTTTCCAAAAAAGGAAAGAAAAGATTTTAATGCCACCAGGCCGGACTGATCATAATCAAACAATACCAGGATTTCCTGGTAGGGTGCGAGCAAATCTTCCGAAAGAAAAACCGGGCATGCAATGGAATCAAAGAAATGATCGGGAAACAGCTGGTTAAGCTGAAGGATGTTTTCATGCTTAACCGGGTTAATAATGATCAGGTCGGCAAACCGGCTTTGGTTTACAAGCAGGTTTGTATTGGCAGTGCTTTTTACAAAATCAAAGTCAAGATCAAGCTTACGGGCTTCTTCCTGCAAATTAGATTGTACGGTATTTTTCTCCTGGTCTGAATTTTTTGATTTGATTGCCCGTGAAAAGTCGCGCAGAAAAAAACCGACAAAGCTCTTCTTGTCTACATGCGAAAGCAGCTGAGCATAATCAGCCAGGTGCGTACCGGGCCTAAAATCGACCGGGAAAAGAATCTGCTTTTTCACACACCCTTATGTTAATTGATTTTATAAGTCCAGATCGGGCCTTGCAGGTGGTTAACTGCATCTTCTGCAATGCTGCCGCTCATAAGATGACTTAGCCCCCTGCGACCGTGCGTAGCCATGGCAACCATATCTCCTTTTATCTCAGCAATGAAATTGCGTAAGCCTTCTTCTTCGGTAAAATCGTTGAAGATGGTAAGGGTGTAATCCTTCAGCATGAATCGCTTTGCAAATGCTTTCATTTCCTTCTTTACTTCCACATCGCGCCTGAACCTGGAAGGTGTATTTACATATAATACATGCAGGGTTGCCCCGAAAAAGCTTTGAAGAGCCTTAACCTTAAGCGTTAAATCCTCCTGGTCAAGATCCAATGTGTTGGGGAACACAATATTTTTAACAGACGATACCTTGGTACTGCCCTTTACGGAAATAACCGGAACCGGGCTGGTACGCACAATTTTTTCAGTGTTGGAGCCGATGAAGAACTCTTTCATACCGGTAGCCCCCTGTGTTCCCATTACCACAAGGTCTATCTTGTTATCTTCTATAAAATCACGAATAGATGAAGTTGTACCCCCGTATTCCACCAACGTGGTAAGCTTTACATCAGCCGCCCACTTGCTTTTCATTTTGGTAAAATTCTTTTCGGCATTCACCTTCATGTCCTTGATAAACGCTTCCTCGAACGAAAGCGAAGGCATGAGCACACTATCGCCCATTACCGGAAGCTCAATTACATTCAACAGGATCACTTCGCCCCCGCTTTGGCGGGCTATTTCTACTGCAAACTTGAAAGCCTGAACGGCCGGATCTGAAAAATCGCAGGGAACCAATATGCGTTTCATAAATTTGAAAGTTTTAGTTTTTATTAACCGCATATAATCGCCAGGCAAGCATTTCGGTAATTACAATTATCTGCAACAGCGATTTCATAGTCGTAGCGGTTTTGATATACCAAAGGTAGATCGGCCCCCACACTTTGCTAATGATGGGTATCAAGCAAAAAGATGACTTTTGTCAGTTTTGGAGTGGTCAGGCCACGATCAGGTCGGCCTGCCGGGCAAGCTTTTTAGGATCCAGCACCCGGATTTTCTTTCCTTCGAACGCAATCAGTCCATCGGATTTGAAATCTGACAGCAGGCGGATAACGGTTTCGGTGGCTGTGCCCACAATACTGGCCAGATCTTCGCGCGAAAGCGCAAGGTCGATAAGCGTGCTGCCCTCACCTTCCATGCCGTATGTTTCTTTGAGCATTAACAGGTTAGCTGCCAGCCGCTCGCGAACGGATTTATGCGCCAGCTCGGCCAGCTTGTCCTCCATTACACCCATTTCATGACAAACCGCTTTTACCACACGCTTCATAAACGTGGGGTTTTTCTGCAGCACTTCAAAAAAATTTTCCTTGGGGATGAAGCATATCTTGGCGTCCTCCAGCACCGTGGCCGTGGCCTGGTAAAATTCTTCGCTCAGCAATGCCCGGTAGCCCAGGAAATCGCCCGGCTTGGCAATGTAGATGATGTATTCTTTACCCTGCACATTGTTTTTGAAAACCTTAACCTTACCGGCATTCATGCAGTACAAGCCGGTTGGTCTTGTACCTTCATAAAAAATGTTCTGACCTTTTTTGTATTGAACACATGTTTTGTGATTGTTGATCCGGCTCAGATCTTCCGGGCTAAGCCCGTTAAAGAGCGAATCTTTTAAATGTTCACAAAGCGAGCATGCGATATTAAATTCAACTTTGGCCATGGTTAAAGTTGGGTAAATTGTATGGGTAAATCAAACATTTATCAGTAATCCTAATCCAAACAGGACAACAAAAATCAGGGCCGAAAGCGCCATTTGTTTTAAAAAAGGATCGAGCTGATGCGCTGGTTTTTGATGAACGGCTTGCCCGTTGCGTACCAGCAAAGGCAAAGTAGCCAGGAACAAAAACTGCCAGGGCGATTTATAAGCAAGCAGCGTATACACTACCGCACTTAATAAACCTGCTGCCAGTAAAAACCAATGATATAAAACTGCTTTTTCTTTACCGATACGTACCGGAATGGAGTACTTGCCGGCTGCACGGTCTGATTCAATATCGCGGATGTTATTTACATTAAGCACAGCAATTGAAAATAATCCGCAACTCAGGGCGGGTAGCATTTCCTTCCAGGTTATTTGCTGTGTAAACAGGTAATACGACCCCATCACACCTACTATTCCAAAAAAAACCAATACCGAAATATCGCCCAGGCCAATATAACCATAGGGCTTTTTACCTACCGTATATCCAATAGCAGCCGCTATGCTTAATAGCCCAAGGGCGAGAAATAAAGTGAGCGCTTTCCAATCGGCACCAAATGCTGTCCACAACAAGAACAACCCGCAAACCAGGCTAAGCAGGGTAAAAAGGATTACTGCATTACGCATCTGGTTAGCCGAAATGGCGCCTGATTGCACCGCCCGCTGAGGCCCCTTGCGACCGGCATGGTCAGCGCCATTGACTGAATCGCCATAATCGTTGGCCAGGTTCGACAAGATCTGAAGCAGCACGGTGGTGAGGCAACACAAGGCAAATAACAATCCATTGAATTTACCTGCGGCAGCAGCCAGAAACCCGGCCATGCCAATACAGGCAAGCGCCAACGGCAAAGTGCGCAACCTGAAAGCCTGTACCCATGCTTTTGTCATGTTTGCAAAGGTAACAGGCGCCCGCGAGAAAATCCGGTTAAATAACCGAGATAATCGCAATAGCGTTGCCCTGAAATGTTATTTTATCACCAACGGAGCGGCCCGATAACTGCATGCCTAAAGGCGATGCCGGTGAAAGCGCCAGAAACTCTTTTTCTTCAACCTTTAATTTTCCGGCACCGATGGCCAGGTAATAATTACCCTTATCGGTAATCACAACACTTCCCAACGAAACTTTTGGGGTTGAAGCTTCCGGGTTAATTTTAGAAAGCGCTTCCTTCAGCTTGTTTCCTTCAAGCAACTGGACGGCAGCTTTTTCCTTTTCGAGCTGGGCCATGGCGCGACCTGTTTCATATTTGTCCCCGGCACTGCTTTTCTCTTCCATGTTGGCGGCTTGCTGCGCCTGTTGCATAGCCTCACGGGCAGCCTGTATGCGCGCATCTGCATAGGCGTGGCATAAGTCAAGCAAGGTCTTTCGCAGCTCCATCTATATTCCCAAAATAACTTTAAGCCTGGTGTAGCCTGTTTTACTAATAGGCACCTGTTGTCCGTTACGTAAAACCGCCAGGTGTGTTTCTTTCTGGTAGGGTTCTATTTTGGTGATCTGGCCAATGTGTACAATATACGAACGGTGCACGCGAACAAACTGCTGCTCATCCAGCGTTTGCTCGTAAAACGACATGGTCTTGTTCTTCAGAAAGGTTCCTTCGGCTGTTACAATCTTTACAAAATCATCATCCGCTTCGAGGTAATGAATATCGTGTACCGGGATGATCTTAACCTTGCTGCCGGTTTTCACCACAATGCGATTATTTTGAGCCCGGGATTGCGCCATCACATCCAGTAAGCCGGCTGTTGCAGTTGCCGGTTGTGGCGATTTATCTAAGAACTTCTGTACCGCTTTGGCGAAGCGATCTTCTGAAACAGGCTTTAACAGGTAATCGATGGCATTGGCCTCAAAAGCTTTCAAAGCAAATTCATCGAATGCGGTGATAAAAATTACAGCCGGCATGGGATTGACCAGCTCCAGCATTTCAAAGCCATTGATCTTGGGCATCTGGATATCCAGGAAAACCAGGTCGGGCTGATGTTGCTGAATGGCTTTTACACCTTCAAATCCATCGTTGCACTCGGCTGCAATTTCAACCTGCGGAAAGCGCGCGAGGTAGCTTTTCAGGATCTCGCGGCCCAGGGGCTCATCATCTATCAATATGGCTTTGATCATGGGCGTGGTGGAATAACCAGGTTAACCGTAAACGTGTCGTTTGCACGGGCCGTGCTCATCAAATCATTTCGTGCATAGAGCAGGTACAGCCTGCGTTGCAGTCCGCTTAAGCCGAAACCACTTCCGGCAGACGGCTGCATATCGGCATCGTACGGGTTGGTTATTTTAATTTGTATTTCATTATTATTCCTTATTGCCCGCAGCTCAATCGTAGTTTTCCCGGTGGTGCCATACAACCCGAACTTGATGGCATTTTCCAGCAACGGTTGCAACACCAGCGTTGGAATAACAAAGTCGCTGATGGCTTCTTCCACCTGAATGTTAACATCCAACCGATGCCCAAACCGCACCTTCTCAATGGAAAGATACGCTTGCAGGTATTCAAGCTCCTGTGCCAGCGTTATCCAGGGCTCATCGGCACGGCTTATCGTGAGGCGCAGAAAATCTGAAAGCTGCTGTACCATCTGGCGGGCCTGGTCGGGCTTAACCAATATCAGCGCGTTAATGGAGTTAAGGCTATTGAATAAAAAGTGCGGCTGAAGCTGCAACTGGAGCTTATGCAGCTCGGCTTCGCGTGCAACCAGTTGTGTTTCGGCTTCGCGCGCCTGGCTTTCGGCTAATTCGCGCCAGCGGATATAAAAAATCAAAGCCGCACCTGCCGAGCCTATCATCACAAAACCCATCGCCCACCTTACCGGCATAGATTGATTTAAAAAAGCAAGATAAACGCCATCGGTTATCAATTGCGCGAGGGCTTGTTGCGCCAGCCATTGCGAAAGAAAAGCGAAAAAGACCGCCAGCCCCAATAGCATCTGAAAAATTCCGGTGCGGGGCAAATAGCCGATAACCAGGTTCATTACCACCACCGCGCTGGCGGTTAGCAAATTAAACAGCACCGCATCCGTTACTGCGGTAATCCAATCAAAAGCAAAAAAGAAATGCAACCCGGCAGCATAGGCGGCTGTCCATAGTAAAACCACACCTGTAAGCGGTAATCGTGATATGTGTAATGATCCGGGAGCCAAATGAATTAAATGTTATACATGCAGGCAAGATAATCGCAATTCGAGTATTTTTATAGAAAGAAATGGCCATTAAAATGCTCTGCACCCGATCCCGCATTTGCGGGAACCATAAACAAAACAATTATTAACAGGTGAATATAAAATGAAAGCCGACCGCTGGAGCTCCGATCTGGATGAAATTACGCGATCCTTCAGGCAGGAGTTCGGTTTGTTAACTGTGGATGAGCTAAACTGGAAACCCAACGCCAGCACCTGGAGCATTGCACAGGTTGTGCATCACCTGGTTGTAGTGAATGAATCTTACTACCCGATACTGGAACAAATCCGCAACAACAATTATTACACGCCACGCTTTGGCCAGATCGGCTTTATCAATCGCTTTTTCGGAAAATTAATTCTGAGCGGTGTACAGCCCACACAAAAACGCAAAACCAAAACCTTTCCAATCTGGGAACCTGAGCTAAGCGCGATCCGAAGCGATATTCTGAAGCAGTTTGAAGATCATCAAACCGAATTAAAACAAGTAATCTGCAACAGCGAAGACCTGATTGCTCAAGGCACGGTTATATCTTCTCCGGCCAACCGCATAATTGTGTATAAGCTGGAAACCGCTTATGATATTATTGTAGCGCACGAGAAACGCCATTTCAGGCAGGCACAGGAAATAAACAGCCTGCGAATAAACAGAAGCTGATATTACCTGCTATCTTGGGCACATGAACAAACGCTCACGTTTTATCAAGCTGGTTACACAGGGAGTTCTGGCGCTTATCCTGCTGATAAGCCCGGTGAGCGGATATTCGGGGAGTGTTTCTTCCGGCCATCCTAAAATCCATACGGTATGGGTTGCATCATCCCGGCAAGAGGCCGTTCACATTCGCAAGATTTCTTCTAAAAAAAGAAATCCCACCCCGCGCCATCATCTATACCAATTTGCAGTAGCCGGCAAGCTAAAAGCGGCTCAAGGACAACAGCAAAGCCACTCCAGACCACGTACACAATTACAAAAAACCATTCCGTACGGCACAGAAGATGAGCTGATCGCGTAGCACGTACGCCCTACACCTGATCCCATTAGCCGGACAGGCAACTTCACATTTTTTTCAAGTTTTAAACTTCATTACCCTACCGGGTTTGGTTATGCTACGCATCAAAAAAATTTTACGGACCACCGTATTGGTGATCCTTATAATACTCGCGTTATGCGGAATTGGCATTGTGCCTCCGCGGGAACTATTTCAGAAAAAAGAAGATACCATTGAGCTGGTGGAAGACCATGAAGAGGAGTCTGAAAAGGATTAGTTGATCTTTAACCACATAGAAACATAGGACACATAGTCTATGTGCTCCATTGTGCCTGTGTGGCTAAAAAAATCAATCTATTAAACCTTGGTTAACCCGGCAAGTCTAACTGTGTTTTTCATAGCACTGACTTTAAAACTCCGGGGAAGATTTTCTAAAAGCCATGTTAAACTTTTAGAGTGGCTTACGCTCTAAGCACCACAAACAAACTTTAACACGACTATGAAAACAAACACATCACTGCATACGAACCGGAAGAACCTGTTCTATGCGCTTATGGCTGCCTTCATGTTTATGCTCGCAGCCTGTAACCAGGATGAAGCGCCTGATTTCTCACCGGAAGACACGGAAGATGCATCGCTGGATGCGATTGAAGACGCTTACTATGATGATGCCGATGATTTAGTAAGCGAAGCATTTGCCGGCATGGAAGGATCATCGAATGGTAAAAAGGCGACTGACGAAAGGTTAACCTGCGCTACGATAACTTACGAAGGCAATGGTTTGTCAGGGACACTTAGAATTGATTTTGGTGATGGTTGCACTGACCCGCGCGGTAATGTGCGCAGAGGAGCTATTGTGGTAACACATGCAGGTGCCTGGAACCTTGCCGCCTCGTTATGGTCCATTTCATTTGAAGGTTATACCATTAATGATGTTGAAATAGAAGGTACTCGTGTGGTAACTATGGTAAGTTACACGGCAGAGCTTTCTGTATTTGATGTGGTATTGGTTGGCGGACGTGTAACCTGGCCGGATGGACGCACAGCAACCCGCGAGGTAAACCGCAGGCGCGAGCACGAACGCAACGGAAATAATTTGTTAGATCGTTTGATTATCTATGGTTCTGCGCAAGGCACATTCAGAAATGGTCGCGGGTATTCCATTGAAATACTGGAGCCGCTGGTTTATACCCGTACCTGTGCAGCCCAGGGAGTATTCATCCCGGTAAGCGGTGTAAAGCTGGTAAAGCATGGCTTGCGCGAGCTTACCATTGACTATGGCGATGGCACCTGCGATAACATTGTAACGCTAACCAATAAAAACGGACGCACGGTGCGGTATGAGGTGAAGAAGTAGGATGGTGAAATGTGAATAGAAAAGTCCGCTTGGTAAAGCGGGCTTTTTGTTTTTTGAATTGCAAATTCATGTCATCAATCTTTGAGATTACAAATCCCGAAGAGAAGGAAGTTTATCACATTGTTATAAGCAAAACTGTTACCGCTCCTAAACCAATCGTGATAAGCATTGTCCGTTTGTCAATGTTGTAAACTTCTCTGATGTTTTGCTTTGTCATCACCCAAGTCATTCCCCCAAAGAGCAAAAATGTTCCTACATAAATCATTGGTGACACAACAGGAAAAATTGTGTCCAATGCTGTGTTGCCTGTCAGTTGTCTGTTAAGTGCTGAAAGAAAAAGTAAAACTGCTCCTGCTGCTGTATATGAGAAAAATAAAGTAGCAAGTGTCCAGCCGTGCTTTTTTCTTAACCACATAAGAGTACCTGATGTTGACAAAACAAAAAGCGGAAGAAAATAGAGAACCATACTAAAGTCCCATTCGGCTGAACTGTCAGTAAACATAAACTGAAGCATACCAACTTCTCTGTAAAGTTGATATAAGAAAAGTCCGACAAGAAAAAGTGAAATAAGTTTGATATGCTTATCAGTTGTTGACGCTTCGTTTTGAATTGGATTAAGTATGTCAGCAATTAATGATCCAAATGATTTGATCTTGTCTTCAATCACTTTCATTTGCTGCTGCTTGTCAGCTTTTGCTTTTTGTCTGTCTGCTTGAATTGTCTTCGCAGTTTCAAGTTGTTCCGCAGTTAACTGTCTATTGTCAAGCTCGTGTCGTGCCGCTTCAACCGCCAATGATTGATAGTCGCTTGGATTGTCCACGATATCCAGCAACCTGTCAGTTGTCAAAGTTTGATAAAGTTCTGTGAAGTTGTTTTTGTTCATTTTTCGCAACCACAATATCACCAAATAAGGGTAGCCAACACCCGAATATAAGCATTTCCAATATCTCCCTGACGGAAATTATTACAGCAAGTCGGCAAAAAAATCCCGCAGCACCATGCCGCGGGATTCCTCTCTTTTTTATTGCAAGCAGAGAGTTAGTGGCTCTTAGTAGCGATAATAATCCGGCTTGAACGGACCTTTTACCGAAACACCAATATACTTGGCTTGATCAGGGGTTAGCTCATCAAGCTCAACGCCTATCTTCTTCAAGTGTAAGCTGGCTACCTTTTCATCCAGGTGCTTCGGCAGCATATACACTTTGTTTTCATACTTATCGGTATTTGTCCAAAGCTCAAGCTGCGCCAGGGTCTGGTTAGTAAATGAGTTAGACATTACAAACGAAGGGTGGCCGGTCGCGCAACCTAAGTTTACCAGGCGGCCTTCGGCCAACAGGATTATCTGGTTGCCATTCTTTAATGTATAAAGATCTACCTGCGGCTTTACTTCATCGCGTGTGGCATTCTTCTTCAGCCACGCTACATCAATCTCGTTATCGAAGTGGCCAATGTTACACACAATGGTTTTGTCTTTCATCATTTCAAAATGGCGACCCAGCACAATACCAAAGTTACCGGTAGTGGTTACCACAATGTCTGCATCCTTAATGGCACTGTCCATCTTCTTCACGGCAAAACCGTCCATAGCTGCCTGCAAGGCGCAAATCGGGTCAATCTCGGTAACGATTACACGCGCCCCGGCACCACGCAACGAAGCGGCAGAACCTTTACCCACATCGCCATAACCCGCCACCACGGCTACCTTACCGGCCATCATCACATCAGTAGCCCTGCGGATCGCATCTACCAATGATTCCTTACAGCCGTACTTGTTATCGAACTTCGACTTGGTTACCGAATCGTTAATATTAATCGCGGGAAGCGGAAGCTTGCCGTTTTGCTCACGTTCAATCAAACGGTGCACACCGGTAGTAGTTTCTTCCGAGATACCCTTAATGCCTTTTACCAGCTCAGGATAACGATCCAGCACCATGTTGGTTAAATCACCACCATCATCTAAGATCATATTCAAGGGCTGGCCATCTTTAAAAGCAAACAGCGTTTGTTCAATGCACCAGTCAAACTCCTGCTCGTTCATACCCTTCCAGGCATATACCGGGATACCGGCTTTGGCAATGGCAGCAGCGGCATGGTCTTGCGTAGAGAAGATGTTACAGGACGACCAGGTTACTTCAGCGCCCAGCTCTATCAATGTTTCAATCAATACAGCCGTTTGAATGGTCATGTGAAGGCAGCCGGCAATACGCGCGCCCTTTAAGGGCTTTTGCTTGCCAAATTCTTCACGCAGGGCCATCAAGCCCGGCATTTCGGCTTCGGCTAATTTAATTTCTTTACGGCCCCATTCGGCCAGGTTAAGGTCTTTTACTTTGAATTTTGCCTTTTCGGTTGTGGTTGCTGACATACGTTTTTTTCTTGTTTATAAGCTAAGGGCACAAAGGTAAAACAAAGGGATAATAATTACCACATCGCCTCGGTTAAGATACCTTCAAAATGAACTTATTAGCTTCCGCTTTGTTTTTAGCTTAAAGTTTTCAGAATCATGCAAAAGATCAAAATTGATATTGTTTCGGATGTGGTTTGCCCGTGGTGCTATATTGGTAAAAGGAGAATAGAAAAGGCAATGGATTCGCTCAAAGACCGGTTTGAGTTTGAAGTTTCGTACCTGCCTTTTGAGCTAAACGCGCAGGTTCCCAAAGCAGGACTTGATCAAAAGCAATACCTGGCCGATAAGTTTGGTGGCGATGACCGGTTTAAGCAGCTTTCGCAACACGTTACTTCCGTAGCGGCCACAGAAGGCTTGAAGTTTGACTTCGACAAACAAAAAGTAATGCCCAATACGCGCGATGCCCACCGCGTTATCTGGCTGGCCCGGCAGGAAGGCAAGCAACTGGCTGTAAAAGAAGCTTTGATGAAAGCCTATTTTGAAGATGGTGTGGATTTATCCAAAACCGAAAACCTGTTAGCGATTGCCGTTGCTTGCGGGTTATCTGAACAAAGGGTTTCGGCATTCCTGAACTCTGATGAGGGCTTAAAGGAAGTTATGGCCATGGAACATCTGAACCAGCAACGGGGTGTAAGTGGCGTGCCCTTCTATATCATCAATGATCAATACGGTATTTCCGGAGCGCAACCGGCCGATGTATTTGTTCAGGCGCTTACGCAGATTGGAAGTGAAGTAGAAGCAGCCAATGCGTGCGATGTGGACTCAAAAGCGTGTTAAGCGCAGTTTCTTCTCAATAAAAAATACTGCGGGGTCCCTGTGCATCAATCAATTCTTGTGAATCTGGGCTGCCAGCTATTTCTTGATTAGCTCTGTGTCCTTGATAATCGTAGTAAGCACACTCGTTCGTCCCTCATCTGTGCGTGTCCAAACGGGCATGATTATTCCCTTGTAAGCATCTATCCCCAGGTAGTTACCTACACCTTTTTCGGCTGAAGGAGTAAACGGCTTCTCGCTGATCTTTGCTTCCTTAAACGATGCTCCGCCATCCATGGAATATGCCAGGTACACATCCGTTTGCAGATCATCGTATGCCCTGCGGTCGTAATACACAATATAGATATACCCGGTTTCGTCATCTACCGCCAAAGCCGGTAAAAACTGGTGCTTACCAGCTTCATCCTGGTTAATCCGTAAAGGTTGTGTCCAGAAATCGCCCTGGTTGGTAGAGCGCATAAACCAGATATCGGTATCATCTTCACTGTTTTGCTGACCGGCCCACACCAGATAAATGCTTCCGTTCAAACGCCCCTTGCTATTATCCACCACCAGCACCGGCATTCCATGGGTGCGCCTGAAGCCGGGAATATTCAACGACCACCCGCCTTCCTGTTTGGTTATGCCCAGATCGTTGGTAAGCCAGGTGGTGCCGCCATCAAAAGATCGATCCATGAAAATAGTACCCTGGTTAGACCACGCTACGAACACACGCCCCCTCTGGTCTACTGCAGGCATTGCACCTGCCACCGAGTTGTCGTCATCCGCACAATTGCCCGGGGTCTGACTGATCTGTGTGGCTTTGCTCCATTTTTTACCACCGTTGGCGGACATGCTGAACATGATATTGGAATGACAGTTCGCATCGGTTGAACCATACTGGTCAAACTGGGTCCAGGTTGCATAAACGATTTGCTTGCGCGGATGAACCGCTGCCCGCGAATAGCGTTGCCTTGTTGGCGGGTTATAGCCCAGGAACTCACCATCGCTCCAGCTTTCGCCACCATCGGTTGATTTATGAACCACAATGCGATCGCGTTTATTGCTTTCATCGGCCAGGTGATAATAGAAAAGCTCACCTTTAATATCTCCCACCAAAACGGGGTTCCCGCCATTTCCGTAAGACGAGCTCAAGCCCGTTGCTTTCCAGCTCAAGCCCCCGTCTTTGGTATAGATAACCTTATCCTTCATTACGCCCACTGCAATATTCTTAGGGTTCTTGCGGCTAATGGAGATAGTAGGATCGTAAACCGGGTTCTCACCATTCGTTTCTACTGCAATGACTAAGTTTTTAAATTGTGCCTGAAGCAGATTACCCTTCAGCATTAAAACAAGTAATAGAAAAATCAATCGCCTCATTTTTTATAAGTGCTTTAATTCTTTCAAAACTTCAACCCACCGCTGGTAGCCGGTGGCATTCAGGTGCAGGCCATCGTACGTGTATTTTGCATCCAGCCTGCCCTGGCTATCAATAAACCTTCCGTACAAATCCACGTAGGTATAACGTAACCGCGCAGCGTATCGTGCCAGCTGATCGTTAATGGTGTTAATGTGAATGCTGTTATTAAACTGCTGCGGAAACCGTTCTACGGTTTCATTAACCGGCAAAATGCTCTGAACAAAAATTTTAGTTTTGGGTGAACCGGCCTTGATTTTAGAAACGATCGTAAAAATGTTTTCAAGAATAGCCTCGTCAGGAATTTTCTTTGAGAGATCGTTCGTACCGATCAGGATAAACAAAGAAGCCGGCTTCAGCTTAATGATCTCGTTTACCCGTGCCAGCACGCCAAAGGTATTATCACCCGAAATACCCCGGTTAATTACGGTTGAGTCCTTTAACAATTGCTTCCACTTACCGCCTTCCGTAATGCTGTTGCCCAGGAAGACAATCTTGCCGGGCACCACAGGTTCTTTCTTGAATTTTTCCATCCGCACCCAATAATGTTCGGGCATATTGGGGATGGTATCATAGGGTCTTTTTTGCGCGAAAGTACCAGCGGAACCTAAAAGCAACAGCAGTATTACGGTTATCCTCATTTTTTAAAGGTATCAATTTTTGTGTTCAGCTTTTCGCCACCGCCAATTTCCACTACCGATGAGCCGTACACTTTTATGGTTGCCTTTATAAAATCTTCGGCATTAGCCTTATAAATATTATCCACATACTTCTGCGGGTTGCGATCGATATATGGAAACCAGGTGCTGTGAATCTGTACCATTATTTTATGACCTTTTTTAAAGGTGTGCAATATATCCTGCAGGGTAATATTCACATCGGTTGCTTCTCCGGGTTTAAAAGGCTCAGGCTTTTCAAAGCTGTTGCGCCACCGTCCGCGAAACACTTCATGCCTTACTAACTGCTGGTAACCACCCATTACAATGTTGCCGGGATTGTGCTTGTAGTTAGGATGATTATCCGGGTACACATCGATCAGCTTCACAATAAAATCAGCATCAGTGCCGGAGATGGCCACTTTCAGCTTTGCCATAATTTCACCCGCAAGCGTAATATCATCGGTAAGGGCATCCGTTTCAAACGTAATCACATCGGGCCGGGTAGCGGCATGACGCTGATCGTCCGTCATAAACCTGCGGGGTGTAAACGTTAATCCTTCCGTTTGCGAAACATAAGGCACCGGCTTGTTCGGATCGCTGATGTATTCAAATGTTGCATCCGGCTTCAGCGGTTGGTTAACGGAAAGCTTTCCGTTCTCGCCAAAGTAAAGCCTAACCGGGGGAATTCCTTTTGGTGGCCATTCGGCAAACTGCTTCCAGGTTTTAAGTCCGCAATCGAACATATAGGCTTCCGGCATATTGGGGTTCACGTTATCCTTCAGCAGGGAATTGAAAAACTTCCGTTCAATTTCGCGTTGATAAAAAGTTGAAATGCTATCACCAAAATAAATATGGTTTACGGCCTGAAACCCGCCTTCACGCGCCCAGTCGCCATGGCTCCACGGCCCCATTACTATCGTGTTCTGCGCTGCCGGGCTGGTAGCTTCAATGCGTTTGTAAATGTTAAGCGGGCCATATAAATCTTCCGCATCGTACCAGCCGCCTACCGTCATTACCGCGTGCTTTACATTCGTGAGGTGCGGTAGTAAATTTCGCTTTTGCCAGAAGTCGTCATAGTTGGGATGATCCACGATCTGCTGCCAGAAGAAGTTATCGTGATGGTATTTTTCCGTAACATTTTTCAACGGGCCGAGGTTAAGATGAAAATCATAGCCATCTTTTGGAGCATCTTTATAAAAGCGCATGATCTGATCCATAAACCAGTCTTGTTTGGTCGGACCATCCTTTTGATAGCCGAAAACTCCAAACGCAGCCGTATAGCTTTGCAGGTAGGCGCCATTGTGGTGGAAATCATCAAACCAGAAATCGGAAATAGGCGCCTGGGGGGAAGATGCCTTTAATGCCGGGTGGGCATCCGGAATTGCAGCCGCAGTATAAAAACCGGGATAGGAAATCCCGTACATACCCACACGGCCGTTATTGTTCTTTAGATTTTTAACCAGCCAGTCGATGGTATCCCAGGTATCGGAGCTTTCGTCAATGTCTTTCTTATTCTTCCGGTCGTTACCGGGAATGTTCGGGCGCATATTATCAAATGTGCCTTCGCTCATGTACCGGCCACGCACATCCTGAAACACCAGGATGTACTTATCCTGAATTAAATACCTGGAAGGATAGCCCCCGGTTTTATAATTGCTGTAGTTGGAGGCATTATAGCAGGTACGGTTTAATAGTATAGGATACTTCTGCGACTGATCTTTGGGTGTATAGACTATCGCAAACAGCTTTATACCATCGCGCACAGGAATCTGCACCTCGGTAAGATCGTAATGCGTACGCAGATAAACCGAATCGGCATTTTGGGCGTAGGCTGCTCCCGGGCAAACCATTAGCAAGAAGGCAAAAATTTGTTTCATAAGAGTAACATTTCTGTAGCCTGAAAAATAATCATAAGCCAGCCTAACTACAACGCTTTCCTGATAATCCCCCTATCTTTTAATATCTGCTGAAAGGTAAATTATTAATTATATTTGACTCTGATCACCTCAACTTTATGGTCATCAACTTGAAAAAGAACACTTCACCCAAACAACTGAATGAAAAACTTCTCAACCGGAAACCGGCTAAGGTTATTCAGGCAAAAAAGCATTTGGGTAAAGTAAAGTGGGGCGAAGACGCACTTGCCTACCAAAAACGTAAGCGAAATGAGTGGGTTTAGGGTTGTGGCAGACACCAACCCACTTGTATATCTCCTAAACGGAAATGAACAAGTCGGAAACCATTCGGACGGTAAGAAAAAAATCAAAGACCTGGAGCTTATCTTGTTGGATGCTTAAATCCTTAACCATTAACGATACAAACCCATTTTTTCTTACCCATCATGGAAGTCCATCGAAAATATACCCTTTCCGTAGCCATCATGCTGGTGATCGCCAACATGATCGGCACCGGGGTATTCACCTCGCTGGGCTACCAGGTAGGGCCTTTACCTTCGGGCTTTGTTATTCTGGTGTTGTGGCTGGTGGGAGGCGTGGTGGCTTTATCGGGTGCGTTTACCTATGCCGAAATCGCTACTACCTTAAAACGTTCCGGTGGCGAGTACCTCTATCTTTCCAAAATCTTTCACCCGGCCTTAGGTTTTTTAAGCGGCTGGATGAGCGCTGTGGTTGGGTTTGCAGGCGCCATATCGGCTGTGGCCATTGCCATTGGGGCCTATGCCTCCGAAGCCCTCGGTGTACCTGCCCGGCTTATCGCCATCCTCGCTATTATAATGGTATCGGTCATTCACTGGTTTGGTGTAAAAACCGGGGGCCGGGCCCAAACCATTCTTACATCTGTTAAGCTCAGCCTGATCGCTTTCTTTTGCCTTGCACCGCTTTTTGTGGTTAAAGAATCGACTGGTGTAAATTTCATACCCAAGCCGGGCGACCTCGATTTGATTCTCAGCCCGGGGTTTGCCGTTTCATTGGTGTTTGTGGTTTATGCGTACACAGGCTGGAATGCCTCGGCCTATATTGCCGGCAACCTTGAAAATCCCAAACGTAACCTGCCGCTTTCGTTGGTAGCAGGTACTTTAATTGTGGTGGTAGTTTACCTCTTGCTTAACGCGATGTTCATGTACTCGGCTTCGTTCAATGAGCTTGCCGGTCAAAACGACATTGGCAATGTGGTTGCCTACAAACTTTTTGGCGAAAAAGCAGGCTTTGTGTTTTCAGGTATTTTTAGTGTAGCGTTACTATCCACGCTTAGCGCCATGACCATTGCCGGGCCGCGTGTTACAGAAGCTATGGGTGAAGATTACGGGTTGCTGAAATCATTTACGGTAAAAAATAAATACCAGATGCCTTACCTCGCCATCCTGGCACAGGCAGCGTGGGCTATCTTTTTAGTGTTGGTTAGCTCATTCAAAGAGATCATTCAATACATTTCTGTAAGCCTTTCTATCTTTTCGATGATTACCGTAATCGGGATTTTCTGGCTGCGCAAACAACACCCCGATGCCGATGCCTACAAGGTTCCGCTCTACCCGGTAACACCACTCATTTTTGCAAGCTGTACCCTTTGGATGATTTATTATGTGGCTGCCGATGATCCGAAGATTTTAGTGTATTCATTGTCAACCCTTATACCGGGCTACATCGTTTATTTGTTAGCTCATCGCCATAATCGTAAACACTCTTCTTCTTTATGAGAATATTTTTTGTCTGCCTGCTGGCAGTAACGTTGCTAAGCTCGTGTACATCATCCACAGAAAAAACAGAAACCGTTGCCATTGATTCAACTGCACAGGATACTGCTGCCGTTGTACCTGCTGCTCCCCCACCGGTACTCATTTATAAAGACACCCTGTTGGATAACCTCGCCCGTTTTGTAGCCGGCTTGCCGCAACTTGATTCCAATTCTTTTTCTGCTTTGGAAAGCGACCATTACTGGCAGGAATATAAAACGGCAATGGATAACAACTGGAAAAAGATGTACGAAACACGGTTAAGCAAAATTACCGGCTGGCGCGATAACACCTTAGCCCTGCACAACGATACGCTTCCTTTGTTCTACCCGTTTTCCGGGCCGGATTTTTTACATGCCTACTATCTTTATCCAAATGCACGCACCTATGTATTGGCTGCACTGGAGCCCGTGGCCGCAGTACCGCAACTCGATACGCTGCCTTTAACCGATCGCGATAAATTCTTAGATACTCTTGGCGCTTCCCTGCGCGATATTTTTCAAAAGAGCTACTTCATTACCAAGCACATGAAATCAGACCTGAAGCAGGTTAAAGGTGTGTTGCCTCCACTCTACTTTTTTATTCAACGGTCGGGGCATGAGTTTATCTCGCAAGCTTTTATCACATTGGATAGTACCGGCATTGAAACCGAAGTGGACGTTAAAAAACTACACTGGCAAAAAACACCGGGGGTGAAATTAGTAATCCGCAACCTGGCCACACGGGAGATCAAGACGTTATATTATTTCTCAGTTAGTATTTCCAACTCAGGCCTGGCGGAAAGACCCGAGCTGGTAACGTTCATTACACAACGCGCACCTTTCAATACGTTTGTAAAATCTGCCAGTTACCTGATGCACAATAAATACTTTACCGGCATCAAAAACCTGGTTCTTGCGCATACCGAAAATCTCTTCCAGGACGATACGGGCATTCCGTACAAAGATTTTAAAAAGAACCTCGGCTTTACTGTACAGTTTTATGGTGAATATGTAAAACCCGTGAAAGACTTTGGCGATGCGCGCTACCAACCCGACCTCGACTCGGCTTTCAAAGCATCCACCACCCGACAAAAACTTCCGTTCTCGTTAGGGTATCATTGGGGAACAGCCAAACAGCATTATATTTTGGTGAGGAAGAGTAAGGTGCAATCGGTACAATAGCATTTCTTCAACCGTTCAAAAAAAGCGCTGAGATTGAATCAAAAGATTTTCTTTCTTTAGATGATTAAATCTCTATATATGAAAACCCTTTTCGGCCTGCTCTTTATTCTATCCTTCCCGGCTTTCAGCCAAACCTATTACGGCTTTACCGGCAACAGCTCTGCCACACAATCCAAAGCGGAAGAATTATTTCTTCAGCAACAGGAAAGCGAACGTTATAAAAATCACCTGAAGCAGCTCACCAAAGAGCCTCACATTGCCGGTACCAAAGCTAACGAGCGCGTGCGCGATTACCTGGCCGATGTGATGCGCAAGGCCGGCCTGCACGTGGAAATTTTTCCATACGATATTTACCTGCCCGTAATGCCCGGCACGGCTTATGCCGAAGTAGTGGAGCCCGTTCGCATTCCGCTCAATAATAAAGAGTATGTTCATCATGAAGATTCGTTTACCGCTAATCCCGATCTGCCGGTTGGATTTAATGCCTATACCGGCTCAGGTGATGTTACGGCCCAAGTGGTTTACGCCAACTATGGCCGCAGGGAAGATTTTGAAAAGCTTGCCGCGATGGGCATCTCTGTAAAAGATAAAATTGTTATTGCGCGTTATGGCGGAAACTTTCGCGGTTACAAAGCCAAGTATGCACAAGCTTACGGGGCTGCCGGGTTGATAATATTTACCGATCCGGGTGATAGCGGCTACGCCAAAGGCTTGGTTTACCCGGAAGGACCCTACTTTAATGAAAGCAGCATCCAGCGTGGCTCACTGCTTACTGCCGACTGGACAGGCGATCCGCTCACTCCATTTGAACCTGCCCTGCCCGTTGATGGAAAAAAGAAAGTGGTTCGTAAAAACCCGGAAGAAGTAAGCGGTATGCACACCATACCCGTGTTGCCTCTGCCCTATGGCTCAGCTAAAGAAATTTTTGCACGCATGACGGGTAAACCCGTACCCGCAGGCTGGCAGGGCGGACTGCCTTATACGTATCGCCTTGAAGGTGGAGCAGCATTGAAAGTAAGAGTAAGCGTTCAGCAGAAGAGAGAAATACAACGGGTGTATAATGTAGTGGGAACATTGCCCGGCTCTGAGTTGCCTAATGAATGGATCATTGCCGGTTCGCACTACGATGCATGGGGGCATGGCGCTACCGATCCGAACAGCGGAACCGCCATGCTTTTATCATTAAGCGAATCGTTGGGCAAGCTGGCGCAGGCCGGCTACAAACCGAAACGCACGATTAAGATTGCACACTGGGATGCCGAAGAGCAGGGTGTAATTGGTTCCAGCGAATGGGTAGAACAATTCCGCGATGAGCTGAACGCAAAAGGGGTGGCTTACTTTAATGCTGATGGCGCTGTAAGCGGAAGAAATTTTGGCGGAGCTTCCAGCCCTTCATTAAAAAGTGTAATCATTGACGCCACAAAAGTTATTCCTTATCCCGATTCGGCAAAAAGTGTATTCGACCATTGGCGCAAACAAAATCCTTATCCGCCCATCGGCAACCTGGGCGGGGGTTCCGATCACATTGCATTTTATACGCATGTAGGCATTCCTTCCTGGAGCGGTGGTACGGGCGGACCCTCCATGTATCATTCCAACCACGACACATTTTATTTCTACGAAAAATTTTCCGACCCTTTGTTTAACATGGGGCCATTGGTAGAACGTGTCTTCGGTATTGCTGCTTTGCGTTTGGCCAATGCCGATGTAATTCCCTATAGTGTAAGTCGCTATGGCGCTGACTTACGTACGCACTTCGAAGCGTTGCAAAAATCAATCGCAGCTTACGATAAATCTGAAAACAAATTTTCGTTTGATGAATTGCTGAAGGCATCGGATGATCTGAAGAAAACAGGCGAAGCTTGTGAAGCTGCATTAAAAAATACCAATGCCTCCAACAAGAAAGCAATCAATGCAGAATTACTTTCACTGGAGCGTCAATGGATTGACCAGGAAGGTATGCCCTATGGAAACTGGTATAAATCGTTGTATGCCTCGCCCGATCCGTACAGCGGTTATGCTTCGGCAATATTACCCGGCTTTCAATATGAAGTGGCTAATAAATCAACCGCTAATTTAAAAACGTGGGAACAAAAATATCTGGCTGCCATTGCACGTTTAAAAGTTAAGATGGAAACGATAACCAGGCTTGCGCAATAATCAATATCTGATGTTACGCAAAACTATGGTTAAATGTCAGGTTGAGCCTGTCGAAACCGATTTTTCCTTATGGAAATGGTCTTCGACAAGCCTGTCTGCCGACAGGCAGGCTCAGACCGACATCATTCCTAAACGTTTTGCGTAATTCACTTAACATGTCAAAAAAAATACTTATCACCCGAATCATCCCCGCTATAGCCGGAGACCTGCTTAAGCAAGCCGGTTTTGACGTAACGGTATGGCCGAGTGATAAGCCGATGACAAAAGAAGAACTGATTGAGCATACGCTTCAGGCCGATGCATTACTTTCGCTGGGTTCTAACAAGCTCGACCGATCATTTTTTGAAACGTGTAAGCACTTAGACATCGTATCGCAATTTGCTGTTGGTTACGATAATATTGATGTAGCTGCCGCAACCAATTTTAAAATTCCGGTGTGCAACACACCCGATGTGTTAAGCGAGGCTACTGCCGATGTTGCTTTTGGATTGATGATTAATGTTTCACGAAAAATGTTTTATCATCACAAACAGATTTTAAAAGATGAATGGAAACAATTTGAGCCGCTTAAAAATCTTGGCTTTGAGCTATCCGGAAAAACACTGGGAATTTTCGGATTGGGTCGGATAGGTAGTATTATGGCACAACGCTGCAAAGGCGCATACGGTATGGATGTGATCTATCATAACCGGAAACGAAATCCTGAGCTGGAAACAAAAACCGGAGCGCGTTATGTTGATTTCGATACGCTGCTGCGTGAAAGCGATGTGCTCTCTGTTCACTGTGCGCTTACTCCTGAAACACGAGGTTTATTCGATAAGCAGGCTTTCTCCAAAATGAAAAAGACAGCCGTATTTATCAACACAGCCCGTGGAGGTGTTCACAACGAAACAGATTTAATCGAAGCCTTACAAAACAAAACCATCTGGGGCGCTGGCCTGGATGTTACCAATCCCGAACCGATGCGTGCGGATAATCCTTTGCTTGAAATGCCTAATGTGGCGGTATTGCCGCACATCGGTTCAGCTACCATCGAAGCCCGCACAGGTATGGCCCGGCTGGCGGCAGAGAATATTATATCGTTTTATAAAACAGGCAAGCCCGTTACAATCGTAAATCCGGAGGTGTTAGGCAGTTAGAACTCATCAAAAGGTTTTCTTCGCAGCAAATTAAAACTGCTTCAGGTAACTCAGCTTACAAATACCCGATTGATTTCGTTCCTGCGAATTGATAAAATTGGTTTCGTTAAACACCAGGTATAAAAAGCTTAACGGGGCAAACTGCCAGCTTCCGCGTACATTCCAGCGCCCCTGTTCATTAAACGAGTTATATTGATAAAACAATGACAACTGGATATTCGCATCCCAGGCCAGCCGCAATCCCCCGGTAACCAGCGAAGTGATTTTGTCTTCCTTTTATGTGCAAACAGGTTTGCGGAACATAATAACAGGGCTAATACCAATACCCTCATAACTTGTATTTATTTACATACAAAAATGAGCAATCGGATTATCCTGCTTTGGTTAAATCCTGTACATTTTAAATTATTGAGATACTCTGTTTCCGGCAGAAATAAAAATTGATTCTTTACTCTTATTTCCATCAAGGAAAATATTTGAAAAACGAACAGGCAAACCCTTTGCAGTATAAAAATCTGCTCTGTCCTGTAAGTGAAAATGCAAATGCGGTTCGGAACTGTAACCACTATGTCCGCATTTCCCTATTATCTGACCTTGAACTATAACATCACCTTTCTTTACTGTAACAGTTCCTTTTACCAAATGTGCATAAAATGAATATTCGTTTGCAGTATGTTTGATGATAACATAGTTGCCTATAAAACTGGTCGTTAGAAAATCCAAAATCCCATAACCGACAAAAGGAGCATTACGCTTATCATTAACAGCTTTAATTACAATGCCGTCCGCTTTTTCATTTCAACAACTATTTATTTACCATTACCGAACGTATCCATTTATCAAATTCATCTACTACTTTATTATTAAACTTTGTAGGGTACATTGATACCAAAGTTCCTTCTCTGTTGGCTTTATAGCTTTCTTCCATAGTGGGAAAACTAACAAAATTATGGTCTGTTCCTTCCAAAATTAAAAAAGTAGCATTACCGGGATGATACTGATTAACGATTTTAACCAATTCCCTATGAGAAAAATCATTGATGGTCTGAATGTCTGTTTCGCCCCACGCAGATAGTACCTTACATTCTGTATTTGCCCAAGCCTCTATCATATTTATATCATTCAGCGATTGACTGAAAATAATATTACGTGTCAAAAAATCATCGCCACCCGTATAGTTAAAATCACGTTTTAAAATCCGTGCATAATCAGGATTTTTTTGTACCATCTCCAAAGGTGTTTTCTTGACTACTAACAGTTCATACAGTAGTGTTTCATACAACCGCATATCTTTTTCCAACTGCAAATAATCCATACCAAGATTAGGATTTTGTACCCTTAGCATTTCGGTAAGATATTCCAACCAAGGTTTTACAGTAATACCCATTGCAATAATACCACGAATACTATTGCCTGATGCTACCAAAGGAGCTTCTATACCACCCATTGAATGCCCGAAAATGAAAATATTATTGGTATCTACTTCGGGGTGCTTTTTCAATTCCTGCAATGCTGCTTTGAAAGATGCTACTTCTGTATGAAAATCAATAGTGGCACAATCAGGTGTATTGGTACAATCTCCTACACCAGGTTTTTCTGCTCTCATCACCAAATAACCTTTTTCTGCCAATCCATAGATTAATTTTTTGTAAGGGTGATGCACCCAAAGGTTGTCCACACTACTACAAGGATAGCCGGGTATAAACAGAATTGCAGGTTTCTTTTTCTTGTCTTTCGGTTTCAGGTATATGCTTCTTATATAGCCGTTTTCAAATGGGAATGAGCCATATTCCACATTGAATTTTTCTGATGTTTCAATCGGATTGGCAATACATTTACCCTGCAAAGTCAGTTTCTCATTATTGCGAAGCACTTCATACTTGATAACATCACCGCCACGCAAATTCAATTCGGGTAAGAAAAGTTTTTGTGGTGTTTCCAATACAGCATCATTTATTGAAATGATAACATCACCATCTTTTATACCGATTTCGGCAGCCGTGAAACCAGGAATAACTTTGTGTACCCTCATTCCAGCAGTAAGATTCATTGAAGCAAGCTGTTCGGATGAAAGCGGTGCTAATTGAATGCCTTTACTGCTTAATCTTTTCAGTTCCTGTGCCGATGTGTATAAACTCGAAATTAATAGTAATAGGGTTAATAGATATTTTACCATACGATATAAAAGAGTATTAAGATTTTATTATAAACTTCCTGCTTGCCTTACAATGCGGTGTACTTAAAGTCAGGATGTATGTGCCCGATGTTAAAGTTTCGGTAGATAGTACAACCTGTTTCTTGTTCAGGCTGTTTTGTGCAATGATTGTCTTCCCTGTAATATCCGAAACGGTTAATTGCACAGTTCCACTCAGGCAATCACTCTCTAAATTTACATTCAGTGTATTTTTTGTAGAGTTGGGATAAATGGAAAAAGCATTGTTTTTCTCGATTTGCTGAACACTCATAGTCATTTCGGAAAAGAACATTCCATCGCCTTGCTGAAATCTACCGATATAAATATCATCTTTTCCGTCATTATTAAAATCAGCCACATACACTGCAATATTGTTTCCTGCCGTTTCAATGGGTAAATAACTGCTCGTGTGGTCAATAAAAGCCCCTGTGCCGTCATTAAGTAAAACCGAAGGCATTTCATTCAAAGTATAAACTACTGTCAAATCGGGTTTGCTATCTCCGTTAAAGTCGGTAAAAACCGCATCAAATGTATGTTTGCCGTCAGGTGGAAGTTTGGTATTGGTAACATCGGTAAAATGACCTGTACCGTCATTGAGATATAACCTGTCCTGAATATCTTTACCTACAACAGATGCCATATTGGAAAAGAATAAATCATCATACCCATCACCGTTTACATCAGCTTTACTTACTTTTCTTGATTCCATATTGATAGTTGTTGCCAATCGTGTAGCGGTTTCGTCTGTAAACACACCTGTACCGTCATTAATCAATAAACGGTTGCCGTCTTCGTTACCCACTGCTAAATCCCAATCTCCGTCATTGTCCACATCTACCAATAAAATATCCTGCGTAACGTCATTTATCAGCGGCATTCTTGTATTGGTTTCATCAGTAAAATGACCTGTGCCGTCATTAATGAAAATCCTGTTTTGTCCATCATTACCGAATATAAGGTCAATGTAAGTATCTCCGTTAATATCAACTGCTACAACCGCATTGGAAACAAACTGCGGAAGCCGTGAACTTACATCGGTAAAATTGCCCGAACCTGTGTTTAAATAAAACTCGTGTGTAGAATCATCTTCGCTGGCAAATACAACATCTAACCAGCCGTTACCGTCAAAGTCGGCAATGGCAATGTCTTCGCTATCGTGGTTCACATCTGTAAACCTGCCAATGGTTGCATCTGTAAAGTTTCCTGCACCGTCATTAAAAAGTATCCTGTTTCGCTGCCATTCTTTAGCCAATACAATATCAGGATAACCATCACCGTTAAAGTCGGCTACTTCTATATCCATAGTGTTTCCGCCTATTGCTCCTGGCGGTAAATGGGATGTAGCATTAGAGAAAACAGTTTGGGAAAAAACTGAAACATTTCCCAACAAAAGACAAAGAAATAAATTCGCCTTGTTCATATTACAAGCATTCTTAGACACGAACCAATGTAATAGTAGCAAGCGATATTTAGCTTGTCAAATCCTGTAAATTTTCAAAGCATAAAACGTGATGGAGCACAACCATACATTTTCTTGAATAATTTGCTAAAGGTGTGAATATCGATAAAACCACAGGTAAGCGCTATATCAGTAATATTTATCTTGTTTTCACATATCAAAGATACCGCCATTTCCATTCTTTTCTTAATCAGATAATTATATGGAGTGATCTGATAAATCCTCTTAAACAATTTGAAAAAATAGTATTCCGAGATAGCTGCCTCTTTTGCGGCTGTTTCTATTAAAATGGGTTCTAAGAAATGAGCATCTAAAAATTCTTTCCCGGCAAGCACTCTTCGAAAAATGTCTTTTCGCGTAGATGCCTTTACTTTGTCTACATTATTGAGTTGTTTAAATACACTTAGGTGATCTTGTATCAAGTCTTCTGCAAGCGTGTAAAACAATTCTTTTGACAAAAAAGTGGGTCTATCATTCTTTGGCAATAATTTGGATGCCAATTCTCTTAGTGATTTTCCTAAGAAGGTATCAGTATCTTTATACTTGTTATCCAAAAAATTTTCTGAATGAAAAAAATCCGCTAAATCCGTATCAGGAAAAGGAGTATCCGGTCTTACATGCAAGGATGCTATTTCAGCTATTAATTGCGGCTCTATGTCTATACATATACCTATAACCGGCTTATCACTATCTATTTCAACATAACCTTCATATTGTGCATTTGCCAGAATATACTCTCCCTTATCTACCTTGTACCTGTTATCGTTTACCTTGTATTTCTCACAACCATCTACCACATACTTGATAGAAAAGCTGCGAAAATTTAATGGCCCCTCAATCTGTTTTATCGATGACAGGTTAAGAAGATTGGTGTTTTTAGGCAAGTCCCTAAGCCCCAATACATTTTTTTCGTTAATGAAATTTATCATTCGCACAATAAAAACTACGCACCAAATTTAATCAAAATGCACCAATTAGCATTTTAAATATACTAATAATTCAGTATGCTATAATCAATAAGTTTATCGCCTTTAAATACTAAGAACCAGATTTTTCCATAATCATTCTCGTCCATATTGGTAAATTCATTCTTGCCAATTAAAGCATTAACCATTAGTGGTACTGTATTGGAATGTCCAGCAATAACAATTTTTTTTCCTTTGCCTGCCTGTATCATTTCGGCAAAACTGTTTCTGTCTGTCGGGTTATAGGTAAGCACTTCTTTCCCTTTTGCCTTTGCAAGTGGAGCAATGGTTTCGATAGCTCTTTTATAGGGCGTTGCATAAAAAGCATCAATAGAAGCATCTTTAAAAAAAAGGGCAAATGTGTTAGCTCTTTGTTTGCCTTTGTCAGACAATGACGGGTCTTTTGTGCCGTCCTCGCTTTTCTCTGCGTGTCGCAACAAGATGATTATTGAAACCTGGTTTTCGGAATTGGTTTGTATTTTCTGTTGGGCAGTTTCTGTTTCCTGCTTTTGCTTTGTGCTTTTGATTTCCTCAAATGTCTTTATTCTTACAGGCTCACCATTCCTGTTTTTAGATTTACTGTTGGAAGATGCAAGCTCTTGCTTTTGTTTTGAGTTTTGAGCTTCGCTAAAAGTTACAATTTTTTTTTGCTCATTTTCTTGTGCTACTGCATAATTCGAGTTTAACGAAAATATACAAATGAAAATACTTAAAGTCGCTTTCATTTTACTATGGTTTACTATCATCACTTAAACTATAATACCGTTGCAGAATTACGATCTTAAACATCATTACATAATCATAAGCGGGGCGACCTCCTCTGTTTTCTCCTTGCGTCTCCTTCTTAATAGTCTTCCAAAGGCCTACGAAAAATTCAAAATCTATATGAGCAACCAATTTTTCGAGCGGGTCGTTTTGCTTACTGATTTTTTCTAACCAATAAATGGGTAAGGAGTAGTAGAATTCTAATCTTATTCATTGATCTATAGTTTATTTTGGGTGATCCGAGAATTACATGCTAAATCCCAATTTTATTTTATAACGATACATGCTACCATTCATTTGTTGTTCAAGTTTTAGCACCTCTTTAGTCTTTTTGCTTATCCAAAAAATTTCCTTATTCCCTTTGCTCTCATGCACAAGTATCCAGCAGTCAATTTTTTGGTCATCATAACCTATTAATGCTTCAGAGCCAGTCACGGTGTACGTTACTTTTTGAAAACCAGATGCTGTTCCAGGGTCATAAAAGGGAATAACGAATGTTGCTCCTTGTTTATAAGGTAATAATGGAAAGGTTTCTAAATCTAAATGCCAGTTTAGGCAGTACTTATCAATTGATGATTTATAACCAGACCATATTGCCATTGGTTGTTTGTCTGTATCGGAATCCTTTAACAGGTTTCCATTATGGTCAACGGTCTTGCTTAAAAAATCAACAGTCGTAACATTTACCGTTTTAGTAGTTGCTGTTCTTGACGTTTGAACCTTCCACCAGGTTTTATGATAAAGCGGTTGCATGGTTTTAGCATCGGAGATTGACTTTACAGTGTGCATAATGCTGTCTTTATCCTCCCATTCCTGGTTAATTTCGATTACTGGAATTCCATTATATTCAGTTCTTTTGATTGTTCGTGTCCAAAACTGTGTTTGGGTACGGGTGGCGTTATTGCCCATTTTAAAATAGACAAGATAACGATGAGTTCCTTCTCTAAGGATTTTCGTATTGATGTTTTTCGCTGTGATGTACACCGTATCACTATGTTGTCCTTTTAAAGAAAATGTTGTGATGAAAAGGATGAGCAGAGATGAAAAGGTTTGCTTCATATTTCAATTTATTTTATGCCTTATCTTTATTTTGAATTAAGGGTACCTCTAAAAACCTTGTCTTTGATAACCTCAACCCTGCCCGAACGGCAGGCAGGCGTCACCCTTCTCCCAAATGAGAAGGTACAAGGAGTTTTTAGAGATGCCCTATGTTTATAATAAGTTATTATTTCTACTAAAATATCTTTAACTAATTACTTTGCCTTAAATACACTTCTTTCATAAACCTTTCCATTCAGAATAACTGTTTCTATACTATTGTAGGCCTCAATGGTTTCCAAAGGATTTTTATCTAAAATCAGCAGGTTGGCCTTTTTGTTTATTTCAATTGTCCCGATGTCTTTTAGATTGAATGCCTCCGAGTTATTGAGGGTCAAGGCTTCAAACAGTTTCTTTAACGAAAGCCCATTATGATATAAGTTAAGGATTTCCAAATGTCCGTTATATCCGATAGGGTTAGTCATTGACGGGCTTGACGGAGTATCTGAACCAAACAGTATTTTTGCTCCATTCCTTGCCAGGTATTGTACTGTAGCATCTATTTGCTTTTTATAGATAGTAATAACCTGCAACTTATTTGTCTCATCCTCATTTATTGGTATACTAAATTTTGCCGAAATTAAAGCAGCATTACCATCATAGAGTTGGTTAAGTTCTTCAAAGTACCACGCTGCTTGCGGTGTGTGATACCAGTCTAAAAGCAGTTTAGGAACTGTGTTTTTCAATTCATCGTTTGCCAGGAAGTCCCTTTCCAACGCACTCCTTTCCGAATAAATTACCTGTATGGTAGGCATAAACTTTTTACCAGCGGCAATCAGACTGTCCAATACTGCCATGATCTCGGCAGGCATTGTTTGCGAATTATCATAACCGCCCCAATGCCATAAACCGTGTGCAAGTATATCGACATTCGTTTTTAGCCCGAAACGGTAGCCTTTTAGGGAATTAGCGTGCAGTACCACGGGAAGGTTATATGTCCCGGCTTCTTTTACAACTTCCCTGATCATTTTCTCAGTTGGGGTGGGCCAATTGAAAATACCTCCGAATCCGTCCTCATAATGCACCTTTATTAAAGAACCCTCATTTTCCGCAACACGTTTTACAACTGCTTTTGGGGTATGGTCCAGAGGAGTGTATTTTTGGGGAATATCATTCTTCTGGCGTTCATCATATAAAAAATTGGGATGGTCTTCATAACGTTCTTCGCCCTCGTCAAAAGTCATTCCGTAGCCGTTTGCCAAAGTGAGTGGGTTGTCGCAATGGTAAATATCGGGGTGAACGGGTGAAGCTGAAACTTTCTCTACTGCATAGTTCGGACCTAATTCTATTAAAGTCGTAAATCCATAGTACAAATAACTTTTGGGCATTTGCTCCCAAAACGCATCCCGGATTTGCGGGTTCTTTTTTGCAATATTAGGGTTCATCCCGGGTATCTGGAAAAGATGCACGTGGCCGTCAATGAGTCCTGGAGTTAAGTACTTGCCTGTACCGTCTATGATACTATCTTTTGGGAATTTTCGTGAAAGATCTCCTGTGCCGATATATTTGATCTTCCCGTTTTCTATAACTACATTCTGATTTTTGAGAATATTTTTATTTTGACCGGAAACTACGATAATATTTGAAATTAAAATTCCTTGATGCTCTTTATTATTACAGCTGTTTAAACAGAAACTTAAGAGTAAAAAACATAAAAATTGTTTATTTGTCATTTTTACGGTTTGGAAGTATTTTTTATTCTGATTATCTATCTTTATAGTCTTCAATGAAGAATTTATGGGTGATGTACTTTTTGATATATGTAACGGCAACTTGTGTTAACTATGGTTAAGCAACATATAATGTGTGTTAACACTTTTAATAAGTTATCCTTTCTACTAAAATGCCTTTTTCATCATACCTGAATTCTATTCTGGAAATACCGTTATCTGTTCTGCTTACCGGATTGTTATCTTTATCAAAATATGTGATGCTGACCCGGTTATTTTTATCGTCATATTCTGTTTTTGCTATGGCATAGCCCCGCTGAAGATGATTGGTCAGGTTTCCGGCCAGATCATAATATTCTGTTGAAAGCAGTTGATTTCCGGTGTTATCCCAAATAAATTTTGCGCTTACATACCCTGCCAGTTTATGAGCCGTGGGGTTAGCATTTTCATCATAAAATATCCTGTAAATCGTATTGCCGAAAGAATCATATTCGGTTCTTGACTGGCAAATGCCGAACGAATTATAGATAAGATTTCCCTTTTCGTCAAATCCTTTATATACAATTTCATTTCCGAAACTGTCGAACTCCTGAACTCCCCTTGCAATATCAGGGCTGTTGCCTTTTTCCAAATTACCATTTTTATCCAGCACATTCCAGGCAATGAATAATCCTTCGGCAGTAGTTTCAATATAGTCTTGAGCGGCTCCGCTATTATTTTCCATTAGTTGGCCTCTTTCGTTCATATTTTGCATTAAGGCAATATTTCCATACTGATTGAAAATAAAACGGGTTTTATAAAACTCAAAGCCGGGCCTGATAGAAGCAGGTGTACCTTCTTTATTATACCTTGTTTCTATTACAGCACCGGTACCATATTCTCCTTCCCATTTGTATTTTGAGATCTTCCAGCTGTTTTCAATTTTTTTTCGCTGATCCGAAAGAAAAAACAAAGCTTTCCGGTACCCGTTTTCGTCCAGTTCATACAAAAACTGAGACACATTACCCAATACCTTTGCCCGATTACCGTGTTTGTCATAAAAGGTAATTATCTCCTTATTTCCATTATACCTGATCTCCTGCCTGGACGAAAGAAAGAAAAAATTTGCCGTTTCGTTTGGGTCCTTCGGGATATGCCCATTATAAAAACCTACAGAAATGAGCCTGTTTTGCACGTCATATTCAAACCTGTAATGATTGCGGGTCAGCGCAACTTCCTTTGAAACGGCATTAGCTCCCTTTATTTTGGAGAGCGGGGTTTCAACAAAAGCCAGGGAAGTGTAATATACAGTATGAAAACTACCCGTTGCCCCGGATAAAACAGGAAACATAACATACGCTATTAACAAAATTGATTTTAACATACTAAATTGCTTTAAAGTTACTTTACTCCCTGCCGTATAATGGTTTTCAAATCTGCCGGTTTCGTTTTTCTCGGGTCACTCAAATAAATCTCGTGGTGCAGCCCGTTAAGAGACATTCCGTTGCTTTCAATAAACTGATACAATGCGTCAATCGTAGGCTGTTCGTCAGTATATGCACCTATATGTAATATTTGGGCTGCTTTGCCTTCGTCTATTTTTTCGAACAGGACATTTCTTGCTAAAGGATTCTTCTTTTTTATCAATACTTCTGCCAAAGCGGTTTGATACATTTCCGAGGTGGCATAGTCGGGCATTCGTATCATCAGCTTCCAGTTCCAATCGCTACGAGGCGTATCTTGGGCAGAGGTATTATTGTCTGTCCACCAGAATCCTTCCAAAGCAGGTACCCCGAAATCCATCCCTTTCAGCTTGCATATTTTCTTTACTCCATAAGCCATCGGGAATAACACTTCATTGGCAGCTTGAAATTCTTTACCTCCGGGTTCGCCTTTTCCCGTAATTGTCAAACAATTAACTTCTCCAAATGAATGTAATTCAGGAATCTGCTTTGCAGAATAATAATTTTTATAGGCCTTTTTAAAATCCAATTTTTCCATTTCTATAATTGATTTCCGTCTTTATCAAACCGCCTCATTTCTGATGTTCCTTTTTCGTCATCAAATGTAACAGTAAGGTAAGCTATACCGCTTCGGGTCTCATTGACCAACTTCCCATCTGCATCCAGGTGAGATAATTTCACCATCCTGTTTTTATCATCCAGTTCCCTGACAATCGAAGAGAATCCGGTTCCTGTAATGCTTACATTGTTGCCGTCCCGGTCTAAGAAGTCCGTCCTTATCAGCCTGTCCCTGTCATCAAAAGTGTCCTTTTGAGAAGCATAGCCTGCCATCGGATGTAAAAAGGGCTTTTTCTCAATATCCAAAAACTCTGTCCTGATCAAATTATACCCTGTCTCATCATAGGTGTATTTTATATAAACCAATCCTTCTCTTGTGTGCGGGCCGGGATTTCCTTTACTGTCTAAAAAAGCATGTTGAACGATATTGCCAAAACCGTCAAGTTCTAATTTATTTCCCCAGTATCCATAGGCATTGACCATAGGCTTTAGTTCTTTATTGTAATAAAGGGTGCTTTCATAATATCCATATTTATTTATGAGATTTTTACCCTGAGCCACATTGGGGGCATTCCCTTCTTTTAACTGATGATTTTTGTTCAAAACCGTCCAACTCAGGAATGAACCATCAGCATTATACTCCAATTTATCCTGAGCTGCACCGCTTGCGTTTTCGATCAGGTTGCCACTATCATCAATATTCTGCATAAGAACAAGAAAGCCCCTATGATCAAAATGCAACTTCAGCTTATGAAAAATCAGGTCAGGACGCATAGGGGCTGATTCTGAGTTTAAGCTAAATCTGTCTTCTATTACTGTATTATCATTTTGAATATGCCACTTGTATCGTGCTATATTCCAATCATTCTGAATTTTTTCACCATTCCTGTTCTCAAAATGCAACGTTGTCCTGTTACCGTTTTCATCCAATTCAAAAATTTCTTTATACACAGTACCACGTATGGGTATCGGCCTGTTAAAACGGTCGAAAAAAGTGCGGATTTCCTTATTGCCTACATAATCGATTTTTATAACCGGAGACAGGAAAAAGTAATTTGCTGTAAAATTCGGGTTGCGAAGTTTGTTTCCGAGCAGGAAAGAAATTTTAATCAATCTTTCTTTTTCATCATATTCAAAACGATAGTGATTTCGTTTCATCGCTTCTTCTTTCGTTAATGAAATGATTCCTTTAAAATCCTGAAAAGGAGTTTCCATAAACTGGATAGTGGAAAAATATTCAATTTTTGTACTTGAATTGATTTGATCGCTATGAGCAAAACAGAGCGACAGTAATAACAAACCACACAAAATTATTTTCATCTTTTACATTTTATTAAATACTCATTACTGTTTCTGGCTTCGATAAACTTTTTATTTGATTGAGATTTTAGTTAATCCTTGTCCCCTATCCCTGTTATCATTTTTACTTTGTTGTTACCTGCATCCGAAAAATATAACGCATCACCTGTTATTGAAAACGCAACGGATGTAGGTGCATTAAATAAAGCCGTATTCAGGCTTCCGTTTAAGTCGCCTGCCGTGCCTTCTGTTCCTGCAAATACACTGTAACCGGTTCCTGCTGTGTCCACTTTATAGATGCAGTTTTTAGCTGATGGCACATAGAGATGCCCCTTATTATATGCCAAAAACCCTAAACTATAAGGGCTTGAAACAGGTAGCGTTACAAGTGTGGTTTTATCTCCCGTTTTCGGATCAATTTTAATTACCATTGCGTTCATCAGGTTACAGGTATAGAACATACCGTTTTCATCTCTTGCCAAAGCCAGATTGTAACTCAACGGGTTTCCTGATGCAAGGATTTGGATTGTCTTATCGGGATTGACTTTTGTAAGTCTGCCAAGTGCGTTTTGTGTAACATACCAAGTGCCGTCAGGGTCTAAAATGATAGATGTTGGATAAGGCATTAGTATACTGTCAAGTTTGTTACCGCTATGGTCATACTTGTAAATTTTAGACGTTGCACCCCAATCACCGCTAATCCAAATAATACTATCGTTTACTCCAAACATTCCCAATGTGTGATTTGCCGTGATAATATCTGTAAGCGTGCCCTCAGATGTAATTTTTGCTAAACGATGTTCCGGTGATGAAAGGCTTACCCTGTAATTTACCCAAAGGTCTCCGGAACTATCCACTTCCATATCATCAGGGTTAGGTACAGAAACAAAATCAGAAACTACTTGGGCAAATGAACTAAAGCCACAAAAAAATAAAATCACGGGAAGTAAAATTTCATTTCTCATAATAGTTTCTATCTTTTAATAATAATTTTACTTGTTTCAGATGTTAGTCCTTCCGTAACCTGAATAAAATAAAGTCCATCGGGATTATTTTTCAGATTGGCAGTTATACTATGCTTTCCGTTCTTTAGCATTGTACTCCAAACATTCTGACCCAAGTGATTGTAGATGTCTATTCTTTTCTTTTGATTCGTTTTATCTCCGAATTTAATATTTACCTTTCCTGTTGACGGATTAGGATATACCTCTATCCGGCTTTCATTTTCCGGTTGAGCTTCTACGCTCAATATCATCTCATTTTGCAAAGCCGATAAAAGTTCAATGGCAATCGCCCCTCTTGGTGCATTGTTTCTGTTAATGGATATGGTCAATGTTATGCCATCTGTATTATTGTGTACTGTAAGTTGTGTGAAACCGCTTAAATCTCCTGCATGGCCATAATATGTTTTACCGTCAAATACATACCTCATTAATCCGTACCCATACCCATTGCTGTTATTTCCCAAATTGACATTGGTACAGGTTCTCATTATATCCAAAGTAGCATGGCTTAAAATTTCACCGGAAAGTAACAGACGTGTAAATTTTACAACATCTTGCGGAGATGAAATTAAAGCCCCCGATGTGAATGACATACTTGCATAACAGGTTGTCAATATGGGGGCTGCATCTGTATCATAAGTATTGGGTAATGTAAAACTTGTCCAACCTTTTGTAATACTCCCGGTAACAGTATCTTCGGGAAGAAAGAATGTCTGATTAAGATTGTAAGGAATTAAAATTTTATCCTTTAACACCTGTGCGAAACTGTCTCCTGTTATTTGTTCTATAATCATACCCAAAAGCATATAGTTGGTATTTGAGTAGAGAAAAGAAGTACCCTGTGCAAACGAAGGATTGCTGTTGTATGTTTCCATAACATCTTTCGGATTCCATATTGCGTTGGGTGTGGCGTACCAGTTATTTCTCGCAGCTGCATTTGAAAACACATCATAAATTCCGCTTCTGTGATTTAACAAATACCTAATCCTGGTATCTGAAGGAACTGTTGAAATAACCGGCAAATACAATCCTACACTATCATCTAAAGAAATTTGTTTTTCTTCAATTAGCTGGAATATTATCGTTGCAACAAACATTTTGGTAACACTCGCCTGATAAAATAAATGTCCGGTATTCATCAAATCAAGTGTGTGAATATCCGACAGACCGGAAGCTCCGCTCCAATAATCTCCATCTGCATTAATTATACTCGCTGAAATACCGGGCAGATTAAAAGCTGTAACAGAGTTATCTAATTTTTGTTGCAAAATAGCTGCTCGTTCTGGCGATAGAGATGTTTGGGCTTTAACACCCCCATGCAACACCAAAAAGGTGGCAATTAGAGCTATTTTTTTTGCATCACTTTTCATTCGGATACACCAAAGTACCACTATACAGATAAGGGGTATTTGTCGAATCCTGTCAATTTTAGTGGTAATCCAGCAACCGCTCCACCGTTTTTCTAAATCGCGTGGAATACTGTTCTTCTATTCTGTCTAAAATTTCGGGAAACAGATAACCATTAGATTGTGAGTAGTCAACTATGACAGTATTGAAATCCCTAAACGCTGAATTGCTATTTTGAGGAATATGTATTTCATCATACCCGTCAATGATATCAGATTGTGGCAGTAACTGCAAGCCATATTTTGAAGTAATCATTTCATTTCCTGTTGTGAATGTTGCAATAGAAGCGGGGAAAGTCCTGTTATAGGCATCAAGAATAGCTGCAAGCTGTAATTCATGAATGTTGTTATCCAAAAGCACACCGATACGCTTATTGCTTTTAAACCACGTTTTTAAGAGTATATTGAGTTGTGTCGACAGGCCAACCGTATTTGACTGATGTACCGTCTGTAAATGTTCATACGGGTACTGAATATCAGCCATTATTTTTTTCATTTCTGCATCTCCCAATAATACATCGACCAAATGCAGGCTACCCTCAACTGCGGCAGACACTCCAGCGGTTGTATAAATATTGTCCTGCTCCGTATACTTTATATTACTTTTCCAATTAGCTCCCGGGAATTTTTTTCTCTGGTCTTTAATAGTACTTGCGTGTGTCGTGCAAAGAACACTATCGAGCAAGCCTGCTTTTGCAAGGGTTCTGCTGCCCTCACAGACACTTAATTTTTTACTTCGAGAATGGGATTTCAGATAAGCCAAAATAGTGGTATCAGAATCGTTAAGTAAAGCGGGAATAACGATCAGTGCAGGCTCAAGATGACGTATTTCAGGTATAGTAAAATGTGGCACTGCAAACACCCCCTTCCATAATAAAAATGGCCTCTTTTCAGGTGCTGCTATAATTACGTTAAATCGTTGAGTTGAAGAGAAAATATAAAAGGGAGCCAGCAAGTCGAATATTTCAGTACCTGAGTTATCCGCCACAATCACTATTAAAGGCAAGCCAGGAACAATCTGCCGTGTACTCAATTGATTTATATCATTGCCATTATATTCCGCGACCTCATGAAATTCCTCTATCGGCTGGCAGGCACATAAGAGTACTGAGAATGCAACAAATGAAATCCTTACGTATTTACGACTATTTGCGTTCATTCAATGTATAGGATAAGTCGAGGTGAAAAATGTAATACATAATAAATAACAAAGACTTGAAACTATCCGTTATTTTAGTAGCGTGCGTAACAACTGAACAGCAATAAATCCGAACAGAGCGTTTGCCATTACGATAAGTGCCCATGCTCCCAATAAGCCAAACTGCACCATAGCCTTGCTTGGCGGAATAGCTGTCTTTATATTAAAAGTATGCAGGAGAACACTCCAGGCATTAAGGTGTTCTGCTTTTTTTCCTAAAAGGAAATCAGTTAGAAGCATAATGCCCAATGCCAATAGAAAGGCAGCACAATAAATCCAGTTACTTTTTATTAATACCATTCAGCAATGATATAGAAGCTTTATTATACTTTCTTGTCAAATCCTGTAAATTTTAACTCTAAACTGTAGATTCAGGTGATGTTGCTCATCCCTTCCTTATAGGACTCCACCAAAGAGGCAGCATAAACGTGCTGGTAATTCACGTGTAGTTGGGTGAGGTTAGTGCGACAATTTGAAATGCACCCGGTACAACAAGCGGCATCGGAGTGTAGGTGTAGGCCCTTCCAGGGGGGATCTTTAATGCTGTTATTTTCCAGCGGCTTTGCGGTCCAGCGTTAGGATCTGTTATCCGGGTAATCAACACCTTTTAAAAGGGTATACTTTTTAGCAATCTTCCCTGCTAAAACTGTTTAAGATAACTCAGCTTACAAATACCCGATTGATTTCGTTCCTGCGAATTGATAAAATTAGTTTCGTTAAACACCAGGTACAAAAAGCTTAACGGGGCAAACTGCCAGCTTCCGCGTACGTTCCATCGGCCTTGTTCATTAAACGAGTTATATTGATAAAACAATGACAACTGGATATTCGCATCCCAGGCCAGCCGCAATCCCCCCATAACCAGCGAAGTGGTCTTGTCTTCCTGATTCGCTCCTATCCTTCTGAAATCGTTATACTCATAATCGGCTGTTAAGGCTACCTGCGGTGCAGGTGCAATGCGCACACCCAGCACGGTACGGTTCAACTTACCATTGTAATAATCACCAAGCTCAAAGCTGCCGCGCAATGAGTATTTTTTCGATTGGTCTGTATTGTATGTGAACCGGTGCCGTGTATAGTAATACGCACGCTGCTCAACCGGAATTCCTAACAATGAAAAATCAAAATTGATGTTTTGCCACGTGGGCGTGATCGCATACTCAAAAAAACTTCCGTCCTGGAAGATGGTATAGACCGGGAACAGGTACAGGTCGGCCTGCTGAAAGGAAAGATCATGGACATTGTGATAGTAGTTCACAAAAAAGCCCGGGTCGAACCTGCGAATGAATTTCCATTTCTTCGGCCGCCAGATATAATAACCGCCCGGATTGTGATGAATTGTATTTTGCGCAAACACAAACCCCATGCCCGGTACATACTGCCCGCTTACCGCTTTGGTAACCCAGCCATAATACCATTTGGGCAAAGCCCTTCCGGCATAAAAGCTACCGGCAAACCCAACGGAATCATTTGCATTGTCGCGCGATACGGAAGCAAGGTATTGGATCGTCCACGTATCATCCGGGCGAATAAATCCATCAAGCGTAACAGTAATATTATTGTGTTGACTGAATCCTTTACCGTTGGTTTCATCCAACCGGTGCGTAACCATCGCACCAATGTTGTTTTGTTTTCCGTAATTTTTGAGATATCGCATCACACCAAAATTGGCTGCTCCCTGGAAATCCGTTTCACGCTGCCGCACGTACATCCCGGCCCATGTACGTTTTTGCGTTCGATCTGTAAATCGTAACCCTGCATCAATCGGTACCGGACCGGCATTAAACTGCGCGTTGGATAACCCGATCGCCCGGCTGAAAAATGGCTTTACCCCGCCAATATCCGCACCGGCATATACCCCTGAGTTTTCGAGGAAGAACTGCCTGCGCTCAGGAAAAAATACATTAAAGCGCGTAAGGTTATTCACTGCGCGATCCACATCGGCCTGCGCAAAGTCGGTATTGAAAGTAACATCCAGCACACTATGCGGTGTTATGGCCCACTTGATTTCACCGCCCGCTTTCCATGCCGTATTTTCCGTTACCTGTTCAGCAGCATTTGTATTCCTGTTGTATTGCACTAATCCGTAAGGCTGAATGCGAATGTTTGCCGAAGGCGGAGGAAGCACAAGTCCATTCATCCGGGCTGCATACGTCATGCGATACGGGGAATAAGCCTGAGGCACCTGCGGATACACCGTAACTTCATAATCCCTGCGGGCCATGCGGGCAAACGTTACACCCCACGATGCAGCATCTGAAGCAGGTTTATCATACCGGAGCGATTTAAAGGGAATGGCAAACTCGGCATAGTAGCCGCTATCGGTTACATGCGTGCGCACGCGCCAAAGCGCATCCCAATCGCTGTCGCGGTTTGTATCGTCAAAGGCTTGCAGGTCGCGTTGCGTACCCAGCGGAGTAGTCTGGAACGATACACAATATCTTTTCAGGTTTTGCGGATCAAGCTGTAAGTAAAACACATCGTTATCGCCATAAATAAAATCCCTCCGGTAATCCTGCACGCGAATTCCTTTTCTGCCCACGCTGTCTTTGCAAAAAACACCGAAGTATAAATTCTTTTTATCGAACAAAACCCTTACATCAGTTTCATATAAATACTTGCCGCCCTGGCGCGGTTCCATGCGGAAAAAATCTTTCACCGCTTCGGCTTGCTGCCATGCAGGTTCGATGAGCCTACCATCTAATTGAATGAGTTCGGTTGTTTCAACAGCAAAGAAAGAAGGTGCAATGGCGGGTGGGTTAAAAGCATCCTGCGCCCCGACAAAGCGAGGGCAGGATAAAACACACACTAAACCTAAGCCATAGCATTTGATAAATGAGGAAATCGTCATGGGCACTAATCAGAAGCTATGAAGTCAGCACCGGCTCAAGTCCTTCTTTCCTGTAAACCCACACGCTAATGCCCGTAAGCAGCACGGCAAAAACAAGCAACGCCACAAAATCGGCTGCGAACGATGACGCTACCTCGTCATAGTTGTATTCAAATGAAGGGAGCTTTTCAAAATCACTGCTGCTCATCAGCTCGTTGTTGAACATGCGCGGTAAAAACCAGGCACGCCATTCTTCGGTAAACGCAATCACCCTGTTTTTATACGCTTCATAATGGCGTGAAGAAGTGCCGGCTATGTCGTTGAGCGCGTGCTGCAACAGCAAGGCTGGTGAAACGAACCGGAATGACTCTACAAACTGCTTTTGTGCCTCTGACTTTTCCCGGTATTCTTCCAGCACCGGGGCAACCGATTTCTTCACCACATCCTGCGAGGCAAAATATCCAAGGTAAAACTGGTACTGGTTTTTCACCGTGGTGTCCTGCTGCGCGAGTTCGGGGTGGTCGCGGTAATAGCTTGCCAGTATTTTATTAGCTTCTTTCTCCGCTTCCGCTTTAGCTGTGCGCATTTCGTGTATCATGTTGACACGCGAGGGCACGGGATATAAATTGTTTGCCAACTGGCTGATAACAGCCGGAAGCAACAATACCAACACCGTCCAGACGGAAATAACCGCTACCGCATTGGTGCCGGATGTTTTGCCAAACACATTCACGATCAGCGCTACGGCAAACCAGAAGAAGATGTAGAGTGTAACCAATCCCAGCAAGGGCAGGATTCCGAAGCTCCACGAAACGCCTGCCACGAGCAAGGCAACAATAAGCGAGCCCCATACGATGGCCGTCATCAGGAAAAAACGCAACAGCATTTTGTTAAACAGCCAGCCGTAAAGCGATACCGGCTGCGCAAGCGTGAGCCGTAACAAACCTTGTTCTTTTTCTTCCGATAACAAATTGTAGCTGAACGCCAGCACTAACAGCGGCAACAAATAGATCAGCACAAAGGCCAGGTCAAAGCTGCCAAACATAAGCTGCACCGGGTTGCTCAGTTCTGTAAAGCTGGCTGCATACGTTTCAATATTCACATACAGGTATGCCTTCATGGTATGCGGGTATAAATCACTCTGGCCTGTTGCCAGGAATGCCAACGATGCAGGCGGCATCACCGCCACACGTGGTGCACGGTTGCCGATATAGTTCAGCCTTCTTCTCCACCCGTCATCTTCAAGGGATAACAACCCTTTTTCCAGCGAGTCGATTTTTGCCTTATGCACTTCGTCTGCTTCGCGCATGGTGTTCACGGCTGTTTCGGTTTCTGCTTTTCGCAACGTTACTTTCCCTGTTCCGTTGGAAACCGCAAACAGGCAAAGCACAACAAACACAATCAGCAAGACAACCGCCCAACGGTTGCGTATCAGTTGCAGTCCTTCATATTTTACATAGTGAAAAAACATAATCGGTTTGAGGTTAGAGGATGTTCATTTTTCTAACAGACCATACAACCAGCAGCGCAGACACCGCCAGCCATGCCAGCAGCACACCGATGCCGCCAAGGTTAGCGTGGATGATGTCGCCATAGCTTTTCGGCTCATACGAGAAATCAGGAATTCCTGCATAGAAAGATTTATCGGCTTTGTATGCCCAGTCGCCATACTTAGAGTTTTCTGCAAAGTGCGTGTTGAGATTGTCCATCAACGCAAGCCTGTATTTTTCGGCAGCATCGCTGAAATGCGCATGTGCGGTATAATCCGTGCGGCACAAGGCCATCGATAAAAACCGGGCAGGCAGGTAAGGCGACAGCACGGAAGCCAGGCGATATACATTCGCCTGGTTTTCGTGTATGGTTTTTAATTGCCCATAATGCTTGTCAAAAATTTCAGCCGTATGCTCTTCACCGCGCTGCATGAGGTAGCCGTCCCAGTTAAAAGGCAGCTTGTGAAGGCTGTCCACGCCATATTTTTTCAGTGTTTCTTCTTCGAGCTTCTTTGCCTGTGTGCTGAACGGATCATGGCCATCCAGCCCGTTGCGTTCGTCTTCCGCCACAGCCGCCATAAACTGGCTTTGTGTAGGGTACGGACTTATGCTTTCGGCAAAACGGCTGGCTGCTTTCGGCATTCCCAAACACGCCACCATCCACACGGCCAGCAACACCACGAGTGATATGCCCGATTTTTTCGCCCATGCCGAAACAATCAGCGTGAGGTTTGAAAAGACTGCATAGTATGCGAGGTAGAATAAAAAGAGTAACGCCAATACTCCCGCGTTAAATTCACCAAAGTCTTTTGCTTTGCTTAAAAAGTAAATGCTGAGTATAAAAACAGGAACGATAATGAGCAGCACAGCCGCAAATAACCCGAGCCATTTTCCGGCAGCGAGCGTTACGGATGAAACGCCCTGGCTTTTCAGCAGCCGGAGCGTGCCGCTTTCACGTTCGGATGTAAACGCATCAAACCCGGTAAGAATAATGAACAGCGGAATGATAAACAGCAAAACAAAATCGGGTGTGAGATCGCCAAAACGCGAAATGGCAGCCTGATCTTGTGCCGCCATGTACCGGGCTTCGTTTCGCGTGTGGCCTTCTAAGTAAATGCTTACACCTGCATACTTATCGATGCCCTGATCGATCAGCGAAAGCGGATATTTAGGCTTGAAGGCATACGTGCCATAATGCGCAGCCGAGTGCGGGTTCTTTGCATCCTGGCTTACCCACACGCTGCGGGCATTTTCTCTGGCTTCGGTATGCTGCCTGTTAACCCACTGGTAATAGTTGTTGCTGATCATAACGGCAACCGCTAACAAGGCGATCATCACAATCGCCATCACGCGAAAGCGGCCTTCGCGCAGGCGCTCCTTTAACTCTTTGAAAGCTATGGTGAATATCATGGCTATGTTTTTTAGTTCATGTGTTTTAAGTACAACTTCTCTAAATCGGTGTGGTTTACGTGGCTGGTCGTGAGCAGCTCGAGCAGGCGGCCTTCTTTCATAATGCCGATGTGTGTGCCGGTTTCTTTGGCGCGGAACAAATCGTGCGTGGCCATGAGTGTAGCCACACCCAGCGCACTGAGCTTGGTGAGCAATTCTGAAAATTCATTGCTCGCTTTCGGGTCGAGGCCGGAAGTGGGTTCGTCTAACAGCAGCACTGCGGCATTTTTTGCCAGCGCAATGGCAATGCCTACTTTCTGGCGCATCCCTTTTGAATAGTGCGAAGCCTTGCGCGAATGGGCCTCCTCCTGCAAGCCGGCTTCTGTCAGAAATTTTTTGCATTCGTCTTTTGAATACTTTTTCCCGGCAAGACCCGAAAAGTATTCAAGGTTCTCTAATCCCGTCAGGTTTGGATAGAGAATAAGGTTTTCAGGGATGTACGACAGCAGCTTTTTGGTTTCGAGTGAATGAGCCGTAACCGATAAGCCATTGATAAGCGCCTCGCCACCCGTAGGCTGAATAAAATTCAGGAACAAATTGATGGTGGTAGTTTTGCCTGCGCCATTCGCGCCCAGCAAACAAAAGATGTCGCCCTTGTTTACGGTAAAGCTAACTGCATCCAATGCAGTCGCATCATTGTATTTTTTGGTGAGTTGTTTTGCTTCTAACATATCGTTGAGGTTATGATTGGGTATTACATCTGTTTTCAGCTTCAAATCGGCCACGTGTCGTTAAACTTTCCGCCATTCAAAAAATATTGTGCTTCCGCATCGTTGCATAAGCAAGCCTCCAGCTCGCGCCTTACTTTTTCTTTATCGAGGTGTTGCCCGATGATGACAATTTCATTCAGCCGGTCGCCCCATGTTTTGTTCCATTTCTTTTGGATGAATTCCTGATTTTCGATGTAGGCCGGGTTGGCCGCACGCTCGCGCATGGGCACCGATGCCCACCACTTGCCATATACTTCGGCACGCGATGAGCCACCGGCCTGGCTCCACAGCAATGCATGTGCAGGCCGGGATACCATCCAGAAAATACCTTTGCTGCGCACGACATTGTTTGGCCAGCGATGCTGAATGTAATTCCAGAACCGGTCAGGATTGAACGGTCGTGGATCGCGAAACACAAACGAGCTGATACCATACTCTTCCGTTTCGGGTGTGTGGATACTATTCAGCTCTTTGATCCACCCGGCTGATTGCTCGGCTTTTTCGTAATCAAACAGCTTGGTATTCAGAATATCGGTTGAATGGATTTTACTGTACGTAGTTTTGATAATGCGTGCATCGGGATTCAGCTTTTTGATGGTCCCCTCCAGCAACTTTAAGTTTTCGGGCGAAACCAGATCGGTTTTGTTCAGCACGATCACATTGGCAAACTCTACCTGATCGGTTAATAAATTAACAATGCTGCGCTGGTCTTCGGCATCGTCTGTCAGCTTACGAGTGAGTACCGTATCGGCACTGCCAAAGTCTTTAAAGAAGTTGAAGGCATCCACCACGGTAACCATTGTATCGAGGCGGGTGATGTCAGCAAGGTTTTGCAGCTTTTCGCCCGTATCGAATGTAAAGGTCTGCGCTACGGGAATGGGTTCAGAAATACCCGTGCTTTCAATGAGCAAATAATCGAACTTACCTTGTCTGGCTAACGTGCTTACTTCTTTCACCAGGTCTTCGCGAAGGGTACAGCAGATGCAGCCGTTGCTCATCTCTACTAATTTCTCTTCGGTGCGCGACAGTTTGATTTCGTTTTTTACGAGCTGCGCATCGATGTTCACTTCGCTCATGTCGTTCACGATCACCGCTACTTTCATGCCCTCGCGGTTGTGGAGCACGTGGTTGAGCAACGTGGTTTTACCCGCACCGAGAAAACCGCTTAGCACCGTTACCGGCAATTTTTTTTCTTTAAACAGCCACATGCTTACGGGGTTAGGGCATCAACACGCTTTTTGATCTGTTCTATCCGTTGCTTCAGCTCAAGCTGTAGTTCCAGCATTTCGGCCGCAGTAACATTAACCGGCTCATGCGAATGATTGTGCCCTTCATGATCGTGGTGATGCTCGTTGCCCGGCACTTCAATCAAATCCTGCTCCCATTCTTCAATAGCCGCTAAAATCACGAAAGCGGAATCAGCCGGGATAGCCTCCTGCTTCAGACGCGATTCAAGATCTTCAGCAATCTGAAGTGCCGTATTGTGCACATCAGCAGCTTCCTTCAGCAGCTTTTCATCCTGCGAAGGCGCTGCACACGCCCATGCCAGTAGTACAGGCACAAGTCCTAAAAGTTTAGAGTAGCGCTGCATCATCTAAAATAAAGTTCATGTGGTTTACATCTTTATCGTTCAGGCGAAGCTTTCCCCTTACGGTAATCACCTGGTCGGCTTTAAACCGGGGAGGCTTATTGGAAAAGAAAATTTCAGCTACCGATTCAGGGCCGGCACCTCCGCAAAAAAAACAGGCGGCATACGGGTACTTCGATACGATGATCGACTGGCCCCCCATATCGAAGGGCAGGTAATGACCGCGCACGGTAACTTCCGTTCCGGCCTTGCTCAGGATCGCCTCGCTAAACTTAGGCACCAAGTATTTCTCCTTGTATTCCGGGAAGTATTTAGGCTCAAACCGCACCTGCGCGAAAAGCTTCCACCCATCCTCCGGCTCCTGCAAAGGCGAAATCAGTAAAAAAACAGCGATTAAGTATTTCATAAATGCAACAATGTTGCAATAATATGAATTTTAACTTAATTGCAACAATGTTTCAAAAAGAAATGTATTTTAGATTAGTCTAAATATTTTTTTATAATATTCTAATTAAATAAATTTGTGGCTCTAAAAGGATATGAAAATTTTTATTACAGTTTTGATTTTAATTGCAGCCCAGACGCTGCGGGCACAAGGATCGCTTTCGGGAAAAGTGCAGGCAAAAGGTGAGCCGCTGGAGTTTATCAATGTGCTGCTGAGTGGCACTACACAGGGCGCTACCACAAACGAGGCCGGTGAGTTCGTTCTTCAACCGGTCAAAGCGGGAAACTACGTGGTCAGGATTTCGGGTATTGGCTATCAGGCCAAAGAAGTTGCTGTTAGCATTCGCGATGGCGTAAATGCACGCATTGAAATTGAGCTACAGGAAGATGTATCGCAATTGAATGAAGTTGTGGTAACGGGCACCATGAAAGAAGTTACCAAAATGAATTCGCCTATTCCGGTTGAAGTGTATGCACCGTCTTTCTTTCTCAAGAATCCTACTCCCAATATTTTTGAAGCGCTCGCTACCGTAAACGGTGTGCAGCCGCAGATCAACTGCAACGTGTGTAACACGGGCGATATTCATATTAACGGGCTGGAAGGCCCTTACACCATGATATTGATTGACGGCATGCCCATTGTAAGCAGCCTGGCAACCGTGTACGGGTTATCGGGCATACCCAACAGCATGGTTAAGCGCATGGAGATTGTGAAAGGCCCGGCTTCCACACTTTACGGATCGGAAGCTGTGGGTGGCGTAATCAATATCATTACAAAAGAGCCGGGCTCCATACCCAAGCTGAAATTCGATGTCTTCGGTACTTCCGTGGGAGAATACAATCTCGACCTGGCATCCGGGATAAAAGCCGGAAAATCATCTGCGCTTTTTGGCATAAACTATTTTAACTACACACAAAAGCGCGACATTAACCACGACAACTTTACGGATGTTACGCTTCAAAACAGGATTTCACTTTTCAACAAGTGGAGCTTCAACAGGCCATCCGGAAAAAACTTTTCATTAGCCGGACGTTATGTATATGAAAACCGGTGGGGTGGCGAAATGCAATGGACAAGCAACCATCGCGGAAGCGACCAGGTGTATGGCGAGTCGATCTACACGAACCGCGCAGAGCTGATCGGCAATTACCAGCTCACTCCCGTTTTTATCGATTACTCGTACAACTATCACGTACAGGATTCCTATTACGGAGTGGTAAAATATTATGCCAGGCAACAGGTGGCGTTTACCCAGCTCCGGCTGAATAAAAAATTTGGGAGCCACGAATTGTTAGCCGGTATTCCGCTACGCTATATTCATTACGATGACAACACCGTAGGCACAGCCAACAGCAACGGCAGCAACCAGCCCGATGTAACTTTCCTTCCGGGGATTTTTGTGCAGGACGAAGCAGCGTTCACTTCGCGCTTTACCACATTAGCCGGCTTGCGTTACGACCGGCACAACGTGCACGGCAACATTTTTACGCCACGCCTCAGCTTCAAGTATTCGCCCAACGCCAACAATACCTTACGCCTGACGGGAGGCAGCGGTTATCGCGTGGTAAATTTATTTACGGAAGATCATGCCGCGCTTACCGGCTCGCGCGAAGTGGAAATACGAAACGATCTGAAGCCGGAGCAATCGTGGAATGTAAACCTGAACTACGCGCACAACTTTATTGTGAACGATGGCTTTATTGGTTTTGATGCCAGCCTGTTCTACACCTACTTCACCAACAAGATCGTGGGCGATTTTCTTACTGACCCTAACAAAATCATTTATGATAACCTGGATGGCTATGCCGTATCGCGCGGGTTAACCGTAAATACCGATGTAGCATTAGCCAACAGCTTTAAGATTATTTCAGGCATTACGTGGATGGATGTATTCCAAGTGCAGGGCAACGAAGCAGGTGAAAACAAAATACCGCAAATACAGGCGTCCCGCTTTTCGGGAACATTCACGGTAAGCTATACTGCTCCGAAATCGCTCGTTACGTTCGATCTTACCGGTAAAGTAACCGGTCCCATGCATTTGCCTGTTGTTGAAAATGATTTCCGGCCGGCTATGTCGCCCTGGTTCGGGTTGCTGAATTTGCAGGTAAGCAAAGCGTTTAACTCCAATATTGAAGTATATGCCGGTGTAAAGAACCTGCTCAACTTTATCCCGAAACACCCGTTGCTGCATCCTGACGATCCGTTCGACCGGCCCAGTGGAAAATACTTTGATGAAAACGGTAACCCGCGCCCTGACACTAACCCCAACGGTTATACTTTTGATACTGCATATAACTATGCGCAGTTGCAAGGAGCCAAAATGCAGGCAGGCTTACGTCTGACAATAAATTGAAATCAGCGTGAAAATGCACTTTTGCGGAGAATACAAACAATATAGACTCAAAAAGTATGGAGGCGTAGTAGATAGTTAATGACCTTTCTTAAAAAACTTTGGAATATCTTTGAACGATCTGATCACTTGCCATTAAACATAAAACAACATGAAAACAACATTTGGCTTCCTGTTTATCATTTTCGGGCTTATGTGCGGTTGTCAACAAACTAAAATTGATGACAGCCCTAAAATAAAAAAGGGAATGATCAAGATGACCATCCTCTATCCCAACGGGGAGGATAAAACATTTGACATGGATTATTATGTAAATAAGCACATGACATTGGCCAAAACTTTACTGGGAGATTCCGTGAAGATAATATCCATTGATAAGGGATTATCCGGGGGGAGACCTGATGCACCCCTCCCCTTTTTAGCAGTCGGGTATTTTTATTTTGAAACCATATCAGCCCTTCAGAATTCGATGGGGCCGGCCAGGGATAAACTCGTGGCTGACATCCCCAACTTTACAAATATTCAACCCATCGTTCAAATCAGCGAGGTGCAGCAATAGCTTGGTGTCAGGTGTTTCCACCTGACACATCGATAGAACCGTAAACAGTCAGGTCGAAAGACCTGACTGCAATGAAAACGGGCTATAGAACTATAAACTCTGAACTCGGAAGAGGATAGTAATGAAAATGATCATCATGCGTTATATTGCAGAATCTTAACACCTATGCGCAAAATCACCTTCCTTGTTGTTATGCTGGTATCCATGTCTGCTTTTTGCCAGGATTTTGATAACCTTCTCACAAAAAAGCAAATTGATTGCTCCGACATTGCTGCCAACAGTGCGCTTTACTTTATAAAATACATAGAAAAAAATAAGATTGACTCCGCAAAACTTCTCTTGCAATACTGGCAATCCAAATGCGGTTCACGCGAACCTGTTTTCAGGGCGCAGCTCCTGCTTGCCTTAAAAACACAAACGTTTAACGACTCACTGGTTACAGACAAAATCCTGGATCATATTTTCACCTACCGCAATCGTCTTAGCCTGACAGAGGGAGATGAACCATATTCATTTGAAAATTACAAATCCTATTTCGGGTTTGTACCACCGGCACAGGCATTTGATAAGTTTACGCGCCAACTGGCTTCTGATCTGAAATGGCTTTATCCCACTCACTCAATGGAATATCTTTTAGCTGAATTCTATGGCGATAACCCGGACGAAATCTTCACTAAAATTCAAAATAATACGTACAGCACATCTCCCCTTACTATAGAATACAACAAAGCGGTTGATCGATTCTTAAAAATGCCCGAGGGGCACATGTCCTGGATTACAGGGGTTTGGATTCCAACGGGAGGCATTAAAAAACTGGGTGCACATCCGGAGCTGGGTTTTCAATTAGGTGCAAAAACCAAAAAAATGAATTACGATCTTACCATGTCTTTCAAATTCATAAATTCTTCCAACACCTACCTCGCAAGAAGAAATGGCGTACTGGAATCAACCAACAGTTTTTTTGGCGGGTATATTGGCTTTGATGCAGGTCGGGATATCTATGCCCACAAAAGAAATGAATTGCAGGTAATTGGAGGAATTGGCTTTGACGGTTTTGATGCCCTGAAAGAAGACAAGAATAATGACCTTAAATCCGCTTCCGTTGGTTCGTATAATTTTAATTTCGGATTAGCCTACCGGTATTACGTAAATAATCATTTTTACCTTGGCTTGCGTGCAAAATATAACATTGTGGATTACACACTCAACCGCGTGGTGGACTTTACCGGAAACCCGGTTACCGTTCAGTTTTTACTGGGAAGAGTTAATAATGTTTACCGAAACAGTTACCTGAACGAATTGAAATACAGATACAGAAAGTGAGTTTTCTTTTGGTGTCAGGTATTCTACCTGACACATCCATAGAACCATAAACAGTCAGGTCTTCCGACCTGACTGCAAATGGAAAACTCTATTTCAGCATCCGCACCATCAGTTGTTTTCAAAAATAACAATATTGTCATCCTGCTTTCTTGGATACTTTTCATATAGTTTCAGAAATCCGATTGTATTGGACAGCTTACTTTCCGTATTCCATCTGAAAATAAATCCCGTTACATCCGTGTACTTCTTACTATCTAAAAATTTCTTTTTTAACAGTATTTCGTAAGTCTCGCGCAAAAGCTTTTCATTATCTCCGGGCAATGGCGATTTCACATTCAGTCTTATAACCACATCAATCTCCTTTCCTTTGCGATCCGTATCGGTATTTTCTACAAGTTCAACTCTATCAAACATCAATCCCGGATCAATAAGGGAATCAAGATCAAAGATGTGCCGGTGTTGTGTAGCATATTCACTCACACCCTTGTCAGTATATTCCGTAAATAACGTTGACTGCACCAAACCATCTTTAAACACTTTTTTATACACTCTCCGTACGTCTTTGCGATATCCGCCTATGGTATCCAAAAACGTTTCTCCCGTAAAAGGAAGGTTCTTATAATAATGAATTTCACTTTCCATTAGCTGCAATTGGCGATGTGAGATTTGTTGTGCCTTTACTGCAGAGAGGCTGCATACTGTCAAGAATAAAATTACTATCAGAGCCTGTTTCATATGGTTTACCGGTTGATACCCTTTTATCTCATTCAGTACAGTAGTACTTTGTACGTGGCAATCACTTCACCAGCACGGCTTCCTCTACAATAAAATTACCATGCTCCAGGTCGGAATCATTGAGCTTTAGCTTGCCTTTGATGCGGATAAACTGGTCGGGCTCGAACTTAGGCGCTTTGGCTTTAAAATAAACTTCGGCAATAGATTCAGGGCCGGCACCGCCACAAAAGAAGCACTGGCTGTAAGGGAATTTGGAAAGAATAATGTAGGCATTGCCATCTACGTCAATCGGCAGGTAATAGCCTTCCAGCTCAAGCTCTTTGCCTGCCATCGCTTTTAAGTCGGCAGAAAAAGTAGGGTACAAAAAATACTCCCCCGCTTTTTCATTGTATTTCGCATCGAACCTGGTTTTGGCAAACGCTACCCAGCCATCGGTTTGGGCGAAAGCTGAACTACCCCACACCAGCATCAACAAAGAAAAAAATACATTTTTCATAGCCCTGAATTTCGGATTGTAAGTTAACAAATTCGTTTTAGCTTCATTTCTAAAATTGTGCCAGCCGGTCTATAAAAGGTTGTCAACCTTTAGCCAGCACCTTATGTATATCCGTACTGTACGCCTGGAAGGAAGGGATCAGCGAACAGATCACTCCCAGCACCACGCTGCCCGCCAGCAAGTACCACTCCTCTTTATAAAGCACAAACGCGCTCACACCGGCAGTCCGGCTTTCCGTTACCAGCGTAGTAAACAAATACAAAACCGTGTGCCCCAACACGATACCCAATACACTGCCGCACAATGTCAGCGCCACGCCTTCCAGTTGAGTAGCCCACAGCAGCTTGCCCCGGCTGGCTCCCATCGACCGCATAATGGCTAAGTCGTACTGTCGTTCCTTCAAGGAATTATACAGCGCAATAAAAATGCTGAGCGCTGAAATAAAAATGAGCACATACGCAAAACCGGTAAGCGCTTCAATGCCCACGCCCAAAATGGAGAACAACCGCGCTGCTTCAAACGAGGGTGAAGCCGCCTGCATGTTGGTTTGACTATTAATGTAGCGCGGCAACTGGATGGCCGCGATGGGATTGCGATACTTTATTAACAACGAGGTAATCTCACGGGTAGAATCCGAAGCTAATGCGGAAGACACCAACACAGAAGCGTTTAAAGAATCCGGCTTTACTCCGGCTTCTTCTTCGCTGTGCTCATGCACCAGCCAGATGCTGGCCACATTGGTGAGGATAAGATTATCGAGCACACTGTAAGTCGGTTTTAAAATTCCTTTTACTACGAACGGGTGCTCATCGTGGGCATGGCCTTCGGCACTTAAGCCGTGCGCGCTGGCAAAGGTATCGCCTAATTTCAGATTAAGCAGTTTGGCAACCGTAGCCCCGACTGTAACTTCAAGATCATTTACCCACCAATCGCCATTCGCCAGTTCCGCTTTATACAATTCCGCGTAAGCGTGTGTGGTACCTACTATGCGATAATTCTGGTAGCTGTCGCCCAATGCCACGGGTATAGCATGCTTCACCAACCGGTGTTTGGCTAAGCGGTCTGCTTCATTCAGCTTAATGTTGCCGGTAGGGAAATCGACATGAAACACATTGCAGAGTATAAGCTGTAACGGACTGCCCTTGGCGCCTACCACCAGGTCAATGCCTTTGCTGTTGTCTGAAATTTTTTCCTGCAACTGGTTATTGAACAACAGCAGGATGGTGATCATGGCAATGCCCAGCGAAAGCAGCACAATATTAAGTAGTGTGTTGAGCGGCCGCGACCGGAGGTAACCGATAATAAGGGTAAATAAATTCATTACAGTTGAATCACGTTTTGGATTTTGTTTTTAAGCCGCTGGTCATGCGTGGCAATGATTAGCGTAGCCCGGTTTTGCTGCGCCACCTGCAACAGCAGCTCGCTTACGCGATCGCAATTTTTATCATCGAGGGCAGAGGTAGGTTCATCGGCCAGGATAACCGATGGCTTGTTTAATACAGCACGGGCAATGGCCACGCGTTGCGCCTGCCCTAAGCTTAATTCCTGAATGCGTTTTTTCTTTTGATCGGCAATATCAAGCTGGGCAAGCACTTCCTCTACCCGGCTCTTATCTTGTTTTATCCCCGCTAAATACGGAGCCATCAGCAGGTTTTGCTCTACGGTAAGCGAAGCCAGCAAATGGTTACGCTGAAAAATGAAGCCGTAATGCTTTCCGCGAAAGCGATCAAGCTGTGATTCGGTAAGCGTGGAAAGCTCAGTGCCGTTTACTTCAATGCCTCCGCGTTGCAGCTTTAACAGTCCGCCCAGCAAATGGAGTAACGTGGTTTTACCACTGCCCGATTCGCCCAGCAGCAGAAACTGTTCGCCTGTTTGTATGGTGAGGTCGCGAAAGGTAATTTCTTTTTCGGGATTATAGCGATAAGCTAAGGATTGTACACGTATCATAGTTACCTAAACCCCAAAAGTAGAAAAGCCGTTTCAAAAAACGGCTTTTCTTTTTCAAGCTCCTCCGGAAAATATATGGACGGAGAATCGTATAGGCTTACTTGATATTCTCCTGCAACCGCGCGAGGCTCACATCCAAAAACTGGGTCATCATACGCTTGGTTTCACTTTTATAAAGATCAGGGTTACAGGTAAGATAATGAGAAACACTTATGTTCTTATTGTTCACGAAAACAATGGCGGCATAATCCGGAATCGCTTTACTGGCCGCTACAGCCGATTCCTTAAGCTTAACATCCTCAAACACGGTTTCGTTACTCCCAAGATCTTTTTTCAGCGATGTGTTAATAGCCGCCTCCACAGCAGTCAGGTTCTTGCCAAACGCATAATTGGCGCTGGAAAGCACCTGGTTTTTTATATCGCCCAGTACCCTTACAAAACGAAAGTTTGGCTTACCCGTTACCTGCGAATAGCCCAGGAATTCATTATCGAACGTTTTCATCTGCACGAAGTAAAAGGTCATGTTCACATCGGCAATTACGGCATCGTTCAGTTGTTTGCTCAGTACACCGGTATTCGCAAAAACACCGCTCTTTTCTTTTCCTTTGGCTGTTTCACGTTTTACATAATAAGAATAGTCGTTGGGTGTTACTTTCAAAAAGCCGAGCGATTGTGTTGCCGAAAGCTCACCGCCTTCCTTTTTCAGCCAGTCTTTATACACTTCTGTTTTACCGGCTTCATCTGCCGAAATGATCTCGTACCCCATCGCCTTTAGCTTGCCCACGTATTGCTGGTACACCTCGTTGGTTATTTCGAGAAAATCCTTGTTGTCTACACCGTCAAGCGAAACGCCCATAGCCACATTGGTGTTTCCGCGTAGTGTACCCAGCATTTCACCACCGGTAGTGCTGGCGCGTGCGCTTCCGAAAACCTGGAAATACACATTAAAGCTGTTGATAAAAATCCGCTTAGGCGCATTCTTAAACGACTTGGTTTTGAACGATCCGTGTGCAAACACATCGTTTTCAGTTATCTGTGCATGTGCCTGCACAGCGATCAGCACCACTGCTATTGTCAGTAATTTTTTCATGGTAATTATTTTGTTCTAATTACCCGAAAGTTGGCGGGCAGGCGTTCGCCAATAAATACCCACGCACAGCCAAATAGCACTACCTGCCAGCCGGTAGCAGCTAATACCGGCCGGCAGCTATCAGCCTTTATATAAGATTATTGGCGTACGCGAATTTGATAAGGCCCACCAGCGAGCCCGTGCCCGTTTTCCGAAAGATGTTTTTGCGATGCGTTTCAACGGTATGCTCGGAAATAAACAGCTCTTCGGCAATCTGCTTGTTGGAATATTCTTTCGCGATAAGCTTAAGCACCTCACGCTCGCGGTCGCTTAACAATTTGCTTTCGTCTGAAACGGTGAGGTTACGAACCAGCAGCTTATTGATCTCATCGCTCAGGAAAATCTTGCCCATCTGAACGTGCCGCAGGGCATTTACCAGCTCTTTGTGCGAATCTTTCTTGAGCAGGTAAGCATCCACGCCTTCGCGCAGAATTTCTTTAACAAGATGGGTTTCGTGATGCATGCTCAACACCATAATTTTTACGTGAGGATATTGCTTCTTCACTCTTCTGATCAGCGAAAGACCATCCATGCCCGGCAGGTTGAAATCTGTAATCAGCAGGTCGGTATCATGCCGGGCCAATAAGTCAAGACCTTCTTCGGCCGTAGATGAAGTTGCCACCAGCGTATAGTTACCCTCGCGCTCCAGCAATGCCTTAATGCCATCCATTAAAATGGCATGATCATCAATCAACATTATTTTCATACGCAATGGGTTACGAGGAAAGACACTCTTTTTAAGCCTGGAATCACCCTGCAAATCAAGTTCCTGTATAAACAGGATACCATCCCTGCCAGCAGGTATTGTTAATTCATCTGTACAGGGGATACCCTGTTTTTCTCACTAACCTGAACCGGTATTTCGAGGATAAGCGTGGTGCCCCGAACACCCGGCCGGGTATCAATCCTGATTTTCCCCTGTACCAGGTTGAGGCGTGATTGTATGTTACGCCAGCCATTACCCTTGCTGTCTTCCAGCTCTTCGGCATTAAACCCGGTGCCGTTATCCTCAATGGTAAAAGAGATCGCATTTTCATGCTGCACCAACTGAATATCAATCTTATCTGCCGTGTTATACTTAATTATATTATTGATCCATTCCTGCGTGATCCGGTACAGGTTGATCTCCAGTATCTCGGCAAAACGCTGCGTTACTCCAAAGTCAGTTGCGGTAACCGCTACTTTCTCGTATGCATTTAGTTGAGCAGCCAATTCTTTGAGAGCAGCCGGCAAACCATTGTGAATCAGGACAGCTGGCATCAGGTTAAACGCTATATTACGAAGCTCGGCATGCATGTTCTCGATAACCAGCGTGGTTTTATCAAAGATGCTGGCTTTCTGCCCGGGCTGATCTTCTTTCTGCAAATGATCGAGGTGTAGCCGCAAAGCAGATATAAGCTGGCCAAAGCCATCGTGCAGATCCTGCGCAAACCGTTTTCTTTCCGTTTCCTGCGAGGTTAACGCTGCATTGACCTGCGCCTCCTTTACCAGCAGCTCATTTTCTTTTTGCACTAATAGCGCCTTGCGCTTGTTCCGGTTTACAACAAGTAAAATTACCAGCACCGAAAGCACCAGCAACATGACCAGCGATACCAATATAATGGTGTTGCGTTGGTTCAACGCTTTGTGCTCCTCCAGCTCAGCCTGCTGCAACGCGATCTGCTGCTCTTTCTTTTCAGTTTCATACTTCACCTGCAGGTCGGCAATAGCATTGGCGTTTTGCCTGGAGAAAACACTGTCGCTGATGGTAACATAACGTTTAAAATACGCGGCACCGGCCTCTGCATTCTGCAGCATATATTCCGCATGCGATGCGCTTTTAAAAAGGGTGAGCGCATAATTTTCCAGCTCAGGGTTTTCATTCAGTATAGCAATACCCTGATTTGCATAAGCCAATGCTTGCTTAGGCTGGTTTAACTGCACATGTGCATTTGCAAGATTACTCAGTGCGCTTAAGCTGCCTTTAGGGTTTTTACCGATCGACTCCGGTATGTTGAGGGAAGTAAGCAGGTAAGGTATTGCTTTGCTGTATTCCTTGTTGTCGAGGTAGCTGTTGCCCATGTTATCGTGCAAGGCATAGTACATGCGCATATTGTTGGCCTGCTTGCTCAGCCGGATAGCTTCTGAATAATGCTCGACCGCTTTGTTAAAATCACCCTGGCTTTTAAAGCACACGCCCAGGTTAGCAAATGAAATAGCCTGATCGTTGGCCGATGCATACTGTTTTCGTAATGTCAATGCCTGCTGGTGATATTCGATAGCCTTTACATATTGACGCAGCTCCTGGTACACCAGTCCGATGTTGCTGAGGTATTTGCCCTGGTTCAGAAAATCTGTGGGCTGCCGGGTTTGTAGCAGCTCATATCCTTTTGAAAAAAAATCCAGCGCGGTATCAAACTTACCCCCGTTCAGGTTACTCATGCCCAGGTTGTTTAATGATCGTTCTTCCAGGTCATACCAGGCATGTTGCTGTGCCAATTGATGAACCTCTTTAAAATAATGTTGAGCCGAATCGCGAATTCTTAATATCTCAAAATAAACTCCCTGCATAAGCAGGGACTCTGCAAACGAATAAGACGGTGCCGTGGGTTGGGAAACAGACCGGCTATGCTTTAGTAGCTGCTGTGCCGTGTCCGGGTTATTGAAAATAAAATAGTACGATACTGCATTTAAAGCCCTCACCTTTACCGAATCATTGTCAGTCGTTTTGATAACGCTCAGCAAGCTATCAATACGGGCCGGGCGCTGCGCCCGGCTTGCAGCCGGGTAGATTGCTATGCACAGCAACCCAACACGACAATGCATAAGGAAAGGCTTTACTCTTGGTATCCGTTTAATCATTCAGGCAAGTTAAACGATTACCCGTAAAATGATTGTTTCTTTTCGGATGGAATTGCCGGTATGATTACCAATTCTAATTTTTTACTAATGTTGAAAAAAACATCATGCATCGGCAAAACGGATTTCTTTAAGACCAAACGCGCGCGCGCCTTGTCCTGTTTCTACAAGCAACCTGCCCGTTTCATCCACACCGGTAATCAAGCCTTGAAATTTTTCACCTGCCGTTTCAAACAAATGGCGTTCACCCAGCCTGTAAAGATTATTCCGGTAATCTGCATTGAGCTGATCCACCTTGCCTTCGCGTAACTGGAGATACCTTACTTCTATACAATGAAGCAACAATTCCAGCTCTTGGTTAAGATCATATTCTTTTCCTGTTATAAGCTTAAGCGAAGTGGCCTTTGGATCCTTAAACACAGCCTGGTTTACATTTAGCCCTACACCGGCAATCACCACCTGGATAGCCGAACCCACCAGCGAGTTTTCAATCAGAACACCACAAAGCTTTTTGTCATTTACCAGAATATCGTTGGGCCACTTGATTTTTACATGCCCTGCTTTACTCCGCACATAATCCGCTACAGCCAGGGCTACAACCTGGGTAAGCAAAAACTGCCGGTCGGCCCGTAAAGCAGGTTTAAGCAATACCGAAAAGGTAAAGTTTTTACCGGGCTCGGAAACCCAGAGGTTGCCGCGCTGCCCCCGGCCACCATACTGATTATCCGTAATTACAACGGTACCTTCCGTTCCTACTCCACGCTGGGCAAATTCCATAGCCAGCGAATTTGTGGAATGACAATCCGGCACAAAAACAAGGTTTTTACCCACAAAAAGCGTACTGACAGGAATTTTATACAAGGTTATTTTGGTTAGCTTTGCAGATTGTTTTGATCAAAAAATCGAAAATAGTTTAATGCCAAGAAAAAAGAAGGGGGTTGATTCAGAAAAACTAACCGATGCCATTGTAAAGGGAATGCAGGAAAAGAAGGCATCTGATGTTGTGGTGATGGATTTGCGGAAAGTAAAAAATGCGGTGGCCGACTTCTTTGTGATCTGCTCCGGTAACAGCGATAAGCAATTGGAGGCCATTGCCGATTCCATCGATGACGAGGTTTACAAGGCTATGAAAGAAAAACCCTGGCATACGGAAGGTAAAAACAATAAAGAATGGATGATTCTCGACTACATCAGTGTAGTGAGTCACGTTTTCCGCAAAGACCGCAGGGAATTTTATGCGCTGGAAAAGCTGTGGGGCGATGCCGAAATAACCGAGATTGAAGACTGAAAAACCGGGAACCTAATATTCGTAAAGACGTTATTCATCACAAGTAATTTATATTCATAAGAATGGACAAGGAAAGAGAAAAGAAAATGCCTAAAGTGCCGCGGCCAAACTACCAGATGTGGGTAATCTTAATTCTGGTGGCTGTAGTGCTGGGTATCAGTGTTTATAATCGCGGTGGCGAACTGATCGAAATTACCGAAAGCCGGTTTGAGGATATGGTGCAGGGGCATAACATCAAAAAGCTGGTACAGATAAAAAACGATAACATCTGGATTATAGAGATCACACTTAAAGAAGATGCCCTGCAGAATGCCCGGTACAAGCAGGAGCTGGAGCGCAACAGCCAGTGGGGCGTGCGCACTAACGGCCCGCACTATAAATTAAAGGTGGGCTCTATCGATAAGTTTATCGAGAAATACGAGCAGCTCAAAAAAAATATTCCCCGTGCCGAGCAGGTTGATCTTAAGGTAGAAGAGCGCCAGGACTACACGAACTTCCTGTTCCAGATGGGTTTCCTGGTGATGCTGGTGTTCGGCTTCTGGATACTGATGCGCAGAATGACGGGCGGTGGCGGCCCTGGCGGGCAGATCTTCAACATCGGGAAATCAAAAGCCGCCTTGTTCGATGCCGAAAACAAAGTACGCATTACGTTTGCCGATGTAGCCGGGCTGGAAGAAGCCAAGGAAGAAGTAAAAGAGATTGTGGATTTCCTCAAGTCGCCACAGAAGTTTACCAAGCTGGGCGGCAAGATCCCGAAAGGCGCCTTGCTGGTGGGCCCTCCCGGAACCGGAAAAACCTTGTTGGCCAAAGCTGTGGCCGGAGAAGCCGGGGTACCGTTCTTCTCGCTGTCGGGTTCGGATTTTGTAGAGATGTTTGTGGGAGTAGGAGCCGCGCGCGTGCGCGATTTGTTTAAGCAAGCCAAAGAGAAGGCCCCTTGTATTGTTTTCATTGATGAAATTGATGCCATTGGCCGTTCACGCGGGCGTGGCCAGATGCCGGGCGCCAATGATGAACGCGAAAACACACTTAACTCGCTGCTGGTTGAAATGGACGGTTTTGCTACCGATAGTGGCGTCATCATCCTGGCGGCTACCAACAGGCCCGATGTATTGGATTCAGCCTTGTTGCGCCCGGGCCGTTTTGATCGCCAGATCAGCATTGACAAGCCGGATATTGTGGGCCGTGAGCAGATCTTTAAAGTACACCTGAAGCCCATCAAGCTATCGAAGGATATTGATGTAAAGAAGCTGGCTGCGCAAACTCCCGGTTTTGCCGGGGCCGAAATTGCCAACGTATGTAACGAAGCCGCTTTGATTGCAGCCCGCAGAGATAAAGGAGAGGTGGACATGCAGGATTTCCAGGATGCAATTGACCGGGTGATTGGCGGGTTGGAAAAGAAAACCAAGATCATTTCACCCGAAGAAAAACGTATCGTGGCTTACCATGAAGCCGGCCACGCGGTGGCAGGCTGGTTCCTGGAGCATGCCGATCCGTTGGTGAAGGTGAGCATTGTACCGCGCGGAGTGGCCGCATTAGGCTATGCGCAGTACCTGCCTAAAGAACAATTCCTTTACCAGACCGAACAATTGGTTGACGAAATGTGCATGACCTTTGGCGGCCGTGCAGCCGAAGAGATTGTGTTTGGAAAAATCTCTACCGGTGCGTTGAGCGATTTGGAGCGCATTACCAAAATGGCTTACAGCATGGTTACGGTTTACGGTATGAATAAAGAGATCGGGAATATCTCGTTCTACGATTCCAAGCAGTCCGATTACACGTTCAACAAACCGTATTCGGAAGCAACTGCCGAAAAGATAGACCGCGAAGTGAAGAAGATAATCGATGAAGCATTTGAAAGAACCAAACGCCTGCTTATTGAACACCGCGATCACCTCGAAATAATTGCAAAAGAGCTGCTGGAAAAAGAAATTTTGTTCCAGACCGATCTGGAACGCTTGATCGGGAAGCGTCCGTTTGCGCATCAGACTACTTACGAGAAGTTTACCAATACTGTAACCGAGCAGAAAGAAGAAGCTCCGACCAACGGAGTGGCGGAGGAAACCAAAGAACCTGCTGGCAATGAAGTAAAATAACCGGGTAACTCTTTATAATATTCAAAGCCCTTGCACGAGGGCTTTTTTCATTTGCATCGCTTTTGCCGTTATTTGCAGCGATGGCAGAAACCATAACATTACCTGCAGGAAAAAAAATCTACTTCGCTTCCGACTTTCACCTCGGTGTGCCTGATTATACCAGCAGCCTGGCGCGGGAAAAGAAAATTGTTGCATGGCTTACCCAGGCTGAGAAAGATGCTCATGCCATTTACCTGATGGGCGACATCTTCGATTTCTGGTTCGAGTATAAGCATGCTATACCCAAGGGGTTTATAAGGCTGCAGGGTAAGCTGGCTGCCCTGTGCGATGCCGGCATTCCGGTTTATTTCTTTACCGGCAATCACGATATGTGGATGTTTGATTATTTTGAAAAAGAAATTGGCGTGGTTATCTATCGCAAGCCTGTTGATATTCAGATCAACACACATAAATTTTTAATCGGGCATGGCGATGGGCTTGGCCCGGGTGATGCGAGCTACAAAATCCTGAAACGATTCTTTAACAGCAAAACATGCCAGTGGCTGTTTGCGCGTATCCACCCCAACCTGGGTATTGGCATTGCCAATTACTGGAGCCGTAAAAGCCGCATCAGCAATAACAAGAAGGGAGAATCGTTTGTGAGTGAGGATCAGGAGTTTTTGTTAACCTGGTGCAAAGAAGTGGAGCAAAGCCAGCACCACGACTTTTATATTTTCGGGCACCGCCATTTACCGCTCGACCTGCACGTTAACGAAACAAGTCGCTACATTAATTTGGGCGAATGGGTTCATTTTGATACGTATGCGGAATATGACGGTACAACTGTTTCATTAAAAAAATTTGAAGGAGCATGATGAAAGCCGCTGGCCTGATTTTTTTTTGCTGCTTTATTTCATTTGCTGTTTTTCCGCAAACTGATTTTGTTAAACTGAAATCGTGGAAAGCCAAAAACACCGAGCTGATTACGGTAGATCGGTTGGGTAACTTCATCTTCAAAGAAAAAACGGGCAAATTGTTAAAGTACGATGCCGATGGAAAAAAATCAGCCGCATCAGCCCGGCAAAGCATTACGCTGGTAGAGCCGTGGTTTCAGCCGTCCATTTTTGTATACAATCGCGAAAAGCAGCAGTACCATTTGTGGAACAGGAATTTTGAATCCGAAACCGCTTACCAGGTTGATGCGGCATGGGCGGTTGAGCCCTGGTTAGTTTGCCCCACGCACGATAATCGCCTGTGGATTTTAGACCGGGCCGATTGGTCGCTCAAAAAAGTGCTGCCCGTATCAGGCGAAGTAATCCAGGAGTTTAGCCTGGGCACGGAAGAAACGGGTAATGCTAATTTTATTTACCTGCGCGAATACCTCAACCTCGTGTTCCTGCTGGATACCCGTTCGGGTATATTAATCTACAATCACCTCGGCAAGCTCATTGAAAAAATTCATGCCCCTGGCTTAACCAGCTTTTATTTTTTTGGTGATGAGCTGTACTTTTTGCAGGATGACAAGCTGAAATATTTCAACTTACTTACTTCGCAATGGCGCGAACACTCCATCCCTGCCAATACCCGGCAGGCCATTATTACAGATGAGCGCCTGATGGTTCTTAACCAACAAAAGCAGGCTGTTCTGTATCGCTATAACCCCGGGTTATAGCTTTTAATACTGTTCATTTTTGAACATATTTGTACGCCTAAGCACAAACCGAACTACAAAAACCCGTTTTTCGCCCTGCAAATGCAATGGCATAATTTTTTCCTGTCAAAGAGAACAAAACTTTAAACCTACTTACTGTGAACGAAGGCAAAATCCTGATGATTGATGACGATGAAGATGTTTTGTTAGCGGCCAAAATGCTGCTCAAAAAATCCAATCACCAGGTAATTATTGAAAAGAACCCGAATAAAATTCCATTCCTCCTCAATAACGATACGTATGATGTGATTTTGCTGGATATGAATTTCAGCAAAGACACCACCAGCGGTAAAGAAGGATTTGAGTGGCTGAAACAAATTAAAGAACGTGATCCTGATGCCGTAGTAATTATGATTACTGCATTTGGCGATGTGGAGATGGCCGTACGTGCGTTGAAAGAAGGCGCCACTGATTTTATTCTGAAGCCGTGGCAGAATGAAAAATTAGTAGCCACAATCTCTACTGCCATCAAGCTAAAGAAATCATACAACGAAGTAGATAAGCTGCGCAAGGCCAAGCAAATGCTGGAAGAGCAGATCAGCCAGCCCTTCCGCGATATAATTGGTCAGAGCAGTGCGCTTAATGAAGTATTTGGGCTTATTGATAAAGTCGCTAAAACCGATGCGAATGTGCTGATATTGGGCGAGAACGGAACCGGGAAAGAATTAGTGGCGCGTGCTATTCACCAGAAGTCGATGCGCAAGGACAATTCGTTTGTAGCGGTGGATATGGGTGCCATTACCGAAACCCTGTTTGAAAGCGAGCTGTTCGGCCATAAGAAAGGTGCATTTACTGATGCGCGCGAAGACCGCCCCGGGAGGTTTGAATTAGCCAATGGCGGTACCTTGTTTTTAGATGAGATCGGTAACCTGAGCATGGCGCTGCAAAGCAAGCTGTTGAGCGCATTGCAATCGCGGCAGATCACGCGCATAGGTTCCAACCAGCCTATTGAGGTAGATATCCGGTTGATCTGCGCCACCAATATGCCCTTGCACCAGATGGTGCAGGAAGGAAAATTCCGGCAGGATTTATTGTACAGGATCAACACTGTTGAAATCACCATACCACCACTCAGCGACCGGATTGATGATATTCCACTGCTGGCCAACCACTTTCTGAACCATTATGCCAGGAAGTACAGGAAAGAGGTGAACAATATTTCGGCTGAGGCTATGAGCAAGCTGAAGAAATATCCCTGGCCGGGTAACGTACGCGAGCTGCAGCATGCCCTTGAGCGCGCGGTAATCATGGCCGACTCTTCCACGCTGCAGGAAAGTGATTTCCTCTTCAGCCGTAAAAGCTCCAGCGACTTGGCTTCCGATACCCTAAACCTGGATGAAGTGGAAAAGGCTGCCGTTGTAAAAGCCATTCAGCTCCATAACGGCAACATCTCAAAAGCTGCGGAAGAATTAGGGCTAACACGCGCATCCCTGTATCGCAGAATGGAAAAGTATGGGCTTTAACTGGCGATCACCGCTCGTTACGCGCATCAGCATACTGGTGGCCACGATTGTAGTGTTTGCCTTTGTTGTTGCCTCTAAAGACAGGAGCTTCATCCTGATTCTTGCCCTGCTTGGCGCGATTGTTTTCCAGGTAAAGAAGCTTATGGAAGAAGCAGAGAAGCATGACATTCCGCTTTCTTCCATTTTCAACTCCATCCGGTTCGATGAGTTTACCCAAACGTTTAAATCCGATGCCTCATCGCCACAGGTAGAACAGCTGCAACGCGAGCTGAATGAGGCGCTGGCCAAGCTGAAGCAGGCACGTAAAGAGAAAGACTCGGAATACCAGTTCTTCAAAAATATTGTACAGCACGTGGGCATTGGCTTGCTCACCTTTAAGCGCGATGGCTCCATCCAGATTATGAACAGCGCAGCCAAACGTTTGCTTCGCGTTAACAAAGCCGATCGTATTGAAGATCTGAAAATGGTAAGCGAATCGCTGGTAGATACATTTGTTAAGCTGAAAACCGGTGGCCGCGAATTATTGCGCCTTACTTTCGGTGATGAAACCGTACAGCTTTCCGTGTTTGCCATTGAATTAACTCTGCGCGATGAGGAGGTGAAGCTCATTTCGATGAGCAACATTCAAAGCGAGCTGGAAGAAAAAGAAATGGAAGCCTGGCAAAACTTAGTGCGGGTGCTTACGCACGAGATCATGAACTCGGTTACGCCTATTTCTTCCTTAGCAGGCATTGTAGAGGAAGACCTGAAAAGCCGGATTGACCGGCCGGTTGATACTACGCTTAAGAAAGAAGACCTCGAAGATATGTACCTGTCGCTGCAAACCATCAGCAAGCGCAGCGCAGGGCTTATCAAGTTCGTGAAAGAATTCCGGAACCTTACCCATATTCCCAAGCCGAAATTGGCCGAGGTAAGCGTAAAAGAATTATTAGAAGAGCTGGCGCAGCTTCACAAAAAAGAGCTGGCCGATAACCAGGTTACCATATCAGTAAACGTAACACCCGAAAATCTTTTTGTGCTGGCCGATAAGACCATGATTGAGCAGGTTATCATTAACCTGATTAAAAATGCCATACAGGCTTTTGATGACCAGCCTGGAAAGAAAATTGACCTTACCGCCTATTCAAATGAAAAGGGTCGCACCATTATATCCGTTAAGGACAATGGTTCGGGCATTGATGCCGATGCGCTTGAAAAAATATTCATCCCTTTTTACTCTACCAAAAAGACCGGTTCAGGCATTGGCCTGAGCTTATCCAAACAGATTATGCGGCAGCATGAAGGCAACATTACGGTGAAATCGGAATTGGGTAAGGGCACCGAGTTTTTGCTGCGCTTTTAAACTTCCCATCGCAAAAGCGAATATTTAAAAAGATTATTAGCTTTGAGCATTCTATAAACAGCCAGTATGCCAGACGTTCAAAAAAAGGTGCACGCCATCCTGAAAGAAAAATTAGGCATCCCCGACTCTGAGATTACACCCGATGCCAGCTTTGTGAAAGACCTGGGCATTGATTCGCTTGATTATGCCGAGCTGGTAATGGAGTTTGAGCAGACGTTTGATATTAAAATTCCCGATGACGATGCCGAGAAAATGCAAACCATCGGGCAGGCGGTAACCTACATTGAAGGTAAACTGGTTAAATAGCCTGCAACTGGTAGTAGCTGCTGAATCGCTTCATTTTACCTGCCGAATCTTTTAGAAAAGCTTGTGAGCTTGTGAGATCTGCAAGCGGAGCAATGTGCCAGCCATTGGTGGCTTCGTTCCAGAATACCACAAATTTTTCAAGCGAAAGCATCAGCACATCCATTTCATAAATCTCTTCGCCATCGCAATCGTGCAAGCCGGTAAATTGCAGCAAAATATGATCGCGCTTAACCAACTCGCCTTTATAGCACTCAATATTATTCAGGCGCATCAGCAACCGGCTTGCTTCATCCCATGCCTTAAATTTTATTCTGCGCGGTTTAAATTCCATATCGCGTAAAGTTACCTTTGTTTTATGCCTGTCGAAAATAAGGAAAATAAAAAGGTGCTGTTCATTGTCAATAAATACTCCGGAACCGGCTACCGGCCTGCTGTGGAAGGTAAATTAATTTCTTTTTGCGATGAGCTGGGGCTGGAAGCCACATTAGAGTTTACGCAGGGGCGCGGGCATGCTACTGAGCTGGCCCAAACCGCAGCATCCAGCAAAAACTTTGATGTCGTGTTTGCGATGGGTGGCGATGGTACCGTAAACGAAGTAGCAAGGGGTGTATTGAACACCGGGCAAGCTATGGGCATTATCCCGAAAGGGTCGGGGAACGGATTGGCTCGTCATCTTGGTATTCCGTTGAATATTAAAAAATGTACGGCTTACCTGGCGTCTTCTCATATTGTAAGCATGGATTCATTTACGGTAAATAACCATCTGTCCGTAAATGTTTCGGGTATCGGGTTTGACGGGCACGTGGCTGCGCAATTCGGTAAAAATGGAAAACGCGGGCTAACCAATTACGCCCGGTTAGTGGTTCAGGAATTTTTACAATACCCGGAGTTTACCGGGAATATCGTATTGGATGGTGCAATCGTTCATGAGCCCGCCTTTGTAATTGCGTTTGCCAACTCATCGCAATTCGGGAACAACGCACGCATTGCCCCGCATGCTTCGGTATGCGATGGTGTGCTGGATGTGAGCTTTATCCGCAAAGTACCTTTTGCACATGCACCGGGCTTTGCCCATAAGATGTTTACCGGTAAGCTGGCCGGAAGCAGGTTTGCAAAAATTTCAAAAGGAAAAGAGGTTGTATTGCAATTTCTCAAGCCGGTTGCCTTTCATGTAGATGGAGAGGCTATGACACCACAGCAAAACTTCACTATTAAAATCAATCCCGGCTCAATCCGGATGCTGGTTCCTGAGAAACAATCTAAAAGTATCTGAAGGCGTCAAGACCCCGAACCTTCGAGATCAGACGCCTAATTACCTTCATTGCTTTCTAATCAACTCACCCAGTGTACGCAATCCCTTCTCCACCTTATCGCTCCACGGCATTCCGTAGCTCAACCGGAAGTAATTATGAAACTGGCCTTGTGCTGAAAAAATTTGTCCCGGGGCAATACCGATATTGTGCTTCAATGCCTGCTTGTGCAGCTTAAACCCATCGGAATTTTTATCCATCTCTACCCAAAAAACAAAACCACCCTGCGGACGGGCAATGCGAATCGAATCCGGAAAATACTCGCTGATCGCCTGCAGGTAACGCAGGTTCTGTGTGTACAACGCTTTACGCAGATGGCGCAAATGCAATTCATACCGGCCATTCTGTAAAAAATGTGCAATCGAAACCTGTGCCAGCGTATTGGTGGCCACATTATTCATACGCTTCAGCTGGATCACCTGGCTCTTGAATCGACCGGGGGCAGCCCAGCCAATGCGGTAGCCGGGCGCAAGCGACTTGGAAAACGATCCGCAATGCAGCACCAGTCCTTTCTTATCAAACGTTTTGCAGGTACGCGGCCGGTTTTTGCCAAAGTACATCTCGCCATAAATATCATCTTCAATCAATGGAATTTCTTTTTTGGCCAGCATGCTCACCAATTGCTTTTTGCGCTCATCCGGAATACAACTGCCCAATGGATTGTTGAAGTTTGGCACAAACAAACATGCCTTGATATCAAAGCGATCCAGGGCTTGTTGCAAATAGGTAAGGTCAATTCCCGTTACCGGGTCGGTCGGTACCTCCACCACTTTTAATCCTAAGCTTTGCATTACCCGAAAGATACCATAGAATGTAGGGCTCTCCGTGGCCACCGCATCGCCCGGCTTGGTTACAGCCTGCAAGCAAAATGATAATGCCTCCATACAGCCGGCTGTAACTACAATGTCATCTTCGCTTAACGAACCGCCCCAGTTAAAGCTCAGTCGCGCAACCTGCTTTCGTAACTTTTCGTTGCCCTGTATGTGTTCGTAACCTAAGCAATGATCAGCCTCCGTACGCAGGCTATGAATGACCGATTTGTTCAGCTTGGCGGCCGGCAATAATGAAGCATCCGGTGCGCTGAGTGAAAAGGAAGTAAGCTTGGGTGATCGCAGATCATGGTACACGCTGGAAATCATCTCATCCACACTTACCGGCATTGCTTCATCGGTCGGCTCACAGGTAGCGGGAACTTCAAACGGAAGCTGAGGCGAAAATTTTACATAATACCCGGATTGCGGCCTTGCCTCAATCAGCCCTTTGCTCTCTAAGTAATAGTATGCCTGAAACGCTGTACTCAGGCTGATGCCTTGTTCTTTACTTAAAGCCCGTACTGAAAGCAGGCGATCGCCAATCTTGAGCGCCCCCTTTTCGATAAGCGATTCTATCCGGGTGGCTACCGCCAGGTACAGGTGTTCCGTCTTTTCAACTATTGTTTCCATTATTAACTGATATGGTCAAAATTAACAAAACTGAAACTGTTTTACAGTATGGCAAACCTTGATTTTTGCTGCGCATACGTGGTAAAAATGAAGGCACTGGCTCCAAAAGAATTTTATAAGGCAAAAGAAACGCTTGGAAAACTTCTTTCAACCCATCTGCCATACTACCACCTGAACAACTAAATTAACTATTTGACAATTTTACGAGTAATATAAAGTTCATGACTGATTCCAAGAATTCACTATTAGCTTACCTCGCGCTTGCTGCGGTTTGCATTATCTGGGGCACCACCTACCTGGCCTTGCGTGTGGGGGTTTCCCAGTTTCCACCTTTTCTTTTTTCATTGATCCGCTTTTCCGTAGCCGGCCCGGTGCTGGTTTTGCTTATGCTTACCATCGGCAAGCAAAAATGGCCCGACCGTAAAACGCTTTTCAACCAGGCGGTAAGCGGTATTTTAATGACTACCCTGGGCGTTGCCTTGGTAGGCTGGGCCGAGGTTTACATTTCCAGTGGATTAGCCGCGGTAATCTGCTCGGTAATGCCGGTATGGACTATATTAATAAATGTGCTGATTTTAAAAGATGAAAAACCAAACTGGATTATCATAACCGGGGTATTGACAGGGCTAACAGGCATTGTGATGATCTTTAGCGAGCACTTAGCTGAGTTTGCCAACCCGCTTTACATTTTTGGAATTGTAGTAACCTTTGCCGCCAACATATCGTGGGCTGTTGGCAGCATCTGGGTAAAAAAGAAAAATGAAAATACCGATCCGTTTCTGGGCGCAGGTTTGCAAATGAGCTTTGGGGCGATTGGTCTTGTGCCGTTAACGCTCCTGTTTGACAGCTATTCAAAAATTCAATGGACAACCGAAGTAGTCTATGCTCTCACCTATATAATTGTTATCGGATCGATGGCTGCTTACGTGTGCTATTCGTATGCGATCAAGAAACTACCCATGACGGTGGTTTCGCTATACGCCTACATCAACCCGATTGTGGCCGTGCTGTTAGGCTGGCTGCTGCTGAATGAAAAGCTGAACTTCCATATTGCGCTGGCGATACTGGTAACCATTGCAGGCATCTACATTGTAAACATAGGTTATCGGACCAAAAACTCCAGCGGCACGAGCGCATTACAATCCATCGGGCGAAGGCTTAAATTTTCGAGATAAATGGAAGTACGGATACTCGATTACCAACCTGTCCATCAACCGCACTTTGAGCGATTGAACAGGCATTGGATTGAAAAATATTTCTGGCTGGAACCCGTAGATATAGCCGTGCTTCAGAACCCGGATGAACATATCCTGGCACCGGGTGGTCATATCCTGATGGCAGAGCACAAACATGAAATAGTTGGCGCAGTTGCCCTGAAGTTTGTGCAGCCGGGCCTGTACGAGTTTACCAAAATGGCAGTAGACGAAAAATATCAGGGATTGAAAATAGGTAAGCTGCTGGCTGAAGCAGCCATTGCGTGGTGCAAACAAAATAACGCTAACCGTATTATCCTGTACTCCAATACGAAGCTTGTTCCGGCTATTTCGCTTTATCGCAAGCTTGGCTTTCGGGAAGTTGCGGTGGACGGCCCGTACAAAAGAAGCGACATTAAAATGCAACTGGATTTATAAATATGCTTACACAAAATCTAACCGTCATTATCACGCGCAACCTGCAAAAGCTAAAATCCGAGCTGGAGCTTTACCAGCAGGAAAGCAACATCTGGAAAACGGATAAAAATATCGCCAATGCAGCAGGTAATCTTTGCCTGCACCTGGTGGGCAACCTGAACACCTACATTGGCGCTGTATTAGGCAACACCGGCTATGTGCGCGACCGCGATGCCGAGTTTTCCCTGAAAAACATTTCCCGCAAGGAGCTTGTTCAAAAAATAGAAGACACTATAGCTATGGTTAATACAATTCTGCCCGGGATTGATGAAAAAATATTAAAGTCGGAATTCCCATTATTAGTATTGAAAGAAAAGACATCGACAGAATATTTTCTGGTACATATAGCCGTACACTTGGGTTATCACCTGGGGCAGGTGAATTACCACCGCAGGCTGCTGGACTAACCGGCCCGCATAGCTGTTTTACTTCGTATTAAATAATATCTTTACCTGGCAAAAAAAATCACGCTCATGACTATCACTACTTCCATCCCCGTAAAAAGAACAACACAGTCGCGATTAAGCACCGTTGATTTCAGCAACCTCGGCTTTGGCAATTACATCTCCGATCACATGCTGGTAGCCAAATATGATAATGGAGCCTGGCAGGAACCCCAAATTATACCTTACGGTGATTTATTGATGAGCCCCGCCATGCTCTCACTTCACTATGGCCAGGCCGTTTTTGAAGGCATGAAAGCGTTTCACATGCAGGATGGTTCCATCAACGTTTTCCGGGTGGAGCGCCATCACAAGCGCCTGAACAAATCGCTGGCCCGCATGTGCATGCCTGCCATCAGCGAAGAGCTTTTTACATCCGGCATCGAAGCTGTTGTTAAAACCGATGAAGCCTGGATTCCGAAAGACAACGGCAGCTCCCTGTATATCCGGCCGGTGGTATTTGCTTCCGAAGCAAAATTAGGTGTTAAAGTAGCCGATCAATATTTGTTCGTGATTCTTACCAGCCCGGTTGGGCCATACTTCAGCAAACCCGTTCGGTTAAAGGTTGAGCTGGAATATGTACGCGCTGCCGAAGGCGGAACCGGTTTTGCAAAATGTGCGGGTAATTACGGTGGCGCTTTCTATCCTACCCAGCAGGCAAGAGAACAGGGTTTCGACCAGGTAATCTGGACGGATGCTAAAGAGCACAAATACATTGATGAGTCCGGTGCGATGAACATCATGTTTGTAATCGATAACAAGCTGGTTACACCGGCTCTTTCTTCTTCTATTCTGGATGGCGTTACCCGTAACACTCTTATTACGCTTGCAAAAGACATGGGTGTAACCGTGGAAGAAAGAAAGATCAGCATTGAAGAAATTGAAAAAGCATTCCAAAATAAAACCATAGCCGAGGCTTTTGGTGCCGGTACGGCTGCTGTGGTATCGCCCATAGCAACCATTACCATAAACGGTATTGATTACCACTTACCGGAAGTGAACGAGAACGGTTTTCAATTAACGGTGAAACGAAAGCTGCATAACATTCGCAGTGGTGCCGCACCCGACAAATACAACTGGAACCACATCATCAAATAAGCGGGGATGAGAGCTGCGTTCTTTACCGGGCAAAATCTGCCTTTGGAAATTCGCGAAATTAAAAAACCAAAACCGGTAAAAGACGAGGTGCTGGTGCGCCTGCACTATGCCGCGCTTAACCATCGTGATATATGGGTTCAGAAAGATACCAACCTTACCGGCCAGCCGGTGGTTTTAGGGTCGGATGGTTGCGGTGTTATTGAAGATACAGGCGAAGATGCCGATCCGCTGCTAACAGGCGCAGAAGTAATCATCAACCCCAGCCTTAACTGGGGCAATAATCCCGTTGTGCAAGGCGATACATTCAAGATACTCGGTTATCCGGATGCCGGTACGTTTAGCGATTACATCTGCATTTCAAAAAAGCAGGTATTTGAAAAACCGGAGCACCTGTCGTTGCAGGAAGCTGCTGCAGTCCCTTTAGCAGGGTTGACTGCTTATCGCGCGCTGTTTTCAAAAGCAAGACTTCGCGCAAAAGAAAAAGTATTGATCACCGGTATTGGAGGCGGGGCCGCCCTGTGGGCCATGCAGTTTGCCGTGGCGTACCAGGCGCGGGTATATGTTACGTCCGGCTCAAACGAAAAAATTGAAAAGGCAAAAACGCTTGGCGCAATCCAGGGTTTCAATTACACCGATCCGGAATGGACAACGCAAGCCCTGAAAGAAGCCGGTGGTTTTGATATTGTGATCGATAGTGCCGGTGGGCCGCAGTTTTCGCAATTATTTGATTTGATGATGCCCGGTGGTCGTATTGCCATTTTTGGTCGCACTGCGGGCAACATACCTGATGTGCCTACGCGCCTGCTGTATTGGAAACAAATTTCCATTCATGGAAGCACCATGGGCACACGCGATGAATTTTTATCGATGCTTGATCTGCTGGAGAGCCGAAACCTGAAACCGGTAATCGACAAGGTATATCCGCTGGAAGAAATCGACACGGCATTTCAGCGCATGAAAAGCGGTAACCATTTCGGCAAGATTGTATTGCAGGTAAAGTAAACTATTATGAGCACCTTCCCTATCACGAGCAAAACAGAGATCACCCGGCTTCCCAAGCGCGGTGTGTATGATAAAGAAGCCATCTACGCCATACTTGATGAAGCGCTGGTTTGCACCATTGCCTTTACAGTAGATAGCCAACCGTTTCAGATCCCCACCGGGTTTTGCCGCATCGGGAACAAGCTATACATACACGGTTCGGTAGGCAGCTTTTATATGCGCGAGCTTCAGCAGAAGAAATTGCCGGTGTGCATCAGCGCTACATTGCTGGATGGCATGGTGCTGGCCCGCTCGGCTTTTCATCATTCCGTTAACTACCGGTCGGTGGTATTGTTCAGCGAGCCTGAACTGATCTCGGACAAGCATGAGCTGTACACCGCGCTGGAAGTATTCACCAATAAAATGTGCCCCGGCAGGTGGAATGATGTACGCAAGCCAACGGAAGGCGAATGGAAAGCTACGATGGTTCTCGGTTTCGATATCAGGGAAGCCTCGGCCAAAGTGCGTACGGGCTCGCCAAAAGATGATGAGGAAGATTATGACCTGGATATTTGGGCTGGTGTTCAGCCCCTGAAGCTGGAGCGTAAAATTGCTATTGCCGACCCGGCATTAAAAGCCGGGGTGCCGCTGCCTGCCTACCTGGTTTGAACCGGGGTCGGATAATTGCGCTTAATTTGGTATCTTCGCGGGCCTTTGAACCATTTTAGCGGGTTCCGGGTTTAAAAAGTGGGCCAAATGGCCTTAAAATCAATAAAACACAATATATCATGGGCAGACCTCCTGTATTACCAAAAAAGAAAAAAGACGGTTTTTGGCTGGAAGTGCGCAACAAGGGCGCAAAAACCGGTACCATTTTAATCCGCGACAGCTATCAGGCCATGATGCAGGCCGCCAAGCAATATGAAACCACCAAGGATGTGATCATCCTGGGAGAGCACAAAAACGGCAAAAAAGTAGATGACAAGGCCGCAAAAGCAAAAAAGACCAAAGAGGCCTGATAAAGGCGTAAACGTAAATCAAAAAGCTACCCTTCGGGGTAGCTTTTTTTATGACGTGATAAAATGAATTATCATAAAATTCGTTTTAAAACGAGAAATACCTCGTTTTGCCCCTTAAGCCCTCAGCCGTTTAAAAAACTCCTGAAGCATCACTTTACTTTCCTGCTCGCCTACTCCCCTCTTTACTACTGTACGAGGATGAAGCAAAGGCGAGCTCACAAGCGAATAACCGCGCTGCACATCGCTGGCGCCAAACACCAACTGTTGCAGCTGCACCCAATGCAAAGCCCCGGCACACATCACGCAGGGTTCCAGCGTAACATAAAGTGTGCATTCATTCAGATACTTTGAACCGAGATAATTGGAAGCTGCTGTTACGGCCAGCATTTCGGCATGCGCGGTTGAATCGGTAAGCTGTTCTGTTTGATTGTGCGCACGCGCTATGATCTTGTTCTGGCAAACCACTACAGCGCCTACCGGTACTTCGCCCAGCTCCAAAGCTTTGCGGGCTTCCTTCAGAGCCTCGCGCATAAAGTAGTCGTCTGTATAAAGATCCATCCCGTAAGGGCTTTAAGAAGGCTTATTTGATCCGGATCGTTTTCATCATGGCCCGTACGGTTTCCTGCCAGTCTTCTTTAGATGATTTGGGACAATTAAATGAAAACACCAATGTACGTCCGGGTTCAACCAGGTATTGAATATAGGTGTAGCGATATACCGGGCTTTGTTCACCCAGCACCATTTTATTTCCATTCACGCGCGATTCAAACTCCAGGAAAATCAGTTTCTTTTTATGCACCTCGTGCACGCCTTCCTCAATCATATCAATGCGATCGTAAAAGCTATGGATGCTGGATTTAAAAAACTTCTGCGCCATTTCCAGGTTGGCATCGGGCCATTGCGTGGCCGAAACATTCACGCTGAAATCCAATGTGCGGTTCAGGTCGGTATAGGCTGCCAAAGGCGCACGCACCGAAGGGTAGCGCTGCACAATATCCTCGGGCGTCATGGGTGAAAGCTCGGGTGGCAGCGAAATAACAATACCATCGGCTACCTTTGTTTTTACCAGCTTATCAGGCGCAAAACTCAAAAGCCCCCATACTGACAGGAATAACAGGATTTTCTTCATAGCCACTTCAAAACGAAAAAGATTTAGCGCACACTATATAACGTGCAACCTTTATTAATTTGCGTCCCAAATTTAAGGAATTTAAACATGTTGAGAACTCATACCTGCGGTGAACTGCGTATTGAAGATGTAAATAAACCTGTAACCCTTACCGGCTGGGTGCAACGCACCCGCGATAAAGGCAGCCTGTTGTGGATAGACCTGCGCGACCGGTACGGTATTACCCAGCTTTTTCTGGAGGAAGGTAAAACCGATGCATCGGTTCTGCAAACTGCACGCACCACAGGCCGCGAATATGTGCTGAAAGTACAGGGGACCGTAGTGGAACGGCTTTCCAAAAACGACAAGATGCCTACGGGCGACATTGAAGTAAAGGTAAGCTCAATCGAAATACTCAATCCTTCCAAAGTTCCCCCGTTCACCATCGAAGACAATACCGATGGCGGTGATGACCTGCGGATGAAATACCGTTACTTGGATTTACGCAGAAATCCCGTGCGCGAAAGCTTACAGTTGCGCCACAAAATGGCGCAGCAAACACGAATCTACTTAGATAGCTTAAATTTTATTGAAGTAGAAACCCCGGTGCTGATCAAATCCACACCGGAAGGTGCACGCGATTTTGTGGTGCCTTCGCGTATGAACCCTGGTGAGTTTTATGCCTTGCCGCAATCGCCTCAAACATTCAAGCAATTGCTGATGGTTTCCGGCTTCGACCGCTACTACCAGATTGTAAAATGCTTTCGCGATGAAGATTTACGGGCCGATCGCCAGCCTGAGTTTACGCAGATCGACTGCGAGATGGCCTTCATCACGCAGGAAGATATTCTGAATACATTTGAAGGATTGGTACGCCATTTATTCAAGACTGTAAAAGGTATTGACCTGCCTTCGGTACCGCACATGAGCTATACCGATGCCATGAAATATTACGGCTCGGATAAGCCCGATACACGTTTCGAAATGAAGTTTGCAGAACTAAATGATGTAGCCCAGGGTAAAGGTTTCCAGGTATTTGACAGTGCCGAATTAGTGGTGGGCATTTGCGCGCAAGGTTGTGCCGAATACACGCGCAAGCAATTGGATGAGCTTACCGAGTTTGTAAAACGCCCGCAGGTTGGCGCCAAAGGTTTGGTGTATGTGCAGTACAAAGCCGATGGCACATTCAAATCATCGGTAGATAAATTTTATTCGGCCGATGACCTGAAGCAATGGGCAGAAAGGTTTAATGCAAAGCCGGGCGATTTGCTGCTGGTGCTTTCGGGTGAAAAAGCCAAAACACAAAAAGCGTTGAACGAGCTTCGCCTTAAAATGGGCGATCAGCTTGGCTTACGCGATAAAAATAAGTTTGCTGCGCTGTGGGTAATTGATTTTCCGCTATTGGAGTGGAACGAAGAAACTCAACGTTACCATGCTATGCACCACCCGTTTACATCGCCCAAGCGTGAAGACATTCAGCTGCTGGACACCAACCCCGGTGCTGTGCGCGCCAACGCCTACGATATGGTGATTAACGGAACCGAAGTAGGTGGCGGCTCTATTCGTATTCACGATCGCGCCACGCAACAGCTCATGTTTACACATCTCGGCTTTAGCGATGAAGAGGCTAAAAAACAATTCGGCTTTTTAATGGATGCCTTTGAGTTTGGCGCACCGCCACACGGAGGCATTGCGTTTGGTTTCGATCGCTTATGCTCGTTGTTTGGTGGCGCGGATTCCATCCGCGACTTTATCGCCTTCCCGAAAAACAATGCAGGCCGCGATATGATGATTGATACGCCTTCTGCTATTTCGCAGGAGCAATTAAATGAGCTGAGCATCGCGGTGCAGGAAGTGAAGAAGTAGCATGTATCAGACTCTTGAGTGGCAATCTGTTTTGCTTTACTGGGCATCTAAACCCGTAACGAACCCCGGAATCCGCGTACACCGTAATACGATTCTGCACCGTTGTGGTAAGTGAACACATGGCCGAAACGGAAATCACAAAAGATAGCGCCACCTAACTTCCGGATGCCGGCAGGGGTTTTTACCCAGCTTGAGGTTTTTGCATCAAACTTTCCAAGCTTCTGCAGCTCGCGGTATTGCTCTTCGGTTAGTATTTCTATGCCCATATCTTCCGCCATACCGATGGCGCTGTTTCCCGGCTTATGTTCCTTGCGCGACTCCAAGGCTTCATGATCGTAGCAAATGCTCCTGCGGCCTTTCGGTGTTTCAGGCGCACAATCATAAAAAATATACTCACCGGATTTTTTATCATGCCCCACCACATCCGGCTCGCCACCGGTAGCTTCCATTTGATTAAGCGACCAGAGCTTGTCCGCATTGGCTTCAAGTCTTGCCTGTACCTTAGTCCATTCAATACCTTTATGGCGGCTCATATTTTTTTCAAACCGGGTTTTCAATATTTCGACCAGATTATGGCGCTGGTCAGCCGGTAGTTTCTTTTTTGCGCTGCTCTTACTCATACCAAAACTATTCATATATAACCTTTACTAACTGGTGTTACGCAAAACGGATAATAAGGTGTCAGGCTGATTCTGCAAGCATCCGTTTCAGTTCTTCTTCCAGCCGATCCATGTTCTCATCATTCTTTCCCACGGTATACTTTTTGATTTTATTGCATTCCGCTACCGTGGCAAATTTTTGCCTGAACGTTACCCGTGTTTCATTATCGGAAAGCGCGCTAAAAGCCACTTCCACCTGGAAGAGCGGCTTCGACTGTCTATCCCACACGATCAGTTCCGGTTCGCGTATGGTGGTAAAGGTGCATTCGTTCCGAAAGTTACCCCTATCCGGGGCGTGCATCACAAAGCTCCAGCGGCCGCCCTCCCAAAAATCAAACCGGTTAAACGTGTTGGTAAAACCTTTGGGCCCCCACCAGACTTTCAAGTGAGTAGGATCCTTCCAGGCTTCGTACACCAGCTTTCGCGGAAACTTAAAATCACGAACTGTTACGATTTCATTATCCGGCTGCATGTTGTCAATCCGTAAACTTTCAACAAAATAGAAAAAGAATCTCTAAAACTCCGTCCCTGTTTTTTTTTCGGAAGTCATATTAGCCATTACTACCGGCAAGTTTCCGGCTGGCCGGCCTGAAATACCAGGACACGCCTGTTAACACTAGCAGCAGAACCGGGCCGAACAGTTGCACCAACGGATCGCCCACTGCGAGGTGTGAAAACACCGCGCCTGACATGGCAAAGAAAAAGCCTGCATAAGCCCATTCTTTTACCAGTGGAAACTTTGGTGCAAGCACGGCAATCACACCCAGAATTTTCCATACACCCAAAATGGTTAACAAATAGGCAGGGTATCCTAAACCGGCAAACACATCTATTTCTTCCTGCATTTTAATCAGCTGGACAATACCGGTTGATGCCATCCCCAACGAAAGCCACACGGTGGCAACCCAGTAAATAATTTTATTGCGCTTTGACATATACGTTTAATGTTATTGTGTATTCTGGCTGATTTTATTCTCATCTCAACAATGGCTGCCATCATCCGAATATACAACAATTATATCCTACACCCCCTTATTCTACCGCCAATCGCCCAGCAAAATAGCCCCGGCCCAATAATAAGGATGCTGGTATTTCGGGTTGCGCGAGAGCGTAATCTGCGCTTCGCGCAAAGCATCCAGCGTGGCCATCGTGCGCATGTTTCTGTAAAACTCCGTCATCAGCAACGAAGTAGCTTCATCATCTACTTTCCACAACGTGGCCACTACCGATTTCACCCCGTTTTGTAAAAACCCGCTGGCCGGGCTTACAGGCGAGCTTTCGGCAGAGCCTTTGGTAACGGCCGTCTGGCAGGCGGAAAGCACTACAATGTCCAAATGATTCATTACCTCCATGCCCCACAGCTCTTCCAGCGTAAGCTTACCATCGCCATTGGCATCGTTGCCACCCGCCATGGTTAAAAATGATTGGGTAAAGTCTTCATAGTCTAAGTTACCGTGCGTGGCAAAATGCATCACGGTAAAATCTTCCCCGGCCGTTTTCACTTTATCTTCCGTGGCCTGATCTTGCAAAAACACAGCCGATGACGGGTACAGCTTCTTGATCTCGGCCACCTCGCGTTCTGTGCTGGGCAAGCTCTTATCCGGGTTGCCGAACGCAATAATCTTCATAGCCTTTTCGGATTCGGCCAGCCGCAGAATGTTGGTTGAGCTTACATAGAAAATGGCAAACTGGCTGGCTAACAAATTAAACTCGCCATTAGCCAATGTTTTGCCCAGCAATTGGAACGGTATGTAATTCAATACACCGGTGGCAATAATACCTAATCTTCTCTTCGAAGCAATTTCAGCCGCAGCAGGCGCAACGAGGTATTGATACATTTCCTCAAAAGGCACCATGGCTTTCTCCTGCTGCCTTACGTTATATACTAATTCCTGCCTGTACTTTGCCTCGTGGCTGATGTCAAGCTTATCGAACGTACCCATTTTGTTACGGGCCACATTCAGTATCGCATTTACATTGCGGCCCAATTGTTCGCGGCCCACGTTCACAATCTTGGCAATTACGGTATCGCGCGTAGCAACAAAAATGTAAAGCTGGTTCTCGCCCGGCAGGTACGAGAGCAGCGCCATATCTTCCGGGATATTTTTCTTCTCGCGCCTGAACTCCACCGGCTGCACGCTGTTATTAAAATACTTGGTCAGCTCGGGCCGCACATTTACCTGCTGGTTTACAAACTTCAGGTAATCGCCTTCGGCAATGGTTTTGGTGCCCTCCAGGTATTTAAGCCTTTCCCTGTTCTGCTGATCGGCCGGCAACGCTTTTTCATTTGCAATCTGTAATTCAATTCCATCCAGCCGGGCCTTCATGTTGCGTTCCTGCTCCACAATCCTGCTTTTGCCGGTGTCTTCAAATTTTACATCCAGGTTTTTGAACTTGGCCTTCAGGTTATCTTCGTTATTCTTTTGCAGGTAGCTCATGGCCAGCTCGGTTTCACCCAACTGCAGCAGCACATCTACCAACGCTTCGTACACTTTCAGAATATGCTTATCGGACGAGAAAAGCTTCCGGGCCTCTTCCCCACCCGATACCTTGTTCCGGATTTTTTCAATTACCACCACCGCCTCTTTCAGGTAGTCGCGGCTTTGCGGCAATTGCTTGTTCTCCTTGTAGAGTATGCCCAGCCAATACAAGCTTTCCCATAACGTATTGTACTTGCTTATCTCGCGCGATACACTGATGGTTTCCTCTAATATGGGCTTGGCTTTGGCATAATTCTTCTGCAGCACTTCAAGCTGCCCCAGCAAATTGATGTTAGCTAAGTAATCCACCCGCAGCGATTTCTCTTTGGCCGATTTGGCGCCTTCATTCAGAAAGCGTGCCGCTTCATCATATTTCTTCTCTTCAATTTTCAGGCGACCGATCATGCTCAGCGCTTCGGCTTTGGGGCGGGGCGCTCCTACCTTATCAAAAACGGTCAATGCCTGGCGTAGCCACTTATCGGCCTGCGCATAATCATTCAGGTAGTAATACGATTCGCCAATCAGGCTGTGAACAATTCCAAAGTTCTCGTTGTAATCGCCTGCTTTTTGCATAATCTCGTACGACTTCTGGTAATATTCCAGTCCCTTGCTGTAGTCGCCCTGAGCCGTATAAACCGTACCGATGTTTGCCAGCGGAGCCAACCGGTTGTATTCTGAATTTACTTTCCTGTACAGACTATCGCTGGCCATCTGGTAGCGCAACGATTTATCATACTCGCTCAGTTGCTTGTATACATTACCCAGGTCGATGTACGCACCGGCAAGGCCCCACTCGTTGTTGGTGCTGCGGTATAATTCAAAGCTCTTGTGGCCGAACTCAAGCGCTTTCTGAAACTCACCCGCCTCAGCCATAATATTGCTGCGCACTTCCAACAGGTATGCTTTCAACGTAACATCATTCAACGTGTCGGAGATAGCCTGCGCCTGGTCCAGCAGCTTCAAGGCTTTTACATTATCGCCATACACGTAAGAAGCATCGTTGCCCATTTCAACCAATGTGTAGGCTGCATCTTTACTGCGATTGGTTTTTGTGTAGATGTCTAACGCTTTGCGGATGTAATCCTCAGATGCAGCAAACTTTCCCTGCGAGCGGTTAAGCCCTTTCAGGCGCAGGTAGCAAAACGCCAGTATGTTATCATCTTTTATTTCAATCGCCAGCTTTACAGCCTCATCAAAATAAGCACCCGCCTTTTTATAATTGTTATCGGCTGCCTGGGCCAGCGTACCGAGGTTTGCCAATGTGTAAATCAGGTTGGGCTTGTCTTTAATTTTTCGCTGAAGCGCAAGCGTTTCGAGGTAAAGCTTTTCAGCTTCCTTGTAATCTGTTTTTGATTGATAACCACCTGCCAGGTTGGAAATGGCCAATGCCCAGCTTACGGTATCCTTACGGGCTTTTAACATATCAATAGCTTTATTGTAATAATCAAAAGCCGTGCTGAACGCTTTCGTTTTTACATAACTCGCAGCCAGATCCTGGTAGGCTGCCGACAGCTGTGTGGAATCATTTACCTGGTGCAGGGCTTCTACCGTATTATTCAGGGCTTCCTGCGCAGCAACAGGATTATTGGTTTCGGTAAACAACGTAGCGAGCTTGGACCATGAGCTGGCTACCTGCGTAAGGTTGCGGCATTTTTTTGCCAGCGCAATTGCTGCCTGGTGCGATTCAATTGCTTTCTCAAATTCAAGCTTGCTCCAGTAATTCTGGCCGATATTGGAGAGCATAACAGAAGCGTTAACTGAATCGCCTGCTTCCATATACAATTTGTAAGCCACACGATAGCGCCCGATGGCCTCGTCATACTTAAAAAGGTTAGTGCCCTGGTTGTAAGCATACTCCCAATGTGATTCCGCTTCCTGCGCTTTGTCGCCCAGCGTATTGAAAACAGAAACAGCCTGCAGAAATACCTCATTCGCTTTTGCATAATTTTTCATGGCGGCATAACCTTTCCCTACATTCAGTAATAGCTCCGCACTTCTTTGCTCGTTACCGGCTTCTCTAAACAACCTGTGAGCTTCCCGGTAATGAAATAAAGATTGCGCCTTGTTGCCAAAGTGCTTGCAGGTAACCGCCCACCGGTCATGCGTGTCGGCCTGTTCGCTCGCCCGATGTTTTACACTGGTAATGGTAAGCGCAAGCTGGTGATGCTTGTAGGCGTTTAGTGAATCACCCAGATCACGATATTGATAGGCCACGTTATTATACACGGTAGCCAGGTTGGTGGTGTCATGCTTCAGCTTATAGATCTTAATCGCTTCGCCATAATAGTCAATTGCTTTGCGCGGGTTATTGACATAGTCTTTACCATGAATAAAAGCCATATCCCACCAGGCATCGGACAAATTCCGGTAGTCATCTTTTTTTAGGAGGGGGAAAACTTCTTTTATTTTAGCAAGGCCCGCCTTTGGATTTTTGCTGTCGCGATAATTTTTATAGATGCTGCGCTTTACGCTGACCAGGTTTGCGGTGTCTTTCAGTTGCATGTATATCTTCTCGCATTCCAGGTAACTTACATTTGACTGATCATATTCTTTCAGCTTAAAAAGAAGGGAAGCCTCATACTCCAGCGCATAAGCCAGCTTTTCGGTATTATTCCACTGGCGGGCATACTTTACCGCTTCGGCTGCTGCCGCTTTTGCCTTGTTGTGCTGGCTTAGTTTATCTAAGTTTATAGCCAGGTTGCGTTTCATTTCGATCATACCGGAAGTATCACGCAAGGCTGTAAAAATTTTATGAGCCCGTTCATAATCAGCAACTCCTTCGGCCCGCTTATTCATTTCTTCGCTGTACATATAACCCCTGCTCCATAAAAGATCGGCTTCGCTGGCAGCATTATCTATAGTTCTTGTAATGCTCATCGCGCTCTCGTACCGGCTCACCGCCTTTGCAAAGTTGCTTTGCTTACGGGCAAGCCGGGCTAACTCTTTAATGGTAGCGATCAAATCGTCCTGATACGATTTTCTATCTCTTTCCAGCTGAAACACTTTCCTTCGAAGCGCTTCAGCATTTTCCAAATGCGCTTCGGCATGGCTGTAGTCATCTATTGCCAAATAAGCCATGCCCATGTAGTGCTCGGCAAACCCGGCACCATAATCACTTTTAGCCGCTATAAATTTTTCTTTTGCCTTCTCGTACCACGGTATGGCAGCAGCATACTGATTCCGGGCTTCTTCCAACAGGGCAACTTCATAATGATACAAAGCTTCGTTGTAGGGATCGTCCAATTTTGCTCCCAGGAAAATACACGCCTCCAGAACCTTGCGGGCATCCTCAAATTGTTTCGACTTGCGAAAGTCTACGGCCTCGTTGTACCAGTCTTTCACCATACTCTTAGTGATGCGCCTTTTGTAGTGCGTGTAGCTGGCTTCCATTTTTTGCTGCGATGCGCCTACGAACACAGTACGCAGCTCGGTATCGGTAACCCGGTCGCCTTCCCACGCATAGTCTGTATAGCTTTTGATCCAGGGCAGCGTTAAGCCGGTATTATAATTATACTGCAGGGTAGCATGGTACAGGTAGCTCCACACCGAAATGGTATCGGCTTTTTCCAATACATCCGACACCAACATCCCCTTGTTGGGGCCTTCCTTAACGCGATCGGAATTATTGGAGTCTTTCAGCCTGCGGCCTTCTTCATTAAGGGCCATCTGCATTTTTACGAACTTCTCGGTGCGCAAACGATACCCGTCCGAGCTCAGGATTTCTTCTATGGTGTAATACGGCTTGCCGGCTTCATCCGAAAAGAAAATTCCGTAAGACGCCAGGTAGAAATAAGAGCTTTTGAAGCCGGGCTTAACTTTGATCTTTACAAACACCACATCGTTTTTGTAAACCGGCTCTTTGCTTTCTACCAGCACGCTGGTTTTTTTGAGCGATACATCCTGCAGGGTAATCGTGTTCAGGTAACGCGCTTCGCCTTTGCGTTGCTGTTGCAGGCTTGCCCATACTTCTGCACGGGCTCCCTTGTTAATTCCGGATTCCGTACCGTAATCAAGCGTAACCAGGTACCTGCCGGCTCCTTTGTCTTCTACCGAAGCAACCGGAAATGCAAACCACGATTCGTCTGATTGAGCCCGGGCAAATTTACCCGCAACAACAAACACCGCCAGGAGCAATAAAACACGCATAATCAGTTTTAAAAAAGCCAGAAAATTTAGGCATTTTTAAAGTTCTTTCGTGTGCTAATTACAAGGTATGATTATAAAATCCGTGCTGGCACGGATGCCGGTCATTCCCGGTCAATCCAAAAGCCGGGTGGTTTCTTCCGCATCTATCGTGATGTCGTCTTCGCCCACATCGTCAAACGGGTTTTCGAGATGATCCTGGATGTTATCTAAGCTTACGAGAATAAAGCTGTATAAAACGGGCATAACATATTCCAGCGAATCGGAATAATCGCCTACCGTGCTGGCAAAATAGGGCCCGTAAATAATCGGGAACACGTAAATAAAAACTTTGCTGTAGGTGCGAAGCGTTATCGGGGTACGGTAATTATGAATGATCTTCATATTATCGAACGCGATGATCATTTTGCTGATGTACTGATTTATCCTGGATATTTCGCTGCTCTGCACATCGTACTGCCGCAATCCGTTGGTGAATGCAGATAGCTCTGAAAAAAGCTTGTACATGCTCACTTCATTTTCTTTCCACTCCGGGCTGTGGTTGGTCTTGAACATATCACGCATCAGTCGCATCATTTCAAAAGTGATCTGCCTGCTGCGATCGGGCAGCGTTTTTTCCTTAACCGGTGGCCAGTCGCGGGTAGCATAATAGATGGCAACCGCATGTCCTTTAAAATCGGCCAGGCGCTGCAAGGCGGTTTCTCTTCTTGTATAAGCCGATCCGATAGAAAATACCACCGGAAATACAATGGCCACACCCACCAGCATATCCGGAAACTTGGCAATAAAGCCGTAATGAAAGCACGTATAAGTAGAGATTACAGCCAGGGCTGTTATTATAAACGTTTTATAATTGATGATGAGCGAGAAACTCCGGATAATACGCTTCATGGGGTCGTGTAAGTCCGCGAAAATTTCCAAAAAGAGCGGACATTACCAAATTGTTAAGCCCAAAATACAGCCTATTCTTCTACCACTTCCACTTCAACCCGCACATTTCTGCGGGCATTGTTACTGTTTTTGTCATGCAGCATACGGTTACCACCCCATGCTTTTATGGTTACGCGATCATCGGCAATCCCGTTCGACTTAAGCCACTCTTTAATAACCTGCGCACGTTGTTCCGATAGCTCTTTTGCCGAGCCTGAACCTTCCACCACATCGCGTGTAAGCTCAAAAAAGTTTTTGGACGGGCCCATCGTAATAATTTTTCCACGCGCATTACCATTGGTGTGGCCATGCAGCATAATCTTATAACGTTCATTGGAGTTCATGAAATCCAGCAGGCGGTTAAGCTCATATTTCGATTCGGGCATCATAACAGCCGCATCGTTAAAGAAATAAACATTATACAGGGTTTCAATATCACCCCTGTGTAAACGCGCCAGATCGAAATGAACAATATACTTATCCTCTTTCCATTCCATATACTCCGGCAGGCTATCGGGCTTAATCTCATTCAGGTTAAAATCATGCTGCACTTTCCGGAAACCGAATGAAGAGCCGATCAGGGTGATTTTGCCGGTTTTATTCTTCGGGTCAACCATAGGCACGGCTTCATGCGCTTTTACTTTTTTGATCAACCGCGATACATCGATATCAATCAGCTCAACCTCGCCTTCAATCGGTTTGCTGTTGGTGGGATTATACAAATAGAACAATACATTGGCTTCTTTAAGAGATGGTGCGCCCTTCGGTTTAGGCTCTTCTGCTTTCGGCTCTTCAACTTTTGGTTCCTTTTCATCGGCAGGCTCTTCCACTACCAGGACCGATTCTTCCCGCACCCCTGGTTCAGGTTCCGGGCTTACAACTGTTGATGGTTGATTTAAGGTTGTACGGGTTTCATCTTGTTTGCCTGTTGTAACCTGCGCATCAGCATAACCTTCTTTCATTACCCTTACCCACGCACGCTCAAAGCCACCTTCTTTACGCGCTTTCAGCATCTGTGCAATTGATTCATCAAAATCCGCGTAATAATCGAGGTAGACATAATAAAATTTCCGTCCTGCATCGTAGCCGTATTTCGAATGCAGCCCGGAGGCATTCAACTGAGCCACATAGCTCTCCATGTGTTTTTCTTGTCCGATACGATAAGCCGCCACCACAATGTAGTGCCCTTTCTGAAGATATTCGCCTTTAGGTGCAGGATCGGTAAACGATATGAAAGCAGCCCCCAGCAGTGCAAGGGCAATAGCATAGCCTTTCATAGACAGGTCTTTTGGTTTACTTAAATATTGAATAAAATTCTGACTTATGCAATCCAAAAACCTAACGTGCGAACATCTGCTTCAGAAAACTGGTGCCATACCCGGTAAGCTGTATAAAGGCTGAAGGCACACTAAGCAAGGCCACACGGATAGAATTTATGCGCGTAAAAGCGTGTATGGCGATGAGTAAGAAATAGCTGATGTAACCCAACACCAGCAGTAAACCCAGCTTTGGAAAAAGTAATGCGATTACCGGAACCGCGCACAAACCCAATGTAAAGAAAGCCGGGAACCAATGTGTAAGTTTTATTTCGCCCGGATGCGCGCGGCCAACCAGCACACGTCCTTTTCCAAAATTTGAAACCTGCTTGAAAAAATCATGCAGCGATGTTCTGCGCTTATGGTAAACAAAGGCACCGGGTATCAGCGCTACATTAAATCCATGCTTACGGATGCGAATGCTCAATTCAATATCTTCAGCAAGCCGGTCGAACACAAAGCCATGTGTTTGCGCATATACTTTACGGCTAATGCCCATGTTAAAACTACGCGGCTGAAAACCGCTTTTGCGCCCACCGCGTATTCCGCCTGTAGTAAACAGGGAAGCCATTGTGTAAGCCATGGCCTGTTGTAAGGGTGTAAAATCATCACGGCCACGGTCAGGGCCGCCCCATGCATCCACCGCTTCTTTCTGCATAAATTTTTCTACTTCCTCAAAATAGGTTTCGGGTATTACGCAATCACTGTCAAACACCACGAGGTACTCGCCCCTGGCGCGTTCAAATCCAAAGTTGCGGCTTGGCCCCGGGCCGCTGTTGGGTTTAAAAAAATAAGTAATGGATAATACCGATGCGTATTGCTCATACACCTCGCGACTGGTGCGTGCCGAGCCATCTTCCACCAGCAGCACTTCAAAATTTTTGTACGATTGCCGGGTAAGGCTCTGCAGCAGTTCCTGCACTTCATGCGGGCGGTTATACACCGGAACAATTACCGAATACTTTGGCGCTTGCATTTTCAACAAAGGTAATCAATCCGGCTACAGAAATTAATTTCCTATAGCTTCCGGGTTGCGGGTTTTAGTACATTTAAGGATGAAAAGATCTATCCTGCTGCCCGTTATTATTTTTACCTGCATCTGTCCGGGCTTCGCCCAGAAAAATCCTGACCTGGATAAAGTATCGGCCACGTATGCCACTCAATCTTTCCGCGAATTTTATGACATGCTCAGCTTACCGAATGATGCGCACTTTCCGCAGGACATTGAGAAGAACGTGCAGTGGTGCGAGCAGGCATTTACCAAACGGGGATTCTCCACACAGCGGCTAATTACCCCTGCTGTGCCGTTGCTGCTGGCCGAACGCAAAGTGAAGAATGCAAAAAAAACAGTGCTGATCTATTTACAGCTTGACGGCCAACCGGTTGAGCCTTCGCAATGGCAACAGGAAAGCCCGTGGAAACCCACGTTGAAAGAAAAAGATGCTTCAGGCAAATGGCATACAATTGCCTATGAACGTTTATACGAAGGCTTTGATCCCGACTGGCGTATTTTTGCACGGTCTGCTTCCGATGCCAAAGGCCCGGCCATAGCATTTCTGGCTGCGTTAGATGCTGCACAAGCGTTAAAGATTCAACCCAACTACAACATCAAAGTAATTATGGATTTTGAAGAAGAGCTGGGTTCGCCCAATCTTCCTCCTGCCGTTATTCAATATAAAAACGAGCTGGCCGCTGATATGCTTATCATCTATGATGGTCCGCGCCACGTAAGCAATCAACCTACGCTAAGCTTTGGAGCGCGTGGTATTTGCGAGATCACCCTTACCACGTTCGGGCCGCGGGTGCCGGTGCACAGTGGTAATTATGGTAACTACACACCCAACCCGGCTATGCGGTTAGCCCGGCTGCTGGCCTCCATGAAAAATGATGAAGGCCGTGTTACGATTCCCGGGTTTTATGATGGCATTACCTTAACGGATGAAGAGAAGGCTATCCTGAAACAGGTGCCTGACAATGAAGCTGAAATCAAAAAATTTCTGGGCATCGCGAAAGCCGATAACATGGGTGATAATTTCCAGGAGTCGTTGCAATATCCGACACTGAACATCCGGGGATTAGATGCCTTGTTTGTGGGTAAAGAAGCCCGCACGTTAATCCCGGCCACAGCTACAGCCGAAATTGATATTCGTTTAGTACCGGGCAGCAACCCTGACCGGCTGATTGGCCTGGTAAAAAAGCATGTTCAGGATCAGGGCTATTATGTAATCGATCGTGAGCCCACTGAAGAAGAGCGTATGCAGCATGAAAAAATAGCTTCGTTCCGGTCGCATTTCTCCTATGCGGCCTTTCAAACGCCTTTTCAATCCGGGCCGGGCGTCTGGCTGAATAAAGCCATGATTAAAGCTTTCGGAAAAGAACCCATCAAAATCCGCATGATGGGCGGTTCTATTCCTATCTCGCCATTTGTTACTACGTTAAATATTCCGGCCGTAAGCGTGCCTACCGTAAATGCCGATAATAACCAGCATGCCGAGAACGAAAATATACGGGTGGGTAATTATGTTGATGCCGTAAAAACTTTCCTGGTGATACTGATGGAGAAGTTGTGAATCAGCTATTCCTGTATTCTTCTAATAGCCTCTTGTCTAATGTCCACAACGACATCTTGTTAGATTTACTGGCAACCAGCAAACAACTGTCCATCAAACCTATTCCTTTATTGGGAAGTTTCCTTCTGTATGAAAATTTTCCTGCCTCAATCATCAGGTTACGCTCATTTATTTTAGGTAAGGAATCCCAAAGTTCCATGATTTGCTTTTCTTCCATTTCATTTTTAACTCCCTGAAGCAGTTCCCCGAAGACCAAACTGACTGCAACTACTTCCCCATCCTCTAAATAAGAAGATAGAAGATCATTGACCGTTTCGTCTGACTGTCGAAAAAATTCTATCCAAACCGATGTATCCACAATGATCATAAATCACGGTTGATCTTCCGTATCCTTTCCGCATTAAAATCATTGGCAAACTCCAAAGGGTTTTTCCTCAGCTTTTGGATTGATTTCTTAATTTTTTGCCTGTTTGTGTAATCTGTCAGCGCAATGATCAGGCTTTCGGTAATATTTTTTCCGCCTGAATATTTTCTTACCTCATTAATCAATTCTTCAGGTACAAGTGCTGTGATTTTCATATCCATTTCGTTTTCAATACCTTAAAAATACGATAATCTATCGTATTTTTCAAACCAAAATACGGCTGGGCGAATTACCCTCTGTACTACTTTAAAATTTGAAGTTTTTCAAATTGAACTATCTTGCGCCCGATGGAGAATTTTGTGGTCTCGGCCCGTAAGTACCGCCCGCTTGGCTTCGAAGAAGTGGTGGGCCAGGAGCATATCACCACTACGCTTAAAAATGCCATCGACAACAACAAGCTCGCGCAAGCCCTGCTGTTCTGCGGACCGCGTGGAGTAGGTAAAACCACCTGCGCCCGCATTGTAGCCCGCATGATCAACGGGTTTGAAGAAAGAGCCGAAATTAACTCGCTCAATATCTTTGAGCTGGATGCAGCATCCAACAACTCGGTGGATGACATTCGTAACCTGATTGACCAGGTACGCTACCCGCCCCAGTTCGGCAAGTTTAAGGTGTATATTATTGACGAGGTGCACATGCTCTCGAATCAGGCCTTCAATGCCTTTTTGAAGACGCTGGAAGAGCCGCCTTCGTACGCCATATTCATCCTGGCTACAACCGAAAAGCACAAGGTTATACCCACCATTCTTTCGCGTTGCCAGATTTTTGATTTTAACCGCATCCAGGTTTCAGACATTGCCCGCCAGCTGAAGCGCGTGGCCGACCGTGAAAAAATAAAAACCGAAGATGAGGCCCTGCACCTGATTGCCCAGAAAGCAGATGGCGCTTTGCGCGATGCCCTTTCTATCTTCGACCTGATGGTTACGTTCTCTTCCGGTAATGAAGTAACGTTTAAAAATGTACTCGATAACCTCCACATCCTGGATCATGATTATTATTTCAGGGTGGTGGACGGATTGCTTTCCGAGAATCATGCACAACCCTTAGTGCTGCTGGATGAAATCCTGAAGAAGGGATTCGATGGTCATAACTTTATTGTTGGTTTGGGCGATCACCTACGCAACCTGCTGGTGGCCCAGGACGCCCGCACGGTGGATCTGATGGACATACCGGAAAGCACACGCAAAAAATACCTCGAACAATCCGGTGCGGCCTCGCCATCGCTGCTGCTCACATGGCTAAACCTGGCGAGCCAGTGCGACATGAATTACAAGAGCAGCAAAAATCAGCGCCTGTTGGTTGAGCTTGCGCTGATGAAGATGGCGCATGTGAATGCAGTTATCAAGGCCAATGGCGCCCCCGTGCAGGAGGGGTTAAAAAAAAAATTGAGCCCGTAACCAGCACCCCGGCTGAATCCAATGCGGCTCCTGTATCCGCAGAAGCTATTGAAACTGTTAACTTAGTTGCCAAGGCTATAAAAGAACCCGTTGCCAAAACGGCCGATGAAAGTAACAGGCCGCGTGCAACCATCAACCTGGGCAACCTGCTGAAGGGTAAAGCAAAAGAAGAAACCGGCAAACCGGTTGTTTCAGCGCCTGCCAAAGAGAACAAGCCTGTAAAGGAGCATGAGCTTATCAAGACGTGGAACGATTTTGCCGAACAGAAAAAGAGCCAGGTAGCCGAGTACCATTTACTGAAACAACCTTTTTCCTTTCAGGATAACCTGGTCACGCTTACGCTCACCAACCCGGTAGAAGAGCCGCTGCTTCATTCCATCAAATCCGATTTGCTTACCTACCTGCGCGATAACCTGGATAACAGCTTGATTCAACTCGACTATAAATTTGCGGACATCGAAACCAAACGTGTGGCTTACACCAACAAGGAAAAATTTGATGCACTGGCAGAAAAAAATCCGTTATTAAAAAAGCTGCAGGAAAAGCTGGGCCTTGATCCTGACTTCTGATTACGGCTGCGTCTTTGGTAGTTTTGCCATTTTCCATAGAAAACTAAATCCGGTCAAAACCAAGACAATCCAAAAGTCGTTACTTGGTGGTAAGCACTGACAATGATTACCGCCTTAAGAATTTTTCTGATTGTTCTTTCGGGCTTGCTGATAGCCCGCGATATCGGTACGATCATTCAGTACGCGCAGGTTGAAATAACAGAAGAATATTCCTCCACACAGAAAGCAGAATCTACCCTGCAACAGCAGGCTGAAGTCAAAAAAATCACGAGGAAGATTACCGTACTTACGCATTTTATCCGGTATACACCGGTTAACGTTACCCCGGAAGTAGCGCCACCGGCAACCGGGCGGTGGTTACGCCACCGCGCTTTACTGATTTAAGTCGCGCCTGCGATTTATTAGCTTCTTCATTTTAAAAATTTATCGTTCACTTTAAAACTCAACCTGATATGAGAACCATTTCGTATGTCCTGGTATTTGTTAGCGCGCTCGCTTTTACCAATTGTTCTGTCATCCGGCAAGGCGAAGTAGGCATGAAGCGAAGGCTTGGTGTATTAAACCAAAAAGTGCTTCCACCCGGATCAGTGGGATATAATCCCTTCACCAGCACCATTATTAAAATGCCCATTCGTACCATGAACATGGAGATCAGCTCCAATCTTCCATCGAAGGAAGGATTGAATGTGGCAGCCGTAATTTCCATCCTGTACCGGATTGAGCCGGGCAAAGCGCCCCTCATAGTAGAAAACATTGGCGTGGGCAATGAACAAAATGTAATCAGCAGCGTGTTCCGTTCAACCGCAGCCGATGTTTGTTCGCGTTTCTTCGCCAAAGACATGCATTCCGCACAACGCGCCAACATTGAAAAAGAAATCGCTACCCAAATGTCTGAGCTATTGGTGCCGCGTGGATTTGTAATTGAGGCCGTGTTATTAAAGAACATCCAGTTGCCGGCCGGTCTTGCCCGTGCCGTGGAAGAAAAGCTGGAGGCCGAGCAGGATGCACAACGCATGGAATTCTTGCTGGAACGTGAAAAGCGGGAAGCACAACGTAAAAAAATTGAAGCCGAAGGTATCCGCGATGCACAAAAAATTATCTCCGAAGGCCTGAGCAAAAATATTATTGAGTGGCAGAGCATCGAAGCTTTTCGCGAGCTTTCAAAATCTGCCAACAGTAAGATCATTATCACCGATGGCAAATCACCTATGCTGATTAATCCGAAAGAATAGAAATCAAACCGCGGAGGACGCTGAGAAGCGCTAATTCTTTTGCTAAAGAAGAATCAAGCCTTGTGTAGCCAGCGTTCTTCGCGGTTAAAATGCCAAGCGAATCAAACCTTCACATAAATCTTCTTCTTATCCATCCAATAGCCCACTACCCAGCAGGTAAGCATCACCCACAAAGCGAACAGAACAGAGCCGTTGTAATCTCCCGCCCACGATTGAAATATATGCTGGTATATCCAATCGTATAATGTGTTATCACCCACGCTAAACGTCCACATCAAAATCACAAATACTTCTGAAAGCAAGTAGATGAACAACGTGTTCTTTCCAAACACTTCAAAGAAGTAAGTCCACCGGTTTAGTTGCGCGATCTCAATAATAAACACCAGCACCGCAAGCACCATTAAATCGATACCTACCGTATGCAACACATACGTGCTGGTCCAAAGTTTTTTGTTGATGGGAAACATCAGCCCCCACCAGGCTGCCATCACCAGCAGCACCGCTCCTACCATTAACAGCTTGGCAATGGTTTCGTAGTTCTTTCCGTTTCGTTGAAGAAACAAACCGGCTACATAACCCGCTATTACATTTACCGTTGCCGGTAAGGTACTGAGTAAGCCCTCCGGGTCGAAGGCAACTCCTTCGCCATGATACAGGTGCTTTTCACCCAGCAGCCACAAGTCAAGCCTGGTACCGGCATTACCTTCTAAAGTAAGGTCGCCAAACTCAAACAGGATAACCCGGTAGAGTATCAGCGCAAGCACGCTAAACCATAAGGCACCCTTTACTTTGAAATAATGGATTACCAGCGATGCGATACCGTAACACAACGCGATGCGCTGCAATACGCCAAATACGCGCGTGCTTTCAAAAGGCTTAAACACCCACTCGCCAGCAGCATTTTGAGAAACAAACGGAAACCAGTACATCAGGTAGCCGAGCAGAAATATGATGAGCGTACGTTTAAGAACCTTTGTTAAAAAAGAACCTTCCCCTGCCGCTTCATATTTCGCCTGGCTAAAGCTCATGGCATTGCCCACCACAAAAAGAAAAGTGGGAAATACGAGATCGGTGAGCGTAAACCCATGCCACCCGGCATGCAGCAGCGGTGAATAGGTATTGGAGCTGCCCAGTGAGTTTACCACAATCATCAGGGCTACATCCATTCCCCTGAAAACATCGAGCGAGAGGTAGCGGTTTTGGCTTAAAGACATGGGGATTCTTTTTTTGAAGGTAAAGAATCCCGCAGGTAAATCAAAAAAATAACTTGTTGCTATACGCTTCCTGCTCTACTCATTCCTGAGCGAATCCACCGGATTCGTGATGGCTGCCCGGATAGCCTGAAAAGATGTGGTGATGAATGCAACGGCAGTAATCGTTCCCGCAGTAAACAGGATCATCCACCATGTTACATCAACATGGTAAGCAAACGCCCCGAGCCACCGAACCATTGCCCACCAGCCTAAGGGTAAGGCGATCAATATCGCAATACCGACAAGGCTCATGAAATCTTTTGAAAGCATAGCCACTACATTGGGTACACTTGCACCAAGAATTTTCCTGATACCAATTTCCCGTGTGCGCTGCATGGAAGAAAAAGTAGTCAGGCCAAACAAGCCCAGGCAGGATACCAGTATGGCAAGGATTGAAAAATAGAACGCGATGCGTCCCGTATTCTGTTCCGTGCGGTAAATGTTATCGAGTTTCTGATCGAGAAACGCATAATCCGGAATTGTCTGCGATTCATGTTTCCTGTATAAGCGTTCAACGGCTCCAATAGCCTCCGCAGTCTGTCCCTGTCTTGTCCGGATGAAAAGCCCCCCGAAGTTCATGGGGTCACCGGGCCAATAACGAAAAAGCATGGGCTCAATGGCGGTCGTCATGGGGCGAAAATGAAAATCTTTTACTACACCAACCACCGTACCCTGTGTGTTCCACAACCGAAGCGATTTCCCGACAGCCTCCTGTGTTATCCAGCCCATTCTTTTCGCAGCCGTCTCGTTGATCAGCCACGAAGCAGAATCCGAAGAAAGCGTGGCATCGAAGTTTCTTCCTGAAAGGAGTGTGATCCCGGTTGTTGAAAGGAAGTCTGTGTCAACGATCATGTGCGACATCGGGAAAACCACATCAGTATCTTGTCCTTCCCAGGCAATGCTATGCGTTGAAGCATTCACATCGATCAAGTTATTTGAAGCAGCCGTTACACCCAGGATGCTCGTTTCGCGTTGAAGGTCTGATTTCAGTAATGCCGCCTTGTTAAAAAGCTGATTTTTCAGGCGTAAGAAAATGAGCTGCTCTCTGTTAAAACCCATATCTTTTTCCTGTATGAATTTAAGTTGTGCATAAACCACGATAGTGCCCAGGATGAGCATTACAGAGAAGATGAATTGTGCAACAACCAATGTACGCCTGAACAACTGGCCTGTACCTGTGCTGAAAAGACCCTTTAATGTTTTAACCGGCTGAAAGCTGGACAACAGGAAAGCAGGGTAGACACCCGCCAGGGAAGATACCAATACAGTCGCTCCCAGGATCACCAAAACGGAAACGGCATTAAATGAAATGGTGATCGCTTTGCCGGATATATCATTCAGGATGGGAACAAACACAAACAGCAGAAACACGGAAAGTAATACGGATAACGCAGTTGTGAGAAATGACTCGCATAGAAACTGAACCATCAGTTGCCTGCGAACCGCGCCAATAACTTTTCGTACGCCAACCTCCCTGGCCCGTTCGGTTGCCCTGGCGGTGGAAAGGTTTATAAAATTGAAAAGGGCGATCAGCAACACAGCAATTCCAACGGCCAGGAAAATACGCAGGTATACGATGCTGCCGGTCTTTACCCAATCGCCATAATCAAAATGCGAGTGCAGGTAAATTTCATCCAAAGGCTGCAACCATAGCGTGGGGTTTGACCAGGTATTGAAAGGCAGCAGGTAGTCTTTCAGCTTCCCGCCAAGCGCAACAGGGTTTGCCTGCGCGTCTAATTGCAAATAAGTATGATAGGCATGATTACCCCAATGCGAAAAATTTTCCGGTTTCCGGATTTCTTCATAACGCATGGACAGGATCACATCGAACCGGATATGAGAATTGGCAGGGCAGTCCGGTGTAACGCCTGCAAGGGTAAAGAGACCATTGTTGTTTAGGATCAATTGCTGTCCCAGCAACGCAGGATTGTTTTTCCAGCCTGCCCCAAACAGTTGCACGGCAATTTTTTCCGCGATCACTACTTCATTGGGTTCGAGCAGTACTTTACCCGGGTTCCCTGTCAGCAGGCGAAAGTCGAACATCGTGAAAAATGAATGGTCGGCAGTAATTATTTGCGAGGGCTCGATGCTCAATCCGTTCAGCGTAAGTATTCCCGGAAGGGGCCGCGATACCCGGCAAGCCTGGACAATCTCAGGATAATCGCGTTTCAATGCTTCGGCAAGCAAGCCAGGTGTAACGGCTACGGGATGAAGAACGCCCTTATGGTCTTGCGTTTCCGCAACGCGGTAGATTTCCCGGTGGTATTGGTGAAAGCGGTCATAGCTGTACTCATCCTGAATATACAAGGCAATCGTCAGGCTGCACGCGATTCCGATCCCCAGCCCTGCAATATTAATAAAGGAATAGATTCTGGCTCTCCGGATATGCCTCCAGGCCATTTTAAAGTTGGTGCGCCACATAAACAAGTGTTTTTACAAGCTACCTTGTGGCTACCGGGTTACCTTTAAAAGGTTACATCCTGCTTCTAAAATTCTTGCTGAGCACTGATGTTCTAAAAAACAACTCTTATAATCATCACAAGCGGACGCTTGCGACTGGCTGGCGAAGGAATCATTCTATTTGCATTGGCCCTCCACCAAATTCGTTCCGTCAGTCGTCCAGCAATCTTTATAGATGCTACAGTAGCAAAGGGTATAGTTGAAACGTTTGGAATCAACCATGGGAATTCGTGTGCCGCGCCAGGACTTAACATGAAAGATCTTCACTTCTTCACCAGGCGCCATCACGCTATTGTCCACACCCGAATAAACTATCCACAGGCTATCGCGTTTCCCCTCTCCCACCAGGTCTTTTATTAAGTCGCTGTAATCCTTATACAGTTTACCGTCCAGATAAATCTTCGAATCCCTGACCAATGCCGGGCCAACACCCTTGTTAATAACTGAAATATAGAATTCCTGATTTTCTTCGCTAATGTAATTATACACCCACTCCACGTAGGGCCACACCGATGTATGTTGCTGATCCATCATGATCCGTGCCTGGAAAATGTAAACAGACAACGTCATAATGCTTACTACGATTGCCGATAGCGCGACAATCATTTCGCTCCTCAGACCTTTCTTTACAGATTGATCAGGGGAGGCAGCGGACTTTGGTATTTCTTCCATAGCGGGTGCTAATGGCTCTAATATAATAAACTCGAGCCAATGGGGGGAACAATATTACTTAACGAAAAAACAGGCAATGCGAATTTGCAAGGTTCAGAAACAAAAACTGGGGCTGACTAAAAAGTGTGGTCTGATGTCAGGTTGAGCCTGTCGAAACCGTTTTTCTGTAACGAAATGGCCTTCGACAGGCTCAGGCCGACATTCAAAAATTACTTTTTAGCCAGCCCCAGTTTCCCAAATTTGACCTTAACCGGTGATCAGGCGCGTGGCAGGCTGTCCACTAACGCACGCCATTTCTCCAGTTCGGCTAAACCGGGTTTGCGCAAGCCGAAGAACTGCACGATCATTTCCTTATTCTTATCAAATACTTCGATGGCTGTAACCACTCCATCCGTGGTAGGTTTCTTCACAATCCACGCACTGTCAATCATATCTTCGCGCAGGTGCATGTTAAAGTCCGGATCGAGAATGTTCAGCCAGTTATCCATTACCCGTATGGTCTGGATTTTTCCCTGGTGGATCTGGATGTTTCCACGGCTTCCGGCAAACACCATGATCGGTAAATGATCTTTCGCTGCACTTTCCAACAGATCTTTCAACGCATTTTTTTGAATGCGTTGAGAAAATTTTCCCTCCGCTAACAGCACGGCATCCAACCGGTTTACCTGGTGCTTGCGCAGCATACCAAAAAAGTCGTGCGTATCTTTCATGTTTTCCCAGTCTGTAAGCAAAGCATCTTTGTCCACATCGCCAATAGCTTTTACAGGAACTTCCTTTACAGGAGCTACAACAACTTCGGTTGATTGTTCTGTGGCTGTAAAATCAGCCACCAGCTTATCAAATGCTTCCTGGTTGCTGCCGGCTTTATTACCCGGGCCGGGCGCTACCAGAAATATTTTGGTTACGGCATTTCCGGCTTCATCAAAAATCTGGATGCTTTGCTGCAAGCCATGCGGTGTTTGCAGCCGTACGGCAAAGCCAAATTTCCATGCGGCAAAGAATACACGGGTTTCGATCGGGCCGATAACGGTTGCCATACGATGTGCGGGCGGCCCCATAATTTCAACTTTCTGAAACGGGCCTTTATGCTCCAGCACACAACCTTCGTTTCGCGTAAGCGACATCACACGACCTAATTCCGGCAATCGCTCAACCAGCTTTGTCCAGTCGCCTTCCAGCCGTGTGGTATAATCACCCACGGTAGTAGCCAGCAATTCGGCTTCGCTTACGCCTAACTCCTGCGCACAATCGCGAATGCGGAGAGTGGGTTTTACTTTTTTTAATTCGTCCCAACGCGCACGCAAAGTGGCTGATACGGGTTCTGCTAACTGGCTCATATTGATTCTGTTTTTAAAGTGGATAATGTAGTGCGTTCGGGCACGATGTAAGGACAATCCGTACACGGATCGTGATACACATTTACCCTACAGCAAAATGTTTCTTCTATAATAGGTTTGGTAAATACTTTTTTGGATTCGCCCTGCGCAACGATAATACCGTTACGCATAAAATAAAGATGATCGGCAAACTGAACGGCCTGGTTTAAATCGTGCACAATGGCCAGCACGCCAATGTTGCGTTCGCAGGCTTTTTTAACAAGACTGAAAATCAATTGCTGTTGCGCAATGTCTAAGCTGGAGGTGGGCTCATCCAGCAACACATAACGCGGAAAGGCTCTCTGATCCCACACCTGGGCCAGCACACGTGTAAGCTGCACGCGCTGTTGCTCGCCACCCGATAATGTGAGGTAATTGCGGTTAGCCCAATCCGCCACCCCGGTAAGCTCCATTACTTCATCCAGCAGCTCCTGATTATATTTTGCCGCATTTCTGAAATGCTGCCGGCCCATTTCCACGATCTGCTTTACCGAAAACGGAAACTGAACATGCGAGTGCTGGGGTAATACGGCACGCACCGCAGAAAGCTGTGCTACCGAATGCGAAGCCGCCACCATATTATTGATGCGAACTTCGCCTTTGTAGCCGGTTAACTCGTGCGATAAAATCTTAAGCAACGAACTCTTACCCGCCCCGTTCGGGCCGGCTATTGCCGTAAACGTTCCGGGCTGCACCGTAAGGTTTACGCCATTGAGCAACGTTTTTCCATTTATGGATAGCACGATATTTTTCGCCTCAATCATCTTATATTAAAATCATTTTTATGATTTGCCCGCACCAGCAGGAAAATGAAGAAGGGCGCCCCGATCAGTGCGGTTACAACACCAATAGGAAGCTCGGTGGGCGCCACCAGCGTACGCGCCAGTAAATCGGCCAATAATAATAAGACAGGCCCACCCAGCAACGAGGCAGGTAAAACCAGCCGGTTATCCGCACGGAAAACAACCCGCACTAAGTGTGGCACCACTAACCCGATAAAACCGATTATACCCGCCAATGAAACGCTTACACCCACTGCCAGCGCGCTGAAAAACACAATTGATTTTTTCACGCGCTCCACATCCACACCCATGTGAAAAGCTTCTGCCTCGCCAATGGCAATGGCATTGAGCGGAAACTGGTAGGTTAACATCCACACGCTGGACAATATTAAAACCGGTGCTGTTATTAAGACTTTCTGCCAGGTAGCGCCTCCTAAATCACCCAGCGTCCAGAAGGTGAACATGCGCAACTGGTTTTCATCCGCATAGAAAATAACCAGCCCCATTAAGGCTCCGGCTAATGCATTAATGGCCACTCCGCCCAGGATCAGCACGGCAATATTTGTTTTGCCAAGCTGTTGCCCGATTTTCATTACCAGCATGGTTGAAGCAAAACCCCCGGCAAATGCAGCAACCGGCATTAGCAAGTGCATACCCAAACCGGCTTTCACAAACAAAAAATTGCTGCCGAATACAATTAACGCTACAACGGCCAGCGCAGCACCGCTGGATACCCCGATCAACCCGGGCTCAACCAACGGATTGCGAAACAAGCCCTGCAAGGCCGCGCCACTTACGGCTAATGCCGCGCCAATTAAAATCGTCATTACAATCCGCGGCAAGCGTATGCTCCATAGAACAGTTTCGTGTATGGCATCGGGTTGTTGCGTGGTGAGCCCTACCTTGTATAACACAACCGATACAATATCTTTTACCGGTATGGTAACCTGGCCTATGCTAAGCGCCACCAGCGCGACCACTACCAGCGCAACAGAAAGGATACCGATTATGGTACTTACTTTTTGTTGCTTCCAGGTAATGGCTACGGTTGTCATTATTGCTGGTGCGAATGAAGTTGTGTGGCTAATTCTTTTACCGCTTCACCCAGGCGGGGCCCAAAGTTGGAAAGCCTGATCCCGTCCATCGCAATAACCTGCTTCTTTTTTCCGGCTGGTAATTGCTGCACACCGGGTATGGCCAGCACGCCTTCTATACCTCCCAATGCCTGCACACCACTTTCAAACATGAGCAGAAAATCGGCCCGCGAGGTAAGGAGTGTTTCGGTGCTTAAGGGCTTGTAGCCTTCCACACCCGTTACAGCCGGAACGGCACCGGCATATTTCAATATTTCAGAAAAAGTATTTGCGCCTGCCAGGTTCAGGGCTGACTTATCGCGATTGAACACACACAACACACGTGGCGTTGTGCCTGATTGGCCGACAATCTTTTTTGCATCGGCAAGCTCTCCTTCAATTTTGGCAACCAGCTTTTTGCCTTCTTCCTGCCGGTTTAGCACTGCGGCAATTTTCTGAACCAGGTCTTTGGTGCCTTCAAATGAAAAAGTTCGCTCAATCGCCAGCACGGATATTCCGGCAGATTTAATGTGTTCGATTACTTCGGATTTAACATAATCCAACTCCACAATAAATAAAGTTGGTCTAAGGCTGATGATCCCTTCCGCGCTGATGCTGGTGCGATAGCCGATGGAAGGAAGCTTTTGAATTTCGGCCGGGTATAAGCTGGTGCGATCGGAGGCCACAATTTTGGAGCAATCGCCCAGCGCACATACGGTTTCGGTAATGGCGCTGCCGGCTGTAATAATGCGCTGCCCTTGGGCCGAAAAAACGGTAAACAGCAGGGCTAACGGAAGAATATATTTCATTGTTTAGATTCTTTCTAAATAAATGGCAAATGAAGCTACTATTTAGAGTTAATCCAAGTAAATGACGTAAAAATGCCCTAATCGGGGCGGTCTAAACTTTTGAGCTGACAATATTGCGCGCCTGCCACACCAGTTGAACCTGCCCGTAAAGCAGTTCAAGGTCTTCCAACTCATTGGAATTGAAAGTAATAAACAGGTTTTCGAGCGGGCTCCGGTAGATACGATCCTGCCCGTTTGCCAGCGGAAACCAGAACTCCGGGTTATCGCGGTTTTGTAAAAGCCAGTCAAAGAACGCGGCCAGGTGATCTTCCGAAAAAGTGATCAGCAAATTGTTGAAAGCGAAATTGTACTCGTTACAACACGTGCACTGGCCGATATAGCCGCGGGGGCACTCCGCTATGATGTTAAAATTACAGCTCATTATTTAGAATTATTCTAAACAAATTTAACTGCCGGATCGAAGACTACTTTTAAAATCACACCGGTTATATAGCCCGTTACCGGAATAATTGTACCTGTAAAAGGGGTTGTTCAGATTCGTTCGCAAGCCTGTACATTTTTGAAGAAACAAAAGGCAGATCATCCTGAAAACAGAACAATTACAAAGATTTTGCATCTGGCCCGGTTTTGGGCATTTAGGAATTGGGCATTAGGTATTAGGACTGTGAAAGTAATTCAATGTCTATCACCTACTGCCAATTGCCTGCTTCTAATAACTAATAACCATGAGAGTTTTCCTTTCGCTTGTACTTTGGTTTATCCTGCTGGTGCTGTGCTGGCCGTTGGCTTTGCTCATGCTCTTTCTGTTCCCGATTATCTGGCTTGTCCTGCTTCCTTTCCGGATTGTAGGCTTCACGTTAGATGTGATCTTCAGCCTGGTAAAAGGGATCCTGCTGTTTCCGTTTAAGCTGGTGAAAGCGATCTGATTTTAATTTGATTACCGGCTACTGACATACTGTTGTCATGCGGTTAGCAGATTTTGCATGAAACTTTAACTTCAAATTTTATGCAGACCGGATTTAAAACTTCTTATACCACTACCATTCAGGCGCCTGCCGAAAAAGTTTGGGCTGCCATCACGCAACCGGAGCTGGTAAAGCAATATTTCTTTGGAACCAGCCTGGTTACCGACTGGAAACCGGGAAGCCCGATTTACTTCCGGGGTGAGTGGGAAGGCAAACCTTACGAAGATAAAGGTGTGGTATTAAAATTTGATGCTCCGCATGAACTGGCTTATTCTTACCTGAGCAACTGGAGCGGCTTACCCGATAAAGAAGAAAACTATTTGTATGTAGCGTACACCTTAAGATCAGTAAACAGCACAACCGAGCTTACGATTACGCAAACCAACTACGATGCAGACAAAGCTGCTCACAGCGAAGAGAACTGGGCTTCCCTTATTGAGGGTCTGAAAAAGCTGGTTGAGTAAACCTCTCGTTAAACAGAAGTGTCAGCTTCCAGCTCAAGCTCCCGCTTCTTCAAAGACTTATCCAGCCAGAATGTGCCGCCCGGTATTACCGATGCAGCAAGGGCAACCAGTGTGCTGAACCAATTCCACTTCATCGTACCTGTAATTGAAAACGTGAACAGGATATAAGCAATGAACAAAATACCATGCGCCCAGCCCACCACCTTTACAGCCACAGGAAACCCGAAATAGTATTTAAGCGGCATGGCAATCAATAACAACAGCAGGAACGAAATCCCTTCGGCCAACGCTACTTTTCTGAAAATCTTTAATTCTTTCATAGTAACTGATGTTAACAAGCAATTCATCGGTAAAGCAATAAAGCCTGCAAATTTGCAGGCTTTATTATATAAACCCTAAACTCACTTAATTTCTAACCTGCTGCTTTCACCAGCTTGTATTCAATTACGGGCCTGCCGCGTGTACCGCCTTCGTTGGGATGGAAGCTGATGAATTTGAGCTTATATACATTTCCGGATGCATCCTGCACCACGTAGAAGCGATCTCCATATACACCTATCGTTCCGGTAGTTGCCCGCCAGTTATGGCCAATCACATAGCGCTCTGCCAAAAATGTGGTCGAAGCAATATTAGATTCATTGTATGCAGCGTACTCTACCGTACTGGTCAATACTTCTGCTGCTTTTACTCCACCGTGAATGTTGATGGCAACTATATCTGAAAAATTGTACGGGACAAGATTTCCGCTAAAAGTTGTTTGATATTGGGAATAGCTCCATAATATATCCCATTCTGCTTTTTTCGGCTCTACATTTACTATAGTACCACCATTAAAACTCAGGTGTTTAAAATTGTATGCTGCATCTTTAGGAATATCAACACTTGTAAAGCCCGAAGTTTGTTGAATAGTGCCATATTGTACGGTATAACCACCGCTTGCATTTCGTGTAATTCTTGCCTTAATCCACGGACGTGCAGGTGTGCCGCCTGCACCCCGATTGATAATTATTACTTTGTTATCGCTTGCTGTAGCAGAAATTGCAGGAATTACTGTGCCTGAAAGAGAGCCGTTCAGCGCATCGAAAAATGCAAAATGTTCAGGAGCAGGAGCGCCCTGGCTTACCGCCAATGTTAAACCCACCGTATCGGCAGCGCCAATGCTTGCCAGGTCTGTTTCCGTAGTAACTTTTGCACCGGCACTTGTAGTGTTGTTTAAAATTACCCTAAAGTCAGCGCCTGAGTAAAAACCTAAATCCCAACTGGCCCTCAACACCGATGCTTGGTTGTTTGATCTGAAGTTAACAAAAACTGAGTTAGCTGCGCTTGCTCCGGATTCTGCACCTGCAAGACCCTGCAAGGTTAATTGAGAGCCTTCTGAAACTATTGCAGAGAAAGAAAAGGTAAGCTCATTCGTTTCACCGATAAGCACACCGGTGGTCGACTCAATGGATGCAATTGTATATACGATGGTTTCGCCTCCGTCCAGGAACACATCATCGCCCACAATAACCTTGAACGAAGCCGTGGTTGCATTTGCCGGTATGGTAACCGATAATGTGCCGCTTGCTGCTGCAGGCGTAGTGGTATAGTCCTCACCATACACAATACCATTTTCCGTATAAGAAATCTGTACGGTTGTGGTTGAAGAAACCGCGCGTGTAAGATTGATCTTGACTTCCGCTTCACTTTCTCCATCGGCAAGACCTAACGATGCAACTTCAAATGCTGCCAGGTTATCGGGCAGCGGTGGCTCATCTTCTTTACAGGAAGACAGCGAGCCAAGCAGCACAACAGTAAACACGAGTGATCCAAGTTTTAATAATTGCTTATTCATTTGTTTATAAATTGATTGTTAGAAAAATTTCATTTAATGGTCAGGCAAAATCTAATTCAGTTGAAAATTAAGGGCTATAAAGTATGATCTTCCATAGCTCATGGGTATGGCGCCCCCTGTACTATGCGCACCGCCTACATCCTGCGAGGTATTCTGAAGCCGTGTAACGTTACCCAGGTTTTTAACACCTGCGCTTACATTTAACGTTTTTGTGATCCGCTGGCCTGCAGTGAAGTCCAGCCAGTGAAATTCTTCACGCTCAGCCAGCCTTATATTGCCGCTTGCATATTCATAAACCGAACGCTTGCCGGTATATTTATAAAAAGCGGAAAGTGATGTACCTGTTTTTGTAAACTGGTACGATACCGTTGCGTTTACCTCTGGCGTCCACATGATTTCAGGCAGCGAGGTATCATCTTCCGACAATTCATTATATACCCCGATGTGCGCCAACCCCAGGCTGGCTTTCCATGCTTTGTAGCTAAACGCATTATTAAGCGTAACACCTGCTGTCTTATACCGGCTTATATTAATGTATGTGGTAACAGCCGCGTTCTCAGGGTCAACGCCAAGTGCAATCATATTCCTGAACTCATTATAAAAAGCGCCTACTGTAGCCGTATAGCTATAGCTTGTTTTTGTTACTGCATTCCACGCTAATGATGTAGAGTAGCTGTTTGAATATTCCGCCTCCAGATCGGGGTTGCCTTTTATGGAGTGGCTTGAATCAAAGAAGTAGAAATACAGCTCGCGCAAAGCAGGCGAGCGGAATCCTCTTGCGTAGGCCGCACGTAAATCCAGCACAGACGAGAGTTTTGCTTTTATGTTAACAGACGGGATAACCGGGGGCGCATCATACACCGTGTTGTAAATAAACCGGAACCCGGGACGGATGTTTAAAAACTCAAAAGGTTTTGCTTCAGCAGAAAAAAACAATGCATAATCACCAATCTCCCGTTCACGGTCAATCCGTTCCCCGGCACCTTTATTAAAATTCAGATCAAAGCCCGGCTGAAATGAAAGCTTATCGGTCATCCTGTATAAAAATGTTCCGCGCAGCGTAGTGCTGTTAAACTTTGCTTCATCTTGTGTGCCCGGCTCCGGTGAAAGCCTCACATCCTGAGTTGCTGCATCGTATAGCGTGGTTCGGGTTCTGCGTGTATAATCCTGAAAAGATCCTACGGCATTAAAACTCCACTTGTTGCTGATGTCCCATTCAGCCTGTAGCTGGTGCGTGTAGCGATCCGTAAGATATTCTTTATCTGTAGCAAGGTTCGTGTTGGTATTGATAGCGCCTGCCGAAACAAGCGCTTCATTCAGGTAATCCAGCCGGTACCATGCGTTGAGCTTGTTATTGGTATAACCCAGCGTGCCGCTTCCCAGCAACTGTTCTTTCGGGAGCCATTCTTTTACACGGCCTTCTTTATTGCCCTGCAAGCCTCCAAAGTTATTGCGCGTAATACCCGCACCGGCATTAAATTTTTTACCCTGCCATTTGGCATACACGCTTTCGTTATGCACACCCTTTCCGGAGAAAGGACTGTACTCGTTGCCTGCGGTTTCTTCCAGTATGCGTGCCGAAACAGCCAGGGGCTTACCGCTTTTAATGGTTTTCTTCGTGATGATATTGATAACACCGGCCAGGGCATCAGAGCCATATACCACCGACATAGGGCCTTCTACAATCTCGATGCGCTCAACCTGGTTCATGTCAATCTGGTTCAGGCTCTCGCGTGTCGCACCGCGATCCAGCAGCGGTACCCCATCCAGCAGGATCTTTACGTTCTGCCCTCTCATTCCCATCAGGGAAACATCTGCAGTACCCAGCGTAAGGTCACTCGAAAAACGCATACCAAGCTCGGTATTCAAAATGCCCTGCACATTGGTAGCATTACGCATGCGGATTATTTCAGGGCCGACTACCCGCACCTGATAAACCGATTTTTTCAGCGACTGGGGCTCATATTGCCCGGTAATCACTACCTCCTCCAGCATAGAGGTTTTTAAGCTATCACTTTCCTGCCCGCTGGAAAGAAAGGGGCAAATAAACAGGCCAAAAAGGGGTATTTTTTTCACGGCAGCAAAGATTAGAATCGTTCTAAATAAAAAATACCCAATGAGGTATAATTAATGACGCTCATACCCGGGAATTTTAGTGCCACAAATTTTTGGTACTTTTGAACGAAATCTTATGAAATCAGTTAATTGAAAGAGTGATTTATGTCATTTTATAATTATGATAGATTTACAGACCCACACATCCGCAATTGAAAATACCCAAAAAGGTAACCTGAAGATCCTGCTGGAGAAAGACGATATGGTTCTGCAAACCATTGAAAGCCCTTCTGATACCGGAACGGAACAGGCTATGCTGGTTAACCGCAACATCATTCACTTTTATTTTTGTGTGGATGGCCCCGCGGAGTTTGCATTCGGCCCGCATTACAGCCGGCAGATTGAAAAGCAACGAAACTATTTCTTCTATAACCCGGAAGCCGATTTACCCTTCCAGCTAAAGCTGGCACCCGGTGGAAGATTAGTGATTCTATCCATCATGCTGGAAAGCCTGCACAAGCTTTTTACGCACGATGCACTCCCCTTTCTGAAACCGGAAAATGTAAAGACCAAATTTTACGATGAGCGTGAGGTTCCGGCACAGCTATATGTCGTGCTCAACCAGCTTTTCACGATAAGCTTAAGTCCGAATGCAGAAAAACTGTATTACCAGGGAAAAGTGCTTGAATTGCTGGGGCTTTATTTTTCTGAAAAGAAAGCCAATACGGAAAGCTGTCCTTTTCTGAATGACCGGGAAACGGTAAGAAAAATAAAACATGCCAAGGAATACCTGCTGAAGCACATGGAAGCTCCGCCCGGGCTGAAAGAGTTAGCCAAAATTGCCGGGCTGAACGAATACCAGTTAAAAGTCGGCTTTAAGGAAATTTATGGCAATACGGTATTCGGCTACCTGCTCGATCACCGGTTAGATCATTCACGCATGCTGCTTGATTCGGCCCGGTACCAGGTAAATGAAGTCGCTTACCAGATCGGTTATACCAACCCCAGTCATTTTATTGCCGCATTCAAAAAGAAATTCGGGATTACACCCAAGAAGTATTTAATGAACCGGCATTAATAGCGTCTGCGGGTACGGGTGGTTGTGCCAAACAGCATTCCGAAAACACCGCGCACCAGCTCGCGGCCAATCTGTTTGGAGACCGGGGAAGAAAGCACCTCATCGAACGTGCCCTTCTCCTTTGGGGTACGTGTGGTAGTACGCTGCCCCTGTACCTCGCGTGTTTTCTCTTCCTGCTCTTTACGGGTTGCATTCATTTTTTCTTCTAATATTTCAAAGGCACTTCGCGGGTCAACAGCTTCCCTGTACTTTTTATACAGGTCGGAGCTTTCCAGTTGCGACTTATATTCTGATTCGCTCAACGGCCCCATAACCGAAGCCGGGGGCGCAAGGTGCGTTACCACCGTTTCAGTTGGAACACCTTTTTCATTCAGCACGGTAATAAATGCCTGCCCGGTTCCCAGTTGCGTAAACTGTTGTTCCATATCATAGTATTCCGACCGGGGAAAAGTTTTGATGGTTTCCTTCAATGCTTTAACATCATTGGGTGTAAACGCACGGATAACATGGTGCACGCGATTACCCAATTGCGCTAACACGTTGGCCGGAACATCCTGCGTAAGCTGTGTGCAAAAGAAAACGCCTACGCCCTTTGAGCGGATTAACCGGATGATCTGGTCGATCTGATCGAGGAAAGCTTTGGGCGCATCTTTAAATAACAAGTGCGCTTCATCCAGAAAGAAGACCAGCTTGGGCTTATCTAGGTCGCCTGCTTCGGGCAGGTTCTGATACAGCTCGGCCAGCAAGGCCAGCATAAAGGTTGAAAATACTGCCGGCTGACTTTGTATGTCCGATACATTCAGCAAGCTGATTACACCGCGGCCATCTACCTTTTCAAACAGGTCATCAATATCAAACGATTTCTCACCAAACAGGTGGTTTATGCCTTGCTGCTCCAATGCCACGATCTTGCGCAGGATGGTACCTGCCGTGGAAGATGATATCTTACCGTAATCATTTTTAATTTCAGCCGCTCCTGCTCCCTCCGAAAGATAGTTGAGCACTTTCTTCAGATCGTTCAGGTCCACAACCGGAAGGTCTTTATCATCAGCATACTTGAACAGGATCATCATTACGCCACGCTGCACTTCGTTTAGCTCCAGGATTTTGCTGAGCAGCACCGGCCCGAATTCGGTAACCGTAGCGCGCATTTGTGCACCCACCTTTCCGCTAAGGGAATATAACTCAACCGGGAAACCGGATGGCGTATACTGGATATCCAACGCATTGGCCCGTTCCGTAATCTTGTCATTCACGGCACCTTCTTTTGCCATACCGGAAATGTCGCCTTTCATATCGGGCATAAACACCGGTACACCGGCAGCCGAAAGCTGCTCGGCCAGCAACTGCAGCGTACGTGTTTTACCGGAGCCGGTGGCCCCGGTAACCAATCCATGCCGGGTCATCATACGCAGCGGCAGGTTTACTTTGGCCTGCGCATGAATGGCGCCCTGGTAAATTCCCGCACCGAGATAAATGCCGGAACCCGCAACGGTATATGATCTATGGATTGATTCGATAAATTTTTCTGCTGACATGATCTTTCGGTTTAGGTGCTTGGGCAGGGGATTGATTCAATCGAAAATTAGCGTAAAATACCGATTGAAGTTTTTAACAGGTTAAAGTTTTTTCTTCAGCAGCCAGTCCACCTGCGGATCATCGCCCATCCAGAAGGTGTGCTCTGAAAACCGCTCGAAACCCCATCGGCTATAGAACTTTTGGGCCTTGTAATTTTTTTCCCACACGCCTAACCAGATCCAGGTAAGCTGGTTGGAAACGGCATACTGCAATGCTTGCTCCATCAGCAATCGCCCTACCGATTTACCTTGCGCGGAAGTAAGCACATAAAGCCGCTGAAGCTCAATTGTATTTTCACCGAGATAAGAAACCACTTCATCGCTTTTGCGCAACCGCACAAACCCCACCACTTCATCTTCATCAAAAGCGAGGTAAAGCTTTGAGCCGGGTTCGTGGAACTCCTGTTCAAACCGGGGCAGGTTGTAGGTTGCTTCGAAAAAGGCCTTTAGGTTTTCGGGAGTATTGGAATCGGCAAATGTATCGGTATAGGATGTGATAGCCACATGCCGCATGGCTGGTATTTTATCGAAGATGGCTTCTCTTACCTGGATCATAAAAAACTGCTTTACCCCGAAGGGGAGCTCCGAAGTAAAGCAGCGAACCGGTTAATATTTATTTTTCAAAATTCTGGAATGTATAAAGCACCCCGAGCGAGAAAGCCTGGCTTAGCTGAACTCCGCTATCCTGGTCGTAATCATACAACAGGATACCACCCAACGAAACATTTATAAAACGATTCACTTTGGCAGTAAGGTTCAAATCCAAACGATGGTCGATCGTTTTGGCATCCAGGGTTTCGTAATTGGCAAACATCATGTAGCGCCACTTCAGGTTTACATTCTCTGCAATGTCTTTATTGAAGTCGGCCACCATCTGGAAAGCCAGCCACTCAAAGCGCGTATTTTCACCAACCGTAACACCATACGGATTAGTAGCGCTTACGGCATCAAAACGGCCATTGTTATCAGCCACGATTGTAACACGGGGCGAAAATGGCGAAAGGTTAAGCTTAAAGAAATCGGCAGGCTTGTATTCAAAACCCCAGGCAGAGGTGATGAAAGCCGGTGCAAAAATATCCGAGATCAAAGTGGCTTGTTCAACTCCGTTCACATCTTTGGCATAGCTGTATCCCTTGGCAAATTGCGAAAGAAACGATAGTGATGTAGTAAAGCTCCACTTTGGACTTAATTCGCGGCCATACTGGGTTTGCAGAAAGATCCGGTCGAGTGTTTTACGATAACCCTGCCCCTGGTTGTTTACCATACCATAGAGGAAATCCAGTTCGTTATCCCAACTGTTCTTGTCCTTTTTGAAGTTGGCTTTGTAATTCAGGAATCCGTTAAACCCGATCGAGTTTACCCCACCGGCCTTCCAGTTGGATGTAAAAGATGCCTGGTTAATGTTAAGCCCGGCTTTAAATGCTTTTTTCCAGTTGCTGGTTGAGTCTACTTTAACCACCTGGGCTGATGCCAGAATTGAGAAAGTCATAAAAAAGCCAACAAGCAACAGGTTCTTTTGAGAAAATCGCGACATATTTTTAGGTTTTATTCGGCACAAAAATAAGAAAAACCGAATCCCAAGCCTTGAAAAGGCTGATCAGATGTTATTTAGCCGGATTTCGTCCAGTGCAATCTCGGTAAGCGGCTTGGTAATAAACTTAATCACATGATTGTTGTTCACAATCTTGTCGATATCGCGCTTGTTATCCGAGCTGGAGAGGATTATGACTTTGCACTTGCTGCGCACCAATTCATTGAATTTTTCAAATTCATAGAGGAACACGAAGCCATCCACAATCGGCATGTTGATATCCAGGAAAATCAGGTTGGGGATATTCTCAGGTTCACCCTGATGTTGCTTGAGGTAATCCAATGCCCCCTTGCCCGAACTCTTTACTTCAACCCGTTTGGCAAACTTTGTTATCTCAATAATCCGCTTGCTGATAAAATTATCAGTGTCATTATCATCAACCAGCAAAACCAGATCAATTGTCTTAGTAGCAGCCATTTCCATGCACAACCTGCTTAAATAAAATCCCTACACTTATCAATTGTCGCAAATTTATTCTTTTTTGGCAGTTCCTAAACTTTTGGCACCTCTGTTAAAGCAATACGTAAGTATTTGGCCAAAAAAGTAAAAAAACAGGAAGGTTATTGGGTAAGTATTTTAAGTTTTTCGCCCCGCGCAAGCTTGAAGTCTTCTTTCTTGTTCCACTCCATAATGTCTTTAATGGTAACATTATACTGGCGGGCTACACTATAGAGCGTATCCGATTCTTTAACCTCATGCATAATAAACTGGGATTGTGCCGTTTGTGTCTTTGCTTCCTCTTTTTCCGATTGTGGCTTAACCGTTAATACCTGGCCCGGCTTTATGCCTGCTGCAATGTCCAGCGCATTCCATGCAAGCAGGTCCGTTACACTAACATTGTATTGCCGGGCAATGGCATAAAGTGTTTCACCCTGCTTTACAGTATGAGATGCAGGCTTTTCGGCAACAATCGAATCGGCATGCTGCAATACCAGCCGAGATGAGTCTGCCGGGATTATCTTATCAGCAGGCTTTTGTTCCGGCTGGATAACAAGCTGGGGTTTCAGCGGGGCCCGGGTTGAAGCTTCCGACTCCGGGGTTTCTTTCGGCCGGACTTCCCAGTTAAAGAACGAATCTGAATCCACTTTGGCAATTACCGTTGTTTCTTCGGTTACCGACTCCAGAACAGGGACAGCCCCGCGTGTTACCGGTTTGGCATTATCCAGGCGCACCACATCGCCCGGCTTTAAAGCGCCAGTCAACTGTTTATTGTATTTCTTCAGGCGTTTCAGTTGCACACCGGTTTGCTGACTGATCAACCACAAATTATCACCGGAACGCACGGTATAGCTTTCGCCCCGGGCCCCGTTTTTCTTACGGGCCAGATAATAATAGGAGCCTGCCAGTACGGAGTGATCGATCGGTATTTCGTTGTACTTCAGAAATTCCCTAATCCCAATACCCGACCGCTTGGCCAACGCGGTTGTGGTTTCACCCGGTATGGCCTGTATGGCCATTATTCCATTAAATCGTTTCTTTTCGGTGCGGACAGTAGGCTTTACTTCAATCACTTCCGGTTTTGCGGAAGCTGAGGCTATGTTTAATGTATTGAATCCGGCCGGCAATGATCCTGTCGGAATGACCACTGCATACGTTTTGTCTGCCGGAATCTTATCCTTGCGAATCCACTTGTTGTAATCCCTGAGAAGGGACTCTTCCATAGCCAGCTCATGCGAAAGCTCTGAAATACTTTTGGCGGACGTGATCGGGTAATGCGAAACCTTAACCTGCGGTTCGCCCTTTACGGCATTTTCAAAGGCGACCTTGTGTGCAATATATTTCTTAATGTACCAGTACGTATCGGATGTAATATCCATGTGGCGGGCGCCATTGTATTTGTCGCCAACCGATCGTTGCACACCTCCGCCCCCCATCTGGTAAGATTGCAGCGCCAACAACCAGTTATTGAACATAAAGTTATTCTTCTTCAGGTAGCGGGCTGCAGCACGGGTAGCCGAATAAATATTCATTCGTTCATCCACTTCCCTATCTACCCGCAATCCCATTTCGAGCGCGGTAAAATCTTTAAACTGCCAGAACCCAACGGCATTTGAAACTGAAACGGCATCGGCAATCAAAGCGCTTTCCTGCAATACCAGGTATTTGAAGTCCTGCGGAAGCCGCTCTTCTTCAAAAATCTTTTCGATGATGGGGAAATACGTTTTGGCACGCTCTACTTTGATATTAAAGTAGCGCGGGTATTGCGTAAGTGCGTCCACATCTTTCTGAATTTCGCGCCTGGCATCATCACGTATGGTGAGTGTCATGTCTGCGAAATGCATTTTATGAGGCACTTCAGGAGTTTGGGCGTATGAGGCAGCAACTCCGAAAAAAATGAGTGCGACTGCAAAAAATCTCATTGGGCTCAAAATTAAGTGAAAAGATCAGGAATTGAAAGAGAATAACGAACGTACCCGTTATTTCTTGCGCGCCATCATAATACCATCGCGCAAGGGCAGCAGCATGCACTCTACACGGGTGTCGGCAGCCACGGCATCATTAAACGCCTGCAATGCCTTTGTATCCTTATCGGCATGCTGCAGGGTAATCTTGCCGCTCCACAGCACGTTATCGGCCAGGATAAGTCCGCCCGAACGCACTTTAGCCAATACCAGGTTATAGTACTGCAGGTAATTCTCTTTATCGGCATCAATAAACACCAGATCGAACGTTTCGGTAAGCGAAGGCAGAATAGCTGCGGCATTTCCTATGCGGTAGTCAATTACATCTTTTAAACCGGCTTGTTGAAAATAACCCCGCACACGGTTCTCCAGCTCCTCGTTCACATCTATCGTAATCAGCTTACCCCCGGCAGCAAGTCCTTCGGTCAGGCAAATGGCAGAATAACCGGTATAGGTTCCGATCTCCAGCACAACTTTGGGTTGCATGAGCTTGCTGATAAGCGATAAAAACCTTCCCTGCACATGGCCGGAAAGCATGCGCGGCTTAAGTACATGGGCGTGCGTATCGCGATTAATCTTCTTTAAAAGATCCGGTTCGGCAGCCGTGTGGGTCTGCACATAAGCCGCAATATCGTCAGGCAGAAATTCCATGGGCCGGTTCCATAACCAGGTAGCTGAGCTTGTCTTCTCGAAACATTTCATCAGCTAATTGCTGAAGTTGCTGGGCCGAGGTATGCTTTACGCGATCAAAGATCTCATCGAGCGATGTTACGCGCCCCTGATCAAGAATATTTCGGGCCATCATCATCATAAAGCTAACGTTGTTTTCTTCGGCCATGGCAATTTGCCCGAGTATTTGTTCTTTACACGAAGCCAGTTGCTTTACGCCCAAAGGCGAATGGCTGAGCTTTTTCAATTCCTGCTTTACCAACGCGATGCTTCGTTTAAGCTGCGAGGGTTCCGTTCCAAACGAAATGGCAAATAAGCCTGTGTCGGTAAACGGAACATACTGTGCTCCTATGGAGTACACAAAACCATGCTTTTCGCGCAAAGCGAGATTAAGCCGCGAGTTCATTCCTGAGCCGCCTAATATGCTGGTAAGCATATAGAACGGGCTGCGTTTTGTATCCGTAAAGGAATAAGCCGGGCGACCGATAGCACAACGGGCCTGCTTTACTGTACGCTGCAACACTACTTCGCGTGGTTTATAGCCCTTAAACGGAGTGCGCTTTTTTGCTGAACGCAATGCAGGTATTGTTCCCAGGTATTTTTCGGCCAGTTTAATCACACGATCTGCCGGTATATTGCCCACGCACGAAAATACCACACGCCTGGTATCTAAGTTTTCGCGGATAAACTGTTGAAAGTTTTTTCGCTTAAACGCACGCACGGTTTTTTCTGTACCGAGGATGTTCATACCCAACGAATGACCGGCAAAGATCACTCCATCAAATTCATCCTGCAGCGAGTCGTCCGGGTCATCGAGGTACATCATCATCTCCTCCAGGATCACCTGCCGTTCACGTTCAATCTGCGAAGCCGGGAATATAGAATCGAATGTAATATCGGTCAGCAGTTCAAGGGCCCGCTCAAAGTAATCATCGCGCAAGGACGCATAGAATAAAATCTTTTCTTTATCGGTAAACGCATTCAGCTCACCACCCAGCGACTCCAGCCGGTTAATAATATGAAACGCCTTGCGCCTGCGTGTACCCTTAAATGCCATGTGCTCCCAGAAGTGGGCAATGCCCTGGTTGGCGGATGTTTCATCACGACTGCCTATATCCAGCATAATGCCGCAATGAACAATTTTGGTAGTGGTAACCCGGTTATGAATTACCCGGATGCCATTCCTCAACGTGTAAATTTCGTACTCCCTCATAGTTCAGGTGCAAAAGTAATCTTTGCGGCACGCTGTACCAACCCCGAACATAATTGCCCGTATACGGGCACACCGGTTGACACAAGGCTCGTATTCTTCGTAAAATCGGGCCTGTGCTACGGCACAATAGTTGAATAACCGGATTTAAACCCAGGCACTATGGAAACTCAAAAAGTTAAAACCTGCTTTACCATTACCTTTACCGATGACCAGTTTAACCATGCGCGCGCCTACGTGGAAGATATGAGGCGGCACCCTCAGCGCGTGTTCTGGCGCGGCAAAGAAGGGAAAACCGATGACGAATTAATTGTAGAGCAGATTGCGCACCGCATTTTATCGGGATTTTATAACACTGATACCTATACAGCCAGCAAGCACATTGTGCGGATGGAGAGTATGAGCTCTACACAGTAGCCAAGATGTAAGTACTGGATATGGTTTAAATCCTGTCCAATACTTTCCTGATCAGGCTTTCCACCACCTTGTTCGGGTCTTTCGCAAATTTGTTTTTAATGCGGTTGGCGATAATCGCATTGGCGCTCAACACTTCGTGGCCCAGCAACCTGCCGAAAGCATAATACGCAGAAGTTTCCATTTCAAAATTGGTGAGCCAGAACCCGCCCTTATGATAATAGTTTAAATCTTCCAGCAGCCGTGGAAACCGGATAGGCAATCGCAACGCGCGACCTTGTGGCGCATAAAACCCGGGGCAGGTTACTGTGTTACCCACGCGCATGTCATTTTCAACCTGCTCGCGCAAAGCTACCGAACCCCGCACCACGTAAGGCATAAACGGAAGCCCTGTTTTTTTCTGAATATCATGCGCGAGGCCCGTTTCAAAATCGTCCATGGGCAGGTCGTAGAAATTCATCAGGTTATCAAAGCCTACCGCATAGTCTGAAAGCAGGTGCGTGCCTACCGGGATATCTTCCTGCAACGCACCCGAAGTGCCAATGCGCACTACCTTTAGCTTTTTCTTACGGGTTTTGGGCTCGCGGGTTTTCAGATCGATGTTTACGAGCGCATCCAGCTCGTTAAAGAATATCTCTACATTATCCGAGCCAATACCGGTGCTGATAACCGTAATTCTTTTCCCTTTGTATTTACCCACATGGGTGATGAACTCGCGCTTGTTCATTTCAAACTCCACCTCGTCAAAATACTGGCTTACCATATACACCCGGCTGGGGTCGCCCACGGCAATTATAGTATCCGAAATATTTTTAGGCAGCAGGTTAAGATGGTACACGCTGCCATCGGGATTCAGGATCAGGTCGGTTTCGGATATTTTCATTTCTTTAATTCAAAAGAAAGATTTAAAATTCAATACCTGGTTGCTTCTAAAAATTTTGAATTTGAAATTTTAAATCAGTTAATCGCCTTAGCGGGATTGCCAAACACCGTTTCCCCTGCTTTAACCGGTGCCACTACCACCGAACCTGCACCAATACGCGCCCCCTTACCTACCGTAACCCCGGAAACAATAGTTACTCCGGAACCGATAAACACTTCGTCATCGATCGTAACGCCCGGGTTAATGTTACTGCCGGCCCCTACCTGCACGAAATCGCCTAACGTTGCTTCTACGCCAATAAACGCTTTGGCGTGTATCAAACAATGACTGCCAATTTTAGAACCGGGAGCGAGATAAGCATCAAAGTCAACAAAGTTTCCATACCCGATAGCGGCTTTTTCTGAAACGGTTGCCTTGGGGTGCACGGCATTCACCGGCTGCACATGGCGCACTTCCTGCAGCATTTTTACCAGCGACTTCCGCAGCTTGTTATCATCAACCGCCACAAACGCTTCGCATTTTTTACCGATCAGCTTCAAAAAGCCATCGTTGTCGGTATCGCCCAGCACCGTTATCTCATCCACCTGCGTATTGTGCAGCTTCTTGTCATCATCCAGAAAGCCATACACAACCACTGCATTGGTTTCAAAAATTTCGCGGGCAGCGCGACCCAATGCATTGGCGCCAAAAATGATTACGGGATTTTCCATAGCGCAAAGGTATGGATTTGGTGCCGTTGAAAAATTATGAATTACGAATCAGGTACAAATGCACGCCAATAGCCACCGGGTACACCAGCAGGTAAACAGCCGATGGCTTTACAAAGCCCATTAGCATGGTAGCCGGTAAAAGCAGCAGGAAAATGCTGATCAGGATAATCCATGTTTTGTTGGGATTGTCCGTCTTTTGAATCTGAAGGATACGGTAAATCAGGTACGTAACCACAGCTACATTGAAAGCGAGCAGGAGAATGCGAATCAGAATCATTTCAAAAGAAGTATTTTTACAAAGCTATGCATTCCAAAGAATATGCCCTTATTGTAGCCGGAGGTAAAGGCACACGCATCAAAAGCAAGCTGCCCAAGCAGTTCCTGGAATTGCAGGGCAAGCCTGTTCTCATCCATACGCTGGAAGCATTCTACCGGTACTCCGAAAACATTACGGTTGTGCTGGTATTACCCGAAGATGATTTCACTACCTGGCATGGCATCTGTAAAAAGTACAGCTTTACGAAACCGGTTATTCTGCAAAAAGGTGGTGAAACCCGGTTTCAATCCGTAAAGAACGGCTTGCAAAAAATTGAAGGCCCCGGGCTGGTGGCTATTCACGATGGGGTTAGGCCATTGGTCAGTGAAGATATTATCGGAGCATCATTCCGGTTGGCTGCCGTGCATCAATCGGCAGTTGCCGCGGTGCGATTAAAAGAATCCATCCGTATGACAGATCAGGATAACACTAAAGCGGTAGATCGTTCCCGCTTCAGGCTTATTCAGACACCGCAAACTTTTTCGGTTGATCTGATCAAGCAAGCTTATCAGCTAAAAGAAGACCCCACTATGACGGATGATGCGAGTATGGTAGAAAAACTGGGGCACACTATTTCGCTTTTTGAAGGGAGCTACGAGAACATCAAGATCACAACACCCGAAGACCTGATTGTGGCAAAGGCGTTACTTGATTCGCATAAATAAAAATGGCTACGCGAAAGGCGCAGCCATTTTCAAATTATCAAATTGATAAATAGGCTAATTAATACTCATCTTCATTAAAGAAGAAATCTTCCTTGGTGGGATAATCCGGCCAGATCTCCTCGATGCTTTCATAAGGCTGCCCATCGTCTTCCAGCTCCTGCAGGTTTTCCACCACCTCTAATGGCGCACCTGAGCGGATAGAGAAATCAATTAATTCATCTTTGGTTGCCGGCCAGGGTGCATCTTCCAGGTACGAGGCTAATTCCAGTGTCCAATACATAGTGCTTGTCCTCCTGTTTAAATTTTCCGCAAAAATAAAATTAAATAACCCATAGTCAAGTGGCGCCTGTTGATAGTTCGCGTTTTCGAAAAAGTAACCGTTTTCGGGAGGAGCGCACATTTTGGCTGCCTGTGGATATTGACCCAAAAACGCCATATTTGCGTTCTTAATTTAACCAATCGCTAAATGGCTGACGAAAAAATAATTTTCTCCATGTCGGGTGTGAACAAGATTTATCCACCCCAAAAGCAAGTGCTCAAGAACATTTACCTCTCGTTTTTCTATGGAGCCAAGATTGGCGTGCTGGGTTTAAACGGTTCGGGTAAATCGTCTTTGCTGCGCATTATTGCCGGCATCGATAAGGAATACCAGGGCGAAGTGGTTTCCGATCTTGGGTATTCGGTTGGCTACCTGGAACAAGAACCTCAGCTCGATAAGACCAAAACGGTTAAGGAAATAGTAGAAGAAGGCGTGAAAGACGTGGTCGCCCTGCTCAAAGAATTTGAAGCCATCAACGAAAAGTTTGCCGACCCTGAGGTGCTGGAAGATCCTGACAAGATGGATAAGCTGATAACCCGCCAGGGTGAAGTGCAGGAAAAGTTAGATGCTGTAAATGCGTGGGAGCTTGACCATAAATTAGAACGCGCCATGGATGCGTTACGCTGTCCCCCGCCCGATGCCAAAGTAGAGCATCTTTCCGGTGGAGAAAAGCGCAGGGTTGCCTTATGCCGGTTGTTGCTGCAAACACCCGATGTATTGTTGCTGGATGAGCCCACCAACCACTTAGATGCCGAATCGGTACATTGGCTGGAAGAACATTTACGTCAATATAAAGGCACTATCATCGCGGTAACGCACGACCGTTACTTTCTGGATAACGTTGCCGGGTGGATCCTGGAGCTGGATCGCGGAGAAGGTATTCCGTGGAAAGGAAATTATTCAAGCTGGCTCGATCAGAAGCAAAAACGTTTGGCTCAGGAAGAAAAAACAGAATCGAAACGCCAGAAAGCGCTGGAGCGCGAGCTGGAATGGGTGCGCATGAGCCCGAAAGGCCGCCATGCAAAAGGCAAAGCCCGCTTAAGCGCTTATGATAAACTGATGAGCCAGGAAACACGTGAGAAAGAAGATAAGTTAGAATTGTTTATTCCGCCCGGGCCGCGCCTCGGTAACAAGGTTATTGAAGCGCACGGTGTATCGAAAGCATTTGGCGACAAGCTGTTGTACGAGAACCTCACGTTCTCATTGCCGCCTGCGGGCATTGTGGGTATTATCGGGCCGAACGGTGCCGGTAAAACCACGTTGTTCAAAATGATAACCGGCCAGCTTAAGCCCGATGCCGGAACATTTGAAGTAGGCGAAACGGTAAAGATCGCTTATGTGGACCAGGAGCACGATGATCTGAAACCGGAGGATACCGTGTTCCAGGCCATCACCGGTGGGCAGGATCTGATTATGGTAGGCGGAAAAGAAATTAACTCGCGCGCTTATGTAAGCAAGTTTAATTTCAGCGGCACCGATCAGCAGAAAAAAGTAAAAGAGCTTTCAGGCGGTATGCGTAACCGTGCGCATTTGGCTATAGCGCTTAAGCAGGGCGGTAACTTGTTATTGTTAGATGAACCGACCAACGATTTGGATGTAAACACGCTGCGTGCGCTGGAAGAAGCGCTTGAAAACTTTGGCGGTTGTGCCGTAATTATTTCGCACGACCGTTGGTTCCTCGACCGGGTATGTACGCACATCCTTGCTTTTGAAGGTGATTCGCAGGCATATTGGTTTGAAGGTACTTTCAGCGAGTACGAAGAAAACCGGAAGAAGCGCGTAGGCGATGACCAGCCGCACCGGATCAAGTATAAGAAGCTGGTTAAATAGTTAATCGTTAAGAGTTATTAGCTGCTCCTTTCAACTAATAACTCTTAACTACCAACTCAGTATGAGAGCCTTCTATACCATCCTGCTGCTCGTTCTCAGCAACACGTTTATGACGTTTGCCTGGTATGGCCATCTTAAATTTAAAGAGATGAGCTGGAGCAAGAACCTCGGGCTGGCAGCGATCATCTTTATCAGTTGGGGCATTGCCCTATTTGAGTATATCTTGCAAGTACCGGCTAACAGCATTGGCTTTAAAGAAAATGGCGGGCCGTTTTCGCTGATGGAGTTAAAAGTAATTCAGGAAGTAATTACCCTATCGGTATTCGTGATTTTTTCCCTCGTATTCTTCAAAGCCGAAACCTTCCGGTGGAATCACCTGGTCGGGTTTATATTTTTAGTGCTGGCTGTGTACTTTGTGTTTAAGAAGTAACTTAATTCAAAGTTCAAGATTCAAAATTTTAAATCCTGAATTTTGAATCATTTAATCTCCTGCCCCGGCTTCGTTTTCCACCGCTCGTGCATCCACACCCATTGCTCCGGGTGCTCGCGAACAATTTGTTCCGTAACGCTGGTAAAGTTTTGCGTGTTCACTACGAGGTCAGTTTCTTCATCACCTGTAATTACCAACGGTATCTCCGGCAGAATATGCATGTGCTGCTTGCCATCGGCACCGAGATAAATATAGGTGGGCACTACTGCTGCTCCCGTGCGCAATGCCAGCACCGTAGCGCCTATCGGGGTGGCTGCTTTCATTCCAAAGAAATTGACAAAGCGGCTTTTTACTTTTGTATCCTGATCGATCAGGATGGCTATTGATCCGCCTGACTTCAATATTTTAAACAACCGGACGCTTTCTTTGCCACGCTCAATCGCTATCGCCCCAAAAGCATTACGGTATTCAAACAAAAGCTCATTTAATCTTTCATCTTTTAGTGCAGTACCGATAATGTTGGGTTTAAGTCCGCGCAAAGCCATGTTGGTTACCTGCAAATCGAATGCGCCCACATGCGAGGTAAGAAACATGACACCTTTACCTTTGGCATGGGCCTGCTCGTAATTTTCCAATCCATGCGTAACCAGAAATTTCTCCAGATCAATAAGTGTTTTAACCTTCAACGAGCGCAGTATATCACCGGCATTTTTTCCGAGCATTATAAAAACCTGCTTGCTTAAGGCAACAATCTCGCGTGGTGATTTCTCACCACTGAAAGCAAGACCTAAATGATAGATTGCTCTTTCACGGGGTTTGGGGGAAAAAGAATAAGCTAATTTGCCCAACCAACCACAGAAGGCAAGCCAGGCTTTGCGCGGCAACAGGTTAGAGAAAAAAATCAAAAACCGGATAAAGTAGTAAAGCGAAGTATACTTGATTCGTTTTTTAAGCGGACGTTTTTCCATAAAGCACTGCAAAGATAAAGGCTTTGCTTAATTTAGAACGTTAAATACAATGAAGACCTTATACATTGTGCGCCACGCCAAATCCAGTTGGGATGATCCTGAGCTGGATGACTTTGAGCGGCCTTTAAACAAACGCGGATTAAAGGATGCACCCCGCATGGGCAAACGGTTAAAGGAAAAGCGGGTAACACCCGATATTATGCTGAGCAGTCCGGCCGTGCGCGCACTGGCCACCTGCAAAGCAATTGCAACTGTGCTTGCGTTTAACGAATCGAAAATAAAAACTGACAGAAAGCTGTATCATGCTGATGAAGATCAAATCCTGGAAGTAGTTCGCAAACTCAAAGACTCACCCCGCGATAGCGAAGAAGTAGCTATGATATTCGGCCATAACCCCGGGCTTACCGAATTTGCAAACGCATTATTAAATCAAACTATCGACAACATTCCCACCTGTGGCATTGTAGCAGCCCAACTTCCGGTAGCGCGCTGGCAGGATGTTACATTCGGCTGCGGCAAAATGCTGTTCTTCGATTTTCCGAAAAGGATTGAAGACTAATTTACTGCGCGAGTGGGTTCGGCCATTGAAATGTTCATCGGAATGCCCTTTCGCGCAGCATCATATAGCTGCAATTGGCGCTTATCGTTCAGGTCCAGTTCACGAAATGCCTTAGGCGTAATACCGGCACGTTCTGCATAAATGGTGTAGTAAGCAGCCTGTATCGCATCAAGCGCTTCAATGAACGCGCGTTGCGATGTACCCCTGTCTGTTTTTAAGGAAACAACTGCTTTCTCCGGGTTTTCGGATAATGAAGGATCTATATTGTTATTCAAAATAAATTTTTTGATTTCGTCCGTAACGCCATCCAGTGCATTTCGGGGTTCGCCTTCTATCAGGAACTGGTTTTCTGAATTAACCTGTATGGTAAATACATTGCGCTGGTGTAACTCCGATATAATATTTTCTTCGTTCCATTGCGGCAGCATCAACGTCAAACCTTTTTCATTTTTAATTACCGTAGTCATCAGAAAAAAGGTAAGCAACAGAAAGGCAATATCAGCCATTGAGCTCGTGCTGACCTCAGCACTGCCCTGTTTGCGAAGCAGGCTCATAAAATTTCGGAGTTTATACTATGGTAAGCCACGAAAGCGATTTTAGTCACAGGTAGCCTCAAACAAGGCACGAGATTTTTTCCAGGCATTGTCATAGCCATGCATAATCCGGTCATAACGGTCTGTAACACAAAGATTTCTTTCCGGGGGGCGCGTTTCCAATGCATTTCAGTAAATAGTTAATTTTTTTCCTGCCTCCAATATCAATGGATTGCTTTGTACTTTTTTATAAATTTGGATACAAATCAAGAACATGACATCACAAGTTGAGTCTGCCTGGAGTACCGATCGTATTATTGAAGACATCTACGGCAAACGCACTACCTTCATCCAGGAGTTGTTGCAGCATAATGGGCTGGCTGCTTACCTGGAAGAACAGTTTGATACCGTTGCCCTTAGCGTAATTAAAACCGAGTTTTTGAAACGGGACCTGAAACAACTGGCGGATTCCACGCTTGACCTGGTACACTACTCCATGTTAATCCGCAAAGCAAAAGAAACGGATAACTGGCCGGATGTCCTAACGATAGAAGAGTTTGTTCGGGCGGAGATCAGAACCGTGGTGGTCCGGTACATTTCCTGAAGAACTGGATTAAATCAAATTACCATCTCAAAAAAATAAAGCCTTTAAAACAAGTTTAAAGGCTTATTAAGGTGTTTGGTAATTATTCTTGTCGGGGTGAGACGATTCGAACGTCCGACCTCCACGTCCCTAACGTGATGCGCTAACCGGGCTGCGCTACACCCCGAATCCGGAACTTCAAAATCCCCGGGCTTGCCAGGGTTTCTAAAATCAGGGTGCAAGTATACTAAAAAGTGTCCATAAAAAAGCCTGCTTTGTACAAGGGTTTTTATACGATTCTGGCACCAAATAATTTACAGTCTGGATAAATCCATCAGGAAGCCGGCAACATTACGGTAAAAACTGAACCGGATCCCTTTTCGCTTTTCACGGAAATCTCGCCACCATTTTTCTCAACCATCTCTTTACTGATGATAAGCCCGATACCAGTACCCCTTTCGTGGTGCGTACCCGCAGTAGAGAAGCTGGTTGTCGCATCAAATAGCAAGGATAATTCTTCATCGTTCATGCCAACTCCTGAATCTTTTAAAATAATATGAACCCTATCGTCTACCCGGGTTGCCACCAGGCTGATTTCCCCTTTATCCCACGAGAACTTTATTGCATTGTTTAAAAGGTTTCGCAAAACAATCTCCATCTGATTTTTATCTACCCATATAAACAAATCATCCGGCACTTCGGTTACCAGCGAAATCTGTTTAACTGACATGTTTTCTTCAAACTGATCGGCAACCCGGTTAACCAATTCTGCTACATTTACTTTTGATGGCGTGGCATTAATTTCACTTAACTCGCCCATCGCCCATTGCAAAAGGCTATCCAAAGCATTTCCGGATGCCTTTATGCGATGGTTCAGACGATCGGACAACACGGCAAACTCCTCTTTGTTCAGGTTGCCTGAGGCATACAGGCTTAGTATAGATTGCAGGTTTGCCAGCGGGCCGCGCATATCATGGCTGATCACCGAGAAAAGCTTATCCTTTAACTTATTTAATCGCTGCAGTTCCTGGTTGGATTGTTTAAGATACTTATTCAGTTGCTTTCGCTGACGGCTGGTTCTGAATGCATAGAATACCAATGCGCCTAACAATAATATTATTACTATAGAACCTGCTACTGCGTAACGCTGCTGCTTTATGATCAACAGGTTGTTCTCGTTAATCTGGTGCGACAACGCCAGCTCATTCTCCTTTTGCTTAAACTCGTCAGCAAATGTTAGCTGCCGGAGCTTACTGCTATTAATGCGCTGCTGTTTTTCTTCGGCAACCTCATGATACTCCTGGTAGTACGTATAAGCTTTCTGATAATCGCCTAACGCGGCATACGCCTTAGCATACGTTTCGTAGAGGTGGTCTTTCGGGTTAAAAAAATCATTCAGCACAACGACCTTACTTGTGATTATATGCTCTGCCGTATCCAGGTATTTAATTGTTTGTAAAGGAAGCTCTTTGCCCAAATAGGTTCGGGCAAGCTGAATGTATGTTTCAATTTCATTTTCCAGCTCATCAACTTTTTTAATGAGCCGGAGGTTCTCCTGATAGTAGTACAGGCTGCTGTCGTATTTTTTTGTTCGCAGGTAAATACTGCCCACATTACCCTGTAATATGGCAATCCAGGCTGTGTCTTTATTTTGAATGGCGATGTTTCCGGCTCGCCTGAATCCCTGTAAGGCACTGTCGTACTCAAGCTGCTCGCGATCAATCAATGCCAGGCCATTGTAACAATTTATTCGGGTTCGGTGATCGAGCGAGTCCCTGCCCCGTTCCAATGCCCGTATATAATTCGCTTCAGCCTCCTGAAAGTTACCGGCTTTGTGATGAATCAGGGCCACTTCAAACCAGCAAAGCGCCTCAGCCACCTGTTTCTTCTGCCGGGCATACAGCTTGGCGCTCTCAATAAAATAAGTAGTTGCCTCGCTCATGCGCCCGTCTGCAAACATAATGGCTGCCCAGCTATATACCCGGGGCAAAACCTTCTCGGCATACTTTTTTTGCCGGGCTATCAGGGTAATTTCGGTTATATCCTTTTCCGATAATTTGAATTCACCTTTTCTGCACAGCAGCACAAACTCTTCAAATGTTTCTTTGAAGTCTTCGCTGGTGGCAGCATGGGTTAAACGGGTTTTGTAATCTTCCAATGTGGGAGATGCTGAACCGGCCCGGGCAGGCAGAAGCACGAGGGAGAAATACAAAACAAGATTAACCGTACCCTTCATCATACTTACAAAAGTAGGCAAGTGAAAAGTAAATAGCGGGAGGAGAAATCTACAGAACACTCAAAAATATTACCTGCTCTATTTTTTGTTCTGTTTTAGATCGCGAATGAATTTTGCCCAGTTAAATGGATTAAGAAAGGGGTTAGTGCGCGGCTGAAACCTGTCGGCAGATGATGTGCTCCATTGATCCATGTAATATTTGTAGTTCGCGGCCCCATCCATAGGGGTGGTTTTTATCATCAGGGCAATCAATTCGGCATTGATGTTCTTTTGATCTATGCCATTGTCCATAGGAATATTTAAGGCCAGTACGGCTTCCTTAAAAACTTCTTCGGTAGGGAAAGGCATAATCTGCACCTCCTTCAGGTAAGTAACATCGGTTACCATTTCAATTACAATCGTCAGGTTTTCGGGCGCACCTTTTGGCACGATATAATGCTGGCGATGGTAGCCCACCGAGCTGACCACCACGCTATCGCCTTCCAGCACGGGCATGGAGAAAAAACCTGCCGGGCTTGTGCTGGTCCCTCTTCCTGCCTTGGGCACATAAATGTGCACCCCGGGTAATACGTTTACACTATCGCTTACAAAGCCGGAAAGCTGTATAATTCTTCTTTTGCTCTGAGCCAGCGTTTCAGAGGCAGCGCCAGTTAATATGCCCGCAAAAATGATTAAGCCAATTAGTTTCCGCACAATATCCTTAAATTTAAATCAACCAAAGATATGGATTCAGGCCGGTTAAGCCTAATCCGATCCACTAATGGTTTTTGCTATCTTAGCCGCGCTATTTATGCGGCTTAAACATTTTAATATTGACCTTGGCGCACAGATTTTCCTGGCTTGTTCCGATACCTCGCGCCTGCGTATTCTTAACCTGATTTTGACAAACGGTGAAATGTGCATTACCGATCTTGAGCATATCCTTGAATTTACGCAAACCAAAACCTCGCGCCATCTGCTCTATTTAAAAAATTCGGGCATATTAACTTCGCGTAAAATCAACCAATGGGTATTCTATCAATTAAAAGAAGAGGTATCTGACATAACCCGGCAGATATTCCAGTTTTTAAGCCGCGACCCGGTACTGCAGAAAGACCAGCAGGTGTTTCAAACTCTTTATACCAACCGCGAATTATCGCTTAACAAATTACAACTCAAACCGCTGAGCCAACCCCGTTGAAATGAAGTACAAGTGCATTCTTTTTGATTTAGACCACACCCTGTGGGATTTTGAAACCAACTCATCGCGCACGCTGGCCGAGCTATATGAAGCTCACAACCTGCAGGCACGTGGCGTTACCGGGTTTTCGGAGTTCCGGAAAGTGTTCTCCGCCATTAACACCGATTTATGGACGAAATACGATGCCGGTTTGATTAGCCGCGATGAAATCCGGTTTCACCGCTTCCGGAGTATCCTTGCTCATTTTGACGTTGACGATGAAAAACTATCCATGACACTTTCAGACGAGTATGTGATGCAATCGCCAAAAAAAGGTGCGTTAATGCCCCATGCAATCGAATCGCTTGAATATCTCGCATCCCGCTATCACATGACAATCATTACCAACGGGTTTGAAGAAATACAGGGAACCAAGCTTGCCTCATCAGGCATTACACATTATTTCAAAAGTGTGGTAACCTCTGCCCGGGCCGGGCATAAAAAACCCGCACGCGAGATTTTTGATTTCGCCCTGGCTGAAAATGGCTTTGCCCACCACGAGGCTGTGATGATTGGCGATAACCTGCACACCGATATGGGGGGCGCCCGTAACGCCCATGTAGATACGATCTATTATAATCCTGAACAAATCTCGCACGATGAAACCGTAACCTACGAAATTCATGACCTGAAGCAGCTTTGCGCGATTCTTTAAAACCCAACATTTATCATCTAACTTTGCTCCCGAATTTTTTTTGAACGATTAAACGCTACCTGATATGTCAACCGGCTTTTTCCATGTTCCGCTACCTAAAAATGAACCCGTACTTTCTTATGCGCCCGGCACTAAGGAGCGGGCTGCGTTAAAAAAAGCGCTTGCCGATGCACGGGCATCTGTTACCGATGTGCCCATGTATATTGGTGCAGAAGAAGTGCGCACCGGGAATAAAAAGCCGCTCAACCCGCCACATGATCACCAGCATCTGCTGGGCTATTTTCACGAAGGTGATAAAAGTCATGTAGAGCAGGCTATTAACGCGGCATTAGCGGCAAAAGAATTGTGGGCCGCATTAAGCTGGGAAAACCGCGCCAGCATTTTTCTGAAAGCTGCCGATCTGCTGGCAGGCCCTTACCGCTATAAGATCAATGCCGCAACCATGTTAGGGCAAAGTAAAAATGCATTTCAGGCAGAAATAGATTCGGCTTGCGAGCTGATCGACTTCCTGCGGTTCAATGTGTATTTCATGAGCGAGATCTACAATGAACAACCGGAGTCATCGCCCGGGGTATGGAATCGTATGGAATATCGTCCTTTGGAAGGATTTGTATTTGCGTTAACGCCTTTCAACTTCACGGCCATTGCCGGTAACCTGCCCACCAGTGCCGCCATGATGGGCAACACTGTAGTCTGGAAACCTTCCAACACCCAGGTTTATGCAGCCCACGTAATTATGCAGGTATTGAAAGAAGCCGGCTTACCCGATGGTGTAATTAACTTAGTGTATGTAAGCGGACCCGATGCAGGCGATGTGATCTTTAATCATAAAGATTTTGCCGGCATTCACTTTACCGGCAGCACAGGCGTGTTCCAGAACATTTGGAAAACCATTGGGAATAATATTCACAAGTACCATTCGTACCCGCGTATTGTAGGCGAAACCGGTGGAAAAGATTTTGTGGTTGCGCACAAGAGCGCCAACCCGCGCGAAGTAGCTACCGCGCTTTCGCGGGGCGCATTTGAATACCAGGGGCAAAAATGTTCTGCTGCATCGCGCGCCTACATTCCCTCCAACATTTGGGAAGAAGTAAAGCAATTTTTAATTGATGACCTGAAGTCGTTTAAAATGGGTCCTACCGAAGACTTCGGCAACTTTATTAATGCAGTAATTGACGAAAAAGCATTCAATTCCATTACAGGCTACATTGAAAAAGCGCGGCAAAACCCGATGAATGAAATTATTGCAGGAGGCAAATACGATAAGTCGAAAGGATATTTTATTGAGCCTACCGTTATTGTTACCAAAGACGCTTCTTCCGTTACCATGTGCGAAGAAATTTTCGGGCCGGTGCTTACCATTTATGTGTATCACTCCGAAAATTTTGAACAAACCTTAGAGCTTGTTGACAGCACTTCGCCTTATGCATTAACCGGATCCGTTTTATCGAAAGACCGGTTTGCAGTTGAGCTGGCTGCCAAAAAATTAGTGAACGCAGCAGGCAACTTTTACATCAACGATAAGCCTACCGGTGCGGTAGTAGGCCAGCAGCCCTTTGGCGGTGCAAGAGGTTCGGGCACCAACGACAAAGCCGGGGCAAAAGTAAACCTGTTGCGCTGGGTAAGCATGCGCACCATTAAAGAAACCTTTGTTACACCTACCGATTACCGGTATCCGTTTTTGGATAAGGAGTAGTTCTTAACCAAAAAGAAATTTTATCATCCACAATAATACTGCGACCAGCCCGACAATGGTTAACGCGATTAGCAATGTCTGGTTGGTCTTTTCATTTTCTTGTACCCTCTGCTTTCTCACATTTCCCAAAGAAAGAATTTCATGAATTCTTTTCGCCTCTGTTATCTCCGGATCAACTCTGTTTGCCACAACTTCCTGTAAACGATTTTGATGACTTTTCTCCTGACGATCAAGTTCAGCAAGTCGTTTTTCAATCTTCAATCTTATTTCCGGATCAATACTTAAAGCTTCCAGAGATTTGGCAACTGCCAGTACTACAATTTTTACAGGATCTTCCAAAGCTAATTTAAGGTCTGGTATCGCTTCAATAGCTTTTAACGTTCCCAAATTTTCGGCAGCTAATGACCTGGATTCATAATCACCATTTTTTAGCAAGGCTATTAGGCCCCTTATATCACGCTTATTTCGCAGCTTATCGATTTTGGCTGAAACTTTCTTATCCATTATTCAAATGTTCACTTAAGAAAGTTAAGAAAGAAGCCGCTTCAAACCTAAATCTGAAACGGCTTCATAAGCATAAGTCTATGCTTTTGCCCCGTACCACTTTATATTTTTTGAAAAATACATCAGCAATCCTATAATCAGGAACAAGCCAATGCTGCCGATCAGCAAGCTGAAGTCCTGCGCCTGAATGATGATGAAGATAAACGTATAAAACGAAGCCATTAAGAGCGAGAACAGCAGCACAATTGATCTGCTCCTGAGAAAGCTGGATGAATACAACGTAACCAGGACGGTGGTAGCCACCGAAGCAATGGCATAAGCCGCGTTGTACCCAACCTGCTCGGAGAATGACAACAACAGCGTATAGTAAATGATCAACGCGGCACCAATCAATATATATTGAAAAGGATGAATGCGGGTTTTGGTAGTGATCTCTACCAGGAATAACGCAGTGAAAGCAAGCAGGATAATCAACTGACCATATTTGGCTGTCCGTGTGCTTTTCTGATATTGATCAGCCGGAATCAACAAACGCACGCCAAATTCAGAGCCGGACAAGGATTGTTCCCGATCGACCCACTTCTGTGAAAACGGCCGGTTAAACGAAAGCACTTTCCATACAGCCGAAAACCCGGAATCTGTTATGTTGTGTTCAGGCAACAGCTTGCCTTCAAAGCTGGGTGATGGCCACGCACTGGTTGATGTAACTTCCGTTGATTTTCCGGTAGGAACAAAATACAAGCTCTCGCTGCCCTTCAGGTTAAGCTGAAGGCTTACGTGTAATGTTCCACCCGGACGGGTTTGCCAACGCAGCGGTGAAATAATACCGCTTACCGCAGGTACATCAGCAGTGGTAGCAACCGCGCGGCTGGCAGACCGGTTTACATATTGATTTACCTGGATACCAATATCGCTGAGCGGCTCCGATACCAGCAAAACATGCCCGGCCTTTACAACCGGGTTTTCACCAATACCCCGCAGGTCAGAAATCCCGTTCAACAGCACGGCTTCATGCCAGTGCACCTGCTCATCTGGAATGCTCCACGTGGAAAAATCCGGAACGGCAAATTGCGCCTGCATATCAATATCGCTTTTATACAGCACTACTTCGAATATCCCCCGCTTGCGCACCTCCGTGCTGATATCCGTTTTAACCTGGTAATCTTCGGGTAAAAAATAAGCGTCATGATCGCGTTCAATAATCTCCTCCACCTGTTTGCCCTCATGCCAGGTTTTAATCTTTTCCTTTTTGGTGAACGGAATGCGCAGCACCGGGCCTGATAACATTTGGGGCCCCGACCATTTATCAGATACTTCGCGTATCACTTCGTCTGCCCGGTATTGCCGCTCGCGAATCAGGTCTTCAATCCATGAAGCCGGGATGAGCAGGGTGAGAATAAGAAAGCCGATTGAAAATAGTTTTACCATAATGGATTCTGTAATCCATTGGTTAAAGCGTTCGAACACGCTGGGAGTTGGTTGTGTTTCCATTGATTGATTTTTGATTTAATTAAAAGTACTTTGTATTTAAAAGTTAGTGAATAAAATTTTTTATTTTCGTTGCTGGCGAATTAATTCTTCCATCGCATCCAGATGCTTTTTAAAAGCCGACCGGCCCCGCTCGGTGATTTTATAGCGCGTGTTCGGCTTGCGCTCAACAAATGTCTTGTTAACCGAAAGGTATTTCTCCCGCTCAAGCGCCTTCAGGTGGGTAGCCAGGTTGCCATCCGTTGTATCCAGCAGCTCTTTCAATGCATTAAAATCGTATGATTCATTCGCTACCAGTACCGATACGATGCGCAGGCGTAACCGATGTTCCAGGATTTTATCGAGATTATCGAACGGGTTTTTCATCTGTTACTGATTTCTTGTCTTAGGCCACACACCTGCCTGTCGGCAGACAGGGAATGGTTAAGACTATCATCATACTCTGGGAGTCGACTTATGTTAACTATTTCATCCGTCATATTTCTTATACATCAGCGCACCATACAAAATGTGAAGCACACCAAAACCGGCAGCCCAGAAAAATAAACCATAACCCGGCAGCATGGCCGACACAAGCCCCAGCACAATTTCGGAATACCCCAGGTACCGGATTTCATCGAACAAATTAGCGCTGGCATTCAGCAAAGCTAAACCATAAAATATAAGACATGCAGGTGCAGCCACACCATAATGTCCATTCCATAATAAGATAAGAATAAAAAACGCACCGGTTATTAATGGTATGGCCAGGTTAATTACCAATCGCTTGCTGGTCGTATTCCAAACCTGAACGCCCTGCTTTTTTGCTTTACGATTTGCCATGATGTAGCCGGTTACCAGGGAGAGCGCCAGTACGGCCAGCGCAATGCCCAGTAGCTGGATAACCACATCCCAATCGCGCATAGATTGCTGCCTGTAATCAAGCGGTGATAACGGATACTGCACCTGTATATAAGCCACCAGCGCACCGGCAAGGGCATATACCCCGGCCAGTATGCCCGATAAACCGCTGAGCGATAAAAACTTTACCGACCGCTCCATGAGCTGGCGGATGGATTCCAGGTCTTTCTGGTAGGATTCGTTTTGGCTCATAAAAAAGTACTTTTAAAAACAAAGTTATTGTACGTTTCGCGGTTACAAAGGTTTTGGCCAAAAAAATTTAGCTGATTTGGATAATTGCGGGTCAATCCAGTATTATTGCACTCCCAAATTTTAAAAATTCCTCCTTAGCTCAGCTGGTTAGAGCACCTGACTGTTAATCAGGGGGTCCTTGGTTCAAGCCCAAGAGGAGGAGCAGGATCCCGCGAAAGCGGGATTTATTTTTTGAAGGTCATCCGGTTCACATTATTCATCCGAACAAATTCTTTTAAAGTCTATAATTCCCATTTCCCAGCAGAGTCTCACGCCTCGTGGACTCTGCCATTTTACTATGTTGCGGATGCCTTATTAGTTCACTTCTAAATTGAAAAAATAAGCCATAATGACTGTATTTCAGGCATTTTAAAATCAATTCAAGACAAAAAGTCCTGAAAAATCACCCGAAAACCCATCGGCACACTTTTCACAGGTAGGGATGATGTGATTTTAAAACACATGTCAAACCTTAAAAAATTAATACTATGAACATCATTCGTTATAACACTAACGACTTTGCGCCTGCATCGTTCAGCGCTTTGGTAGATCGTTTCTTTAACGATTCCATTACCCGTGCCGGTGGTTCTGCATTCGTACCCAAAACCGATGTGGTTGAAACTGCCGATACGTACGAAGTACACCTGGCGGTGCCCGGCCTGAACAAAGAAGACTTTAACATTGAAGTGAACGACAACCACCTTACCATCAGTGGTGAGCGTAAATTTCAGAACGAGAAGAAAGAGAAGAGCTATCATGCCATTGAAACACATTTCGGCTCTTTCAGCCGTTCGTTCACATTGCCTGAAAATGCAGATGCTTCCAAAATCAACGCCCGTTACAACAACGGCATACTGGAAGTAACCATTCCGAAAGACGAAAAGAAAGTATTGAAGCAGACCATTAAAGTGAGCTAAGAAGCCTTAACGTGGGGTTAGGTTAGAGGTAAGCGTCCCTTCCGGAAACGGGGGGACGCGTTTTTTTACGGCTCACCGGATTATTCTTAAAAAAATCTGTTTTGCGTAACATCACTTTTTAACAATAGCCGTACCTTACCTGTAAAGAGAGTTGATATGAAGCGTTCGTTATTGATCTTGCTGGTAGGGTGCTCAGCTTTTATTGGCGCCATAATCGGGGCAATATTTACCCTGAAGTATTTTGACGCAGGCCCTGCCTACAGCTCTATTGAAGCGCGACAGAACCTGAAGCTTGCCAGCTTCACACCGGATTCTGCACATTATCCCGGGGGAGCTCCCATCAATTTTGAAACGGCTGCCAGGCTGGTTACACCAGCCGTGGTACACATCAGCACGATTTATGGCGGGGGTAAATTCAGCCTGAATGCATTAGAACAGTATTTCAATCCGCACGCCAAATCATCAGGTTCAGGGGTAATTATTTCAGATGATGGCTACATCGTTACCAACCATCATGTAATTGAAGATGCCAATTCAATCGAAGTTGTGCTGAATAACAACCAGCGTTTTTTTGCCAAGCTGGTAGGCCAGGATCCCAGCACCGACCTGGCGCTGCTTAAAATAAAAGCCCGTAATCTTCCTTTCGTAAAGTATGGTAACTCCGATAACATCACCACCGGTGAGTGGGTGCTGGCTATCGGCAACCCGTTCGATCTTAATTCAACTGTAACAGCCGGTATTGTAAGCGCCAAAGCCCGCAACATTGGTATTCTTGGCGACCGGAATAATTTACAGGTGGAGTCTTTCATTCAAACCGATGCGGCCGTAAACCCCGGCAACAGTGGTGGCGCATTGGTCAATCTGAAAGGTGAATTGATTGGCATTAACTCGGCCATTGCTACTGCTACCGGAAATTATAACGGTTATTCCTTTGCGATACCGGTTAGCTTAGTGAAAAAAATAATGGACGATCTGCTTGAGTTTGGCACCGTGCAACGCGGGCTGTTGGGTGTTCAGATCAACAATGTAACGCCCGACCTGGCCGAAAACCGTAACCTGGATGTAGTGCAGGGTGTATTTGTCAGCTACGTAAACAAAGGCAGTGCGGCAGAAGCATCCGGCATTAAATCGGGCGATGTGATCATATCCATTGATAATCACCTGGTGTCAGGTGTTTCGGAATTGCAGGAGCGGGTAGCGCGCAAACGCCCCGGCCAAACGGTTTTGGTAAAATACCTGCGCAACGGAGTGGAGCAGGAAATAGTTTCGAAGCTAAAAAGCTTTGACGGATCGGAAGAAGTGCGCGCACGTGCCGTGCGTTATGAAATGGAAGGCGCACACTTTGAAGATGTGCCTTACTCCCGGCTCAATGAGCTTGGCCTGGATGGTGGCGTGCTGCTGAAAAAACTCGAATCCGGAAAATGGAAAGCAGCAGGAATAAAACAAAACACGATCATTACCCATATTGATAAAGTAGCTATCGACAATGTGAAAGACCTGAATCGCGCTATGGAAATGAAAAAGGGGGGCGTGCTGGTTGAAGGTATATTACATGGCGAGAAGCAGACCGTTGGGATGGATTGGTAAACTTGTTAGTTTTACATCAATCCAATTCTACCTATGAAAAACTTTGGCATTGCAGAAGCGCTTGACAAGCTCGGAATCAAAAGATCGAACCCCGGTACTTCCACCGGGCAAAAATGGCTTCGCTCCAAAGGTAAGCCTATCCCTTCCTACTCGCCTGCTGATGGCAAGCTGATTGGTTCGGTACAGGCAACCGATGATGCTGTGTTTGAAAAAGTAGTAAAGCAGGCACATGCCGCTTTCTTAGAGTGGCGCCTGGTGCCTGCACCTAAACGCGGTGAAGTAGTACGCCAGGTAGGCGAAGCCTTACGTAAATACAAAGAGCCGTTAGGTAAGCTGGTTTCGTATGAAATGGGGAAATCTTACCAGGAAGGATTAGGCGAAGTACAGGAAATGATCGACATCTGCGATTTTGCCGTAGGACTTTCCCGCCAACTGCATGGTTTAACCATGCACTCGGAACGGCCGCAGCACAGGATGTACGAACAGTACCATCCGCTGGGTGTGGTGGGCATTATCTCTGCCTTCAACTTTCCGGTGGCAGTATGGTCGTGGAATTCGATGCTTGCCTGGGTGTGTGGTGATACCTGCATCTGGAAGCCTTCTGAAAAAACTCCTTTGTGTGCTATTGCGTGTCAGCACATTGTTAACCGCGTATTCAAAAAGAACGGGGTGCCCGAAGGTGTAAGCTGCATTGTAAATGGCGATTATAAGATCGGGCAGCGGTTGTCAGCGCATGAAAATATTCCGCTTGTTTCAGCTACCGGTAGCACCCGCATGGGTAAAGCTGTTGGCAAAACGGTTGCTGAACGGTTGGGCCGCGCGTTGCTTGAGTTAGGCGGTAATAACGCGATCATTATTTCCGGGCATGCCAACTTAGAGATGGCCGTTCGCGGAGCGTTATTTGGCGCGGTGGGTACTGCCGGGCAGCGTTGTACCACCACGCGCAGGCTCATCATCCACGAAAGTGTATATGAATCCGTAAAGGAAAAGTTAAAGCAAGCTTACAGGCAGCTCAGCATCGGCAATCCGCTTGACCTTAACAATCATGTAGGCCCGCTGATTGATACGCTTGCCGTAAAAGCATACCGGAATGCATTACAACAGGTAAAAGCACAAGGCGGAAAATTTGTGATACCCGGTGGTTTACTGAAAGGCAAAGGTTTTGAATCCGGATGCTATGTGAAACCCGCTATTGCCGAAGTGAAAAACGATTATGAAATCGTGCAGCACGAAACATTTGCACCCATTCTGTACCTGGTCAAATACAAAACATTAGATGAAGCCATCGCTTACCAGAACGGAGTTAAGCAAGGACTCTCTTCGGCTATTATGACCACACACATACAGGAAATGGAAAAATTCCTGTCGCATGCCGGTTCAGATTGTGGTATTGCGAACGTGAACATTGGCACCTCCGGAGCGGAGATTGGCGGTGCTTTTGGTGGTGAAAAAGAAACCGGTGGCGGACGCGAATCCGGTTCTGATGCCTGGAAAGCTTATATGCGCAGGCAAACCAATACCATTAATTTTGGTGATTCGTTACCGCTGGCGCAGGGTATCAAGTTTGATGTGTAGCTTATGCTTGCAAAGAAGTGGTAATCGGGTTATCTTTAGAATCTTACAATTACAGTTGCCATGGCTGATCCGAAATTCCGTATTGTAATGCTCATTGACGACAATGAGATTGACAACCTGATCAATCAAAAAATGATTGAAGCCGCAGCCATTACCCGACACATTTATACCCATACGGGAGCTAAAAGCGCTATCGAATTTTTGCGCAATGTTGAAAAGCTGGAGGTAGCCGACCAGGTATTACCCGACCTGATTTTCCTGGATATTGACATGCCCCTGATGGATGGCTTCCAGTTTTTAGATGAGTTTGAAAAGTTCGGATCGCTGATCAAAAAGAAGTGCAAAATCGTGATGCTTACTTCTTCCATCAACCCACAGGATTTCAACAAATCCAAAAAGTATCTCAACGTAAAACAGTATGTGAACAAACCGCTTTCGCACGAAAGCATTATGAGCATTAATGTGTAGTTAGTTGCCGGATACTGGTTTACCGTTACAGGTTCCCTGTCTGTACGTTATAATTGTGAAAGCGAATACTGCTTTACTGATTACCGGACACCGATTACTATTTTGCTGATAGCCGATTACTGAATAACGATTTACTGACTACCGTTTTACCGAATACCAATTAACAAATAAACCCAACTTACCACCCTATTCCGTAGTCCTCTCCATGATTGCTCGATCCGCCCCAGAAGCTGCCATGCTCCCAATCAAAATAAATGGCATTGATGGGCCCGCTGGTGCGATCGCCAAACCGCAACCGGTAGCCCATGCCCTGTAATTCCTTGCGCACATAAGGCGGTGTGCTTTCATGCAATAACATATTGCCATACTTGGGCTTACGATCTTCCCCACCCAGCGAAAGCCAGAGCTGGTCGGAGTTTACATTAGGCGCTTCGGTAGCTTCCTGCACCGTCATGCCAAACTCAACCATGTTTAAAAAGAACTGCAGCAGGTTCTGATCCTGTGTATCGCCACCCTGCACGGCAAATGAAAGGAACGGTTTGCCATCCTTGAGTGCAAGCGTGGGTGTAAGTGTTACACGCGGCCGCTTGCCCGGCTCCACCACATTGTAAGGATTTTCTTTCGGATCGGTAACAAAGCTCTGCATACGCTGGCTAAGACCAATCCCGGTTTTACCAGCAATGCAAGCCGGATTCCATCCGCCACTGGGCGTAATGGAAACCACCCAACCTTCCTTGTCAGCCGCTTCCACGGAAGTAGTGCCCAGAAATACCTGATGCAGGTAATCTTCTGAAAGCGGTGAAGTATAAGTTGTGCTTGCCGCCTGCGACCATTGCTTCAGGTAATCTTTATACGGATTGGTTTTGCCTTCAAACGGGTAAGGATCGCCCGGGCCTGCCTTGGTATCGTTGCGTTCCCAGTTAATGGCCTTCACGCGTTCTTTCGCATACTCTTTCGAAAGCAAACCTTTAATGGGTTCTTCCGGGCCAAAGTACGGATCGCCATAATAAAAATCGCGATCGGCAAAAGTCAGGTTCATAACCTGGTAAAGTGTGTGAATGTACTTGGCAGAATTAAAACCCATTGCTTTCAGATCGATGTTCTCCAGCATATTCAGTGCCTGTAACATAACAGGACCTTGTGTCCACTGCTGCATTTTATATACATCAATGCCTTTGTAATTAACCATCAGGGGCTCTTCGGTAATTACTTTCCAGTTAGCCAGGTCTTTTTCGGTAATCAATCCACCCTGCTCTTGCGTGCCGCGTGCAATTTCTTTGGCAAGATCACCTTTATAAAACCGATCGTACGCAGCATAGATCGCTTCCTTACGGGATTTTCCTTTTTTCAATGCCTGTTGCTCCGCATCAATCAGCTTTTGAAGCGTAGCTAATAAATCTTTCTGCACAAATATTTCGCCTGCCACAGGAGCTTCGCGCTTCTCACCCAAATGCGGAAGGAACACGGCTTTTGAATACGGCCATTGCTTCAATGTTTCTTTTGATCGCTCAAAGCTGTTGGCCGTCTGCGCTTCAATCGGGTAACCTTCGGCTAACTGCATGGCCGGTGCAAGCACATCTTTCAGGCTCATGGTTCCGTACTCCGCCAGCATCACCATTAGTCCGCCCGGTGTGCCGGGAGTTACCGCAGCCAACGGGCCATACTGTGGCGGGTAGCCCATGCCTTTGCTTTTAAAGAAATCGGCCGTAGCCCCGGTAGGCGCTACCCCTAAGGCGTTAATAGCTATTACTTTTTTAGTTTTCGGATTGTAGATAAGCGCCTGCGTTTCTCCGCCCCAGCTCAACACATCGAACATGGTGCAGGTTGCCGCCAGCATGGCACAGGAAGCATCCACGGCATTACCGCCTTTGCTGAAAACTATTGCCCCGGCAGTAGCTGCCAACGGTTTTCCGGTAATGGCCATCCAGTGTTTACCGTGCAGCGGAGGCTTTTGTGTATTTACCGGCAGGTTATTGAATGATTGAGCCATAGCCGCGTAGCTGATCCCGGCTGCCAGTACAATTAAGAAAAGTTGCTTCAGTTTCATTTGTTTCGGATTTAGATTTTAAAGCCGGCATGTGCAGCTGGCGGGTAACTTCATTGTAATTGATTACTTTTCGTTGCTTTTTAAAAGTACTACAACCCATACTATAAGTAAAGCCTAAAAGGGCTGAAGGAATGATTGTTCCACTAACGGAAAAAAGATGCATACCGAACTAATTACCCGGTTTTATACGGCCTTTCAGAAGCTTGACTGGCAGACCATGAGCAGTTGTTACCATGCCGAAGCCACGTTTTACGATCCGGCTTTCCATAACCTGGACAGCAAGGAAGCGCGTGCTATGTGGCACATGCTCTGCTTGAATGCAAAAGATTTCGCGCTCACCTTTTCGGATGTGAGAGCCGATGGTGATGCCGTGCGTTGCCGGTGGCAGGCTTCCTATACGTTTTCCAAAACCGGACGCATGGTAGTAAACCGCATTGAAGCCACCTTCGCTTTTAAAGACGGTTTGATCCGGAACCACACCGACCGGTTCGATTTCTGGAAATGGAGCCGACAGGCATTGGGCTTACCCGGGTTATTGTTAGGGTGGTCGCCCATTTTAAAGAATCAGGTAAACGCCACTGCGCGTAAAAGCCTTGCCCGTTTTATAGCCGAGCACCCCGAATACCAATAACCGGTAAAAAATACCGAAATCTGCCGCCAAACGAGGATAATTGGAAAAAACCATTACCTTTGGTTAGTTAATGGAATAATCCCACCCGAAAGTAGTTCACCCAACCGAGTTATTATTGGCAGGCCTTATTGCGTTAGCAAGAACATTTATCACTTAATTTCAAAAAACACAAATGAACATTTATGTAGCCAACATTCCCTGGAAGGCATCCGAGGAACAACTGAAACAACTTTTTGCCGAGTATGGCGATGTAAGCTCAGCAAAGATTATCATGGACAAGGTTACCCAGCGCAGCCGGGGATTTGGATTTGTAGAGATGGCGGATGATTCAGCTGGCCGTGCAGCCATTGCCGGTTTGAATGGTTTCGATTTCCTGGGGAAAACCCTGGTAGTGAACGAGGCCCGTCCGCGCGAAGAAGGAGGCGGAAGCCGGGGTGGCAGCCGTGGAGGTTTCCGCGGTGGTTATAACAAAGACTAACCTGAACGGACTCATACAAACAAAGCCACGCCATGCGTGGCTTTGTTGTTTTAGGGCTGAGGGTGCCGCTCCTTAAACACCGGGCGATACTAAACCCGGTTAGGTAACATAAACTTAACTGCATGAATTGACCGGCTCGTAATATCTTTACCTAAAAAAATATATGAAGGGTATTCTCGCAGCATGGGTATTGATACTAATCAGCCCATTTTCCATACAAGCTCAGCGCCTGGACCATCCGCAGCTAAAAATCGATCAGCCCAGCGGGGCTAAACCCTGGACAAATCGGAATATCAACGACAAGTCCGGTCAGTTTCAGTTTGCTATTGTTACTGACCGTACCGGAGGGCACCGGCCGGGAGTGTTTGAAGATGGTGTGCGTAAGCTAAACTTACTACAGCCTGAGTTTGTCATGAGTGTAGGCGATTTGATTGAAGGCTACACTACCGACACGGTTGAGCTTATTCGCCAATGGGATGAGTTTGACGGATTCGTGAATCAACTAAGCATGCCTTTCTTTTATGTACCCGGTAATCACGATCTGACAAACCCGGTACAGGTAAAAATCTGGAATAAGCGATATGGGCCCACGCACTACTCTTTTATTTACAAAGACATCTTGTTTATGGCCCTGAATTCCGAAGATCAGACAAAAGGCTCCGGTAAAGGCACCATTTCAGATAAGCAGTATGACTGGATAAAAAACACCCTGGCTGCAAATGCGCAGGTAAAGTGGACGTTTTTATTTATGCATCAGCCCCTGTGGGTACAAGAGGCAGATCCTGCACGGTGGTTCGATGTGGAGAAATTATTAAAAGACAGGGCGCATACCGTTTTCGTGGGACATCGTCATCATTATGTACAATACGAACGAAACAACTCGAGGTACTATATGCTGGCCACAACCGGTGGCGCTTCTCCGTTACGCGGCCCCCAGTTTGGTGAGTTCGATCATTTTGTCTGGGTAACCATGACCGATCGCGGCCCTATACTGGCCAACCTGCAGCTTGAAGGGATTTTTGATGACCAGCTTTATACCGAAAAGACAGAGGCTTTTATATCTAAAGTATGGGCCAGTGAGATTGTACGGGTGGAGCCATTATATACCGACAACTTTAAACGCGACTCCATCCGGTTTAGACTTACCAATCCATTTGATGTACCCGTTACCATTAAATTAAGCAATGGGTTCTCGTGGGACATGAAAGCCGATTTACCCAAGCCGGAAATTACATTACCCCCTAACAGCGTAAGCTTTACATCGTTAGACGTGGAGCTTAGAAAATCAAAATCGTTAGAATCAATTAAACCGGTGCGGGTAAAAGCAGAAGTAGCCGTAAAAGATGCTACCATAAAATCAGATTTATTTATTCCATTTGAATTTAATGTAGCTCCCTTAAAAAAATACCAGGTAACCAAAGTAAACAAACCAGTTGTAATAGATGGAAACCTGGGAGAATGGCAGCTCCCTTATACCCTGCCTTCCGCTGAAAAGGCACACTTCGGTATAGCGTACGACAATCAATATGTTTATCTGGCCGTCCAGGTAAACGATAGTGAGGTTATCGCGCCAGCGCAAAGCACAGCTTTTAATCAGGACTTTGTAGGCTTTGTGCTGGATGCTCAACCTTTAGCCAAAAGTGCGGCCGATAAGGGTGAAGCATGGTTTGCCAACTCACTCTATTTCATAACCGGTCCCGAAGATGAGACAGGAAAAAACAGCGTATGGGATATGAGTGAGTCCGAAAAAGAACTTTTAAAATGGAAATGCATTCGTAACGGGAAAGGTTATGCTTTTGAAGTGGCTATACCCATCACATACGTTCAAAAATTGCAAGGAAACAACTGGCAAACATTAAGGCTAAATGTGGTCGTGCAGGATAAAGACAGCAACAGCGAAACGAAACGTGTATTCTGGTACCCCAACTGGCGAGAGGGGGACAACATTCCTGGGTCGGGCATGTTTTTCAGAAAATAAAGCCGTCTGGTGCATAACGTCTGCTTCAGAAGAACCAGTCCGGTCAGCTAAAACAATTTTGAAGGAAACCGGTGAAGCGGCTTTCAAGCTAAAAACCCACTCCGCTCCTGCTCATACGTAAGCGTTAACCGGTGCATGGCGCGTGTGCAGGCTATATACAACATGCGCTTATCAATGTCCGATTTATAGTTGGTGGCTGATACAAACGGCACCAGCACTTCGTCAAACTCTAATCCTTTTGATAAGTGTACTGTAGTAACAATAATACCGCTCGAGAATGCAGTGCTGTCCGGGGTAAGTAAATGAATCTTTAGTTTCTTTTCCTGATCTGCTGCTGTTAATTTTTCAAACAGCATTTGAGCCTGACGCTGGGTTTTGCAAATAATACCCATCGATTGATTGACTGAATTACTAAACTTCAGGCACTCTATATATATAGCATCTGTCTCTTCCTGCGCATTTGCAAACCCAAGCGCCTGCGGCTCTTCTCCGTGGCGTTCCATCGCAACAAGATCCGGGTTCGGGCTGATGCGTAATGAGAACTGCGTGATCTCCCACGTAGAACGATAGCTGCGAAACAATTTCACGATCTCGCCTTGCGGAAAAACTTCTTCAATGCCTTCTGCCGAGGAAGCGCTGTATGGATTAACCGGCTGGTTCACATCGCCCAGTATGGTTTTCCTGCATTTGAACACACGCGAGAGCACCGCATACTGCACCGGTGTATAATCCTGCATCTCATCCACCAGCAAATGTTTGATGTGGTCATAGTTTTGTATGCCCTCCAGGCGGATTTTACAATAGATAAGCGGAAACACATCGGCAAACTCTAATTTCATGCCGTGCATCATGCGGAACATTTCCGGCTTACCGATCCATTCATAAAATCCTTTATACACATCAAACGTACTGCGGATGTTGAACATGCGCGGGACCAGCTCCCACACTTTTGCTTTTTCGCTACCGCTTAGCTTACGGTTGACGCCATTGCGTACATACTGTAATACTTCCTTCACTACTTCGGGTATGCGCTTACCCATCGGCATGCGGCTCCACGACCTGAATTTTTCAATTACAAACGGAAAGGGTACTACCACACTGGCAACTTTCAAATCCATCGGCCGGAATGAATTGTTTTCGAGGTGTATAAAATATTTATTCAACTGGCTTAAAAACGCAAACGAGGATTTAAAGCGGATGCGCTGAATAAATTCCGGATGCGGTTGCTCTAACAAAGCGGCTACCTGTTGAAAGAAAGTCTGGAACGGATATTTATTTTCAAGCAATACATTGGCCAATTCTTCCATGCCCGTTTCCGGGATATACTCTTCACCCAATTCAGGCAACACGTTGCTGATGTAATCGGCAAACACTTTGTTGGGCGACAAGATCAATATATCGTTTGCCTTAATCGTATCGCGAAAGCGGTACAGCAAAAAAGCAATGCGGTGCAGGGCTATAGAGGTTTTACCGGAACCGGCCACACCCTGGATGATCATAACCGGGGCCGTTTCGTTACGGATCACCAGGTTCTGGTCGCGCTGAATCGTGGCTACGATATTCTTCATCTTATCGTCAGCCGATTTGCTTAGCTCGCGCTGCAGCACATCATCGAGGATGCTTACGGAGTTTTCGATCATAAACTCCATGCGGCCCTCACGGATTTTATATTGCCGCTTCAACAGAATTTCGCCTGAAATTTTCCCGGAGAGTGTTTCATAGGCAGCCTCGCCTAATTCAAAATCATAAAATAAAGACGAGATGGGGGCGCGCCAGTCGAAAATGTAGTTCACTCTTTCGGCATCATCGGTGAACGTAGCCAGCCCGATGTAAACAGGGGTTTCCTTTTCTTCTTTGTTCGGTTTGAAATCAATTCGCCCGAAGTAAGGCGATTGCACCAGCTTTAATAATTTACGCCTGCGGGCTACTGCCGATTCGCCCGTATTCACCATCCGGTCGATGGATTGCCCGGCTGCCACCCTATCGGCATCATCCAGTCCGCTCTGGTTCTCGAAAATATATTGCTTCTTCTCTCTAAGCTCTTCCGAATATTCGCGCACACGACTTTCCATGCGGCTCAATGCCCGTGCCAATCGCTCTCTGATCTCTTCCAGGTAATTCCGTTCGTCCTGTTCGGTAGGGTTAAGCATGCCGTTCGTTCAAATTAAGCTGCAAACTTAAGGGAAACAATCTGAATATAATGAAGCATATCCGCTCCAATGAGAGCAATTATCGTTAACCGTTATTCCTTATCTTTTTATCTTTGCATATTCTTAACACAAATGCAAAGATACTATATAATAGAGGCGCTTTTTGTATTGCTTGGTGCAGCATTACTTGTTGCTATTATTAAATATCCTAAAGACATTTTTTTTAAGCTGCCGTTGGAAATCGTAAAACTGGTTTTAAGCAGGATATGGGATTTCGTATCATTTCCGTTTATTATTTTATCGATTCCGCTCTATTACTTTGCCCAAAAATATAATTGGGGAATTGCCCCGGCCCTGGGGCGGTTTATCGATTGGAGCAGCCGCGATGGTGATGATGAACCTTATGCTTCTGCGAAGAATCTCAACGTAAGTTTTGAAGAAGGCGACAAGCATGTGTATATTATAAATTCAGGGCAACGCGCCAAAGAGCTGATACAGGAACTACTGGAAGCGCTTACACAAAAGCACATCATTAATGAATTCCTGTTTACTGAAAGAGGAAACGGCATGAGTATATTGTTTCCCAAACATATCCATTTTTATGACTTCCATTTGCTTGTTCAGCATCTGAGCAATGAGCTTGGAACACGAAATAGCTTTGGTATATATAAGTCCGAAAAACTTGGTTATTATGTATTTCAGGATAACAAGACCGCCAATAACCTGATTGGTTATACTAATCAAAAAAAATTATTCTCGATTTACATGTTGGATGATTTTGAGGAACAATACCTGAAGCTTAATCAAAGACTGAAAGTAGAAACAGGCTGGATAGAACGATTAGACCTGGCTGAGCTAAAAATATAGATTTAACCTGCAATATGCGCAGGTCTTCCGACCCCCGTAAGTGCTCCTTGTCAAACTACCTACTCATACCGCAATGCTTTCACCGGGTTTCTGCGGGCCGAGCGAATGGTATGATAACAAATGGTAAGGAGCGCAATACCCAGCGCCAGCACACCGCCTAATAAAAACAGCAGCGGACTAATGGCTACCCGGTAGGCAAAGCTATCCAGCCACTTTACAAGTAAAAGATAAGTAACCGGGCTTGCCAATACAAATGAGATCAGGATCAGCAACGCAAAGTTACGCGAGAGCAGCACCGTAATCTGTGTTTCCGATGCGCCTAAAACTTTACGAATACCAATCTCTTTGGTTTTGCGGGCAGTAGTAATAGCGGCAAGGCCAAACAGCCCCATGCACGAAACCAGGATAGCAAGACCCGCCATAATAGTTACCACAGCGCTCATCTGCTTATCCGAACGGTAGAGGCTTTCAAAGTGCGCGTCAAGAAAGGAGTAATCAAACGGATAGGAAACATGCTGCTCCCATACGTTCTTTACATAGGCAATAGCCTCTTCCACATGCGCTTCATCTATTTTAACTGACATTTCATCATAACCCCAGCCCGGGTGCACCGACATCTGGAGCGTGTTGATCTTATAATGCAATGAGTTGAAGTTGAAATCTTTCGCCACACCTATAATGGTGCCCAGGGTATCGTTCGCATACCAGCCCATGCCGGCCGGTGTGCCGATAATATCGTCAAGTCCCAGCTCCTTTGCGAACGATTCATTCACGATAAAGGCAAAGTCCTTATCGGTGCTCACCTCTTTGGAAAACTTACGGCCTTCCTTCAACTGGATGTTATATACATCGAGGTACTCGTAGTCCACGTTCACGTTTGAAGGAACAAACTGGTAAATGCCCGTATCGCTTTTTATCTTGAAACCTGTCTGGTGAAAATTCTCGCCCAGCCGTTGCCCGCTTGCCGTAACACCTAATATGTAGGGGCTTCTTTTTAATTCGGTGCGCAGCAGCTCAAATTTCTGGTTTGCCTCACCGTTCATATCCACCAGCATCATCTGGTCTTTCGTAAAGCCCAGGTCTTTACTTTGCATAAACGAAAGCTGCTGTACTACCACAAACGTGCTCACAATCAAGCCCAGCGCAAGCCCGAACTGCAATACCACCAGGCCCGAACGGAACAATGACTTGCTCCCCGCCACTTCGCCACCCTTTAGCACCCGCGATAAGCTAAACGAGGTCATGTAAAGCGATGGGTAAATACCTGTAAAAATTCCCAGCGCGAGGGTAGCTGCGAGTATAGAAAAAATGTTCTGCGGCTCCAGCAGCGGCCACAACGCAAGCTGCCGGTGGATCACTTTGTTAATGAGCGGCAATGCGACAAGGTCAATAACCACAGCCAGCGCAAGCGCCATAAAGGCCAGCACCATCGATTCAAAAATAAATTGTCCGAACAACTGAAGCTTTTTTGCGCCTACGGTTTTGCGCACACCTATTTCTTTCCACCGGTGCGAAGACCGGGCCGTGCTTAAATTCATAAAATTAACTCCGGCAATAAGCAGGATAAACGCCCCAACAACCGAAAACACATCCAGGTAGCTGCCATTGAATTTGCGGTAATTATTATAGTCGTGCTCAATATCGGTAGATGCCAGGTGCACATCTGCCAGCTTCTGCAGAAAGAGCACATAATAGGTATTGATTTGTGGATCGTCCATGTGCCGCCTTAAGAAAGCCGGAAATTTTTCTTCCAGCGCTTTTACATCGGTGCCGGGATGCAGCGCTAAGTAGGTATTCAGGAAATTACTGCCCCACCGGTCGTTGAATTGCCTGTTCTCGCTGATAACAGTAGTCATGGATACCAGCGCGTCAAACTTCATGTGCGAATTTTCCGGAACATCTTTGAGCACCCCGGTGATCTTGTATTCTCTTTCGCGGAGAGTGAGCGACTTGCCCATAGCCTCCTCGATGGTATTAAAAAATTTCAGCGCGGTTCCCTCCGTAACCATCATCGAGTAGGGCTCGTCCAGTGCGGTGGAACGATCACCAATCAGCACTTCAAAATCAAATAGCTCGAGGAAGGTGCTATCTACTGTTGCCAGAAAGGGAAGTAAAAATTTCTTTTCACCATCCGCCACCAACTGCTTGGGCCGGCACATAAAACGTGCGTAGCTGGCAACTTCCGGGTATTCCTTTAGCAGGTTAGGCCCCATGCCCGGCATGCTCAGCGCTACCTTCTGCACATTGGTGCCGGTAAAATTCTGAATTTCATCCAGCCGGTAAATCGAATCTCTCCGGGTGTGGAAAGCATCAAAGCTTCGCTCATCGCGAATAAACAGGTAAATAACAATGCAGGCCGCAAGACCGATGGCCAAGCTTAAAATATTGATAAATGCATAAAGCGGAGTCTGCCGGATATTGCGTAAGGCAATGAGCAAATAGTTTTTCAGCATGGTATGGCGGGTTTCAGATAATACTGCTTGAACGTGCGTTGGTTACACAAGGTATAAAAATCATAAATGAATTTCAGCAGATTGTCCATAACTGAACAACCCAGTTCGGAAATGACCAAGAGAGTAAATCAAAAATTGCAAAAGCAAGACTGATGATTGGAGGAAACTTGGCATTGAGATAGTGGCTTTTCCGCAATCGTTCGAAACAAATTCGGGTCCTTCTAACCTGTGAAGGTTTTGTTAAATCGGAAACCAAAATGCGTGGCGGGCCGTAGTGATTAAGCATGAGCATGGATAAGGTGTTGGCAGGAAAGCCCGGCAGGAGAATAGCACAGAAGATGCGCAGGCAGGATTATGAAAAGCTCGCTGTGTTTATTTTGGCCGCGCTTGAACAAGCCGGCAGCGAAGGCATTTCGTTGCACGACCTGGTGCAGGGAGCACAGCAAAAGTTTAATGCCGACTTTCATGGTAATGTTTCGTGGTATTTGCTGGAGGTTAAGCATGATCTCGAAACCCGGAAGTTGATTCAGAAGACGATTTCACCACAGCGGGAACAGGTCATCCGGTTAAACCCTGATCCTGTGAAGAAGTGGTGGTTCAACTGAGATAGTAAAGGCATTTCCCTTTCTATTTATACTTCCTGTATAGCGCCTGATTTCTTACCCGGAATAGTCTGATTTGATACAGCCCGTTACTGATACGATCGCGGTATAGCCGGATCCGTTACTATTATAAAGTCGCCCAGGCTTGCGTATTTATCCCAGTCAGGACTTTTGAAATCATTGGCCGGAAAACAGCTTATGTTTAGGATCTTCAATTTCTTATTTTTTCGCTGTAGCTGCGACACTGTACCTAATTTTTCATCGCTATGAAACCGCCCGTTCAAATGAAAAATTTTAATTTTCTTATGTCCCTTCCAATATTCATAAATACTGTAAGCCATGGTTGCATCCCATAAAGCCTGGGCATAATAGCTGTTGCTGCTTCCATGTCCCGCCATCACCTGTCTGAATTTCTGAGCATAGCGTTCATTTAATGTGTCGATAGGTAGCGGGGCGAAAAACTTTTGTGAGCTGGCCGGAAATGACTTCAGCGAAGCCAGGCCGTTACGACTCACACTGTTCACGTATCTTCGCGGAGCATTGGCAGCTATTACCGCTTGCTTGTATTTCCTGGCTGTGTTAACAGGCTTTTTATAGTCTTTATAGTTCTTCCAGGCACGACCTTCTTTAACAAGTTGCTGTTCTGTGATGAGCCCGCCCAGGTATTCGTCAAGGACTATTTGATTATCACGCTCAAACATTTCGAGGCTAAGCGCCACACGGTCGTACTTTTGAACCAGTAATGTGTACAGTGTATCCTGCAAATAATGCGCAACACTGTCATTATGTTCTTCACCAAAGAAAAGTACGTCCCCCTGCTTTAACCTGTCGACTATTGCTGAAAGATCCTGAACAGTCCGCTCAGCAGTGTTGTAAATCTTATAGTGCAGAGCAAGCGATTGAGCCGGTGCCTCCCATCCCAACATTATTATCAGAATTGCAACGCCTGTATTTTTGGCAACCATTTCCAAAAGGCGAATTCGGCCACCGGCCAGCATATGCTTCAGCCCTGCTTCACCGGCAAAATTTTTATTGTTTAATGTATGCATCTTTCTTTGGTAAGCCGTAAGCATTTACCCGGATCGGATTACCTGCTATCGGGTTCTGTTGATAAGGTTGTTGGTTAAAGAGCATTCTGTCCCCGTTTGCTTTACCCTCTTGTAAATTTTTAAGAAGTGATCTAAACGTAATTTGTAAAAAAGCAGCCATCTGACTCCGCCTGAATCACCGGCCCGGGGCAAGAATACAATACTATATTATGAAGGCACATTTATAATCCTGCGCGCATCCAGTGCCAGCTTCACTTCCGTGTATAGATGCTTTATTTCTTCCAGCTCATCCTTCGTATACACCAGGAACATATTAGGCACAGGACCAGTAAAAAAATGTGTCTTACCATTGAGTAACGTGATGTGGTAATGCTGACGATCGCATTGATCAAACCACCATTCAAAAAAATGATGGAACTCCGCCTCCTGGAAAGTTAACAGCAGGTTCTTATAAACAAAGTTGAGCTCACCACAACAGGAACACAAGCCAATATAGCCTTCACGACATTCCGCCAATACCTGAAAGGGTGATTCATCATTTTCACACATGGTCAATTAATCGGATTAAGTTATCGATCGCGCTAAAAAATGGAATAGCCAATTACTTCCGTTATCGCAGATCAAAGTTAGTTTGGGTGCTGCCAAAAAAATACTCCAATTGGGAGGAAAGATAATTTCATCCGGTTCCCGGGTTTGCCATATCAAGAATTACCGCTTGCACATGCTAACCCGATAGCTACATTAAAATTTATTTGATTAGTTAATTAGCATCAGCACTTGCGAAAACCTTCGAATCCAGACAGGCAGGTCTGCGTTTTCTCCTTTGCGTGAAATATTAAAGAACATACGTAAGTCCGGTTAGAGCTATCTCAAAAATACTTTACACTCAAATTCCAGATCGCAAAACGTTGCCCGCGATGTCCGGCAGCCTCTTGAACAGGCGAGATCAAAATAACTGCATCTGAAATAAACATAGCTGCATCCGAAGTGTCGGGTGTTGAGATTTTGCAAATCAGCGCTCCGGGTTTAATGTTGCACCGCTTTAATCTACCGGTTTCTCACACAGCAAACGTGTGCAGTTTAATGATTTGGGAAATTTTCCAAAAGGTTGTCAATCCTTAACATTTTGGCAGCCCTTTGCCTTGCCGGCAGATTGGTCTTTTAGCCCTGGCCACTCAACAGATTTCACCTTGCTGTTATTTATATTTAGTCTAAATTGCAATAAAAATTAGTAATGGAGATCATTTTGAGGGTTTTAGCACAAAACAATACCTGCCCCGTGCTATTGCACTCCTGTAAATCCCGGCTACACCCCGGCCGTTACTTATCATTCCTGACAATAATAATAGGTATTTCCCTAGGCCCGGGTGCGCAGGCGCAACCAGCTAACGGTTTGGCTCTTTCGGGCGTGGTGTACGATCTGCAAAACAACCCGGTTTCTGATGTTACCATAATCCTTACTTCCGGCTCAGGAAAAAAATCAGCGCAAACCAATCTTCGTGGTGAGTTCAGCTTTTCAAGCCTTGCAGCCGGATCATACGAGCTGCTTACCAGTCATATCAACTATCAATCGCATGCGCAGGTGGTTGAGATAACTTCCGGTAAAGCTACTGAATTGACAATCCGGTTAACGGAGACCGTACAGCAATTAGATGACATTGTTATTACCGGCAAAACGCAAACGCAGGAAGTTAAAGAGCAGATGATCCGCGCGGTTGTAGTCGATACGAAAGTGGCGGAAGTACAGCCCGCTACCCTTACGGAACTGATGAACCGTACAGCCGGTGTGCGCATCCGGCAGAGTGGCGGATTGGGCAGTTCATCGGAAGTATCCATCAATGGATTTCAAGGCCGTGCAGTGCGGTATTTTAAGGATGGCATTCCGCTCGATTACTTAGGCGATGGTTACAGCATTGCCACCGTCCCGTTGAATGCGCTTGAACGTGTGGAAATATATAAAGGAGTGTTGCCCGTTTCGCTTGGCGCGGATGCGTTGGGCGGTGCAGTAAATATGGTATCGAAAAAAACAACTGGTGTTGCAGCCGATGCCTCGTATGAGATTGCCTCGTTTAATACACATCGGTTGTCAGCACGCGGTTCGTATGCGCCTAAAAATGATCGTTGGTTTGTGGGTGCTGAAGCATTCTATAATTATTCGGATAACGATTACATCGCGAATGTGCGTCTGGGAAATAACGTATCCAAAGATTTGCGTATGTTTCACAACGGCTTTGAAAGTTATTATGCCGAAGCATTTGCCGGAATACAAAACAGAGCGTGGGCCGATGAATTACGGATAAGTTTGGCTGCCTATGCCATAGAACGCGAGCAGCAGCACCCGGCCATGATGACCTTCCCTTACGGGAAAATCATGGGCAAACAACGCTCGGTGATACCAACACTGCGCTATAAAAAATCGGCCTTTAACAAAAAACTTCATTTCGATCAGTTTTTAGTGCTCAATACGATTGTGCGTAACCGCATCGACACGGCTGGCGGCTCGTACGATTGGTACGGGAATTTTACACGGGTGAGTGGCCGCGTTGGCGAGAGTTCACAACCGGCTAATTCAACCGTTAACTTTCATCACTTCATTTCGCGCAGCAACATTCGGTATCATGTAAACGACAACAACGAGCTTGAACTCAATGTGGTACACATGCAGGTAAAACGTGTGGGTTCCGATCCGCTTGGGCCACGTTTTTTGAATACAACCATTGACGTACTCTCGGTACCTGCCTATTATGAAAAACAAGTCGTAAGTGCAGGCTGGACATTACGGTTGTTTAGTGAACGACTAACAAACAACATCATTGGTAAATACTATCGCTTCGGTTCGCGCGGTACCGATGCATGGGATGCAGCCGGTGCTAATTTAGAAGATGAAATTGTGCATACCGGAAACAGCTTTGGTATAGGCGATGCGATAAAGTTTCAACTGAATGATGTGAGTTCTGTTCGTGTTTCTGTTGAATACGCCAACCGTTTACCCGAACAGGACGAATTATTTGGCAATGGTATATGGGTTGTACCCAACTTTAAGCTCAAGCCCGAAACCAGCCTGAATGTGAACGCAGGCTATCGGCTCGCAAAAGAAAATATCACACTGGAAACGAACGGTTTTTACCGTAAAACAAAAAAATTAATACTCCTCATTCCTACACAGCCTCCTTTTGCGCACTACGTAAACCTCGATAACGTGAACGGTTACGGGTTAGAAACTGATGTGATGTTACATAACCTGTTTCGGTTCTTCACCCTGAGCGGAAATTTTACATGGCAAAGTTTACGCATGGCTGATATTGATCGACCACAAGAGAAATGGAAAAACGAAACACGCCTGCGCAACACACCTTACTTCTTTGCCAACCTTGGCCTATCCGCAAACTTTCCGAAAGTATTTTTTCAACACGATCAGCTAAAGCCATACATCCATTACAACTTTGTGCGTGAGTTCTACATGGATAATATTCCGAGAGAGATGGAGCCAGATGGTTTTCTGGGCTTGTTTGGCACAGCAGGCATTAACAAGTTAAACCTTGTGCCCAATCAGCATTTAATAAGCGCTGGCTTTACATACCAGCCTTTGGGCAGTCATTACACGTTTGGCTTTGAAATAAAAAACATTACCGATAGCGATCTGTATGATTATTACCGCATACAGCGTGCCGGCAGAAGCTTTCATTTAAAAATCAGTTATCAACTCTAATCAATTATATCTATTATGAAATACCCAACTATATTTCTGCGCACCGCACTGTTATTTTGTGTGGCAGCCGTTACAATCCTTTCTGCCTGTTCAGACGATGACAAAGAACCTATCGCCACCGGCTCAACCAAGTATGTGCTGGTAACCATGAGCGACCGTGCCAATTCAAACAAGCCCGGTTACATCTCTGCATTTAACGAAATCCCCAGCGGCAATATTTCCAACATTACGGCCACTTCATTAGGTGGTTTCGGTATGGGTGGCTGGCGAACGTATGAAAACTGGATTTTTAAAATGTTTGATGTGGACGCGTACAGTAAAGCCATCGAGCGTATCGCGGTAAGCGAAACCGGTGTGGTAACAGTCGATAATAGCATACTGCCCGATCAGTCAACCTTTGGTTCGGGCAATTTTGTAATCGTAAACGAAACACAGGGCTTTTACTGGGATGCAGCAAGCCCGCTGGCTATTCAAAAGTTCAACCCGACTACATTACAAAACACAGGCTCGATTAACCTTGCTTCGGCAGTGAACGAACGTGGTACAGACGAAGAAGCTATTTTGTTCCGTGCCATTGGTCAGAAATTTTTAGCCGTTAAAAACGGAAAATTGTTTACCAACATCACATACGCTAAAACCAATGGCGGACAAAAAGGATTCTTCGATGATTTTTATGAAGATGTGTACATCGCGGTGATTGACATTGCCACCGAAACATACGAAAGCACAACCGTAATTGAAGATACCGGTAGCATTGCCTACATCAACGAAAATGAAATGTATGACTTTGATACCAATGGCGATTTATACGTGGTGTGCCAAGGGCGTTCAGCATTGGGCACCAAATCAAAAATTGCACGCATTCGCGCTAACAGCACAGCAGTAGATCAAGGTTGGGAACTGAATTTTACAGATTATAATGAAACCGATAAAGGTAAGTTTGTTGGCGTATTTGCAAAGGACGGAAAACTGATACTGGTTGTAAACACCGAAGAACTGACAGGTGGTGCAGCAGGAAACATTAATACTGCGGATATCTGGAAGTTCTATTCCGTAGATGTGGCTACCAAAGTTTTCACAGAAATCACAGGTATTCCGGCTGGTACGAACCCGGGTGCAGCAAAGGCTGTTGTTGAAATTGATGGCAAGATACTACTGCGCGGCTCTACCAACACAGAAGCCACCAACGGCTATTATGAGTTGAACGGAACCGTAGCTACACAACTCTTTAATGTAACAGCAGGCGGTTCGGTTTCCGGATTCTATAAAATCACATTGCCCTAATAATTAATTATTGATGATGAAACACTTCTTCCTGATTGTACTTGTTGCAGTTCCTGTAAGCTTGTTTGCGCAACACACCGTTACCATTGAGGTAATCGGCCAGCCTGTTGCCCATCAGGAAGAAGCATTTTTTATCACCGGAAGTTTTAACCGCTGGAGTGTGGCCGAACCAGCCATGAAAATGTTGGCCGATAAAAACTACCGCATCGAAATAAAAAATGTGCGCGACAGCTTTTTATTGGAATACAAATTCAACAGAGGAAGCTGGCAAACATTAGAAAGCACAAAAGAAGGAAGATTAGTTGCCCCGCGCAGCGCTATCATTACCAAAGACACAACCATTGCTTGTGTGATTGAAGGCTGGCGCGATGATTTTCCTGCTTCTACCGCTTCGGCACAAGTACACGTGATGGACACGGCTTTTTTTATTCCGCAACTAAACCGTTACCGCAGGGTATGGATTTACCTTCCGGCTGATTATAAAACATCAAACAAAAAATACCCGGTGCTGTACATGCACGATGGACAGGATTTGTTTGATGAGGCAACTTCCGAAGGCCGCATCGGCCCGTTAGAATGGGGTGTGGATGAAGTGATTGATGCTTCTCCCAGGAAATGTATCGTGGTAGGCATTGATCACGATCCGGATAAGAAGATCAGGATTGAAGAATATTTTGTGAACACCAATCCCGATCAGGCAAAAGCCGATGGTGCAAAGTATCTTGATTTTATTGTGAATACCTTAAAGCCGCACATCGACAAACAGTATCGTACACAACCCGATAAACGCCACACATTTCTGGCCGGTAGCTCGATGGGCGGACTGATTACTTTCTACGGAGGACTTCTCTACCCCGATGTATTTGGTTCGTTGGGTGTATTATCCCCATCCATCTGGCTCGACCACGAAAACATTTATAAACAACTGAACGATCTGAAACAAAAAAAATCAATTCAAAAGCAGCGATATTATTTCTACGCAGGTGATAACGAAAACCGCGCAAAGCCGACAGGCGGATTTGTGCAGATGCACGTGGATGTAAACGCGGCTACGGCAGTGTTACAGAAAAATTTTAATCCGCAGATAAAGAAAACGATCACACCGGGCGGCCGTCACGGAGCATGGCACTGGCGCATTGCCTTCCCTGCTTTTTACGAATGGCTCACCAAAGATTTATAACGAACAACAATCAACTATTAACTATCAACTATTATGATAAACATAAAACAAAAAACAGCATTAACCCTATCGGCTATGGTATTGGCCGGAGGCATGGCTACCGCCCAAAGCATTGTAAAATCCGAACGCATAGCCCCCGGTTTGTACGAGCTGGCCGTAAGCGAAAAAGATAACCACGTATATGTAGCTTCGGTTGGTTCGCGCACCACCCCGGGCGGATATATTTTTAAACTCGATCCGCAAACACTGGCTAAGGTTGATAGCTTTAACCTTAAAGAAACACCTCCATTTGGCGTAACCATCAACCAGAAAACACAAACACTTTACACCTCAAACACACGCACCAACTCGGTAAGTGCTGTTGATCTGAAAACCGGAAAAGTATTGGCGACCATTAAACACGGTAAAGAAAAATCGCACACGCGCGAACTGATTGTGGATGAAGATACCAACACCATTTATGTGTCGGATGTGGGCGACCCCAGCAGCATTTGGGTAATTGATGGCAAGACCAATACCTTCAGCTACCTGATTGAAAATACGGGTAAGACTACAACAGGCATGGCGCTCGACAAAAAGAAAAAACAAATCTATGTAACCAACATGGGCAGCAACGAAATTGCTGTTATTGATGTGGCTTCAAAAAAAGTAGTGCGCACGTTTCCTTCTGTGGGCGAATCGCCAACGAATATTATTTTCGATGCAAAAGGCGACCGCCTGTTTGTGGTTAACCAGAAAACTGCTGACCTCAACGTTTTTGAGGCTTCAACCGGCAAACACATCCACAATATAAAAACTGGCGAAGGTGCGTTGGGCGTAAACTATGATGCCAAAAGAAATCGGATTTATGTAGCTAACCGCACCGCAGGAACGGTTACCGTAATCGATGCAAAAACCTATGCCGTAGTGAGTTCATTAAACACGGGCACATACCCGAATACGGTAGCGATCAATCCGAAAACCGGAAATGCGTATGTAACCAACAAAGCGAAGAGTGCGCGCAGAGATGATCCAACTCCGCAAGCACCCGATTTGAATGGGGATACGGTTACGCTTATTAAACTGTAACAACTTTTGTAATTCAATCAGCAGATTTCCAGCGCGACTTATTTGCGTTGGAAAGTTAATAACTGATGTAATCTTAACCGCAGAGACGCAAAGAGCGCAAAGAAAATACACAAAGAAACTCAGCGTTCTCAGCGTCTCTGCGGTTAAAAATATAACGGAGTGAGGTCAGCATACGAACTAAATTAAACACATGAAAACATCTTTAAAACAAACATTCCTTGTACTGGCAATTAGTTTGTTTACGTTCAATCTTTCGCACGCACAAATTACCGTTACCGATATTGTCGGGCGCAAGGTTACGCTCAAGGCTCCGGCCAAACGCATCATTTTGGGCGAAGGCCGTTCACTCATTACGCTTTCGTTGTTAAGTGATAATCCGGTGAGTCTTGTTGCCGGCTGGACGGGCGATTTCAAAAAGTCGGGCGGGTTATTGTATAACGAATACCTGAAAACATTTCCGGCTATGGCCGGCATTCCGGTAATCGGTACCAGTGGTAAGGAAACAGTATCAACCGAAAAAATCATTTCGCTAAAACCCGATCTTGCCATTTTTGGTGCAGGCTCACACGGCCCCGATGCCAAATCGGTGGACATCATCAAACAATTGGAAGCAGCCGGTGTGCCGATCATCTTTATTGACTTCCGCTTGCATCCGTTTACCAATACCATTCCCAGCATGCAGGTGCTGGGCAAAGTGCTGGGCGCAGAAAAACGAGCCAACGAATATATTGCTTTATATAAAGAAAAGTTCAACCAGATTGAACGAAGAGTGGACAGCAAAAATCTGAAACGTCCGAAAGTGTATATGGAAATGATTCGTGGTGAAAACGTGGGCTCACCGGGTAAAGGAAACCTGGGCGAGTTTATCGAATTTGCCGGAGGGCATAACATCGGTGCCGATGTATTGCCCGGTGAAGTGGGCACGCTTAACATGGAGTATGTAATTACACAACAGCCCGATGTATATATTGCCACCGGCATTGCCACACCGGGCGAACCGGGATTGCTGATCGGGTACGGAATTTCGGAAGCCGATACACAAAAAAGCCTGACGCAGCTTTCGAAGCGTTCAACTATTGCTACGCTTCCGGCCGTAAAGAAAGGAAATGTGTTTGCGTTATGGCATTTGTTTTACGATTCACCGCTCAACATCCTTGCAGCCGAATCGCTGGCCAAGTGGCTGCACCCCGATCTGTTTAACGATGTAGATGTAGATGCAACATTTAAAATCATCAACGAGAAATTCTTAGCCGTTCCGTTTAAGGGAACATACTACACCGAATTAAAGTAAATCACTATTTGAACCTGAACAACAGGCGGGTTAACTTGTCCGCTTGTTCAGGTTGTTACCATGCAGGATAAGCAGGAAATTTTTGAAGCCGTTGGGGCGCAATACAGAAAGCTCGTACGCAGGCGAATGGTATTGCTCACGGTGTTGTTCGTAAGTGTTTTAGCTGCATTTTGTGTTGACATAGCCGTTGGCCCGTCCATGCTGAATGTGGGCGATGTGATCAGCATTATTTTATCTCCGGCCCAGGCCGATGCCGGTTCGCGCGTAATCGTGTGGGACATCCGGCTGCCGTATTCGGTGATGGCCATTCTTGTTGGCGCTGCGCTCTCGCTGGCCGGTGCCGAAATGCAAACCATATTAAACAATCCGTTAGCAAGTCCGTTTACGCTGGGCGTTTCAGCAGCAGCTTCGTTTGGTGCCGCACTCTCCATCATTTTAAATATTGGTATTCCCGGTGTACCGGATGAATGGATGATTGCCGGTAATGCGTTTTTGTTTGCATTCGGATCGGTGTTGCTGTTACAAACACTTTCGCGCCTGCGTGGCGCACGGGTTGAATCAATTGTATTGTTCGGTATTGCGATGGTGTTTACATTCAATGCGCTCACGGGAATTGTACAGTACATCGCTTCCGCGGAAGCGTTACAGCAAATGATTTTCTGGAGCATGGGCAGCCTTGTGCGCTCCGACTGGAATAAAATTCAATTGTTGTGTATTGTGTTGATCGTGATCGTGCCTTTTTCGCTGGCCTCATCGTGGAAGATGACCGCTTTACGGTTGGGTGAAGACAGCGCGCGAAGCTATGGCGTAAACGTTAAGCGTTTGCGGTTTACTTCGTTGCTGCGTGTCAGTATTTTATCGGCAACGGCCGTGGCCTTTGTGGGCACGATTGGTTTTATCGGATTGGTCGGGCCGCACATTGCGCGTTTGCTCACGGGTGAAGATCACCGGTATTTTCTACCGGCCAGTATTTTATCAGGAGCATTGGTCATGTCGCTGGCATCCATTGTCAGCAAGGCATTGGTATCAGGCGTGGTGATGCCCGTAGGCATTGTTACCGCATTAATTGGTGTGCCCGTGTTTGTTGTACTCATATTAAGTAAACGCAGCCGGTGAAAACAACAACGCTACACATTAATAGCATCACAGCAGGGTATCGCAACAAAGTGGTTGTGCATAATGTAACGCTGCCGCCTTTACAGGCCGGAACAGTAACAGCGCTTATCGGCCCCAATGCTGCTGGCAAGTCAACCTTTTTGCGTGCGTTGGCCGGGTTGGTAAAGGCAACCGGGGAAGTGAAGCTGAACGGTGATGGCCTGTTGAATGTATCGGTGCAGGAACGCGCAGGCAAGCTTTCGTTCATGCCGCAAACGGTGCCCGGTAATGTAAGCCTGTCGGTGATGGAATCGGTCGTGAGTGCGTTAAAAGCATCGCCCATCGACCAGGTGGATGTAAAACGGAAAGACATTCACGGTAAAGCCATGAATGCGCTGATGCGTGTGGGCATTATCGATCTCGCATTCGAACAGCTTGATCAGCTTTCGGGCGGACAACGGCAATTAGCCAGCCTGGCACGGTCTATCGTGCGACAGCCTTCCGTATTACTGCTTGATGAGCCTACCAGCGCATTGGATCTGCAACATCAGATACAGGTAATGAAACTCGCAAAGGCTTATGCCCTTTCGGGGAATATTGTGATGGTGGTGTTACACGATCTGAATCTCGCGTTGCGCTTTGCCGATCATTTAGCCGTAATGGAAAAGGGAAATGTAGTAGCATTCGGTAAGCCGGAAGAAGCGCTCACGCCTGAAATCATTGAACGCATCTATCACGTAAAGGCACGCATTGAACCTTGCAGCAAAGGAAGACTGCATGTGATTGTGGACGAGTGAATCAGTAAGCAGTTGACAATTGACAGTAGGCAAAACATTGATAGTTAAAGAGCTCTTTCCGGTTTCTTCAATCACACATTGTCAATTGCTATTTGTCAACTGATTTATGATGAATAAAAATATATGCAGTTATTTCTATTATCCGTAAAAAGTTACCACGATGTAACCCCGCACATGCGCAGGATTCGATTTGTAAGCGATGCGCTGATTGGTAAGCCTGAAATGTTTACTCCGGGTATTCATGTAAAAATATTATTGCCGCGCGAAGGTCAGGCTCGACCCGTGTTACCCACGATTGAAAACGGTCGGCCAACGTATAAGCCAACAGATATTCATCCTGTTGTGCGAACCTATACCGTGCGTGCCTGTAATTCGCAAACAGGCGAGCTTGATATTGATTTTGTGTTGCATGGCGATGAAGGCCCGGCATCGGCCTGGGCAGAGCGTGTTCAGGCAGGTGATGTGATCGGGATTGCCGTGCGGCCTGTAAAACCTTTGCCGCAAGCCGATTGGTATTTGTTTGCGGGTGATCACACCGCATTGCCTGCGATCAGCTCTTTTCTGGAACAGTTGCACGGCACGGCAAAAGGATATGCTTTTATTGAAGTGCCCGATGCTACCGAACAGCAGGCGTTTACGCATCCTGAAAATATAACAGTTACCTGGCTTCACCGAAATAATCATAAAGCCGGCACAGCGAACCTGTTACACAAAGCCATCCAGCAAATTGAAATTCCTTCAACCGGTACCCGCTATGTTTGGCTGGCAGCCGAATCAACCGAAACAAAAGCCATGCGGACATTTATTGTTGAGAACACGACCGTGCAACCTGCCGAACTTCACGCGGTAGGCTACTGGCGTTTAGGTGTTGATGAAGATGTGTACCACGATATGCGGCATAGAGGGGAATGATTTGTTGTTGCTTATTCCTTAGCCTGTATTTTTCAATTTGAAAATATGAATACCGGCTTCAAAGGATAGAATTCTTCACAAAGCTGCTTACCGGTAAGCCTGTTACGGAACGTGACAATACGCTTTTGGCCTCCCTGATTAATATCAGAACAAGTTTATCGTAAATGGTCATTTTTTCTTTTTGCTGATTTTCCTTACTTCTTTTAAGATTTTTTTGTCCTCACTCTCCAGCTTGCGTTTCAACTTGCCAATATCTTCAGCTGGCGCCAATGCTTCGGGCTTTACTCCTCGTTCGCGCAACATTTTCCGTACAGCCAGGTTGTTATCCACGTGCTCCTTTGAGATGGAAGATTCACCCTTCAAATCTTTCTCTACCACATTATGACTGGTAAGTTCGGTTGCAAAATCCTTTGCTTTAATCGTAAGCGTAGGAAGGAAGTCCGCCAGAGGTTTACTGCCGGGCACTTTTAGCTTGTGCTTCATATCACCCGTGCTGAACCCACCGAAGAGTGCGGTATCTCCTTTGCTTCTGATAATGGCAAAACCCTTGTCGTCAACACCTCTTTCATAAATGATACCTGAAAGCTTCTTTTCCGATTTAGACAATTTTTCGCGTGCCGCAACCCGGGCCACATCCAGCAGGCGTTGTTCAATAATTTCCTGCTTACGGGTTTGTACCGCAAAATAGGTCTGTGCGAAAGATATTTCACTTTTGGAGGGATCGCCATTTTGAGCAACAAGATAACAGGCATACCGGGTGAGCGCAATGTCAGTTATTTCTCTTTCAGAACCACTGCCCAGCGCAACCATTTTCCTGACATCAGGAAAATGGTTGCTTACTTCTACACCACTGCTTTCACAGGCTTTTTTTGCTTTATCAATAACCCTGACAAAATTTTCCCACTTAGCGTACCCCAGGATATTTTGCAATTCCCTTGCGCTCCAGCATTCCACTCCTTCATAGATATAACGGGCATCTTCAAATTTTTTAAAAAGGTCGTTTATCTGTTCTTTTTTCATTTGTCAAATAATAGTAAGGGCAGGGTGCTCCTGAATGGTTATGCGAAAATCTGCAGTATCTCCCTTAAAGGTACTTTCTCTGTTTTTTTCTTTGGCTTGTTCCAGTTAGCCAAAGATATAAACCGTTTATAATATCATCACCAACGTGCTCATGTCTTCGGTTCATCCGGTTTACCAGCCGTACCAGCTTCATGTTTTCTCTATTAACAATAACATTAGGCATTCTGAGAATGTAGATTCGTTGTCCCGGGTGATTTACCTTAGGTTGTATTTAGTTTGACTTGTCAAATCTAATGAATTAATACCCGACTTCTATTGGGTTAGCTTGGTTCTTTTACTTGCTTCGGTTTACACAGCAACCAAATTCAAGCTGATCACGCTGAAAGCAGGCTTTCAGCAGTTTTCAGTGTAAACTCAATGTCCTGATCACCCAACGCATCACACACGAACCACGTTTCAAAAGCAGAAGGCGGAAGGTAAATGCCGGCCTCCAGCATGCCGTGAAAGAATTTTTTAAAGGTTTCGTTGTCGCCTGCCTTTGCAGAAGTAAAATCCGTTACCGACCCGCAGAAGTGTAAGCTGATCATCGAACCTGACTGGTTCACGATGGCTTGTGTTCCATTACGCTTAATAATCTCGCGCAAGCCGGCAGCAAGCGAAGCAGTTTTATCATTCAGTCGCTGATAAAAGGTTTTATCTTTCGCCAGAACCTGTAACGTAGCATACCCCGCAGACATCGCCAACGGATTACCGGATAGTGTTCCTGCCTGGTACACATCGCCTGACGGTGCTATGCGCTGCATGATTTCTTTCTTTCCGCCAAAAGCGCCAACGGGCATTCCGCCTCCGATAATTTTTCCAAACGTTGAAAGATCGGGCATGATGTTGAAATAGTGTTGCGCTCCGCCTGGCGCCAACCGGAAACCCGTCATTACTTCATCAAAGATCAGCACGGTTCCGTATTGTGTACATAACGCCCTCAGCGTTTCGAGATAGCCCGGCAAGGGCGGCACGCAGCCCATGTTTCCGGCAACGGGTTCAACAATTATGGCTGCCAGGGTTTCGCCCTGTTCAGCAAATATGCTGCGCAAGGCAGCCTCATCATTGAACGGTGCTACAATGGTATCTTTGGTAACGGCAGCAGGCACTCCGCCCGGTGCATCGAGCTTTAACGTAGCTACCCCACTCCCCGCTTTCTTCAAAAACGAATCGGCATGGCCGTGATAATGTCCTTCGAATTTTAAAATTTTTGCCCGATTGGTATATCCACGTGCCAGACGAATGGCCGACATACACGCTTCTGTTCCGGAACTTACCATGCGGATCATCTCTACCGAAGGCACCATGCCGATGATCAGTTGCGCTACTTCGGTTTCAAGTTCGGTAGGTGTGCCATACGAAAATCCTTTACCGATTTGTTCACGTAATGCCTGCACTACTTTTGGATGACGATGTCCCAAAATCATCGGCCCCCACGAGTTGATGTAATCGATGTATTGCCTGCCTTCTGCATCGTATAGATATGCACCTTCGGCCGACTGCATAAAAACCGGTGTACCGCCCACTTGCTTAAAGGCACGCACGGGTGAGTTTACTCCGCCCGGAATGTATTTTTGAGCCTCGGTAAAAAGCGATTCGTTCTTCGTCATGTTATAACTTTAGTCTGGCAAAATCTTTTGCAAAATAGGTCGCGATTACATCGGCTCCTGCCCTGCGAATAGCCATCAATGATTCGAGCATGGCGTGCTGTTCGTTCAGCCAGCCGCGTTCGGCAACTGCTTTGATTTGTGCATACTCACCCGAAACCTGATAAGCCGCTACCGGCACATGCACAGTTTGCTTTACACGGTGAATAATATCCAAGTAAGCACCGGCTGGTTTTACCATCACCATATCAGCGCCTTCATCCACATCGGTTAATGCTTCTTTAACGGCTTCTGCGCTGTTGCGGAAATCCATCTGGTATGTTTTCTTATCGCCAAAACCGGGTGCGCTGTCTAACGCATCCCGAAACGGACCGTAATAACACGAAGCATACTTGGCAGAATACGCCAAAATGCCGGTATTGATAAAGTCTTTATCATCCAATGCCTTACGGATGTATTTCACGCGGCCATCCATCATGTCGGATGGCGCGACAACATCGGCACCGGCTTCGGCATGAGAAACCGACATGCGCATCAATACTTCTACCGTTGGATCGTTTACAATCTGATTATTTTCTACAATGCCATCGTGCCCGTAACTTGAATAGGGGTCAAGGGCTACATCGGTCATAACGATAATCGACTGATCAAAGGCTTTGATCTTACGGATAGCACGCTGCATTAATCCCTGCGGGTTAACGGCCTCTTTGCCCGTATTATCTTTTGTTTCATCGAGCGCTTTAACAAAGAGCAATACGGTTTTCAGGTTAAGCTTAACGAGTTCAGTTAATTCTTTTTCGAGTTCGCTGATTCGGATACGCTGATAACCCGGCATGGAGGCGATCATTAAATCTTTTTCGCTGTCTTCCACGATAAACAACGGTACAATTAATTGTTTAACGGACAACGATGTTTCGGCTACCAGATCACGCATGGTTTGGTTTATGCGAAGCCTACGGTGACGATGTGTTAATTCCATATCAGATCCAGTTTTTCGGAGTTTGTAAAACGGTTAAAAGTTTCTCTTCGGCACTGTTCTTTTCGGGTGTATCGTGATATTCGAAGCGAACACGGGGCGGCAGACTCATCAAAATACTTTCTGTTCGGCCATTCGATTTCAGTCCGAAGATGGTTCCCCGATCGTGAATAAGGTTAAACTCAACATACCTTCCGCGCCTGATTTCCTGCCAATGCAATTGTTGTTCTGTAAACGATTCATTCTTTCTTCGCTGCACAATCGGCAGATAGGCTTTTAAAAACGCTTCGCCATTGGCTTTTGAAAAATCAAACCAAAAATCTTTGGTGTGTGAATCATCCGCACGCAGGTAATCGTAAAAAATTCCGCCCACGCCACGGCATTCGTTGCCACGATGTTTGTTTACAAAATATTCATCGCACTGTTGCTTAAACTTCGGATAAAAGGAAGCATCAAACGGATCGCAAGCTATCTTGAATGTTTGATGAAAGTGAACAGCATCCTCTTCCACTAAGTAATATGGGGTAAGGTCAGCGCCTCCCCCAAACCAGCTATCAACAATATTTTTTTGCGCATCGTACAATTCAAAGTAACGAAAGTTAGCATGCACCGTTGGCACATACGGATTTTTAGGATGGATAACCAATGAAATCCCGCACGCGAAAAACGACTCGCCTTTCGCGGACAACTGTTGTGCTAATGCCGGTGAAACAACTCCGTAAACTACCGATGTGTTCACACCGCCTTTTTCAAACACATTTCCGTTTTGAATTACGCGGGTAAGTCCGCCTCCGCCCCCTTCGCGCTGCCATTCATCACTCAAAAACTTTGCTTTGCCATCTTCATTCTCTAATGCCGTGCATATCTGCGTTTGTATATCCTGAATGAATGTTATAAAATCTTCCTTCTTCATGTTGTTCGATAATTTTTAACAGCTTCCACAAAAGCGATGGCATTCTCAACAGGCACATTCGGTAAGATACCGTGACCAAGGTTGGCAATGTAACGTTGCGTACCAAAGGCAGTTATCATCTTATTTACTTCTTCTGTAATAAACTTCGGTGAGGCTAACAGTTTAGTCGGGTCGAAATTTCCTTGTAAGGTGATTTTGTTTTGGGTAATCGCACGGGCTTTATCGGGCGGGATAGTCCAGTCCAGGCCCAATGCTGTGGCTCCGCTATCCAACAGGTTTTCCAGACCAAAGCCAATGTCTTTCGCAAAGAAGATTACCGGCAAACTTGTGTTTAATGCCTGAATGATTTTTTTATTGTACGGAAGCGAATAGGTTTCATAATCATCCGGACTTAATACTCCCGCCCAACTGTCGAACAACTGAATGGCATGAACACCGGCCTTTACCTTAGCTTGCAGGTATTGAATGGTTGCCTCGGTAATCTTGTTTAACAATAGGTGCGTAAGTTCAGGTTCTGCAAAGCAAAACTGCCGGGCTTTATCAAATGTTTTACTGCCTCCGCCCTCGATCAGATAACAGAAAATCGTCCACGGAGCACCGGCAAAGCCAATCAACGGAACGCTTCCGTTCAGTTCTTTTAATGTTAGCTCAATCGCTTTCATTACATAACCCAGGCGATCAGCCATATCGGTTGTAACCAACGCTTCAATTTGTTTTTTAGTACGTATTGGGTTGGTAATCACCGGGCCTTTACCTTCTACCATCACTACCTCTACGTTCATCGCCTGCGGAATAACCAAAATATCCGAAAACAAGATAGCTGCATCAACACCTACCTGTTTAACAGGCATAACGGTAATCTCGCAGGCAAGCTCCGGATTTTGAACGCGGTTAAAAAATTCGTGTTCAGTTTTTAACTTTCTGAAATCAGGCAAATACCTTCCTGCCTGGCGCATCATCCATACGGGCGGACGATCAACGGCTTCCCTGCGAAGGGCTTTTAATAAAAGATCATTCTTTAACATGGCCGGATAATAAAAAGTGTTGCGCTGCCATGCGAAGTAATTTGCAAGGATCAGGAACAGGTGAAATAATAAGCGTATTGGTTACGGTTGCGGGAAATTCCCGCGCGGTTGTATTGCCAATACAGAAAATGCTTGTGCTGGGCGATATTGTGTTCTTCCATAAAAAGCTTTGCACGGCACTGGGGCTGAAAAATAAAACTCCGTCAAACGTTTCTGAAATTACATGAGGCGTTAGCTCAGTACGGTAAACGACTATTTTGCTTACATCAACACCATGCTGCATTAATGATTCGGGTAATTCGTTACGGTGTTTATCTCCACAGAAAAATGTTACATGCCTTGCATGACCGTTTATAATTTCCTGCGTTAACGATTTTGCACGATCAGCCGTGTACAAAACGGTTAATCCAAGATCATGCAATGCTTGCTGTGTTGCTCCGCTCAATGCTGCAATAGAAGCCTTCGAAAGGTTAATGCCTGCTTCGGCCGCAGCCTTTACCGCGCGGGCGCTGGTAAATATATAGACTTCCGTAGGTGAGATGCTCGTCAACCAATTATTCGGCTCTATTTTCTCCGTATGAATAAAATCTATTTGCGTAAGCGCAAACCCCAGGCGCGTTGCTTCTTCCTGTGCCCCGGCAGAAAGTGTTTTGGTGGATAGTAAACGAACATCTGTGCTCATACCTGAAACCCCGGGCGATTTTGAAGAATTTCTTTCAGGATAGCTGAACCGTTTTCGGTATTCAGAATTTTATGAGCTGCCTCGCTTCCGGTAAGTTGCCAGTCATCCATGTGTTGTTCAGATTCTACCCGTTCATCGCGGCTTCCATCCATGCTATGCACAGCTCCACGAAAGTGTAACGTATCATTTGTTATTTCAACCAACGCACTTATTGGCGCAGAACATCCGCCTTTCAATGCATATAAAAACTGACGCTCGGCCATCACTTCACGGTAGGTGGTTTCGTGATTCAGGTTTTTCAAAATCTGTTTCGCGTGTTTATCATTTTCACGACAAACAATGCCAATGGCGCCCTGAGCCGGTGCGGGCAGCATCCAATCCAATGGAATGGCCTGCACATACGAAAGATCCAAGCGATGCAGCGCTACTTCGGCCATTAACATACCATCCCAATCGCTTTCTAAAAACTTGGTGATGCGCGTACCGATGTTTCCACGCACGTTCACTAATGTGTGTGAAGGATAACGCTGCAACCACTGTGCCTTGCGCCTGATGCTGCTGGTGGCCAGCGTGAAATTATTTTTGTTTTCGGGCAGGGTGCTTTTGTATAACAATACATCTTTCCAAGAAGCACGTTTCAACACAGCGGCAATGCTCAGTCCGGCTGCCGGAACAATGGGCACATCTTTCAACGAATGCACAGCCATATCGGCTTCGTTTTTTAGCAGTGCAGTGTCTAACTCTTTGGTAAACACACCCTGCACGCCTAACTCGTAAATGGGTTTAACCAAATCCACATCACCGGTGCTGGTAATGGAAACCAACCGGCACTCATTACCGACTTGCTGCAACTGCATGCAAACCGCATTGGCTTGCCATAACGCAAGCGGACTGGTTCGGGTGGCAATGCGGATGACAGGTTTCATGCGTTTCTGATTTGTTGTAGGTGCTGTGGATAAGCCTGGCCGATGGAAAGCTGGCTTGAATGGCTTTAACAATTGTAGCGGTGGCTTGTGCCGAATACGGTAGTACCGAACCGGATTGAAACGATTTGTGCCATTCGTTAAATGAAGAGGTTAATTCTCTTCGGGGTAATCCGTGCCCGGCCACCGATGCCCGGGATGCCACTGAAAAGTAGTGGTGGCGTGCAGCCCATTCCATAAATTTTTCTTTATAGCTGCGGATGATCTTTTTCACTTTCGGTATTTCGGCCAGGCGCGATTGAAGCGTGGCGTTGGTGCTCACTGAAATAGAATCGACATTTTGTAATTCAATATGCCGGAGGGTTGCCACATCGGCCGATACGTTTTGCGGAACGGATAAATCGTACACGTGCTTTATCGAAGTATTTTTTAACAGGCTGCGTGTAATTAATGGTTGTGTAGCATGGGTAGCCACCATAACGGCATCGCTGTGCTTAAGCTGCTGTGGCAGCTTGCCAAACGATTGGTATGCAACACCTGCTTCACGTGCAACGCCAATACCCTTTACAGTATCGCGGTTAACAAGCGTTACAACGGTGTCGGGCATAAACTTTTTCAGGTAAGTAATTACCTGTTGTGCGGTTTGCCCGGCACCCAGCACCAATACATTATTAATACCCTTTTTATTAGCGAGCTGCTGCACGGCCGTGTACATCACCGATACCGTTCCATTCGAAAAGGAAGTAGTTGTTTTTACTTCTTTGGATGCCTGCAAACCAAAATTGAAAAGCCGTTCCAGATAGCCGTTGGTATGTCGGTGTTCCTTGGCTAACTGAAAGGCTGACTTTATTTGCGCTGTAATTTCATAATCGCCCGGTATCTGCGAATCCAGTCCGCTGGCTACTGAAAAAAAATGGTGCACGGCTTCGCTGTCTTTCTTTACATACACATACGGCATCAGCTCCTGTTGCGTCAGGCCGGTGTGCTGTTGCAGCAGGGTTAGCGGCACATACTCGCAGGGGGCAAACCCGTAAAGCTCTGTACGGTTGCAGGTTGACAGGATGAAAAAATTCTGAAAGCAGAAAATATTTGTGCGCCTGTAAAGCGCTTCGCATTGATCGGGTGTAAAGGCAAACTTACTGCGATGCGCGATGTCGGTTTTCTTGAAACTTACTCCTATCGCAAAAAAATTGCCTTGCTCCATCATATTCAAATACACAACTCAAAAGTAGGTGCGATGTCTTTCAGAAAAATATTCCAATCGGGAGAAAGGATATTGCGATCTGGCCCAACCAGTCATTTATAATGATTATAAATAACCGAATCGTAACCTTTGCATGCATGAATGGTACGGCTTTGTTGCTGCTGAATTTGGGTTCGCCTGATAGTGTAAACGAAAATGATGTACGAAAATACCTGCGCGAGTTTTTAATGGATGAGCGGGTGATTGATGCACCGTATGTTATCCGGAAAATTATTGTGGAAGGATTTATTCTGCCATCACGGCCCAAACGATCTGCGGAAGCGTATGAAAAAGTATGGACGAAAGCAGGTTCGCCCTTAATTGCTATATCGAACCGGTTTCAACATGCGCTGGAAGAAGAAGTTGATTTGCCGATGACGTTTGCCATGCGGTATGCTAATCCAACACCGGCCAATGCCCTGAAAGCGCTGGAAGCAAAATGCCCGAACATGAAGCGCATTTTAATTGCGCCTTTGTATCCGCACTATGCTATGTCATCGTACGAAACGGCTTTGCTGCATGTGCAGCGTACAATTCAAAAGCTGCGCAGCGATCTTGACGTAAAAGTGTTAAAACCGTTTTATGAAGAACCGGCTTACATTCAAAACTTAGCAGAAAGCATTAAACCGCATTTGCCTGACATCGATCATTTGCTGTTCAGCTATCACGGCTTGCCCGTACGGCATCTTAAAAAATCAGATCCTACAGGCGAGCATTGTTATCGTTGCGCTAATTGTTGCGATACGCCTTCAGTCGCGTGGAACACCTGTTACAAACACCAGGTAACGCGCACGAGTACATTAACTGCCAAAGCGTTAAATCTTTCGCGTAATCAGTACAGTGTTTCGTTTCAATCACGTTTAGGGCGTGATGAGTGGATTAAACCCTTTACGGTTGAACGATTAGAAAACTTACCAAAAGAAGGCGTGAAACGCTTAGGGATTGTGTGCCCGGCTTTTGTGGCCGATTGTTTGGAAACTTTGGAAGAGATTGCCATGGCCGGTAAAGAAATTTTTCTGGAAGCAGGTGGAGAATCACTTACGGTCATTCCCTGTCTGAACGATTCGGCACCGTGGGTAAAAACATTTGCGCAATATGTGAACAAGCACGAGAACGGGTATGCCGCCTTATGGAATTAAAGGATGAATCCATCTTAGTGGTGGGTGCAGGCATTACCGGGTTATCGCTGGCGTATTGGCTAACACAACAAGGCAAACATGTAATACTGGTTGAAGCAGCCGCTCAAGCCGGTGGCGTAATGGCTACTCACTACAAGGAAGGTTTTGAAATAAACGAAGGCCCGGTTTCGTGCGCATCAACTCCGCTGATTGAACAGTTGGCGAACGAGTTAAATCTGACGGTGGAATATCCCACAACAGCTTCCTCCAAACGGTTTATCTATTCTCAAAACAAAATGCACCACGTATCACCGCTTACGTTGCTGGCCGGATCGTTGCTATCCGTGCGCGGAAAGATTGCCTTGTTTCGTGATTTGTTTTGCAAAGCATACAATGAGCCGCAGCAAGATGAAAGCATCGCTTCGTTTGCACGAAGACATTTTGGTGAAGAGGCTCATCAAAAACTACTGGCACCGGTTATAGGTGGCATTTATGCAGGCGATACCGAAAAGCTGAGCATGCAGTATTGTTTGCCGAAGCTAAGGGAGATTACCCGTAAACATGGTTCGTTACTGAAAGGCTTCCGCAAAGAAGACGTGAAGGGTAATCGTAAAATAATTTCATTTGAAGGTGGTCTTGTGCGCCTGATCCATGCTTTGGAGCAAAATATAAAACAGCTTATTCGCTATAACGCAAAAGTGATTTCCTTTTCGAAGGATGACCAAGGTTATCGCGTAACAATCCGTCAGGGCGAACATCATACAACAGGATCATTCAGCAAAATTTACTTTACCGTGCCGGCCTATGCGCTGGCCGACATCATTAAGCCGGTTAATGAAACATTATCGCAACAACTCCTGAAGGTAAATTATGCGCCTGTAACACAATGGTATTTAACAGCCGATAAAACACAGGTTGACGGCTTTGGTTTTTTAGTTCCTCCTGCTGACGGCTTGCCTTTGCTGGGTGCCATAAATCTTTCCGGTATTTTCCCGGCAAAAGCTCCTTCCGGTAAATCGTTATTCGTAGTATTTACCAACAGCTCCGCGCAAGCGCAGTCAGAAAAAATACTTGCTGATGAGCTGAGCCGGGCTACCGGTGCCCGCCAGGTGCGTTGCATCCATTCCAGAACATGGCCCCGGGCCATTCCGCAACCTCATGTAGGCCATGCAAATCTGTTCAAACACATTTCTCACTTCGAAGAGCAGCATCCGGGTATCCGTTGTCTCGGAAATTTTATTTCGGGTGTATCTGTGGGCGATTGCGTAGCCGCTGCGTACTGGGCGGCACATCAAAAATAGCCCGATCGGTATTATCTGTATCAACATCCGTACAGCCTCGCTCGTCTTTATCTCATTTTGTTATTTTTACAAAATACATTCGATTTTAGTGAAATTGATGGTCTTTTTTAATACTTATACAGGTATTTTTAATGGATAGAAATCATCAGGCGCATGAGGCATCAGGAACGGTAATCCATGAGTTAATGGTCAGGAATGATGAATACCTGGCCATTGCATCCGCAGAAGCGAATGCCCGCTTTCAGCATAATATTCAAAAAGACCTGGTGCATTTTTATTTTGCCCTCGATGCCAGCGCCATCTTCGAGTTTAGTCCGCAGTATAGCCGCGAGCTAACGCAGGGTAAGAGCTATTTCATTTACGATCCCACCCGCGATTACCCGGTTACGTTGCACCTGTCTAAGGGGTGCCGGTTGGTGATGTTGTTTATCTCGATCGAGAATATGCATCACCTGTTTATTCATGATTCGCACGAGGTATCTTTCCTGAAGTCAGAGAGCATTACGCGAAAATTTTATGAGGAGCGTGAAACTACCTCTAACCTGCACATCGTTCTGAACAACCTGTTCAGGCCGCTTCAAAATGATTCGTTGCCTAAGCTGTTTTATCATGGAAAGGTGATGGAAATACTCAGCTTTTACTTTTCGAACCAGCTTCCCGAAGAATCTTGCCCCTATCTGAGTAATGAGAAAATGATTGGCAAGCTGAAGCAGGCCAAGGATTTTATACTCGAGCATATCGATTCGCCCCCAAGCCTTAAAGAAGTTGCGCGGGTAGCCGGGTTAAACCAACAACAATTAAAGGCGGGATTTAAAAAGGTCTTTGGCAACACAGTCTATAATTACCTGATGGACCACCGGATGGAGCAAGCACGTATATTACTTGATTCAGGGAAATACCATGTTAAAGAAGTTTCGTACCGGGTAGGGTACACCAATACCAGCCACTTCATATCGTATTTTCGAAGAAAGTATGGCGTTACACCCAAGAAATACCTGATGGGAAGATTCCGTTGAATAGCATGCCGGCCTAAGATCTGCGGTTCTGTTCACTCGAATAAAACAAAAAAGCCATCCGGCATTTTGGATGGCTCTCTAATCATTTGCTTTTCAGCGTTGTACCTAAGGCCGGAATCGAACCGGCACGCCCGAAGGCACACGATTTTGAGTCGTGCGCGTCTACCAGTTCCGCCACTCAGGCATTATAACTGTTTAGCACTGGTAAAACTTCTAAACAGGGCTGCAAAGATGGGCAAATCCTCGTTTTTGCCAAAATCACAACTCAATATCTTGCTACTAACATCTTATTTATTCATCAAAAGTAATGTTTACAGGGCTATCGTATTGCAGACCCAGCAATTCGCTGGCATTACCTTTAAAAATACCTATCTCCAGAAAACCGAGACTATTGAAAATCAAAAAGCAATCGCCCTGCTCGGTTTGGAAGTAATTGGTATGCACCCGCCTGAATTTCTCACCGCCAAACTGCACGGTATAATTTCGTCCCTTGGTAAGAATATCGAAATCAACCTTACTGATGTTGGTAATCAGGTTTCCATAGTTATCCACCCGCACCACATGGCCGGCAATTATTTTGCGGGTTGCTTTTACCTGGCGGTTCAGCATTTTGCGGTATGCCTCTACCGGGGCCCCGATTGCGCTTAGCGTTTCGCCATTCGCTATGCGCGCAGCAGCCGGTGCCAGTATGTCTTTCTCCGGGAAAGTTACTTCGCCTGTTTTGGGTAGCTGAACTGCCTGCTGGTGAACCTGATCGCTGATCAGGCCGAATAAACCATTATCAACACCTACAAAAAAATGATCTTCCAGCTGAATGGCCAGGTACTGATCATCCCGGTTACCGGTTGAATCCACCCCCACCAAATGCACGGTGCCTTTCGGGAAATCGCGGAACACCGACTTTAGCACGTATGCCCCGTGGGCAATATCGCATGGCATAATGCGGTGGCTGATATCGACCACAGTTACGCCCGGATTCATGCTGATAATTCTCGCTTTGATGGCGCCTGCGTAATGATCGCTATCCCCACTATCGGTAAGAAGTGTAATAATCGCCATTGCAGGTAGTTAAGGCGTTTTGGCTTGGACCGGATTTTTTTACTTTTACGCAACAAAATTAATTGATTTCAACCACTTTACTTCATTGATAGAAAAAACCATTACACTGGAAGATGTTTCGCTCACCGATTTCCTGGGTGTAGAAAACAAGAACATCAGCGAGCTGGCTGCCGCTTTTCCCAAAACAAAAATCATCTCGCGCGGAAATGAAATTCTGGTTAGAGGCGAGGCCCCGGACCTGATCCAGGTAACCGAAGTGCTTAATTCCCTTATCGATCACTTTCACCAGTTCGGACGGGTAACAGAAGAGAACGTGCGCGGCTACATTGCACAGGAGCGGCAGGAGTTTATACCTGAAGATTCGCCCGATGGCATTATATTATATGGTACAAAAGGCTCGCCTATCAAAGCCAAAACCGTAAACCAGCAACGCCTGGTTAAGGCCGTTCGCGAACATGACCTCGTGTTTGCGCTTGGCCCTGCCGGAACGGGTAAAACTTTTGTTTCGGTGGCGATGGCGGTAAAGGCATTAAAGAACAAGCAGGTAAAGAAAATCATTATTACACGCCCCGCGGTTGAAGCCGGTGAAAACCTCGGTTTCCTGCCGGGCGATCTGAAAGAAAAAATCGATCCGTACCTGCGCCCGATTTACGATGCGCTGAACGATATGGTGCCGTTCGAAAAGCTGAAGTATTACATGGAGCGCGAGATCATTGAAATCGCTCCGCTCGCCTACATGCGCGGCCGCACGCTTAACAATGCGTTTATCCTGCTGGATGAAGCCCAGAACACTACGCCCATGCAAATGAAAATGTTTCTTACCCGCATGGGGCCTGACTCCAAGATGATTGTTACGGGCGATACCTCGCAGATTGATTTGCCGCCCAACCAGCGTTCGGGCCTGAAAGAAGCTGTGCGTATTTTAAACCGGGTAAAGGGTATTGGCTTTGTAGAGCTGAACGAACGCGATGTGGTGCGCCATAAATTAGTGCGCGATATAATTGAAGCTTACGGAAAAGTTGTAAACCAATCTAAAGAACAGGAATAATGCCAGCCTACCTGATTGTAGAAGTTTCCATTCATAACCCTTCGGAATATGAAGACTACAAAAAGCTCACACCCGGATCGTTAAAAAACTACCGGGGAAAGTTTATCGTGCGAGGCGCTAAAACCGAATGCCTCGAAGGCGAATGGAACCCGGAGCGGATTGTGGTTCTGGAGTTTCCAACTGTAGCGTTGGCCAAAGCGTGGTGGGCATCGGAAGAATATGCTGCCGCCAAAGCGCTGCGCCAGCGTACAGCCCATACCAAAATGATCCTGGTGGAAGGCTACCAGCCCTGATTCTGCCTTTCAGGTCAACGTGCATTTTGTTACCTTCACTTTATGCAAAAGTGGGTTCCCTATGCTATGGTTCGGATAACCCTGTGCCTGGTGTGTGGCATCCTGTCAGCTATTTACTTCCCAGGACTTTTACCGGCTAAACCGGCAATCGTTATCCTGGCTATTTTGATGAGCGCTTCAATAGCACTCTATTTCCTTGCCCGAAGAAATAAAAACATAAGATCAGTTTATGGAATCAGCGCACTCGCCACGATAACCGTATTTGGATTCGTTCACCTGAACCAAAGTACCGATCGCCACAACCCCGATCATATTCTGCAACATTCCAACATCAGCGCGTACGAATGCATCATACGCAGCGCGCCCGAATCCAAAACAAACTCGTGGAAATTTTACGTGGAGATCGTCCAGGTCAAAACAACTGAATGGATCCCCGCATCGGGCAAAGTAGTTGTTTATGTGTCTAAGAAAACCATCGACAAAATTCCGTGGCTCTATGGCGACAAGCTGTTGATAAAAGGTACTCCACAGAAATTACGCCCGCCCGCCAACCCCAACGAGTTTGATTATAAAAGATTCCTGGGCTTTAAAAATGTTTATCACCAGCAATTTCTGAAAGCCGGGCAGGTGCAGTTTGTGGCGCCTTCGGAGCGTAAAGGATTTATCTATTACTCGCACCGCGTACGCGATTGGGCCGGCACTGTAATAGAAGCCTATATCAGGGGCGATCAAAACCAGGCTGTAGCCATGGCGTTGGTTCTTGGAATAACCGAAGGAATCGACAATGACCTGCTGAGCGCCTATGCAGCGAGCGGGGCCATGCATGTATTAGCTGTCTCCGGTATGCATGTGGGCATCATCTATGTCATTATTCTCCTCCTGTTTAAGCCCATCAAAAAATACCAGTGGAGCGCCTGGCTGGTAGCTGCTGTCAGCATCTTCCTGTTATGGACGTTCGCTTTTGTTACAGGCTTGTCGCCCTCTGTGCTTCGTGCCGTTACCATGTTTTCATTTGTTGCATTGGCTAAACCGTTGGGCTGGCGCACAAATATCTACAACACATTAGCCACATCCGCTTTTGTGTTGCTGCTGTACGATCCTTATCTGGTTATGTCGGTAGGTTTTCAACTCTCCTACCTCGCTGTAATGGGTATTGTTTACCTGCAACGCCCGCTATACAATCTTTGGATAATCGATAGCCGCTTCGGCAACTGGGTCTGGGAGATCACCTGCATTTCCATTGCCGCACAAATCGCCACGTTCGCGCTGGGTATGCTATACTTCCACCAGTTCCCGGTGTATTTCCTCGTATCCAACTTATTTGTCATTCCATTGTCAACAGCCGTTTTGGTGGGCGGTATCCTGCTGTTGGGCGTAAGCGCTATTACACCATTAGCTTTCTTAATAGGCCGGGCGCTTGAGTGGATGATTGAGCTGCTGAACGGAACCGTAATGGTAACCGAGAAATTACCGTATAGTATAATTGGCGGTATTTATGTTACCACGTTTCAATGCTGGCTTATTATGGGCGCATTGCTTTCGCTCATCCTGTTATTGCAACATCGCAACCGGCAGTGGGTATGGTTAACAATCCTCCTGTGCGGCATATTTATCATTACACAAGAATCTCATCTTTCACAAAATCTTTCAACCAAGCAGGTTGTGGTATACAGCATTTCCAACCATTCGGCTATGGAGTGGATCGCGAATGGCAAAAGCTATTACCGGGCCGATAGTGTATTGCGAAATGATTACGAACGTACCCGGTTCCATATAGTACCCAACCGGTTACAACACGGTGTAAAAGTAACGCAAGCTGAAATTCCTTTTGAAAGGGTTCACAACAGCGTTTCGTTTTTTGCGTGGAATAAAAAAAGTATAGCGGTACTGGATAAACGCAACCAACCCCTGCCTCGCGTGCCGGTCGATTACCTGGTGGTTAGTAATCATGCGCTCCAGCTAAAAGATACTGCGTACCTGCAGCCCGGTACTAAAATAATATTAGATGGTACCAACAGCAGCCGCTATATTGCCCGTTGGAAATCGGCACGGGTAAACCAGTCGTGGCAGGTGCACGCGGTTGCCGATGAGGGGGCTTTTATATTACAGGATCATTAAACCCATTACCATGAGCCAGGTGCTATATTCCGTTGCCGGTCAATTGGCCTGCATCACACTCAACAGACCGGAGAAGCGAAACGCGCTTGGCCCGGAACTGGTTTCTGAATTGAAAGCTGCATTTGATAATGCTGAGCGAGATGAGCACGTAAAAGCAGTAGTACTGAAAGCCAATGGTGAATCGTTTTGTGCCGGGGCCGATCTGGCTTACCTGCAACAACTGCAAGACTACTCGTTTGATGAAAACGTGGCGGACTCCAATCTTCTGAAAGAGCTCTTTCTTAAAATCTACACATTAGAAAAAGTTGTGATTGCGCAAGTGCAGGGCCATGCGCTGGCCGGTGGCTGCGGACTGGCTGCCGTATGCGATTTTACCTTTGCCGTTCCGGAAGCCAAGTTTGGTTACACGGAAGTACGCATCGGGTTTATTCCCGCGCTGGTGTCGGTGTTCCTGATTCGTAAAATCGGAGAACAAAAAGCCAGGCATCTTCTCCTTACCGGTGAAATTATTAATGCCGAAGCCGCGCTGGCAAACGGGTTGATTACCGAAATCGTGCCTGCAGGCGAGCTTGAAAATCGCGTAAAGCAGTTTGCTCAAAATCTCGTTAACCAAAACTCTGCGCAGTCCATGCAGCTAACCAAGCAATTAGTTAACGAGGTACAGAATTTTCCGCTTAACGAGGCGCTTGCCTTTGCAGCTAATCAGAACGCCAAAGCCCGCGCTACCTCCGATTGTAAAAAAGGGATTGCAGCATTTCTGAACAAGCAGGAAATAAAGTGGTGATTGATATGCCATGTCCGCACCAATTGAAATATTAAAACAATACTGGGGCTACACGCAGTTTCGCTCTCCGCAGGATAAAATCATTGATGCGGTACTAAGCAGGCAGGATGTACTGGCCATTCTGCCTACCGGTGGAGGCAAGTCCATTTGCTTCCAGGTGCCCGCCCTTATGCAAGAGGGAGTTTGCCTCGTAATAACACCGCTCATCGCCTTAATGCAGGACCAGGTAAAGCAATTGAAAGAACGTGGCATACCGGCAGTAGCGGTTCATGCCGGCATGCATCATCGTGAGATTGATATTACATTGGATAACTGTGTGTACGGGAAACAAAAATTCTTGTACCTCTCGCCCGAACGCCTGCAAACCGACCTGTTCAAAGAGCGTGTAAAAAAAATGAACGTAAGCCTCGTGGCGATTGACGAGGCGCATTGCATTTCGCAATGGGGGTATGATTTCCGTCCGCCTTATTTAAAGATCGCTGAGCTAAGAAATATTCATCCGGACGTACCGTTTATTGCATTAACGGCTTCCGCCACCGGGCAGGTACAGGCCGACATCATGGATAAGCTGCAACTGAAGCAGGCTGCTTTGTTTCAAAAAAGTTTTGCAAGGGATAATCTTTCACTCGTCATCCGGAAATCAGAGCTGAAAGAAAAAAAGCTGCTGGAAATACTTCGCAAAGTTCCCGGGTCAGCTATTGTCTATGTTCGCTCGCGCAAAGCCACCGTGGTGCTGGCAACATTCCTAAAAAAGAACAGCATTAGCGCGACATACTATCATGCAGGCCTTACCCATGCCGAGCGAACCTCGCGCCAGGAAGAGTGGATTACCAATCGTAGTCGTGTAATGGTAGCTACCAACGCCTTTGGCATGGGCATCGATAAAGCCGATGTGCGCGTGGTCGTGCACATGGATTTACCGGAAACCCTTGAAGCTTATTACCAGGAGGCGGGCCGTGCCGGTCGGGATGGCAAACGGAGCTATGCTGCCGTGCTTTATCACAACTCGGATATTGATTCTTTGCAATTAAAAGTCGAGCAGGCGCAACCCACGTTGGAAGCGTTGAAAAAAATCTACCAGGGGCTGGCCAACTTCTTCCAGGTGGCTATGGGCAGCAGCCAGGGCGAAAGTTTCGATTTTGACCTCGAAGTGTTTTGCCACAAATTAAACCTGAAGTCGACCGAAGTATATCCTGCGCTTAAAAAGCTGGAAGAGTTCGGGCTGATCGAATTCAATGAAAGCTTTTACAGGCCCACCGTACTTCACTTTGCGTTTGATAACAAAAAGCTGTACGAGTTCCAGGTAGCGCACGCCCGGTTCGACCCGTTAATTAAAGCCCTGCTTCGCTTGTACGGTGGTGAGCTGTATGCTGATTTCACGCAGGTATCCGAAAAGCAGGTTGCACAGATGCTGCGATTACCGGAAGCTGCTGTAAAGCTGGAGCTGGAGCAATTGCACAACCTGCAGGTGTTGGTTTATGAACCACAGGATGAACGTGCTAAAGTAACATTTGTAACCGCCCGGCAGGATGCGGAACGCTTATCCATCGATAAAAAAGAATTTGACCGCAGGCGTGCGCTGCACCTGAGCAAGATGGAGGCTATGGTTAATTATACTACGCAAACCCACCGGTGCCGCATGCAGCTCATACAGGAGTACTTCGGTGAAATTACGGATACCGTGTGCGGCCGGTGCGATGTATGCATCGAAAAGCACAAACAGCAAAACACCGCGCTGTTTAAAGATTACGAGCAGCAGATCAACTACCTGCTTACGCAAAAACCCATGACGGTGGACGAGCTGGAGTTAGCCGTTGACCCAACCGAAAAAGAAGTTTTTATTGAAATTGTTCGTGAAATGGTTGATTCGGAAGAGCTGTATTATGATGAGGTTTGGGTACTGCATAAGAGGTAAGTAGAATCGGGCATCGAAATCAATAATTCAAGCTTCAAGCTCACGAATCAATAATCATAAATCTATAAAATTGTAATTACTTTCAGGAAAGTAAATATCAAAATCTGTCATAGCTGTGGACTTTTGAAGTCCTGTCTAAAGTGGCGCGTATCGCCAAGGAATCCCATGTTAGCGGTAGTGCATTACTTTGTCATAAAGATGTTCTAATTGAGTATCACCGAACCCATAAATACTTTCTCTTTTCCAAAACTCTTTAAACACTTCATGGAGGTCGGTAGATACATTTTTTATAATGTCTTCAATAACTTTTTCAGGTCTGCCATTTGTGCCATCTTTCGGGAACCGGTCAATATGTGCCTTTACTACTTCCTGCAAGTATGGAAAAGTAAAAGATTGATTTTGTGCAAGACGAGTTAATGCTGAAAAGTTATTGTCTTTATAGGCTGCCCATAATTCTTGCCCTAATTGTAAGTCAGCAGCACTTAAAAGAATTCTATTACTAAAACAAAACTGAAGCTGGCTTGAATTAGCCGGTCCGAATCCATTCCAAAACTGTTTATCGTTTCTATCTAAATAGGAAGTATAAACAGCGTAAACTTTTTTCTTTACTGACAAATTATTAATGATTGAAATAATGAACCACATATTTACCTGGCAAAACAAGTCATACTCAAACCAAAGGTTGAATTCGGAATTATCAGGCGCATCCATTATTTTTTTAAATTCACCAGCAACCTTGTCGTGATACTCAGGTTCTGTTAATCCCATGTACTTAGCTCTTGATTGCCAAAAGTCTTGAAGATTGTCGCCTGACAAATCTCCATCTATAAGACCTTCTCTTACTACAACTACATCGCCTTCAATTTTGGTATCCGGAAAACTGTAAGCAAGAGAATCGCCATTTAAAATATGGTAAATCATAATTGTGATGTTTTTGTATTCTGATTAACGCTGCCGTTCGTCATTCTATGGATATGTTGGTTTGTAGCGGAACCTTTGTCAATTTATTATAATAAAGCAGAAACCGAGACTAATACATGTGCAACAATTCCTGCTAAGATAGCACCAAGTCTTTGACGAGCAGATGTATATCTGCGTTCGTGATAAAAAGCCCATGCCGCAAGTGGTAGCCATAGCACCACGGCTGATATAAGACCAGGTGAGTATGAATACGTAAATATGCTTCCCAAAATATGCAGCAAGGTGTTAATCGTAACGATACTTGCTAAAACCAATACAATCCGATGGTCTCGTTGCCAAATGGCGATAGATGTTGCAATTATCATAATGAACATAAATACTCCATTTAGCAGCAAAAAGCTATCTTCTGTCATATTTGAATTAGCGACACGTGAGAGCCAATTAAAAAAACGTTCGCCAGCCCAATACTCTTCGGCAATGTGTACAACATAAGTGCAGGGAAAGAGTATTATTAGTTTCGACACAGTCTTTGTCATTTTGGTTATTGTTAATGCCGTGTCGTTATTACATTGCCGCCAACATCAAATTTATATACTTATTTTCAGTGATTTATAATACTGCTAATCGTTTTCTTTAGTAAATACCGCTTCACCCTGTGGCCGCCTGATGATCATTTGCTTTTTAGCCGTATCGAACTCAACCGTAACCCCGGGGGCAAGGTTAAATTTATCGGGAGCCGTAGCTTCTAACGGTATGGTCGAACCTCCGTTGTCAATAGAAATGGTTTTACCGGTTTTGATCACCGTCATCTTTGCAGGCTTACCGGCTATCACATAAACGCCCGTATATTGGTCTATGAGTTCCTCGCTTACTTCCAGCGCTTCAAATGTGGGAACTTCGTAAGGCTTGTTCCAGTAAATATCGAAAACACCGGCAATAATATCCTTGACAGGATAAATCTTTGCGTTGGTAGTATATGCCAGGGCCAGTTTTTCCGCAGGTTCATAAGCCAACCATGAACCCGAAACGTTGCTGCCTCCGGTATGACCGTACAGCGTATGGCCAGCAAAGGAAAAAAGCTCCATGCCCATGCCCTCCCCGTCACGCATGGTTTTCATTTGATCAAGGCTGCCTTTCGAGATCAGTTTTTCATCGAACAGTGCCTGAATAAATTTGCACATATCGGTTGGTGTAGAGATGATAGCACCCGCACCGGCCGGGATACTAAGGTCTATTTCAGGCGCTTCTTTCCATGCGCCCAAATACCGGTACGAAAGGCTTTCGTTATCATCCACATTGTTATTCCCTAAGCCCAGGTAAGTGTTTTTCAGGCCAATCTTATCAGCGATGCGTTGCTTTAGTATTTCCTGGTAAGGTTTACCGTCAATTTTTTCTAAAATATAGCCCAACAACACAAAGCCGGTATTGCTATAGGAATGTTGGCTGTCGGGTTCAAACAACGGTTTTTCTTTTGCAATTGCTGCAATTATTTCCTCATGAGTTCTTGGCTGCGCTCGCCAGCCTGTAGGAACATTCATATCGGGTATGCCGCTGCGGTGCGAAAGAATGTGAGCAATGGTAATCTTGTCTGCATTGGGAATCTGCGGAAAGAATTGATCTAAGCGGTCAGTCAACTCTAATTTTCCTTCTTCCACCAACTGAAACGTCATGACAGTGGTATAAGTCTTGGTAATAGAGGCAATGCGGTATTTACTGTCCCCGGTCAGAGGTTTTTTTACTGTTTCAGTAATTTGTCCATAACCAAATGAACGGGAGTAGAGGATCTTTCCATCTTTGGCGATAGTAATGCTGCCCATACCTTTATTTTTTTCAAGGAGACGGTCAAACAACAGGTCGAGCTTGGCTTTGTCGAGCTGTTGTGCGTTTCCTGTTACACACAGGGCCAGCCACACGATAGCCACAAATAATATTCTAATGTTCATAATGAGATTTTTAATAGTTAAGGTAAAGGAGCTTCCTGACAAACCTGCCATCCCATATTATCGGTTCTTTCCTTTTTTGTCGGGTATATATTCCAGAATATCGCCCGGCTGGCAGTCTAATGCATTACAAATTGCCTCCAAGGTGCTAAAGCGGATTGCTTTTGCTTTTCCTGTTTTTAAGATAGAGAGGTTAGATAATGTTAAATCAACCTTTTCTGAAAGCTCGTTCAGCGACATTTTTCGCTTTGCCATCATCACATCTACATTTACAATAATCGGCATGGCTTAAATGGTTAGGTCGTTTTCGGATTTCATATCAACGGCATTTTGCAGCAGTTTTTCAAATATTGCCGCAGCCGTTGCAACCACAATAGAAGCAAAAGTTGTTACAATACAAATGGCAAGAAAACCTGCGGGGTCGTCATCCCCATTATGGGATAACATTATGAATAGCCCTGCCGCCACGATTAAAACGCTTAGCACAATGGCACAATACTTTATGCTCTTTAATGCATTAACAGCGTTTGAAGAAAATACTTTGTTTTGCCTGATGTAGCCCAGCAACCTGAATGCCTTGTACAGCGCAACAAAAAAAGCGATGGATGCTAAGTATCCATACAGGATGAACGGATCAGAATAAATACTGAACCAATCTAAATTTACGGCCCGTCCTTCGGTGGAGGGAAGCCAAATCAAAATGGTAAGCGCTACTATGCCGATAAGCACAATAACTGCCTGAAGAAATACGATTGAAGCTCTTTTCATAATGGTTTTACGAGTTTTGGATTGCGCCTCAAATGTGATAAATATTTATTGATAAACAATAAATATTTACTAATTTTAGTAAAAAAACCAAATTGATTTACAAATCCGGAATTTGAATTGTCGCGTGTTGTAATTAGCTGGCTCGTCTGTTAGTTTCCGCGTACCGCGGACATAGTTGGAAATTTTGATACATTTATACATAAGAAAAGAGCTAAAAGAGTAGAGCAAGTAAATTCAACTCATAATGTTTACAAATTACCTAAAGGCCACTTACCGACATCTGATAAAGAATAAAATTAACTTCCTTTTCAAGCTCGGTGGGCTCACATTAGCATTGTTTAGTTTTCTTGTAATTGCCCTTTATGTTTCTTTTCAATTGTCCTTCGACAAGTATCATTATGATTATGAAAACATCTATCGGGTAAATTCAAATCGGGATGAGGACGGAAAAATGGAGCAATATGCTATGGTTCCTCCGGCAATAGGCCCCGCAATAAAAGCCGGGTTTCCTGAGATAAGATCATTTACGAGACTCAGTGAATCAAACCGGGCCTTCATTAGATACAATGAAAAGCTAATGAGGTTAAGAGGGTTCGCGGAGGCCGACAGCTCCTTGTTCAATGTCTTTACTTTTGAATTTATAAAAGGTGATAGACGTGCGCTAAGCAGGCCAGGCACTATCGTATTGACATCATCTCTTTCTATCCGGATTTTTGGTGATGAAGACCCAATCGGCAAGCTGATCTCCTTTCCTGACAGGCAGAATAAATCTTTAGAGGTAGCAGCAATCATCAAAGATTTGCCCGCCAATACTCACTTAAACTTCAGCGCTGTTATGCCATTCAATGCATTTGAAGGAGGCAATAATCCTTCAAATGATTCATGGGAAATTACCTGGGATGGATCAGTCCATCTTTATGTTCGATTGAATCATCAGGAAAATCCGAATCAATTTTCTGATAAGATTAATCCGGTGATTGCAAAGAATGTTGCTAAAAGGGAAGATGGCGGGGAAAAAAAGTTTAGCGTTTTCCTTCAGCCAATAACAGAAATTTATCTTGGCCCAAATATGAATATGGAATTTTTTGAGAACGGTAACGGGCTTTACGTCTATATTTTCTCTTTACTCAGTATTTTCTTGCTTGTGATTGCCAGCTTCAACTACATTAATCTATCCATAGCTGACTTTCACAGTCGAAGTAAAGAAATAGGAGTTAGAAAAATTCTTGGCGCCCGGAAAAAACAGATTGCCTTTCAGGTAACACTGGAGACGCTGTTTCTTTGTTTTTTGGGTTTGCTAATAAGTCTGATTATTCTATACCTCCTATTCCCCAAAGTTTTGGTACTGCTTGACCCAAATCTCAAGTTAGAGATATTGCTCAATACAAATGTTATGGCCCTGATAATATTCACAGTATTATTTTTGGCTGCTTTTTCAACTGCATATCCAGCCTTTCAGCTTTCAATGAATAACCCAATAAGTGATCTAAGCAAGGGGGTTGGATTTGGAAATAGCCTGTCTATTAGCAAGACCCTTTTGCTGTTCCAATTCATAATCTCCATTATTTGTATTAGCGCAACCTTGATAGTCGGGAGCCAGGTTGATTATATTAATACGAAGGATTTAGGGTATGACCGTACCAACTTAATTAGCTTGATTATGCCAGACGAATATCCCCTTGAAAAAGCAGCAGTATTAAAGGATGAAGTAAGCAGGCTTACGGGTGTGGTATCAACATCATATTCTCACTATCACATGACCGGAGTTCCCTATTTTAAAGGTGAGTACGAGGTGGAAGCAGATGATGCTATGAAGCAGACGTTGATAAGTGAAGTTTTTGTAGATCATGATTTTCTAAAAACTATGGGCGTAAAAACTCTCCTCGGAAGAAACTTTGATATTAATAATCCGGCAGATTCACATAAGGCATTTATTGTGAATGAAACAGCGGTGAAGGAGTTCGGATGGACTGACCCCCTTGGAAAGAAAATAAGGGTAAAACAAACCAGAGGAGAAATTGAAAAATGGGAAGGTATAGTGGTAGGTGTTGTTCAGGATTTCAATACAAGGCCCTTGCGTGAGAAAGTAGAACCGGTGGTCATGCGGCTCCCATATGATTCATGGCCGGGCTATTGCCTGAATGTAAGGATTGACAGGTCCATAAGCGAGGCCCTTCCTTTGCTCAAGACTACTTATGAAAAAGTCATTGAGGGGTTTCCAATCGACTATAGAATTGTAGGGGATATGTACGACAGTCAATACAGGGATGAGAATAAAGCTCTTGCTGCACTTCAGGTTGGGGCATGGATGGTAGCGCTAATTTCGTCTATCGGGATTTTTTCGCTATCAGCTTACATGTCCATCAGGCGCATGAAAGAATTTGGTATCCGTAAAGTTCTTGGGGCAACATCCCGACAAATTACCTTATTACATGTAGGCGGCTTTATGAAAATAGTATTAGTTGCAAATGTAATTGCATTACCCATTGCTTATTGGTTAATGAAAGAATGGCTGGTCGGATTTGCATATCGCACCAACCTTGGCGGTATAATATTTATAACAGTAACGGCAATTTCATTTTTATTAGTTATTGTTTCTGCCGGTTATTCTTCTCTACGGGCAGGGAAAATGAATCCGGTTGATGTGATAAAGATTCAATAGGAACTGAATAAAATTACAAAGATCAGCACGCCATTAATTTTCATATTTGTAGTGAGTTTAGAATCCGGCAAGGATAAATTTAGTTACCAAAGGTAACGGTAAATTGGTTTTCTTATTTTTACTTACCTTAAATCTTTGTCCTTCAACCCTGCCTCCCATGCGACTGATCATTTTATTCACCCTTCT
>JAHCHY010000009.1 GCA_026129485.1 Cyclobacteriaceae bacterium
AACCCTGATTGCCCGGGCAAATAAAAAGAAACCGGATCAGCGGCAAAACCAGCCGGAACTTGGTGGAACCGGGCAGGAGAACAAGCCCATTTCGTTTGAAGATCTGTTACGTGAGATTCAGGCGTCAAAAGCGCCTCAGCCCAAGCCTTTAGTGCAGCCCAAACAGGTTGAATATGTGGACTATGACGATGAGATAGAGGAAGAAATAAAGCCGCTTAAGAAACCAGACTACAGAACAGAAGACGAGATATATGCCACTTATGAAAAGGCAAAATCCGAAGCTTTTAACCGGGCATCGCTTGAAGAAACCATGCACCTTGAAGATACTGTAGTGAGTTACGAAAAGTTCAAGGGCTATAAGCGGGAACGTAAAGTTGCTCCGGCCGTTGACTACATCAAGGAACTGCGTAACCCGTCTTCTTTCAAGAGGGCTTTTATCCTGAGTGAGGTGCTCTCCAGGCGCTTCTAAAACCTGATTTTTTTACGAAAACATTACTTATATTAGGTAAAGTTTTTTTTAAGGCTGTGCTTTGCACATTGGAGGCGTTTGTGCAGCTCCAAAATTGAGAAAGTAGTATTGCGGGGGCCGCGGGAAACCGTTACCTTGCTTTTAATTTTTTGCTTGATATGGTTGGTTTTAAATACCTCACTTGCAGTTTATTGATTTTTGCTGCATGGTCTTTCCAGACTGGAAACAACGTGGCTTATCCGCCTGTAAAGCCCTGCGATGAAATCCAGGTTACTTACAAGATAAAAAACACCTCGGGTAGCCAGGCCAATGGCGAAATCGAATTGAAGTTTAAAGACGACAAGCAAACCTATACCACCTATCTCTTTAGTGGCGATAGCAGGAATAACCGGTTAGATGTAACCGAAACAAAAATCACCGAACTGAACGCTGGTGATTATAACGTGATTATCCGCAGCAAAGAAGGCTGCACCCGGCACTTAACCATCAGGATTAAATGAAGAGAAGTTTACTCCCCCGCTTATTTCTTCTGACGTTGCTGCTTGGTATGATGGCATTTGCGGCTGATGTAATGGCCCAGGCACCTGTTGTTGTCCTGTCGGAAAAGAAAGATGCCTGCCGCGATTTGCAGGATGCCGGTGGCGCTCCCGGTACGGACGGTATACTGGATAACGGGTCAATTATAGTAACGGTAACATCAGGAATTCCGCCTCTACAGCTTTTCATAATCGGCCCCACTAACCTCATTAATGTTCCGCTTGCGTTAGGTGTTCCCTATGTGGCTCAAGATCTTAAGCCGGGTAATTACATTATTGTGGTTCAGGACGGAAACCCCCAGGATTTCAATGGTAATTTTATTATTAACGGTACTACAGATATTGTAGCAGGGGTTACACCGGGCTTCCCCGTTAACAGTACAAGCTGTGGCGCTCCCAACGGCCAGATTTCAATAGATGTTTCCGGTGGAACTTCGAGCTATTCCTATAGCTGGACGGCAACAAACGGATTTATCTCTACGGCTGAAGATATTACCGGATTATCAGCGGGTGATTACACAGTAGTGGTTACCGATAACGGAACAAACTGTTCCCAAACCATTGGCCCAATTACCATTCTTGAGCCTCCGGCACCAACCGATGCCGTGCTGAGCTTGTCAGGAACAAGCCCGGTTTGCGCAGGGCAGTCTACAACCTTACAGGTTAATATAACAGGTGGGGCCGGCCCCTTCACCTTAACCATTTCTGGTTTGGGAACAGTGGGCAGCTATGCTAATGGGGCAGATATAACGGTTGCCCCGCTGGTTAATACTACCTACACACTTACTGCAGTTACCGATGTAAACGGCTGCCCGGCTGATGCTGTAAGCGGATCGGTTAATGTTACGGTAAATCCTGTTCCGGGAGCTCCTGCTGTTACATTTATTCCAAATACCTATTGTGTAGGAGCAAGCATAATTGCGCCCGCCATTACATCCCCGGCTGGAGGCAGCACCTACCAGTGGTATGATGATGCAGGGTTAACCACACTCCTGGCAACCACTACAACGCCAACCAATATTCAATTGGGATTTAGCAGCGCTGCAGCGAATACAAAAACCATTTACGTTACCGAAACCAACAGCTTTAATTGCACTGGCCCGGCAACCCCTGTAACCTTAACGGTTAATGCCGTACCCGTAGCTCCTGCTGTTACATTTACACCTTCGGGGTATTGTGTGGGTGAAGTTATTACACCACCGGTTATCACAAGCCCGGTTGGCGGAAGCACCTACACCTGGTACAGCGATGTAAGCTTATCAACCGTAATTGCAACGAGTGCAACGCCTACTAATGCCGCTCTTGGCTTTAGTAGCGCAACACCGGGTGTGCGTACCGTTTATGTTACCGAAACGAATTCAAACGGATGTCCCGGGCCGGCTACACCTGTAACGCTAACGGTCAGTTCAGTTCCGCTTGCACCGGCTGTTACATTTTCGCCAAGTTCCTATTGTGCAGGGGATGCCATAGTGCCCCCGGTTATCACAACCCCGGTGGGTGGCAGCACATACCAATGGTATGACGATGCCGGCTTAACAATACTGTTAGCTACAGCATCGGCACCTACCAATGCTCAATTAGGCTTTAGCAGCGCTTCAGCAATAACCAAGACGGTATTTGTTACAGAGACCAACAGCAGTAATTGCAGTGGCGCTGCCACACCGGTAACATTAACGGTAAATCCGATTCCTGCCGCTCCTGTCGTAAATTTTAATCCGTCTACTTATTGTGTCGGAAACACAATAACACCGCCAACGGTTAATGCCCCGGTAGGCGGTAGTACGTATACCTGGTATAGTGATGCAGGGTTGTCCGTAATTCTGACCACGGGCGTTGCCCCAACCAATGCTGCTTTGGGTTTCAGCAGTGCCGTGCCCGTTGTCAGAACGGTATTCGTTACAGAACGAAATTCCAGCAATTGCGAAGGAGCAGCTACCAGCATTACACTCACAGTAGGGGCGGTGCCCGGTGCACCGGCTGTTACATTTAATCCCAACAGCTTTTGCGTGGGTGAGTCCGTAACTCCTCCTGTAATTACAACACCCGACCCGGAAAGCACCTATAACTGGTACAATAATGCCGGGCTTACCGTGTTGCTGACAAGCGGAGCGGCACCAACAAATCTTGCATTAGGATTTAATTCAGTAGCACCGCTGGTTCGCACCGTTTATGTTACCGAAACCAATTCTGCCAACTGTACAGGGCCGGCAACCCCAGTTACACTTACCGTTAATGCTGTACCGGTAGCTCCGTCCGTTACGTTTACACCCGCAACCTACTGTGTGGGCGAATCGATAAGCTCGCCATCGGTAAATGCCCCGGTTGGCGGAAGCATCTACACCTGGTACAGCGATGCAAGCTTGACTACGGCACTGACTACCGGAACCGCTCCGGCCAATACTGCACTTGGCTTTAGCAGTGCAACCGCCAATACCCGCACTGTATTTGTAACGGAAACTACCGCGAGCGGGTGCGAAGGGCCATCTACCAGCGTTACGCTTACCATAAACCCGGTTACTGGGCCTCCGGCTATTACATTTTCACCCGCCTCATATTGCGTTGGGCAAACCATTACTCCGCCTGTTGTAACAAGCCCGGTTCCGTTCAATACCTATACGTGGTATGCTGATGCCGCGCTGACCACACCGCTTACTACCGGAACAAACCCGACCAATGCAGTGCTTGGATTCAGCTCTGCAGCACCGCTTGTGCGTACAATCTACATTACTGAAATCAACGGAAGCGGTTGCGAAAGCGCTCCATCCAGCATTACCTTAATTGTTAACGCCATTCCGGCCGCGCCTGCCATTACATTTTCTCCTGCTGCCTATTGTGTGGGCGATGTCATTGTTCCGCCTTTTGTAACAACCCCGGGCGGAAGCAGCACCTATGCCTGGTACAGCGATGCCGGGTTAACCACTCCATTAACCACAGGTGTGAATCCAACGGCTACCCAGCTTGGATTCAGCGCTGCTGCTGCCGGTACCACTACGGTGTTTGTAACCGAAACCATCAGCGGCTGTGCCAGCGCAGCTACACCCGTAACCTTAACGGTTAACCCGTTGCCTACTGCGTTGCTGAGTGGCGATGTTAGTATCTGTGATGGGCAAAGCGCTAACCTGACTTTTACATTTACAGGCACTGGCCCCTGGAATTACGAATACTCCGATGGTACTACTACCTTCGCTGAAACGGCAGCGGTGAGCCCGGCTATAGTTTCTGTTAGTCCCGCAACTACAACAAGCTATACCTTGGTTTCAGTGTCGGATGCAAATTGCAACGGTACCGTATCATCAACATCAGTAACTGTTGTTGTGGATGTGCCTCCGTCTGCCGCCTTGGGTGTCAGCGCTACCGTTAGCCCGGTTTGTTCGGGTGGCGCGAGCGATATTGAAGTGGCAGCATCTGAAAATGGTGTGAGCTACCAGCTCAGAAACAATGCCGATAACAGTTCGGTCGGTTCACCTGTAGCCGGAACAGGTAGCTCTGTTGTATTGTCCACCGGACCCCTTGCCGCTACAACTACCTTTAACGTGCTGGCAACACGCGGAGCATGCCCACCGGTACAGTTAGCCACAACGGTTACAGTAACCGTATTAGGCAATATTGATGCAGCCCTTACCGTAACAGCCACAGCAAGCCCGGTATGTGAAGGCACCAGCTCAAGTATTCAGATAGCAGGCTCAGAAGTTGGCGTTGATTATCAGCTTCGGAATGATGCGGATGATTCTGCCATAGGAGCGCCTGTTGCCGGAACGGGAAGTACCCTGACAATCTCAACCGGGGCGCTTACTTCGTCCACTACATTTAATATCCTGGCTTCTAACGGGATTTGTTCTATTGAACTGACTAACCTGGCAACGGTAAACGTTGATATAAACCCTGACCCGGCATTGACCGTTACCGGGCCGGCTGCCACACTCTGTATTGGAGGAAGCGCCTCCATCCTGATCAACAACTCGGAGACTGGCGTTAGCTATCAACTCAGAAACGATGCAGATGATAGTAATGTAGGTTCGGCTGTAGCCGGAACAGGGGGCACGATTGCATTGCCAACCGGGGCACTGGTTGCCGATGCGTCATTTAATGTGCTGGCTACAGGTGGCGTATGTGCGCCTATTGAGCTGACTACTGTTGTAACGATAAACGTTGCCGGATCAGTTGATCTTACACTTGGTGTAACGGCTGACCAAACTGTTTTCTGTTCCGGTGGAGGAACCAACATCAATATTGCAGACTCTGAAGCTGGAGTAGATTATCAATTGCTTAATAATGCTGATGATAGCCCGTTGTCTGCGGTAGTGGCCGGTACAGGTGGCATCTTGGTTATCCCCACAGGTGCTTTAACGTCAACAACCGATGTAAGTGTGCTGGCGTCAAATATTTCCTGCTCGGCAAAGCTGAATGCAACTGTTACCCTGACTGTTAATGCATCGCCTGACTTATCGTTGGCGGTGTCTTCTTTGAGCAGCACAATTTGCTTTGGAACATCAACCGCTATCCAGGTAGCTGGTTCGGAAGCGGGCGTGAGCTACCAGTTGCGCAACAATGTGGATAATTCACCTATTGGAGCGCCAGTGGCAGGAACAGGCTCTACGCTTAGCCTGCCAACCGGTAGTTTAACAGCGAATACCGTATTCAATGTGTTTGCGAGCTTAAGTGCCTGTTCAGGTCAGTTGGCTGGCGTAGTAACAGTTAACGTATTGCCAAGCGGAGATCCGCTTTGCGCGCCTCTCAATAATTGCGCTACTGTTATAATTGTTCCGGTTACAAAAGATGCGACCTGCGGTGTTACTCCTGCTGACGGAGCGGTAAGGTTTGATATTGATCCAACTGTACCATTAGTAAATATTGATGGAGTTCGTATTGATATTGCCGGCCCGGTATCAGTAACACAGCATAACGATTATGAGTTTGAAGCTTTGCCTGTGGGCATATACAACTACACGATTTACTATGGAGATAACAGCAACCCGGCCTGTATCAAGACGGGTGATTTTACGATCAATTCATCCGGATCGCCAGATCTGGTTGACTTTACGGTAGTTACTACGGATTACGATTGTCTTGAAACGGACGGTTCCATTACCCTGACCGGATTTACCGGTTCGGTGGATACAGGTTATACCTATACAATCTACCTGGGCGGGGATGTGATCCAGACGGGAACCATTACTGCCGATCAGGCTGCAAGTGGCTTGTTTGTGATATCCGGTTTGCCTTTGGGTACTTACCAGGTACAGCTTACGCAAAACCAGTCAGCGGTAAATACCTGTGTAGGACTGATTGCTTCTGTTTTCCGTGAGGCGGCTATTGCAGAGCCGACCTGGGGCTGTGGATTATATGTACCCAATATCTTTACGCCTAACGGAGATAATCTTAATGAGACTTTCTTCATCCGTAATTTACCTTCAAACTCGAAACTGGTAATTACCAACCGCTGGGGCAAACAGGTGTACACCAGCAGCAATTACCAGAATGATTGGAACGGTGATGATGCCACAGACGGGGTGTATTACTACCAGTTAGTGGTAGACGGCCAACGTTACACCGGCTGGGTTGAAATTATGCGGGGGAATTGATTCAAAATTTGAAATTCAAGGTGTAAAATCCGGGTTACTGCTGATTTTGAATTTTAAATCTTGATACTTACAGCGCAGCCAGGAATTTCATCGTATCTACGTTATCGGCATAATCCCATACATCGGGCTGCTGGGCCTTGCCAAATGGAATGCTGTTGGTATACCAGCCTTTAACCGATACTATGCATTGTAATTTTTCTTCGTGCGACCGGAGCTTTTGTTGCAGGTCAGCCTGATCGAGGTAGCGCTCGAAAAATAATACCGAGATAGGGGATACGAGGTTCACGTTCTCGGTGAGCAAAACAAATCCGTTGTCAAAAAAAGGAGTTTGATTTACAAGGAGGATGGATTTCTGGTAATCGTAATTGTTGGCGTATTTATGATGGTTAATGATTTCCTCATAGGGCTTCCAACTATCCAGAAGTCCGGAAAACTCGTAGTCAGCAGGAACGAATAGCTTGGCTACATTGCGGCATCCCAATCCGAAGTAAGTAAACACATCGGTACCCAGCTTCTGCAATTCATCGGCCGGTTCTTCGCCCATAATTATTGCGCATGAAGACCTGTTTTTGCGGATGATGTGCGGCAGGTTGCGGAAGTAGTATTCGAAATAGCGCGAAGTGTTATCGCTGCCGGTGGCAACCATGGCTTCCGCTTTGTTAAGCCGTTCTTCAATCTGAATGCGGTTGGCAAACCCGGGCTCAATTTCAATCAGCCATTTAATCAATAGCTCAACCAGGTAATTATCCTGCGCGCTGGGCTTGATCATGGCCTTGTGCCCGCTGATCAGTACACAAAGCAGGTCATGAAAGCCCACTAAAGGAATGTTTCCGGCCATGGCGATACCTACTGTTTTGGAAACATCGGTAAGCTGGTACCGGCCTAACCAGGTCTGCAGGGTTTGAGCACGCAAGAAATGCGATATCCCGCTAAGGGCTGCTTCTACTGAAGGCGGTGTAAACCAGGCATTATTTTGCGAGGCATGGGTGAATATCGATTCCTTTTTCGCATGCTTAAGATTGGTAATCCGGTTCCCCAGTTCGGTGAAAGCCTCTATTCTGCTGTTTAAATTCATGTTGGGTAAACTTTCGGGCTTATATAACTGTTTTGATAGCTAATCAAGTAGCCGTATTTTTGCGGCAAAAGTAGACAATCTGACTAAACCGCCATGGCGATCAGGATAACAGACGAGTGTATTAATTGCGGGGCTTGTGAACCGGAGTGCCCCAATACAGCTATTTATGAAGGAGGCCGTGAGTGGAACTGGGCTGGCGGTACAGCGCTTACCGAGGTAGAACTGGAGGACGGCTCCAAAGTAGATGCCAAATCGGCTCAATCCCCCGTGTCGGATGAGTTTTATTATATCGTTTCCGGAAAGTGTACGGAATGCACCGGGTTTCATGAGGAGCCTCAATGTGCGGCTGTATGCCCGGTAGATTGCTGCGTGCCCGATCCTGATCTGGTAGAGAGTAAAGAGGAATTGCTGGCCAAGAAAGCCTGGCTGCACAACGAGCAGCTGCAAGCATAAAAAAATTACTGCATTTTGCTGCGCTTGATCATATAAGCCTGCAGCACATCAAAATAGCCGGTGTTAATATCGGCCGAGATAAAATCAATTTTTAGCTGGTTGCATCGCATTTCCAGGTTCCGGTGGTAGGCTGCCAGATCTTTCTCGTAGTGGTCTTTAATCTCCTGCGGGTTGAGCAAAAGCTTTTCCCCTGTTTCGAGGTCCACAAATTCATAAGGTCTTTCTTCAAACTGAAAAGCAAGCTCGGTGGTGTGATCGGTTACGTGAAACAGGATAACTTCATGCTTGTTATGCTTCAGGTGCTGGAGCGCTTTAAATATCTCCTCATCATTTCCTCCGTCAAACATATCACTGAAGATGATGACGAGCGATCGCCTGTGTGTTTTCTCGGCTACCTCGTGGAGAACCTCAGCCACACGTGTGCCTTTACCGGGCTTTGCTTCAGCGCGTAAACGTCTTTCAAGCAGGGTAAAGAGCTTATCCAGGTGAGAGGCTGTTGACTTAACGGGTGTAAATTCTTCAATCGTATCGGTAAACAGGCAAAGCCCAACCGCATCGCGCTGGCGTGTAAGCAACTGTGCCAGTGCCGAAGCGGAATAGATGCTGAAATGCAGTTTGGTATGCTTTCCTTGCGGATAAAGCATGCTGGAAGAGCAGTCTATGGCAATTACACAACGCAGGTTGGTTTCTTCCTCATACTGCTTGGTGTACAACCGGTCGGTGCGGGCAAACACCTTCCAGTCAATGTGGCGGGTACTCTGGCCTTCGTTGTAAAGCCGGTGCTCGGCAAACTCAACCGAGAAACCATGATACGGTGATTTGTGGAGGCCCGTAATGAAACCTTCCACTAGTTGTTTGGCCAGCAGCTCAATGCTTCCGGTCAGCCGGATGTCTTCTACACGTAAATCCACCCCCGAAAATTGAAAAAAATACTATACTTTCATTCACTTTCATGAACTTTTCATGCTAAAACGGTGAACAGGCTTTGCACACATGGTTTTTCCTGCTACCTTCGATTTAACCTAATTACCAAAACCTAACTATTACCTGATCGTGGAAGAGAATAAGACCAATGGAAGAGAAGAGATTTTCTCTGAGAAAGTGAAGGCCGGTAAGCGCACCTACTTTTTTGACGTAAAGTCAACCCGCTCAAACGATTTTTACCTGACCATTACGGAAAGTAAAAAGCGATACAATAAGGATGATGATGGATTTACCTACGAGAAGCATAAGATTTTTCTATACAAGGAAGATTTTAACAAGTTTCTGGAGGCCTTGAATAATACCGTTAATCATGTTAAAAACGAGCTGATGCCGGGCGTGGATTTTGATGCCTTTGATCAGCATCACGAGAAAGAAGAAGTAAACGGAAATCCTGCAGTGGATACTGAGCTGAAGTGGGATTAAAAAACGAACCCTAACCTAAACCGGAATTACCCTGGCTATAAAGCCGGGGTTTTTCTTTTGGCCGGGGCCCGGCTCATAACAGGCCTCTTACTTACCCCCGAACTCCTTATATTTGCGCCCTGATTTTTTAACGACTGAATAATGGGTTTAAAGTGTGGTATTGTAGGATTACCCAACGTAGGTAAATCCACCTTGTTTAATGCAATTTCCAATAATAAAGCTGAGGCAGCCAATTTTCCGTTTTGTACCATCGAGCCAAACGTAGGCGTAATTTCTGTGCCGGATGATCGCCTGAAAATCCTGGAATCGCTCGTTAATCCCCAGAAGATAATTCCAACTTCGTTTGAGTTTGTGGACATTGCCGGGCTGGTTAAAGGCGCCAGCAAAGGCGAGGGGCTGGGTAACCAGTTCCTGGCCAACATTCGCGAGGTGGATGCCATAGCCCACGTAGTGCGCTGCTTTGAGAACGATAATATTATACACGTAGCCGGTAAGGTTGATCCGGTTGGCGATAAGGAAGTAATTGATGTGGAGCTGCAGCTTAAAGACCTGGAATCAGTTGAAAAGAAAATCTCTAAAGTAGAACGCACAGCCAAGAGTGGCGATGCCAAAGCCAGGAAGGAGCTGGCTACTTTGGTAGCGTACAAGGAGACGTTGCTGGCCGGTAAAAATGCCCGCAGCCTGCACGTGGAAGCCGAGGACAAAAAAGCCATTGAAGACCTGCAACTGCTTACGGACAAGCCCGTGATTTATGTAGCTAATGTAGATGAGGCTTCCGTGAATACCGGTAACAAATATGTAGAAGCCTTAAGAGCGCTGGTGAAGGAAGAAGGCGCTGAGGTGGTTATGGTTTGTGCAGCAATAGAAGCCCAGATTGCTGAGCTTGAAAGCGAGGAGGACAGGAAGGTGTTCCTGGAGGAATATGGCTTGAAGGAGTCCGGCCTTAACCGCCTGATCCGTGCAGCCTACAGCCTGCTTAACCTGATCACTTACTTTACCGCTGGCGAGAAGGAAGTACGTGCCTGGACGATTCATAAAGGCTGGAAGGCGCCCCAGGCAGCCGGGGTTATTCATACCGACTTTGAGAAAGGGTTTATTCGGGCAGAGGTAATTAAGATACCTGATTATCAGAAATATAAAAGCGAGGCCGGGTGCCGCGAAGCCGGTAAATTAGCGGTGGAAGGCAAGGAATATGTGGTGGAAGATGGCGATGTGATGCATTTCCGGTTCAATGTGTAAGATTTTTTTGCTTTTTCACTTAAACTTTTCTTTGTAGTAATTGGCTTTATTATACTGATTTGTAGTACCTTAGCTATCCGCAATTTTTTGTAAGGCGGGGTTAGTAAACCTATTTTTTAGCCCTAAACAGGAGGTACTTTGAGAGTCCGGTTAGTTTTTTCATTGAAGAATCGTGGTGGCTATGTGCCCTTTCACCACCAGTTTTTATTGGCTCAAACCATTAAGGGTTTGATTATGCTGGGTAAGAATGAAAAGTTTTTTAACTACACGCAGTACAACTTTTCCGGCCTGAAAGGCCAGATCAAGATCAGCCGTAAGGGATTGCACTTTTATTCATCCAAAGTAACCCTGGTTTTCTCTTCTTCCGATAAAGAGTTTCTCGATTACTTTACCGGTGTGCTGTTTGCACAGAAAGAGCTGCTGGTGGGGGGATTACAACTGGCACCTGAATCGATGGAAGCAGAGGAGCCCGTGTCGATTACCGATTCGGTAAAGTTCCTTTGTATTTCGCCAATCGTATTGGTTCCGGCATCATTCAATGATGAAAGCGGGAAGCGATTCATCAGCCCGGAGCTGGACGAGTTTTCGGATTTGCTTTACGACAGCACAATTGCCCGAATGGAAGCGAGCGGTAAATTTTCTGCGGAACAGCTTGCCGATTTTTATAAGTTTCAATTAGTTGCTGACAAGGAATACATCAACCGTATCCAGGCATCTCATAAGAAATTCGCCCGTATTTACCCGCTCTACGACCTCGACATTAAGTACGAAGTAAGGGGATATACTTTCCCGTTCACCTTATACGCGCCACAACCGGTGCAGCAGTTTGTTTACGAAAATGGCCTGGGGCATTTTTCGCATAAAGGTTTTGGTATGCTGGATGTAGCCCATGCCGACTCTATCCGCAACGAAGCTGACCTGGAAGTTAACTACGCTTAGCGGCTGTTGGCCGGCAACTGATAATACCCTACCAGCAAGTCGGCCTGTGGGCGAAACGGCCTGTGGTAAATAAATACTTCGTAAAGATTCTCGGTTTCAAAATGGCTTCCTTCCACCTGCAAAGCATTCAGGTTTGATCCTTCCAGCCAGTATTGGTAATCGTACCAGCCTTGTTTCAGAAACAAGGTTTTCTCATACGCATTAGCCTGGCGGTTGTAGTCCATACGGCTGGCAGCCGAGTGATCCCAGTCTGTTAACGCACCCATTAAATGAACATTGCCCGGCAACGGAGGTGAGGACAATGTGAATGTAACAAACAGGTAATCGCTGGAAACGGACGGATCGCGGTTATCCTGGTTGTAAATGATGTAGTTGCCATTCATATCGCGGTATTGGGCGTAAGCCTGGCCTTCGCGGGTTTTATCTGTTAATACCGAAAGATGAAAAGGTCTTTTGCCCCGGTCTAAGCGCCCGGTATTGCGCCCCGGAGAATTAAGCGAGCGGAAGTCCACAAAGCGAAATTCATTGCCGGCCATAAACTGGTTGGTCTGGTCGAAGAACCGGTACTCCAGTTCGCGCCTGTCTTCCCGGATAAAGCTGGGCCTGATATTTCCCCGGGCATTATCCCATCGCTGGTTCTGCCGTACCCATACCTGGATGGATTCCATAGGATTGGTTACATCCAGCCTGGAATAATTGAGCTTAAAATTCAACTGCTGGTTGGTAACCCGAAGTGTGCCGAGCCCCTGGTTCTGCGCATCGGTTAAGAGCGACACATCGTTGGTGTAAATCATAAAACGTTTGCTCAGCAAAAGATCATTCCTGTCATTCTCGCGATAAGCAACCAGCAGGTAGTTGCCGGGAAGCTTAACCGGTGGCACCTCAAAGTAATAGTGCACATACGGCACCGAGGTGTTGGTGGACATGTCGTATTCTGTAATGGCATATTCGTTGTATTCATTCAGAAACTCCAGGTCCTGCAATACGGATTTGGTCCAATCGTAATTGCAATGAACGATACGAACATAATAATTGCTTCGTTGACCGATCAGGTCGTCAAATTCAAGCACTAAGTTTTGGTTGCTGATGGGGGCAACAGCAGGCCTCAGGTTATCCTGGTTGCCGGTAATAGCGGGATAAAGCTGTATGGTGCGGATTTCTTCTTCGTAGCTTTTATCTACAAAAACCAGCTTTTTTTGAGAAAAAAGAGCATTAACAGCCGACAGGTAGAAAATAATGAACAACCACCTCACATTTTTGAAATTTACGTTTTATACAAAGATGCAGGTAAATCAAATGGTATTCCAACTTTATTAAACCTTACCGGGTCTAAGATGTCAGAACAGTTCAAGTTGAACGATCAGGATTTGATTAAGGGATGTGTGCAGGGGAACAGGGCCTCGCAAGAGGCCCTCTATTCACGCTATTGCCGAAAAATGATGGTTACCTGTCAGCGATATGCCAGGTCCACGCTTGAGGCGGAAGACATTTTGCAGGAAGGTTTTATTAAAGTGTTTGCTTCCATAAAAAATTTCAGGGGCGAGTCTAAGCTTGACACCTGGATTACGCGCATCATGATCAATACGGCTCTCAATCACCAGCGTCAGAAGTTGTATTTACTGCCTATGGTAGATGTTGCCGATGTTAACCTGCACGAAAACGAAGATATGAGCCTGGCTGATTTTAACCTGGCAGAACTAATAGCCATGGTACAGTCGCTGCCGGATGGAGCCCGCGTGGTATTTAACCTGTTTGCAATTGAGGGATATAATCATAAAGAGATCGCTGCCATGCTGGATATAAGCGAAGGGACATCCAAATCGCAATACAGCCGGGCAAAATCATTACTGAAAGCAAAATTGGAGAACTATAGTATTTATGGAAAACTCGGAGAAGCAAAAATTTGAGGAGAACTGGAGGGCGGCTTTCAAAGATGCCGAACAAAATCCGTCTGACCGCGTATGGTGGTCGATCGATAGTGCATTAACGCACGCGGAAGGCGGAAGCATGAAGCGGAAAATAGTTTTCTACAAGCGACTCGCTGCCGCCTCGGTTATACTGGCTCTTGCTTTAGCCGGGTCTACTACTTATTTCATGAATGAAAAAGAGCAGCAACTTGCTGTAAACACAAAACAAGCCCTGGAGAAAACACCACTTCAGAACCGGGAGGCAAATGAATCTTACCGGGAGAATCCGGTCGGAACAGGTGAGGATGATAAGCTGAATACCAGTAAACCGGATATCAATATCAAAAATGAGACTTCTACAGGCAAGGAAATACAAGCCGGCAGACTCTATTCAACAAACGGCAACCGCAGTAATGCCGGCAATAGCTTGGTTGCTATAATCCCATCTGAAAATGAGTTTGAGCCTGAACCGGTCAGTACAACAACCGGGCAACGTTTCGGGATGTATGCATACGATCCGCTGGATGAAGTCTATGCCATAGATACCCGTTTGAAAGGCCGGATGCACGAGGTTACGATCGTGCGGAAATTACCGGCCATGCCTGCATCGATGATGGCCGATTCGCGCAGAAAGTCTGAGACAAAAGCGGAAAAGCTATGGGCTGGTATTGGTGCAGCCACGGGTAGCTATTCTTACCAGGGGCAGGGGCATGCCAGCGATGTGGCTGCCTTTAGCCAGGCAAATTCTTTACTTAATAATAGTGTCCAGGTATCCAGTAACAGCAGCTCGCGCGGTTCTGCCTATAGCTTAGGGCTTAATATGGGGACCCGCCTTTCCGATCGTTGGGTTTTACAGGGTGGTATTGCGTACCTGAACCAAAGCCTGGATTATACGTCAAACTTTGCTGCCCATGGGCCGGATAATTCTATCAGGGCTATGGTGGCAGAATATTCGGCTCTGAAGAGCGATGTAACTTTTTCGCCCACAACTTCTTACCAGGTGAATAGTGTAAACGAGTTGATTTCTGTTCCCGTTCAGGCCGGCTATATGCTGGTTAACCGCAAGTTTGGTTTGCAGGTTAATTCCGGTGTGGCTACGGATATGTTTATCCAAAACACATTATCCGACAAGAGCGGAGGACTTAAACCTTATTCGGAATCGGCAGGTTCCGAGTCGCCCTACAATACGTTTAGCTGGGCTGCTTTGGCCGGAACAGAATTCAGCTACAAAATTGGCAGGCAATATCGTGTATCGTTGGCGCCAGGTCTGCGTTATACATTAACGCCCATGATGAAATCCGACCAGCGCTCAACACCCCTGATGTGGGATATGGGCTTTAGGTTCAGATATATTTTTAACTAATTAAATAATACCACTATGAAGAAGTTTTTTTTACGGGTATCACTTACGCTGTTGTCGTTGGTATACCTGACTTTCACCTTATTGTTTGGTATTTTCAGTGAGCGCAGAAGTATTTACCTGTAAATACGTCCTGAAATTAATTTCGTAATAGCGGCAAATCATTCGAACCGCGTGGCGGTATCCTGTGTCTATAGGGGTGTAAACCAAAATGTGTGCGGCTATGAAGATGAATTTACGTTCTTTCGGCTACCTGTTGTTAATGGCGCTGGCCGGTGCCGGAATTTCCTGTTCCGATAAATGTGAGGAAACCTACGAGTATGTGTATTATGAGCCTGTTTATTCAACATCGGCCGAAATCAAGGCTGCTGTAAAGCAAGAAGAAGCAAAGCCGCTTTCGCAGATCGGCAGGATTTACTTTAAAGATGGATTTCTGTTTATCAACGAAGCGGGCGAGGGGATTCATATTATTGACAACCGGAATCCTGCTGCACCTCAAAACATTTCTTTTCTGGCTATACCCGGTAATTATGACCTCGCTATCCGGGGTAATACGCTTTATGCCGATAGCTACGTAGACCTTATAGCGTTTGATATTACCAATCTGAACGCCATTAAAGAAGTAGACCGTATTGAAAGCCTCTTTAATAATTACCAGACTTTGGGAATGATGGTAGCTTCAGCGCGTGGTATTCTAACCCGGTGGGAACAGAAGGAAAGCGTTACGGTTCAGCAAACCGACTGTGCGGCCCGGTATCAACCCTGGGGTGGTTTTTATTATAGCGAAGGAGTCGCATTCCTAAACAGTTCGGCTTCAGGCGCAAAAGCCGCTATTGCACCTACTCCCAGCGCTACCGGTATTGGCGGTTCAATGGCCCGGTTCACTATTGTTGGCGATCATCTTTATGGCCTGGATGGAGCGAATGTAGATATTGTGGATATTACCACGCAGGCAGCGCCTGAGGCGGTAAAGGAATTTGCCTTAGCCTGGGATATCGAAACCCTTTTTCCGTACCACGATAAATTGTTTGTGGGCTCACAATCGGGCATGTATATCCTGGATGTATCCACACCGGATCAGCCGGTTCAGCTTAGCCGGTATGCGCACATTCGGAGCTGCGACCCGGTTGTGGTAGAAGGCGATTATGCTTACGTAACGCTGCGCAGCGGCAACGCCTGCCAGGGCTTTACCAACCAGCTTGAAGTTATTAACATCACTAACCTGAAGAGCCCGTCCCTGGTAAAAACGTATCTCATGACCAACCCGCACGGCCTGGGTATCGATAATGGTACTTTATTTATATGCGATGGAAGCGCAGGATTAAAAGTCTATAATGCAACTGATGTGAATACCATCGACCAGAATCAACTGGCGCACTATGGAAGCATACAAGCCTTTGACATAATCCCGTACCAGCATATCGCCATGATGATTGGTGAGGATGGATTATTTCAGTACGACTATTCCGATCTTGATAACATAAAGCTGATCAGCACACTGTCAATTACCAGGCCGGAATAAAATGATGCGTTATTGGGTTATCGTTTTATTGCTGAGCCATACCAGCCCTGGTCTGGCGCAACCAGGCCCGGATTCACTTTCTGATAAAGCAGGCAAAATACGGTATTACTTCGCGCTGCAAACAGCTTCGCTAATCGGTTGTAATGATTGCGGAAAAGGCAAGGAGATTACGTTTTCAGGTGCAATCATTCAGGGTGTGCGTTACAAGTCTTTCAGGTTAGGTGTCGGGTTGGGGCATGATTCCTATCGCAACTGGAATACGGCCCCCGTGTTTCTTTCAGCCGGCTGGGATATAATCCGGCAAAAGAATGCATTGGTCATGCAGGTTAATTACGGCACCAGCCTGAAAACGTGGCGTTATTATCCGTATGATTTTCAGGAGTATGGTTACAAGGAAACTTCAGGCGGGCAAACGTTTAATCCTGCTTTAGGATACCGGGTACAATCCGGAAAAATGAATGTAACCTTCGGAATAGGATATAAGGTGCAGATCATCAGCGACCGGTATGAGTTCCCTTCGTGGTACTGGACAGGAACCCAGTACGTAGAGGGAGCCCCCAATCGCAAAACGGTAAAGCATGAGCTTAACAGGCTGGTGCTGTCCCTGGCGGTTGGGTGGAATTAATTCTCCAGGCTTTCCAGCTCTGTCAGCAAAGTTTCCCATTTCCGGTTTTCGGCTGTAAGCGATGCCTGCACCTTTTCAAACTTTTGCTGGTGCTCGCCCAGCCTGGAAAAATCTGCGTACACTTCGGGTTTAGCCAATGCTTCCTCAATCCGTTTCTTTTCTTCCTCTAAGCTTATAATCCGTTCTTCCGATTTTTTGATCTCGCTGTTAAGCGCTTTTATCTTTTTGTCATTCGTATCGGAAGCGGGCTTGCTGACAGGGGCAGGCTGTTGCTTTTTAGGGGGTGCTTCTTGTTTTTCCGCAGTTGGTAAGGTGCTTTTTCTCCAGTACTCGTACTCATCGTAAGTACCGGGATATTCTTTAATCTCGTGGTTTTCAATATACCAGATCTTGTTGGCTACCTGGCTTACAAAGTGGCGGTTGTGCGAAACCACTACAAAGCTTCCCTGGTATTGCTGCAAGGCCTGTATCAGGATGTTCTCAGATATAAAGTCGAGGTGGTTGGTGGGCTCATCCAGCAGCAGGAAGTTGGCTTCCGATATCAATGTTTTGGCTAATGCCACGCGCGATTTTTCACCACCGCTCAATACTTTGATTTTCTTGAACACATCTTCATCCGAAAACAGGAAGCAGCCCAGCACGTTGCGTAATTCCTGCTCGGTTTTATTGCTGCCCGATTGCTTCAGCTCTTCCAGGATTTCGCTCTCTACGTGTAACGATTCCAACTGGTGCTGCGCATAAAAGCCGTAGATCACGTTATAGCCGATGGTGCGTTCACCTTCTACCGGTTCGGTATTGGCGATTATACGCAGCAGGGTTGACTTACCCTTACCGTTGGCGCCAATCAAGGCTATTTTATCACCTCGTTCAATAGTGGCATGGGTATGCTTTAAGATCTGCAACGAGCCGTATGCTTTCGAAATATCTTTCAGGGTAACCACGTGGCGGCCCGAAGGCTGGCTGAATGTAAACCTGAAATTTACCGCTGCGGCATCGCTCACGACTTCATCAATCATATCCATGCGCTCCAATGCTTTTATGCGCGACTGCACCTGCCGTGCCTTGGTAGCTTTGGAACGAAACCGCTCTATGAATCTTTCCGTTTGCCGGATTTTAGCCTGCTGGTTTTCGTACGCGTTGTTCTGGATTTCTTCGCGCAATTCTTTTTCCTCGAGGTAAAAAGAATAGTTTCCTTCGTAGGTTACTAATTGCTGATTGGTTACGTCAACGGTTTTGGTAATTACATGATCCAGGAAAGTACGGTCGTGCGAAACAATTATAACAGCTCCTTCATACGAACGTAAATAATTTTCCACCCACTCTATAGAAGGTAAATCCAGGTGGTTAGTGGGTTCGTCCAGCATAAGGCACGATGGCTTTTCCAGCAGCAGCTTGGCCAGCATTACACGCATGCGCCAGCCCCCGGAAAATTCGCGCAGGGGACGGTGAAGGTCTTGTGTAGAAAAGCCGATCCCTTCCAGCACTTCTTCGGCTTTGGCCTGCATGGTGTAGCCGTCTAAGTGCTCAAACTTCTCCTGCAGCCGGGTGAGCTTGTCCACCAGGTCATCAGAGTATTCGGTTTCAAGCTTGTGCAGGATTTTTTCAATCTGCCGTTGCGTATCCACAGCCTCTTTAAAAGCTTCCATCGCAACCGTCAGAATAGCATCTTCGGTTTGGTACGAAAGCAAGTCCTGGTTTAAAAAGCCAATGGTACAATCTTTTGCTTTGCTGATGGAACCGCTGCTAACCGATAAATCGCCATGGATGATTTTCAGCAGCGTGGATTTGCCCCGCCCGTTCAAACCGATGAGTCCGATTTTGTCGTTCGGGCGAATGAACATGGACGCATTTTCGTACAACGGCCTGCCGCCTATGTAATAGGAAATGTTCGAGATCGAAATCATGAAGTTTAAAAAACTGCCGCAAAGGTAGGGGATAAGCCGGCCTTGTGCCAACAATCGCGCATAGCTTTCTGCTGATATAATTGGCGGTGGATTTTTCGAATAGATTTGTAAACTTGCGACTGCTAAAATCTACTTTATGATGCGATCAGCCTTGTACCTTTTTGTGCTTGCAGCTCTTTGCAGCGCTTGTAAGCCCGATAAGCAGGAATCATTGCCTAACGATAGTATAATCAGCACACTGAAGCTCCCCCCGGGCTTTTCTATATCTGTTTTTGCTGAAGTAGAGAACGCCCGGTCGCTTGCGTTGTCGCCATCCGGGGTGGTTTACGTGGGTAACCGATCGGAAGATAAAGTGTATGCTGTGCAGGATACCAATGGTGATTTTGTGGCCGACAAAAAATGGGTGATCGACACTGGTCTGAACATGCCCAATGGTGTTGCTTTCCGCGATGGTGATTTATATGTAGCCGAAGTAAGCCGCATTCTGAAATACGAAAGCATTGAATCGAAGCTGGATAACCCGGGCGAACCGGTTGTGGTGTACGATAAGTTCCCGACTGAAACGCATCATGGCTGGAAGTACATCGCCTTTGGGCCCGATGGAAAATTATACGTGCCTGTCGGTGCGCCTTGCAATATCTGCGAACCCACCGATCCCATTTATGCAGCTATTCACCGGATGAATGCCGATGGCACCGGGCTTGAGCTGTATGTGAGCGGTGTGCGCAACACGGTGGGATTTACCTGGCATCCGCAAACCAACGAGCTTTGGTTTACCGATAATGGTCGCGATATGCTGGGTGATGATATTCCGCCCTGCGAATTGAACTATGCACCACAACAAAGCATGCACTTCGGGTATCCGTATTGCCATGGCGGCACAGTTAAAGACCCTGAGTTTGGAGATAAACGTGCCTGCGATGAGTTTGTAAAGCCGGCCCTGAATTTTGGTGCGCACGTGGCTCCGCTTGGGCTGAAGTTTTATACAGGCGCCATGTTCCCGGCCGAATACCAGAACCAGGTTATCGTAGCTGAACATGGTTCGTGGAATCGTTCCAGGAAAAGCGGTTACAAATTAAACTTAGTTAAGCTGAATGGTAATGAAGTAACCGGCTCCGAAACTTTTGTAAGCGGCTGGCTGAACGAAGAAACACAGGAAGTATCCGGCAGGCCGGTGGATGTGTTGCAGTTGCCGGACGGATCGTTGCTGGTATCGGATGATCATGCCGGAAAAATTTACAGGATAAGTTATACGAAGTAAAAAGCGACACCTTGTTGTTGCATTTGGCCTGTACGCGGATAAAACATCAGGAATAAACTTAACCCTTTTCTTCGTAACTTTTCATAGTGAAACTACCCCTGTTTTTCCTGCTCGTCCTGTTGGCCTTTCCTGGCAGCGCCCGGCAGTCAGACAGCCTCGCTGGCAGGATAAATACAGACAGCCTGTTTTCATTAAAGGCTGATACGTTGCTCACGGCCAAAATCAAAAAGGCCGACTCAGTAACACAGGCCTTTCAATCCAAGGCAGACAGCATTCACAACCATTATCAAAGGCAGGTTGCCGAGATAGATGCTGCCCGCAACAAGCTGCAACACAAGATCGACAGCCTGAATAACCTGGAGATACAAACCGGAAAGCTCACGAAACAGCTTGACAGCCTCAACCAATTACAAGCACAGAAGCTTAGTGAAGTCAACGGCAAAATCAACGGCCTTAAATCGAAAGCTACAGGATCGCTTAATGAAATCAACCTGCCCGATGAATTACAGGGTCCTGTCAATATCCTCAAACAATCCATTAACGGCTATTCGCTACCCGGCTTAAATAACGCCAGTCTTTCAATTGATAATCTTGATCTGCCCAGCCTTACCAATACAACGCTGCCCACGCTCACCGATCAGCTTAAGCTGGATCCGAGCCTTAAAAATCTTACCGGGGATCTTGATCTCAATGAGATCGGTAAGGTGAGCAAAGAGCTTACCGGCTATGCCGATGATATTAAACAAATCACACAGGGCAACCTCGATGAGATCAAAAGCATCGACAAGACCATCGAAAGCAAAGTGGCGGATATTGCAGGCATAGAACAACTGCAGGAAGGCAAAGCATTGCTGGATAAAGCCAAACCGGATTCAGCCGCTTTAGTCAATATGGCTAAAGAAGCGGTACGGGAGCAAATCCTGAATACCGCGCAGGATCATTTTGCAGGCAAGCAGGAAGTATTGCAACAGGCAATGGACAAGATGAGCAAGCTCAAGAGCAGGTACCCGGAAGTTCAGAGTCTTGCGGATCTGCCCAAACGGCTACCCAATCCACTCAAAGGCAAACCCTTTATCGAGCGTCTGGTTCCCGGTATCACATTTCAGATTCAGAAATCACAGTATTTTTTATTGGATGTAAATCCAGCGTTGCTGTATAGGATCAGGCCGAGGCTTTCGGCAGGTGTGGGGTGGAACGAGCGGTTGCCGTTTGATGGATGGCGGGTGAAAGGAGGCAATGCGCGTATCTATGGCCCGCGTGGGGTGATTCAATTTACATGGACGAAAGGCATCAGCTTCCGCCTGCAACCGGAGGTGATGAACACAACCATTCCCCCGTTGCTGGCAAGCCGGATGGGGTATGATCCTTCACATCGTCAATGGATCACCAGCATCTTTGCCGGAATAAAAAAAGAGTTTACGGTCTATAAGGGCATTAAAGGCAACAGCGAGCTGCTCTACAACTTCCGCGATAAGGATGGTATGAGCCCGTATGCGGATAAAGTGAATGTGCGCTTTGGGTTTGAGTTTCCGATGAAGAAGAAAAGGAAAGAAAAAAGTAAGTGATGAAATTTCTTCACAAGCTATTCGGGATTTGTAAATCCTGAGTCCAGCGCGTTCTAAAAATCGTCCGCTATGTCTTCAACCTGCTTATTTTTGTCGGCATACATCATGCGGATAACAGGAGCGGAACGATAGGTGAGCTTAACTTCCTTACGGTAACCTTTATACGCCAGGGTTAACGTCTGGGCTTTCCAGTAATATGATTCGGTGCGCAGGCTGTACGTAGCTTTTCCATACGATTTCTCCAGGCCCCGCATCACCCTGGGGTCGTGCCCGGTGGTTACTTCTATTTCGTAGATCATGCCTTTGTATGTTTTTAGGGAAACCAGCTTCACAGGCACATCGCCAATAGCCATGTAATCCGGGTGCTTAGTTTCGTACAACTTTACCGGGAACTCTTTCCGTTCTGCCAGGTCTTTTTTAAACTCAGCGCCTTTCACACTGTCAATCGACATTCCCAACTTGATTTCTTTAAAGCCGTTGCGTTTTTCCAGCTCATTTACATCCTGCGCATGGGTTAACGAGAAGCTGATCAGCAGTAAAAGAGGTAATAACTTCATGATTTCGGCTCGTTGAATTGTATGGGAACAACCACTTTAACTTTATCCCACATAAAAACCAGGTCGGCAACATTATTCTTTTGCTCCACAGTAATGGTGAATGCCTCATACGCCACATTGGATAAGGCCTGTACCGGGACATCGAAACGGGTTACATCCTGTTTTGCGTTGTAGTTATAGGAACCCCACATGCCTGTATCCTGGTTAATGATGATGGTCCACTTTTCTTTTTCCGGAATAGTGAGAATCGAGTACGTGCCGGCCTTGAGTGTAAAACCGTTCATGACAATATCGCGGGTAATGGTTATTTCGGTGGCCTCATTAGCGCCTGTACGCCAGACTTTTCCGTAAGGAACCAGCGACCCGAAAACTGCGCGGCCTCTTTTGTGAGGCTGGCTGTATGTGATTTTAAGATAGGTATCTTTGTATCGCGCGGTAACAATGCTTAGCGGGCTGGGTCGGGGCTTTACAGTATCCTGGGCGGTAGCAAAGAGTGGTATTAAAAAGAAGAAAAGAAAAAATACCCGTGTGTTCCTAAACATGCCTGTAATTTTCATCGCGAATATACTATTTTGAACTTTTATTTTAATCCATGACCCGACCCGCGTTTGACGATATTTACATGGAGCTGGCTGTTAACCTGGCCAGGCGCTCACATTGTATTAAACGCCATGTGGGCGCAGTACTTGCCAAAGACACCCGCATTATTTCTATCGGGTACAACGGCCCGCCCTCCGGTACGCATAACTGCGATGAAGAGTGGCCCGAAGTGGGCTGCCCGCGCGATTCAAAAGGCGGTTGCTCATTGGCTATCCATGCCGAACAGAATGCAATTCTTTATGCCGTGAAGAACAAGACCTCGGTGGAGGGCGCCACTTTATACGTTACGTTATCGCCCTGCCTGGCCTGCTCACGCATTATATTCAGCATGGGTATCAAGCGTGTGATCTATCTCAATTCGTATGCCGAATTTAAAAACCTGGCTTCGGATGAAGGTGTGGATTTTTTAAACAAGTTTGGAGTAGAATGCGCCCGTTATACGGGCAAGCTGGATAACGTAACGCATTATGATTTAATCTAATCTCGTGGTCTGTGTCCTCACAGACCTTGGGTTAGGTTTACAAAAGTCGCCCCGATTTATCGGGGCGACTTTTGTTTCCATGCAATCAACGTTTAAAGACTCCAACCCGCACGATATTCGCGCTTCACAAACTGGTTGGCTTCATCAAAGTTGGTGATCTTCATATTTTTGGCATCCCACAGCAATTTCTTTCTGCCGGGGAACTCATAACCGGTACGCATGTTATAGCTGCGGATAGCGAGATTACCCATCAGTACCGCTTCGGTAAACGGCCCGGCAAATTCAAATGGTGAGCTGAGCTGGATTTTTCCATAGCCGGCAATGCAGGCATCTACCCATTGCGTGTAGTGCCCGGCTTCCTGGCCTTGCACGCGGGGCAGGGTAGCAGGAGGCAGGGTTACTTCTTTCATGCGGGCAGTTGGCAACAGCACAGGCATACGTTCATAGTTGGCCATCAGCTTGCCTTTGGTACCTTCAAATATATAGCCCTGTCCGCCATCACCCATAATTTCATCCGGTAACAGCTCATCCGGACGCTTGGGAAGCAGGCCGCCATCCATCCAGGTCAGGTTAATCGTTCCTTTGCCATCAGTGCGCGGGAACTTTAAATGTATAATCGATGATGCGGGGCAGCTATCCGGGTAGTCGGCTAACTTAAAGAAATCGGCCCAGGCAGTTGTCGCGCTGCATTCTACTTCGGATGGGTAGTCGATAGGCAGAATTCTGAAAGGCGCATCCATAATATGGCAGCCCATATCGCCTAATGCGCCTGTACCGAAGTTCCACCAGCCGCGCCAGTTGAACGGGTGGTAAGCCGGGTTATACTCAACCTCTTTTATCGGGCCTAACCATAAATCCCAATCTAATTCTTTGGGTACGGTGTGGTTTCCTGCTGGTGTAGCAATACCCTGCGGCCATACGGGTCTGTTCGTCCAGCAATGCACGGTGTGCACATCGCCAATCAGCCCGGCATCTACCCATTCTTTGGCAATGCGCACATAATCTGCGGAAGCGTATTGATTACCCATCTGGGTAACCACCTTGTATTTTTTGGCTGCTTCAGTAAGCGCACGCGCTTCAAAGATGTTATGCGTAAGCGGCTTTTGCACATACACATGCTTGTTACGTTGCATGGCTGCGATGGTGGCCACCGCGTGGGTATGGTCGGCTGTGGATACAGAAACCGCATCAATATTTTTAGCTTCCTTATCTAACATTACCCGGAAGTCCTTGTAGTATTTTGCCTGCGGAAAATTTTTGCGCGATTCTGTAGTTTGTCTTTCATCCACATCGCACAGGAATGCAACTTTTGCTTTGGGATTGCCTTTTGTTTTTCCATCAATGCTTCCGGCAAAGCCCGTGAGATCGCTGGCGCCTTTACCGCCTACGCCAATGCCGGCTATATACAGGGTGTCGCTTGGCGCGAGATAACCCGGGCCTCCCAATACAAAACGAGGAACAATTGAAACTGCCGCTGCACCTAAAGCAGCCTTCTTCACAAAACTTCTGCGTGAGATCATAATAGTAGTTGAAAGAGTGTGTTAAAAAATCATTTATAAACTATACCCCTGACGATAGGTTCGCTTCACAAACTGGTTGGCTTCGTCAAAGTTGGTGATTTTCATGTTAGGCCCGTCCCACAACAGCTTAATATACCGGCCCGGATAATCAAACTGATCGGGGCGGTTTTCTCTTGGCTTGCGGATGTCGAAGCTCCTCAGCGCAAGGTTGCCCATCAGGATGCTTTCGGTTAACGGGCCTGCAAGCGCAAAGTCAGAGCTTAATTCTGTTTTACCATAACCGGCTATGCATCCGTCAACCCATTGCAGGTAGTGGCCGGGCTCAGCGCCCCCGGTAACGCGCTTAATGGTTTGCGGAACATTAGCTTCTTTTGTTCTGCTGGTAGGCAATAGCTGAGGATTAATTCCGTAAGTGCCGCACATCATTTTTCCTTTCGTGCCGATCATCAGCACGCCATTTCCACCATCGCCAAATACTTCGTTAGGGCCAAGCTCATCGGGTCTTTCCGGTTGAATGCCGCCATCCATCCAATGGAACTTGATATCGGGTTTTCCGTTTACGCCATTGAATTTAAGCGTGATATGCGAAGAAGGAGGGCAGCTTTCAGGAAAGTAACCGCGCCTGAACTCATCCACGTAAACACTGCCTACACTGCATTCCACTTCCGTGGGATAACCTAACCCGAGTGTTCTGAATGCAGGCTCAATGATATGACAGGCCATATCGCCCAGCGCACCGGTGCCGTAATCCCACCAGCCGCGCCAGTTAAACGGAACTAATTTTTCAACATAGTCTTTGTAAGGCGCAGTGCCCAGCCACAGATCCCAATCCAGCTCTTTGGGTACTTCTGCCTTTTTATCAGACCACGGAATGCCCTGCGGCCATACGGGACGGTTAGTCCAGCAATAGACTGTATGCACATCGCCAATCAGCCCGGCACTGTACCACTCGCGCATTTGCCTTACGCCATCGCCCGATGCGCCTTGGTTGCCCATTTGGGTTACTACTTTGTATTTCTTTGCTGCTTCGGTGAGCATGCGTGCTTCGTAGATGTCGTGTGTCAATGGCTTTTGCACATACACGTGCTTACCCAATTGCATGGCAGCCATAGCCTGAACGGCATGCATGTGATCGGGTGTTGATACCGATACCGCATCGATGTGCTTGTGCTCGGCATCCAGCATTTTGCGATAGTCTTTGTAGTATTTCGCTTTAGGAAAATTCCTGACTGATTCTGTCGCTCTTCGATCGTCCACATCGCAGAGGTATGCAATATTTGCTTTGGGATGACCTTTTATTTTTCCATCAATGCTTCCGGCAAAGCTGGTAAGATCGCTTTGGCCTTTGCCACCTACGCCTATGCCGGCAATGTATAACGTATCGCTTGGCGCTTTAAAGCCTTTACCCAATACATGGCGCGGTACGATGGTTACTGCTGCTGCGGCAAGGCCGGCTGTTTTAATGAATGATCTGCGGGTAGTCATAATTGGTTGGTGGTTACTTGTTTCTGGTTTGTTGCCGGTTGCCTGTTACCGGTTTCTGGTAACAGGCAACTGATTACTAACTGTCAAACTTTACACTCTCGGCAAGGGTACGCTCATCATACTTCATGCCATATTGATCGAGCACATCCTGCGGGACGCCATCCCATTGATTGGGGCGGTTACCCATATAACCGAGGTCTTTAATGCCGATTTCGCTGGTAAAGAAGCCACAAGCTGTCAGATCGCGCACCAGGTTAAAGAAGGCAACGCCCTGCGCCATTTCGGGTTTAGCCTTTTCAGGCCAGGCAATTTCATCAACTATTTCAATCTGCTGAGCCGGTGAGCAGGAAGCAAAATCTGCATGGTATCGTTTCATACATTGCAGGTCAAGCCACTTTAATCCGCCACGCATGGGTAACTGGTGCCGGGGCATATCTTTTACAATGAACTCTATGAACTCCGGTACTTTGGCATCCGATGCAGAGCCTGAAACTTCATCTTTCGGGATGATAATATCCGCCAGCAGGCGAATGGTTTTCATCTCATGCTCATCGAAGAATGTTTCGCTTAAAAGCTTTTGCTCGCGTTCCAGCTCTTCCGGAGTACGATCGATAGTGAATGTGGGCAGCTCTGCTGTTTTTTCTTTTGGCGTTTCGCATGATTGATTGATCAGGGCTGTCGCGCCAAGCGAACCGACTGCTAATGTCTTCAGGTATTTTCTTCTGTCCATAACCTCACCCCTGGCCCCTCTCCAAAGGAGAGGGGTAAGAGGAATTTGTTTAAATGTTCTGCTTCTTTAATTCATCAATAATATATTCACTCGCCCGCATGGATAAAGCTAATATCGTCCACGTAGGATTTTTATCGGCCTGCGATACAAACGGTCCGCCATCCACCACAAACAAATTCTTTACATCGTGCGCCTGGTTGAATTTATTTACTACTGATTTTTTCGGATCGTTGCCCATTCGGGTTGTGCCTACTTCGTGAATGATGCGGCCGGGCGCTTCCAAGCCATAATCATTTTCTGCGCTGCCCTGGCCCCAGGTTGCCACTCCGCCCATTTTGTCAATGATCTCGGCAAATGTTTCCTTCATGTGCTTGGCCTGCTTCACTTCAAAGTCGCTCCACTTGTAATGGAAGCGCAGCACCGGGATGCCGTATTTATCAACTGTATTCGGGTCAATCTCGCAATAGTTATCTTCGCGGGCAACAGCTTCACCACGACCAGCCATGCCAAACGTTGCGCCATAGAAGTAGCGGTAGTCATCTTTCAGCGATGCACCGTAGCCACCGGCTTGTTTCATGCTGCCATCACGTCCCGGGTATTTTCCATTCAGGTTTTGCATACCAAACCCGAACCCATAGCCGGGCATGCCCATGCCGCCCCAGTATTCGATGTGGTAGCCGCGCGGAAAGTCGAGCTTCTTGTTATCTAACCACCACGGTGTGTACACGTGCATGCCACCCACACCATCTTCATTATAGCGCTTGCGTCCGATCAGCTTGGGCAGAATGCCACCCATGGAAGCCCCGGTGGAATCGTGCAGGTACTTGCCTGCCACACCACTTGAGTTTGCCAGCCCGTTAGGGAAGAGGCTTGATCTGGAATTAAGCAACAGGCGGGCAGACTCGCACGCGCTTGCCGCCAGTATCACTACTTTGGCCTTTACCGTATATTCCTGCTTGTCGTCTTTATTCACAAAAGAGATTCCGGTGGCTTTGCCGGATGCATCGGTAAGCACCTCGCGCGCCATAGCGTTGGGTATTACATCTACATTTCCGGTTTTAAGGGCGGGCTTAACCAATACCGATGAGGATGAAAAATCGCCATACACAGTGCAGCCGCGATTGCATTGCGAGCAATAGAAGCAGGCGCCCCGCTCATCATTAACCGGTTTGGTTAAAATAGATAAGCGCGATGGTATTACCGGGATGTTAAGCTGTGTGGCGGCTTCTTTAATGAATAATTCATGCAGGCGCGGCTTGGGTGGCGGCAGAAAAATACTATCCGGGTCGTTCGGTAAATTTTCTTTTGAGCCGAATACACCGATCAGCTTATCGATCTTATCATAATAAGGCGCAACATCATCATAGCTTATAGGCCAGTCATCACCCAGACCATCAATGCTTTTGCGTTTAAAATCTTTCGGGCCGAAGCGCAATGAAATCCGCCCCCAGTGATTGGTTCTTCCACCCAGCATACGCGAGCGAAACCAATCGAACTTTGTTCCATTCTTATGCGTGTAGGGCTCGCCTTCAATTTCCCAACCGCCATAAGCTGCATCAAAATCACCGAAAGGGCGGTGTGTACCGGCTCCCCTGCGGGGCGACTCCCACGGCCATTTTAATTGCGTAACATTTTTGGCAGGATCGTAAAGCGGGCCGGCTTCCAGCAGCACCACTTTTATTCCGGCATTGGCCAGCACATAGGCAGCCATACCGCCACCGGCACCGGAGCCTACAATACAAACATCATAATCTTTAGGAGTTTCTTTGATCTGGAAATCGGCCATATTTGGTTGAATAGAAAAAGTAAGATGGCCCAAAGGTTTTAAAAATCAAAGCTATGTTTTGTGATTGGCGGGTTAACGCTTTAAGGAAGCTTTTGGCGGGATTTTTTGGGAACGGGATCATAACCACTTGTTCCCCACGGATGACAACGGCCTATGCGTTTGGCGCCCAGCACGATGCCTTTTAAAACACCCCATTCCTGTATGGCCTCGATCGTGTATTGCGAACAGGATGGCGCATGACGGCAATGTGCACCCAGCATAGGCGAAAGTGTTGCCTGGTAAATGCGTATGGGGAAGATGAAAATTTTTCTGAGCATGCTGTGCTTCAATCAACCTGCTGATTGTTGAAATAGTTCATGGATGGCGAGCTACTCAAATGAATACGTCATTTCACCATCTTTACCATCCTTAACCTGGATGCCCAGCTTTTTCAGGTCGTCCCGGATTTTGTCCGACAAGGCAAAGTTCTTATCGGTGCGGGCTTTCTTCCGGAGATCAATCAATAAGTTAATAGCGCCTTTCAGCGTTTCATCATTTTGCTCTTTTTCTTCCTGCAGACCCAGCACTTCTTCCATAAACCCGATATAGGTTTCCTTAAACTCAGTGAAAGCGACTTTATCTACATCGGATAATTTAATATTGCCTGATTGCAGATCATTGATCCTTGCCGACATTTCAAACAACACGGCCAGCGTTTTGGCGGTATTAAAATCATCGCTCATGTTCAGGTAACATTCCCTGCTTAGCCGTGTAAGCTCTTTGCTTATTTCAGAATCGGATGCAGCAGGAGCAGGCTCCATTTTCTTAATAAGAACCAATGCGTTCACTAATTTCTTAAATCCTTTTTCTGCCGCCTGCAAGGCTTCGTTCGAAAAATCGAGCGTGCTGGAGTAGTGCGATTGCAGCATGAAAAAGCGAACGGCCATTGGGCCATAACCTTTATCCAGCAGCTTATGCGTTCCGGCAAACAGCTCCCGCGGCAAAAAAGAATTGCCTAACGATTTACTCATCTTCTGCCCGTTAACCGTAAGCATGTTGGAGTGCAGCCAGTAGTTAACCGGTGCTTTGCCGGTAGCCCCGGTGCCTTGCGCTATTTCGCATTCGTGGTGTGGAAACTTCAGATCCATACCACCGCCATGAATATCGAATGTGTCGCCCAGGTATTTGGTGCTCATAACGGTACACTCCAGATGCCAGCCCGGGAAACCATCGCCCCACGGAGAAGGCCACCGCATGATGTGATGGGGTGAAGCTTTTTTCCAGAGCGCAAAGTCGATCTTATCACGCTTCTCGTCCTGGTTATCCAGCTCGCGGCCGCTTTCTACCAGCTCTTCAATATTGCGGCCCGATAAGATACCGTAATGATTTTTCTGGTTGTACTTGCGCACATTGAAGTAAACCGAACCATTTGATTCGTAAGCCAAACCTTTATCCAAAAGCTTTTTGGTGATCTCAATCTGCTCCACAATATGGCCGGTTGCGCTGGGCTCAATGCTGGGTGGCAGAATGTTGAACTGGCGCATTACTTCATGAAAATCTTCGGTGTAGTGCTTCACTACTTCCATAGGCTCAAGCTGTTCCAGCCGCGCTTTCTTGGCGATTTTATCTTCACCTTCATCGGCATCATTTTCGAGGTGGCCTACATCGGTAATGTTGCGCACATACCTGACTTTATAACCCAGAAAGCGGAGATAACGGGATACTATATCGAAGGTGAGGAAGGTTCTTACGTTACCGAGGTGCACATCGTTATATACGGTGGGGCCGCATACGTACATGCCTACAAAGCCGGGTGTAACAGGCTTAAAAATTTCTTTTGTTCCGGTTAACGAATTGGTTACGAATACGGGGTACTGCTCAAGCTGCTTCATAGATCAAAATGCAACCGCGAAAATACGACTAAAAATCAGACGTTGGCATCTGAAGCATTACCCGGGTGCGACAGGTAGGAATCAACATTTTGAGCGGTTATGACCTCCAGCGGGAACAGGTGCTTGGCAGGCGCTTTTTTTCTGAACAGCAGGTAATTAGCCATAGTTTGTATACCCAGCTTGGCCTGCCGCATGGGGTTTTGGTTGATCAGGAAATCTACGTGGTTCGATTTCAGCAACGCTATGTTGGGTGGAATCAGGTCGTACCCGACAATACGGATATCCGGGTTTCGCGATTTAAAGGCCCGGGCAACCAGGAATGCCTTTGAAGTGCTTACCGCAACTCCGGCAAGGTCGTTCGAGTTTACAAGCTCATTTAACCGGGCATTGAATTCCGGTGTATCGGGCTGACCAAGCGTTACAGAAGCAGCGGACATTGAACCCTTATGGGTGTTGAGATAATTCATGAACCCTTTCTCTTTATCTTTTAAGTGCACTGAATTGGGAATATCCTCATCAATGTGAAGAAAGATGAATTTACTGTTGCCGGGCTGGCCCATGGAAACAAGCTCAGCCGCCAGCGCCCCGCTTTGTTCAAGATCCTGGCCGATAAAGCTCAGGGCATTGGCTTCTACAATGTGTGTGTTGAATAATACAAAGGGAATGTTCGCATCCTTCAGGCTCTTAAAAAATGGAATAGACGCAAAGTAGAACAGGGGGGCAACCAATACACCATCAGGCTTGGCGTGGTACACCTCAAGAGCCGCCCGCTGAAAATCAAGATTGTTGTGCAGGTCGTAATAAAGTGTTTTGATGGCAATATCTATGCTATACTGGGATAGCTGCTTCAGCCCGGCCTTCAAGCCATTTTCTGATTGTTGCCAGTAAGGATCGGACTCAGGGTTAGGAATCAGCACACTGATCTGGTGCTGCCGGGAAGTGCTAAGGCTGCGCGCGATCAGGTTGGGTGAATAATTGATACTCTTCAGAACTTCGTTAACCTTTTCGGCTGATTGGGGAGAAACTTTTCCCCTCTGATGTAAAATCCTGTCAACGGTGCCTTCCGAAACCCCGGCAAGCTTGGCAATGTCTTTTATCCTGATTCGCTTTTGGCTCATAAGCACGGCTGTAAAGATATAGTTAAAAACATCATTTTTTGAGAGTGTGTGCGGGCACACGAAGGCTGGCGCAAATGGTCGTTAGGGAAAAAATCCGGATCAATTTTATGTCAATTTTTAATGTCGCAAACGAAATCGCAATCGATTCCTGAAAAAAATATTCATTATAATTAAGTTGAGAACATCAAAACTTTAATTTTGACAAATAACGATACATCCGAATTTTATTTTGATGTAAAGTTCACAAACAAACAAAAACCCTAAACTACACAAATCATGATGAGAAATCTCTACAGAAAACTATCGCTTACGATCTGTTTTCTGCTAACGATTGCATCGGTTATGGCCCAGGAAAGGACCGTATCGGGCACCGTTACAGACGAGACAGGCAGCGCTATGCCTGGAGTTAACATCCTCTTAAAAGGTACTTCATCCGGTACCGTTACTGATGGTGATGGAAACTTCAGAATTTCCGTACCCAACGACCAGGCAGTACTTGTGATTTCTTTTGTTGGCTATGCTACTTCGGAAGTACAGGTAGGTTCCCGGGCGGTTGTAAACATTCAGCTCTCAGCAGATGTGCAAACGCTTAATGAGCTTATTGTAACCGGGTATACTGTTCAGAAACGGGCAGATATTATCGGGTCGGTTTCTGTAATCAATTCTAAAAATACAGTAGCACAGCCGGCAGCCAACATCAGCTCTATGCTGCAGGGAAGAGCTGCGGGCATTACGGTAAGCGGTACCGGTGCACCGGGAGCAGGGGCCAAAGTGCGTATCAGGGGCTTTGTTTCATTTGGCAACAACGACCCGCTTTATGTGATTGACGGGGTGCAGACTGACAATGCCAGCTCATTGAATCCCCAGGATATTGAATCAGTCCAGGTACTGAAAGACCCGGTTTCCGCTTCCATATATGGTTCCCGTGCGGCCAACGGTGTTATCGTAATTACCACCAAGTCAGGCTCCAGCGGTAAGCATGAGATTTCTTACGATGCTTATTATGGCAGCCAGGCTATTCCGGACAGAGCTTATCCCAAAATGCTTAATACGGCACAGTATGCAGATATGCTGTGGCGATCTTTTGCCGGTGCAGGCATTGCCAATAATCACCAGATTTTCGGAACAGGAGCTACACCGAATATTCCCGCCCAGCTATGGACTTCCATGGATAACCGGCCCGGTCCCAGCTTTAACGGGCCCGCCAACCCCGGGAATTATGAAGTTTTCCAGGACCTGAACCCCGATCTTTACGGCCCGTACCAGGTTTATAATACACCGGTAGGAACAGACTGGCACCGCGAAGCGACACAAAGCGCTCCTATGCAAAGTCATCAGATCAGCGCAACAGGAGGAGGGGAAAAAGCGCGTTACTCTTTAGGATTCAACTATTTCGATCAGCAGGGTGTATTCAAGCATACTGACTTTAACCGGTATTCCGTTAGGGCCAATACCCAGTTCACTCCCAATAAATGGCTCACCATTGGTCAGAACATGCAGATAAGCTATACCAAGCAATTGGGGGGTGGAGGTAACCCTCAGGATCTGGGTGGTGGCCTGGATTTTTCAGGTGAAGGTAGTGCATGGGCGCAGTCCTACCGCATGGTGCCTTATATACCGGTATATGATATCAATGGAAATTTTGGTGGAAACGGTATTGGTAATTCCGGGAACGGAACCAATCCAGTGGCGGCTTTGTGGAGAGGCAGGAACAATCAGTTTGCCGGCTTCAATATACTGGGTAATGTTTATGCCAGGATAAAATTCCTGAATGACTTTACTTTCGGATCATCTTTTGGAGTTGATCAGCGCGTGGGTAACGGATCCAGCTTTACCTACATCACGTATGAAAGAGCTGAAAACCAGAAGACCAATAACTTCAACGAGTTCTTCTTCCGGGGTGGTTCCTGGGTTTGGACGAACAGCCTTCAGTATGGTAAGGTGTTTGCCGAAAAGCATGATGTTAAAGTGTTTGCGGCTATGGAATCTGTTTTAGAGCAGTTCAGGTCTTTAAGCGCTTCACGCCAGGATTATGATTTCAGCGATCCTGATTTCGTATCGATCAATACGGGTAAGAACTTGCCGCTGAACGGGGGTGCGCCCTCAACCCCCAGGGCATTGTACTCTGTGTTCGGTAAAGCCGAGTATCAATACAACGACCGGTATTTACTTAGCGTAACTCTCAGAAGAGATGCCGCATCGGTTTTCGGACCTGAAAACCGTACTGCGGTGTTTCCTGCCGTGGGCTTTGGATGGAGAATTTCCGAAGAAGCATTTATGAGTAACACTACATTTATTTCTGATCTGAAGTTAAGAGGCGGTTGGGGACAAATGGGTAGCCAACGTAACGTAAGCCCTACCAACGCATTCTCATTTTTCCAGGCGGGCTTAACATCAACCGGGTATGACATTACCGGGAACAATGGCGGTGTGGTGATAGGCTACAGGCCGGATGTGGTAGGTAACCCCGGAACAAAGTGGGAAAGCGCAGAGATGATAAATATCGGGTTAGACGGTTCGGTGCTGGATGGGAAGCTGGATTTTACGATTGAGTATTTCAATAATACAACCCGGGACCTTCTTGTTAGCAGGCAGCGCAATGGCCTGGCTCCTGTGGTAAATCAGCCCATGATCAATGTGGGAACAATGATTAACAAGGGTATTGACGGTACCATTGCCACCCGTGGTAAAATTGGCGGCAGCGGGCTAACGTATGATGTTGCGTTAACCTACACAAGCTTTACCAATACGGCTGAGAAGCTGGATGCTGACGGGGTTGCGTTTTTTGAGCAAGGTGCAGGTCGCTTAAGCCCGATACAGCGCACGCAGGCCGGTCAATCCCTGTCAACTTTCTGGGGCTATAAGATTGACGGAATATTTCAAACACAGTCCGAGGTTGACAATCATGCCGATATGCAGTATAAGCGGGTAGGCTCATGGAAGATCAGGGATGTTAATGGTGATGGCGTGATCGATAACCAGGACCAGACTTTCTTAGGAAGCCCGATCCCTAAATTCCAGTTAGGTACCGATCTCGTTTTAAAGTATAAGGGTTTTGATTTCAATGCCTTCCTTTACTGGAACTACGGGAACAAGATCTATAACTATACAAAATGGTGGACTGACCTGAGAGGATTTGTGGGTGGCGTGAGCGAACGCGCACTCACCGACTCATGGTCTGCAGAAAACACCAATGCGAAGCTCCCGATATTGAATGCGAATGACACCTACTCCGGGTCCATCTCGACCGATTACTATATTGAGCCGGGATCATACCTGCGTTTACGCCAGCTCCAGGTTGGTTATACATTCCCATCGCAGGTGCTTTCAAAAGTGGGGTTAGGTCGCGCACGTATCTATGTACAGGGCCAGAATATCTTCACGGTTACAAAATACTCAGGTCCTGACCCGGATATTAACATCCAGGGTGGTGAGCTGCAAATGGGCGTTGACCAGTTCAGAACGCCTTCGCCAACCGTTTATATTATTGGTGCAAGCATTGGTTTCTAATTGTAAATGCGAAAGAATTATGAAAAGAATAATAAATATCAAGGTTATAGCAACAGTAACAGTTATTGTTACCGGCTTGGTTTATTCCTGTAGCGATGAGTTTTTAGACAGAGCTCCATTGGGTGCGATATCCGAAGTTTCCTTGGCCAATTCTGCCGGGGTAAACGGTAGCCTTATCCAGACCTACAGAACATTACGGGGCGCCAATGTGGCTGCGTGGTACACAAGCCCTTCCAACTGGGTTTGGGGAAGTGTAAGATCGGAAGAAGCTTATAAAGGATCGGAAGCATCTGACCAGAACCAGTTAAATCCTATTGAGCGTTATGAAGTTTTACCCAATAACGGTTCGGTGCATGATAAATGGCGGGGCTGCTACGATGGTATAGGTATGGCTAATCAAACGCTGCGCCTGCTGGCGCAAGCCACCGATATACCGGATGCCGAACGCCTCCAGATTGAAGCCGAAACGAGATTCATAAGAGGGTTTCATCATTTTGAGGCGAAGCGAACTTTCAATAAGGCCCCGTACATTGGTGAAAGTGTGGTGTCCACCTCAGACTTTCAAAGCATAACAAACGATGCGGATATCTATCCCCAGATTGAAGCGGATTTACAGTTTGCCTATGACAATCTGACGCCTACCAAAGACCAGAAGGGCAGGGTAAACAAATGGGCTGCAGGCGCTTTTCTGGCTAAGGCGCTGTTGTACCAGAATAAGTATGCTGCTGCTAAAACAATTTTTGATAATTTAATAACGAACGGTGTTACCAGCAGTGGCGAAAAATATGATCTGTTACCCCGGTTCTCAACGGTCTTTCGTGGCGCTAACGAAAACAGCAAGGAAGTGATCTTTGGCGTCCAGGTAACCGTGGGCGATGGAACCGGTGGCGCGAACAGTAACCTGGAAGGTGAGCTGCCCAACCCGCATAACGATGGCCCCGGTGGATGCTGCGGCTTTTTCCAGCCAACCCAAACGTTAGCCAACAGCTACAGAACATCGGCTGGCTTACCGGTTGCTAATCCTCATGCTACTGCACTTCTTCAGCATGAGAACAGCCCGGGTTCATTTCCGGACAGAGGCTCATTTGATCCCCGCCTGGATTGGACTGTAGGACGGGTTGGAATCCAGTTTCTGGATTGGGGAGTAGCGGCCTCGTCATGGATAAGAAACCTGCCCAATGGCGGGCCATTCCTGCCTATCAAGAATATCCACACGCAGGCAGAAGTGGGCTCATTCCAGGTTTCAGGAGGATGGGGGCAACCTACTTCGGGAAGAAACATACTGGTTATGCGCTATTCCGATTTGCTGCTGATGGCGGCAGAATGCGAGGTTGAAGCCGGATCGTTGGAGAAAGCCCGCGAGTATGTGAATTTAGTTCGCACAAGGGCCTCAAATCCTGCGGACTTTGTGCAGAAAGAGGGTGTGGACGAAGCTGCTTATGAAGTAGCCACATATAACACTACATGGACTGATCAGGCTGTAGCAAGGGCTGCTGTCAGGTTAGAAAGACTGCTTGAGCTGGCTATGGAAGGACACCGGTTCTACGATTTGGTAAGATGGGGAGTTGCGAGCACCGTGCTCAATGACTTTATAACAAGGGAAGCGCCCATCCGTACGCACATGGCTGGCGCTGTCTTTTCTACCGAAGATAACTACCTGCCCATTCCGGAATATGTAATAGCGCAGAGTACAGGTAACATAAAACCCTAATTCAACCGGGTTAGGTTTCAAAATAAAAAGGCTGCCATGCAGCCTTTTTATTTTGAAAAAGTTTGTGATGTATTTATTATTGAACTATGCGACTTTGTTTTTTTGTCATCATACTGCTTGTGTTTTTTTCCTGCGAAAAGAAAAATACAGGTACGCTTTTCAGGGTTTTATCTCCCGGAGAAACAGGAATAGATTTTATTAACCGGATAGAAGAGTCGGACACGTTTAATATTCTTACCTACGAGTATATCTATAACGGGGGCGGTGTTGCTGTTGCAGACTTTAATAATGACGCTTTGCCCGATATCTTCTTTACAGGCAACCAGGTTCTAAACAGGCTCTACCTGAACCAGGGGAACCTGAAATTCAAAGATGTAACCGAAGAGGCAGGTGTGAATGTAACCGGTCGTTGGAATTCAGGCGTTACCGTGGTAGATATCAATAACGATGGCTGGCCGGATGTATATGTCTGCGCTACTGCACATCCGGATGCAGCCCGCAGGCGCAACATGCTGTTTGTAAACACCGGTACGAATAGTGCCGGGGTGCCTGTATTTAAGGAAATGGCCGCTGCTTATAACATCGATTACCCGGGAAACAGTGTTGCAGCAACTTTTTTTGATTATGATAAAGATGGCGATCTTGATCTTTATATTTTAGAGAATGTGATGCTTCAGGGTACACCAATAACTTACCGCGAAAAGATAAAAGACGGCACCGCGGCAAACTCCGATAAATTGTTCAGGAATGATAACGGCTTTTTTACGGATGTTTCCATTGAAGCAGGAATTGTATATGAAGGCTATGGATTAGGGCTGACCATCCAGGATTTTAACAACGATTCATGGCCTGATATTTATGTTTCCAATGACTATTTGTCGAATGATGTTTTGTATATAAATCTGAAGAACGGAAAGTTTGCCAATGAAACAGCGCTTTCGTTAGGGCATCAAAGTAATTTTTCGATGGGAAATGATGCCGGTGATATCAATAATGACGGGCTACCCGATTTGATAACGCTGGATATGCTCCCGGAAGGCAGTGATCGTAAAAAGAGCACCATCAGCAACAAAATGTACCAGTCTTATTTAAACAACGAAGCATTTGGGTACGAGTATCAGCATGTTCGTAATATGCTTCAGTTGAATACGGCTGACAACGAATTAAGATTCAGTGAAATTGGCCAGTTAGCCGGTATTCATCAAACGGAATGGAGCTGGTCGGCCTTGTTAGCTGACTTTGATAACGATGGATGGCGGGACCTGGTAGTAACCAATGGATTCCCCAAGGATATTACAGACCGCGATTTTGGCAATTACAGGTCGGAAGTGCTAAACGTTGCATCGCCCCTCCGGATGATTGATTCGATACCCGTAGTAAAGGTTCCCAATTATGCCTTTAAGAATAATGGCGACTTAACCTTTACGGATGTTTCCACAGCCTGGGGCCTTGACCAACCTTCTTTTTCAAACGGGGCTGCCTTTGCCGACCTGGACAATGACGGGGATTTGGATTATATCGTTAATAACATAAACGGGAGCGCATTTCTTTATGAAAACAGGTTGAACAATCAGCATAACCGATCAAAGTCCTCGCACTTTTTGCGTATTGATTTTGAAGGGCCCGGTCAAAATACAAAGGGCCTCGGCTCAAAAGTATATGTTTACTACGGGCCGAATCAGCAGTACTATGAACACTATACATTCCGGGGATATCTTTCATCAGTTGAAGGTATTGCCCACTTTGGATTGGGACAAAGCACGATGGTCGATTCGGTTCGGATAATCTGGCCTGATGGTAAGCAACAAACGCTTAAATCTGTTCCGGCTGACAGAAAGATCACCGTTTCTTACCAAAATGCAACCGAAGCAAAACCTGCTGCCGGGGCTGTAGTTGATAAATTATTAGTTGAGTCGGCAGGTGAAACAGGGATCATGTTCAGGCATCAGCAACGGGATATAATTGATTTTAATATTCAGCGAACCATACCGCACAAGTTTTCGCAATTCGGGCCTGCTTTGGCAGTTGGCGATGTGAATGGCGATGGACTGGAAGATTTGTATGTAGGCGGATCGACCGGGATAGAGGGTCGGTTTTTCATACAGAATAAAGATGGAAAATATACCCCGGGGCAGAAAATTATGGGATCAACCCGATCTACCGAAGAGACCGGTGCATTACTTTTTGATTTTGATAATGACGGGGATCTTGACCTGTACCTGGCAAGAGGCGGATTTGAACAGGAAGAAGGTGCAGTTTATCAAAGCGATCTCTACATCAACCACAACGGTACGTTTACATTAAGCTCCGAATTGTTACCGGAAATGAAAACCAGCACCTCGTGTGTACGGGCTGCTGATTTTGATGATGACGGAGACCTCGACCTGTTTATCGGGTCGCGGGTTATTCCGGGAAGCTACCCGCTTCCGCCACGAAGCTATATTTTGAAATACGACAATGGCCGGTACATTGATGTAACAGATCAGGTTTGCCCGGAACTGATGAACCTGGGGATGGTTACCGATGCAATCTGGACAGACTATGATAACAACGGAACACCAGACCTGGTTGTGGTAGGCGAACTGATGGCCATTACGGTATTCAAAAACGAGCATGGTAAGCTGTCAAAGGTTCATACACCGTTAGATAATTATGTAGGCTGGTGGAACAGCATAACAGGAGCCGACTTTGATCAGGATGGCGATATCGATTACGTGGTGGGTAATTTGGGGCTTAATAACTGGTATAAGGTGTCGGATAAAAAACCGTTGCGTGTATTTGCAAAAGATCTGGATAATAACGGCAGCATTGAAGCGCTGTTGTTTTGCTATACTAAAATGACAGACGGTACCGAGCAGCTTTGCCCCGTGCATTTCTGGGATGAATTAAACCAGCAAAGTCCGCGGTTCAGGCGACAGTTTAAAAAGTACAGGTATTTTAGCAGGTCAACCTGGGAAACGCTGCTGTCTGAAAATGACAAGAAAGATGCCTACATACGCGATGTGAATTACGCGGCTTCCGTTTATGTGGAGAATCTTGGCAATGGTAATTTTCAAATCCACGAGCTTCCGGTAGACGCCCAGCTGGCACCGGTGAATGGAATTTTAGCGGTTGATGTAAACGGAGATTCCTGGCTTGATTTATTGCTTGTTGGCAATGATTATGGCAATGAAGTTTTTATAGGCCGGTATGATGCCCTTACCGGGGTTACGCTTATTAATGATACCAAAGGTGGATTTAAAACCGAAAAGCCTGCTGCCAGTGGATTTTACGTACCGCATGACGCCAAGGCGCTGGTTCGGATATCAAAACCGGGTGGTGATCTCGTTGTTGCTTCACAAAACCGCGATAGCTTACGTGTGTTTACAAACAAGCGACACCATGCAGGCACATTAAAACCGGAACGATTGGATGAATATGCGGTGTTGACTTACGCAAACGGAAAGAAACAGAAAGTTGAATTTTATTATGGCTCAGGTTTCCTTTCCCAATCAACCCGGACATTGAATATACCTAAAGGTGTAACGGAAATTGAAATTTATAATTCAAAAGGAGAGAGCAGGCAGATGCTTGTGGTGGGGATGTAAATTTAAACAAGCGATTATGAAAACAGGAAAATCAAACCGAAGGGGATTTATCAAGAAGCTTACCGGCACCGCTTTAGGTGCTGCGGTGGGCGCCAATGTGCTGGGCGCTTCCAAAGTGGAAATACTGAAAGCGGTTCAACACAAGCCTCAATCATTCGGCCCGAACGACCAGGTTAATATAGCTATAATCGGCATGGGTATAATGGGTTTCAGCAATGCATACTGGAGCTTGCAAGTGCCGGGTGTAAAGCTGGTAGCAGTTTGTGATTTATACACGGGGCGGCTTGACCGCGCACGGGAGCTGTACGGCAAAGATTTGTTTGTTACGAAGAATTATAAAGAAATTCTTGATCGTAAGGATGTGGATGCGGTTATCGTGGCTACCTCCGATCACTGGCACGATCGCATTTCCATTGAAGCGATGAACAAGGGCAAGCATGTGTATTGTGAGAAGCCGATGGTGCACCGGTTAGACGAAGGAGCGGAAGTGATAGCCACGCAAAAGAAAACGGGCAAAGTTTTTATTGTGGGAAGTCAGCGTGTAAGCTCGATCGTAACGCAAAAGACAAAAGAGATAGTTGAATCCAAAACCATTGGCGACCTGGTGATGGTTGAAACCTGGATGGACAGGCACAGCGCCAACGGTGCCTGGCAGTATTCTATACCTACTGATGCAAATGCAAACACCGTAGATTGGGATAACTTCCTGGGCGATGCACCTAAACGTAGCTATGACCCGGTCCGGTTTTTCCGGTGGAGAAACTACCAGGACTATGGCACCGGTGTAGCGGGTGATTTGTTTGTGCATTTGTTCTCTGCTTTGCACGCAGTTACAAGCTCAAAAGGACCTAACCGCATTCTGGCCACAGGTGGCTTACGTTACTGGAAAGATGGAAGAGATGTACCCGATGTGATTATGGGCTTGTATGATTACCCTGAAACCAAACAACACCCGGCTTTTAATTTACAGATGCGCGTAAACTTTGTGGACGGAAGTGAGAGCGGGGAAGGGCTGCGACTTATCGGTACAGATGGTGTAATAGATATGGGGTGGAGCTCAGTAAAGGTTAAGCATCATAAAATTCATAATGAGCCTGGTTATGGCGGCTGGGATTCGTTCGATACGTTTACGGAAGCACAACAGAAGGAATACGAAAAATGGTATAAGGCAAAATACCCGAAGAAACCCGGCACAATTTTACCCTCCGACCTGGAATACATGGCGCCAGAAGATTACAGCGCCAATCTCGATCACCACATAAATTTCTATAAAGGCATTCGTGAGAAGACCCCGATTGTGGAGGATGCCTTGTTTGGTATGCAGGCAGCCGGCCCGGCCCTGGCAACCAATAAGAGTTATTTTGACAAAGCCATTGTTAAGTGGAACCCGGATTTAGCCCAACTGGCTTAGGAAGGCTTCTGTAATTAACCCAATCAATTCAGGCACCTGCAACAGGTGCCTGAGCTTTTATTGAGAATCTATCCGGCAATGATGTTTTTGCAGTTAACGAAAGCGTGTTGAGAACTTATCACGCTTTCTTTCTTTTCCCGGCTGCTTTTTTCTTAACCGGTAGATCAAACAGCTCTTGTTTGGGAACAAATACGGGCTCAGGTATTTGTGTGCCGCAATGCTTGTTAAGCTGTTGGATGAGATAAAGCGCAAGCTCGGGCGAGTGCAACTCCTCGTGCTGATGCATAAAGAAATATATTTTATGAATACCCTGCTCTTTCCAGGTCTTCATGCGCTGCACCCAGTCGTCAATGCGGGTATAATCGGTAGGATGGAGGCCGTTGCCCACAAACCGGATAAAAGCTTGTGGCGTGCTTAGCCGCATGTGTACACAATCCCTGCGGGCGCTGGCATCGGTAATTACCGCACCGGCTGAATTTTTCTCCATCATGGCAAACAGCTTATCGAATGCTTCGGTATTCGTATACCAGTCTTTATGGCGTTGCTCCACAAACAGTTCAATATCTTTTGGCATGGATTCAATAAATGCCTGCTGAATCTCCAACGACTTAGGTCCCATTTGCGGGTGCGGCATCAGAAAAACCGGCCCCAGGTTTTCTTTAAATTCATAGACCGCATCAAAGAAACGATCAACCAATTCCTGCGTATCTTTTAATCGTTTAATGTGTGTGATCTGATCAACAAACTTGGGACAGAATTTAAACCCTTCGCCAACTTTACTTTTCCAGCTCCTGATCTGGGCTTGGGTGGGCATCCGGTAAAACGTGGCATTGAGCTCAATACAATTAAAGTGGCGTGCGTAATGTTGTAAAAAGTCAGCTTGCTTTGTTTTAGGCGGATAGATTTTGCCCACCCAGTCAGGCCGGCCCCATTTTGCACAACCCACAAAAAAACCGGTTGCAGCTTTATGCCCGGCAATAACTTTTGTGGTGGCCGGGTGGTCGGGCGGGAGTGTGAAATCAATGGCAGAAAGATCAAGTTCAGATTCAACACGGCCAAACTGCATATACTTTCGTTTTTTTAAGAAAGATAGGGCAATAATTTGTTTCGGGAAAGCGATCAGGAGGCTCAACACAGCGCATGAAATTTGCATGATAAAGTATTTGTGGGATGATGGCATCGGTACTGATAAAAAGAAACAGGTGGCGCTTATCTGCTGAAATCTTTTAAATCGTTTGAGGAACCGCTCAAAATCTGCTTTTTTCGTTCTTACCAGAATACTTGAAAGGGCAGGGTTAATTTTTACCTTGCATAAAAACCTAAAGCCCCAACCTATGACAAGAATACTTACTACGTTTGTTGCCCTCATTTGCTGCATGGGTGCGTTCGCCCGGCAGGAAGTGCAGCGTGTTGAGAAATTAAAAACCGAAGCTGCTCTTGAAGTTGAAAAATATGCGGTGCTGGGTCAGCAGATAAATGATATGCTCTTCAGCTTTGCCGAGCTTGGATTTCAGGAGTATGAAACTTTTAATTACCTGACCGGCCTGCTTGAGAAGAATGGATTTAAAGTTGAGAAAGGTATAGCCGGTGTACCAACCGCATGGATGGCTTCGTGGTCTTACGGATCGGGCAAACCCGTAATTGCCCTGGGGTCTGATGTGGATTGTATTCCCAAAGCTTCCCAGAAACCCGGTGTGGCTTATGCCGACCCGATTGTGGCCGGAGCCCCCGGCCACGGGGAAGGCCATAACTCCGGCCAGGCCCTGAATATCATTTCAGCGCTTGCATTGAAGAAGATCATGGAGCGCGAAAAAATATCGGGTACGATCCGGCTGTGGCCGGGCATTGCCGAAGAGCTTGTAGGCACGAAGGCCTATTATGTTCGTGCGGGTTATTTTAAAGATGTGGATGCCTGTATTTTTACACACGTAGCTAACAATTTAGGTGTTGGCTATGGCGATTCAGGCGGTAATGGATTGGTTTCGGTTCGGTTTACATTTGAAGGCGCAGCCGCACATGCTGCCGGTGCTCCGTGGCGTGGTAAAAGTGCATTGGATGCTGTGGAGCTAATGAATATCGGCTGGAATTTCAGGCGCGAGCACCTTGAGCTTACACATCGTTCGCACTACGTAATTTCCGATGGTGGCGATCAGCCCAATGTGGTTCCATCCAAAGCTTCCGTGTGGTATTATTTTCGCGAACGCACGTATCCTAACATCAAACGTCTTTTTGATATTGGTGTAAAGGTGGCAGAAGGAGCAGCTTTAATGACGGATACAAAGTTTACATACGAAGTATTAGGCTCTGCCTGGCCCGGGCATTTCAACAAGCCCATTGCGGAGGCCATGCATCAAAACATGAAGATTGTAGGTTTGCCAAAGTGGAGCGAAGCAGATCAACTATTGGCCAAGGCTACTCAACTGGAGTTAAAAGCGCCTAATGTAAACGGACTTGCCACTAAACTGGATACGATTAGTATGCCGGCACCAACCGGCCCTGTAAATGTGATGGGGCGGCAGCTTATGGCTATGGGCGGTGGCTCTGATGATATTGCCGACATCAGTTGGACTGTGCCTACGGTTGTTTTGCGCTATCCGTCCAACATTCCGGGTTTGCCGGGCCATCATTGGAGTAATGCCATTTCGATGGCAACCCCCATAGCGCATAAAGGTATTGTGTATGGCGCTAAGGCTGAGATTATGACAGTATTGGATATGTTGCTGAAGCCCGAACTATTGGCAAATGCCTGGGCTTATTATAAGGATGAGCAAACAAAAGACCTGCAATACACGCCACTGGTGGGTGAGAAAGATAACCCGGCTATTACCTTGAACAAAAAAATTATGGAAGAGTATGCCCCTAAGCTGAAACCCTTCTATTATAACCCGGCTAAGTACAAAACATACCTGGACCAGTTGGGTATTGTGTACCCTACGGTTAAGCCGGAACAAAGAGAAGAGCTGAAGAAATTGGAGGAAAAGAAATAATTTAAAAATTTGGTCGTTTGTTAAGATTATAGACTAATTAAACATGGGCCTGAACTGGAGAAAAGTGTTAATTCTCTCAGGGATTTCAGTGCTTGGTTACTTCAGTGCGGTTGGGTCCCACTTAAGGGCAGGTAATATTTCGATAACCAGGCAAAATTGTTCATCAACTGAGTTTAGAATTTTAGTCGTGCTTTATGCCGATATGGGATCTCCTGTTATTCCGGGAGGAGGAATCCTTAATTTTGGTGATGGTACATTGATGACTACGACCTCTGGCGATTTTGTAAGGGGTGCAAATTTACCTAATCAGGTTAGCGTTTATACACTTGATGTTTTGCACACCTATTCTGCAAGCAATCAGCCTGTTTTGGTTAGTTACGAGGAACCAAACAGAAACGGAGGCATATTGAATATTGCAAACTCAGCAGGTGTTCCTTTTTATTTAGAGTCTGTCATACTTGTTTCTTCAACGCTCTGTAATTCTACTCCGGTATTGTTTTCACCCCCGGTTGACATAGCTTGTCATAAAATTGCATTCCAACATAATCCTGCCGCGTTCGATGCAGATGGAGATAGTTTGTCTTTTCATCTTGCTGTTCCAAAAAGATCACGCAATACAGAAGTAGATTATGCCTCTCCGGATAATGAGTCATTTTACTCAAACTTTGCATCAGGTTCTGAAGATGGTTTAAATCCGCCCAGTATTATGATTGACCCTGTTTCGGGAATGCTGGTTTGGGATGCACCGGGAGCAATTGGCGAATACAATGTGGCCTTTATCGTTAATGAATGGAGAAAGATAAATGGCAATTACACTATTATTGGTTTTGTGAGGCGAGATATGCAGATAATTGTAGCGGAATGCTCCAATAGACCTCCTGAGCTGATTATTCCACAAGATTTATGTATTTACGTTGGTGAGTTTCTTGAAAGGGAATTTACAGGTATTGATCCTGACGGAAACCCAGTTAAAGTAGAAGTATTTTCCGGGATTTTTGATCATAACTCTAACCCTACGGTGGTTCCGCAAATTCCGCAGTTTAGCATACCACCTTCGCTTACGACTTTTAAATGGGTACCGAACTGTAATGATGTTAGAAACCAACCTTATCAGGTTGTGATCAAGATTACAGATAATCCAACCCATGGGTACTCGATAGCACGGTTCAAGATATGGAACATCAGGGTGGCTGCGCAAGCGCCAGAAGTGAATGAGCCGGTACTGGATGTTATTGCCAGAAACGGAACTATTTTCTGGTCGCCATACATATGTTCTAATGCAAGTAGTATCGTGATCTGGAGGCGAGTGGGGAAATTTGATTATATACCGGACAAATGTATAGCGGGAGTTCCTGAATATGCCGGGTATATACGGATTGCAGAAGTTGATCCGGGGCAAACCAGCTTTATTGATGACAACTTCGGGCAAGGGTTGGCACCAGGTGCTGTATATTGCTATAGGATCACAGCTATCTTTCCTTTAGCTGGCGGAGCTGAAAGTGAGGTTTCAGTAGAAAAGTGTATGCCACCTGTTTTGGCTGAAGCACCTGTAATAACGAAAGTATCGGTTGACAAGACTTCTAAGGAAACAGGAACAGTAAGTTTGAAATGGTACAGCCCTTATGATTTGGATTTTAATGATTTTGAGGGACAATATGAATATGTTGTACTAAGAACTGTACAGGGTGGATTAACGGATTTTATACCGATTACTACAGCTTCGATTGTTGATACTGTATTTGTTGATTACGGATTGAACACCGAATCTTTTTCTTATGCTTATAAAATAGTGTTGTTGGCAAAAGGTATGGGCGAGAGCGAATTGATTCCTTTAGATTCTTCCACTGCTGCATCCTCCGTCTGGAATATTACATCAAGCGAAGATAAGGCGATATCTCTTTCATGGTTCGCTGATGTTCCCTGGAGTAATACGGTGCAGGCTAATCCCTGGCATTTGGTATATAGACAATCCGAAGATGAAGATGAATTTATATTAATGGACAGTGTTAATGTAGTTGAAAATGGATTTTCTTATACGGATAGAGGAACATTCAATGCAGTGCCATTGGAAGACCAGAAGTTTTATTGCTATAAGATACTAACGCGCGGTTCGTATGGTAATCCAGATATTGAGTCTCCTTTAGAGAATTTTTCTCAGGTGATGTGTTCTACTACTTTTGATGATACGCCTCCATGTATTCCTCTTGTTAAGGGCGCATTGGATTGTAAAGTGCTTGTAAAGGAATGGTCATGTAATCAACAATATTTTGATAATGAGCTGCTTGTAGAGCATGAGAATATTGTTTGTGATGCTGATGTCTATTACTACAAGATATATGCAGTTGAGACGGATCAATTACAATTAATAGATATTTCATTTAGTCCCGCTTATGTGCACTCCAATTTGAACAGTAAATCAAAGTGCTATCGGGTAAGTTCGGTGGATAGAGCGGGGAATGAGAGTGATCTGAGTGAAATGGTATGCTTTGATAACTGTCCAACTGTTTATTTCCCTAATGTATTTACACCAGATGGTGATATGTATAATCAATTTTTTACTACAATAAACAACGAACCTTATTGCACAAGATTTGTAGAACGTATTTCTTTAAAAATCCTGAACAGATGGGGGCAAACTGTTGTTGATATACCTTCAGCCGGATCAGTTCAATGGAATGGAAGGGACAATAAAGGTAGGGAAGTTGATACGGGAATTTATTTTTTTATTGCTAACATTGAGTTTCAGGTTAGTAACCAAAAAGAAAGATTTAGTGAAGTTAAAGGATGGGTTCAGTTGATGAAGTAAATGCGGATGGATAAATGTTTACCGGGATAATAGAATCACCAGGAAAAATAACTCATGTTGAACCTCAACAATCCAACCTCGTGTTTTGGATTGAGAGCCCGATAAGTCATGAGCTGAAAATCGATCAGAGCGTTTCGCACGATGGTGTTTGTCTTACCGTAACAGAAATTGCCGGCAATGCGCATTGTGTAACGGCTGTGCAGGAAACTTTGAATAAGACCAGCCTGCGAGGCTGGAAGACAGGAGTTTTGGTAAACCTGGAACGATGCATGGCAGCCAACGGCCGGTTTGATGGCCATATTGTGCAAGGCCATGTAGACCAGGTGAGTATAGTGAAATCCGTTAGTAATGAAAACGGTAGCTGGTTGTTTGACTTTGAGTATGATGCAGCGTTGGGGAATGTTACGGTTGAGAAAGGCTCAATCTCGGTCAATGGTGTAAGCTTAACCTGCTTTAACAGTGGGGACGGAATTTTTTCGGTAGCTATTATTCCCTACACATTTGAGCATACCAATTTTAACCGGTTAAAGCCGGGCGATTCCGTTAACCTGGAATTTGATATTATTGGTAAATACGTAAAGCGGTTGTTGAAAAAATAAATGAGCAATGAGTTTAATCACTGCTCGCTTTGTTTCGGTATCGTTTCAAAAGTATTTGCGAAACCTGGTAGCTCAACCGTCCGCAGGCTAACCCGATCAAGCCGCCCACTAATATATCTCCGGGAAAGTGCACCCCGAGGTAGATCCGGGTATAGGTCATCAGCGCTGCCCAGGCAAAAATTACCCCAATCCATTTTATATGATCCCGTAGTGCCAGGCATACGAAGAGCGCTACACCCAGCGTGTTGGCGGCATGACCGGATGAAAAGCCATAGCGCCCCCCCCTGTATTCATTAACATGATGCAGCAGCCCAACCAGAGTGGGGTCGTGCGAGGGGCGAAGTCTTTCAAAAAAAGGTTTCATAAAAGATGAGGTGATCTGATCGCAAAGCAAAACGGTAAGCGCTGCGCCAATCATAATAAACCAGCCTTCCTTTTTGTAGGTCTTAAAAACAAGGTAAGCGAGAAATATGTAAAGCGGAATCCAGAACGCTGTTTTGGTAACCAGGATCATAACCGGGTCGAGCCAGTCTGCATGATGGCTGTTCAGCCAGATCAGCAGCTTTTTATCCCATTCAACCAGGTCTTCTAACATCGTCTTAAAGGTATGATTAATCGGACACACCAGCTCTTGAAAACTCACTATAAATTGTAACTTGTAGGCCTGTATTTGGCTTTAAATCGTATGGATAAATTTGATCTTGTCATTATTGGCGCAGGCCCTGCAGGTTATGCAGCGGCCATGCGGGCATTGGATTTCAAAAAGCGAACATTGGTGATAGAAAAAAGCAGGGTAGGCGGTGCAGGTGTTACCAACGGTGCGCTTTCATCCAAAACCTGGTGGGAGCTTTCGCGCGAAGCATCTGCATTCCGTAAGAACCTGAAGCGCTATAATATTGAAGCGCCATCTATCAGCTTCAAGGAAATACAAAGCGAAGTGCGCAAAGCTGTGGCTGAACGGAAAGGCTTGCTGGAAGAGCACATGCGCGAGCTGAATGCATCCGCTTACTCAAACCTGCTTCAGTACAGAACCGGTCATGCCCGGTTAGTAACACAACATGAAATTGAGATTACCAATGGCGGTCGACAGGAAACCGTGTATGCTGAAGATATAATTCTGGCAACCGGAAGCCGGCCCCGGTATTTACCTGAGCTTCCGATAGATGAAAAGATCGTGTTAACCAGCGAGGGCATTGAGGATCTTGAAGATTTTCCCGAGAGCATGGTGATTGTGGGGGCGGGGGTAATCGGTTGCGAGTATGCCACGATATTCAGCGGCTTTGGCCGAACCAAAGTACACCTGATAGACAAGGGCGATCGCATCTTACCATTTGAAGATGAAGACGTGGTTCGCATTGTGGAACGCAATATGGAGAATAACGGTGTATTGATTCACCGTAATTCACGGCTGGTAGACATGAAGATTGTGAACGGGCGCGTGGAATATGAGCTGGAATATACCGATGGCAGCCGCGATATATTTAATGTAGAGAAAGCCCTTGTTTCCGTTGGTCGCGTTCCCAATATAGAGAACCTATGGAGTGATCAGGTGGGTATCAGCATCTCTAAACGCGGCATTGATAATAACGATACACAAACCAATGTTCCCAATATTTATGCAGTAGGTGATTTAACAGCCGATATCTCGCTGGTGAATGTAGGTGAGCTGGAAGGCCGGTATGCGGTTGAGCGTATCTTTGGCCACCCGGATCGGAAGCTGGTTTATGAAAACATCAGCACCATTATGTTTTTAAGTCCTGAAGTTGCCGGTGTGGGTATGAATGAGATCCAGGCCAGGGAAAAAGGTATTGATTACAAAGTGGTAACCTTGGAGTACAGCACCATCAGCCGGGCTATAGCTAAACGCAACACACAGGGGTTTATTAAGCTGTTGGTAACCTGCGATGACCAGATGAAGATACTGGGTATGAAAGTGGTAGGCTTGCATGCCAGCAGCGCTATCCAGGCGGTGGCGGTGCTCATCAGCATGGATAAAGGCATTGACGAGCTGGCCGAATGTGTGCACCCGCACCCCAGTATTACCGAAGGCATCCAGGAGTGTGTGCGTATGCTGATGGGAAAGTCGCTTTTAAAACCTGCCGGGCTGCGCGGCCGGCTTTCCTGCCGTACCTGTATTAAGGGATGCTACACCGATATAGAATTTTAACATGAAAGGTATTGTGATTGTGATATTGGTTGTGCTGGTATCGTCTTGCTCCATTGAAAAATTGTACTCCATCCGGCAAAGCCAGAAACGACCGGACTTTGAGCAGGTCGATTTCCATGACCTCGCCCAACGTTATATGTACAAGGAAGAAACAGAAGAATCGGTTGAGGGTATTTATGCGGTTTCGGTAGTCGTGCTCCGAAAGGGTAAGCCGTTTTTGTCGACCGTTGAGAAAGAAAAGATTGTGGAACGAAAGGAAAACTATTCCACAGTTGCTATTATCCGTGATCCGAACAATGCCAGCCGGGAATATCTTGAAATCTCGCTTGATAAATCGTTGCTGCCGTCCTATTCTGTTCGCGGAGAGTTTACAAGGCTGGCCGAATCGAATCTTTTAGTATACCGGCATTTTGAACCGCGAAAGCAGTCGGTAACCTATACGTTTACGTACGACAAAACCCGCGATATGCTGGAGGGCATCCGAAAAGAAAATTCAGGTAATTCTGAGTTTACCTACACGCTAACCTATCTCAAGCTTCACCCGAAGCGGCTGGATAAATGAAGCGGTTTAGCTGTGCCTGGTTTTTAGCACCGTAATAACATCCTTCAGTTCATACCCCTTTGCAGTAAGCAGCACAAGGTAGTGGTACATCAGGTCGGCAGCTTCACCTAAAAATAAATCCCTGTTGTCGTCTTTCGATTCAATCACCAGCTCGACAGCCTCTTCACCCACTTTTTGCGCGATTTTATTAATACCGGCATCAAACAACTGATTGGTGTATGATCCGCTTTTAGGATTTGCCTTCCGGTTTTGGATAATGGATTCAAGAAAGCCTAATTCAATACCTTCATTTTTTTCATCGAAACAGGTATCGGCACCGGTGTGGCAGGATGGACCTTGGGGTTTTACTTTAAACAATAAGGTATCGTTATCACAATCTAATAATACATCTACCAGTATAAGATAGTTTCCGGATGTTTCTCCTTTTGTCCACAACCGTTGTTTTGTACGACTATAAAACGTTAGCTTTTTTTCAGCCAGAGTTTTGGCAAGCGCTTCCGGGTTCATAAAGCCAAGCATTAACACTTTATGGGTTTGTGCATCCTGTATCACACAGGGTACTAATCCATTTGCTTTTTCGAAATTAACTTCAGAAGTGTCAATCATAGTCTTTCAGATTCGGATGGGGATACCATTATTTTTAAGGTACGATTTTAGATCGGGAATGGAAAGCTCGCCAAAATGAAAGAGCGAAGCGGCTAATGCGGCATCGGCTTTTCCTAAAGTAAAGGCTTGTGTAAAATGTTCCCGGTAGCCGGCACCACCGGATGCAATTACCGGGATACTTAATAGTTCGTGAAGCTTTGCCAGCGGGTCAATGGCAAAACCCTGTTTGGTACCATCGTGATCCATGCTGGTGAACAGGATTTCACCGGCTCCACGCTGCTGTCCTTCCCGTGCCCATGTAAATAATTTTTTGTCGGTAGGCCTGCTTCCGCCATGTGTATGAACAGTCCATTGGTTAAAAATTTTTCGGGCATCAATGGCCAGTACCACGAACTGCGACCCGAACGCACGGGCCAGCTCATCTATTAACTGCGGGTTGCGTACCGCGGCTGAGTTTATACTTACCTTATCGGCACCGGCTTCCAGTAAAGGTTCTACATCGGCAACGGAGCTAATACCTCCGCCTACCGTAAACGGGATATTTACATGCCGGGCAATTTCTTTTACCAACGATACAAACGTTTTTCGATTGTCGGTGGTGGCCGTTATATCCAGGAACACCAGCTCATCAGCGCCTTGTTGCGCATAAGTAGCGCCAAGCTCAACCGGGTCGCCTGCATCGCGAATGTTTACAAAGTTTATTCCTTTAACGGTGCGGCCGTCTTTAATATCTAAGCAAGGTATAATTCGTTTGGTAAGCAATGCGAAAGGAATTATGTGTTCTGAAATGCCTTCAATTCTTCTAACTTAAGCTTGCCCTCGTAAATAGCTTTGCCGATAATTACAGCATACACCTTGGCATACTTTAGTTCTTTCAGGTCGTCCATGCTGCTTACTCCGCCACTGGCTACAACTTTTAGCGTGGGAAAACGCTTGATCAGTTTTTTGTACAACCCGATGTTGGGGCCTTCCAGCATACCATCGGTGGTAATGTCTGTGCAAGCCAGGTATTCCAGGCCTTCTCGCTCAAAACGACTCACCAGATCAAATAACCTGAAGCTGGTGTCTTCCAGCCAGCCGTTGATGGCTACGGTTTCACCCTTTACATCAGCGCTCAGGATAAAGTTTTCGGTACCATATTGCTTCAGCCAGTTGCTGAATTTTTCGGGCTCCTTTACGGCAAGGCTACCCACATTGATCTGGTGAACGCCCAGCTCTAACAGTTGCTCTACTTCTTCTTCCGTTTTTACTCCTCCGCCAAAATCAACACTCAAAGCGGTCTGCTCCTGTATATCGCGAATTACGTCCCAGTTTACTACATGGCCTTCGCGTGCACCGTCCAGGTCAACCAGGTGTAAGCAATCCAGGTCAGCATCCTGGAACTCCAGCGCGACTTCAACCGGGTCTTCGCGGTATATTTTCTTCTTGCCAAAATCACCTTGTGTAAGCCGTACACATTTTCCATCGATAATATCAATAGCCGGGATGATGCGCATAATATGTTAAACCTGATTTAAAAATAAGGATAAAATTTTTTCTCCTGCTTCTGCCGATTTTTCGGGATGAAACTGCACAGCAAAGAAATTATCTTTTCGCATGGCCGCGCTGAAAGGCTGTGTATATTCGGTAATAGCCGATGTGTACGCATTAACTGGTACATAATAGCTATGCACAAAGTACACAAACTGATCGGTTAACGAGGTATCCATCCAGCTTTGTGTAGGTGTTAATGAATTCCAACCCATGTGCGGAACCTTTTCATTTTTTTTCGGTTGAAACCGTTTAACAGGCTCATCAAATATGCCGATGCAAGGTGTATCGTTTTCTTCTGAGCAGGCGCAAAGTAATTGCATACCGAGGCAAATACCCAGTACGGGTTGTTTCAGCTCTTTAATCAACAGGTCAAGCTTCCTGTCTTTCAGGTAATTCATGGTGGTGTTTGCTTCGCCCACACCGGGGAAAATAACCTTGTCTGCTTTGCGTATATCTTCCGGATTATCGGTAATCACATAAGAAACGTTTAGCCGCTCAAGCGTGAAGGCTACGGAGCGGATGTTACCTGCATTGTACTTTATTATGCTAATCATTGGAAATTACGATCTACGAATGATGAATTACGAATTTGAAATCGATTATGAATTATTGACACTTAATTTATTGTGATTAGTCCTGGCAGTTTTAATTGTACTCGTAAATCGTCATTCAAAATTCGTCATTTAAAGCATTCCCTTCGTACTCGGTAGCTGATCGTTAAACGGATCTTTGCGTACAGCCATTTTAATGGCTTTCGCGAAAGCTTTAAAGATTGCTTCGATCTTGTGGTGCTCGTTGGCGCCTTCCGCTTTAATGTTCAGGTTGCATTTGGCTGTATCCGAAAATGATTTGAAGAAATGATAAAACATTTCAGTGGGCATCTCACCGATTTTTTCGCGTTTAAACTCAGCATCCCATACTAACCACGGCCTGCCGCCAAAATCTATTGCCACTTGTGCTAAGCAATCATCCATCGGTAAGCCTGCCTCTCCGGCAGGCAGGCCTGTCTGCCTCTCCGGCAGGCAAAAGCCATAACGCTCAATTCCTTTTTTATTACCCAATGCTTGCAGAAATGCATCGCCTAAAGCAAGCGCTGTATCTTCAATAGTGTGGTGCTCATCAATATGCAAATCTCCTTTTACGGTTACTTCCAGATCGATTAATCCATGCCGGGCTAACTGATCGAGCATGTGATCGAAGAAGCCAAGCCCTGTACTGATGTTCGATTTTCCGGTTCCGTTTAGATTTACCGAAACAGAAATGTCAGTTTCTTTAGTAGTTCTGCGTATGGTGGCTTTACGTGATGGGATTACCGTTTCATAAATTTCTTTCCAGCTTGTGGTAATCAACGCGCAATGTTCATTAAGTCCTTTTTCAGCTAATGCACCTGCAAGCGAGCCGTCATTTACCAGGATGCCTTTTGCTCCAAGATTTTTAGCCAGCTCAACATCCGTAAGCCGGTCGCCAATCACGAACGAGCTTGCCAGGTCATATTCGCTACTGAAATAGGCGGTAAGCATGCCCGTTCCGGGCTTACGCGTAGGTTTGTTTTCGTGTGGAAAAGATTTATCTACATGAATTGCTGAGAACCGGATACCTTCTCCGGCTAATGTATCGGCTACTAAGTTTTGCACCGGCCAGAAAGTTTCTTCCGAAAAGGAAACTGTACCCAATCCATCCTGGTTGGTAACCATTACCAGCTCGTAATCGGTTTCGCGGGCAATGCGCCCCAGCCACGTAAACACACCGGGTATAAATTTTACTTTGCTCAAGCTGTCAATCTGCGGATCGTCAGCCGGCTCAACAATCAGCGTGCCATCCCGATCAATAAATAAAACCTTCTTCATAAAGCGCTAAGTTCGCGTATTAATATTTGATTTTCTTCCGTTGTTCCCACCGTTATGCGTAAGCAATTATCACAAAGCATTACAGCCGTCCGATCGCGTACGATCACACCGCGTTTTACTAATTTTTGGTAGATATCCTTCGCATCGGTAACACGAGTTAACAGAAAATTGGCATCGGAGGGAAATACTTCCATTACCAGCGGTAGATTTTTTAGCTGGCCTTTTAGCTTTTCACGTTCTGCAATAATTTCTTTCACCCATTCCTTTTTGCGGGTTTCGTTGTTGAGCGCATCCAGCGCTACCTGTTGCGATAAAATGCTGATATTATAAGGAGGCTTGATTTTGTTAAGCACCTGAATGATTTCAGGTGATGCAAAACAAATCCCTAACCGGATGCCTGCCAGTCCCCAAGCTTTTGATAAAGTCTGTAACACAACGAGGTTTGGATATTGATTCAGCAAAGGCACGAAGCCGGGTTGATTGGTAAAATCGATGTACGCTTCATCCACTACAACAAGCCCGGTAAATTCTTTCAATATTGTTTCTGCTATCTCGCGCGTAAGCAGGTTACCGGAAGGATTGTTCGGACTGCATAGAAAAATCAGTTTGGTATTGCTGTCGCAAATCTGAAGTATAGCTTTCGCATCCAGATCAAACTTGCTGGTGAGCTTTACGGATTTTATTGCCACGTCATTAACATCGGCACTTACGGCATACATACCGTATGTAGGCTGCGGAATCAACACGTTATCAACACCCGGTTCGCAAAACGCACGGAACAACAGGTCAATAGCTTCATCGCTTCCGTTTCCCAGGAAGATGCGTGATGGATCAACTTGCTTAATCTCACCTAATTTTTCCTTTACGGCTGCCTGGTGCGGATCAGGATACCGATTGTAACCCGTAGAGTATGGGTTCTCGTTTGCATCGAGGTAAACAGAAGCCTGCCCCTGAAACTCATCGCGCGCGGATGAATACGGCTTTAGTTCTAAGACATTTTTTCTGACCAGCTTGTGTAAATCAAACATGTTTATTAGTTTCTTTATCGAGTTGGCAATAAGCAAATGGCAGTATGCAATAAGTTTTGGCTATCTATTGTCAACTGCTTTTTGCCTACTGCTACTATTTTCATCTAACCTGACCCTTACAGCCAGGGCGTGCGCTTTTAATTGTTCAGCTTCGGCCATAGTTTCTACCACCGGGCCAATAACCTGTAAGCCTGCTTTTGTTATTTCCTGCACCGTAATGTACTTGGTAAAGCTTTCCAATGCCACTCCGCCAAAGGCATGGGCGAAACCATTGGTTGGTAAAGTATGATTAGTGCCCGATGCATAATCGCCTGCGGCTTCAGGTGTGTAAGCTCCCAAGAAAATGGAACCGGCATTTACAATTTGTTGCTCCAGTGCTGTATTGTTTTGGGTGTTGATAATTAAATGCTCGGGAGCGTATGCATTCACAAAACCGATTAAGGTTTGCTCATCGCTAAAGCGGATGGATAAACTGTTGTTCAGCGCTTCGATAGCGATGTCTTTGCGAGGCAGGGTGGCAAGTTGTTTTTCCAGTTCCTGTTCAACAGCCGTAAGAATTTTACCGGATGTAGATACCAGCACTACCTGGCTATCCACACCATGTTCGGCCTGCGATAATAAATCGGCTGCTATGTATGCCGGGTTTGCGACCTCATCGGCAATAATCAGGACTTCGGATGGGCCGGCCGGCATATCGATAGCAATACCCTGCTGACTTACAATTTGCTTGGCTTTGGTTACGTATTGGTTTCCCGGACCGAATATTTTATTCACGGGTGGAATAGATTCAGTGCCATAAGCCATGGCGGCTATGGCCTGCGCACCACCGGCTTTAAATATTTTAGTGATGCCCGTTAGCTGTGCAGCAAACAAGATGGCTGGGTTGATCTCACCGTTTTTGCCAGGCGGTGTGCAAAGTACTATTTCGGTGCAGCCGGCTAACCGCGCAGGTATACCTAACATCAATACGGTAGAAAATAACGGGGCGGTTCCACCCGGAATATAGATGCCTACTTTTTGGATAGGTGTAGCCTTTCGCCAGCAGGTAACGCCCGGCATGGTTTCAATTTTTTCCACGCTTCGCTTTTGTGCCGCATGGAATACTTCTATGTTTTTGGCAGCAGTGATGATAGCCGTTTTCAGATCAGCCGGCAGCTTTTGCACCGCTTCAGAAACTTCTTCAGGAGTTACGACTGGTTTAGCTAACACAACGCCATCAAACTGTTTTGTAAATTCTGTTAAAGCGGCATCGCCTGATTTGCGTACACGTTCGAGTATATTGTTCACGCTTCCTTCGAGGAAGTCAAGCTCTAATTGCGGCCTTTTGCACAGCTCCGGCCATTCACTTGCAGACGGGTTGATGATTTGCTTCATGGTTTTCAAAGAATCATTTTTTCGATCGGGATCACTAAGATACCTTCGGCACCAAATGATTTCAGCAAACCGATCTTTTCCCAGAAATCATTTTCATTCACAACAGAGTGTAACGATGACCAGCCTTCGCGCCCAAGCGGCAGTATGGTAGGGCTTTTCATGCCCGGAATAACTTCGGTTATTTTGGGAATGGCCTCGTTAGGGCAGTTGAGCAGAATATACTTGTTGTTTTTGGCCGACTGCACCGCCTGAATACGAAAGAGTAACTGCTCCAGTATGGCTTGCTTTCCGGCTTCCAGTTCAGGTGTGGCGATCAATACAGCTTCCGATTGCATCACGATCTCAACTTCTTTCAGCCCGTTGCTTAACAAAGTGCTGCCAGTGCTTACGATATCACAAATCGCATCAGCCAGGCCTATGCCGGGCGCTATTTCTACCGAGCCGCTGATCTCGTGTATGCCAGCCTTAATGTTATGCTTTTGCAGAAACTGTTTTACAAGGGTAGGGTAGGTGGTAGCAATATTTTTTCCTTGCAGGTAGGCTACACCGGTATATTCTTCTGCCCGCGGAATGGCTATGGAAAGCCGGCACCGGGCGAAGTCAAGCCGTCTGATAAGCTGGTTTTGCTTCTGCTTTTCAACCCAGATGTTTTCGCCTACAATACCGGCATCGGCCACACGGTCTTCCACGTATTGAGGAATATCGTCATCGCGAAGAAAAAGCAGCTCTACGGGAAAATTGCGTACCTGTGCTTTTAGCTGATCGCGACCGTTGCTGAACTGGAGCCCGCTTTCCTTTAAAAGCTTAAGCGAGTCTTCCTGCAGGCGCCCGGATTTCTGAATGGCAATTCGTAGCTGGTTCATAGTAGTTATCAGTTCTAAAACAAAAAAGGCTTACCGTATGTGGGCAAGCCTTTTGAAATCCTGTTATCGTTTTATCAAAACAAAGCTATGCCACCTGTGCGGTTTACATGATGGTGGTGGCCGTGTATGCTTTGTGCGTTTGTCATAATTTAGGATTCAAAAGAACAGAATAGTTTCAAGATGTCAAAATTATATCCCAAAAAAAGAGACAGGCTAACGGGTGTTTGAATTGCACCTATCTCTTCCCCCCAAGCCCCAACCCTAAATACCCGATCAGCGAAAGCACAAACCCGATAAAGCCAAATATAAAAATGAGGATGTAGCGTTCCGAGACCAGGTTGATCAATACATCGTTGGGGTTATCGGGGTTTACGAATAGTTCAACCTGCTCGCCTATCTCTACAGCCGGTGGGTTAGAGTAGGTAGAACCTTCAAAGATCATTTCCTTTCCCTGCCATGTGTACGACACCACCGGGGCGGCAGTGTTACCGCTTCCCCTTCCGTAGCTCAGGTCAACCACGGTGCCGGTTACAGTTTCGGCTTTGCTGGTAAAGATGTAATCCGCGCCAAGCCAGTACATGCTTAACAAGATGAAAATGGTGCCCACCGCGGCAAGTACGAAGAAAACAATTCCCGGTGCATCTTGAGGTAATGCAAAACCTTGCCGGGAAGCTACGGTATCAACCAATCTTTTAGCTTGCCTGAGCGAAATCCGGTATTCGTCCATAACCATTTTAATAGCCTGTATCTTGTTATTGGACCGAAGCAGGTCTTCGACACGCGCCCGCATAACGGCCGGTGATGCTGTTGATGGTTGTGCTCCAGGCCGGGTAGCTTCACCCGCCAGGTAGGCTACCCAGTCTTTCGCATCTGCCAGGGAAAGTTGGTGTTGGTTACACAAAAACTGAATAGCGGCAATTTTTTGCCCGCTTTGCAGGAGTTCTTTTACTTTTGCCTGGGATTGAGAAGGAAGCATTGTTATTGAAAGATACTTACGTTACAATATAATGAGATACCTCAAGTTGTTGGTTTGTTGCATCTTATTTTCTGCCTGCACAGGCTCTAAAGAAACCCGGCTGCAGCAGTTTTTGCTGAAGGGCAACCTGTCGCTGAAGGAAGGCAATTATGACAAGGCTGCATATTATTACGGTGAAGCAATAAAATTAGATGGCTGCTATGCCGATGCCTGGAATAATCTGGGCACCGTGCATTTTAACCAGAAGCAATACCTGCAAGCCCGGGAAAATTACCGGAAAGCAATAGAATGCAGGCCCGGGTTTATCAATGCCCTGATCAACCATGCTAACACCAGTTACGAACTAAAGGAATACTATAAGACGCTTGATGACCTGGACAAAGTCATTGCAGCCAGACCCGATACAGCCCTGGCGCACTTTACACAAGGACTGGCCTATACCAAATTGCGTGAGTTCAGGAAAGCATTACGGGCATTTGACCGCGCACGGCAGATTGAGCCCAACCATGTGGATATATTAGTTAATCATGCCACTGTGCAATATTACCAGAAGAATTTTGATTCCGCGCGTGCCGAATTAAAGCAGGCCGCTCAATTAAAACCAGATGAGCCTAATATCTACAACACACTCGCTTTGATAGAAATAGAGCAGGCCAATTATACAGAAGCGATGCGGTTGGTAGAAGAGGCCCTGCGCCTGAGTCCCAGGCACCCGTATTACCTGAATAACAGGGGTTTTATTTACCTGAGTCAGGACCAACTGGATAAAGCGGAAGAAGATATTAATGAAAGTATCTCACTTGATCCCTACAATGCATGGGCTTATCGCAACAAAGGCATTCTCAGCCTGATCAAAAAGGACTACAAGTATGCCGAGCGTTTGCTCAAGCAGGCGCTGGATACCGATCCGTTTGTGGATAAAATCTATTTCTACCTCGGTATGGCTTATCTCAACAATGGTAATCCCGGCCTGGCTTGTGTGTCTTTCAGGAAATCAGAAGCTCTTGGCGACCGCATGGTTACCGATGAGCAGATCAGGCAGTGCAATAAGAAGTAATTAGCCTCTTTTAAACCACATAGAACATCATTGAGCAGGCAGGCGTCAGAGGGTTGATTTGAAGTAAACAGCCGTCTGGCGCCTGAATTATTTTAAGGCTTCGGAAAATTCTGGCTAGCATCATCAATAATCAAAACCCAGTCTTGCCCGTCTTTGGGAGGTGTAAAGCTGGTTACGCCAGTAGCGGTAGTTGAAAGCCCCGACAGTATTTTGCCGCTCCTGGGATCAAACCAGCTAACCGATTTGGCGGCTCCGCTTAGCTTACCCAGGTCAATTGAAACAGGCTTATTTTGAGGCAGGTATATAAACGCATATAAACCATCCTGGTGGCGTGTGGCGATAACCAGGTCTTTGTAATCAGAACCTTTGTCGCCCGTAATAAGCGATTGATCATTCACACCGTCAAAGTAGGGGCGTGATAGCATCAGTCGTTTGAGATATTGCATTTGTCCTGCGGCTTCAGCTTTGGATGCTTTTTGCCACCCGATAAGCGTGTCGCCAATGTTAATGGGCGGATTCAACGCATTATTCAGAAACTGCCAGACCTGGTGATGGCCATACGTAACGCCACACGCCCCGGCAAACACCGACCGGTAGATGCGTGCCCGTACATCGTATGCGGTGAAATAACCGCGCGTGGCCCGTGTCCATTTTCCGTCCCAGGGATTTACGGGATGGTCTTCATAGCAAGGCTCCATATCCAGCGTTGGCTTTTGTGGTTTCAGTAGCAGGTCTTGTGTTACCCGGTTCCACACATCGGTTTCCCGGTCTCCATGCCCCGATTGAAATGCATTCATGTCTAACCAGCTTTCAGTATGGAAATACTCGCTGCTTGAAGTGCCGCCCATCGGGTGGTAGGTGATAAACGCTTCCTTACCCAATACCGATTCAATTCCTTTGGCCATTGCACGCCAGACAGCCCGGTCATCAAACTCCTGTTCACCGCCTTCGGCCTTGAATGTATAAGTGGCTGGCCTGTCGCCACCCAATATCCAGATGATATTCCAATGGTTGGCATATCGCTTCGCCAAAGTAGCCCCGTATACTTCAGCATTGGCCGGGGTAAACACGATAGGGCCATCGCCCCACATGTGTGCCACCTTATCTCCCCAGGTGGGCAGCAGACCTACGTACATGCCCTTGTAGGCAATCCGGTTAATGATAAAATCCACATGATCCCAATAATCGTATTCTGTTTCGTTGGCCGGATTAGCCCCGGGTGTAGTAGCCAGTCGGGTCGGGTCTTCATCAATTAAAGGCAAATCGCCATACCGGTTGGGTTGCCGCAGACCATTCATTTCAGCAAGAGCAACGGCCTGAATTACATTAAACCCCTGCTGCTTTCTTAATTCCAAGTATTCTTCTGCTTCTTCGCGCGTAAGCCGGTGAAACAGCTCCCAGGCAGTATCACCTAACCAGAAGAACGGTTTCCCATCCGTAGTTATCAGGTAGCGTTGATTGAGGCTTACCCTGACCTGGGCATTGGAAAAATTAAAGGCCAGCCATAAACCGGTTAAAAGCAAGTATCGCATGATTCGGTATTTTTGCTTTGCGCGGAACCTAAAGTTACAAATACTTATTCAGACAGTAACTGTAAATGATGATTGATTACGAAGCTTTGCGGAAACGGTTAACCATGCCTTTACCGGGAGAACTTGCACACAACCAGATGAGGGCCGAACCGGTTGGCGCAATTAAGCCCAGGTTTGAGCATAGGCTTCCGCCCAAACCCGGCAGCGTAATGATCCTGTTGCATCCCTATGGTAATGATATTTTGTTTCCGTTAACCAAACGGCCCGATTATTTGGGAACACACGGTGGGCAGATCAGCTTGCCGGGTGGAAAGGCTGAAGCAGGCGAAACGGCAATTGATACTGCCTTACGCGAAACGGAAGAAGAGATTGGGATTCATCCAAAGGAAATTGAAGTGCTGGGTACACTTTCCCGGTTCTTTGTTATACCCAGCAACTTTATGGTTACACCCGTGGTAGGCTTGTTAAATGACATACCGCATTACACACCCGACCCTAAAGAAGTGGTAAGAGTGCTGGAGGGTTCAGTCAGCCAATTGATAGATGACCAGGCTGTTCGCATCAAGGAGATAATGGCTGCTAAATTGTTTCCCATGCGGGCGCCACACTTTGAAATAGAGCAAGAGGTAGTATGGGGCGCTACCGCCATGATTCTGAACGAATTCAGAACTATACTAAAGGAGCTGAGCTGATTGCTTAGCGCGAAGCCAGCTTCTGCCTGATGAAGTCGGTGAACCGATACTTCTGAACAGCCTCAGCCGATAGGTGCTTTGCACCCTGGATTTTACCTAAGCAGTCCTTGCTTCCGCAACGGCAGTCAAAAGTCCTGTCCATATCCCATTCGGCAGAAGGGTAGAAGAACGAGAACTCTTCACCGGCTGCAATGGGCTTTACGGTAACCAGTTCCATCAGCGTGGTGTCAAAGAAGCAGTTCGGGTCGCAGCTGTGGTTAATACACTCGAGGCATTCCGGGAACAGCTCGATGTGCACATCATCGTTGATCTGTACCGTTAAGTAGTTTGGCTTAGAATAGGTGGCGCGGGCCATAAAGCCGATCACTACTTCGTTTGCATCAAATGCTTTCTTGGAAAACAAGGAACGAAACCCGGTTACAGCATCCGTACGGATTTCAGCAACCTCGGTTAAATCGAGGTCAATGGTTTCTATGAAACTCATGGTTTAATTGTGGTTGGTTAGTGGTTGTAATAAGTCTAAAAAGTAAAATCAAGATAAAGATATTGACTATATAACTAAAGTCAAGCAGGTAACTAATAATGTTTGTAACCGATTACCTTGATGGATAAGTTTTTTATGCAAATTGATCTGCCCGGATCAACCGGTTAATCGGATTTCGGGTCATCCGTTAACGAAGCAGGTGTCATAAAACAAGACACCCCATCTCCGGGGAGAAGGGGTGTACGTTATCTGGCGGGAAACTAACAGGATTGCTACTTCACTCCCGATACCTTGGCGGCATAAGCTTCCAGCTTGCCTAACTCCTGGTCAATCATCCACAAGCCTACACCTTCTTCGCCAATCAGGTCAAAGATTTCAACGGCCCTGCGCGCCAGTATTTCTTCTTCCCGCTGTTCGTTTACAAACCACTGCAGGAAATTGAAGGTGGCAAAGTCTTTTGCCTTAAAGCTTTGGTCGGCCAGCTCGTTAATGGAAATGGTAACCTGTATCTCATGTTTCAGCACATCTTCAAAGACCTCGCGCAAGCTGCCAAATGCATTCTTGATACCCGTAATTTCGGGCTGTAGCGCGTGGCCTCCTGCAGCATTCACGTAACGGAATATTTTCAGCATGTGCCCGCGTTCTTCTTCTGCATGACTGTAAAGCAGGTTGCTGGAGTGTTCATAGCCTTGCGATTCGCACCAGCTGGCCATGGAAAGATACGAGGCAGACGACTTACCCTCCATCATGATCTGGTGATTAAGCAACTGTTCTATTTCTTTAGAGAGCGAGCGTGTAGGTGTTATTATTTGCTTTGTCATTTCAATTTAGTTTAGTTAAAAACAACGAGAGGGGATAAGCTCCCCTCTCGTTTAAACGGAAATCAAATAAAAATCATTTCTTCTTTTTTGACTTTTTTGCAGGCTTTCTCACAATTTTCTTAGCTGCTTTTTTTACTGGCTTCACCACTTTCCTTTTGGAAACTTTCTTAGCTGCCTTTTTAACAACCTTAGCCTTCTTGGCTTTTTTAACAACCTTACCGGCTGGTTTTGCTGCTTTCTTAACAGCTTTTTTCGCAACCTTCTTTACAACTTTTTTGGCGGCTTTCTTCGCGGTCTTTTTAGCAGGCGGTTTTCCGGCAGTAGCCTTTTTAGCAGCTTTCTTAGATGCAGTTTTTCTAGCAGGAGCTGCGGCTTTAGCTGCACCCATGGCATTAAGGGCTGATCCTGCCTTGAACCAGGTAATCTGGTTGGCGTTATACGTGTGGTTAACGGTTATTGATTCGCTGGTACCGTTGCTGTGGTGGATAACCAACGTAAGCGACTTATCCGGGCTGAAGGATGCTAAGCCAACAATATCGAATGTGTCGTCTTCCTTAATCTTGTTATAGTCATCCTTGTTGGCAAACGTTAATGCCAGCATGCCCTGCTTCTTCAGGTTAGTTTCGTGAATACGGGCAAACGATTTAACCAGGATAGCCCGTACACCTAAATGACGCGGTTCCATAGCGGCATGCTCGCGCGATGAGCCTTCTCCGTAGTTTTCATCACCTACTACAATTGAGCCAATGCCTTGTGCCTTGTAGGCGCGCTGTACTTTTGGCACTTCATCGTATTCTCCGGTCAGCCCGTTCTTTACGCTATTGATTTTCTCGTTATAGAAATTGGTAGCGCCAATCAGCAGGTTGTTTGAAATGTTATCGAGGTGGCCGCGATACTTTAACCATTTACCAGCCATCGAAATGTGGTCGGTCGTGCACTTACCTTTTGCCTTGATCAGCAGGCGCAGACCTTTCAGATCGGTGCCTTCCCACGGCTTGAACGGTGCAAGCAATTGCAGGCGATCGGACATGGAGCTTACTTTAACGACTACACCGCTGCCATCTTTGGCGGGAGCCTGGTAGCCGGGATCTTTTACGTCAAATCCTTTTTGAGGTAATTCATCACCGGTAGGAGGATCCAGCTTTACCTGTTCGCCATGCTCGTTGGTCAACGTATCAGTAATCGGGTTAAAGCCAAGATCTCCGGCAATAGCCAGGGCGGTTACCAGCTCAGGTGAGCCTACAAAAGCATAGGTATTCGGGTTACCATCATTGCGGGATTGAAAGTTCCGGTTGAATGAATGGACAATGGTATTCTTTTCTTTACGCTCAGCGCCTACACGCGCCCACATACCAATACAGGGGCCGCAGGCATTGGCAAATACCTTTGCCCCGATCTTGTTAAACGTATCGATAAACCCATCACGCTCAATGGTATAACGCACCTGTTCTGAACCCGGGGTTATAGTGAAGACAGCCTTGGTTTTCAGGCCTTTTTCCGATACCTGTTTAGCCAGGCTGGCGGCACGGGCAATATCTTCGTAAGAAGAGTTGGTGCACGAGCCGATCAGGCCTACTTCCACCTTAAGCGGCCAGCCGTTTTTCTCTGCTTCCGATTTCAACTTTGAAATAGGTGTAGCAAGATCTGGCGTAAAGGGCCCGTTCAGGTGCGGCTCCAGATCTGAAAGGTTTATTTCAATTACCTGGTCAAAATATTTCTCCGGATCAGCGTAAACTTCCGGGTCAGCAGTTAAATGTTCTTTGATTCCATTGGCTAACTCGGCTACTTCTGCACGACCTGTAGCAATCAGGTAACGAGCCATCGAATCATCATAACCAAAAGTTGATGTGGTCGCCCCGATTTCAGCGCCCATGTTACAGATGGTACCTTTCCCTGTACAGCTCATGGAAGTTGCACCTTCGCCAAAGTATTCCACAATAGCACCGGTTCCGCCTTTTACCGTAAGGATACCTGCTACCTTCAGGATCACATCTTTGGCAGACGTCCAGCCGTTGAGTTTACCGGTTAATTTCACACCGATCAGCTTGGGGAATTTCAGCTCCCATGCCATACCGGCCATTACATCTACGGCATCAGCTCCACCTACGCCAATGGCTACCATACCAAGGCCCCCGGCATTTACGGTGTGAGAATCTGTTCCGATCATCATACCTCCAGGGAAGGCATAGTTTTCCAATACAACCTGGTGAATAATACCAGCCCCGGGTCTCCAGAAGCCGATTCCATATTTATTTGAAACGGATGAGAGGAAGTCGAATACTTCACGACTTTCAGAATTGGCAGCCGAAAGATCATCTTTGGCGCCAACCTTGGCCACAATCAGGTGGTCGCAATGTACGGTTGACGGCACAGCCACTTTTGGTCTTCCGGCAGACATAAACTGGAGCAACGCCATCTGGGCGGTTGCATCCTGCATAGCCACACGGTCGGGTGCAAAATCCACGTACGATTTTCCGCGCTCAAAATTCTCTAATTTCTGGTCAGCGTGCAGGTGCGCATAAAGTATCTTTTCCGAAAGGCTAAGGGGTTTGCCCACTACCTGGCGTGCTTTTGCAATACGGCCCGGCATGGCTGCATACAAGGCCCTGATCATGTCTAAATCGAATACCATAAATCGTAAGTTAAAATCGAAGGTTTACGGGAGGCTAAAGTAGCAAAAAAATAGGAATTAGGCATTGGGAATTAGGAGTTGGGCATTGGGGCGGTCAATCCCTAATGCCTGAATTACTTGCTGTTGATATAGTTGAGAAATTCCCGCCTGGTGTTCTCTTCTTCGAACTTGCCTCCAAAGAAGGCAGTTCCGGTTTTGCTGTTGGTATCGCCCACACCGCGCGATGCCACACACATGTGGTTGGCATCCATTACTATACCCACGCTTTCTGTTCCCAGGATGCGTTGCAATTCCTTGCCGATCTGTACGGTAAGGCGTTCCTGAACCTGCGGACGTTTGGCAAAATATTGGACAATCCGGTTAATCTTGGACAATCCGATTACCTTTCCGTTTGAGAAATATGCCACGTGTGCCTTTCCGTAAATGGGTACAAAATGATGCTCGCAATGACTGTAAAAAGTTATATCCTTTTCAACCAGCATCTGGTCGTACTTGTATTTGTTTTCAAATAATCTTGCCTGCGGCCTGTTCTTCGGATTCAACCCGCTGAAGACTTCCTTTACATACATTTTAGCCACCCTGCGCGGAGTGCCTTTCAGGCTGTCGTCATTCAGATCAAGTCCTAATATTTCCATGATCTCGCGAAAGCGTTTTTCAATCTGCTCAACTTTTTCATCATCACTGGCTTCGAAGGCATCCGCCCGCAGGGGTGTATTCCACGAGGTAAGCGGATGATCGTCCGTATCATCCTCCTCGGGTTTAATCGGCCGGATATTCAACGAAATTTCTTTCTGTCTCATACAATTTCACTTTTAGCTCGTACTGGTTGTCAATATGCTGCCTCAATATCCGCCAGATCACCACGGCAATGTTTTCTGCTGTCGGGTTAAGGTTCTTAAAATAAGCAGTGTCTAAATTAAGGTTTTTATGATCGAATTTCTTTACTACGTGCTCCTGGATCAGGTCGCTCAGCACTTTCATATCAAAAACGTATCCGGTTTCAGGAGCGGGTGTGCCAACCAACTTTACTTCAAGCTCGTAATTATGACCGTGATAATTCGGGTTGCTACATTTTCCAAAGACAGAAGCATTTTTTTCTTCAGACCAATCGGGATTGAACAGGCGGTGTGCGGCATTAAAATGTTCCTTCCGGAATACAGCTACTTTCATTTGTATTATTATAAACCACTAAGCTGTCAAATGGTTCAGCTACCGGGATAAATTTCTAAAAAGCTAAAAACTACTGATGGATCGATCGTGGTAATCGAATACAGGCATGGTAGCACCGATCAGCACCTCGTGGGTAGTAAATCGCGTACCTACCGAGTTATTGGTTGGCAATTCAAATATATATCCGAAACGGAAGTTGTCCCCCAACTTGGCCTGCAGTTGAATGCCATAGGCCCCGAAGTTTCGGGTAAAAGCGCCCACTGTAAATTTTTCGTTGATGTTGAAATTAAAATTCAGGTCAACCGAAAGAGGAGAGCCGCCTACTGCTCTCACAAGTGCCGAAGGCTTAAAGCGTACATTTTCATTCAGGAAGATGATATACGATCCGAAGAAATAAAAATGCTGTTTATACAGCTCAAACTCCTGCCCGGTAGAGGAGGCGGTTACAGTGGTGGAAAGTAATCTTGGTACGGATGCTCCCAACAGATACTTCTCACTTTTCAGGATAAAGCCGGCCCCGAGACTTGGCTTGGATAAATTTTCATTTGCAGAAAAAGCAATATCATCGCGTTGATCATCCGGGATGTTCAAATCGTTATAATTTGCCCTGAAGTTTACAAAGCCGGCCTGCATGCCGAAGCTAAAGATCCGGTCGTTATCCAACGGAAGCTTGTAAGAGAAGGCGGCCTGTACTTCGGTGTTTTTGATGATCCCTAATTTATCCTGCGAGATTAACAGACCAGCACCAACTTTATTGTTTACCAGCGAAACATGGGTGTTGAAATTGAACGTTACCGGGTTGCCATCAAAGCCGCCCCACTGGTTTCGGTAGGTAGCATTGGCATTGAAATTATTATTCAAACCGGCATAGGCAGGATTTAATAGAATCGGGTTGTTGATGTACTGCGCGTACAACGGGTCTTGCTGGGCAAAAGCGGGTAAACTGCATACCGTAACAAGCAGAAGCAAAGTAAAATATTTCATGCGCACGGGATTGGGTCAGGAATATCCAGCCTGAAATTAAGTAAAATGTTTTGATTTTCTGCTATGCCACGTATCCCCCGGCTGCCTGAATATCAAGCGGGCTTTCGGGAAACAGGTAACGGCCGGCCCGGATCAGAGTTTCCGGAGCCAGATATTCCTGAACTGGGTCTTGTTCCCGTGATCCTGTAAGGAAATCACGTCTTCACCGTGCGCTTCGGGGTAGTGGTGCAGGCCAATGTAAAGCGTAAGCCCGTTAATGGTTACATTATTCTGGATCAGCACACCATTGTGCAGAACGGTAATCCGTGCAGGGTAATCGAGCGAGCCATCGGGTTTAAAGCGGGGCGCGGTATAGATCACATCGTAAGTGTTCCATTCCAGCGGAGTACGCATGGCATTCACTAACGGTGCATGATCTTTGTAAATGCTGCCGGCCTGCCCGTTGCGATAGGTTCTGTTATTGTACGAATCGAGAATCTGTAATTCATACCGGTTTTGGAAAAATACACCGCTGTTTCCACGACCCTGACCTTCACTTTCCACTACATCCGGAGCGCTCCATTCAATGTGCAACTGGCAATCGCCAAATTTCAGCTTGGTTTGAATGCCACCGGAGCCGGGCGCTACTTCCATGTGATCGTTATTTACGATCTTCCACGGGGCCGGTTTGGAAGTATCTTTCTGGCTTACCCATTGATCGAGGTTTTTGCCATTGAATAAGATGATAGCATCGGAAGGAGCATCGCCTAATACTTTGGCCGGTGTAACTACTTTTACTTCGGGCTCCCAGATTTCGGTCATATCGGGTTTCATAGGGGCAGGCGAAACTTCGGGTGGTTTGCTGGTATATTGGGCTTTCGCCACAAAAACAGAACTACAAAGTAAAAGTGCAGATAGCGTTTGTTTGGTATTCATAGCAAATGGTTTAGTCGTGTGATCACTCAAACTTATCAGAAATATTGAATTATTGAAGTACCGCTCGCCAAAATCAGGCCAACAAAAAAGGCCCGAAGGCCCTTCAAACATATTCATCAACCGGATGCTATGATTAGCAAAACTCGTCAAACACTTCCAGTAAGTGCTCGCCAATCATTTGTGCATTACGCCCTTCAATATGATGGCGCTCCACAAAATGCACCAGCTCGCCATCTTTAAACAAAGCAATGGAAGGCGAAGAGGGCGGGTAAGGCAACGTGTACTCGCGTGCTTTGGCAACTGCTTCTTTGTCCACACCAGCAAACACGGTAGTTAGTTGATTAGGCTTTTTCGCAGCATTCTGTAAAGCCCATTTAATGCCCGGGCGGGCTGCACCGGCAGCACAACCGCATACTGAGTTTATAACCAGCAGGGTAGTGCCTTTCTGGTCTTTCAGTTCGCTATCGACTTCTTCGGGTGTTTTCAGTTCTTTAAAGCCGGCCACGGTCAAATCCTGGCGCATGGGGGCTACAAGTGGTTCGGGATACATATTTTATAAGTTGAAAGTTTTTTAAAGTCCAAAAGCTGAAAGTTAAAAGTTGTGTTTAAAAATTTAAGACTGTCTTTGCTTTAAAACTTTAAGCTTTGAACTTTTAAAAACAACAGACCAATCCATATAGTTCACAATTACATAAATCCAAGCTCTAATTTAGCGGCTTCGCTCATCATGTCCTGCGAGTAGGGCGGGTCGAACGTAAGCTCTACTTTCACGCTGCTCACCCCGGGGATTTCCTTTACCTTCTGCTCTACCTCACCCGGAATTACTTCTGCCGAAGGGCAGGAAGGAGAGGTGAGCGTCATCTGGATATACACATTGTTGACAGGGAAAACATTGATCTCGTAGATCAGGCCCAGTTCGTAAATGTCAACCGGTATTTCCGGATCGTACACGGTTTTAAGCGCAGCAATCACTTTATCGCGCAAATCGCCTTGCGGGATTTCGGCAGCAGTCGTTTCGCTATTTTGGATTTGTTCGCTCACTTCGCTAATTCATTTTGAGTTTTGAACGCAAATGCATACAGCTTCATCTGCCTGATCATGGCCGCAAAGCCATTGGAACGCTGTGTGCCGATAAATCGTTCCATGCCGATTTTGTTCATGAAGTATAAATCAGCATTCAGAATGTCTTCCGGCTTTTGGTTATTAAAGATTCTCATCAGCAAGCTTACCAGTCCTTTGGTAATAGCGGTATTGCTGTCGGCTTCAAAAACGATTCTTTCATTTTCTAATCGTGCAGTAAGCCACACTTTCGACTGGCAACCTTTTACAATATTCTCCTCTGTTTTGTCGGCTTCTTTCATGGCCGGGAGCTTCTGTCCTAACTCCATGATGTAGAATACGGTCATTTCCATGTCCCCGTCCAGCAGGGAGAATTCGTTGATGATCTCATCCTGGATTTGACTAATCGACATCACTTAAGGAATTTAATTATGCGTTCTACTCCTTCCGCTAATTGATCGATCTCACCTTTGGTATTATAAACCGAAAATGAAGCCCGCACAGTTCCTTCAATGCCCAAGCGATCCATCAGGGGCTGGGTGCAATGGTGGCCGGTACGCACCGCAATGCCCCGCGCATCCAGCATCTGGCCTATATCAAAATGATGAATGCCCTCGATCACAAAAGATTGCACGCTCACTTTTTCTTTTGCCGTGCCCATGAGCTTTACTCCTTCTATCGCAGCTAATTTTTTAGCCGCGTAAACCAGCAGATCATTTTCATGTGCGGCAATTGCATCTTTACCTAACTCATTTATAAAATTGATGGCTTCATGCAAAGCAATCACATCGCCAATGTTGGGCGTGCCTGCTTCAAACTTGTAAGGCAAATCGTTGTAGGTGGTTTTGGCAAACGTAACTTCTTTGATCATTTCCCCACCGCCCATGTAAGGCGGCATTTTTTCAAGCAGCTCTTTTTTGCCATACAGTATGCCTGTGCCGGTAGGGCCATACATTTTGTGGGATGAGATGCAGTAGAAATCGCAATCCAGATCCTGCACATCAATATGCAAATGAGCAGAAGCCTGAGCGCCATCAATCAATACCACGGCTCCAAACTCGTGTGCCAGTTTGATGATTTCTTTTATAGGATTGATGGTACCCAGGCTGTTGGAAGCATGGCACACAGCCACTACTTTGGTTTTACCCGATAACAGCTTACGATACGCATCCATATCCAGCTCACCGGTTTCCGTTACCGGAATGACTTTAAGAACGGCTTTTTTCTCTTCGCAAATGATTTGCCACGGAACAATGTTAGAGTGATGCTCCAGCCCGGATATGATCACTTCATCTCCGGCATGCAGAAATGCGCGGCCATAGGAAGAAGCTACCAGGTTGATGCTTTCGGTTACACCCCGTGTAAAGATAACCTCTTCGGTATGCTTCGCGTTGATAAATGCCTGCACGGCATGGCGCGTGGCTTCATAGGCTTTGGTAGCGCGTTCGGCCAGTGTATGAATGCCGCGATGAATGTTGGCATTATCATGCTCGTAATAATGCAGGAGCGCATCAATTACACGCTTTGGTTTTTGATTGGTAGCCGCGTTATCAAAATAAACCAGCGGCTTGCCGTTCACCAATTGATTCAGCACGGGAAACTGTTCCCTGATCTGTTCTACATTAACCGGTGTGGCCGTAAGCGTGCTCATGGTTAGAAATTCTTTTGTAACCGGTCGGCAATCAGGTTGTCGAGATACGCTTTAAGCGTATGGTTCTGAATGGGCTCCAGCACTTCTGCAGCAAAGGCGTAAAGCAGCATCGCCTTGGCATTCGCTTCGGCAATACCGCGTGAGCGTAAGTAGAACAACGCTCCTTCATCCAACTGGCCAGACGTGCAACCGTGCGAGCATTTTACATCGTCAGCCCAGATTTCGAGCTGTGGTTTGGTGTTTACGGTAGCGGTATCGGATATGATGATGTTGCGGTTGGACTGAAACGCATTGGTCTTTTGTGCGTGCGGCCTTACGTAAATTTTTCCATTGAAAACCCCTTTGGAATTTCCATCCATGATGCCCTTATACATTTCATTGCTGAATGAGTTGGGCTTTTTATGATCTACCACGGTGTGGTTATCGGCCAGGGTGTTTCCGGTTAACAGGTACAATCCGTAAAAATGAGATTCACACTGTTCGCCATCGATTAAGATATGCAGGTTATTGCGAATCAGTTGCCCGTCCAGCGTAAGCGTAAAGGTATTGAGCTTGCTGGCTGCGGACTGGTGAATAACCGAATTGGAAACCTGGCAGATTTTACCTGAATCGTTTTGAATTTTGCAGTATTCTAAGTGCGCTCCTTCTTTTACAATCCATTCTTCGGCAAAGTTGTGGAATATCGTGTTTTCACCGATGGAATCTGATTTTTCAATAACACTTACAGTAGCTCCTTTTTCTATCACTGCCAGTATGCGGGTCTGCGTTACCACCTGTGCGGATGTCGCATCGTTGAGATGCAGGATAAACACGGGTTTTTCTACCGGGGTGTTTTCGGGTACATGAACAAAAATGCCTTCCTGCCAGAAAGCGCTGTTCATGGCGGCAAAGGCATCGCTCTCGTTGCTGACAAACTTGTTGAAGTATTCATTTACCGCTACATGCTGAGAACGAATGGCTTCACTTAATGTAGTGATGGTAATTTCAGATGCCGGGCTGATTACTTTGGAAAGCGAAGCGTTGAATTTACCGTTTACCAACACCAGCACGTTGGCATCTAACTGCGGGATTAAAAAACCAACGGCAGAAGCAATATTGCCCTCAATATCATTCTTAGTCCAACTGAAATTCTTTTCGAGATAGCGCGTAACGGGAGTGAAGCGATACTCTTCATGCCTGCTGCCGGGCAAGCCCAGCTTTTTGAACTGCTCCAACGCCTGACTGCGCTGCTCAATGGCTGCATTAAACGGCTGCCGTAAAGAATCAATAATTTCGCTGGTAATATCGCGTGCTACGGAAGTGCTCATTATCAGGCTACGGTTACTTCGCTTTTAATCCAGTCGTATCCTTTGGCTTCCAGCTCCAGCGCCAGCTCTTTGGTACCTGATTTTACAATCTTGCCTTTGTAGAGTACGTGCACATAATCGGGTACGATGTAATCCAGCAAACGCTGGTAGTGTGTTACCACGATGGTAGCGTTATTCTTGTTCCGAAGCTTATTTACACCATTGGCTACAATGCGCAAGGCGTCAATATCAAGGCCGGAGTCGGTTTCATCAAGAATGGCGAGCTTCGGTTCGAGCATGGCCATCTGGAAAATCTCGTTGCGTTTTTTCTCGCCACCGGAAAAGCCTTCGTTGAGCGAGCGGTTGAGCAAGGACTGATCGATCGCTACCAGCTTCATCTTTTCTTTCATCAACTGGAGAAACGAAACAGCATCCAATGCCTGCTGGCCACGGTATTCACGAATCTGGTTGAGCGCGGTTTTCATAAAGTTGATCGTGCTCACGCCCGGAATTTCCACCGGGTATTGAAAGGCCATAAAGATGCCTTCGCGGGCGCGGTCTTCCGGAGAAAGTTCTAATAAATCTTTCCCCAGGAAATCAACTTCGCCACCGGTTACTTCATATTCTTCGCGACCGGACAATACCGATGCCAGTGTGCTTTTACCGGAACCGTTCGGCCCCATAATGGCATGCACTTCACCGGCATTCACTTTTAAATCAATCCCGTTAAGGATTTGCTTTTCCCCGATTTTTGCCTGTAGATTTTTAATATTTAACATTTCGAATTTAAAATTTCGGATTAATGTAGTCGCTCTATTTACTATTTGTTTTGTCAATATATTTTGTTCCCCGGATTCCTGATTGGGATAAATAATTCATAAACCCACCAATTTGTTTTCCTACTTCCGTGGCTTGCAGCAGGTTTGTTTTACCCAACGCTACCTTCCAGCGTAAGCGCTAAAAGCTTTTGTGCTTCCACGGCAAACTCCATCGGCAGTTGGTTCAGCACTTCTTTGGCATAACCGTTCACGATCAAGGCAACAGCCGATTCTTCATCGATGCCGCGCTGCAAACAATAGAAGATCTGGTCTTCGCCAATTTTTGAAGTGGTGGCTTCGTGCTCAATGCGTGCAGAGTTGTTCTCCACATCAATGTAAGGGAAGGTGTGCGCTCCGCACTGGTCGCCCATGAGCAACGAATCGCACTGGGAGTGATTGCGTGCGTTGGTAGCGCGCTTCATAACATGCACCTGCCCGCGATAGCTGTTTTGTGATTTGCCGGCTGAAATACCTTTGCTCACAATACGCGAGCGGGTGTTTTTGCCGATGTGTATCATCTTGGTGCCGGTGTCCGCCTGCTGGTAGTTATTGGTAACGGCTACGGAATAAAACTCACCTACCGAGTAATCGCCTTTCAATATACACGAAGGATACTTCCACGTAATGGCAGAGCCGGTTTCTACCTGCGTCCACGAAATTTTAGAGTGATCGCCTGCGCACAAGCCGCGCTTGGTTACGAAGTTGTATATACCGCCTTTACCTTCTTTATCGCCCGGGTACCAGTTTTGCACCGTGGAATATTTTATTTCGGCACCTTTCATGGCGTATAGCTCTACCACGGCTGCGTGAAGCTGGTTTTCATCGCGCATGGGAGCGGTGCAACCTTCCAGGTAGCTAACGTAGGAGCCTTCATCGGCAACGATCAGTGTTCTTTCAAACTGACCGGTGTTGGCGGCATTAATGCGGAAGTAGGTGGATAGCTCCATCGGGCAACGCACCCCTTTCGGAATGTAGCAGAACGAGCCATCGGAAAACACAGCCGAGTTAAGGGCAGCAAAATAATTATCACTCATCGGCACAACCGAGCCGAGGTATTTCTTTACTAACTCCGGGTGCTCTTTTACGGCTTCGCTGAACGAGCAGAAGATGATACCCAACTCACTCAGTTTTTCCTTGAATGTGGTTGCCACCGATACGCTGTCGATCACGGCATCTACCGCCACGCCCGTTAACCGTTTTTGTTCGGTAAGTGAGATACCCAACTTTTCAAAAGTCTTGATCAGCTCAGGATCAACTTCGTCCAGGCTGTTGGGTTTTACTTTTTGCTTGGGAGCTGAGTAATAGATAATATCCTGGTAGTTAATGACAGGGTAGGTTACATTAGGCCACTTGGGCTCTGTCATTTTTTGCCATTGACGAAAGGACTTCAATCGCCATTCCAACAGCCATTCGGGTTCGTTCTTTTTGGCCGATATGAACCTTACAATATCTTCATTCAGCCCCTTGGGGGCTTCATCGGTTTCCAGGTTTACCGTCCAGCCGTGCTCATACTCTTTCGAGGTGATTTCTTCCAGAACCTGATTGCCTTTACTCATCGCAGCCTATTTAGACTAATTTTAAATTAGTTACAAAAATACAACAAAACTGCCTGTTTAAGGTTCGGAAAAGGCTTAAAATTTATTGAAAATCAGGTGAGTTTCAGGTTGCGATCGAGGCTTTCTTCCAGCGAGATCATGGTCTCCGTTCGATCAATTCCTTCTACCTGCTGCATTTTATCGTGTAAGACCTCTTTCAGGTGGTTGGTATCGCGGCAATGGATTCTTACAAACATGCTATAGTTGCCTGTGGTATAATGAATATTGGTTATCTCCGGGATGTCTTTAAGCTTTGCTAATACTTTTTCATATAAAGCGCTCTTTTCCAAATAAATACCGATAAATGCCGTGATATCGTACCCTAAGCGGGCATAGTTTATTTTGAGCGTGGTTTTATCCAGGATGCCTGCTTCTTCCATCTTGTTCATGCGTACATGCACGGTTCCCTGTGAAACATTAACCCGTCTGGCAACTTCGGTATAGGGGCGCTTGGCATCCTGCATCAGTATTTCAAGAATTCGCAGGTCTGTTTGATCGATTTCAAAATTGCGGCTCATTTGGATATTGATTTTATAAATTTTTCAGTATTTGTATATTATTATTAAATAACACGTAAATATATTATTGTTTTGTTGACTTAATTTTCATTTTTGGTGTTACTTTGTGCCATAATTTATAAATCACACCAGCAGAGACGGTGGTTTGTAAAGGCTGAAAAGCCGGAATGTTCTTTAAAAATTGTAGGGTGTTGAAACTGGCAGACAAGCCCTCCTGTCTCGGGGGTGGGGAATCCAGGACAAACGCCAGGTAACGGGTTGACCACTAAATGTTTTCTTTTTGCCTGGCAGCTAACTGCCCCGTGGAGGTTCGACCCCTCCCTCTACAGCAATCCAAAGCCTCGCCCAAAAGCGGGGCTTTTTCATTTTCCGCATGCTAACAATCGATTGCCGGTACCACCTTTTTTTTCTTTCTTTAGAATTCAATAAACCAAAGTTTAAGACTGATGAGCTACCCGTGGTATTCGAAGTATCCTAAAGGAACACCTGAACAGATTGGACCGTACGAGTATAGTTCGCTGATTGAATTGATTGAAGCGCCTGCCCACAAATATCCCAACCGGGTAGCCTTCGAGAATTTTGGTAAACGGATAACCTTTGCCGAAATCGACAGTCTTTCAACGGCTTTTGCAGCCTATCTTCAAAATGAGCTAAAGCTGAAAAAAGGAGATAGGGTTGCAATTCAAATGCCTAACCTTATCCAGTTTCCCATCGCGTTCATGGGCGTAGTTAAAGCAGGCATGATAGCCGTTAACACCAATCCCTTATACACGCCCCGCGAAATGGAGCACCAGTTTAATGATGCCGGGGTTTCTGCCATCGTTATCGTTTCCAATTTCGCTCACAACCTGGAGCTCATCTTTCCCAAGCTGAAAAACAAGCCGCACATTATCCTTACCGATATGGGGGATATGATCGGGGGCCTGAAAGGCATGGTGCTCGACTTTGTGGTGAAATATGTGAAGAAGATGGTACCAGCATTTAGCTTGCCTGGCGCTATTCCGTTTAAGCAGGTATTGAAGCAGGGAGCCGGCTTATCGTATCAGAAGCCAGCACTTGAAATTGAAGACGTTGCGGTGCTGCAATATACCGGTGGCACTACCGGTATCTCCAAAGGAGCGCAGCTATCGCATCGTAATATTATTGCACATAATGCGATGATTACGCACTGGTTCAAACCTTTGCTAAAAGAAGGTCAGCAGGACATTATTATTACCGCATTGCCGCTCTATCACATCTTTGCGCTTACGGTAAATGGCTTGCTCATGTACACGCAGGGTGTAAAAAGCGTGCTGATCACCAACCCGCGCGATATGCCGGGGTTTGTAAAGGAATTGAAGAAGCACCGGTTCTCTATTATTACAGGTGTGAACACTTTATTTAACGGGCTGTTGAATAATCCTGATTTTAAAGACTGCGACTTCTCGGCTTTGAAAGGTGCGATTGGCGGTGCTATGGCCATACAGGATGTAGTGGCCGACCGGTGGGAAAAGCTTACCGGCTGCCCGCTGATTGAGGGTTACGGGCTGAGCGAAACCTCCCCGGTATTATGCTGCAACCCGCTTGACGGAAATCATAAACGCGGAACAATTGGTATTCCCATGCCCAGCACGGAGATCGGGATTTTTGATGATGATGGTAACCAGTTGCCGCAAGGTGAAGTGGGCGAGATATCCGCACGCGGCCCGCAGGTAATGCGCGGGTATTGGAATCAGGATAACGAAGGCGTGTTCTTTCACAACGAGTGGTTCCGTACGGGCGATATTGGAATCATGGATACAGAAGGCTTTTTCAAAATTGTTGATCGTAAGAAAGATATGATCAAAGTTTCAGGCTTTAATGTTTACCCGAACGAAGTGGAGAATGTATTGGCCGGTAATCCTAAAGTGCTGGAAGTTGCCGCCATTGGCGTACCCGATGCCAAATCGGGTGAAGCGATCAAGGTTTATGTGGTGAAGAAGGATGAATCGCTTACCGAAGAAGAATTGAAAAAATATGCGCATGAAAACCTGACCAATTATAAAGTGCCCCGCCATTTTGAGTTTAGAACAGAGCTGCCCAAAACCAACGTGGGCAAAATTCTGAGGCGCGCGCTGAAGGAAGAAGAGAAATCCAAAGCAGCCTGATGCCGCAGGGATTTTTCTAATTCCGTTCTCATCAGTATAAGATATGAGTTCGTTTTTGTTGCGGTAGTTTTGCAGCATGAATATTTTGCTCATCACACAGGAAGATTACCTGGCCGGTTCAACTTTTTCGGTGTCGTACCTGGCCAAGGCGCTTGCTGCGCGGGGCAATAAGGTGTACGTGGCGGCAAGAGAAAATTCGATGTTGCATGAATTAGTTTCTGACAGCGCTGAAGTAATATTCCTGCCGCTTACTATCCGGTCGCGGTTTGACCGTAAGGCTATCCGGTTACTGAGGTCGTGGGCAGATAATTATCATCTGGATGTGATCAATGCACAATCCAGTAAAGACCGGTACATTACCATTTTTGCACGCATATTTTACGGAGTTAAGGCAAAGCTCTTCCATACCCGCAGGCAATACCCGATGAGCGCAGGAGGTTTTTTGCAGCGTAAGCTGTACGTATCCGGCACCGATAAAATTATTATGATCAGCCACGAGCTAAAGCGCATTTTTATTCAGAAAGGTTTCCCGGCCCATCACCTGCAGGTTATTCATAACGGAATACCGGCTTCGCGCTATACACAGTGGAGCGAGGAAGAAGTGGCAAGATTACGCGGGCAGCATGGCATTAAGCCCGGGGATATTGTGATTGGAAGCATTGCCCGCCTGAAACGGCAGGAACAGATTCTGAAAGCGCTGGCCTTGCTTAACCGGCCGGAAATAAAAGTCTTGTTTGTAGGCATTACGGAAGGACACTTTGATTCGCTTTGCCGCGAGCTTAACCTCGAAAACCAGGTAATGTACAGTGGTGCAGTTAAAGCCGAAGCAGTGCTCAATTATTACAGGCTGCTAACCATAAATGTGCTGGCATCTACTATTGATGGGTTCGGCTTGGTCCTGCTGGAAGCCATGGCGATGGGAGTTCCGGTAGTGGCAACCCGCTTTGGCGGAATAGTAGATGTAGTTCGCCATAACGAGAACGGATTGTTGTTTGATGATGATGACATTGAAACGCTTGCCAGCCAGTTAACATTGTTGGTCAGTAATGAGCCGCTTCGAAAACAATTGATTGCACAAGGTTATAAAACAGCCTATGAAGAATTCAGCATAGAAAAGACCGCAGCCAACTATGAAGCATTCTTTCAACAACAGTTAGATCAGGCCTGAAACCATCTTGCGTTGGTTTTTATCCGCATAACGGTATTTTTTAGCCTTTAAGTTGACATTCATCATGTAGATGGCTCGGTACTGTCTGCTATCTTCGCGCAAAATTAAATCTCTCAGAATGAAAGTTTTATCGATACTTGTTGTGGCTTGTTTTACCAATGCAGCATTTGCGCAGCCAACAGGGGCCCAACCTTCCCAAATTCATTATCCGCAAGAATCGCATCTGAAAAATGTGCGGCAATTAACGTTTGGAGGCGATAATGCAGAAGCGTACTGGAGTTTTGACGGGAAGAAAGTAAGCTTTCAGTCCAATTACCTGCAATGGGGCTTAGCCTGCGACCAGATTTTTTATATGCCTGTTGAGGGTCTTGATCTGAGCATAAAAGGTTCAAAGCCGCCTTTGGTAAGCACGGGTTTAGGCCGTACAACGTGCGCGTACTTTATGCCGGGCGATAAAACCATTTTATTTGGATCGACACACCTGGGAGGAAGCGAATGCCCCAGAGATCCGGGCCGCGCACCGGGCGGCAAATACCTGTGGCCGATTTATGATACGTACGATATTTTTGTTTCCGATCTGAAAGGAAAGATAAAAAAGCAACTCACCAACACCCCGGGCTATGATGCCGAAGCAACGGTATCGCCCAAAGGCGATAAGATCGTATTTACCTCTACCCGCAATGGTGATCTGGATTTATACGTTATGGATATTGACGGAAAGAATGTAAAGCAGATTACACATGAGCTGGGTTACGATGGCGGAGCGTTCTTTTCACCTGATGGCACCAAATTAGTATTTCGTTCATCGCGGCCAAAAACAGAAGAAGCAAAGCAGGAATACTTAGACTATCTGAAGCAGGGTTTGGTAGCGCCTACCGAAATGGAGATTTATACCTGCAACGTGGATGGCAGCGACCTGAAACAAATTACCAATCTGGGCAAAGCCAACTGGGCGCCATTCTATCACCCATCAGGTAAAAAAATATTATTCAGCTCTAATCATAACAGCCCGCGCGGATTTCAGTTTAATATCTTCATGATTAATGAAGATGGAACCGGCCTGGAACAGATCACGTACGATAGCGTGTTCGATTCGTTCCCGATGTTTTCACCGGATGGAAAGAAACTGATCTTCTCCAGCAACCGGAACAACAACGGCACCCGCGATACGAACCTGTTTGTAGCGGATTGGGTGGATTGATGACTGGCTGGTTGATAGTTACTAGTTGTTGGTTGCTTGTTACGGGCAAACTACCAGCAACCAGCAACGAGTAGCCAGTTACCATTAAATCAGGTTCTCGATTCCGAAAAACTTCTCAAGGATTATAATTACGGAAAGAAACCCGAGCAGGCCAGGCGCTATCCATTTTATGGTTACATGCAGATACCTGCGCACACCGGATGCCAGGTATTTCTCGTTACCATGCGCCAGTTCCGCGTCCATATTGGCAATTCCCCACCTGCGTCCTATAAAGATGCACATCAGGCAGCCGCCAACCGTTAAGCAGATATCGCTCATGTCGGCAATGAAGGTGAGAAAATCCTGGCCGCGGTAGAATGCGAGCTTATTCAAGCCTTCAACCATACCCTGGCTTACCATGCTGGGCAGTCCGCAAACAAATATGACTAAGGCCATTATCCACACCACGCGCTTGCGGTTATATTTTTTCTGATCTACTAAGTAGGCGACCGGCACTTCCAGCAACGAAATGGTTGAAGTAAGCGCGGCAAAGCATACCAGCAGGAAAAACGAGCCCCCCACTATGCGCCCCAGCACAGGCCCCATCTCGTGAAAGATCTGCGGAAGCACAATGAAAATCAGGGGCGGTCCTGAAGTTCCGATTTCCTGCGGGTCGATGTTGAGCTTGAATGCAAGGAAGTGAACCAACGGAAATACCATCAGTCCTGAAAAAAAAGCCACAGAAGTATCGGCAACAGAAATTACAGCGGCCGATGAAGTAACATTTTCTTTCTTGCCCAGGTACGAGCCGTAAGTGATCAATGCACCCATTCCCAGCGAAAGCGAAAAGAAGGCTTGCTTCAGACCGTCTACAATAGTTTGGATTTTTAGCTCGCTGAAATCGGGTACTAAGTAAAACTTAACCCCCGAAAATGCATTGGGAAGCGTAAGGCTGTAAACAATAATACCAAGCAGAATTGCATAAAGTGCCGGCATCATGATTTTATTGGAAGCCTCAATTCCTTTCTGAATGCCCTGCGCAACAATTACAGCGGTAAAAACCATGAACACGAGCGAGAACACTAAGTTAGAGTTAGCGAATCCCTGCACACTGCTCACATTGACAATATCATTCACGAACTCACCGAAGAACGCACCGAAATTCTGCTCGTTAAGCAAGTCGCCAAAAGAAATATGCAGGAAGTATCCGAAAGCCCATCCGGCCACTACATTATAAAAAGATAATATCAGGATGCCGGCTACAATTCCAAACAATCCGAGGTAACCCCATTTCTTTCCGCCTAATTTGGAATAAGAGCCGAATGCATCACTGTTGGCCGCGCGCCCGATAGCGATCTCGCCCACCATAACCGGGAAGCACAGCAAAAGAATACAGCACAGGTAAACCACCAGGAAAATGGCCCCCCCGTTTTCTCCGGCCAGGTAAGGGAAACGCCAGATATTACCCAGCCCCACTGCAGAACCCGCTGCAGCCAAAATGAATCCGATACGTCCGGAGAAACTACCCCTGTTTGCCATAGATTAGCTTTAGATCAATTCGTGCAAAATATAACCTTAAACTAAAATTATCAAAAAAGGCGTTTCACTTAGTGGCTCAGTGCTTATCTTAGCAAGTCTTTGTGAGCAAGAAACTTTAGTGCGATGGAAGAAAAGAAACTCACCACCCAGGAGAAGGCGTTACGAATCAACCTTAGTAAAAGCATCTACGGCTCGTTTGCCGAAATTGGAGCGGGGCAGGAGGTGGCAGCCAATTTTTTTAAAGTAGGCGGGGCCTCCGGAACAATAGCCAAGACCATGTCGGCTTACGACATGAAATTCAGCGATGCGATTTATGGCGTATGCGACCGGTACGTATGTGAAGACCGGCTCATCCAGATGCTGAATCATGAATATGGCTTATTGCCGGAACGGTTGCAGCATCGCATAGCCGACACGCGATTCTTCGCTTTTGCGGATACAGTGGAGATTCTGAATTACGAACGCACCAACCAGGGCCACGGCTGGATCGGGTTACGATTTCAGTTGCGGCCTGAAGGCCCTTATAATGATTGCGTGGTGCACGTGAAGCTGCTGGACAATGATCCGCTGCAACAGCAGGTATCGTTGGGCATACTGGGCGTAAACATGGTTTACGGTTGTATGATCATCAAAGACCCGGAGGCCATCATCAACTCATTGCTGGATGGGCTGACTGCCCGCAGGATGGAAGTAGATATGTTCCGTCTCGTTGGTCCTGACTTTGAGCACGTGGACAACCGGCTGATGGCATTAAAGCTGGTGAAGAACGGGCTTACCAAAGTGGCTATGTTTGGGCCGGATGGTTCGGTGATGCAGCCCTCGGAAGCTTTGTACAAAAAGAATGTGCTGGTGCTGCGTGGCCGCTTCAGGCCGGTAACGCATGTAAATGTAGATATGCTGCTAACCTCGCGCAAGCGGTTTAAGCAAGAACCGGATGTGGACAAAAACCGTATGCTGGTGCTAACCGAGCTTACGCTGAGCGATCTGAGCGCGGATGGCCAGATCGATGAAAAAGATTTCCTTTATCGTGCGGATATTATTTGTTCGCTGGGGCAAACCGTCCTGGTATCAAACTACTTCGAATACTATCGCCTGGTAGATTACTTTTCGCGCATAACGCGCGGTAAAAAGATCGGGCTTGTATTGGGTATTTATGCCTTGCTGAAAATTTTTGAAGAAAAAACTTACGATAACCTGCGCGGAGGAATACTCGAAAGCTTTGCCCCGTTGTTCGGAACGAATGTAAAGCTCTACATCTATCCTTCCTTACGCCCGGGCTCTGATCAATTATTTACGCTGGCGGATTTTGAGCAGGAGCTTCCTGCCAACCTGCGGGGATTGTTCCGTTACCTGCTGGATAACAACAAGCTGGAGGACATCCGGAATGCGAACGTAAGCAACCTGCACATCATTTCAGATAATGTGCTTGCCATGATCCGCAAAGGCGAAGCCGGTTGGGAAAAATTTGTGCCTACCAAAGTAAGCGAAGCCATCAAGGCCAACGGCTTTTTCGATTTCCCGGTTACGGGCCAGGAAAAAGAATTGGCCTGAGCGTTTTACAGCAAACCCTGCTGCTTCATTCGCGCGAAGTATGAGCGCGCTTCCTTCAATACCTTGGGGGCAAGAATAAAGCCCGAAACCATAGTAGGGAAAGCCATCAGGGCGTAAGCCACATCAATGATGTTCATCACATCCGACATAGACAGGATTGCGCCCAGCACGATGGTAACCAAGTAAAAGTAATTATAGTACCGCCCGGCTTTTGCCCCGGCCAGGAAGCTCATGGCCTTGTTGCCATAATAGCTGTAGGAGAACAACGAGGTAATGGCAAAGAAAAAGGCGCAGACCAGCAGCAGATACTTGCCCGTTAAACCCAATGAGCTTTCAAATGCTGTAGAAGTAAGCGTAACGCCATTGGCGCCTGATGTTTGCCACACATCGGTAACCAGGATAGCCAGTGCGGTTAAAGTACAAACCAGTAATGTATCAATAGCGGGGCTCATCATGGAAACAAGACCTTCGCGAATGGGCTCTGTACTTTTGGATGCACCCAATGCCATAGGGGCAGTACCGATACCGGCTTCGTTGGAGAAAGATGCCCTGCGTACACCGGTTACAATCAAGCCGCCTATAATACCACCCAAAGCAGGCTCGCCCCTGTAGTGATTGGCAGCAAATGCATCGGTAATCACCATCCATAAATAATGCGGTACATCGGCTATGTTCATAACTAATATGGCAAACACACAAAGAAAATAAAGCACAATCATAAGCGGAACCATTTTGCCGGCCCACTTACCAATGCGTTGAATACCCCCGATAATGACAACAGCAGAAACGACCATGAGCACGAAGCCGATAATGAACTTTGGCGTGGAAATAGTGTAACCTAAAAAACCGAATGTTGCGCTTTTAATACTTTCTGAGGTTACGCCAATGTCGATAATAACCTGTGTAAGCTGATTGGCCTGAAAAATAGGAAGGCAGCCAACCATAGCGCACAAGCAAAACAAAACCGCCAGCGGGTAATAGGCTTTGCTCAATGCTTCGCGAATAACATACATCGGGCCACCCTGCACCTGGCCTGCAGAATCTTTACCACGATACATAACCGATAGTGAGCTGGTGAAGAAGTTAGTGGCCATGCCCACAATGGCGGTAACCCACATCCAGAACAAGGCACCGGGCCCGCCAATGGAAATGGCTGCAGCCACTCCGGCAATATTACCCATACCTACTGTTGAGGCAAGCGCGGTGGACAGCGCTTCGTATGCGTTGATCTGGCCGGGATCATTCGGATTGTTAAACTTGCCACGCAGGATGGCTATGGCATGACCGAAATATTTATAAGGAATAAACCGTGAGTACAGGAAAAAGAATAACCCACCGAGGATCAATAAAAATAATACCGGTGTCCATACACCAGTGGCTACATTGGCAATCAGGTTACTTAGCTCTTCACTCATTCGCTTAAGGCTTAAGCGGCTAAAGTATAAAATAAATCCCGAACCTGGCTAATCTGATTTGCTACCGGCAGTTACCTGTCGGATTTACTCCCGGTGCGAAGCAATCGTGTACTGCGACAGCTCCCACAAAACACGCGCACCCACATTCGCATCCCATTCATGCGGGCTAACTTCACACAAATCGAAACCAATAATTTTTCGGCCGGATTTTACAACCTGCCTGATCAGGTAAACGGCCTGGTCAAACTCAAGCCCACCGGGTACGGGCGTGCCGGTATTGGGGCATAATGATGGATTGAGCACATCAATATCAAAGCTGATGTACACCTGTTGCGGCACCTCATGAATGATCTTGTCGCAGATCTGTTTCCAGGTAGCGCCTTCTGCAAGCTGGGTTTTAAGATCGGGATCAAAAAATGTTTTAACCCTGCCCGCAGCCCGTTGCATCATTAGGTTTTCTTCTTCACAGTAATCGCGAATGCCAACCTGTACAATGCGTGCAATCGCAGGCAGCTTCAGCGCGTTGAACATAATGGATGCGTGTGAGTACGTAAAGCCTTCGTAGGCTTTGCGCAGATCGGCATGGGCATCCAGATGGAGCACTCCGAAGCGCTCGTATTTTTCGGCAAGCGCTCTTAACAAGCCAAGCGGTGTGCTGTGGTCGCCACCTAATACAGCTACCAGCTTGCCTGCCCGCAACAGGTTCTGCGCCTGGCTCTTTACAAAAATGTTCAGGTTCTCGCAGGCTTCATTTATCCTGGTGGTAATCACTTTTCCGGCACCCGGCTCCAATCCGCTTTCAAGCGATTGAATGTGTGTATGCGCCAGGCTTCTCAGGCTTTTGCTTTCAGCGCCAAGATCGTGTGATATAGCTTGCATGGTAACCGGTATGTTCCATGCTTCCGGTATGTAATGATGGAACAGATCAACCTGGTTCGATGCTTTCAGCACTGCAGCGGGCGCACCGGCTGTGCCTTCCCGGAAGGTTACGGTTACTTCCCACGGTACAGGTAATACAACAAGCCCGGCCGTTTCCGGTTCAACCGGCAGGCCAAATAATTTTCCGTGCAGGCCGGGGCCGTTATGATCAAATGTGCTCATGGCTCGTGCGGATGAAAGGCATATTCAAATGTAGCGGTACCGGCTGATAGTTGTTGCCAGGTTGTATCGAAGCGCAGGGCAATCAGCTCCCCGGTGTTCATAGCCCTGATGCGATTGTTGGACGCAAGATAGTTATGCAGATCTACCACGGCAGGGTAGTGCCCCGTCAGCATTGCTTCTGTAATGGTATCGGGCAACCGGGTAAGTAACTTCAACAGGGCCGGCACATCACCATTATATATAGAGCGCTCAAATTGTATTTCGGGTTCCGGTGTAAGCTGCTTGGCGATCAGCAGGCTGGTTTGCTTTGTGCGCAACGCAGGGCTCGATAAAATTAAATTAATATTAGAATTCTTTTGTTTCAGAAATTCTCCCACGTGTTTGCTCACGGCTTCCCCATCGGGCGTAAGCGCACGCTGCTCATCCGGTATGGATAGGCTTCCGGTTACGGCTTGCGCATGCCTGAGCAGATATAATTTTCGCAACATAGACGCAAAATTAAGTGTGTAATAGATTTTTTTTAAAAAGTATCCACAACTTGTTGTTCCGGAACGCAAAATCGTGGTAATCATATTGGTTAACCCGATTTTCACGCGCCCTATTTTTATTCGAAAAGGTACATCTTCAAGGTACAGCGGGGCATATCAAGACTTTTGTTTTTAAAAATTTACAGATATTTGACGCCATCGACTAAAATTCAGGCATGTCAAAGAACTTAGTTATAGTAGAGTCTCCTGCCAAAGCCAAAACCATTGAAGGTTATTTGGGTAAAGATTACAAAGTGGCTTCCAGCATGGGCCACGTACGCGACTTGGCTAAAGGAAACGGGGCCATTGATATTGAAAATGATTTTGAGCCTACATACGAAGTCTCTCCTGAAAAGAAGGAAGTAATCAAAAAATTAAAAGAGTTAGCGAAGGAAGCCCAAATGGTTTACCTCGCCAGCGATGAAGACCGCGAGGGAGAGGCCATATCGTGGCATTTGAAAGAAGTATTGAATCTGAACGATAAAAAAACAAGACGCATCGTATTTACCGAGATCACCAAAAATGCAATCCTGAATGCTATTCAAAACCCACGCGGTATTGATGTGGATTTAGTGAATGCGCAACAGGCACGCAGGGTGCTCGACCGGTTGGTAGGTTTTGAGCTTTCACCTATCCTCTGGAAAAAGATCAAGACCGGCTTATCGGCCGGTCGTGTGCAATCCGTAGCGGTGCGCCTGGTAGTGGAGCGCGAGCGCGAGATTGATAAGTTCGAAGCAAAGTCATCTTTTAAGGTAACGGCCGTTTTTGACCTGGAGAATGGTAAGCAATTAGTAGCCGACTTGGGCGAAAGATTCAGCGAAGAAAAAGAAGCGCTTGCATTTTTGGAGTCGTGCAAGGGAGCAACGTTTACTATTGCCGACCTGGTTAAAAAGCCGGCAAAGAAATCACCGGCACCTCCGTTCACTACTTCTACGTTGCAGCAGGAGGCCGGCCGCAAGCTCAGCTTTTCGGTTTCGCAAACCATGATGGTGGCACAGAAACTTTACGAAGCCGGTAAGATCAGCTATATGCGTACCGATTCGGTTAACCTTTCGGATGAAGCCGTGAATGGTGCCGTTAGCCAGGTACAGAAAGCTTATGGAAAAGAGTTTGTACAAACGCGCAAGTTCAAAACCAAGTCGGCCAGCGCGCAGGAAGCGCACGAAGCCATTCGTCCAACCGATTTTTCGGTGCTCAACCCGGGTATGGATCGCAACGCGCAGCGGTTGTACGAGCTGATCTGGAAACGGGCCATCGCCTCGCAGATGGCGGAAGCCGAGCTGGAACGAACAACCGCTACCATTTCCATTTCGGGTAACCCGCGTACCTTCACGGCTACCGGTGAAGTTATCAGGTTTGAAGGATTCCTGAAGGTATATATGGAATCGAAAGATGATGATGAAGCCGAAGATGAGGACGGTGGAAAAGTTTTGCCCCCACTCAGCATCGGGCAGAAGCTTGACCTGGATAATATTACAGCCGCACAAACTTTCTCGCGGCATCCGCCACGCTATACCGAAGCCAGCCTGGTAAAGAAGCTGGAAGAGCTTGGCATTGGTCGCCCTTCTACCTATGCGCCTACTATTTCAACCGTGCAGAAACGCGGTTATGTGGTGAAGGAGAGCCGGGAAGGAGCGGAGCGTAAGTATAATGTGCACATGCTGCACAGGGACAAAATAACCTCCACGGAAGAAACGGAAATTACCGGTGCGGAAAGCAACAAGCTTTTCCCTACCAACATGGCCATGATTGTGAACGACTTCCTGGTGGAGCACTTCCCGGATATTACCAACTATTCGTTTACGGCCGAGATTGAACAGGAGTTTGATGAGATTGCCAGCGGTAAGATGAAATGGCAAAGCATGCTGAAGCAGTTTTATAAGCCGTTTCACAAAACCGTTTCGGTAACCGAGCAACTGGAACGCTCTGCCGTGCAGAACAAGAGCCGCGAGCTGGGTGTTGACCCGAAAACCGGTAAGAACGTATATGTAAAGCTGGGTAAGTATGGCGCCTATGTGCAGTTGGGTGAAAACCCGGATGACAACGGTGGAGAGAAGCCGAAGTTTGCCGCCCTGCGCCCCGGCCAGTTTATTGAAAACATTACACTGGAAGATGCGCTGGAGCTGATGAAGATGCCGCGCAACATGGGCTTGTTTGAAGATAAGCAGGTTACCATCAACATCGGGCGGTTTGGGCCGTATGTGCTGCACGATAAAAAATTTGTTTCCATCCCGAAGGGTGAAGACCCGTACACGCTTACAGCCGAACGCGCTGTTGAGCTGATCAAGGCCAAGCGCGAAGCCGATGCCAACCGGCTGATCAAATCGTTTGAGAGCGAAGGCAACACCGAGATACAGGTGCTGAACGGCCGCTTCGGCCCTTATATCAAGGCTGGAAGCAAGAATGTAAAAATCCCGAAAGACAAAGATCCGAAGTCGTTAACGCTGGAAGAATGTATTACGCTTGCAGCCAATGCACCGGAGCGCAGCGGCAGGTTCGGTCGCTTTGCGCGGAAGAAAGAAGCCACAGAAGCAGCACCGGCACCCAAGCCAGCGAAGAAAGCTGCGGCTAAAAAAGCAGCGCCCAAAAAGGTAGCCAAGAAAACAGCGCCTAAAAAAATTGCGGCTAAAAAGGTAGCCAAGAAAGTTTCAAAGAGGTAATCCCTAAAGAGAAACAAGCGCGTTGTTAGCAGGTGAGCTAACTGAATTCTTCTAAGCGGAGTCTTCGCTTAATGTTGTTGAATAGCGTGTTTGAATGATTTTTTCTTTTCTAATCGCGGAGTCCGAAGCGAGACTCCGCGTGGAAGTAGTCCGTCAGAGTTCTTTAATCTTAATGTTTCGAAATGATACTCCTTTGTTCCAGTCCTGCAAGGCAATGTGTCCAGATGTGTATTTACCGAACTCAGGAAAATTTTTAAAACCTGTCGCTGCAACTTTTTGTGTCCACTCTTCGGTTGTAAAGTCTTGTTCAGCGGTAAGAACACCATTTAAGTAAAACTCCACTTTACCGTTGATTTGCTTTATAGTCGACTGATTCCAGTCGTGGTTTTCTTTTGGCTCAACCGGGTTCTTCTGTGAAGCAAATCCATAAAGGCACCCGGACCGTTTGTCGGTCTTCTCATAGTCATGATGTGATTTGTCCAATAACTGATACTCCGGGCCTGAAGCCCACGCTGTCGGTATGCTATCTCTCTCCTGTACATTTATGAAAATGCCACTATTCCCACCATCAGAGAGCTTCCATTCAAAGGTAAACTCAAAATTTGTGTACGCTTTGTCAGTCAATAAATCTCCATGTTCTGCATCCACATTAGCAGGATCGCAAAACAAAACTCCATCTTTGACTACCCAGGCAATTGGTTGCTTTTCGTTATTATATAAGTGCCAACCATTAAGTGTTTTTCCATCAAACAATAGTTGCCATCCATCTGCCATCTCTGATTCGGTCAACTCGTTCTCAACTTTTGACTTGGAGCAGGAGAAAAACATTATTATTACAAAAAGAAAACTGCTTAAATTGATGATAATATTTCTATTCATAGTATACTTTTTTAATTGAATTGTAATTTTTGGATTAGGTATATTTTTTCACACTTAGGAAATCATAACTCTTCTTCAAGCTCTCAAACATATCTCCTTTGCTTACGTCTTGCTCAACAAACCAATGCTCAAGGCCTGATTTTTTGCGTGCTGCAAAAATTTTATCAAAATCTATTGTTCCGTTGCCTACCTCGGTAATTTCACCTGCGGCCGACATATCTTTGACATGCCACAATGGAAATCTTCCCGGATATTTTTCAAAATAAGAAATTGGATCTTTTCCTGCTTTGTATATCCAGTAAAGGTCCAATTCCATTTTTACAAGATCAGCAGAAGTCTTTGTCAATAGGTGGTCATAAGCGAGAGTATCTCCAAATTTTTCAAACTCAAATTCATGGTTGTGATAGAAAAACTGGATGCCAGCTTCTTTTGCAATTTCTCCTGACTTGTTTAGTAAGTCAGGTAGTGCTGAATAAATTTCGTTTGTTCGCTCGTTTGGAAACAAATATGAACAACCCATGTACTTAGTACCAATACTATCTAAATCTTGTACAGCCTGTTCCCAGCCATCTTTCAATGAACCTTTAGTTTTCATTTCAAATCCAGTAATGTGATGTGAGCTAACGACACTCATGCCCGTATTTGATAGTACTGTTTTAAAGTCTTGGGGAGTCTTTCCAAAAAAAGTACCGTTATAGCCATATATTTCTAACTGGTTATATCCAATGTTACGGAGTTTTTGTAGCGTGCCTTCTAAATCCTTTGCAACCGAGTCCCTCACCGAAAACAACTGTAATGCAAACGTCTTTGGTTTCCTGTATTTAGCAAGAGCATCTCCGAGTGAGATACTTAAAGCACCGGCTGCTAATGAGTGAATAAATGTCCTTCTTTTCATAGATTCTCTGTGTTTTGTATTGACTTATCTTAATGTGTAATTAGTACACATTCAAAAATAATAACTAATTCTCACTTTAGAAAATATTAATTGATCAACCGGTTAACGAAGAATTTTCACTTCTTTCTTGTATTGATTTTGATAATCACACGGCACAATTGGCTCTTTTGTTTGCTTTGGTGTCGCGTGGGATGCGCGGCAAGCAAAATTGTCAATATTCGAAGCACCGTATCTGTCCCGCGGCATTGTACATAACACCTGTATATAAGCCACTTTAGATCTTGTATACCCCCAATATTATTCATAACCTCCAACCCGCGCAATTCAGGTTCCGGTAAAAAAATTAACTTGGACGGCTATAGGTTAAGGATTAACGCACCGGGTACCAGGTGCCACTGCTTGCTTTCGGGATTTTGCGGATTTGCCACGATGTATCCAGGTTAAATACCGTAAACAATGCAATCAGAAACAGCGGGTCTTCATCGTTGTTGGCAATGATGTAGGAAGCATCCCGCTTTATGCCGCAACGGGCAACCTGCTCGTTGTTCCTGTAAATCGAGATGGCGCCCCGCGAGCCATCGTGCAGCTTAACCTCGTAGGTTCTTTGGTTTAACGTGGCAGTCCATAAGCCGTCTTTGTAGCTGCGCGGCTTAACTTCAGCCACCAGATCATCCTGTAGAAATTTGATCACATACCGCCACCGGGCAGGCTGGAAGGGTGCGTACCGCGATTGCCGGATTCGCAATGCCGGTTTTTTCTTTTTCGCGGTAAGCGCATAAACCGTAGCATAATCACCCCGGAACAAGGTGGTGCGGCTGGTAACGGAATAAGAGGGATTGTCCTCGTCATCCAGGTACACCTTGTCCTGTAACCATTCGCTTATAAAAGTTATGTTCATGCCCGTTTGGAAGCTACTGCTTTTTTAGCACTAATCCATGTAAAGCGGGTTGGTAATTTCCTATCTTCGGTAACTGTTATTTTTTTGCCGGCAGGTGTTTGGCAATTGACTTTAGATCAGAAAGCAAATGAAAAAGCTTGTTGCATTAACGGGAGCGGGCATCAGTGCCGAAAGCGGTATTGCAACCTTCCGCGATGCCGGGGGCTTGTGGGAAGGTTACCGCGTAGAAGATGTGGCCACACCGGAAGCCTGGCGAAAGAACCCCGCTCTTGTGCTGGATTTTTACAACCAGCGCAGAAAAAAAGCCCGTGAGGTAAAGCCCAACCGGGGGCACGAGGTTTTGGCTGAGCTCGAAGAATATTTTGATGTAACGGTTATAACCCAAAATGTAGATAATCTGCACGAGCGGGCGGGCTCATCAAGGGTTGTTCATTTGCATGGGAGCTTGTTTGAATCGCGCAGCACCAAAAACCCGGCATTGGTTTACCCGGTTGAAGGAACAGAGCTTAACATGGGCGATGTATGTGAGCTGGGCTCACAGTTACGACCCAACATTGTATGGTTTGGCGAGGCTGTACCCCTGATTGAAGCAGCGGCTGATAGTGCGGCAGGTGCCGATGTGTTCGTGGTGGTGGGAACCTCTATGGTGGTATATCCTGCAGCCGGGCTGATTGATTATGTACCCGATCATGTTCCCAAGTATGTGGTCGATCCCGGGAAACCGGGAATCCTGCATGTACCCAACCTGGAGTTTATAGTTGAAAAGGCAGGTACGGGTATGGAAAAATTGAAGAAGATGCTGGTTGGCGGTTGAAAGTTGTTTGTTGCCCGTTGTTACTGATTGTGGATTACTGGTTACCGAACAACATCCGCTGCCGGCTAACAACCAGCAACGATCAGCTTTAAAGACCACTAATTGTTTATTTCAAAGCTCTTAACCTGATGTTCCTGAAATTGATGGGTTGCCCTTCGCTCTGCAAGGCAATGTAACCCGATTTTAAAGGCATGCCCGGTTTCCAGACCAGGCTGTCATAACCGTTTACCACACCTCCGCCCATAGCGGGCTTTGAATACTGCAATACCGTATCACCATTAATAATGTGTGTGATCAGCGAATCGCCCCACACTACAAGCTCGGCCTGCACCCATTCATCTTTGCCGTAGGTTTTGGATGATGAGCTCAGGCAATGACCGTCATAAACTTTTCCTTCATAGACAATGTCGGTACCGGGCGAGCACATGTTTCCGGTGGGGCGGGGTTTACCATCACCAAGCCCGGCCAGGAACTGCATCTCTACCGAGATGGGCCAGTTCTGTTCTTTGGGCATGGTGCGCGGATCTTGTGAATGAAACATCACACCGCTGTTCAGCAAGGTATAATCCGGGGCACCGCGCTGAAGCTCGCCCGTAAACTGGTATTCCAGCTTCAGGTGAAATTTGGAAAAGGGCTTATGATAATACAAGTGAGCAAACTGGTCGTTGAAATCACCGTACGCATCGTAACGTACCTGGATCATGTTATCGGCCACCCGAAAGGTGTTGCCAAAATTTACACCGGCATCGTGGTGATGAATTTTAACGGTCCAGTCGTTCAGGTCTTTGCTATTAAACAAATCGATCCATGCTTCGGCAGATTTTTCACCGGGTTTACAGGCAACAACAAGAAGGCTAAAAATGAACAGGTATTTTTTCATGTTTGAATTATGGATTAGCCCAGCAGGTTCATTACTGCAAAAAAGTGAGCGGCACTTCCTGCCAGTACAAACACATGCCACACGCTGTGAAAGTACCGGGTATTATCTTTGGTAAAAAAGAAAGTGCCGGCAGTGTAAAACAAGCCACCGGTAATCAACAGCATGAAAGTAAGAAGTGAAACGGATTCATATAAAGGCTTAATGAACATCATGACTACCCAACCCATCAACACGTACAGGATGGTGGACAGCAGTTCTTTTCGCCCGGTATAAAATGCTTTCAGCACAATGCCGGTAAGGGCGCATGCCCACACAATTCCAAACAGTATCCAGCCGGTAATATTATCCAGCACGGTAAGACAAAACGGGGTATAGGTTCCGGCAATCAGCAGGTAAATAGACATGTGATCGAGCTTGCGAAAGATAAATTTGATCCGTTGGTTAGTAAAGCTGTGGTATAGGGTAGATGCGAGGTAAAGCATTACCAGCGTGGCGCCAAAAATTGAAAAGCTTACTACATGCCAGGCGGTTCCTTTCATGGCCGCGAAAACGGAGAGGAGTGTAAGCGCAGCGATAGCCAGCAGCACACCAATTCCATGTGTTACTGCGTTGGCTATCTCTTCTTTCCGGGATTGTCCTGATGTCATCATGGTACACAAAGGTACACAGTTCCGGGTAGAGAGAATTGTTGGTTACCAGTTTCTGGTTACCGGTAACAGGAAACCAAACTACTCTTCCGGGTACACCGCTATCGCGCCTACGCAAACAATACGCCATTTACCGTCTTTTCCTTTTTCAAGAATACGGATTTGTGAAGTTTCATCCCGGCCAATATCGTCCTTTACCCGTTGGGTGTATCGCACATAAGCGCCATTGCCATACACGCGAACGCTTACCCACGTGCGGTCAATTTTTACCTGCCCTTTCTGGTGCGCTACATCAATCTGGCGGGTGGCCACCTGCGTGCGGAAATAATCATCAAAAGATTTGCGGATACCTTCCCAGCCTTCAATAAAGCTGGTGCCGGTAGAGTCGGAGTACGACCAGTAGGCATACTGACTTTGTAACCACGAATCTTCCCATTCTTTGCGTTTCAGGTTAAAGAATGAATCCGTTTCCTTTTCAATGGCCGTTTTAATAGCGGCAACGTCCTTGGAATCCTGTGCCCCGGCAACAGCAGCCACCAGGCAAAGCAGTCCGGCAATAAGTAAGCATTGTGGATTTTTCATGGCGGGTAGATTTAATGGTTATAAGTTAACCAAAGCCTGAGTAATAGTAAAGATTACGGGTATTATAATTTCCTTAACGGGAAGAGGTGCGATCGGTTGCCTGCATGCAGACAATGCGCCATTGGCCGTTTTCTTTTTCAAGAACGCGGATTTGCGCGGTTTCGGTGCGGTCAGTCCCATCGGTTGCCAGTTGCGTAAAGCGTACATAGGCCCCGGTATCATAAACCCTTACTTCCAGCCATTGGTTGGTAATTTCCCCGGAAGAAGGCTGGGCCGTTTTGAAGTACCGGGCAAGTGATGTTTTCATCGTATCCCAGCCCTCCAGGAAACGGGTACCGGACAAATCGGTGTACGACCAATAGGCATGAGGCGCCTGCACCCATGTATCGGCCCATGCTTTATAGTCCACGTTAAAATATGCGGTGCTTTCTTTTTCGATCACTCGCTTAATCGCTTCCGAATCGCTTTGAGCGGCAAGCGCCAGGGGCATGCCCAGCAGCAGTGCGATATAGTGGAAGGCCGGTTTCAACCCTGCAAAGAAACGATATTATGGCGGTACACTTACCTGTTTTCGATTAGTAACCTAAAAAAATAGGTAGAAGTCATAGGTGGTAATCTGGTGCTTTCAGTAGCTTGGAGAAATTTCAATCCCTGAAGATATGCTCACCGATGAAAAACTGATTCAACTGAAGAAGCTGACAGTAAAGCCGCGCAAGACCGTTAAGCTGAAAGACTTCGATACCGGGTACAAAGGCAAGATCCTGAACAAAGCCGAGGCTGAAAAGCTGCTGGAAGAAGGGCGTAAGCACCTGGCAGATGTGCAGGATGAACTGTACGCACACAACCGCTACAGCATACTGATCATTCTGCAGGCGATGGATGCTGCCGGGAAAGACGGGGCGGTAAAGCACATTATGTCGGGGTTCAACCCGTTGGGTGTTAAGGTTTATAGCTTTAAGGCGCCAACTTCTGCCGAGCTGGATCATGATTATTTCTGGCGCCACCAGTTAGCTTTGCCGGCACGGGGCGAGATTGCCATTCACAACCGGTCGCATTACGAGAACGTGCTGGTAACCAAAGTGCATCCGGAGTGGATTCTGAACGAGCATATTCCCGGCATTGATTCCATAAAAAAGATTGATGACAAATTCTGGCAGCAGCGTTATAAGCAAATCCGCAGGTTCGAAAAAAATCTTGCTGATAATGGTACCATCATCTTAAAGTTTTTCCTTCATCTGTCAAAAAAAGAGCAGAAGAAGCGTTTCCTCGAGCGTATTGATGATCCCGGCAAGAACTGGAAGTTCTCCTTATCGGATTTAAAAGAGCGTGGTTTCTGGGATGATTATCAGAAAGCCTATGAAGAAGCGCTCAGCGCTACTTCAACCGAATTTGCACCCTGGTTTGTAATTCCAGCCGATGATAAATGGTATGCCCGCCTTGCCATTGCCTCTGTTATTACAAGAGAGTTTGCCAGGTTAAAGATCAATTACCCGGTAGTAAGCCAGGCACAGAAAGAAGAATTGCAGAAAGCAAAGCTGCAGTTGATGAACGAGAAGGATAATAAAAGTAAAAAGGCAGTAGGCAAAAAACAGTAGGCAGGCCGTGTAAGTCAATATTGACTGCCTACAGGGAAACTGCCTATTGCCTACTTTGTGTAGGCCCAACCCCTAATACCCAATTCCCAATACCTAATGCCAATTCCTAATCCTCCAGCTCCCCGTTAACATGCACTACAACTGCTTTGCTGCGCAGCGAACGGATAACAGCAGGAATCTGCTTGCGGCTGGATTCATCCCAGGGATTATTCACCATGACCAGGATCTTCAGTGCCGGCAGTCCATCCAACCCGGCAGGTAGTTCACTAAGTTGGTTTTCGGAAATGTCCAGGTTTTCCAGTTGGGCAAAGCTGGCTAACGATTGGAGAGAGTTAATCAGCCGGTTGTGGTTAACACGCATTACTTTCAGGTTTTGTAATTGACTGATGGTTGCCGGAAGTTCTACCAGGCGATTATTGGAAAGGTACAGCTCGTTAAGCTTGCTTAGCGAACCGATAGAAGCAGGGATGCTGATAAGCCTGTTGTGCGATAGATACAGGATCTCCAGGTTTTTAAGGTTGGCAATCCGGTCGTCCACGCGTTCAATTTCATTATGATACAAATCGATTTCGCGCAAGGCCGGCAGGTTGTATAGGCCATCGGGTATGGCAGTTAGCTTATTATTGTATAACGATAGCTGTTCCAGCCGGGTAAGCTTGCCGATAGCAGGATGTACCGATTTAACTGAGTTGTAATTAAGCGTAAGCTGTTTCAGGTTGACCAGGTTAGAGATTGATTCCGGTATGGATTCAATTTTGTTGCGGATCAATTCCAGTTTTTCCAATGCAGGTAAACCCGGAAGATTACCCAGATCGGCAATTGCGTTATTGGTAAGAATAAGCTCCTTCAGTCCTTTGTTCCGGGTTAGCCCTTTCGGGAAGGCGGTTAAACCGCTTGCCGCAAGATCAAGACGCTCAAGCGCCTGTACCGGGGCGAAAGACCGGGGCAGGGATAACGCATTGCCTCGCATAGCTACTGACCTAATCGTTCTGCTTTTACTTAATGCAAGCCTTCCTTTGGGTTTATTGTTCAGCAGGTAAAGACCGGTGAGCGAGCTAAACTTTTTCAGCCCTTTCACATGGCTGATACGGGTATTTACCAGCTCAAGCTCCTGCAGGTGGGTACAGGCGTAAACTTCCCCGGGCATTCTCCGCGATTTCCAGTTGGTTATGCTCAATAGCTTAACCTGCGATTTGTCCTGGATTTTAGCCAGGCTGTCCAGCGTAATAAAGCCGGGTGAAGATTTGTAATGCCTGCGGAAGCCGGTAATGCGGTTGCGGATTGATCGGAATTCATCCATCAGGCTATCCGGAAAAGTGCTTCGTTGTTCCATTGCATCGCGCATAGCCCGGTTGATCTCGCTATATCGGATTGAATCTTTCGGGCTACTGAAAACGGGTTCTTCCAAAGCCGAAAATACACGCTGCCCATAGGCTGAAGCAGCCAGGGATAAAACCAGTAAAGCCGGCATCAGATTCTTCATGGAGTAAGATATTTCAGGCATTAAAACTAAATATTTAGTTGACAATCGGCAACTAACTTTCAACGGCTCTCCCGAAGGCTAAAAAATACTTTCCGCTTTCTGTCTGAAAATGCGGAAAACGGTATCAAAAACCTTATTTTTGACGGTTTATAAAATACCCTGATGAGCGAGCAAAAACCAAAGAAAGAAACCAATTATTCAGCAAATAATATTCAGGTTTTAGAGGGGCTGGAAGCCGTGCGCAAAAGACCCGCCATGTATATCGGAGATATCGGCATAAAAGGCCTTCACCACTTGGTTTGGGAGGTTGTTGACAACTCGATTGACGAAGCCCTTGCCGGGTACTGCGATGATATTCACGTAACCATTAATGAAGACAACTCGATTACCGTAGAAGACAACGGTCGCGGTATTCCTACCGATATGCATGAGAAAGAAAAACGCTCGGCATTGGAAGTAGTGATGACCGTGCTGCATGCCGGGGGTAAGTTCGATAAAGATACTTACAAGGTTTCCGGTGGATTGCATGGCGTGGGTGTATCGTGCGTGAATGCGCTTTCGTCCGTACTGAAAGCCACGGTATATCGTGACGGAAAAATATTTGAGCAGGAATATCACCGGGGCGTGCCGCAGTATGCCGTGCGTGTTGCAGGCGAATCTGAAAGAAGAGGCACTACCGTACACTTTCAACCCGATGCTGAAATCTTTACCATCACCACCGAATACAATTACGAAACCGTGGCTTCGCGTATGCGCGAGCTGGCATTTCTGAACCCGGGCATCAAGCTTAACCTGAAAGACCTTCGCGATAAAGACGAAAACGGAAATCCACGTACGTCATCTTTCTTTTCAGAAGGCGGCTTGCGCGAGTTTGTGGAATACTTAGACGCCAACCGCGAGAAGCTGATCCCGGCCCCGATTTACATCGAGAATAATAAAAGCGAAATACCGGTGCAGGTTGCGCTAAGCTATAACGCTTCGTATAGCGAAAACCTGGTATCGTATGTCAATAATATCAACACCCACGAGGGCGGAACGCATGTGGCCGGTTTTCGCAGGGCGCTTACGCGAACCTTAAAAAGCTATGCCGATAAATCCGGCTTGCTCGAGAAAGCAAAAGTAGAGATCAGCGGTGATGACTTCCGCGAAGGCCTTACCGCAGTAATATCCGTTAAGGTAGCCGAGCCGCAATTTGAAGGTCAAACCAAAACCAAGCTGGGTAACTCCGAAGCAATGGGCGCGGTTGATACGGCTGTGGGCGAAGTGTTGCAGAGCTATCTCGAAGAAAACCCGCGCGAAGCCAAATTGATTGTAAGCAAGGTGATCCTTGCGGCACAGGCGCGTGTAGCTGCCCGCAAAGCCCGCGAAATGGTACAGCGCAAAAATGTATTGTCGGGCACAGGGCTTCCGGGTAAGCTGGCCGATTGCGCCAGCAGCGATCCGGCTATCTGCGAATTGTACCTGGTGGAAGGTGATTCGGCCGGGGGCTCGGCCAAGCAAGGACGCGACCGGAATTTCCAGGCCATACTTCCTTTACGTGGAAAGATCCTGAATGTGGAAAAAGCGCAGGAGCATAAGATATACGAGAATGAGGAGATCAAGAACATGATCACGGCACTGGGAGTTACGTTCGGCACACAGGACGATAACAAGGCGCTTAACTTGACTAAGTTAAGATATCATAAAATTATTATTATGACTGATGCCGATGTGGACGGAAGTCATATCCGCACACTAATTTTAACATTCTTTTTCCGCTACATGCGTGAGCTGGTTGAGCAAGGTTATGTGTATATCGCCCTGCCACCGCTTTACCTGCTGAAGCGCGGTAAGGAAGAACGCTATTGCTGGACGGAAGAAGAACGCGATATCATCATCAAGGAAATGAGCCGTGGCGGTAACGAGGATAGCGTGGGCGTGCAGCGATACAAGGGGTTGGGTGAAATGAACCCGGAACAGTTGTGGACAACAACCATGGATCCGGTTAAAAGAACCCTGAAGCAGGTTACGATAGAATCGGCCGCAGAAGCCGATCACCTGTTCTCCATGCTGATGGGCGATGAAGTTGCCCCGCGCAGGGAATTTATTGAGAAGAATGCAAAGTATGCCAGGATCGACATATAAGTGCGATGCAGGATAACACCGTATTACATGCTGATGAACTGGCAGACAGGCAAATCCGCGAGAGTAACTACATCAGTCGCGATTTAAGCTGGCTGCAGTTTAACGATCGTGTGCTTGACCAGGCGCGGAAAACAGAACGAAGCATTTTCGATCGTCTGAAGTTCCTGGCCATTACCGCCTCCAACCTGGACGAATTTTGTACCATCCGTTTAGGAAGCTTATATAACTACCTCGACTACAACAAGCAGCGGTTTGATTACAGCGGCCTGCGCGAAGAACCTTTCCGCAGAAAATTATTATCCGGCATCAGGCAGTTTGTTACCGGCCAGAACCAGTATTATGTAAGTAACCTGAAGCCGCTCTTTGATGAAAACGGTTTTAAAATTGCCCGTTACGAACATTTATCACCCGCTGATGCTGACCGGGCCAATCAATACTTCGACCGCACGGTTTACCCCATGCTTACACCTATGGTGTTTGACGGGTATCACTCGTTTCCGGCATTAAGAAACAACAGGCTGCTGTTTGGTGTGGTTACCAGGGCGGAAACGGATGGAACGCAGCAGAACCAAAAGGCGAGCTTTATCCAGGTGCCGAATAACATTCCGCGTTTTTTTGAAATCAGGCATGCGGATGGATTTATCCGGTTTGTTCCTTTGGAAGAAATCATCCGGAATAATATTCACCAGCTTTTCCGGAATATCGAGATTGTAAGCATCAGCCTGTTCCGTATCAATCGAAATGGCGACTTTACGTTAGATGAAAGTGAAGATATTGAATCGAACTTTCTCGAAGAGTTAAGACGCAAGCTCCAGACCCGCAGAAGGGGAAGGGTAGTGCGCATTGAAGTGCTGGAAGGGTTTGATCATTGGCTGCTTCGTTTGCTTAAAATTCAGTGGGATCTGGACGAAGCCAATATCATGGTTATTCCCCGCGAAAGCTTGGTCGATTTTGCCGGGCTGAATCAGCTGATTGGTCATAAGGATTTCAAGGACAGGCGAACCCCGCTTCACCCGCCCCGCAGGCCCGTGTCGTTTCCGGAGTTTGGCTCACGCGATATTTTTGAAGTGCTGAAAGAACGTGATGTGCTGTTGCATCACCCGTTCGACTCCATGGACCCGGTGCTGGAATTGCTGGAGAAGGCTGCGGAAGACGATAATGTGCTTTCGATAAAGATTACCATTTACCGCGTGGCGAAAGATTCGCGGGTTACGGCTGCGTTGCTGCGCGCTGCTGAAAATGGTAAGCACGTATCGGTGCTTTTTGAAGTGAAAGCGAGGTTTGATGAGGAGAATAACCTGCGCGAGGCGCACCGCCTTCGCCAGGCAGGCTGTTTTGTAATCTACGGTGTAAGCAGCTTAAAAACCCACACCAAGCTGTTGCTGATTGTACGGCAGGAAGCAGACAAGGTATATCGGTATGTACACCTGGCCAGCGGCAATTACAACGAAATTACCTCGCGCCTCTATACCGATGTGGGCTTGCTGACCACCAACGAAACGTATGGCAGCGATGTATCTGATTTCTTCAATGTAATCACGGGCCATTCGCAACCTTCCGCATATCGTAACCTGATCACCTCACCACGCGATATGCGCATTCAGTTGTGCAATCTCGTGCTGCGCGAAGCCGACAATGCCCGTAACGGGCTGCCATCGGGCATTGTAATCAAGTTTAATTCGCTTCAGGATAAAGAGTTTATCGATGCCCTCTATGAGGCTTCACGAGCCGGGGTACCGGTTAAGCTGATTGTGCGGGGCATCTGCTGCCTGCGCCCCGGAAGGATTGGTCTGAGCGAAAACATAGAAGTGGTTTCCATTGTAGGCGAATACCTGGAGCACTCGCGGATTTATTATTTCCATAACAATGGCGACCCAAAGGTTTACATCGGCAGTGCAGACGCGATGGTGCGCAGCTTTGATCGCAGGATAGAGTCGTTGTTCCTTTTAGAGCAGGATGCCCTGCGCAAGCAGGCGATGAATATTCTGCGCTATAACCTGAAAGATAATGTGAATGCGTATGTGATGCAGGAAGATGGCGCGTATGTGGCTAAAACGCATAACGGGGAACCCCTTTTCAATATCCACAAGGAGTTTTTCGATGTAACGCGGGAGATCATCAATGACGTGAAGCTGTTTTAGGCGCGTTTACCCATTACCTGGGTCTTGCTCCCCTTGGATTGATCTTCCTTGTTCACGAATTCAATCTTTGCCTGCCTGGAGTTTCGCTCAAACAGGTGCAGCATCATACCGTCTTTTAACCCTACTTCGGGCACAAACATGTACTTTGCCTTTGCCCATTCCATGGCGCGCATATAAATCTTGCTGGCGGGAACAATAACATCTGCGCGGTCGGGGTTCATTTGTAATTTATAAATACGCTCTTCAATAGTATGCTGCTCAATCATCTCCTTTACTTCGCCCATTTTTTTTAGCGACATTAAGCGATGAGGCTTCAGCCGGGCAAGCTCATAAATCTTGCTGATATTACCTCCCGTTCCCACTGCAGTTATCTTGCCCATTTCAGGTTTTACATTCTCCTTTACCCAGCTTTCCATATCATTCCAAACCACGGGTAAATCATGGTGTTCCAGGATCCTTACCGAGCCCACCTTGAAGGAACGTGTTTTAATCTTTTTACCCCCGAAGTACACATTTAATTCTGTGCTGCCGCCACCCACATCAATGTGCAGGTAAGCCTGGTTGCTCAGGTAAGACCGTATGGCGGTGTTGATGAGCTCAGCCTCCCGCTGTCCGCCAATAATTTCAATGGATAAGCCAATTTCCTTTTTTACTTCCTCGGCAAGCGAAGTTCCGTTTTCCGATTCGCGCATGGCCGAAGTAGCGCATAGCATGTAATCATCCACTTCATAAAGCTCCAGCAGGAGCTTAAAGGCCTGCATCAGCTTCTTAAACTTGATAATGCTTTTCTCGCTTATCCGGTTGGTTGTAAATACATCGTGCCCCAGGCGTAACGGAAAGCGGACATATTCCATTTTTTTAAACAGCACCTGGTCTTTTGTTTCCAACACGGACGACACCTGAAAACGAATGGCGTTGGAACCAATGTCAATTGCAGCTAACTTCAAATGCGGTAGGTTTAACACTTCAAATTTAAGGTATCCTGATTTTATTATTATTACCTAATTGTGTTTCTTTGCAATACTTATCCAGAAAGACTGAGGGACAGGGCCCGATGAAGTCTTAGCAACCTTGCTGATAACCTGGTGCTAATTCCCTTCTGCAGCTGATTCAAACGGATGCAGAGAAGATAAGTAGGCCAATCCTGCAAGGCTCTTTCTGGATAAAAGATAACAAGCAGAAAGAGTGAAAATCGAAGACATTTTAAAAGAACGGATTATGATTCTGGACGGTGCTATGGGCACCATGATTCAGCGTTATAAGCTTACCGAGCAGGACTTCCGGAACGAGCAGCTGAAAGATCATCCGCATCCGCTAAAGGGTAACAACGATCTGCTCAGCATTACCAGGCCTGATATCATTAAGGAAATACATAAGCAGTACTTCGAGGCCGGTGCCGATATTATTGAAACCAATACCTTTGGAAGCACTACGGTTGCCCAGGCCGATTATCACCTCGAGCACCTGGTATATGAGATTAACTTCCAGGCGGCTAAGATAGCCAAAGAGGTGGCTGAAGAGTTTACCCGTAACGAGCCTGATAAACCGCGCTTTGTAGCCGGTTCAATGGGGCCTACCACCAAGCTGGCTTCTATGTCGCCCGATGTGAACAACCCGGGCTTTCGCGCCATCACGTTCGATCAGCTGGCAGCAGCTTTTAAAGAACAGGCTAAGGGTTTGCTGGATGGTGGTGCCGATGTGCTGCTGCTTGAAACGATAACCGATACCTTGAATGTAAAGGCCGCGCTGTTTGCCATACAGGAATTGTTTGACGAAACGGATAAGCAAGTGCCCATTATGGTTTCGGGTACGATTACCGATGCAAGCGGTCGTATCCTGTCCGGCCAGACAGCCGAAGCATTTTTGATTTCAGTATCGCATGTATCGCTCCTGAGCATTGGGCTTAACTGCGCTATGGGCGCTTCGGCATTACGCCCCTATTTACAGGTGCTAAACGAAAAGGCTCCCTTCTTTGTAAGCGCCTATCCTAATGCCGGCTTGCCTAACGAGTTTGGCCAGTACGATCAAACCCCGGAAGAGATGGCCCGTGAAGTAGAGGAATACCTGAAGGAGGGACTGGTAAATATTGTAGGAGGGTGCTGCGGCTCAACGCCCGATCATATCCGGGCAATTGCCCGGGCTGCGGCTAAATATAAACCGCGTAAGCCCGAAGCAACGTGGCATACAGGCGAAAAAGAAACTGCTGACGTAACCTACCAACGAATTTAATCCCGTCATTTCTGTGTAGAAAGCAGAAGCCCCAACCTGAACAATTCTGAATGTCAACGCATAAATATCTGCAGCTAAGTGGTCTTGAAGCCGTGGTGATCACACCGGGTTCAAACTTCGTGAACATAGGAGAACGCACCAATGTTACCGGTTCGGCAAAATTTCTTAAGCTGATTAAAGAAGACAAGTTTGATGAAGCATTGGAAGTAGCGCTTGACCAGGTGCGGGGCGGAGCGCAGGTGATTGATGTGAACATGGACGAAGGTATGCTCGATTCGCAGGCGGCTATGGTCAGGTTTCTTAACCTGATGGCTGCCGAGCCGGAGATCGCCCAATTGCCGGTAATGATCGATTCTTCCAAATGGGAAGTGATAGAAGCCGGGCTGAAATGCTTGCAGGGAAAAGGAATTGTAAACTCGATAAGCCTGAAAGGCGGTGAGGCTGAATTTAAAAGACAGGCGCGTTTGGTAAAACGCTATGGAGCGGCATCGGTAGTCATGGCGTTTGATGAGCAGGGACAGGCCGATACGTACCAAAGAAGAATTGATATTTGTAAACGTGCGTATGATATCCTGGTGAACGAGGTAAAATTTCAGCCACAGGATATCATCTTCGACCCGAATATATTTCCGGTGGCTACCGGTATTGATGAGCACCGCAACTATGCGTTGGATTTCTTTAAGGCAGCCAAATGGATTCGCGAAAATCTTCCGCATGCGCATGTAAGCGGTGGCGTCAGCAATGTTTCGTTCAGCTTTCGCGGAAATCAGAAAGTGCGCGAAGCGATGCATTCCGCATTTTTATATCATGCCATACAACATGGTATGGATATGGGCATTGTAAACCCGGCTATGCTGGAGGTGTACGATGAGATCCCCAAAGATCTGCTGGAGCGGGTGGAAGATGTGTTGCTGAACAGGCGTGATGATGCCACCGAGCGTTTACTCGAATTTGCTGAAACGGTAAAGGGCTCGGCCAAGAAAAAAGAAACGGATGAAGAGTGGCGTAAAGGAACCGTTGAAGAACGGATAACACACTCGCTTGTAAAAGGTATTATCGATTATATCGACCAGGACACCGAAGAGGCTCGCCAGAAGTACGGCCGGCCCTTGTTCGTGATTGAAGGGCCGCTGATGGCCGGTATGAATGTGGTGGGTGATCTGTTTGGTGCCGGGAAAATGTTTTTGCCCCAGGTCGTGAAGAGCGCCCGTGTAATGAAAAAATCGGTTGCATACCTGACACCGTTCCTGGAAGAAGAGAAGAAGCAAAACGGGAACGTGGGGCAGTCTGCTGCCAGGATATTGCTGGCAACTGTTAAAGGCGATGTGCACGACATCGGTAAAAATATTGTAGGCGTAGTGCTGGCCTGCAACAACTATGAAGTAATCGACCTGGGTGTAATGGTTCCTGCTGAAAAGATACTGGAAGCAGCGAGGAAGGAGAAAGTAGATATTATCGGGCTGAGCGGGTTGATTACACCTTCGCTTGATGAGATGGTGCATGTAGCCAAAGAAATGGAGCATGAGAAAATGGATCTTCCGTTGCTGATTGGCGGGGCTACCACATCGCGTATTCATACTGCGGTAAAAATTGACCCGGTTTATTCCGGGCCGGTGGTGTACGTGCTGGATGCTTCGCGCTCGGTGCCGGTAGCCAGCGAGCTGATCAGCGCTAAATCCCGTCCTGCTTTCCAGGCAAAGATGAAGGAAGAGTACAGGCAGATGCGCAAAGACCATGAAGGTCGCCAGCAACTGAAGAATTACATTACGTTGAATGATGCCCGCAATAACCCGGTAGCCATTAACTGGGCTGAGGTGAATTTTACACAACCAACCTTTACGGGAAGACGGGAATTTATTTCTTACCCGCTGGCAGAGCTGCGACCGTATATCGACTGGACGCCTTTCTTTCAGACCTGGATGCTGGCCGGTCGTTACCCGGGAATTTTTAAAGACGAGGTAGTAGGAGTGGAAGCTAAAAAGCTGTTTGACGATGCCAACAAAATGCTGGATGAGATAATAGCAAGCAATGGCTTACAGGCTAATGGTGTGGTGGCATTTTATCCTGCCGTAAGAACGGGTGATGATGTGGAGCTATCGGGTGGTGCGGCCACATTTCATTTTCTGCGCCAGCAGAACAAGAAAGCTAAAGACCTTCCTAATTTTTGCCTCGCTGATTTCATTTCCCCGGACGAAGGCAGGGATTACCTCGGTCTTTTTGCAGTTACCGCAGGCATCGGATTGGAAAAGCTGGTAGAAAAGCATAAAGCCAACCAGGATGATTATTCGGAGATTATGGCCAAAGCTTTGGCCGACCGGTTGGCCGAGGCGTTTGCAGAGTGCCTGCATGAACGTGTTCGGAAAGAGCTTTGGGGTTATGCGGATGATGAGTCATTAAGTAACGAGGATTTGATAGGCGAGAAATACAAGGGAATTCGCCCGGCCCCGGGTTACCCTGCGTGCCCCGATCATACTGAAAAGAAACTATTATTCGAATTGCTGGAAGCTGAAAAGATAGGGATAACGCTCACTTCATCGTATGCGATGTACCCGGGAGCTGCCGTGAGTGGTTTTTATTTTGCGAATCCTGCTTCGCGGTATTTCGGCTTAGGCAAAATTGAAAAAGACCAGGTGGAAGATTATGCCAAACGGAAGAATATGAGTGTGGAAGAGATTGAGAAGTGGTTAGCGCCTAACTTAGCTTATAATTAGATAATTAGTTGATTTGAAAATTTGAAAATGTAATCTTCATTGCAATGAATTTTCAAATCTTCAAATTGTCACATTTTCAAATTGATTAAATGAAAGTAACCGAGCACCTGAAGAAAGCCAACGGCAAAACGTTATTCACGATTGAAATTCTTCCGCCCTTAAAAGGAGAGAATATCAAGAATCTGTTTAACAATATTGACCCGTTGATGGAGTTTAAGCCCCCGTTTATTGATGTTACCTATCACCGGGAAGAATATGTGTTCAAGAAAAAGGCAGGTGGCCTATTAGAAAAGATCACGACACGCAAGCGCCCGGGTACAGTGGGCATTTGCGCTGCCATTCAAAACCATTACAAGGTAGATACGGTGCCGCATATTATCTGCGGTGGATTTTCGAAAGAGGAAACAGAGAACGCGTTGATCGATCTGAATTTCTTAGGGGTGGATAATGTATTGGTGCTGCAAGGCGATGCCATCAAAACCGAATCGCGTTTTGTAGCGGAGCCGGATGGCTTTGCCTATGCTTCCGAGCTGCTGGAGCATGTGGTAAATATGAATCGCGGTCAATACCTTGATGAAGAGCTTCACGATCCGTCACCTACGCATTTTTGCATTGGCGTGGCGGGCTATCCGGAAAAGCATTTTAACGCGCCTAACCTGAAAACGGATTTAAAATATTTAAAGAACAAAGTTGATAAAGGAGCGGAATATATTGTAACGCAGATGTTCTTTGACAATCAGAAGTACTTTGAGTTTGTTGACCGTTGCCGGGAAGCCGGTATAACAGTGCCCATTATACCGGGCATCAAGCCGCTGACCACAAAATCCCAGCTTACAATCTTACCCCAGATTTTTCATATTGATCTGCCTGAAGCATTAACGGAAGAAGCTGAGAAGTGTAAGGACAATACAGCCGTTAAGCAGGTAGGTATTGAATGGGCCGTCCAGCAATCGAAAGAGCTGATCAAACATGGTGCGCCTACCATTCACTTTTACTCGATGGGTAAGTCTGACCCGATTTATAAAATCGCGAAGGAATTGTTCTGACAATAAAAAGAGGCTGCTTTTTTAGGGCAGCCTCTTTTGTCAACCGAATCACTATTGTTATGGAATAGGAAGGCCCGTTGCCGGGTATTTGCTGATATCGGTTAAAGGTACAGTAGCGCCAAATTTGGAATTAATAGCATTGATAAAAACCCTTGACAGGAGAGCATAGCCCCGGGCATTAGGATGAACTCCGTCTTCCGAATAAATTCCGGTAGGAGGGTTGATATTCGGGGTTATGGTAACATTATTGTAAATACCTGCCTGCGCAGTGATTAGTCCTTCAAGCGCAGCATTAATATCGGCAAGAGCCAACCTGTCCGGAAAGCTGGCTACAGTAGCCGCTATGGTAGCATTGAAGGCCAGGCGTGCTTCCTCTATTTCCTGTATCTCTGACGGAATTAACACATACTGATCGCCAAGGGGCACCGAAACGCCATAAATATTGGAGGCTCCTCCACCGGCATTGGTTCCTAAAACTGTACCTGTTGATAAAGGAATGATGTCTGTGTTTTTTGTTTGGCGGGCCATTGCATACGGTGCCAGGCCGGCATAAGGCCCGGCCATATAGGGCGAAAGATCGGTTAATGTTTCGTCATTGATCAGGATTGCATTTTGACCGGCAACATACTGCAACTTGCGCTTTGCGGCTTCTTCGGCTGTAATAATCGAAGTACCAACCATCCCATCTAAAAATGCATTGTAATTATTTGCCAGGTTAGTAGTCAGGTTTGTTGCGGTTGCTGCATCTAACGGAAGTGCATTCCAGGCCACAGAAGTAAAATGCGGCATCTTAAAGATGTTAGGGAAGTTACCCACTACGCCTTTCAGGTTTGCATTTGAACCAAGCAGTGCACCAATGGCGGCTCCGTATTGCAGATCGAAGCTGGCAGCTCCGGCACCGGTTGCCGGTGTCAACGGAGCTTTGGTAGGATCACCTCCAAAGGCAGCATATAAAAAGAAATCATCCAGCCCGAGCCAGAACAGGAAGAACGTACCACCTGCTGCAGCAGCATCGCCAATCAAAGTAGTGGTTCCACCGGGAATTGGTGCGAGGCGTCCGTAGAATGGGCTGAATCTCGGGTCGGTTCCCGCGAGTGTCCAGTTCCCGGTTTCAGGAATAAGCGCCTGACCTAATACGATAGCGGGAATTCCAAAATTATTTAGCGCACTCTTTTCTCCTGAATACATAAAAATTGGATTTACTGAAGGGTTTGGAACAGCTTCAAAATTACCAACAGCATAAGCCTGCGGAGTTGGGCGGGGAGAAGCACCTTGCAGCAACATTCTTCCTAATACTGGTTTGGCAGGATCAAACGGAGGCCCTAATACAGGCTGCGTTACAAACAAGTTCCACCCTAATGTGGCATTGATGTCGGGTTGCACAAAAGCACCACCTCCAACACCCGGCTTGGCAAATTGTGCAGCCATAATAGCCGGCAACGAATTGTTTTGCCCGGTTGTAAAAAGCGCTCCGCCCTGTACACCGGCCACAAATGAATTACCAATAGCAATAAACTTGGTAAAGTTGGCCGAGCCCGGAGTTCCGCTATCTACCGGTGTTTCAACTTCCGGTGCTTTCAGATCAATTACTTCCTGCTCGCACGATACGCTGATGAACAGCATCAGCGAAAGCATATACATGAATTTTAAGTTTTTCATATCGGTTCGTTTATATCGATTATTTTAAAAACTCATCAAACGTAAGTGAGAGATAGTACATCTGGCCTATGAAAGGCGCACCCAGGTTAGTTCTGTAATCTCCGCCACCCAGGTTGGTAGCGCCAACTTTAAGCATGGATTTTAAAGCCGATAGCTTATAGCTGACCTGCGCATCTAACACACCAAACTCAGGAACATTCCACTCTCCGTAAGAGGACTGCCACAAGAATCCTTGTTGCCAGCGGAAATTGACGTTGAAGCCAAGATTGTTGGTTACCTTGCGGTTACTTAAGCCTACGCTGAATTTATTTTCAGGGGTGTTGAAGCCTGCCCTGAAATCTCCTGATTCGTTTGCCTCTAAAGTGGCGTAGCTATAGCTGCCATTCAGGGAAAAATTTCTGGGCAAGCTGTACGTAATGCCAAGACCAACACCGCTTGACTTTACATTTTCAAGGGAGTTGTTGTACAGGCTATATAAGCTTCCGGCAGGAACAGGATTACCCTGGTGTTGTGTGGGAGCCTTAACGGCAACGATCTGGCCACCAATAAAATCCTGGTAAGTAGAGAAATAAGCATTCAGGTCAACCAGGAGCTTGTTGGAAAATACTCCTTTGTACCCGATCTCAAATGATTTTAATTTCTCGGGCTGAACATAGGGTATGTTAGCGGTTGCTAACAGGCTTGCATTGCCACCGGTAGGAGTTCCATCCGCAGCAAGCGTACCACCTGATGCGCGGAATGCATTGTAAGATTCCTGCGTCCAGGCTCCTCCGTTATGCACGCCATAACGGGCCGCATTCGCTTCCGTGCTTCCCAGCAAAGTTCCGCTGGAAGAAGGGAAGTAGATAAATTGTGCCTGCGTGTCAGGATTTCTGAAGCCTGTCTGGAACGAAGCTCTCAGGTTATGATTTTTCGAAAAAGTATATACTGCCGATAACCTTGGAGTGAATTGACCATCAAAGTTTTCGTTCTTATCATACCGAACCGAGCCGGTTAGCTTCAAAGCTTCAGCAAAAGTTTTCGATATCTGAGTATAAACGCCAAACTCATCAATTTTTATGCGTTCAAAATTAACGCCATCGCTTGGGGCCTCGTTAAAGATTGTGCCCGAAGAGTACAGGTCGTATCTTCTTACGTTACCTCCAATTTGAATTTCAGCAAACTTGACCTGGTTAACGAAGTTGTAGTTAAACTCCGCATGGTAAAGCCTGGAGTTGTCCAGGAATGATGCACCGCCTCCTGAAGCCGGGTGTTGCCCGCCACTCGAATCAGTCCACGTTCCGGTAGGAGTTCTCTGGAAATAGTTATCCCGAACTATTTTCATCAGGCTGTTGTATTGAGGGGTTCCGGGTAATGGCCTGTTTCTATCCGCATACTCTCGGGCAGCACCATGATCGCCAGCAGGAACATTAGGAATGTAGCCTTGCATGGCAAGCACATAGTCAGGAACCCAATTGGTTGCCGATGGACTATATGTTTCGTTGGCATAACCACCTAAAGCAGATAAGTTATAGGATTTACCGGCATCCGTAGCAGTGCGGTAGGCCCGAACAAAGAAATTATCTGATTTGATCTCGAACTTGTGGAACTGCTGGTTGAAATCTCTCAGAACATATTTTTCTGTGCCCTGGTAGATAGAGCTTCCGCCACCGTACCGGTAGTTATATAAAGCTTCTATTTTATCGCTGAGGCGGTAATGGATAGCCCCGTCAGCTTTAATGCTCTTGGCTTCCCGGCCGTCATCAAATGCATTTAGCATATCTTCTTCGCGAAAGCCGGTGCGGGTAATGGTTCCTATGCTGGGTACGGGTACGGCAATCTGGGTTTCGTCACCATAAAGATTGAGTCCGTCAAAGTTTTTGGTACCGCTTAAATCGGTAGTGGATTCCGGATCAACACGGGAAGTCCGGTAGTCGTTGCTTAACCAATCTGTTGCCTGGAGCATAGAAAAGTTAAGCTTAACGGCAAACTTATTATTAAACGCTTTGGCATACCGGATACTGTATTGCACAAAAGGATCAGACCCGGCAGCATCTGATCTGGTGATACCACCTTTAACCTGTGCGCTCAGGCCCTGGTAATCGAACGGGCTTTTGCTCTTCATGATCAAAATACCGTTAAAAGCATTTGGACCGTAAAGAGCAGATGCCGCGCCCGGCACGAGCTCAACACTTTCTGTATCCAGCTCGCCAATACCAATAATATTACCGGTAGGAAAATTCAACAGCGGAGCCTGCGTGTCCATACCGTCAACCAGCTGAACGAATCGCACATTGGCAATGGTAGCAAACCCGCGCGTGTTAATTGATGTAAGGTTAAGGCTTCCTGAATTGGTCTGAACTCCTTTTACATTAGCGAGGGCATCATAAAAATCAGGTGCGGCTGACTGCCTGATCGCCAGCAAATCCATTTTCTCAATAGTTACGGGAGATTGCAGAATACTTTCTTCCACACGCGATGCAGAAACTACCACCTCTTGCCCTAAAAGAGTTTGCTCGGAAAGTGAAACATCAATGGTTGCGCTCGCTTCCTTTACTTCAATTTCCTGCGTGGCGAAACCAATAAATGAAAAGACGAGCGTGAACGGTGGGGCCTGATTAACCTTTAAATTATACTGACCATCGGTGTTAGAGATAGTTCCGATCACACGGCCTTTCACCACAATGTTAACACCAGCCAATGGCTCACCGCTTGCACCGTCCTTTACCGTTCCCGATATGGTGGTGGTTTGCGCCATCAGAGTTGCCGTGCCGCAGAGCAGAAAAAGAAGCGGTAGCAACGCCTTTCTGTAGAATTTGTTCATAAGAATTATGGGTTTAATCCTTAAATCTACAAGAAAAAGCCTAATTACAAACGTTTGAAAGGCAGGTTTTTTGAAAACGATGCCGGCTTGTCATTGCTTATTTCTGGTTCCGGACCAGCTCAACCAGCCGGTCGCAAAGGGCGTTGATTTCATTAGCCATTTGCTCATCGCCCGTTGAGGTAAGCACACTTTGCGCTATGCCGCCAATATTCTCGATGTAAAACCGCTTCATTTCGTCAACCGGCATGTCTTTAGTCCACAAGTCTATACGCATCGTATTTTTCTGACGGCTGTCCCACAAGGAAACAGATATGGATTTGGTTTCGGGGGGGGTATCCTCGGGCTTATCGGTGGCGTCCCAGGTGATTTTTTCGGGAAAATTATTTGAGTCTAACTGGATGTTAAATTCTATTTTCGATTTTTTCATGTGCTACGCTTCAGCCTGCAAGTAAAGCAATTTTCAGATTGTCATTTCCGGAATATCTCCCTCAATCAACAGGCTTCCTGCAGTGGCATTTTTAATTTGTTCTACTGATATGCCGGGTGCGCGCTCCAATAGTCTGAAACCGCCCTGTGGCAACACATCCAGTACGGCAAGATCACTTACAATTCTTTTTACGCATTTTATACCGGTAATGGGAAGGGTACAGCTTTTTAAAAGCTTGGAGGCGCCTTCTTTACTGCAATGCTGCATGGCCACAATAATATGTTTGGCTGAAGCCACCAGATCCATGGCGCCCCCCATGCCTTTTACCATTTTACCGGGAACTTTCCAGTTGGCAATATCACCCTGCTCGGAAACTTCCATAGCGCCTAATATGGTAAGGTCAACATGGCCGCCCCGTATCATGGCAAAGCTTTCGGCAGAGTTGAACAGGGCAGAGCCGGGCATCATGGTGATGGTTTGCTTGCCTGCATTGATCAGGTCGGGGTCAACTTCATCTTCTTTCGGGAATGGCCCGATGCCAAGCAGTCCGTTTTCAGATTGCAGCACAACATTGAGATGCGAAGGAATATAATTGGCCACTAACGTGGGAATACCAATGCCGAGGTTAATATACATGCCGTCCTTAACTTCTTTGGCTATGCGTTTTGCTATTCCGGTTTTGTCTAACATAGTTATGCGTATTTTAGTCCTTAGTCCAAAGTATTTAGTTCTTAGTCAATAACAATAAGATATACTGTTGACTAAGAACTAAGTACTATTTACTTATTGTGCGTTGCTCAATCCGCTTTTCATAATTCTTCCCATGAAAAATTCTTTGCACATATATGCCCGGGGTGTGAATATGATTGGGGTTTAGCTCACCAACAGGAACCAGCTCCTCTACTTCAGCAATGGTAATTTTTCCGGCAGCGGCCATCATCGGGTTAAAGTTGCGGGCTGTTCCTTTATAGACCAGGTTTCCGGCAGTATCGCCTTTCCATGCTTTTACGATCGAGAAATCGGCACGCAACCAATTTTCCAACAGGTATTTTTTACCTTCAAATTCGCGCACTTCTTTTCCGGCAGCTACTTCGGTTCCTACACCGGCAGGAGTAAAAAAAGCCGGGATGCCTGCTCCGCCAGCCCGTACCCGTTCGGCAAGCGTGCCTTGCGGGATAAGCTCAACTTCCAGCTCGCCCGAAAGCAACTGTCTTTCAAACTCGGCATTCTCGCCTACATAAGATGAGATCATCTTCTTCACCTGGCGAGTTTTCAATAACAACCCGATACCGAAATCATCCACGCCTGCATTGTTGGAAATACAGGTAAGTCCTTTAGTACCTTTCTTTAGAATAGAAGCGATGCAATTTTCCGGAATGCCGCATAACCCGAACCCGCCAAGCATCAGGGTTGCCTGGTCAAAAATATCCTGAACAGCTTCGTCCGGCCCGGAAACAACTTTGCTTATCATAAAGTGTAATTTGAAGCAAATCTCACCTTACCGTACACAAAATGCAAGCATATCAGGTGGATTGAAGCGCCTGTAACGCGGCCACCCGGTCTTTTTCCAATTGTTTTTTAAGCGATTCAAGATCATCGAACCTTGAATCTGACCGGAGCATTTTCTGAAAACGAACCTGGATGGTTTCTCCGTAGATTTCTTTGTTGAAATCGAAGATGTTTACTTCGATTGAACGCTTGGAGCCGTCAACCGTGGGGCGGCTGCCGATGTACAGCATACCTCCGTATGCAAGGTTGGCATGAATAACCGTAACGGCATAAATCCCTTCGGCCGGGATCAGCTTATCTTTTGAGTCAGGATCGATATTCGCGGTGGGATACCCCAGCACCCGGCCAAGCTTATCGCCTTTAATCACGCGTCCGGTAAGCGGGTAGGGTGCACCCAGAAAATGATTGGCCGTTTCAATATCTCCGGATTCCAGCGCCCGCCTGATTTTAGTTGAACTGACCCCTACATGATCAACATCCTGTCTTGAAATTTCCTCTACATCAAACCCGAATGCGGGGCCATTCAGCTTAAGCTGCTCAAAGCTTCCTTCGCGGTTTTTTCCAAACCGGTGATCATACCCGATTACCAGCTTTTTTGTTCCGATTTGTTCAACGAGGATTTTGGTAACAAAATCAGCAGATGTGATTTGTGAAAACTCTTTTGTAAACGGAATGCGGAGTAAATGCTGCACACCGTATTGCCGAAGCAGGTCTGCTTTTTCTTCAAAGGTGTTGAGCAGCTTTAAGCCGGGTTCATCGGGCTTTAAGATCGTGCGCGGATGCGGCCAGAACGTGATCACCACCGTTTCGCCCCTATATTTATCAGCAATTTCTTTTAGCCGGGAGAGTATTTTCTGATGACCAACATGAACGCCATCAAACGTGCCACTGGTAACCACACCAAAGCGTAGCGGTGAAAAGTCTTCCAGTGAATGATAGATTTTCATTTTACTTCCGGATTTATCTGATCCAGCTCAAGCGCATCTGCAAGCTTAAATTCACCAATGCGCGTACGGCAAAGCTCAGCCAAATAAGCGCCTGTTCCTAATTCGTTTCCGAAATCGCGTGCCAGGCTGCGGATGTACGTACCCTTGGAACATACTATTCTAAAATGAATTGCAGGCTTTTTAATGGCGGTAATTTCAAAGGTACTAACCGTTACTTCGCGCGATTTTAGCTCTACATCCGTTCCTTTACGCGCAAACTTATAGGCTCGTTTACCATCAATTTTTATAGCTGAATGCAGGGGAGGAACCTGTTGAATGACACCTGTAAATTTTTGAGCAATTTCCCGGATTTGGGCTTCCGTAATGTGATCGACACTGGTTACTTCTTCAACCGGGGTTTCGAGATCGTGCGAAGGTGTGGTTTTACCGATCACAAATTTACCAGTGTACTCTTTTTCCTGCGCCTGGTATTCATCAATACGTTTGGTCATTTTACCGGTGCATAAGATCAGCAGCCCGGTCGCGAGCGGATCCAATGTACCCGCGTGACCAATCTTTTTTATTTTGAGCTTGCCCCGTAATTTATTTACAACATCAAAGGAAGTCCACGTAAGCGGTTTGTTAATGAGGATAACCTGATCGATAAAATCAGCATTCATAGAACCTGCAAGTCAACTCCCAACCAATACAGAATCAGGATGGTTGTACCCACTATAATCCGGTAGTAGCCAAAGATCTTGAAACCGTGATTAGTTAAATATAAGATAAAAGATTTGACGGCAAGGAAAGCTACAATAAAGGCAACTGCATTACCCAACACAAGCGTTGAAACCTGGCTATTGTTCAATACATTGCCTTCTAAATAATAAGTAAGCAATTTATAACCTGTAGCTGCAAGCATAGTAGGTATGGCAAGTAAAAATGAGAATTCGGCAGCTGCTTGCTTGGTTAATTTCTGAGAGATTCCCCCAATGATTGTAGCCGCTGAACGCGAAACTCCTGGGATTAAAGCTAAAACCTGAAATAGTCCTATCTTAAAAGCTGCCTGATAATTCACTTGAGTTTCTCCATGCTCTTCCGTTTCATGAAAAACCTTGTCAATGAATAAGAATACACCACCACCTGCTATTAACATAATGGCTACAAGGTCAACACGTTCAAACAAGAGGTCAATTTGCTTACTAAACAGCAGGCCCACTATGGCTGCCGGTATAAACGCTACCAGCAGCTTGTAATAGAAGCTCAAAGACTGAAAAAAGCGCTTCCAGTAAAGTACCACTACAGACAATATTGCACCAAGCTGAATAGCTACCGTAAACGTTTTGGTGAATGGATCTTTTTCTATACCCATGATGGATGAGGCAATAATCATATGCCCGGTTGAAGATACGGGCAGGAATTCGGTCAGGCCTTCAACAATGGCCAGTACGAGAGCATCCAGGTACGACATGTAAAGAATTAATCTTTCTGTTTGGGAGTATGAAGGATGGCAAAGATTTCCGTGATGAACCCGGCCAATACAATAATTGGACTTAAGGTTAGTCCCAGGAACCCAAAACCATACGGCTCTTTATCCATTGCCATAATGGTGAAACCGATCACCAGCAGCACCAAACCCAACACCATTAACTGGTAGTTCCTTTTCCCAAAAGCTAATTTATTCATGAATCAATATAGTTCGTCTAACGATAATTTTAGATACTTGCTTACCGCACGATAGGTGCTTAGAAAAGCTACCAGCATGCCCAGCGTAACCAGGAACAATAACAATAAAAGCAGGCGGTTGTTGTTTTGAATAAGCGCCAGATCCGCTACACGTTGCGTGGCAAAACCAATTAAACCAACAAGCAGGGCAGAAGATAACAGCCCCGCAATAAAGCCATGCAACCCGGCCCGAAACAGGAATGGCTTTTGGATAAACCAGCTACGGGCGCCTACCAGTTGCATGCTGCGAATCAGGAACCGTTGCGAAAATAGAGCCAGGCGAAGGGTGTTGTTGATCAGGAGCATAACAACCAGCAGCAATAAAACAACCAGCCCCAATAAGACGAGGCCAATCTTGGTAATATTCTGATTGATGGAATCGATCACATTTTCGATGTAGTGAACCTGGAACACGCCACCGATTTGCTCTATTTCAGCTTTTATCTTTTTCAGATTATCGGTATCATGAAATTCCTCTTTTATCCGAACGAGGTAAGCATCGCGTAGCGGATTTTCGCCCAGGAAATTTTTAAAGTCTTCCCCGGTTTCTTCAATAAACTGTTTTGCCGCCTGCTCTTTACTTAAAAATTCTATAGACCCCTTTGCTTCACCTACATAAGGCCTGGAAGCCAGGTTTTTCTCAATGTGATTTCGCTGGGTGGCAGATACCTGGGTATTCAGGTACACCTGGATTTTCACGTTCTCGCGCACAATACGCTCCAGCTCTTTAGAATAGATAACGAGCGCCCCGAAAACCCCGATCACGAAAAGAGCAAGGGTTATACTCAGCACTACACTGATGAAAGGGTAGGAGCCGAGCTTTTTCTTTCGAACTTTAAACCTGGTTTCGCCCGATTGCATCAGGCAAAGATACAAGTATTCCCGATTTTTCAGACCAACACCAAGGCTAAATCAAAGCCTTGAATCATTTCTTCCTGTAGGCTTCCAGTTTTGTCAGGATAGTCTTGTCGGTTACTGCTTCCAGCGGTGTAATAGAGGATGACTGATCATTGAGGAAGTAGTATTTGTTCTGATAATACAGGTAGATAGAATGCGTTCCGCCATTAAGCTCAATGATTTCGTACAGGCTGCTGTCGAAAGAGCCGTATAAAACTACTTTGCCATTGGCAAACTGGTAATGGAACTTATACTTCTTGTTGGCAGAATCAATATCAATCTGTGTTGATTTGATTTCTACGGCCGGGGCGGAAGGGCTGGTGGCTCCCTGGCTTATGGGCGAAGAGGTACTTTCAACCAGTTCGGCACTGGGGTCAACAATTTCAAGTACTGGTTTGACTGCTTCTTTTTGTACAGGTTGAGCTACTGCCTTATTGCCGGCAGCCACTGCTTTTTCTTCTGTGAACGAAGGCTCTTCAACCTGTGTGATCCTATTTTCATCTTCAGCCGAAGCTGTTAACTCAGTTTCGGTAACAACATTAACTGAATCTTTGGGCTCAGCTATTACCGGTTGACCGCTTTCATTGCTATTGAACCAATAAACTGTACCTATCAATAAAGCTCCGCCTACAATACCTGCTGCTACTTTCAGTGTGGTAAACTCACGTACAGGGCTAACCGGCACCGCATTGAGCATGGATTTTAACTCTGCTACACGGGCTTTCTTTAAACCATCAATTACCTGGCGTTGAAATTCCACATCGGCCTTCAGGGTAGGATCGGACGCAAGCTGCTGCTCAAAAGCTTCCCGCTGCGAATCGCTTAACCGGTTGGTCAGGTAGTTATCTATTAAATCAATGTTGTTCATGTCTTTCATTCATTAGTCTAAAAAATCGTGCTCGGAGTACTGGGCCTTTACCAGCTCGTCCAGCTTCTGCTTGCACTTGTATTTTTTTGTTTTGGCGGTGTCGGTGTTGGCAAAACCAAGCTTTTCAGCAATTTCCTGCATCGACATATCGTCAAAATAGTAATACATCAAAACCTTGCGACAAGTTTCACCAAGCTGCTCTAAGCATTTGGCTATTATCTTTTCGCGTTCGGGGCTATCCATATCCATGGACTGCGGTGTGTCTTTCTCTTCGTGGGCCAGCCTTTTTTTTCTGTCCAGCTCCTTTCTCCACAGGTTTTGACAAATGCTGTAGATATAGGTGCTCATTTTGGCTGTCATCACTAAATTACCCGATCTGGCCTTCTGCCAGAACACCACCAGCGCATCCTGGTAAACATCCCGAGCTTCTTCCTCGGTACCACTGTTGGTGATCACCATTTTGGTCATCATCCGGTAGTACTTTTGATAGATCAGCTCAAGGGCTTTCTCATCTCCTTTCCGGATGCGTTCGAAAATCTCCTTTTCGTCTATCTGCGAGTTGTTTTTGAATACTCTGAGCGACACGTTTGGTAACCTTTACTGAATGATAAACGGAACTAATCGGGGTTTAATGTCGGTATTTTTACGGTGAGATGATAATTACCGTTCGGGGTGCCAGGTTTGCGTACGAAAGAATGGCCCCAGGTAGCCCCTGAGCTTAAGATTGCCCCCGTCTAACCATACTTTGCACTTATATATTTTGCCATTGTTGGGATCCAGAATAGTTCCTTCGGAATATTCGTCATCATCCTTAACAAGATTCTTTAAAATCTCCATTCCAATTATTTTCTTTTTGTACCGTTCGTCACCTGAAGGACATTTTTCACATACCGGGTCCTGCTCCTCGTGGGCAGCGCGAAATAACCGGGTTACCTTACCATAGTATTTGCCGTTTCGCTCTGCAATTTCTACCACCGATTTTGGCCTGCCGGTTTCATCATCAATGGTTTGCCACTTCCCTACAATACTTTGGGCCTGCCCGCCAATTGAACAAATCGCCAAAAAAATCAGAATCAAAATTCGTAACATCGTTTAAAAAATTTGGTGTTCGGCCTTAAAGATAAAAAAAAGAGCGGTGTTGTTGGCACCGCTCCCGATTCATATATCACAAAGGTTACTTAGCCTGTTCATCAGCATGGGTTGTAACCACAATTTCCACTTTCTCCTGGTTGTCTTCCAGCTTTGCCGTAGTCGCTTCGTCATTCACCAGGAACGGAGCGATCACAAGCGCCACTACCGACATCAGCTTAAGCAGGATATTCAAAGACGGACCGGAGGTGTCTTTGAAAGGATCGCCTACGGTATCGCCTACCACAGCGGCTTTATGCGGATCAGATTTCTTGTAGTATTTCTGCCCGTTGATTTCAACGCCTTCCTCAAAGCTTTTCTTGGCATTGTCCCATGCACCCCCGGCATTCGATTGGAAAATCGCCATCAGCACACCGGATACAGTAACTCCCGCCAGCATGCCACCTAAAGCCTCTACTCCAAAACCGGGCAGGAAGGCAATGACTACAGGCACGATCACGGCCATCAAGCCGGGCACTACCATTTCTCGGATAGCGGCTTTGGTTGATATCTCCACGCATTTGCCATACTCAGCCTTACCGTCTGCTTCGTGGAAGATCTTCTGATCCTCGGCAGACCATTCGTTCATTTCCTTATCGCCATTCTTCTTCATTACGGCAAGAGCTGCTTTAAGAGCCGGAATATCGTTAAACTGTCTGCGCACCTCTTCGATCATGGACATGGCTGCGCGCCCCACAGCGCCCATAGCCAGTGCTGAAAACACGAATGGCAACATACCGCCAATGAATAACCCGGCCATTACGTTCGCCTTTGAAACATCAATAGTGCTCAGGTGAGCGGTTGTCATGAATGCACCGAACAAGGCCAATGCCGTTAATGCAGCAGAAGCAATAGCAAAGCCTTTTCCAATGGCAGCGGTTGTGTTACCTACAGCATCCAGCTTATCGGTACGGGAACGAACTTCTTTCGGAAGCTCAGACATTTCGGCTACACCCCCGGCATTATCCGAGATAGGACCGTACGCATCTACAGCCAGTTGGATACCCAGGTTGGAAAGCATTCCTACCGCGGCAATGGCAATACCATATAAGCCTCCAAAGTGGAATGCGCCAATGATGGAGATAGCGATAATAATAACAGGCCAGAGGGTTGACATCATGCCTACGCCAAGACCCGCAATAATGTTGGTAGCAGCACCGGTGGATGATTGTCTGACAATGGATACAACCGGCTTTTTGCCCATCCCTGTATAGTATTCAGTAATCAGGCCGATGATTACACCAGCCACAAGACCGATAACGGTTGCATAGAAAATACCGGTTGAAGTATAGGTTGTGAATTCGCCAGCAGTATTGTAAAGCGGGTCGCTGTACTGCCAGGTTTCAGGCAGCATAGCCTTAATGATAAACCATGAAGCGGCAATCATGACTACCGAAGAAACGATCTCGCCCGTGTTAAGCGCTTTTTGAGGATCACCTCCTTCTTTTACGCGAACAAAGAAGGTTCCGATAAAAGACATGATTATACCTACGCCAGCCAGTGCCAACGGTAAAAGAACGGCCGACAGTCCACCGCCAAAGGCTTCTGAAGAGAACTCGGGTAACGCAAAAAACGCAGCGCCCAATACCATTGTTCCAACAATAGAACCTACGTACGATTCAAACAGGTCGGCACCCATACCGGCTACATCGCCCACATTATCGCCTACGTTATCGGCAATGGTTGCAGGATTGAGCGGGTGATCTTCGGGGATACCGGCCTCAACTTTACCTACAAGGTCAGCGCCTACATCCGCAGCTTTGGTATAGATACCGCCACCCACACGGGCAAACAAGGCAATTGAAGATGCACCGAATGAAAACCCCGTAAGTACTGTAAGTATCTGGTTAATGCTGGTAAACATGCTTTGATAAACAATAAACAATATGCTTAATCCCAGCACGCCTAATCCAACAACACCCATACCCATTACGGAGCCGCCTGTAAAGGCAACTTCAAGCGCTTTACCTAAGCTGGTACGCGCTGCATTGGTGGTTCTTACATTGGCTTTGGTTGCCACTCGCATACCGATAAAGCCGGCTAATGCCGAACAGAAAGCTCCCAAAACAAATGAAAGACCTACCAAAGGCGATGAAGTTTCGCTGCTGGCTGTGAAGCCGAGTAACAGGGCTACACAGATTACAAATACACTTAGTATTTTGTATTCAGCTTTCAGGAAGGCCATTGCACCTTCGGCAATGTGGCTGGCAATTTTCTTCATCTTGTCGGTACCGGCATCTTGCCTGGCCACCCAGGCGCTTTTCCAGATCACATAAATGAGCCCCAAAACGCCAAAGAGGGGCAGGGCGTAAAGTAGATTTTGCATACTGATAATTTTGTTAAAACTACCCGGCCGTGATTCATTAGCTTAGGCAGGGGCTTTTTTAAAGCACCGCAAAGATATAAGAAGGCTTAAATAATTAAAATGTGGCTTTCAGAGTGAAAAAAGCTGCCGTAGGGCCGTCCAAAGTTTCTTACGGGCGCCTTCGTTACCAATCAGAGTTTCAAGGTCTTCCGAGGCAACGAGGCCTACCTGCCGGGCTTCCATAAATTCATAATGATTGATACCGGCAGGTAATGATCCAAAATAGATCAGCCGTCCTGATTTAGCAGGAAGTGCTGCCATATCTAATTTAGGTTGATGCAGGATGGTAACTCCATTTAATGATAGCTTAAGGGCATTCAGGATTTTGCTTAGCTGCTCTCTTTCGGCAGCAGAAATTTCCGGCCACGGTTTGGTAAGCACAATAGTGGCCGGAGAGCTGATGTGATAGAGCTCTTCCGTAAAGAGAATAGCGGCAGCTTCGTTCATTCCTTGATATTAAAAATAGACTTTAATTCATTTGCTTCGGCCGGCTTCATACGCCCCGATAAGATGAGGCGGAGCTGCCTTCTGCGCAAAGCTCCGTTATACAATTCAATCTCTTCCGGGGTTTCAGGTACAATTTCCGGTATTTCAACCGGGTGGCCGTTCTTATCCACCGCTACAAATGTAAAGTAGGCCGAGTTGCTTTCAATTTTACGTCCTTCGGGAATGTTCTCAGCATCCACATCAATGCGGATTTCTACGGACGAGTTGAAAGCCCGTGTAGCCCGTGCACGTAAGGTTACTACATCGCCCAGCCGGATGGGCGACCGGAACGAAATGTTATCCACAGAAGCTGTTACCACGATGCTCTCGCAATGCTTTTGCCCGGCTATGGCCGATACAATATCCATCCAGTGCATCAGGCGTCCGCCCATCAGGTTGTTTAAGGTATTGGTATCATTGGGCAGCACCAGCTCGGTCATGCTTACAAACGATTCGCGCGGGTGTTTCTTCTTGCGATTCATGCGGCTACTTACTGTTAGTTTGTTTTTAAGTCCGACAAAAATCATAAAAATATTTTGCAATACACGGGTTCAGTTTATTTCTTGCATCAAATAATCGTTGCGCGTGCTACAACACAATATCCTATCAGCATCCGGCTCAGTTCGCATGGAGGCCATTATTACCACCACGATTACGGGGTAGCTCCCGACATATTCTGCTTTCTCTTCACATCCTGTTTACTTATTCTGAAATTCAAAACCTGAAGTTAATCTTCAGTTAACCTTAGTATGAAAGTTTTAAAGTTTGGCGGTTCATCGGTAGCAAAGCCCGAACGAATCCGATCTGTAATAGAAATAGTTAAACCCTACCTGGAAGACAAACCGGCCGTTGTGTTCTCGGCATTTAGCGGGGTTACGGATACCTTGATTGCATTAGCCGGCAATGCCTTGTCCGGAAAGATTGAATACAAGGATCAGCTCAGGCAGCTTGAAGCGCGGCATCTTGATGCGGTACGGGAGCTGATCGGCATACAAAAGCAAAGCGGCATTATTGCGCAGGTAAAATTTACATGCAATGAATTGGAAGATGTGCTACATGGTGTTTTCCTTGTGAAGGAATGTACGCCCCGCACACTCGATTACATCATGAGCTTTGGCGAACGCCTTTCGGCTTACATCATTTCCGAAGCCATGAAAGATACAGGTATTGATGCAGCGTTTCTGGATGCGCGAAAAGTTGTGCGCACCGATAGCAACTTTGGTTATGCCCGCATTGATTTTGAAACAACCAACAAGCAGATTCAGGAATATTTTAACACACACACTAAAGTTCAGGTTATAACAGGCTTTATCGGTTCAACGTCATCAGGAGAAACAACTACTATCGGAAGAAGCGGATCGGATTATACGGCAGCCATTTTTGCCGGTGCGCTTAAAGCAACTGACCTCGAAATATGGACGGATGTAGATGGCATGATGACGGCCGACCCGCGCAAGGTAAAAAAAGCATTTACCGTAAAGGAAATGACTTACGTGGAAGCGATGGAGCTTTCGCACTTTGGCGCCAAGGTAATTTTTCCGGCTACCATGCAGCCCGCTATGATTAACCACATTCCCATCCGGATAAAAAACACATTCAACCCGTCTTTTGCCGGAACGTTGATCAGCGCAAAGTCGAACGGAAAGAACCTGATCATTAAAGGTATTTCTTCGATGGATAAGATCAGCCTGCTGAGTGTGCAGGGAAGCGGGCTGATGGGAGTAGTAGGAGTGTCCATGCGTTTGTTCGGTACGCTGGCAAAAGAGAACATCAACGTCATTCTGATCAGCCAGGCATCGTCCGAGCATTCGATCTGCTTTGCGATTGAAGCAGCCAAGACCAGGCAGGCCAAACAATCTATCGAACATGAGTTTCAGTATGAAATCCGCAGCCGGGCCATGGATGAGGTTAAGGTGGAGGAAGAGCTGGCTATTGTAGCCATTGTGGGTGAGAACATGAAACACAACCCCGGCACCAGCGGACGCATGTTCAGTGCGCTGGGTAAGAGTGGGGTTAATGTGAATGCCATTGCGCAAGGCTCTTCCGAGCTGAATATCTCGGCCGTAATTCACCAGCAGGATATTACCAAAGCATTGAATGTGCTGCATGAGGCTTTCTTCCTGTCGGACAGAAAAGTCCTGAACGTATTTATGGCAGGTACAGGTTTGATCGGCAAATCGTTGCTGACCATGATGCATAAGCAGTATAGCCATTTGGCCAGTCAGAATCATCTTGAAATACACGTAGTGGGAATTGCCAACAGCAGGAAGATGCTGTTCAGTGAAGATGGCCTGGCGCTGGAACAGGCTGTTGAGCAGGTGCTGAAAGAAGGCGAAGAAATGAATTTGAATACGTTTGTGGGAAATATGCTGAGCTTGAATTTGTCTAACAGCATTTTTGTGGATTGCACATCCAGCGAAGCGGTAACGGAGCATTACGAAACTATCTTGTCGTCCAACATTTCCATTGTTACACCCAATAAAAAAGCGAACTCAGGATCGCTCCAAAAATACCGGGCGCTTAAGCAGGCCGCACGATTGCGTGGCGTAAGGTTTTTATATGAAACCAATGTAGGTGCAGGCTTGCCTGTTATCAACACGCTGAACGATTTGTTGATAAGTGGCGATGCGGTAATCGGCATTGAAGCGGTATTGAGCGGAACGCTGAATTATATTTTCAGCACGTTTAAGCCTGGCATTAAGTTCAGCGATGTAGTGAAAGATGCAAAAGCAAAAGGTTACACGGAGCCCGACCCGCGTGATGACCTGAACGGCATGGACGTAGCCCGTAAAATTCTTATTCTCTCACGCGAAGCGGGATTATCATTAGAGTTAGATAATATTGTTGTGGAGAACTTAGTGCCGGAAAATTGCCGTGGCGAAATGAGCATCGACCGGTTTTTTGAAAAGCTGGCAGAGCATAATAATTATTTTGAAGAGCTGGCTGATCAAGCTGCGGCCCGTAATGAGAAGCTGCGTTACATGGCGGTGCTGAAAGATGGAAAGACCAGCATTAAATTAGGCTCTGTAAACGATCAGCACCCGTTCTATTCCTTATCGGGAAGCGATAATATTATCTTGCTGACTACAGAACGATATAAGGAAAGACCTATGGTTATTCGCGGGCCCGGAGCAGGAGCGGAGGTAACAGCAGCAGGTGTGTTTGCAGATATAATCCGCATTGGTAACTATACAAATTGATAGAAGCATGAAATCTGTAAAAGCTTTTGCCCCGGCCACCGTAGCCAATGTGTGTTGCGGGTTTGATATACTTGGCTTTGCGGTTAACCAGCCGGGCGATGAAGTGATTCTTACGTTGCGCGATGATGAATTGGTGCGTATGGTTTCAGTAAAAGGTGATGGCGGTAAGCTTCCGCTTGAGGCGGAGCGCAATACAGCCGGTGTAGCGGTAATTTCTTACTTGAGATCGCTTGGCGTAAAGCAGGGAGTTGATATTGAGCTTATCAAAAACCTTCCGTTAGGTAGCGGCATGGGTTCCAGCGCGGCCAGTGGCGCAGCAGCGTTGGTTGGGATTAACGAATTGCTGGGCAACCCGCTTTCGCGCGAGCAGTTGGTCATTCATGCGATGGAAGCTGAGCGTGTGGCTTGCGGTTCGGCTCATGCCGATAATGTGGCGCCATCGCTTATGGGCGGATTTGTGCTGGTGCGGGAATACAACCCGTTGGATGTAATTAAAATAAACGCGACTGATGATTTGTATTGCTCTTTGGTGCATCCGCATCTTGAGCTAAAAACAGAAGACTCGCGCAAAGTTTTGCGTCAATCTGTTTCGCTTAAAGATACCATCGCGCAAAGCGGTAATGTGGCGGGGTTAATGATCGGCCTGACCAAACCCGATTATGCGTTGATAGGCCGCTCGCTGAAAGATGTAATTGCAGAGCCCATTCGTTCGGCATTTATTCCGGGCTTTGATGCCATGCGGCAAACGGCTGTTGAAGCCGGTGCGTTGGGTTTCGGGATTTCAGGTTCTGGGCCAACCGTATTCGCGTTAAGCGAAACAATGGAAAAAGCCCATGCAGCAGCGAAGGCTATTCAACGTGAGTTTGAAAAGCACCGGCTTAAATCCGACTTGTTTGTTTCAAAAGTGAACCAGCGCGGTGCCTATATTATTGATTGATGTTATGAGATTTTACAGTACTAACAATAAGAACCATTCAGTTGACCTGCGCGAAGCGGTTATCCGGGGATTAGCTCCTGATAACGGGTTATACATGCCGGAGCAAGTTCCGGTATTACCGGATTCTTTTTTCAAAGACTTACCCGGCTTATCATTTAAAGAAATCGGGTATGCGGTAGCCCGTAGTTTGGTGGGTGAAGATTTGCCGGGCGTTCAATTACAAAAAACAATAGAACATACACTGGCATTTGATGCGCCTTTGGTTGAAGTTGAACCCGGTATTTATTCGCTCGAATTGTTTCATGGCCCTACATTGGCCTTTAAGGATTTTGGCGCCCGTTTCCTGGCAAGCCTGTTGGGCTACTTTGCACAGGAACAAAATAAGGCTATTACTATTCTGGTAGCTACATCTGGTGATACAGGCAGCGCTGTGGCCAATGCTTTTTTGAATGTGCCGGGCACGCGGGTGGTTGTGCTGTATCCTTCTGGTAAGGTAAGTGAAGCGCAGGAAAAACAGTTTACCACGTTGGGCGGAAACATAACCGCGCTGGAAGTGAGCGGTACATTTGATGATTGCCAGCGCCTGGTAAAGCAGGCTTTCGTTGATCAGGATTTAAAGAAAAAACTCTTTCTTACTTCCGCCAACTCGATCAACATTGCGCGACTTATTCCGCAGTCGTTTTATTATTTCCATGCGTATGCACAATTGAAAAATACCGGGCCTGTAGTCTTTGCCGTGCCCAGCGGAAACTTCGGTAACCTTACGGCAGGCTTGTTAGCTCAAAGAATGGGTCTGCCCGTTATGCAGTTTGTTACGGCCACCAATATGAATGATGTGGTGCCGGAGTTTTTGAACACGGGTGAGTTTAGGCCGAGGCCATCCGTACAAACCATCAGCAATGCGATGGATGTAGGCAACCCCAGCAACTTTGCCCGTATGCTGGATTTATTTAATCATGATGTTGATACCTTATCTGAAAGAATAAAAGGCTATGCTTTTTCGGATAACGAAACACGCGCGGCCATGAAGCAGGTGTATGCACAACGGGGTTATGTAACCGACCCGCACGGTGCAGTGGGTTATCTCGGATTAAAGCAGTTTCTGAAAAGCAACCCTGATTATACCGGGGTGTTTCTCGAAACGGCTCACCCGGCCAAGTTTCAGGATGTAGTGGAAAATGCCATTCAGACAAAAGTCGAATTACCCGAACGCCTGCAGGCATTTATGAAAGGAGAGAAGAAGTCGGTTTTAATGAATAACGGATTTGGAGAACTGAAAGACCTGTTGTTGGCCTGACAAGGAAAACGCCCGATCCGCTGGTGTAAAGTATTGCTATCCATAGCTTGATTAAGGCTATATTTTGGAGTAAATCCTTAGTGTATGAAAAGATTGGTAATCCTTGTTCTGGCCACTACACTTGCGGCAGGTTCAATCGCTCAGCCTGTAAGTACAAGCGATTATAATCGTGCAGTGAGCTTTCTGTGGGACAATGTAAATAATAAGAAGGCTTTCAACCTGCATGTGATACCCAACTGGAATGCAGATAGCACAGGTGTATGGTTCGTTTTGTGGTCAAAGGAAGGGAAATCGTATCAACAGGTAAGCTTTAAGTCCCTGCAAAAGACACCTTTGTTCGATCATGCGCTTCTTGCACAGAAACTGACAGAGCTGACTAAAGCGCCTGTTAATTCCACTAATCTCGATTTAACCAATGTAGCACGTCCGGATGCCAATACACTAAGATTTTCTTTTCGGAACAAGCGGCTTATATGGGATACGAAAAGCAGTACTCTGAAAGCTGATACAGCCAGGGAAATTCGTCCAAATCCATTTGAGGCCAAATCACCCGATGGAAAGTGGGTGGCTTATACCGAAAATTATAATCTTTTTATTCGTTCTACCGCAGACGGAACGATTAAACAGCTAAGCAAGAACGGGGCGAAGAACTATGAGTATGCAAGTTACTATGGTTGGAGCGATATTATGGAAGGAGAAAACGGAGACAGGCCCAAACGATTCTATGCAAACTGGTCGCCTGATTCGAAATGGATTCAAACATCGATTTGTGATTTGCGCGATGCCCAAAAGATGTATTTGCTTGATTGGAGTGTGGACACGCTTTATCGCGCGCGGTTATTATCCTACTACCGTGGATCACCGGGCGACAAAAATGTGGTGCATCTTGTCCCGGTTGCATTTCATATAGAGTCGGGCAAAGAGCAGTTATTTCCTGTGCCGCGCATCGCGCACGAAAACGGGTATTTCTTTAGCTGGGCCGAAAAGCCAGGGGTGGGCTTCATGAGCTATCGCGACCGTGGTTTTCAGAAGGCGAATGTGCTGAAGCTTGACTTAAATAACGGGACTCATACCAAAATCTTTACGGACTCCAGTAAAACCAACACACATGGATTCGATTATTGGATTTCAGAGAAAGCAGGCAAGCTGGTTGTAGCTTCGGAGAGAAGCGGATGGAAGCAATTATATACAATAGATATTGCCAGTAATTTTATCAAAGTACTTACTTCGGGAGAGTATGTTGTAAGAGATGTGCTTTATATCGATCCGAAAGGAAAGGGCACGGTTTATTTCCTGGCATCGGGCAGAGAACCAGGACGCAACCCGTACCAGGGTTACCTGTATAGCGTTTCGCTTGACGGGAAGAATTTGAAATTGCTTACCCCGGAAGAAGGTGATCATGTTATTTCGCTTTCTCCGGGTCGGGATTTTTTCGTGGACAATTATTCTGCTCCTAATAGTCCTACAATCACCGTGTTGCGTGAATTGAAATCAGGCAAGGCGGTATCCGAAATCTCAAGTGCCGACATACGTGGATTAAGTGAAATGAATTGGAAATTCCCGGAAGCATTTACAGCTACAGGCAAAGATGGAAAAACACCGATCTATGGCTTGTTGTGGAAGCCCACAAACTTTGATCCCTCCAGAAAATATCCGGTTATTGATCATTCCTATACGGGGCCTCATGGCAATATTGTACCGGGCACGTTCGTGCGGGCTGTGAATATTAACAATCAATCGCTGGCCGAGTTAGGGTTTATTGTGATGATGGTGGATGGACTCGGAACAGCCAATCGGTCAAAAGCTTTTCGTGATTATTCATATAAAAGGATGGGCTACAACCTGCAAGATCATGTGAATGCAATCAGGCAGCTTTCAAAAACCAGGTCATGGATGGACACAACCCGCGTGGGCATTTTTGGCCACTCGGCTGGTGGTTATGATGCCGGCCATGCGTTGCTTCAGTTCCCTGATTTCTACAAGGTAGGAGTGGCCAGCTCGGCCGATCATGACTTTAGAATGGAGAAAGCCTGGTGGCCCGAAATGTATATGGGTTGGCCGGTTGACTCAACCTATCACGAGCAGTCAAGTATTACGATGGCCGGAAACCTGAAAGGAAAGCTTTTGATTACACATGGCGGCATAGATGAAAACGTTAATCCTTCCGCCACGTTTAAGCTGGCCGAAATGTTGGTGCGTGCCAATAAGCAATTCGATATGTTGATTTTCCCGAGCCAGAAGCATGGTTACACAGGCCCGCATCAACGGTATTTTATGAAAACCCGGTGGAACTATTTTGTCAAGCACCTGCTGGGTGAAGAACCTGTTTGGGATTTCGCATGGGAATAGCGTAATCCTGTAGGCGTCAAGACACCTTTAAGGTGTCAGACGCCTATACAATGGCATTACCTCCAGCCCTGCTCGCCTAACAAAGGAACAAAAGCAAAGTTATCGTACTCCTCTTTTTTAAGCTCACCATTTAGTTTGGTGATGCGTAACATCTTTTGGCTTTCGCGATCGCCCACGGGAATAATCAAAATGCCGCCTTCATTAAGCTGATCGGTAAGGGCGGTGGGAACAACCGGTGCACCGGCTGTTACAATGATTTTATCGTAAGGCGCTTTGGCCGGAATGCCTTTTGAGCCATCGCCAAAAAAGAAGTAAGGCTTATATCCTAATTGAGGCAGGAAATCGCGCGTGCGCTCATACAGCTTGCGGTTATACTCAATGGTATAAACTTTGGCGCCTAATTCAAGCAGGATGGCGGCCTGGTAGCCTGAACCCGTCCCGATTTCCAGAACCTTGTCGCCAGCCTTCACATTCAGCCTCTCCGTCTGGAAGGCAACCGTGTAAGGCTGGGAGATGGTCTGCCCCTCGCCAATGGGAAAAGCCTTGTCCTCGTAGGCGTGGCTCAGCAGGGCATCGTCAAAAAATGCATGGCGCGGCACTTTTGCGATTGCGGCCAAAACACTATCGTTTGAAATGCCTTTTTCGCGTAGTTTTTTAACTAATTTGTTGCGCAAACCGCGCTGTTTGTAGTTATCCTCGATCATCGGCAAAAATGCCATTTTGACGCTAAAAACGGCATTTTTTCACCAGAAACAAAGTTTTGGAAAATGTTTAGGAAAATTGAAACTCAACCTGCTACCTTAGGGTTCTCTAATAGCACAGTAAATTCTATTTGCCATAGCGTTAAAACTGTGTAACCTGACCCTGACAGTAGTGGTGGCCCGTCCACAAACTACTGCAAGGGCAGGTAAATTTCATACCTTAAAATCCAATCAATACAAAAGGCGCCCAATAATAGGGTGAAGCATATTTTTCATGGGTTATCATTTCCAGTTTGGCATCTTTCAGCGCTTCACTAAACGATTTATTTTTTTTCTGGATCAATTCGCTGTAAAATGAAGTCATAAGCTGCGAGGTGGATTCATCGGCCACGCTCCAGAACGATACTACCAGATTTTTGGCACCGGCATAAACTAATGCGCGCGATAAGCCAATCACACCTTCGCCTTTTGAAATTTTTCCGAGCCCTGTCTGGCAGGCTGATAGCGTAACCAGGTTAGCATCCAGGTGCAGGTTATAGATCTCCCCGTTAAACAGGTTGCCATCTTCGGCTTCAGAATCGGCTTGCAGAAAGATGCGTGATAGGTCAGGATTATCCTCATCTACCACTCCGTGCGTGGCGAAGTGGATAAGATCATACTGCTTAAGCGATTCACTTTTTACAGAAGTTTCATTGGCTTGCTGATTAAGCAATACTTCACACGGAATCTGTTCCTGCTTCAGAAGCAATTCTATCTGCTTTACTTCGGCCTCCGTTCCGGGTAATGTATTCAGGTTGTCTTTTAGCGGAAAACTGACCGGGGCCATTAAACGCGCGGATGCAATACCGGGCTTCTTTGCCGCTTTACTTTTCTGTAGCATTAAGCCTGCCGACAGTTCATACCGGATGTTGAATTTTTTTACGAGGTAGGGGAGCTTGCTGAATGGAGTACCGGTATCTTTAACAGGTTGTGTAAGCAGTCCTTCAAACGGGATTACGCTCATGCGGCCTGAAGGCAGAAATACCAGGTTATTTATGGAATGAGGTATTCCGGGTGGAATCAACATCCGGTACAGGTTCCTGGCACTGATGGCAAACACTTTCGGATCGCTGAAGAACATGCTGTTCCTGAACCCGCTGATGTATTTATCATATTCAGCCGGTAAATTCTGGTCTTTAACTTCATAGCGTTTTTGCGTGATCAGGTAGGTGTAAATGCGTTTCTTATTTTCATCAATAAAATAACTGATCAGGGCTGTTTTGGAATCCAGCAATGCCTGCAATTGCGCAATGGTGGGCGCGGCTGTATTGAATTTGAGGTTGAAGTAATCCGGAAATTGCTTTTCTAACTGGGAAACAAACTCGCTGTAAGCCTGGTTAAGCTCAAACGCAGTTTCGCGCAGGTATTTTTCTTCTTCTGCCGTTGGCTTTTGCGCCAGCTTCTGATTAACCAATGCCAGCGCTGATTTCAAACTTTTCTCTTCTTCCAGCAGCTCGGCAGGGATATTGGCAAATGATTTGGCATTGGCATCGGAGATGGCTTCCTGCAGCACGGCCGCCTTACTCTTCTCGGCAAAATAGAAACTCAGCTCTCGGTATTGCGAACGGTGAAGAAATGAAACCTCGCTCAGCATGTGGCTGATGCGTACACCGTCAGCATAGATTTCGTTGGCCACTGCACCCAACGCGATCTTGTCCGATTCGTACGTGGTTTGCTGCCTGATCTTGTCGATCAATGTATCGCAGGTTTGCAACGTTGCCAAAGCAAGCTGCAGATCGGCAACCTTCAGTGTTTTACTGAGATGGCGCGTTTCCATAGCCTGCGCCTTGTACATAAGCGAGTACAGCAACTGCGTGCCGTTGTAAAAATTAAAGCGGGTAGGGTTTACGGTAATCTCTTCCGAATTGAAATCGGTCAGATTGGCTACGATCGCTTTTTGATAATGAGCCGCAGCTTCATCAAACTTCTTTTGCGCCAGCTTTTCGTTTCCGATCAGGTTAAGCACGTAAGCCACATCGGGGTGCTTTTTGCCCTGTGTGATCTCGTACATAGCAAGGGCTTTTGTATAAAATTCCAGCGCAGTATTGGTATTACCCATCGTAGAATACGTCTGCCCAAGGTTCATCATCACAAGCGCTTTGTTGGGATGCGGCTGCGGGTAAATCTTTTCCCAGATAGCGAGGGCGTTGTTATAATAATTAATCGCATCGCCATATTGCTTATCGATTTGATTCAAGTATCCGAGGTTGGTATTGGCAATTGCAATTTTGGGATGCTCCTTTCCGTGCAGCTTTTCATAGACGGTTAAAGCCTTGTTGTAGTACTCATACGATTTATCGGTATCAACCTGCGTGTAGATCAAACCCAGGTCGTTATAGGTGGCGGCAATCAGTTCATGGTCGGCCGGTAATTTTTCCTGACGGATTGCCAGCGCATGCAACAAGTGTTCTTCGGCCTGGCTGGTTTTGGCTGTTGTCCGGTACACATTACCGAGGTGGGCCAGCGCATCGGCCATTTCGAGGCTGCGGGATTCGGAATCGAATTTGGATATTGCTCCCTGTAGCTCTTCAATAGCAAGATCAATTCTGCCCTGGTTGAGCCGTAAAAAACCTATAGTAGTTTGCAGCATGGCCTGCTGCTTGCCAGATCCCTTGATCGCGTTTGCTTTGCCGATCAGCTCTTCCATTAATTTTCCGGCATCATCCAGTTTACCTAACCGGATCAGGGCTTCAGCCTTTTTGTTTTGAATCTCAAGATTGAGCAGCGGGGTAGCGCCCGTTGTTTTATCAGCAAGTATAATGGCTTCATTAAAACGTGAATCGGAAAGCATTTGTGAAAGCTGATCCAATGCCGATACAACAGGTTGCTTCTGTGCCACTGCCGCAAGGCTATTCGCGATAAGAATCAGTAAGACAATGTATCGAATCATGTGCTTTAGAACCGGTAGTAATAGCTGATCGTGGTTACATCATGTCGCGTAAGACCATCCGGGTTTACTTTTCGCTGCGTTATCTTTTTTCCAAGCAAAAGTCTTACCCCCGACCTTACATTAAAGTTGTAGCCGATAGTGCCGATACCGGATAATGCCATGCCGGTAGTGCCATCCAGCTTTATGCGCTTATCGGTGTTCACATCGGTAATCTCATCTTTCGTTACCCGAAAAATAGGCAGTAAGCCCAGCGTGAAGTTAAACCGGGCAAACCGGAAATTGCGCTCTGCTCGCAACATTATGTCAGTGCCTCTTTTTAGCTTATAGGCTATCATGTTGTCGCGTACATAATCTTCTCCTTCACCATTCAAATAAACCGGGATCCACGCGCCCCATGTAAAAACATTTTCGTTTTGATTAAACGGATGCTGGATGCCGGTAGCCAGCAACCATTTTTTGTTGATCAGGGAAATACCGGCAATGGCATCGTACGTGCCCAGGCTGGTTTGGTAATACATGGGGAACATCAGCCCGTTTTCCTTTGAGCGCAGGTTTGATTTGTTGGATGGGATTTTTCCTCCAACCGATGCGCTGATATCAAACTTTTCGGATGCATACAGGTTGCGTGTGAGGCAAAGCGAGAGATCACCCAGTCCGCTGGTGCTGCCGAAGTTACCTTCAACAGCCTGGTAAGGTACTTTTACCTGGAAAAAAGTTTTATCGTCAATCAGGTTAAAGCTGGCATCGAGGTTGGCTACATATATCACGGGCGACAGGGTAGTAGTTCCTTTATAGAAGCTCACTTCCATGCTGCGGAGTTTAACAGGTATTTTTTTGTTGTAGGGCTGGTCGGGTTTCATCGCGCCCATAGTACAGAAGCCGGCATCGCTGCAACCCTGCGAATAAACCTGTGAGGTAATAAGCAATGGTGTTAAGAGAATAAGCAATTTCAGGATTTTCATAGCAATTACTTTTGGCCTGTTATAGCAACCGCATCTATTTCATTCCACCCGGCAACTGCCGGGCTGTTAATGGCCAACCGGATAGCGTCAGCCTTGTATTGTGTCTCAATCAGGTGAACGGAAAATACCCGGGCTTCTCCCGGTAAATCCGTCCGGGGCGCTTTGGCATATACGGTTATCCACTTCTGCGTTTCCGAATTTCTCAGGAAGATACTGTCAACAGCGCCCGGATTGTACGTTTCAAAAACTTCAATTTTCTTAACGGTTTGGGATTCAGTAAAGCCCAGCACTAAGAATTCTCTTTGGCCATCGGCCGTAAAGGATGCCCACGCGCCTGAAAGATCGCCATATTCGGGGTAAACGTTTTCTTCGCCCAGCGCACGTTGGGCAGACCAATCGCCTGATGACCATTGGCTGCTGTAACCAATCACAGCGCTTGCATATTGTTTGATCTTTTCACCTTTAAAAGGCTCAAAATCGGAGCAACCGGGTAGCAGCAAGAGAAGTACTATGGGGGCGAATAGCTTCAACCTGATCGTTATTGTATCAGGTTAAAGTTAGTATTTTAGAAATAGCGTACACAAACTATTGTTGTGTATTTTACCCTTACATGCCCAGCGATTGATTCTCGATAGAGGCAAGCTCAATAATCTTCTCGTATTCGGCCGGGTTAAGATCGTTGAAGAAGTAATGCACCGGGTTGGCGTGCACGCCATTCACAAATACTTCGTAGTGCAGGTGGGGAGCGGTAGATAAGCCTGTATCACCCACATAACCGATCAGGTCGCCACGCTTTACTTTTTGTCCCTGCCGAACGGCAAACCCATGCATGTGCGCATAGCGGGTTCTGTATCCGAAGCCATGATCAATCTCAATCATTTTTCCGTAACCGCTGAAGCTTACCTCCAGCTTGTCAATTACACCATCGGCAGTAGCATAGATGGGTGTGCCGATTGCGGCAGCAAAGTCGATACCCGTGTGCATCTTTTTTACCTTGTAGATGGGGTGTATGCGCATACCAAAACCCGATGCCAGCGCAATCAGTTGTTTATTAGCTACCGGCTGAATGGCCGGAATGGCCGCGAATAATTTTTCTTTGCTTTCCGCCAGCTCCACTACATCGTCCTGCGATTTGGATTCGATGTAGATTTTTCTGCGCAGGTTATCTACATTTTCGGATAGCTTTACAATCAGGTCGGCATGCAGGATGCCTTTGCTCTTAATGTCTTCGTAGCGATCAAGGCCGCCTACGCCTGCTTCGCGAATGCTTTTATCAATTGGTTCTGCGCCCAATACCACGCGATAGATGTTATCATCGCGGTATTCTATGTTGGCAAGCTGCTTCTGAAGCTTCTCCACATCTGATGAAAGGTTTCCGTAATAGAACTCCATTTCTTTTACTTCGTTTCGCAGCAATAACTCTTTGGGCGATTCGAAATAAGTGCCACCTACAATCAGCAAGCCAACGGCCATGGCTACAGCAAGACAAACTATCCCCAAAGCATTCAGGATAATGTCGCCCGTAGAGGTTTTGATGCGCTCGTACTTACAGGTTTCGGTGTCGTAGTAATACTTTATTCTTGCCATACATTCTTGTTTACTGAGGCCGGAAAACTTTTATAACTCCAGGCCTGCACGCGATATAAGGGCCATTCAAAAGATCGATACAATAGGGAATAGCCGGAAACACTGCATCCAAACACTGGCGGATGGCTTTTGGTTTCCCCGGCAAATTTACAATTAATGTCTGATTCCGGATTCCGGCCGTCTGACGCGACAGGATTGCCGTAGGTACGTATTTCAGGCTTTCGGCCCGCATTAACTCACCAAAGCCGGGCATCATTTTAGAACAAACGGCTTCTGTGGCTTCCGGGGTTACATCGCGCAAGGCAGGCCCTGTGCCCCCGCTGGTAATGATCAGGCAACAACCTTGTTCATCGGCCATGCGAACCAGGGTTTGCTCAATCAGAGGCTGCTCGTCCGGAATTACCGCATATTCTTTTTCCCATGTATTCACCAGGTATTCGTCCAAGGTATCCACTATAGCCTTGCCGGGAATATCTTCATAGATGCCCTGGCTTGCGCGATCTGAAACATTAATAATACCTATGCGAATAACCTGCTGCCCCCTCATGCTGTAACCTTACCGGATAATTTCAGGTCTTGGGCACGGCCTTTCTTAAATACCTGCCTGCCTTTATTGATGCCTTTGCGAAGTGCGCGTTGCGCTTCTTCCGGAAGGACAGTTATTTCAGCGCATGCATCCGAGCAGCAGCCGTTGTATTTTTTAGCACACGCTTCGCACTGAATGAAAAGCAAATGACAGCCATCGTTTTTACAGTTGGTATGCGTGTCACAAGATTTGCCACATTGATGACATTCGCTGATGATGTCATCTGAAATGCGTTCGCCCAAACGCTCGTCAAATACAAAGTTTTTACCTATGAATTTATTTTCAAGGTTTTGATTTTTTACATCCTGTGCATATTTGATGATACCACCTTCCAGCTGAAATACATTTTTGAAGCCTATATGCTTGAACCACGCGCTTGCTTTTTCGCAGCGAATGCCCCCGGTGCAGTACATCAGCAGGTTTTTATCTTTCTGATCGCCCAGCATTTCTTCCACTACTTTTAATTCATCCCGAAAGGTATCTACATCCGGGCAAACGGCATTTTTAAAATGCCCCACTTCGCTTTCGTAGTGATTACGCATGTCCACAATAACGGTGTCAGGATTTTCAGCCAGCTCGTTAAACTCTTTTGCCGATACGTGCCTGCCGCAATTGGTTACATCAAAGGTTGCATCATTCAGGCCATCGGCCACAATCTTTTTACGAACTAATATTTTCAGCTTGAAAAAAGATTTCCCATCGTCTTCTACAGCAAGGTTCAACCTTACCTCGTTCAGGAAATCAATGGAGTATAACTCACGCTTAAAATTTTCGAGCTGGCTGGCGGGTATGCTGATCTGTGCATTGATGCCTTCACCCGCTACATAAATTCTTCCGCGCACGCCAAGCTGGTCAAGCTTCTTATAAAGCTCGTTCCGGAAGGCGGCAGGATCTGCAAGCCGGTGGTATTTGTAGAACGAAATAGTAGTGCGCTCTTCCCGGCTGTTGCGCAGCTGTTCCTTCAGAATTTTGCCGTTAACTCGGTTGTAAAGGGCCATTTTGCACGATTTTAACGCGCAAAGCTACTAAATTAATAGCTATTGCGTATTGGGCTTCAGCTCGCCTTTCAAAAGCTTGTTAAAGTCTTCGCAGCTTAACGCCCCGGTGTGGTTGCAGTAGCCACAGGTTTTATAGGTATTGCCCAGGTATGTTTTCTTGATGATTACGGTAGAGCCGTTGCAAACCGGGCAGGCTACTTTACCGGTAGGACCGCAATCAATATCAAAATCTTTGGAGAGCAGCTCTGCTGCCTGCCTGACTTCCGTTTGTTTTTCTTTCAGCAGCTCTACTTCGGCCCTCGTTTTCAGATCTATGGCTTCTTCCGAAAACTGCCCGGAGGTTCCTTTCAGCTGAATGTACTTATTCAACCAATCTATGCTTTGTTTGTATTTGGCCAGGTGGAATGAATTTTTTCCGAAGTAAAAAGTAAGGTTGGAAGGAACACTGCGCACGGATTTCAGGAGTGTAACAATTTTTGTATCGGCTGCTGCATATTCCTGCTGATCAATAAGCTGAGCTATAGAATCAATCTGCCTGTCGACAGCGCGTTGGCGATCGGCCTGTCGCTGTATTTCCAGCTCGCGCAGCTTTTCCTGCTGTGTTTGGGCTGTTACCAGCCCGGTTGCAAACAAACATCCGATCAAAAAAATCCACTTCATGTTCAATTCAAAAATTGTTCTTTCTTAAGCTGCAGCCATTCCAGCACCGAATTACTAAAAATATCTTCTTTAATCTGTGCCGGTAAATCCATTTCTTCAATAAACCTGCCAACTTCCAGATCGCCCAATGGAAAGGGGTAATCAGAGCCCAGCATGACGCGCTTACTGCCCTGCAATTTTAGCACATATTCCAGCATGAGCGGATCGTGTGTAACACTATCTACCCAAAATTTACCGAGGTAGCTGCGTGGATTTACATCATTATCGATGGCTACCAGGTCGGGCCTGCAATCAAAACCGTGCTGAATGCGCCCAAGGGTGGGTAGAAAAGAACCACCGGCATGCGAAAACATAACACGAAGACCAGGTAAACGCTCAAACACACCGCCAAATATCATGGAGCAAATGGCGCGCGAAGTTTCGGCAGGCATACCCACCAGCCAGGGTAACCAATAGCGCTGCATTTCTTTTTCACCCATCATATTCCACGGATGCACCATAATGGCAAGCCCGAGCTTTTCACATTCCCGGAAGATGGGGAAGAAGCGACTTTCATTCAGGTTTTCGTCATTGATGTTGGAGCCGATCTGAATACCCACCAGGCCTTCTTTTTTGATGCGATGTAATTCTTCGATGGCGAGGTCCGCATCCTGCATGGGTACTGTTCCAAGCCCGATGTAGTGTCGGGGATAGTCTTTTACAAGCTTGACCAGGTGATCGTTGAGGAAACGGGACAGGTCGAGGCAATCCAACGGTTTAGCCCAGTACGAGAACATAACCGGTATAGTACATACTACCTGTACCTTCGTATGAAATTGCGCGTACTCATCAATCCGGATATCGGCATCCCAGCAGTTTTCCTTTATCTCGCGGAAGAACTGGTTGCCGCGCATCATCTTGGCATAACCCTTTTTATGGTGCTGCAGGTAGATAAAATCGCCATAGCCAAACTTATCGCTCCAGTTGGGCATTTTTTTGGGAAGGATGTGCGTATGGGAATCTATCTTGAGCATTTGAAGCTGCAAGTTACAACTCAAAAATCTTATCCATCAACTTCCATTTTTCGCCTGGCAGCGAGCCGGGCAATGCCTGCTGGTATTTCCACATCAGCGTTTCCCATTCCTGAACTTTCGGGTTAGCCGCATCGACTTTTGCCTTTATATCAAATGAAAATGAATCGGATGTTTCCATGATCATGAAAAGGCGATTGCCTGTGCGGTAGATCTCCATGTTCAGGATGCCTAAGCTTTTTATGCCCGCTATAATTTCGGGCCACACGTTTTGGTGCCACACTTCGTACTCTGCAATTAGCACAGCGTCATTCTTTAAATCCAGCGCAAAACAATATCGCTTCATGCTGCCTGGACTTTATAACCCTTCCAGCCGTAGTAAGCCACTACGAGGAAGCAAAGCACCGGGAGTATAAATGCAAGCCGGATGTTGTGCGCCTGATCGGCTATGATACCCATTACCGGTGGAATTATCGCCCCACCTGCAATGGCCATAATAATAAGTGATGATCCAAGCTTAGTATGCTCTCCCAGGTCTTTAATTCCCAATGCAAAGATGGTAGGGAACATAATGGACATGAAAAAGTTTGTGCCAAGCACGGCATAAACGGCTGTCTTGCCACCCGCCCATACACCGGTTAATGAAAGCAGCGCTGCGGCCACTGCATAGCAGGTTAGCAATTTGTTGTCTTTAATCATGGTCATTAACCATGTGCCGGCAAACCTTCCGATAACAAAGAGTGTTGTGCCTACGACCATAAAGCTTTTTGAGGCTAATTCGTTGCTTACGCCCGGCAGCAGCTCGGTAATGTAGCTGAGCGTAATTCCCCACGTGCCGGCTTGTGCGCCTACATAGAAGAACTGGGCAATTACAGCGCGGGTAAGGTGTTTGTTTTTGAAGATGGCCGAATCAAACTTAAGTCCCGAGGTTTTGGCGGGCTCCGGCATCTTTACCAGGAAGAAAAGAAAGGCTACCAGTAATACAACACCGGCAATCATGGTGTAGGGAAGTATAACGGCTTCGGCCGCTTGTTGTTTTTCTTCCAAAGTAGTCATGCTACCTTCATTGCCGGCAAAAATAAACTGGCCGGCCAGCCACGGGCCCACTACCAATGCCACACCATTAAATGATTGTGAAAAGTTTAATCGCTGTACCGATGTTTCGGGTTTTCCCAGAATGGTTACATAAGGATTGGCAGCGGTTTCCAGAAATGCCAGCCCGCTGGCAATAATGTATAACGCGATAAGAAAGAACCCGAAGGTTAATGTATGGGCAGCAGGAATGAACAGCAAGGCACCGATAGCATACAGCAATAGCCCGAACAAAATCCCCTTTTTGTAATTGTACCGTTCCATAAACAGCCCGGCAGGAATGGCAATGGTGAAGTAGCCAAAATAAAATGCAGTTTCAACCAGCAAGGCTTGCGCGCGCTTTATTTCAAACACCGGCTGAAAGTGCGCAATGAGCGCTGAGTTGAGAATGTTGGCCAGTCCCCACAGAAAAAACAAGCTGGTTACCAGCAATAGCGGAACAAAATAAGTTTTGCCTAAGTCGGAGCTAAGATGAGTTGAGGTAGAGGGTATGGGCATGTTAACTGATAGATCGATCCAAATGGGTATAGCCACCATCTACAAAAAACCATTGCCCGGTTGTGTGGCTGCTGCGATCGCTCAGTAAGAATGCTACTGCGTGCGCAATCTCTTCCGGCTTGGTTAAACGATGTTCCAACGGAATTTTTTTGGATACCTGCCGAAGCTTTTCCTGCGGATCGGCAAAGCCTTTTAACCACGATTCGTAAAGAGGTGTGGAAACTTCAGCCGGAATAACGGCATTTACACGAATAGCGTAGGGAAGAAGCTCAACAGCCCATTCGCGCGTAAGCGAAAGAACAGCGCCTTTGGCAGCCACATAACCCGATGTGGTACCTTGCCCGGTAATGGAGGTTTTTGAACCTATATTTACAATGGCGCCCCGTCTTTCCTTCAGATACTTTAAACAGTAATGCGCCATAAAATAATAATGGCCCGCATTGCTGGTTAACGATTCAATAAATTTTTCCGGTGTTCCATTCGCCAGCCCGATGTTATCATTCGCCCCGGCATTGTTTACCAGTGCATCAATGGGGCCTAACTCCTCTACAATATCTTCAATAGCCTGTTTGCAGGCTTCGGGTGTCCGCAGGTCAGCCGTAAAGTAGCTTCCTTTTAAGCTGCGATCGGGTAATGTTTTGTTCGCCTGCGCCAGCTTATCCACAATGGCCACTTTAGCGCCTTCTTCATTCAGCAGCTCTACAATCGCCTTTCCGATTCCACGTGCACCACCGGTTACTACTATTACTTTATTCTTTAAATGAAGATCCATGCCTAAAGATTGTAAAATCCGGTGGCATTTTCGCCCATGATGGCTTGTTTTTCTGTATCGGAAAATGATTGAATATGCTGCTCTACTATCTGAAGCTGCCGGCTGTATGATGCGGCCAGTAAACAAACGGGCCAGTCCGAACCGTACATCACCCGTTTACTGCCGAACACGTGGAAGATCGTATCCAAATAAGGTGTAAAGTTGCTGGCTTGCCATGTACTCCAATCCGCTTCGGTAACCATTCCTGAAAGCTTGCAATACACATTTTCATAACGGGCAATTTCAGTTATATACTGTTTCCAGTAACTCCTGTCATGGCCTATAAGCGGCTTGGCGATATGATCGATTACCAGTTTCTGATCGGGCAGGAGTTGTATAAATGCAAGGGCTTCCTCCAACTGTTGCTCCCTGATCAGTATATCGTAGGTGAAATTGTACTTCTTTAATAGCTGAACACCCCGGATAAAATCCGGATGCAGCATAAAACCTTTGGCTTCGGCCTGGATAATATGCCGGAAACCTTTCAGCGCTTTAAAATTTTTGAAGCCGGAAAGCTTTGCTTCCACATCAGCAGCTTTCAGATCAGTCCACCCCACAACACCACGGACAAACCGGTGCTCTTCTGAAAGCGCAATTAAAAAATTTGTTTCGGTTTCGGATTGATCGGCCTGTACCGCTACACACCCGTGCAGGTTATGCTGATGCAATAAAGGCTCAAGGTCGGGCGGCAAAAAATCGCGCTGGATAACCTGCATGTTATCGGTAATCCAGCTATCGCGCTTGCGATCGTAAATCCAGAAATGCTGATGCGAATCAATGCGCATGTGCGTGCGGTTATTGACCGCGTACTTCCTGTCGCTGCTCACCCAGGCCTTCAATTCCTAATTCCACTACATCGCCCGGCTGCAGGTAAACAGGAGGGGTAAAGCCATGGCCCACACCTGATGGTGTTCCGGTTGAAATCACATCGCCCGGCAAAAGCGTCATAAACCGGCTGATGTAACTTACCAAGAAGGGGATTTCAAAGATCATGTCATCAGTATTGTTGTCCTGCATCATTTTGCCGTTTACTTTCAGCCACATGTGCAGGTTGTTGAAGTCAGCAATTTCATCTTTGGTAACTAAGTATGGCCCTAATGGTGCGAATGTATCACAGCCTTTGCCTTTTGTCCATTGGCCGTTGCGTTCCAATTGAAATTCGCGCTCGCTATAATCGTTGTGCAGGCAATAACCCGCTACGTATTCCATCGCATCTTTTTCTTCCACGTAAGTAGCTTTCCTGCCCATTACAAATGCAAGCTCTACTTCCCAATCGGTTTTCTTGCTGTTGCGTGGAATGAGTACGCCATCGTTCGGGCCGGTTATGGCTGTGGTGGATTTAAAAAAGATAATCGGTTCGGCAGGCAAGGGCATCTTCGATTCAAATGCGTGCTTGGTGTAGTTAAGGCCAATGCAGATCAGCTTGGATGGCCGTTGCACACATGGGCCTATGCGTGTGCCTGCACCTGCACTTACCTGGGGCAATACGTTGAGATTATCCTTCACCCAATTTTGCAGACGCGATAATCCATCTGTTTCTAAAAATGTTTCGCCATAATCTTCACCAAAGCCGGAAGCGTCTAACCATTTATCATTTATCAAAATACCCGGCTTTTCTTTACCCGGTGCGCCAAATCGAAACAGTTTCATGCTTATGTATTAAGTTTTAAAAATCCTCCGTCAATAGGGTAGTCAGTGCCGGTAGTAAAAGAAGCTTCATCCGAGCACAGGTAAAGCGCAAGACCGGCAATTTCTTCCGGGGTTGCCATTCTGCCTACAGGTTGTGTTTTGGAAAGCTTATCGAACATCTCTTTTTCCCTGCCGGGATAGTTTGCTTTTAAGAATCCATCCACAAAAGGCGTATGTACCCGACCGGGCGAGATGCTGTTACACCGGATACCTTCCTGCACATAGTCTTTCGCAACGGATAAAGTCATGGATGCAACGGCACCTTTTGTCATGGAATAGGCAAAGCGATCGTTCAGACCAACCCACGCTGCAACTGATGCAAGATTCAGAATCACACCGCTTCCCTGCTGCTTCATGTATGGAATTACAGCCTGCATGGCGTTATAAACTCCTTTTACATTTACGTTAAACAGCTTATCGAAATCATCTTCGGAAGTATTTTCCAGCTTGCCAATATGTGCAATACCGGCACAGTTGATCAGGATGTCGATACGGGAATGTGTATTGGCAATTTTTTGAACCACCGATTTTATTTCGGTTTGCGAAACCACATTACAACCATGCGCATCAGCCTGTAAGCTTGCCGACCTGATCGCGGTAGCTACCTGGTCTGCGGTTGCCACATCCAGGTCAACCACCTGCACATTTGCCCCGTGCCCGGCCAGCTTTAATGCTATGGCGCGACCAATACCACTGCCGGCCCCGGTTATAATGGCAACTTTACCTTTTAAATTAAAGGACATCCGAAATTTTATTTAGCGGCTTCTGTGGTAAGGAACTGAATCATCTTTTTTGTGTCGTAGTTGCGGGTGCCTACCTCTTTCTGAATTACTTTGCCGGACTTTGAAATAATAAATGTGGTTGGAATATTCGGCACCTGCAGGTGATCGGGCAGGTAACCCGAAGGTTGGTACACCGGAAATGAAAAATTATTTTTGCCCAGGTATCGTTCTATTTTGGGCTTATCCTGATCCCTGTCCCACGAGAGCATCACAAACTCAATGTTATCGGATTTTACTTTATCGTAAAGGCTTTGAATGCCGGGCATTTCCGCACGACAGGGGCCACACCAGGTAGCCCACATATTCAGAAACACAACCTTGCCTTTAAACTGATCAAACTGAAGCTTATTCCCTTTTAAGTCTTTGATCGTAAAATTGTAATTGAAATCCGGATCGGGTTTTTCGTCTGTACCCGGTGCAGCTTTCAGAAAGCCGGCTTGCATAGCTGCACGCTGTGTAAATACTGAAACATTACTCAGTAAACCGGTAGCCTGGAGAACCGCTACTAATAATATAGCTGATATCAAAGGCTTTACTAATCCCACTGCGAGCTTCATTTTATTGCTAATTTTTGTGTTTGGATTGCACTGTAATCAAAATTCTGGCTTGGTTATTGACTCAGGATTCCTCAAATCTGTTTAAAATTAATAACTTCGAATAATTTTTTAAAGATTAAAATGCACACCAGAAGCCTACTTTCCTGTATTGTTCTTGTGCTGGTGGCCAGCACAGGTTGGGCACAAAAAGTAAAATACAAAGATCTGATCGAGCTGCTTAACGCCCGGAATTACGAGTTGGCAGAATCGCACCTGAAGCGATACCTGAAAGAAAATACGGATAATGTAAGCGCTTACCTGTATATGGGTATCATTTACCAGGATAAATCGCAGCGTAACGACATCCTGAAACAGCCTGATGTTCTTGTGGATAATATTGATTCCGCGATTTTCTTCCTGGAGAAAGTGGCGCCTATGATTACCGAACGCGAGCTGAAACGCAACGATAATAACTACCAGATGTATTTGCGCAGGGATGCGCGTACAGCAGAGTTTGCCATCAAGCTATCGGATGTAACCCTGGATATCGAAACGCGCCTGAAGAATCTCCGGACGCGTAAGGAGAGGGTGAATAGCCTGAATGATTATTTCAGGGCGACCGAACGCCAGTATAACAGCACGCAGGAAATATATAAACAGGTGCAGGGCCGGTTTGTGAGCGATAAGGAGTTTTACCTGCAAATGAATGATGCGGTTACCAACGACCTTAAACGCATTGGTCTTACGTTCGATAGTGCGCAAACCTCGTTCAAAAATTACCGTGGCGTATTGGAAACGATGGGTAAGGTACCTTACAATCAGAATATTACACTTGTTGAAATAACAGATTTTAAAAAAGACGGGGGTACAGATGTTGATTTTCTTAAAAATGATCTGCGTTTCTGGGATTATGGTAAATGGGTAAAATCTACCCTGGAAGTATATCAGCATGAAATCGTTCCGTTGCGTGAACATCTCGTTTCCTATGATATCGAGTTAAACAAGCTTGCGCAGAAGCTCAAGACCGATTCCGTTTCAGTAAAAAGCGATCTCACAAAGCTTTTAGATAAAATCTTGTTTAAGCAGCTTACCCGATTTGATCCAGATCCATTGCCTGCCGGTGTGTTTAATATGAAAGCGGCAGAGCTGGAGTATCGTTCAGATTGGGTTGCCAACAAACATAAGCGCGATACAGCGGGATTAGCTACCCGGCTTGAAATTCTGAAGCAGGAAGCAAAAGGTATAAGCAAGCTGGATAGCATTTCGTCTTTACTGCTTGCCCGCAACTTTGAAAAAGACCTGAAGGATTATAATCATTTTATTACAAAAGCTTACGGTACTGAAGCCGTACTTAAGAATTATATCAGGTCAACACACGATCTGGCCCAGCGCGATAAAGCGTTGAAGCTGCAGGAAGTTATACGGGTTGAAAAAGAGCTGAAGTGGCTGGTGCATGACTCAGATTCTATTCCGCTTACCACCGAAGCGCCCGCCAGCCAGTTTAAACCATTGGTAATTGTGCCGGATAAATTCACGCTCGGCTTAAAGTACCGGGACTCCCTGGCTACCGGTTATCTGTATAATATAACACCGCAACACCAGCCTACCGTAGCTGTGTCCTTCCCGGTGGAAACCGTAGTCTTTAAGAAGCGTTACCTGCCGGTGCTAAAGGGAATGGGGCTTCAGCCCAAACCAGATTTGTTCCTGGCACTGGTCTACTCCGAAACGTCTGACAAAAACGGGTTCCCGGCCACCCTCGCTAAGGTGGACAAGGCCAAAGGTTTGGTATGGAGCCTGAATTACCGGTTGGAGCAAAAGCCTTCCGAGCTTTTGTACAGTGTGGACACAGGCGAAGTGATGATTAAGCTTACCTTTCCAACCGGTGAGCAAAAGCTTTTTGTACTTGATAAAAATGGTAAAAAGATCCAGTAGCTTATTGTGTTGGATCTTTGTACGCTTTTGCCTCGGTTAATACTTTCAGGTTGTCTTTTCGGTTAATGTCGGCCATACGTTGGCTCGGATCAATTTCAATAGATTGAATCTCGCCTGATTTCCGGTTTACCTGTACGTTATAGGTCGGGTATACCCACGGCCAGTCCGGAAGCATGCTGCGCCTGGTATTCTTATCTTCAACCGGCTTTGATCCTAATTGCTCATTCAACGGGATATAAAACAGTTCTTTTCTGCCATCCGTATAGGTTACGAGGAGGTCAACCGGCATGGGGAATTCTCCTATGCGCTGAAGCTCAATGATGGTATTGCCATCGGCTTCGGTAACAGAGCCGACACCGTAATCGATCCGCTTCGTGGTTTGGATCCAGTAGCGGTAATACCAATGCAATTGCTGACCGGAAACTTTCTCCATAATCCTGACAAAATCGTTCGGCTCCGGGTGTCTCATTTTCCAGGTGTTGTAATACAGCTTCATGCCTTTATAAAAATGATCATCGCCAACCAGGTATTTGAGCTGTTGCAGAAAAACTGCCCCCATGCTGTAAGCTGCCGTACTGTACGCGCGGTTGGTTGTAAAATGATCGGAATGTTGAATGGCGGGTTCCTGCAAGCCGCTGCTTACCAGGCTAAAATACCCGGCATAGCTTCCTTCGTGATTAGTGGTCTTGTTGTTAATAGATGCCGATGCTTCACCACTGGCAAAACTGGTAAATCCTTCATCCATCCAGGCATAAAGCGCCTCGTTCGAGGCAAGTGTCATCTGGTACCAACTGTGGGCAACTTCGTGTGTCATGGTACCGATTACACCGGCCTGGCTGCCCTCACCCAGGATTAAGGTGCACATGGGGTATTCCATACCACCATCACCACCCTGGATAACGGAATAGGTATCGAACGGATACTTGCCAAAAGTTTCATTTAAAAACTGGAATACTTTTACAGCGACAGGCTGCATGTTCTTCCAGGTGGTTGCAGTTTTTTCATTCTTCTGGTAAAAGAAGTGAAGCTCAGGCCCGTTGGGTACCTGTATCTTGTCATGCGTATAATCCGGATCGGCCGCCCAGGCAAAATCAATTACATCTTTGGCAACAAAGTGCCACGTTAAATCGCCTTTAGGTCTTTTAACAGCTGTACCGGGCTTTTCATAGCCATGACCTACTGCTTCCGGGTTTTGCAGCTTGCCGGTTCCCCCAATAACAAATTTCGGATCAAGCGTGATCTTCACATCGAAGTCGCCCCACACGCCATGAAACTCGCGCGCCACATATTGATAAGCATGCCAGCCCTGGTAATCATATTCAGCTAATTTGGGATACCATTGTGTCATGGAATAAGAAATGCCTTCGCGGTTGTCGCGCCCCGATCTGCGGATTTGTACCGGCACCTGCGCTTCAAAAGTCATGTCGAACGTGGTTTTGGTTTTAGGTAACATCGGTTTTGCCAGTGTTACTTCCAGGATAGTGCCGTTTACTTTGTAGGTAACAGCTTTGCCATCCTGCTTCAGCGATTGAATGTGCTGATAGCCGATTTCATCGGGGCCCAGCTTGGAGATACGATCCATTACCCTGCGATCGGGGTCGGCAATGGTTCGGGAGCGTACATCCATCATGCTTCCCGGCTGAAAGGCATTAAAGAACAAGTGGTAATAAACCTTGGTAAGTGTATCGGGCGAGTTGTTGTGATATACTAATTTCTGATCGCCAGTCAGCTTATGATTTTGGGTGTTGAGCTGCACATTCATGCTGTACTCCACCCGTTGCTGCCAGCGGTAATCCTGCGCATAGGCAGATGTAACAAGCATCAAAAACAAAAAGCCGGTAGAAATTTTCATAAGTTGGATCATTTAACGGATTGAAAAATATCAAAAGCGGCTGTATGATCAAACCGGTTTTACAGGTAGGTCTTAAAATTCAATGCGTTTGGAAATACTGGCGGAAATGTAGCCGCTGCTTTCCAGCGAAACAGGTTCACCCGGAAGGGCACGGGGAATGTTATAGGAATAGCTGAGCAGGAGTGTCCAGTTATTTATGCTGACGGAAACAGGAGCTGAAAAGGAATAGTTGAGTACGCCAAATCGGGTGGTCTCCTGCTCGTAATACAGCGGCAGGTTTCTTCTTACGCGATAAATGATCCCGATGTAGGTTCGGGCATACGGAATCCATTCGGTTATCTGCTCGCTGCCATACAGTACTGAAGCAGTAGGATAGAATGCCAAACGATCAATCGGGCCAAGCTTGGTTTTTTCGAAATTCAGCATAAGCGATGGATTGATGCGATGCGCTACTTTATCACCAAAAAAGAACTGGTAATCCAGCCGGAAGGTTACCCATTTCGTGTCAAAGAAATTGGATATGCCTGCGCTGCTTTTGTAAGCGATGTAGTCGTCTTCGCCAAGGCCAGCGTACAGATACCGGTTGTATTCAGCCATAACCGACCACCATGTGGCCGGGCTTGCCAGGTAGCCGCCAGACAGTACGGTGAGATAATATTGCGGATCGTACTCCTTACTCCAGTACCCGGTATAGTCAGCATAAAGCCCCGATTTATGATAAAACGAAACACCGGGCGCCACACCAAACTGGTTAAAGCCCAACGTACGGCTGGCCGCTACCACATTGCTGTTATAACCAAGCCGCATGATCAGCTGCGATTTAACGGCCGGCACAGGGACATTGATCAGGCTATCGATCAAAGAAAGAAAGCCGGTGTCGCCACTGGCTATCAGTGAGTCCAGCTCGGCAATATAAGGATCGTTTAAAAGCAGCGAATCAGCTTGCTGACCCCGTGCGGGAATCGTGCAAGCTGAAACGAATACAACGCCCAGCCAGAATTTTTTTAACTCCACAAATTCTATAAGTTAATTTCGCTGCTGCTTAAGCCGCTGGTTACGTTCGCGAATGGTTTCATTACGCTGCTGCATGAGCCTGCGTTGCTGAATCTGGTCGCGTATCAATTGCTGAAATTCGCCTTCCGCCTTGCGCAGGTTTAAAACCTGCTGGGCTGTGATAACTTTCAGCAACCGGTCAGAATACGTTTTTTCGAGATCAAGCTCGCGCTGCTTTAGCTCAAGGCCGAGCTTTACAAGAGAAGCATCCTTTTCGGGATCCTGCCCCGGCTTTAATTGTTTGCGTGCATCCATCAGCTCCTGGCGCAATGCCCTGCGTTTGTCCGAAAACTCGCGGTACACCGGCCAGAATCTTTCAGCCTGTTCAGTAGTAAGTCCAAGTTTCTCCGAGATGTATGCAATCCGTAAGGCATTAATTTTTTCAAGCGCCTTGGGATCTTGCTCCGCTTCAGGCTGATCCTGGGCCATTACCGTGCTGCTGATCAACCAAACCCCAATCATCAATAGCTTCTTCATATAATTTATATTGAGACTACAAATTTTCCAGTTCAATAAGTTCGTTCTCCAGTAAATCGAGATCGCTGTTATCAGTAGTAAAGGTTGAATACACGCGATCTTCAAAATCCAGTACATCATCTTCATTCCATTCCGTTATTTCCTCGGTATCTTCCCATGCAAATTCGGTATTATCCAGGTAGGCAATCAGCTCTTCGGTATTGATGCCCGCCAGCTGATCTTCAAAAGGCTGCGTGGCCTGATCGGAGAACCAGAAAACGCCCGCTGCTATAAAAGCCACTACAGGCAAGGCAAACTTTAAAACCGGTATCCAAATGGTATGAGATTTCGGCTTCGTAATCCTTGCCTGAATGATACCCGGCAACTGATCAAAATAACCATCAGGCGCTTTGAACGGGTCTTTTTTCGGTATGTCTTCCAGCTTTTTCATTTTTCGTTTGCTATGACTTCACAATCTACCTGAGGTTTAATCAGCACTTAGATAATCTTCAATTTTTTTAACGGCATGGTGAAAGCTGGCCTTTAAGGCGCCCACACTGGTGCTGGTTATCCGCGACATGTCTTCATACGAAAGCTCGTCAAAGTATTTCATATTAAAAACGGCTCTTTGCTTGTCGGGCAGGGTTAGCAATGCCTTCTGTAATTTCTTTTGAATTTCATCGCCCGATAATTCGGGCATGGCATCTAATTTACCGGCAAGCTGGCCGCTGATGTCTTCAATGGGCAGGAAGAAACGCTTTCGTTTCTTGTTCAGAAATGTAAGGCACTCGTTCGTGGCGATCCGATAAATCCAGGTAAAAAGCTGCGAGTCTTCGCGAAAGCCGTTTATAGCTTTATGCACTTTAATGAAAACTTCCTGCGTAACATCATCCGCATCGTCATGGTCGATAACCATTTTGCGCACGTGGCCATATACCCGTTGCTGGTAGGCACGTACCAGCAGGTTGAACCCGTAATTGCGGGTTTCGGGGTTACGGATTTTCAGGAGCAGGTCTTTGTCTTCCAAGGGAAGCTCGGGTTTGGGCCTTTGACCTTAAAGATACAACAAGGTTTAATTACGGGTTTATTTTTTCAAGCAGGTCAACCAAAAGCTCGTAGGTTTCCTTGGAATGTGTGGGGAAGTTGGCAAAGCGAAGCTGCGATTTCTTTTTATCCCCGTAACCATCCCCGGCCTGTAATCCATGCTCAGCCAGAAATTTAGCAATAGTTTCTGTTGCATCTCCGGCTTGCGCTACTATTACCGTTTGCGAACGAAGCTCCGGATCGGCCACAAATGGTTTTGCTGCCGGGTGGTTTTGCAAAGCGTGGTACAGAATAGCGGCTTTGTACTCGGTTTCCTTGCAGATGGTGTGCATACCACGTTTCAAAAAATCGCTGACTACCCGACCGAGCAGGTAGATACCCAACACATTAGGTGTTTCGGGAGTTTGATTTTTTTTGGCATTGGCGATAAGGGTAGGCAGGCTATGATATGTGCCGATGTTTACCCCGCGCTGTTGCAACTGTTCCGCTTTGGCAATGCACCTTTCGTTTACAATCCACACCCCAAGCCCGGCCGGTAAGCCAAATCCTTTTTGCACGGAAAAGAATACCGAATCGATTTTGGTGTAATCAAACTTCGGATAGGGCAGGGATGAAACAGCATCTACTACAATAAGCGCATCCGGGTGTTGTTCCCTGAACGAATGAATAAAATCAAGCGGAAGCGAGACCCCGGTGCTGGTTTCGTTATGTGTTAGCGCGATCAATTCAGGTGTGCTTGTTGGTGAATAGCTAATAAACCCCTGACCAGCCGGAACTTCAATCTTATGCGCCTGCCTGCCTGACTGGGCAGCGATTTCATGATAACGCTTGGAGAACGAACCGTTAACAAAATGCAAAGAGGATTCTGCTACGAGGTTTTGAATGCTGCGCTCCCATATTTCCGTGGCGGAGCCGGCAAAAAGTATGTGATAGCCTTCCGGCAATTCAAGCAGCTCTTTCAGGCCATCTGTTGCATGTTTGCTTATTTTCTCAAAGGCAGCGCTTCGGTGCGAAAGGGAAGGAATGCCTTCGCGGAAAGCTTTGCGTGCATGATCTTCAACAGTAAAATAAAGCTGAGATGGGCCGGGAGTAAAGTTGATCTGCATAGGATTTTTTCGAGTTGTAAAGGTAGCAGTCGAATAGTTGTGGTGATGGGTTCCTACAAAAAAAATACACAATAATCAATGTTTTCATTTCAATAGAATGTGCTCAACTTTGCATCATAAAATCCACCTGGATTTGGGACACGTTTGCTGAACCTAACATTTAAAACAATACCGAGTGAAGTCCGGGGACAAAACCAGGCCTCACCCTCCCGATAGCTATCGGGAGGGCCTCGCCCGAAAAGCAGGATAACAGTGGAAGGTTGCGGCCGAAGGACAGCTCAAAACTTGTCTTCATTGGGGTTCAGAAACACCTCTCCGGATCCGGTGGATTTTGTTTTTCTATGAAAGCGCTGTTTACCATAGTATTACTTTTTGCTCTTACCTGTTCATTCGCACAACAGGAACAACAACTTCTTGATTTCGAAAAACAGATTGAAACCGCTGTAGTAAATGCAGATATTCCGTTTCTGCAAAAAACCTATGCCGATGATTTCCGGTTTAAGCATGGCACCGGTCATATCGATTCAAAAACATCGTGGCTGAATGATGTAGAGAAGAACAAGGGAAAATTTGTATCCAGAAATGTAGATGCGGCCGAAGCCGAGCTGCATGGAGATATTGGCATTACACAAGGCACTATAACCGTTACCCGAAAAGACAGCTCTTACACTATTCACTATGTGCGCGTGTACCGAAGGGCTGGTAATGCGTGGGAGCTGTTCATGCACCGCACGGTACAACAGGAGAATTATAAGTAGAGATTCAATTAACCGCTGAGGCCTGCCTACCGGTCAGGCAGGCGCGAAGTCGCTAAGGATCGATATTTCCTTCACAATAGTTTGTTGTCAACTACTTACTGCTTATCGATAAACCTTTGCGCCACTGCGTCTTTTCGGTTTAAAAATTAATACAGCACCCGGAACTTGATCGTATTCTCAATCGCACGTAGTTCCTTGATTACATCCTGGTTATAACCCTTGTTGATGTCAGTAATCACGTACCCGATGCTCTCATTGGTTTTCAAATATTGCCCCACAATGTTGATCCCATTTGCAGCCAGCACTTGGTTGATACGCGCCAGGATACCCGGCACATTGCTGTGAATGTGAATCAGCCGGTGCGCATTTTCCAGCGTAGGCAACGACAGGTTAGGGAAGTTTACACTGTTGCCGGTGCCACCGTTGTTGATGTAATCTAAAAACTTACCCGATACAAACTGGGCAATGTTCTCCTGTGCTTCCAACGTGCTGCCGCCAATATGCGGAGTTAGGATGGTGTTGGGCAGCCCGCGCAATTCCGACATGAACTCTTCATCGTTGCTTTTGGGTTCGTGCGGAAATACATCAATAGCACATCCCGCTACTTTGCCTGATTTGATGTTCTCTTGCAATGCCTTAATATCTACAATATGGCCTCGGCTCAGGTTCAGGAAGATCACACCTTTCTTCATCAGGTCAAATTCTTTTTGCCCGATCATGTTAGTGTTTTCCTTGCGGCCATCTGTGTGTAGCGAAACAATGTCAGCCTGCTCCAGCAATTCTTTCATAGACCGGCACTTGGTTGCATTACCTAACGCCAGTCGTTCCTCACGATCGTAATAATAAACTTTCATGCCCAGCGACTCGGCCAATACCGAAAGCTGTGAGCCGATATTTCCATAGCCCACAATGCCCAGCTTCTTGCCGCGTATCTCAAAGCTTCCTTTCGCGGATTTGTCCCACTTACCCAGGTGCATTCTGGCCGACTTATCGGCTACATTTCGGATAAGCATAATGATCTCGCCAATCACTAATTCTACTACCGAACGTGTATTGCTGTAAGGCGCATTGAATACGGCTACACCGCGTTTGGTGGCTTCTTTCAGATCGATCTGGTTGGTACCGATGCAAAACGCACCAATGGTCATTAGCCGGTTGGCATTGGATAATACTTTGGCGGTAACCATCGTTTTGGAACGAATGCCGAGTACGGAAACATTTTTGATCTTCTCGCACAGCTCATCTTCATCCAGTCCGGCAGGATAAACTTCCACGCTAAAGCCTTCCGCTTTAAATGCTTCTACCGCGTAAGGGTGCACATTCTCTAATAATAAAACATGAATCCTGTTTTTAGGGTAGGAGATAGCGGTGTTCAGCTTGTTCAGGTATAAAAACTCGTCAAGGCTTGGCGCGATGTGATCGGCTTTGTTCAAAACCTTTTCGCGCTCTACATTTTCAGTAAAGGCAAAAAACTTATTGGCCAAGCCGGCATGCTTGATCTCGTAGTCGGTGTAACCATCGCCAATTACATATACATCGCCCGGCAGGTTAAGCCGTTTAAGCTGCTCCACCTTGCCATTGTTCTGCGAAAGCGGATTGTCCTGATCAAACCCGGTTACGTTTCCCTGCTCATCAAAGTGGAAACGATTGGCCAGGATGTTTTCGGGCTTGATACCGAATTCGGTAACAACCGGGTCGATAAACGCATGAAAGCCGTTTGATATGATGTAAATATGATCGGCATGTGTCTGGAAAAACTCGCGGTTGCGCTTGAATGATTCTGACACCATGCCTTTCAGTACAGTAACTAATTGTTCGAGGTGGCGTTTGTTTGGCGCTAAAAGCCTGATACGTTTCTCCAGCGATTCGCGGAAGGAAATAGAGCCATCCATACCCTGGTTGGTGATGGACACGATCTCATCTTTGATCTTTTCAAGATCAGGATGGTCTTTCAGTGAAATGTCCGCCAATACATCAAAGGCTTCGGCTTTGGTAAACGTGCTGTCGAAATCGATTACAAAGTACTTGTTCAGTTTCATTTTAAGTGTAACGCAAACCCAAAATTAAACTAAAGAATTGGAGTAAGGCAGGCTTGTTGAAACGGATCGAAAATAATTCAGTAATAACAGGTGTTAGGTTATCAGAGTTTGAGCTTTAGCACTTCGGCCGCTGCGGGACAAACCTGGGCAAACTCGCTGGACTTTCGGATCGATTCGGGTACGTGTTCGCGTGCAACAATTTCAAAACCAAGCTTCCTGAAAAAATAGCTGGCCGTTTGTGTGAGCAGATATACCTCGCGAATGCCGCGCTGTGCAGCTTCCTGAAGCAACTGGTTTACAATCTCCTTACCCAATTGCTGCCCGCGAAGCTCCTGGCTAACGGCAAGCGACCGGAGCAGGGCCAGGTCGTTGTAAAACTCCAGGCCACCGGAGCCTACCAGCGCTTCGTGTGTGTTGTAGAAAACAAGAAACAGGTTATTATTCAGCGAAATATCATCTGCCGGAAGGTTATTTACCCGTAAAAACTGCTTTAACGACTCCAGCTCTTTTTCAGAATCAACTACATGATGCACCACATATTCCTTCATCGGGTAAAGGTTATCATTTCGGTATAACCTGAAAAGAATTTTATGATTAGAATTGCAATAAAAATTACCTTATTATGATTTCAGCAAAAGGCTATGCCGCACAGGATCCAAAGTCGTTATTAGCGCCTTTTAATTTCAACAGGCGTAAACCGGGTGCGCACGATGTGCAGATAGAAATTCTGTATTGTGGTGTTTGTCATTCCGACCTGCACCAGGTACGCGATGAATGGGGCGGCTCTATCTATCCTATGGTTCCGGGCCATGAAATTGTGGGAAAGATAACCCATGTGGGAAATGCTGTTGCCAGGTTTAAGGTTGGTGAGCTTGCAGGTGTAGGCTGTTTTGTGGACTCGTGCCGTGTGTGCGAAAGCTGTAAGGCCGGCAACGAACAATACTGTGATGCAGGCATGGCCGGCACGTACAATGGCTACGAAATGGATAAGAAAACACCCACGTATGGCGGCTATTCCAATTGTATTGTAGTGGATGAAAACTATGTGCTGCATATTTCCGAAAAGCTTCCGTTGCAGGCTGTAGCGCCTTTGCTTTGCGCAGGTATTACCACGTATTCCCCGTTAAGGCATTGGAAGGTGGGAGCAGGCCAGAAAGTAGCGGTGGTTGGCCTGGGCGGGTTGGGTCACATGGCCGTTAAGTTTGCGCTTTCATTTGGGGCAGAAGTAACTGTGCTAAGCTCATCAGCTTCCAAGGAAGCCGATGCCAGAAAATTAGGGGCGCATCATTTTGTAAACACGCGCGACAAGGCTGCTTCAAAAGCAGTGCGTAAGAAATTTGATTTCATCCTCGATACGGTATCAGCCCAGCACGATCTTAACTTCTATCTCGATTTGCTCAGGACTGACGGCACAATGGTAATGGTAGGTATTCCACCGGAAGCCGAGCCGGTTGAAGCCTTCAGCCTGATCGGGAAAAGAAAGACGTTGGCCGGCTCGATGATAGGTGGCATCCGCGAAACACAGGAGATGCTGGATTACTGTGCGGAAAACAACATTGTTTCGGATATAGAATTGATCCCGATACAACAAATTGAACAGGCTTACGAGCGCATGGTAAAAGGCGATGTGCGGTATCGCTTTGTGATTGATATGAGCACGCTATGACACCCGTTGTGCGGGGGCCGCTCGTACCGACCTGCCCAGGAACCAAAGCACAATGGCAATAAACAGCATTACACCGGCAGCAATACCAAAGATCAGGTAAAAATCTTCCATTACTTCATCCGCAGGGAGGCTGGCATATTCCGGGTTGTTTCCGTTCACCAATAAATCAACCGAATCCTGTACCGGGTATTCGTATTCCGGGTAGGACGTGGCAGTCTGGTAGGTGTACAGGCTATCGTTAAACTGGTACCTGAAAATCAGGTACACGGTTTTGAGTGTATCGGTTGGCGATGCAGGTTCCGCATAAACAGCATCCGCTACAATACCGCGAACGGGCACTGCATCTTTCTTGAAATCTTCATAGAAATAGTAAAAGAATGCTGTTAGCCCGAGGAAAAGCAAGGCGAGCAGCCCGGATAAAATGCTGCCTGCTTTCATTGTGCCCGAAAGGCACCCGCCACAACCCGGGTTGGAAGCTTGCCCGCTTAGTGTTACCCGGTTGGGTTCATCTTTTTCCAAGGTGCCAAGCAACTTTTGCGCATCGGCTTCCGAAACACCATAGGTATTTTGAATAAGCCTGATAGCCTGGTAACGCTGGTCGCTATCCAGCAGCTTTCTTACCTGGTCTTTGATGTTTTTTGGGTCGCTCATCTTAAAGCTTAAAGCTATAAAGAGGAAAGTTTAAAGCGAGCCGCATTTAACTTTAAACTTTCTTCCGCGCGATTGCCTTTTCTGCAGCAGCTATAATGTTGGCCGAATTTAATCCGTATTTTTTCAGCAGTTGGGCAGGCGTTCCGCTCTCACCAAACGAATCATTTACAGCTATCATTTCCAATGGGGCAGGGCGGAAGCGCGAAAGTACTTGTGCCACGCTGTCGCCCAATCCACCGTTGATCTGGTGCTCTTCGCAGGTAACGGCACAACCGGTTTTTTCAACCGATGCGAGGATGGCTTCCACATCCAATGGCTTAATGGTATGTATGTTGATCAGCTCAACTGAAATTCCTTTTTCGGCTAATACGGCTTCGGCTTCGATGGCTTCCCAAACTAAGTGGCCGGTAGCAAAGATGGTTACGTCTTTACCTTCAATCATCTTGTCTGCTTTACCGATCACGAAGGGGCGGTCGGTTGTAAAGATGGGCCAGCTCGGGCGGCCAAAGCGCAGGTAGGCCGGGCCTTCGTGCTTGCCAAGCGCAATGGTGGCAGCTTTGGTTTGTGCGTAGTCGCAAGGCACAATCACCGTCATGCCCGGCAGCATTTTCATCATGCCGATGTCCTCAAGTATCTGATGCGTAGCGCCATCCTCGCCTAACGTTAAACCTGCATGGGATGCGCAGATCTTAACATTTTTACCTGAGTAAGCGATTGACTGGCGAACTTGGTCATATACCCGGCCGGTTGAAAAGTTGGCAAAGGTTCCGGTAAACGGGATCTTGCCGCCAATGGTCATACCGGCAGCAATGCCCATCATGTTAGCCTCGGCAATACCTATCTGGAAGAACCTTTCGGGGAAATCTTTCTTGAAGGCATCCATTTTAAGAGAGCCCGTGAGGTCGGCACAAAGCACTACTACATCGGGATTGGATTTTCCGAGCTCGTGTAAGCCGGCTCCGAAGCCTGATCGGGTATCTTTCTTTTCAATGAAGGTGTATTTGGTCATGGTGGTTTTAATTCGACTTACAAGTTTAGACAATCCGGCCGAACTTGCAGGCGTGCTGTTAACCTTTTGTTAAAGGATATTTTTGGCTGGCTGTTGAGGTCTTGCTTCCGTTTGTATTCCAAACTTTTGTATGGCCTCGCTTTCCAAAACTGATCGTAAGTTGTTGTTGTGGTTTATTGTACTGCTGGCGCTGGCTATAATTCCGTGGTTTGTATAAAAAACGAAAGCGGGTTGTTTACCAAACAACCCGCTTGTAAATTGACTGTAAGCTAAGCCTATCGCTTATGCCCGTATTTGTCGGAGAACCTGTTGTAAAGCTCTTCCTGTATTCCGGGTAATTCTATTTTCTTACCGGAAATAAAGGCATGGCTTAACACATTGGTTCGATAATCCAATGCATCACCTTTAGATACAAACAGGGTTGCGTCCTTACCAACTTCCAAAGTACCCACACGGTTATCAATACCCAGCGCTTTGGCCGTGTTGGCCGTAATCGTTTTCAAGGCTTCCTCTTTGCTCAGTCCATAAGCTGCGGCAGTACCGGCATAAAAGGCCAGGTTACGGCCGCCATGCAGGGATTTATCGTTCGATATGGAAACCGTTACACCCGCTTGTGTTAACAGGTAAGGCAGCCTGAACGGAAGATCCACATCATCATCGTTTCTGTCGGGCAGGTTGTGGGTAGCCGGCAGGATAACCGGTATCTTGTTTTCCTTCAAAAAATCACTTACCCATAATGCACTGGTGCCGGCAATTAATGTTATTTTCTTTACGCCATTGCGCTGTGCAAACCGAACCGACTCCACAATTTCCTTGGATGTATTGGCATGAATGAACAAGGTCTTCCTGCCATCGAACAAACCCTGCATGGCATCTAATTTCACGTTAGCTTCTTTGCCTGCCTGGCTGCCGTAAGCAACTGATTCTGAAAAGAACATTTCAAGGTCGCCTACCTGCTTTTCATAATCCCTATTAGGCGATTCGGCAAACGTAAAGGTGCTGAAATCAAACTGGCGCCTGGTAAGCGGAGGCCAGTTCAGGTGAATGCCTACATCAACCGTATGTGCCGCGTCTTCCCAATTCCAGCCTTCCATTTCCATTACGGAAGAAGAACCGGAGATCAGGCCTCCCACAGGAGTACTTTCTGCAAGCAGCACGCCATTAAACCGATAGGTAGGGATGTATTCTGAATCGGTATTGTAGGAAATTACTGCCCGTACATTCGGGTTGATTTCACCACGCTCGTTATGGTCGTTCATAGCACGGATAGCATTCACTTCCTGTAAACCAATCTGTGCATTGGGCAGAATGAAACCCGGGTACACATGCTTATTGCTGATATCAATTACTTCGTAGCCGGTAAGATCAACCCTGGAAGTTGTGGCATCAGCCACAATGGTAAGCTTACCCTTATCGAATGCGATAATAGAATTCTGGATAACCTGACCGTTGCCGAGGTGTGCCACGCCACCGGTTAAGGCAACAGATTTGGTTTGCGGTTTAGCCGGAACAGGCGGTTGTGCATAGGCAACTGTGCTTAGCACAAATAACAGTATATAAATTAGCTTCTTCATTTCGATAGCTCGTTAAAGATTAATGTTCAAAATGTTCCAACGATTCTTCACCTAACACATCATCGCAATGGAACTCGGCCTGGCTGCGTGAATCAGGGCGTTGTGTAGGCACGCCCGACCGTTTTGCGTTCTTCAATTTCTGAATCAGGCGGGCACGCTCGGCATTCAATACCTTGTTGTTCTCGGCATCCTTCTCAATATCGTAATACACTTTGCCATCGATGATGGTTTTCTCAGCTCTGGCATATACGGATAGCGGATGGTCTGTCCATAAAACCACATCGGCTGATTTACCTACTTTCAGGCTGCCCATCTGATTATCCAAGTGCAGCATTTTGGCAGGATTAAGGGTAACCATTTTCAAGGCATCTTCTTCTGAGATACCAGCATACTTCACTGACTTGGAAGCTTCCTGGTTCAGCCTGCGGCCCATTTCGGCATCATCGGAGTTAATGGCGGTTACCACGCCTTCGCGATGCATGATGGCTGCGTTATACGGAATAGCATACCGTACTTCCCACTTGTAATTCCACCAGTCGGCAAACGTAGAAGCGGCCACACCATGCTGCTTCATTTTGTCGGCCACCTTGTAGCCTTCGAGGATGTGCGTAAATGTGTTTACCCGGAAGTTGAAACGCTCGGCTACTTTCATCAGCATATTGATTTCAGACTGCACATACGAGTGGCAACTGATGAATCTTTTCCTGTTCAGGATTTCCAGCATGGTTTCATCCACCAGATATCTGCGCGGCTTAAGCGCCAATGCTTTTTCCTTGGCGGGAAGGCTGTTGTAGGCTTTCCATTTTTTGTCGTACTCCAAAGCATTGGTGAAGGCATCTACATATACCTGCTCAACACCCATGCGGGTTTGCGGAAAGCGGATTGAGCTTGCATTGCTGGTACGCTTTACGTTTTCGCCAAGTGCAAACTTGATGAACCCATCAGCTCCCTGGATTTTAAGATTCTCAGGCGATTCGCCCCAACGCAGCTTGATCAATGCAGACTGCCCGCCAACCGGGTTAGCCGAACCATGCAGCACCTGTACGGCAACTACACCGCCTGATAGCGCACGATAGATGTTTATGTTTTCGGCATCTAAGTTATCGCCAATGCGAACCATGCCGGAGTTGGCGGCTACATCGTTTATGCTGGCCGCGCCAATGTGCGAGTGCTCGTCAATAATACCGGGTGTAAGGTGCTTACCGGTTGCATCCACCACGCGTGCACCGGGCTCGCTCAGGTTTTTACCGATCCTGGCAATCTTACCATCTTTCAATAATACATCGGTGCCCTGTAAAACGCCATCGCTTTCATTTGTCCATACGGTTGCGTTCTTAACCAGGATTGTTTCCGTAACGGGCAGCGATGGATAGCCATGCCCGGTAAAGGGATAGATCACTTTGCTCAGCTCTTCTTTCTTTTCTGCCGGGTTGCTCTTGGCGGCAGGCTTGCTTATATCGCCTGTACGGGTGGCCGTCCATGAAACCCAGGTGCCGTCAACCAACTGGCCTTTGCCTTTCCAGCCGGTGCCTTCGCTCCAGCCTGAAAGTCTTACACTACCGGTGCTTTGCTTGGTAGGCTTAAAGCTTATGGTAATTAAATCTTTAGCAAAAGTTGTAGTGGCATCGAACGAAGTGGAATCATTTATTTTAATTTTTGCCTTATGGCTTCCCGGATCACCGGTTACTTCGAGGTTAAAGGTTTGATTGTTCAGGCTTAAATTATAATTGCCGCTAAAGTCTTTGGTTTCTAATGGCTTGATAGAATAAAGCTGGCCTTGTACCCAATTCTGGTGAATGATGGTTTTCTCATCAAACAATTTACCGGAGGTGATGATGAAGTTAGCCAGCAAGCCTTTTTTCAGGCTGCCCACCTGGTCGTCAACTTTTAATAATTGTGCAGGAGTTGCCGTAAGGGCTTTTAGTGCGCCTGCTTCACTCAGTCCGTTTTCAATAGCCTTGCGCACGTTTGCCAGAAAATCAGAAGTTTTCCTTAAACCATTTGTGGTGATGGCAAACGGTACTCCGTTCTTCTCTAAAGTACCAAGATTGGCAGGAGCCAGATCCCAGTGCTTCATATCGGCCAGCGAGGTGCGCTCTGCATCGAACGGATCTTCCACATCATAGGCATCCGGGTAATTAACCGGTACAATGAAGGTAGCCTTGCTGGCTTTTATCTCAGCAATGCGCTTGTACTCATCGCCTGCGCCCCTGATGATGTATTGAATACCAAACTCATCGCCAAGCTTATCTGCGCGGAGGGAGTTTGCCCAGCTTGTGGCAGCAAATATCTGCGGAAGCTTTTGTGTTTGAATCCAGCCTTCCAGCGAGTTATCGGCAAACGGTCTTGGGTTCTGGCTGCCAAACCATTCCGCATCGAAGTACGTCTGGCGCAGCACGGCAATAAAGCCCATTAATGAAGACGGATAGGTTTGTGTGGATGTTCCTTTTTCCAATGAATAATGGGCGGCCACTTTCTGGCGTACCAACGCGGTATTGTCATTCTTTTCGGAAAGGGTTACAAAGGCAGAAGTTCCGCGTGCCAAACCATCAGGCTTGGATGTTAACACCGCGCCAAAGCCCTGCTTGCGCAGCTCATCGGCTACCTTGGTATCGATTGTAAATTCATCGGCAGCATTGTAATGCGACCGGATGGCTTGGTTGGCATTGTACGCGCCCTTGGTTTTGGATTCCATTTGCTCCACACCGCCAAAGCCACCGCCACGGGTACGCTCCACTTCCGGTAATCCATAGTTAGTAAAGGCGTCCACGAGGGCAGGGTAGATGTACTTGCCCTTCAGGTCTATGGTTGTGTATCCTTTTGGAACAGAGAGGTTTGCGCCCACCTGCTCAATGCGGCTGCCTTTTATCAGGAGCGTAGCATTCTGCAAGGTAGTCTGTGCATCCACTATGATAGTGGCATTGGTAAAGGCAAACAACCCTGCGCGGTTGTCCTTTACATCGTTACGCGGAAATGTTTCCTGGGCGAAAACACTACCGGCATAACTGATAAGCGCGAAGATGAATAGTAATCGCTTCTTCATAGGTTATGGTTCGGTTTTATTTAAAGCATTAAAATAGGTAAAGGCTTACCTCCTAAAAAATAAAGAATGGGATGTACGGTTATTAATTACCGTAAAAGTGATTTTATAAGAAAGGATGGGATTTCCTTAATCAGTAGTCGCCCAGCGTTTCCGGCAACTGGGCCAGCGCTTTGGTCAGCTCGTCATCATTCGGAGCAACACCATGCCACTTGTGCGAGCCCATCATGTAATCCACACCAAATCCCATTTCGGTTTTCATCAGGTTAAGCACAGGCTTGCCTTTCCCGGCAAGGGCTTTGGCTTTTTCAAGACCTGCTATTACATCTTCAATCCTGTTGCCGTTAAATTCCTGCACAATCCAACCGAACGATTCCCATTTTGCTTTCAGGTTGAGTAAGGATAGAATTTTATCTACCGGGCCGTCAATCTGCTGACCGTTGTAGTCAATTGTAGCTATGAGGTTATCTACTTTATTGTGTGGGGCATACATGGCGGCTTCCCATACCTGGCCTTCCTGCTGCTCGCCATCGCCCATTAATACATACACAAAGCGATCGTCCCCGTTCAGCTTTTTTGCCTGAGCTGCACCAATCGCAACAGACAAACCTTGTCCCAATGAGCCCGAAGCCACCCGTATGCCGGGCAGATGCTCGTGCGTGGCGGGGTGGCCCTGCAATCTTGAATTCAGCTTACGGAAAGTGGCCAGCTCTTTCACACCAAAGTAGCCTGAACGCGCCAGTGTAGCATACCAAACCGGGGAAATATGACCGTTGGACAGAAAACATAAGTCTTCGCCTTTGCCATCCATGCTAAAGGCCGGGTTATGCTTCATAATGTGGAAGTAAAGCGCTACAAAATATTCCGTACAGCCTAATGAGCCACCGGGGTGGCCGCTCTGGCAGGCGTGCACCATGCGCACAATATCTCTGCGGATTTGACTGGCGGTGTTCTTAAGCTGAGAATAATCGGGCTGGGCCATGAATTAAAATTTTGCCCGAATATAGGTCAGTTAACAGGATTATGAAACCCTAAACGAGTTGAATTACTTTTTCTTTTTAATAGCTTTTGCAGCTACTTTTTTCGCAGGCGCTTTCGCGAATTTAGCTACCGGTTCGGCATGACCCAAAATCTGCCCGGCATGGTTCTTTGTATCCACCTTTTCAATTATTTCCTGAACGATTCCTTTTTCATCGATCACGAAAGTTACCCGCGCTGTGCCCATGTATTTTCTTCCGTACATGGACTTCTCTACCCATGTTCCATACAGGTGGTGAACGGTTTTGTCCGTATCCGCTAATAAGCGAAAGGGAAGCTTTTCCTTTTCGATAAACTTACGATGTGATTTCTCATCATCAGCGCTGATGCCCAGCACTTCGTAACCGGCCTTTTGCAAAGCCTTGTAATTATCGCGCAAGCTGCATGCTTCGGCTGTGCAGCCGGGTGTCATATCTTTCGGGTAAAAGTACAATACAACTTTCCTGCCTTTGAAATCAGAAAGCTTTACTGTGTTTCCGTCCTGATCGGTAGTTTTAAAATCAGGAGCCTTGCTGCCAATGCTTAGTGCCATATACTTTAAAGTTTTTGCCTGAATATGGATTGATTACCGGCCTGATCTACCACTTTCAGCTCGAAGTCGCCCCTTAAAACTGTTCCCGGTGGTTTCTCCGATTTCAGTATCCCGGTTTTATAATCATACACCATTAACAGCCATTGCCCGTTAATGTTTGCTTCAAAGTAAGAAATACCCGACAGGTTGTCCTTAATTTTAAAACGGGCTGCAGCCGGGGTAACGGCTATTTTGGTTATAGCAGGCGGAACACTATCCCGAAGCAGGGTAAACTGCCCGAAGTCGCGCGTGCTGAACTTCAGCCTGTTGTTTTTCCATTCGCTCGGTACATAAACAAAGCCGCGGCCTGCTTTGCGGTATAAGCCCAGGTCGCGCGACTGGAAGTAGTTGAGCTTTGGCTTAAGCGTAACGGAAATGTTTTTATAAAGCGGTATGGTACGGTTGCCAATGGTAAATATTTCCTGCTGATCAAGCGTATCGTACGCTATTTCCAAGTAAGCGGTATCGTAAAGCGATTGCTTTGGAAACTCGATGTCTAACAGGTCGCTGTAATATTTGTATTCACTTTCAGACGGAACCCGGTCTTTAAAGTTAAACCGGATAGTACCCTGGCAGGTGGTGATGGAATCGGGCAATGTATGCTTAAGGTTAAGCAGGTAAGCACGCTGGTTGCTTCCGGAGTAGGCCGGTAAAACAGGATTTGCCCGGCTGTTGTTCCAGACATCAATAGCCGGAGTATCGCCAGCACAAAATTTAACAGTAACTTTTAGGGTGTTCTCAACCAACTCAAAGTCATACGGCTTGCCGATGGCAGGCAGCAGGGGAGTTTCTTCTGTTAGCGGGTTATGCTTTAGCGTAAAGCTGACCTTACTCTGGTTTTGATTAAAGTCTTTCAGCCGGATTTCGACATGCTTGTCTTGATTAACGGTTATACCTTGCTTGCGGGCGGCTCCTGAATAATAATCCAGCCGGTTGCCGTCATCGATATACAATTTATTGAACCGGTTGCCCTTTAATTCAAGCGTTTCGTAGTCCATCAACGCCAGTATCTGGCGGGTGTTGGTAAAATCCACCTTGTCAATAACCTGCTGAAATACTTTCTGATCATCAACTAAAAGATCGATGTAATTAATGCCATAGCGAAAGCGGCTGTTCTCCATTTTATCGTGCGCCAATACCTCTATGCCAATGTTACCGCTTGCTAAAATCGGGGGCAGTGTGTATGCATCGCCTTTCTTTACTACGGAAAATTCAAACCGGCCGAACTGGTCGTTGATGCGCGACTGTGCATCTAATGTTTTCAGGGCTACCTTAAATACCAATGGCGCCATGTTATCCTTAACCTCGCTAAAGTCATAGCCGAGCGGGTTGATAGCCTCGTTGTTTTTGTTGCGTACTTCAAAGTGAAGGTGCGGCCCGCCTGAGCCACCGGTATTACCCGAAAGCGCAATCACTTCGCCTTTTGTTACCGGGAATTGATCAGGAGCAAACGTCAGGTCAATTTCTGAAACTTTGCGCCTGTATCTTTCATGATCGATGTAATCACTAACCGCGCCTTTAAATTCTTCGAGGTGCGCATATACGGTGGTGTTGCCATCCGGGTGTGTTACATACAGCACATTACCGTACCCGCCTGTAGTTGCGGCTGCTCTTGAGATATAGCCCGATTCGGCAGCCTGCACGGGTATGCCAATTCCGGGTGTGTCAATATCCAGGCCCGCATGAAAGTGCGTGTTGCGCAGCTCGCCCATTGTACCGGTAATAATTGCCGTGTTTCCCGGTTTGATAGGGAACAGGTAGTTACTCCTCTTTGCCGGCAATGTTTTATCCGGGCTGAATTGGGCAAGGCTTTGTGTTAGCCCGATGCAGGTTATGAAAGCAGCAACATTACTTAACTTCAAATTCCAAAAGCTTCTCATCTTCAATGTAAGCGCTCAGTTTATTTCCAATAGCAACAGGCCCGACCCCTTTGGGTGTACCGGTAAAAATCAGATCGCCTGTGCGTAACGTAAAAAATTTCGATAGGTAAGAGATTATATAAGAGAACGGGAAAAGCAAAAGGCTGGTATTTCCCTGCTGCTTGATTTTTCCGTCTATCTCAAGCTTAAAATTAATGTTGGCCAGGTCTTTGAAATCGCCAACCGGGATAAACTTGTCGGAGATGGGAGCAGAGCCGTTGAAGCCTTTGGCAATATCCCACGGCAACCCTTTCTCTTTCAGCTTTTGCTGAATATCGCGGGCGGTAAAATCAATGCCTATCCCGATGGCATCAAAATATTTGTGCGCAAATGGTTCTGCTATGTTCTTTCCTTCTTTGCTGATTCTCAGGACCAACTCCACTTCGTGGTGAATATCGTTTGAAAAATCAGGAAGATAGAACGGATCATTGTTCCGGATCAGTGCCGTGTCGGGCTTGGTAAAGATCACAGGCTCGGTTGGTCTTTCGTTATTCAGTTCCTGTATATGCTCCGCATAGTTTCTGCCAATGGCAAATATTCTCATGGCCTGTATGTTATCCGGCTGTAAATTTAGGAACAATAGCAGTGGAATCGGTCAATTTTAGCCGGTTTTTTGATTTATTACACCAAAGGCATTTACCTTTGCAGCAAAACTAAAACTGTATGTTCCGTAAACTCGCTTCGCTCGTTTTATTATTCACGCTTTTATATTCCTGCGCTACTGTTCCGGTTACCGGCCGCAAGCAGCTTAGTCTTGTTTCCAGTGCCGAGATCAACCAGATGGCTGCCCAGCAATATGCCGAGGTAATCAGGACCGGGCCTTTATCCACCAACCAGGAGCAAACGCAACTGATTAAAAAAATAGGTGTAAAAATTCAAAAGGCGGTTGAACAATATATGGCAGAAAAAGGTGCGAGCGACCAGCTTGCCGGGTTTAGCTGGGAGTTCAACCTGATACAGGATGATAAAACCGTAAACGCCTGGTGCATGCCCGGTGGCAAGGTTGCTTTTTATACCGCCATTCTTCCGATCTGTAAAGATGAAGACGGCATTGCCGTGGTGATGGGCCATGAAGTAGCGCACGCTATTGCCAACCATGGTCGCGAGCGCATGAGCCAGGGTCTTATAGCTGAATTTGGTTTAAGCACCATAGGTGTTGCGATGGGGCAAAACCCGACACTTACACAACAGATTTTTATGCAGGCTGTAGGTATGGGCACCAATGTAGGCATGCTTAAGTTTTCCCGCAGCCACGAATCGGAAGCCGACCACATGGGCTTGATCTTTATGGCGATGGCTGGATATGATCCTTCATCTGCCCCCAGGTTCTGGGAACGCATGTCAACCCTTAGCGGAGGTCAGCAACCACCGGAGTTTTTATCTACACACCCTTCGCACGAAACCCGCATCAAAGACCTCGAAGGCTGGATACCGGAAGCGATGCAATACTACAAGAAGTAAAGTGAAGGGTATGAGAAGCTGATTCATGGTTGAAGCATACAACTTCCTCGCTTCGTGGCAGCTATTTCCGGAGAAAGGCACTTACGAGTTTGGCAGCAGGCCCAGGTCAGGCATTTATAAAATTGAATTAGCCGGTACCGGAAAGCAGCTTGCCATCAGTATGAACTGGGTTTCGCTGGAAGACCATGCTTTTGCATCGCAATATGCTGTAACACCCGATGCGCAATGGCACGGGCTTGAAGAAGCCGCTTTAGGAGATGCCGTAAAAGCTGAGCTTGAAAGTCAGCTTACATTTAAAGTGTGGTTTACCAAAAACGATAAGCTCATACTGGAGGTTCTGCATGAGATTACACCAAAGGGATACCTGCGCGTAGTGCATCATCATTTTAATGAACGGGGCGAGCAGCTCACCAATGAAGAAATCTATCACAAACAGCTAAGCGTGCTTCCGTATTCGGCCACTGTTTCAGGTGCAGTGATCAAGCCTAATGAGGCCGGGGTGATCCGGCACCAGGCGCTTTCGGCTATGGAAGAGCAAACCAACATGCAGCTTACGCAGATCCGCCAGCAGATTGAGCTGTTAGCTGTGCAGGCTAAAGAAATTCAGAAGCGCAAGGAGCTTTCCATGATTATCTACGATGCGCAGATCGGCTTTGTGCCGGTAATAGGGCAAACATACTTTTTATATGAGAAAGAAGATGGCACGCACCTGCTCTCGCTTGTTGGCCCGAAGGAGTGGGGCAGAAGCAAGTCTTATAAAAACTTTGTGGCAGCCGTACACCTGCTGGCCGATCACACCTGGAAAGAGGTTTGATTGCAGCTCAGGGTTGACAGTCCACTGTTGACTATTAAACCTTATCAGGATGTGGATGGGTATAGCCTTGCCGGTAGGTTCGGGTTAATAAAGCAGTCGCTTCGGCATCATTCCATACTGTTTTTGTTTTCGGGTCGTATCGTAACGTGCGCCCGGTTTTCATAGCGAGGTTAGCCAGGATACAACTGGCGGTAGAGATATGGCCCTCTTCAACATCGGCTACCGGTTTAGTTCCGTTTTCAATAGCTAATAGAAAATTTAACATCTGCCCGCGTGTAGCAGGGGCTGTATGGATCTCAATATCTTTCTCTTTCAAATCCTCCGGATACTTTTCTCTTTCATACACGGCATCCATGTGAATTTTCTTTCCGTCCCCCACAGGCACAAAATCATAGCTGAACGGGCTCCCGGTTAACACACCTTTTTCGCCATAGAGCTTAAAGCCCCACGGGTAATCCGGGTCAACCGGTGGGCCCCATGTTCTGTGCTGCCATACTGCAGTAAGATTTTCAAACTCAAAAATAGCAGACTGCGTATCGGTGGTATTTGACTTGCCTTCTTTCTGAACATAAATTCCTCCTGAGGAAGAAATCCGTACCGGCCAGCCGAGATCGAGCAACCAACGCACGCAATCCAGCATGTGCACGCACATATCGCCTACAATACCATTGCCATATTCCATAAAGGCCCGCCACCAGCCGCGATGGGGTAAACCATCATACGGACGGAGCGGGGCAGGGCCAGTCCATTTTTCATAATCTAAAAAATCGGGCACCTGCTGTAAAGGAGGATTGCTGTTGTTGCGCATGTGGTAGTAGCAGAACATTTCCACATGCGAGATTTTTCCAAGCAGTCCCGCCTCAACAATATTCTTTTTCGCTTCTACCAGGTGCGGCGTGCTTCTGCGCTGCAAGCCAACCTGCACGGTGCGTTTATACTTTCGGGCAGCGGCTACCATAGCTTCGCCTTCTATTACATCTACGCTAATTGGTTTTTGAACATAGACATGCGCGCCTGCTTTCAGGGCATCAATAGCCTGCAAAGCATGCCAGTGATCGGGCGAACCGATCAGGACTATATCCGGCTTTTGTGCGCTTAATAGTTTGGTGTACTCATGGAACAGTTCAGGCACTTTGCCGGATTTTTGTCGCTGACTTACCAATTGACCGGCTTCCGTGAGCAATCGCTTGTCCACATCGCACAGGCCCACCACATCAACCGGTGCAACCTGTAATAATTTGAACAGATCACTTTTACCGTACCACCCTGTTCCGATCAAAGCTACCCGCCAGGTTTTCTGCTGGTCGAAAAAACTGAAGGCCTGGCTGCTTAGCGCACTCAGAGCTAATGTGGTTGCAGTTGATTTAATAAAATGCCTGCGTGATAGGTTCATAGTCATGGACGTTAATCAAGCAGATAAAGATAATGACCTGCACGAACGCATGCAAAGCGCTTAATGTTTAAGTATAGCAGGGAAGACTACTTTTTTAGTAAGCTCAGCTTGATTTCAGTAAGCCTTCGCTTGGTATCCAGCGCAAAATCCCCGTTCATCATCCAGTCGTAGAACGAAGGCTCGTCTTTAAGCACCTGGGTTACTATTTTGCCTTTGTGCTTGCCGAAGTTGAAAATGATTTCGCCTTTATCGTTGCGGATCATGCGCCCGGCAAGGTCAACCATATCGGTAGCGGTAAGCTGGTGCAATACTTCCATGTCATTCTGAATAGTGCCGATGGGCTTGCCCAGGCCATCGGTTACCTGCTGGTTTTCGTAACGGGCCACCTGCGCCAGCAATACATCCAAGGTAGCCTGTGTATCGGCCGCAGCCGAATGGGCATCGGTAAGCTCTTTGTTGCAATAGAACTTTAATGCAGCAGCCAGATTACGCTTCTCCATCAGGTGGTAGATCTTCTGTGCATCAATAATTCGTTTGCGCGAATAATCGAACTCCACATCGGCCCGCAGAAATTCTTCCACCAGCATGGGCACATCAAACTTCAGGATATTAAACCCGGCCAGGTCAGCGCCTTCAAAGAACTTTGCATAGTCTTTCGCCAGTTCCTTAAAGGTTGGCTTGTCCTTCACATCATCGTTGCTGATGCCGTGAATAGCAGTTGATTCTGGCAGGATAGTAATAGTCGGATTTACGAGGTTACGCTTTTCAATCACCTCACCGCCCGGCATTACTTTTATTACGGCAATTTCAATAATGCGATCCTGCGAGATATTTATACCCGTTGTTTCAAGATCGAAAACGCACAACGGTTTTTTGAGGTTCAGTTTCATTTCAGTTTATGGCCGGAAAGTGCTGACAGCCCTGTAGAACTGCCCGCTGCTGATACCGATTTTTTTAAGCAGCTCGCGCGCAGCGCTGATGCAACCAAGCTCTGTTTCAGTATGAAGGGCGACCGGGAATTTTTCGTTTGTGCTGGTAACGAGGATTGTAGAGCCGTTCTTTTGCTCGTGCTTATAGGTGCCGTACGGAATTACCTGCACATCAGTGCGTTCGCGGGCAGCTATAGCTTTTAATTCCCGGTCAGCTTCCGGGTAAATAATAATGCCTCCTTTTGGGACTGCATCTGCCGCCTTTTCAATCCCGGCCAGCCTGTTTGATTCAACAGCTGATAAAATGAGAATATGCGGATGGTACTCAGCAAGCTGATCCTGCGCTTCAATCAGGATAACAGGGGCATCATTTTGGGGCGGAGCAGGTTGTTTTGAAGTGTACCAATCGAACTTGCGGGCATTGGAGGTAAGCACGTGCCGGGCCAGGTCAGCAATTAAACCGCTATGCTTACCTGTAATGATTATTCGTTGTTTATCAATGCTTTGCTGGTAGATAGAAGCAGTCAAGGTTTATAGAATTAGTGCGGTAAAGATACAGGAATTTGTCTGTGTCTTAAAACAGGGTAGCAGCTTCATGCAAATTTAATGGCCTTCTAACGAGTGAATTTATTCACAAATTCACATGTTTGAATGTAGATAACTTGTTGAGGGTAGGAGTATTCTAAGCGGTACGTTTGTTGCCCTTAAAGAAACTACGTACAACAACCACGAATGTATGGAGCAACGATCAACGCCAGTGAGGTTAAGTTCTGCCATGAGCGGAGCCGGCAAGTCCAAGCTTTTAGCACGCGATATTGCGGAGAGCTTGGGTAAACTGCCGCCTCAGGCGCTTGATCTGGAAGAGGCTATTCTCGGTGCGCTTATGTTAGAGAAGAACGCGCTCACAGCCGTAGTAGAATTCCTGAGACCCGAACATTTTTATACCGAGCAGCACAGGGAAATTTATTCAGCCATTATCGACCTGTTCAAAGCTGCCGAGCCGGTAGATATGCGCACGGTAGTGGCGCAGTTGCGCAAGGCCGGCAAGATAGAGCTGGTAGGAGGAGCTTACTATATAGCGGAGCTTACCAGCAAGGTGAGCTCGGCTGCCAATATCGAATACCACGCACGTATTATTATCGAGATGGCGATCAAGCGCGATTTGATCCAGATCGCTTCCCGGATTCATCACGATGCATACGAAGACACCACCGATGTGTTTGAGCTGCTCGATAAAACCGAGCAGAATATTTTCCAGATATCTGATGCTAACCTGCGCAAGAACTACGACTCCATGAAGTCGCTCATGTTCCAGGCTACCAAAGAGCTGCAGGAAAAGCGCAATCATAAAGACGGTCTTACCGGGGTGCCAAGCGGCTTCTCGCGGCTGGATCGCGTAACTTCCGGCTGGCAGCGAAGCGACCTGGTGATTATTGCTGCACGGCCGGGTATGGGTAAAACCGCATTCATTGTTTCGGCCCTGCGCAATGCGGCTGTGGACTTCGGTATTCCTGCTGCTATCTTCTCGCTGGAGATGGCCTCGCTGCAATTGGTTAACCGTTTGATCTCCGCAGAAGCGGAACTGGATTCGGAAAAGATCAAGAAAGGCAACCTCGCTGACTTTGAATGGCAGCAGATGGTGCATAAAACCACGCGCCTTTCCAGCGCACCTATTTTTATTGACGATACACCCGCGCTTTCGATACTTGAGCTTCGCGCCAAGTGCCGCAGGCTTAAGGCCGAGCACAACATTCAGATGATCGTGATCGACTATTTGCAGCTAATGAAAGGCGAAGCCAGTGGCAACCGCGAGCAGGAAATTGCGTCCATCTCGCGTGCACTTAAAGGCATCGCTAAAGAATTATCGGTTCCGGTAATTGCGCTGTCGCAGCTAAGCCGGGGTGTGGAAACGCGCGGTGGCGATAAGCGTCCGCAGCTTAGTGACTTGCGCGAATCCGGATCCATTGAGCAGGATGCCGATATTGTGATGTTCCTTTACCGGCCGGAGTATTACAAGATCACCGTAGATGAGGAAGGCATGCCCACACAAGGTATGGCCGAAGTAATTATAGCCAAGCACCGGAATGGTTCGCTTGAAAATGTAAGGCTCAAGTTCATTGGCAAGTACACCAAGTTTGCCGATTACGATGCGCCTGACGGACTTACTCCCATGAGCAGCATTACACGCGAAAGCCGGCTGAATACCTTCCGCGACAATCCCTCCGGTTCATTGCCGCCATCGGGAGGTGATGATGATACACCGTTCTAAAAGCCATCTCAAAAATCAACTCTCTTGTCAGCCTGAGCCTGTCGAAGGCTATTTTCCGCACAGAAAAAACCGGTTTTGTTCCGATAGCCATCGGAACAACCTGACACTTCTATATTCTTGAGATAGCCTTTAGTTAGTCTGACGGGAGTACGGTAAATAAATCAGCGCACGGTTTTAAATATAGTGCCGGTGTTGTAACTTGAAAACAATACTGATAAACTATGAAGGCCCTGGTACTAAAAGAAGCCGGTAAGATTGAGCTGGTTGAAATTGCCCAACCGGAAGCTACAGCCGGAAGAGCGTTGGTCAAGATCAAGGCAGCATCGCTTAACAGGCGCGATGACTGGATACGCGAAGGCAAATATCCCAACATCAGGTTTGGCGTAACCATGGGCTCGGATGG